>NZ_NEDO01000001.1:0-1422465 GCF_002127155.1 Cellulosimicrobium sp. KWT-B | reverse complement strand
CGGCGAGCTTCTCCAGGGCGGTGTTCGCGCCGGTGACGTAGGCCTGGTGGTGCTTGGAGTGGTGCAGCTCCATGATCCGCCCGGAGATGTGCGGCTCGAGCGCACCGTAGTCGTAGGACAGCTCGGGGAGAGTGTAGACAGGCATGGTTCCTCAGGTTCCTTCCGTCGGTATGCAGCCACGCTAGGACCTCGACCACGGTTGAGGTCAAGGAGGGCGCGCTGTGATCTTGCAGGTCGGACGGGTCGTCCCGCCCGTCGAACGGCTGCGCCGAGCACGCGGTCCGCGACCGGGAGGGCGCCTTTCCGGTCGCTCGTCCCGTGCTCGACGGACCGTGGTTGGCCAGGGGGCTGGGGCCCGAATCCGTTGGGCTGGGGGGTCCTCGTCGGGCACGATGGACGGATGCCCGACGACGCCCGCCCCGGCCTGCGCGTGACGACCGCACTGGTCGTCCCCGAGGCGGAGCTGTCGTGGCGGTTCTCGCGCTCGTCCGGCCCCGGCGGGCAGGGCGTCAACACGACGGACTCGCGCGTCGAGCTGTCGTGGGACGTCGCCCGGTCGGCGGTCCTCACCGAGGCCCAGCGCGCGCGCCTGCTCGACCGGCTGGGTCGCCGCGTCGTCGGGGGCGTCGTCACGGTCGCGGCGTCCGAGCACCGGGAGCAGCGGCGCAACCGCGAGGCGGCGCGCACCCGGCTCGCCGCGCTGCTGGCCGCCGCCGTGGCGCCGCCGGGGCCGTCGCGGCGGGCGACGCGGCCCACGCGCGGGTCCGTCGAGCGGCGGATCGCCGCCAAGAAGCGGCGGACCGACGTCAAGCGCCTGCGCCGCCCGCCGCAGGACTGACGGGGCGGGCACGCCTCACCGACCACGACCCTGCGCGCGGTCGAGCACGAGCCTCCTGTCGTCCTCGACGCGAGAGCGACGGCAACCTCGTGGTCGGCGGGGTCAGAGGCGGCGCGCGAGCTCCGGGTAGTCCACGACGAGACCGTCGGCGTCGACGGTGAGGTCGGCCGTGAAGTCGCGCGTCGCGCTCGTGTACCTGACGACGCCGTGCCCGGTCGCGGGGTCGAGGGGCTCGCGCGCCGCGTAGACCTGGTCGCTGCGCAGGACGCGCAGCGACGGCACCTCGACCCAGGCCATCACGAGGTGCGTCTCGTGCGCCGGCGGGTCGTCCCCGAGCAGTCCGAGCCGCAGGATCGGCATCGTGTTCGTCACCGGGCAGAGCGCGATGTCGCAGTCCAGCGCCCCGTCGAGCGTGGCCGGGTCCTCCACGCCGGGCCCGGCCAGGCCCGACGGCGGCGTCCCCGCCTCGCGCACGTCGGCCCGCCACGCGCCGTCGGGCACCCGGACGAGGTCGAGGTGCCGCGACCACCCGAGGCCACGCACCGACACGTCGAGGTGCTCCGTGACCCAGCCCGGCCCGGTGCGCAGCGCCCACGCCGTCGCGTAGGTGGTGGCGCGCGACGTGCCGAGCGCGGCCAGGCGGTCGCCGCGGACGGTGACCGTCGCCGCCTCGAGGCGGTCGGGGTCGTCGTCCCAGCCGGTCCATGCGACGTGCCTCGTCCGTGGGCTCACGCCGGTCAGTGTGGGCCGAAAAGCCGGTGCCCGCGCGGCGAGCGCGTGGCAGGGTCGCGCCATGACCTCTCGTATCTCCCACACCACGTTCGACGCGCGGGACGCCTACGCGCAGTCCGTCTTCTGGGCCCAGGTGCTCGGGTACACCGACGTGCCCGACGACCCGAACCTCCCCGGCCACGAGGAGTGCATGATCGTCCCGCCGGCCGACGCGACGACGCCCGTCGAGAGCCGCGGGCGCGTCCTGTTCGTCGAGGTGCCCGACGACAAGCAGCTGAAGAACCGCGTCCACCTCGACCTGCGGCCCACCGACGGGTCGCGCGAGGAGGAGGTCGAGCGCCTGCTCGCGCTCGGCGCGACCCAGGTCGCCGACCGCCGCACGCCCGACGGCGGCGGCTGGGTCGTCCTCGCCGACCCGGAGGGCAACGAGTTCTGCATCCTGCGCAGCGACGCCCAGGTCGCGGCGGACGCGGCGCGCTGAGCGCCCGCGTGCTGGCGGGGTGGCCGTCTTTCCCGGTCGTGAGACGGCGCCCCCGAGGCCGCCGATCGCTTCCCGCTGCGGGCGGACGCCTTGGGCCGGTCCCGGTGTCGCACCCCGGCGCGTACCCTCGGGTCGTCTCAGGGGAAGGTGGCCACATGGTCGGTCAGGTGTTCGTCGACGAGAGCAAGGCACGGGAGTACCTGCTCGTCGCAGCCGTGGTGCTGCCCGGCTCGATGAACACGGCGCGAAAGGTCGTCCGCGACCTCACGATGCCCCGCCAGCCGCGCATCCACATGAAGCGGGAGAGCGACGCCCGTCGCCGGAAGATCCTCGAAGCGTTCGTCGGACTGGCCCCTGAGGTGACGGTCTATCGGGCAGGAACTGCGTACCGGACGGAGCTCGAACGGCGCGAGAGGTGCCTGCGCGCCCTCGTCGAGGACATCGCCCGCGACCGGCGCACGCACCTCTGCCTCGAGCGGGACGAGAGCTTGGTCCAGCGTGACCGCAGACACCTCATCGAGGCCACCCGAGCGGCCGGGTGCTCGGAGAGCCTGGCGTACCGGCACGAGAGCGCGGCCGCCGAACCGCTGCTAGCGCTGCCCGACGCGATCGCCTGGGCCTGGGCGAGGGGCACCTCCTGGCGCCAGCGGTGCGAGCCCGTGGTGAACCGGGTCGTCGATCTCTAGCACCGAGCCCGGACAGCGCGAGACCCGAGCGCCACGACCATCCGGACGGGTCTCGGGTCCACTTCCCTACGCTCAGCGCGACGGGCTCGTTCCAGGATAGTGGCGGATGCCCCGGCGGGCAACGGTCTCGTCAGCGGTCGGTCATCCGGATCCAGCCGCGCTGCGCGGCCCGGACGCCGGCCTCGAACCGGCTGGTGGCGCCGAGCCGCCCCATGAGGTCGGCGGCGTGACGGCGCACGGTGCGCGGCGAGACGCCGAGCCGGACGGCGACGGCGGTGTCGGTCTTGCCCTCGGCGAGCAGCCGCAGCAGCGTGTCCTCGCTCGGGGCGAGGGCGTCGCCGTCGGGCCGTGCGCGGTCCCACTCGGACTCAGCGAGGGCGCGGAGCGCGGCGACGGCGTCGCGGTCGGTCACGGCGCGCGTGCGCCCGGGGCGCGCCACGAGCACGACGGTGTCGTCGAGGGCGACGAGCAACACCGGGAGGGAGGTCGCGACCCGTCGCTCGACCGCGGGGGCGCTGCCGCTCGCGTCACCGGGCCGACCCGCCGCACGACCGGGGCCGCCGTCCTGCGCGGGCGTGCCGTCCGTGACCTCGCCGCGATCCGCGCCGAGCATCACGACGCGGAGGCGTGCAGCGTGGCGGGCGCGCTCGCGGACCCGGAGCCACAGGGGCTCCGGGCAGGCCTCGCTGCCGTCGTCGAGGACGAGCACGTCGTGCGCGCGGCGCAGCGCGAGGGCCCGCGCGGAACGGCGGGCCCCGAGGACCGGGTCCCGCTCCGTCGAGGTCACGCCGTGTGACTGTAGTCGACCCCGGCAACGGTCCCGGGCCGTCCCGCGGTGCGGACCGATGTGACGGGTTGCGGTCGAGAGAAGGCATTTGTCCTCTTCCGGCCACGGGAATTTGTTTACACCGCGAGCAACCGCTGCGAGGCTTCCCCCGGACCGCCGGGGTGGGGCGTGTGCTTCCTGGCGTCCGCGTGCGTCGGGACGGTCCCGGCGCCGGCGAGCAGGGGGCGACGTGGGCGTGCTGCCGGACGACCAGACTCTCGTGGACCTCGTCCGCGACCACGTGCGCGAGCGCCCGGACCACCCCGCGGTCGTCGTCGTGCCGGAGGTGGGGGAGCGGCGGACGCTCACCTACGCCGAGCTCGACGCGCAGGCGGCGGCGCTCGCGGCCCGCCTCGCCGCCCGCCACGAGCCCGGTGACCGCGCGCTGGTGCTCTACTCCGCCACGGCGTCGTTCGTCGTCGGGCTCCTCGCGTGCTTCTCCGCCGGGCTGGTGCCCGTCCCGTCCCCCCTCCCGGGCGGGCAGGCGTACCAGCGCGAGCGCGTGCGCGGCATGCTCGCGGACTGCGACGCCGCCGTCGTCCTCGTCGACCCGACCGCCGCGATCGAGACGACGGAGTGGGCCGTGCCGCTGCGGCGCGCCGACGGCGGCCCGGTCGCCGTCACCGTGGTCGACGGCGCGACGGACGGCCCGGCGCGGCGGGACCGCCCGGGCCCGCAGGACGTCGCGTTCCTCCAGTACACCTCCGGGTCCACGAGCAGCCCCAAGGGCGTCGTGGTCACGCACGCGAACGTGCTGCACCACCACGACGCCTTCACCACGACGCTCGGCCTCGTCCCGGACGACGTCTTCTGCAGCTGGCTCCCGGGGTACCACGACTTCGGCCTCGTCGGGATGCTGCTCGTGCCGCTCGGCCTCGGGGCGACGGCGGTCGTCGTGCCCTCGACGTCGTTCCTCAAGCGCCCCGTCCGCTGGCTCTCCGCCATCACCGAGACGGGGGCGACCGTCACGGCGTCGCCGAACTTCGGCTACGACCAGTGCGCGCGGCGCGTGCGCGACGACCAGCTCGCCGAGCTCGACCTGTCCCGCCTGCGCTGGGCGCTCGGCGGCGCCGAGCCGGTCGACCCGGCCGTCCTCGACGCGTTCTCGCGCCGGTTCGAGCCCGTGGGCTTCCGCGGGTCCGCGCACGGTCCGGGGTACGGCCTCGCGGAGGCGACGCTGACGGCCACGTACCCCGACAGGCGCCTCCCGCTCGTCGTCACGGCGGACGAGACGGCGCTCGCCAACGGCCGCCTGGTCGTGTCGGAGGAGGCTTCCTATCTGTCCGCCCTCCCCGACGCTGCGGCGGTCGAGGGTCCGGGCACGCGCCTGGTGTGCTGCGGCGTGCCGAGCGGGGTGGAGCTGCGGGTCGTGGACGGCGAGGGCGCCACCGTGCCGGACGGCGCGGTCGGCGAGGTCTGGCTGCGCGGCGGCAGCGTCGCGGCCGGGTACTGGGGCGACGCGGCGGCGTCCGCGACGGCGGAGACCTTCGGCGCCGTCGCCGCGGACGGCACGGGCCCGTGGCTGCGGACCGGCGACCTGGGGGCGCTGCACGGCGGCCAGCTCGTCGTCACGGGCCGCATCAAGGAGCTGCTCATCGTCGCGGGGCGCAACCTCTACCCGTACGACCTGGAGCGCGAGCTGCGCCGCCTGCACCCCGGTGCCGAGGGCCGCCCGGGTGCGGTGTTCGAGGCGGACGGTCGGCCGGGCACGCTGTGCGCGGTCCAGGAGTTCCGCCCCACGCCGGGTGCCCGGGCGGGCGGTGCGGCGAGCGCCGAGGAGGAGCTGGACGCCGTCGTCCGGCAGATGGCGGCCCACCTCGCGACGGTCTCGGGCGCCGCGGTGCACGACGTCGTCCTCGTGCGTCCTGGCCAGGTGCCGCGGACCACGAGCGGCAAGATCCAGCGCGGCCGGGCGCGCGACCTGCACGGCCGGGGCGACCTGGCCGCGCTCCACTCCCTGCGCGCGGCCCGCGACCGCGCGCACCCCGAGCTCGCAGGGAGCCGACCATGACCGCACCCCGCCCCGACGCCTTCGACGACCTCGTGCTGCGCCACGTCGCCACCGCGCTCGGCGTCGCCCCCGCCGACGTGGACGCGGGGGCCGACCTCGCCGGGCTCGGCCTCGGCTCGGTCCAGGTGCTGGCGCTGCTCGGCGACCTGGAGGACGCCCTCGGCGTCGACCTCGACCCGGAGGCCGTCGTCGACAACCCGACGCCCCGCGCGCTCGCGGCGCACCTGCGCAGCGTCGTCGACGTCCCCGGGACGGCGGCATGACGACCCTCGTCGACGTCGGCGCGCACGTGCCCGCGACGCGCGTGCCGATCCGGGACCTCGCCGACGAGCTCGGTCTCGACCACCTCGAGCTCGGCGTGTTCGAGCGGTTCTTCGGGCTGCGCGAGGTGTGCACGGCGCCGGGGCAGACCCTCACCGACCTGCTCGTCGCCGCGGCGCGGGCGGTGCCCGGGCTCGCGGGCAACGAGCACCGCGTCCGGTACGTGCTGGGGGCGCGGACCATCGCGACGGTCGCCCCGGTCGGGGTGAACCCCCTGCACGACGCCGCGACGCGCCTCGGTCTGGACCACGCGGTCGTGTGGACGCTCACCCAGCACGCGTGCGCGTCGGCGCTGCTCGCGGTCGACCTGGCGGGGCGCCTCCTCGCGTCGGACGGCGACCCGGACGCGCTCGCGCTCGTGCTCACGGGCGAGAAGGCGTTCAGCCCGGGCTCCCGGCTCATCGAGGGCACGACGATCATGGGCGAGGGCACGGCGGCGTGCCTCGTCGCGGCGTCGCGACCGGCAGGCTCGTCCGCCGACGTGCCCGCGCCGGGCAGCCCCGTCCTCGCCTACGCGACCCGCACGCTGGGCGAGTACCACCAGGTGCCGCTCCCCGAGGAGCTCGCGGGCCCGTTCGGCGTCGCGTACACCGAGGTGCTCGCCGAGGTCGTGCTGGAGGCCGTCGGGCGCGCGGGCCTCACGCTGGACGACCTCGCGCTCGTCCTGCCGCACAACGTCAACCGCGTGTCCTGGCGGCGGCTGTGCACGCGGCTCGGCCTCCCGCTCGCGCGCGTCCGGCTCGACGACGTCCCGGTGACCGGGCACTGCTTCGGGGCGGACTCGTTCATCGGCTACGCCGCCGCGCGCGCCGAGGGTCGGCTGTGGCCCGGCGACCCGTTCCTCATGGTCGCCGTCGGGCTGGGCGCCACGTTCTCCGCCATGGTCCTGCGCCACGAGGGCTCGGAGGGCTCCGGGGTCACCGGGGTCTCCGAGGGCTCCGACGGCGCCGCGGCCCACGACACGAAGGAGCAGGCATGACGGTCGAGCAGGTGACGGGGATCGCCCCGCAGACCACCGCGGCGGCCGGCCGCGAGCCGTTCCTCGCGCGGACGAAGCGCGCGCTCGCGGGCGCGCCCGACGCGCCGCTCGTGCTGCTGGGGAACGTCGAGGTCGAGGACGCGTGGGCGGCCGGGGAGGTCGGCCTGCCCGCCGTCGGCGGCGCGTCGGCGACGGCCGCGCTCGTCCACCGCATGGACGAGCTCGCGCTGCTCCTCGCGGGCCCGCGCGACCACGTCGTGCTCAAGGCCGAGCCGGACCCCGACCACCTCGCGCACCTGGACGCGCTCGGCGTCGGGCTCCCCACGGTGCACGTCGCCGGGTCGAGCGACCCGCTGCGCACGGTGACGCTCGACGCGCTCGACTCGCCCGCGCTGCTCGCGCGCCTGGGGGAGCTCGCGGCGGACGGCGTGCGGCTCCTCGCGCACGGGACGTCGTCGGCCGAGGAGGACCTCGCGACGGCGACGGGCCTGCGCTCGGTGCTGCCCGACGCGGCGACGACCAAGACCGTCAACAGCAAGGTCTACAGCCGCGGTCTGTGCGACGAGCTGGGCGTCGAGCAGGCGCGGGGCTGGGCGTGCCGCACCGTCGAGGACTTCGAGCGTGCGTGCGCCGAGGCCGCGCGGCTCGTCGCGGACGGCGCGACCGTCGGCGTCAAGGACGCGTACGGCGTCTCCGGGAAGGGGATCCTCGTCGTCGACGACCCGCGCCGGCTCGACCAGCTCGTGCGCATGGTCGCGCGCCGGGCCGCGCGGTCGGGCGACGACCGCCTCGCCGTCGTGGTGGAGGTCTGGGCCGACAAGGCGACGGACCTCAACTACCACTTCACGGTCGCGCGGGACGGCTCGGTCGCGTTCGACTTCGTCAAGGAGGCGATCACGGAGGGCGGCGTCCACAAGGGCCACCGCATCCCGTCGCGCCTGCCCGCGGACCAGGTCGACGCGCTGGCCGAGCTGTCGGGCCGCCTCGGCGCGCGGCTCGCGGCCGACGGCTTCCACGGCCTCGTCGGGGTCGACGCGCTCGTGCGTACCGATGGCCGGCTCCTGCCCGTCCTCGAGATCAACGCGCGCAGCAACATGTCGACGTACACCGTCCCGCTCCAGGAGCGGTTCCAGCCCGACGGGTGGGTCGCGCTCGCGCGCCAGTATCCGCTGGTGCTCGACGCGCCGCTCCCGTTCGCGGCGCTCCACGGCCTGCTCGGCGACCTGCTGCCCGGCGCCCCCGGCGAGGCGGGCCTCGTGGTCCAGGGGACCGGCACGGTCAACGCGGGGGCGTCGGGCGCGTCCGGGCCGACGCCGAGCACGACGTTCGCGGGCCGGCTCCACGGCCTCCTCGTCGCACCCGACGAGGACACCCTGACCCGCCTCGACCGCGCCGTGACGGAGCGGCTGGCCTCGCGGCCCACCGGCCGCCCCACCGAAGGAGACGCCCGATGACCACGACCCCGACCCGGCCGACGACGCCCGGGAGCGCCGACCTCGCCGCGGTCGCGGAGCGGTACGGGACCCCCGTGTACGTGTACGACGGCGACGTGCTCGCCGCGAACTACCGGGCGCTGCGCGAGCGGCTGCACCCCGCGCTGGGGATCTTCTACTCGCTCAAGGCGAACCCCAACGTCAGCGTGTGCGGGCTGCTGCACGCGCTCGGCGCGAACGCCGAGGTGTCGTCGCTCGCCGAGCTGCGCACCGCGCTCGCCGCGGGCGTCGCACCGCAGGACGTCCTGTTCCTCGGCCCCGGCAAGAGCCGGGAGGAGCTCGTCTCGTGCCTCAACACGGGCGTGCGCGCGATCATCGTCGAGTCGCTCCCGGAGCTCGCGCTCGTGGACGAGCTCGCGCAGGCGGTGGGACGGCCCGCGCGCGTCGTGCTGCGCGTCAACCCGTCGTTCTCGGTCAAGGGCTCCGGGCTCACCATGGGCGGCAAGCCGCGCCAGTTCGGCATCGACGAACAGCAGCTCCTCGACGCGCCCGACCTGTGCCCCGGCCTCACCGCGGCCCGCGTCGTGGGCGTCCAGGTGTACATGGGGACGCGGATCCTCGACGAGGGCACGATCGTCGAGAACACGACGCGCATCTTCGAGCTCGCCGAACGGCTCGCGGAGCGCCTGCGGTTCCCCCTCGAGCTCGTCGACGTCGGCGGCGGCCTGGGCGTCGCGTACTTCGAGCGCGAGCGCGACCTCGACGTCGAGGTCCTCACCGCGGCGCTCAACCCCGTCGTCGAGGCGTTCGTGCAGCGCCACCCCCGGACCGACCTCGTCATGGAGCTCGGCCGCTACCTCGTGGCGCTGTGCGGCACGTACGTCGCGCGCGTGCGCTACGTCAAGGAGTCGATGGGCGAGCGGTTCGCCGTGGCCGACGGCGGCACGAACCACCACATGGCGGCCGTCGGCATCGGGTCGTTCGTCAAGCGCAACTTCCCGATGCGCCGCGTGGGGCCCGCGTCGACCGCCGAGGACGTCGCGTGGAACGTGACGGGCCCGCTGTGCACCCCCAACGACACGATCGGCAAGGCCGTGCCGCTCCCGGCCGACCTCGCGCCGGGCGACCTCGTCGCGGTGGACCGCTCCGGCGCGTACGGCGCGACGGCGTCGCCGGTGCACTTCCTCAGCCACGGGTACCCGGCCGAGGTGCTCACGCTGGGCGACGAGACGTTCCTCGTCCGGCACGCGGACACGCCCGACGACCTCCTCGCGCGCCAGGTGTTCCACGACCTCGGTCCGCGGGTCGAGCCCGTCGCCGTCCCCTGACCCACCGCTCGTCCGCCGTCGTCCAGCCACCGCCCGCCTCGCGGGCGCCGACCCACCACCCGGAGGAACCATCGTGAGCACCAGCACCGAGCCGCAGGAGGCCCTCGGCCGCGAGCGCGTCGTCGGGGCCGTCGTCGAGGCCCTGTCGAGCGTCCTCGGACGACCGCTGCCCGACGTGACCGCGACGACGCGCCTGTTCGACGACCTCGACCTCGACTCCACGAGCGTCCTCGGCCTGCTCATGGCCCTCGAGGACTCCCTCGACATGGAGGTCGACCCGGAGTCGCTCGAGCAGCACCACCTCGAGACGGTCGGCTCGCTGACGGACTTCGTCGTCGAGCACTCGACCCGGAACTGACGTGCCGCTCGGGGGCAGCGGTGCGGGGCCCGGAGCCTCGCCGGGGTCGGGTCCGCGCGAGGACGCGCTGCGGGTGCGGGCCGTCGTGGACGTGCCGGTCGACGACCTCGCGCCCGTCGGGGACGGGACGCGGCGGTCGGTCGCGGAGGATCTGCGGTACGTCTACGGCGAGGACCAGCCGACGGACTGGCTCGAGGACGGGCCGGGCCGCGACTACCCGACGATGATCCGCGCGGCGCACGCGGCGCTCGGCGGGCGTGGGCTGCTCGACGACGTGCGCCTCGTCGTGCTCGTCGTGACGACGCCCGACCTCCAGCACGAGCGGCTCCTCGGCGGCTTCGTCGCGGACCTGTTCGACGGCGGCCCGTCCACCTTCTGCGTCACGGAGCAGGGGCTCGCGGGCCCGTTCACCGCGCTACGCCTCGCGGGTGAGCTGCTCGCCGACGGCGGGCCCGTTGTCGGGTCGCGCGGCGGACCGGTCGGCGGGCCGGGCGATGCCGGGCGCGCAGGGACGGCCGTCGTGCTCGTCCTCGAGCAGTGCACGCTCCCGCCCACCGCGACGCGCGTCCCGGCGCGGGACCGCGTGGTGGCGCTCGTCGTCGCGCGCGACGGCGCGGGTCGGCCCGTCGAGGACCTGTCGGTCGCGCGTGCCTCGCGAGGTTCGCGCCCCGTGCGTCCCGGCGCGCCGGCGAGGTCGTCCGACGCACCCCGCGAGGCGGGCCCCGTCGTCCGGCGCGTCGTCCTCGGTGTCGACGTGGACCCGGCCGACGTGCCCCTGCTCGACGGCGACGTCGTGCGGCACGCCGACTCCGGGGCCGCGGCGACGGGCGTCTGGGAGGTGCTCGCGGACGACGACGCCCCGGACGCGCCCGTCGTGCTGCACGAGCGGTGCGTCGAGCTCGGCTACCGCTGCTCGCTCGCCCTCGGTCCGCGGTGGGCCGTGACGGCCCCGGAGGCCGGCGGCCGCGCCCGCGAGGCGGTGCTCGCATGAGCGCGGGGGTCGTCTCACGGGACGCGGGCACGGTGAGCGCCGGCGTCGTGGCGCCGGGCGCTGCGGGGGGTGCAGCGACCTCGGAGGCCGGGGTCGCCCGGGTCACCGGGATCGCCGGGGTGCGCGACGTCGCGCGCGAGCAGGGCGCGGTCGCGGCGCTCGTCGCGCTCGCCGCGGTGCTGCCGGTCGCGGTGCTGCCGGGGGAGTGCGTCCTGCTGCCCGACGACGTCGCCCCGCCGCCCGGGGCGGCGCTGCTGGGCGAGGTGGTGTCGGACGCGAGCCCGCTGCTCGCCTGGCGCGCGGCGTCCGGACCGGTGGACGACCGGCGCGGCCGTGCCGCGGACGCCGCGTGGCGCGTCGGGGTCGCGTGGGCGCGGACGGGCCTGTGCGAACGGCTGGCCGACCGTGCGGTCGACCGGCTGCGCGGCCGGAGCATCGGCGGCACGGCGACGGTGAACCTGCCGCCGGTCCGCCTCGTCCTCGCGGACGCGGCGCTCGCGCACCTGGAGGCGCAGGCGCTGCTGGCGCGCGTGACCGCGGAGCCCGGGGAACAGGCCGACGAGGGGCCGGTGCCCGCCACGACGCTCGCGCGCGCCACCGCGGTGCTCGACCGCACGTCGCGCGCCGTCCACAACCTGTTCGGCGCCTCGGGGTTCGTCGACGGCGACGCGGCCCGGCTGGCGCGCACCATCGACCTGCTCGGCCACGCGAGCGGGACGCTGCCGACCGGGGCGACCCGCGGCGGGGAAGGGCAGGACGCATGACCACGGTCGACCTCCTGGCGCTGCGGGACCACCTGCGCCCCGTGGCCGTCGCGCTCCGCGAGCGCGCGCTCGCGGTCGACGCCGACCCGGGCGCGCTGCACGCGCTCCTCGACGCCGGCGTGCTGCCGTACCGGCAGCTCGGCGGCTTCCCGCCCGGCTATCTCGACGACCCGCTGCGCGTGCGGGGCGTGCCCGTGCTCGTGCGGACGTGCGTCGAGCGCGCCGTCGTCGCGGAGACGCTCGCCTGGGGCGACGCGTCCGTCGTCGTCGGGGCGCCGGGACCGTCGATGTCCGGGGTCGTCGTGGACGACCTCGCGGACGACGAGCAGCGCGACCGCTTCTATCGGCACGTCGCGCAGCCCCGCACCTGGACGTTCTTCGGGCTCACCGAGCCCGACCGCGGCTCCGACGCCGCCGCGCTCGAGACCGCGGTGGTCGCAGGAGGCGCGCCCACGGGCGGCGCGACGGCGGACGGCGCGACCGAGGGCGGTGCGACCGAGGGCGGTGCAGCCGCGGACGACGGGAGCCCGGGCGCCGTGCTGCGCGGCCACAAGAAGTACGTCGGCAACGTCGCCCGGGCGAGCCTCGGCGTCGTGTTCGCGCGGCACCGCCCCGGCCCGCTCGGGGTCGGGGTCTACCTCGTCGACACCGCGCGCCCGGGGTTCGACGCCGCGCCGCTCGTGACGACGGGCATGCGGGCCGTGCAGCTCGGCGAGGTGCGGCTCCGCGACGTGCCGCTCCGCCCGGAGGACACCCTGGGGCGGCACCTCTCGCCGTCGCGCCGCGGGCTCCTCGGTGCCGTCCGCACGTTCAACCGGCTCCGACCCGTGGTCGCGGCGCTGGCCGTGGGCGTCACGCAGGCGGCCCTCGACTACGTGCGGGCCGAGCGGTCGTCGTTCCGGGCCGACGAGCGCCGGCTGCTCGAGACCTTCGACGACCGTCTCCACGCGGCCCGGACCCTCGTGCTCCAGGCGGCGCGCGGCGCCGACGCCGACCCGGCGGACGGGACGCTGCCCGCGGCGGCGAAGGCCACGGCGCTGGACCTCGCGGAGGAGGTCACGCGCGCGGTGCCCGCGCTGCTCGGCCCCGGCGCGCGGTGGGAGCACCCGTACCTCGACAAGCTCGTCCGCGACGTGCCCGGCCTGGAGATGATGGAGGGCACGCGGACCGTCCAGCGGCTCACGCTCGCCCAGGGCTGGCTGCAGGGCAGGGCACGGCATGTCGAGCTCGTCTAGGGAGGCGGGAACGGCACCGGCCCTGCCCGTCCCCGGGCCCGAACCTGACGCCGCGCCGCCGGGCGCGTCGGGGCTGCCGGGCGTGTCGGCGCCGTCGGTCGCGGAGCTGCGCCGGCGCGTCCTGCGGCTCGCGGGCCCGATCTGCGCCGCGCTCGTCGTCGGGGCGCTCGCGCAGCTCGTCGTCGCGGCGCTCCTCGGCCACATGGGCGACGACGCCCTGTACGTGCGCTCGCTGTTCATCCCCGTGACGTTCCTCGTCCTCGCCGTCCAGGAGGGCCTCGACGTCTCGACGCAGGTCGGGTTCGCGCGCCTGCGCGGCGCGCGCGGCCGGGACGACGTGCCGTCGTCCGCGACGACGGCGCTCCTGGGGCGGTTCGTCGCCGCGGGCGGTGCGGTGCTCGGCGCCGTGGCGCTCCTCGTCGTCCTCGCCGCCCCGGCGCTCGCGACCGTGCTCTCCGTGCCGGACCCGCTCGTCGCGGAGTTCGTGGCGTTCGCGCGCTGGACGGTGCTCGCGAGCGTCCTGTCCGTGCCGACGGCGGTGGCGGCCGCCGCGCTGCGCGGCTGGGGCCGCACGGGTGCGTCGGCGACCGTGGCGCTGCTCGTCGCGGGGCTCCAGGTGCTCGTCGTGTGGCTCGTCGGGCTGGTCGGCGAGTTCGGCGTCCTCGCCGTCCCGGTCGCGATCGCCGGGTCGACCCTCGTGGGCGCGGGCGTCGCGTGGGCCCTCCTCGTGCGCGCACGCCTCCTCCCGACCCCGGGACGACGGATGCGCGGCGCCGCCCGACCGGGCGCGGCGGACCATCGGGGCGTCGACGTGCGCGCGCTCCTCCTCGGCGTCGGCCTGCCGGTCGGTCTGTCCTACCTCCTGCTCACCGTGACGAACCTCGTCATGGTGTGGGTGCTCGGGCCCTCGGGGACCGACGTCGTCGCCGGGTTCGGCGGCGCCGCGACGGTCCAGACGCTCGTCGTCGTGCCGGCCATCGGCCTCGCGGCCGCGGTGAGCATCGTCATGAACCAGCAGTGGGGCGCAGGTGCGCTCGGTCTCCTGCCGCGCACGTTCCGGGCCGGGACGGTCGTGGTCGCGGGGACGTACGTCGTCGTGGGCGCCCTCGTCCTCGCGGCGGCGCCCCTGCTCGCGGGGCAGCTCTCCGCCGACCCGGAGGTCGCCGCGCAGGCGGCGCTGTACCTGCGGGCCGTCGGGCCGTCGTACGCGGGCGTGGGCCTCGTGCTGTACCTCGTGACGCTGCTCGAACAGCTCGGGTACGGGCGCGTCGCCGTGACGCTCAACGTGCTCTACCACGCGGTGTCGCTCGGGGTCGGCGGGGCGCTCGCGCGGGCGGGCGGCGGGCCGACCGCACTGTACGCGACGATCGCGGTGGCGAACGTCGTCGGGCTGGCCGTCCTGCTCCCCGTCGCGGTGCGTCTCGTGCGACGACGCGCGGGCGGCGGCAGAGCGCGGCAGGTCGCGTCGTGACGGCCGGGGCGGCGGCGGTCGCGCGCGCCGGGGAGCCCGGGCCGGGGCGGGTGGCCGCCGCGCGGGGCGAGGTGTGCGACCCGGTGCTGAGCGTCGTCGTCATGCACCACCCGGCGCGGGGCGACGTGTCCGGCCTCGTGCGCGCGTGCGCGCCGCTGGACGTCCGCGTCGTGGAGGACCCCGACCCGGACGGTCCGCCCAGCCCGCTGCGCACCGCGAAGCGCGCCTGGGCCGACGTCGCGCCCGGCGCGACGCACCATCTCGTGCTCCAGGACGACGTCACGCCCGTCGCGGGCTTCGCCGAGCTCGTCCGGCGCGCGGTGCGGGCCCGGCCCCGGCACGCCGTCGCGCTGTACTCGAACTGGAACAGCCCGCGCAACGCCTACCTCGTGCGCGCCGCCGCGGCGGCGGGCCAGGCCTGGGCGCCGCTCGGCCACGACGAGTGGGTGCCGACGCTCGGCCTCGTGCTCCCCGCCGACGGCGCCCGACGGCTCGCCGCGCACCTCGCGACCCTGCCCGACGACGCGCGCGACGACGACGAGGCCGTCGTGACGTTCTGCGCGCGCGAGCGGTACCCGGTCCTCGCGACGCTCCCGCACCTGCTCGAGCACGGCGACGGCCCCAGCCTCGCGGGCAACGACGCGCACGGCGCCCGGCACGCCACCGTCCCGGCGGACGACGTCGTCGACCCGGACGTGTGGGACCGGCCCGGACCGGAGCGCACGCCGGCGCGCGTCCCGGCGACCCTGCGGCCGGTCGCCGTCACGCTCGAACGGTCGCGCTGCACGCTGCGCGTGCTGCGGCCCGCGGCGGGCGAGCCGCTCGAGCACCCCTTCGGGTGGGCCTGGGACGCCTGGGCGGGGTGGCTCGGCGTCGACCCGGCGGTCGTCGCGCACGACGTCGCGGCGCTCGCCGCGGGGGT
Organism: Cellulosimicrobium sp. KWT-B; assembly: GCF_002127155.1. Lineage (NCBI taxonomy): Bacteria > Bacillati > Actinomycetota > Actinomycetes > Micrococcales > Promicromonosporaceae > Cellulosimicrobium > Cellulosimicrobium sp. KWT-B. Next base: position 1,407,089 of record NZ_NEDO01000001.1, on the reverse strand, counting down.
CTGCCCGCGGCTGGGGGGCGTCGCGCCCGCCGCGCTCGTCGAGCTCGGCGCGGCGTGCTGGCTGCTCGGGTCCGACGTCGCGCGGACCGCCTGGCCACCACCTTCCGGCCCCGGGACGACGGCGCACCGGGCAGCCGCGGTGCGGACGTGGGTGCTCTCGGGGCTGCTCCCCGCCGACCGCCCCGAGAGCCGCGTCGACGAGCTCGTCGCGTTCGGTCTCGACGCACTCGCCGCGGGCACAGCCTGGGCGGTCACGGCGCGGGACGCCACGGCGGGCGGCGCGTCCCCTGCGGGGCCCGCCCAGCACGGCCCCGGCGCGCGCGGAGACCGGGCCGACCCGGCCGCACGCGACGACCGTCGCGGCCCGACCGCTGGCGACGACCGGCTCGACCCGGCCGCTCGCGACGACAGCTCCGACCTGCCCGCTCGCGACGACCGGCTCGACCCGGCCGCGCTCGACGCGGTGCGGGTCCTGGCCGAGCGGGACGCGGTCGTCGTCTGCCGCGCGGCCGGTCCCGCGGTGCCAGTCCGGGTCGTCGTGCACGGCTGCGCGTCGTGCGGTGCGCAGGCCGCGGACGCCGTCGCCGACCACGCCGCGCACGGCGACCTCGACGGCGCGGCCGAGCACCTCGTGGCGGACGAGCAGGACGTCGTGGACGAGCACGGCGTCGTGGACGAGCACGGCGTAGCGGCGACCGCCGTCGGGTCGGACGACACCGTGTCCCCCGCGGGCGACGGGACGGGCTGCCCTCACCCGGCACCTGGCGGCCCCGACCCCGTGCACGGCGACGGACGGACCGCGGACACCCGGGCGACGGTGGAGGTCCTCGCGTGCGAGCGGCTGGAGGTGCGCGGGTTCCTCGGTCTCGTGCCGGGCGGACGGCACGTCTCGCGCGGGCTGTGGGCGGCACGCCGCGCGTCGGCCGCGGGCGGGGAGCGGCTCGACGCTGCCGACCTCCTCGTGGCGCTCGCGGACGAGGCGGCCGGCCTGCCCGTCGTGGCCCGCGCGGTGGGCGAGCCGCTCGGCCGCCCGAGCCGCGCGCCGCTCGGCCTCCAGCACGCGACGGGCGCCGCGCAGGAGTACGCCGACCGGTACGCCGCGGCGCGGTCCGCGCGCGCGGCGGAGCTGCTGTGAGCGGCGGCCCGGCGGGCGTGTGGCGGTGGCGCGGCGACGCGCTGCTGCTCGACCTCGACGGCACGCTCGTCGACTCGTCCGCCGCGATCGAGCGCCACACGCTCGCGTGGGCCGCCCGCCTCGGGCTCGACGGCGCGGCCGTCGTCGCCGCGTCGCACGGGCGGCGCGACGTCGAGGTCGTCCGCCTCGTCGCGCCAGGCGCCGACGTCGCGCGCGAGGTCGCGTGGCTGCACCGCCTCTCGTGCGACGACACCGAGGGCGTCGTCGCCGTGCCGGGCGCGGCCGAGCTGCTCGCCGGGCTGGACCCCCGCGCGTGGGCCGTCGTGACGTCGGCGGCGCGCGAGGTCGCGCTCGCGCGCCTCACTGCGGCGGGGCTGCCGGTGCCGGGGCGCCTCGTGTGCTCGGAGGACGTGACGCGCGGGAAGCCCGACCCCGAGGGCTTCCGCGCCGGGGCCCGGCTGCTCGGGGTCGACCCGCGGCGGTGCCTCGTGCTGGAGGACTCGGCGGCGGGCGTGGCGGCGGGTCGCGGGGCGACGGCGGCCGTGCTCGCCGTCGGGCCCGAGCCCGTGCCGGGGGCGCACCACCGCGTGCCCGATCTGCGGCCGGTGGCGGCACGACCCCTGCGCGGCGGGCTCGAGGTCCTCGTGCGGGCCGACCGTCCCCTGCGCGTCGCGAGCCTGGAGGTCGTGGCATGAGCGGAGCCCTCGACGTCGAGGCCTGGTTCGTCGACACGACGGTCCCCGTGCTCGGCGGCGACACCCTGCTGGGCGCGGCGGAGCGGGCGCGGTCCCGGCGGTTCGCGGTCGCCGCCGAAGCCTCCCGGTACGTGCACGCCCACGTCGCCGCCCGCGCGATCCTCGCGCGGCGCGCGGGCCTGGCGCCAACGGACGTCCGGTGGGAGGTGGGGCCGCACGGGAAGCCGGGGCCCGTCGTCGGGCAGCGGTGGAACCTCAGCCGGAGCGGGGGGCACGCGCTCGTCGCGCTCGCGGCCGACGACGTGGGTGTCGACGTGCAGGTGCGCGATCCCCGCGTGGACGTCGCTCGCGTCGCGGCACGCTACCTCGCCCCCGCGGCCCGGACCGCGGGAGCCGCCGACGACTGGCGTCGCCTTGCGCGCCTGGAGGCGTGCGCCAAGGCGGTCGGCGGGCGCCTGCTCGACGTGCTCGGCCTCGACGTCGCGGCCCCAGGGCTCGTGCGAGCCGACGACGGCGCCTGGCGCGGGCAGGAGTGGTGGGTGTCCGACGTGCCGGCCCCGCACGGAGCCGTCGCCGCGTGCGCGACGCCGGGCGCGCGCCCGCACGTGTGCCGCGTCCGGGCGTGGCCGGGGGAGCAGCGCGACCGCCCGGTCCGCGTGCCGCGACCGGTCGCCGCAGGGGAGGGGGCCCGATGAGGGTCGTGCACCGGGTCGAGGTCCGCGGGAGCGCGGGCGAGGGGCCAGCCACGTGGGGGCAGACCGCCATCCGGCGGGCCCTCGCGGCGCTCGCGCCGCAGGACCACCAGTTCAACCTCGTGTGGGGCGGTCCGCTCGACCGACCGCTGCCCACCGCCGCGGCGGTCGAAGTGGTGCGGGCGCTCGTCGAGCGCCACGACTCCCTCCGGACGCGGATCCACGCGCGGGGCGACGGCTTCGTCCAGGAGCTCTGCGGCGCCGGGACGGTCGAGGTGGTCGAGGAGCGCGTCGACGACCTCGCCGCCGTCGCCGTGCGGGGCGCACGCATGCGCCACGAGCTCTGGGGCCGCACGTTCGACTACGCGACGGACCTGCCCGTGCGCGCCGGTCTCGTGACCGTCGACGGCGCGGTGCACCACACGGTGCTCGTCGTCGCGCACACGGCCCTCGACGGCTGGGGCCTGCCCGTGCTCGACGCGGACCTCACGGCCCTCGCCGCGGGGAGCGCCCCGCCGGAGCGGGTCGCGTGGACGCCGCTCGACGAGGCGGCCTGGCAGACGTCGCACGACGGCCGCCGGCACGACGCCGCCGCCCGAGCCCGCACCCTGCGCACCATGCGGGCGGCGCCCGTCGTCGTCTTCCCGCGGGGGAGCGCCGACGCTGCGGGCCCGGACGGCGGGAGCACCGTCCGCGAGGGCCCTGGAGACGAGGGCACGGAGGACGGAGGCGCGGGAGGCGCGGTGGCCGCCGCGCGGCCGCGGTACCGGCAGACCGTCCTGCGCTCGCTCCGTCTCGGGCCCGCCGCGGAGCGCGTGGCCGCCCGGTGGCGCACGAGCACGTCCGGGGTGCTGCTCGCGGCGTCGTGCCGGGCGCTGGCCGCCGCCGCAGGCCGCGACGACCTCGCGCTCCAGGTCATGGTGAGCAACCGGTTCCGGCCGGCGCTCGCGGACGCCGTCGTGACGACGGCGATGGAGGGCCTGCTCCACGTGGACGGCCTCGACGCCCCGTTCGAGGAGGTCGGGCCGCGCGTCTGGCGGGCCGCGATGACGGCGTACCGCTCGGCGTACTACGACAAGGACCTGCTCCGGCGGGAGGCCGCCGCCGACCCGACGACCGCGCACGACGGGACCTGTTGGTACAACGACCGGCGCGGCACCGGGCCCGACCGGACGCTGCGCGCACGACCCACGCGGTCGCGGCGGCTGGCGCGCGCCGACGCGTCCGACGAGCAGGGCGGCGTCACGCTCACGCTGCACCTCGTGGACGCGCCGGACGGCGCCGTCGACGTCGTGCTGACGGCGGACGTGACGCGCCTCGACGACGAGACCGCGGCGTCCGTGGTGCGGGACGTCGAGCGCACGGTCCTGGCGGCGTCCCGGGCCCCGACCCCGTCGTCGCCTCGACGCGCCCCTCGGCCTACCGCCCCCCGCGCCCCCTGACCGGGTCAGCGAGGGCCGCGCCCGCGCGTCGGGCGGTGTGACGTCCGCAACGGGCTGCGGGTGAGACGGCGCCAGCACGTGCGAGGAGTGCCGGAGCCTGGGAGTGTTCACGTCCGCAGGGAAACCGACGTATCGGAGGAGTACTCATGGGTTGGATCGCGTACATCGTCCTCGGCCTCGTGGCCGGTCTCATCGCCCGTGCCGTCCTGCCGGGCAAGCAGACCGGTTCGGTGATCATCACCATCCTGCTGGGCATCCTGGGCGCGCTGCTCGGTGGGTGGCTCGGCTCGGTGTTCTTCGGGACCTCGCTGGGCGACCTGGGCGACTTCCGTACCTGGCTCCTCGCCATCCTGGGTTCGCTCATCACCCTCGGCGTGTACGGTGCGGTCACCCGGAACAACCGGGGCTGACCGTGCGCACGGCGCACCGTCGGTGACGTCGGGGACGGGAGCGTCGTGGGGAGCACTGGCACCGGGGGAGTCCGCGTCGAGGACGGCGGCCGTCGCTGGGTGATGTGGGGCCAGATCGACTTCGCGGTCACCCACGCCGTCAAGGCACGGCTCGCCGCCACGATCGACGGCCGACCCAAGACGGTCGACCTCTCGGCCGTGACGTTCATGGACTCGTCGGGGCTGCACCTGCTCCTCATGAAGGTGACCGAGGAGTCGCGACCGCGGCTCCTCGGTGTCCCGCCCCAGGTGCTCGAGATCCTGGAGTTCAGCCACGCCCTCGACCTCGTCGAGATCGTCGGCCCCGACGAGGTGCCCCCGCCCGACGAACCGGCCGGTGCGCTGGCCGTCTGACCGACGCCCGCGGCGCGCGACGTGCTATCCCAGCGCGTCGCGCGCCGCGCGTGCGACCGCCGTCGCGAGCCGGTCGAGCGAGGCGGAGTGCAGCCGCCACTGCTGCCAGTGCTGCGGCACCTCCACCGCGCGCTCGTCGTCGAAGCCGACGAGGCGCCCGGCCCGCTCGGCCCGGGCGCTCTGGAGGTCGGGCAGCATCGCCCACCCCATGCCGAGCTCGACGGCCCGGCGGAACTCGTGCGACGCCGGGACGTAGTGGCGTGGCGGGTCGAGCGCGGTGCCCGCCTCCTCCGCCCGCAGCCGCAGGTAGCGCTCCTGGAGGTCGTCCTTGCGGTCGAACGCGAGGACGGGCGCCCGGGACAGCGCGGCCGTCGTCGGGCCGTCGGGGAACCAGCGCTCGACGAACGCCGGGCTCGCGCACGGCCGGTACCGCATCCGGCCCAGGAGGGTCGACCGGCAGCCCGGCACCGCGTCCGCGACCGACGTGACCGCGGCGACCGCCGTCCCGTCGCGCAGGAGCCCGATCGAGTGCTCCTCGTCCTCGCGGAGCACCTCTAGCCGCGCCCACCGCGCCGCCTCGGCGAGCGCGGGCAGCGCCCACGTCGTCAGGGCGTCCCCGGAGACGACGAGCGTGATCTCGGGCAGCGCGGCCGGGTCGCCCGCGTCCTGCCCGTCCCGCCCGATGCCCAGCTCGGCGAGCACGTCCGCCTGCTGGAGCGCGAGGTGGCGTGCGTGCCGCACGAGCACCCGCCCGGGCGGGGTCAGCTCCGCGGGCTTGCCCCGCCGCACCAGCACCTGCCCGACGGCGGACTCCAGCGCACGCATGCGCTGGCTCACCGCCGACGGCGTGACGCCGAGCCGGCGCGCCGCGGCGTCGAACGTGCCGGTCGCGGCGATCGCCTCGAGCGCGCGAAGCTGGTCGGGCTGAAGGTCAACCATGAGCGCATCTTATGGTTCTGCAGAATCTGTCGCTGTACTTCATCGAGCCGCGTCCCTACCGTCGAGGGGTGCTGTCCTTCCTCGCGCCCCTCGCCGCCGGCCTCGCCGCCGGGCTGTCCGTCATCGTCGCGATCGGCGCGCAGAACGCGTTCGTGCTGCGCCAGGGGCTCCGGCGCGAGCACGTGCTGCCCGTCGTCCTCGTCTGCGCGGTCTCGGATCTCGTGCTCATCGCGGCCGGGACGGCTGGCCTCGGTGCGCTCGTGACGGGTGCGCCCGTGCTCCTCACCGTCGTGCGCTGGGGTGGCGCCGCGTTCCTCCTGACGCTCGCGGCGCTCGCCGCCCGGCGGGCGCTGCGCCCCGGAGGGCTCGACCCGGCGTCGGGCGCGGGGGCGACGTCGGCGCGGTCGGCGGTGGGCACGTCGCTCGCCCTCACGTGGCTCAACCCGCACGTGTACCTCGACACGGTCCTGCTGCTGGGGTCGCTCGCCGCGGGCTACGCCGCCGCCCACGCGGGCGGGGCGGGGGCCGGAGGCGCCGACACCGCCCGGTGGCTGTTCGGCACCGGGGCGATGGTGGCGAGCGTCGTCTGGTTCACCGCGCTCGGCTTCGGCGCGCGGCTGCTCGCGCCGGTCTTCGCCCGGCCCGGGGCGTGGCGCGTGCTCGACGGCGTGATCGCGCTCGTCATGGCGACGATCGGGGTGTCCCTGCTGGTGGGTGGCTGAGAGGCTGGGAGCAGGTCACCGCGCGGGTCGCGCGGGGGGTACGGTGCGGTGGGGCCGCGGCGTCAGGGCGTCGGGTCGAGCTGGTAGAACGTGCGGATGCGTTGCTGGGTCGCCGGGTCGATGCGGCGCCGAGGGCTCGTCGAGCCGCCGGCGTGCACCGCGATCCACGAGCGCAGCACCGTCGGCTGGACGTCGACGACGCGCGCGAACTCGTCCACGGTGGGCCACGCGGGCTGCGGCGTGCGGACGCGCGGGCCGCTCGCGGCGAGGTGGAGGTCGTCGCCCCAGGCCATGGCCTCGGCGGTCGACGGGAAGCCGCCGATGCGGCCCGGCGTCGGGAACGGCTTCTCGAGGCACCACTCCGTGCCGCGCGCGACGATGCGGTAGACGCCCTCGGGCGCGTGCGCCTCGTACTCGTCCGGTCCGGTGTTCCCCCAGTTCAGCCCCATGGGCCACATCTTCAGCGGAAAGCGCTGTCAGCGGAAGGGACCTTCGTCAACTTCACCCGCTCCTGCTACTGGACGCTTGTCCAGTTCGCATCTAGCGTGAGGGGCAGCCGGTGCCGCATCTCTGCCCCCTGCTGGTGCGGCACCGGCAACCACCCCCTCACCCCCGTGGCAGGCGCTCGACGTCCCGCCGGTAGAGCGCGGCGTGCTCCCGCAGGTCGTCGCGGCCCGTCGTCCGGGCACGCTCCTCGGTCCAGTCCGCGAGGTCGAGCAGGCGCTCGCGCATCGTGCGGAGCACGACGGCGGCCCCCGGCGCCGCGTCCGGCCCGTAGGCCTCCAGCAGGTGCGCCAGCCGTTCTTCGGGCCGGGCGTCCGCGGGAGCGGGCATGTCCTCGCACCACCCGCACATCCGGTAGGCCAGGTAGGCGAGGTCCCACGCGCGCGGCCCGGGCGCCGCCATGTCGACGTCGATGAACCCGACGACCCGCTCGCCGTCGTGCACCATGTTGTAGGGCGCGACGTCGTTGAGGCACACGACCTCCGCGGGCTCGCGCACCGGCGAGCGCCACACGGCACCCGGGGGAGCGAAGCCGACCGAGGCGTCGTGCACCGTGCGCAGCATCCTCGCCGCCTGCTCGCGCCCCGCGGCCGTCCACACCCAGTCCGGGATCGGCCAGCCGCCCGTCTCGCCGGGGATCCAGCCGAGCACCTCGCGGCCCCGCTCGTCGAGCCCCAGCGGGGCGGGCACGAACGAGACGCCCTGGGCACGCACCCACGCCAGCAGCGCCTGGACCGTCGGGGTCCACGGGCCCGCCGAGCGCCGCACGGTGTCCCCGCGCCGCACGACGTCGTTCACGTTGCCGCCGGTGAGCTCCTGCTCCGTGGTGTCGTCCATGGCCCCGATCCTGCGCGGTGCGCGGAGCGTGGAACAGCGATTAACGGCCCGTCTCAGCACGCCCCACGCGCCGTCCCGAGGCCCGGAGCCCTCTACGATGCGGAGGTGAACGCGGACGCGAGCTGGTTTGACGAGGCGACGTCGGGCAGCGACGTCGGTCGCCTCGCTCGCGAGGTCGTGTGGGCGGACACCCCGCTGGGAGAGCCCGCGACCTGGCCGGTCGCCCTCCGCCACGCGGTGCGGCTGTGCTTCTCCACCCGGTTCCCCGCGATGATCGTGTGGGGCCCGGAGCTGACGCTCCTCTACAACGACGGGTACCGGGACATGCTCGGCACCGACAAGCACCCGAGCGCGCTCGGGGCGCCGGTCCGTGCCGTGTGGCCCGAGATCTGGGACGACATCGGGCCGCTCTTCGACGCCGTGCTCACCGAGGGTCGCGCGACGTGGAGCGAGGACATGCCCCTCGTCATGCGTCGGTCGGGCTTCGACGAGGAGACCTACTTCACCTTCTCCTACAGTCCCCTCGTCGACGACGACGGGCGGATCGCGGGCGTCCTCGACATCGCGACGGAGACGACGCGCGAGGTCGTGAACCAGCGTCGCCTGCTCACGCTCGGCGAGCTGCACGCCGTCCTGCCGACGACGGCCGCCAGCCTGGCCGCGTTCGCCCGGCCGGTCGTCGAGGTGCTCGCCCGCAGCGCCGACGTCGCGCGCGTCGCGTTCTACGCCATCGACGGTCCGCGCCCGCGCGTGCTCCTGGAGGCGGGCCACGCGGCCGACGGTACGGAGGCCGAGGCCGTCGGGCGCGCCCTCGCGACCGGTCAGCGCGAGGTCGCGCGGGGCCGCGTCGTCAAGCCCCTGCGGGACGCGAGCCCGCGGGGCGCCGCGGGCGTCCTGGTCCTCCAGGCGGCGACCGGTCGCCCGTGGGACGACGACTACGCGCGCTACCTCACGGGCATCGCGACGACCATCGGTGCGGCGCTGCGCGACGCCGCGCGGATGCGGACGACCCTGGACGAGCTGCGCCGTCGGGCGGAGCGGTCGGAGGAGGAGACGGCGCGCGCCCGCGAGCTCGCGCTCGTGCTCCAGCAGGCCGTGCTCACCGAGCCGCCGCAGCCCGAGGACCTCGAGGTCGCGGTGCACTACCAGCCCGCGACCCACGACCGCGACATCGGCGGCGACTGGTACGACGCGTTCGTGGCGTCCGACGGCGTGACGACCCTCGTCATCGGGGACGTCGTCGGGCACGACCTCGGCGCCGCCGCGACGATGGGCCAGCTCCGCGGCCTGGTGCGCGCCATCGGCTACGACAGCGGCGCGACCCCGGCCTGCCTGCTCGAGCGCGTGGACGCCGCGATCGACGGCCTCGCCCTGGGAATCAACGCCGTGGCGACCGCCGTCGTCGCCCGCATCGAGCAGAGCGACGACGAACGCTCGCGCGGCGTGCGGACCGTCCGCTGGTCCAGCGCGGGCCACCTGCCCCCGGTCGTCGTCCGCGCGGACGGCACGGTGGAGGTGCTCACCGTGCGCAACGACCTCCCGCTCGGGCTGCGCCCGGGTGCTGGCCGACACGACCACACGGTCGAGCTCGGCACCGACGACACCCTCGTCCTGTACACGGACGGCCTCGTGGAGCGCCGCGGGCACAGCATCCGCGACGACGTCGCCGCGCTCGCCGACGCGCTCCGGGGCCTGGCGGGCGCGAGCCTGGACGACGTGGTGCGGACGGCGCTCTCCCAGGTCCTCCCCGGCGACGGGGAGGACGACGTCGCGCTCGTCGCGCTCCGCACCGGTCCGCAGGCGGCGGTCGTGCGGCGCGACGTCCCTGGAACCCCGGTGGCCGTCTCGGCCTGAGTTCCGGCGAGCGCCGGCGTCAGGGCACGACGTCGACGAGCGCGGACGGCGGCGCAGCGCACCCGATCGTCGGGTCGACCTCGCACACGGTGGGGGCGTGCCGGAGACTCACCGAGACCTCGGCCTCGCCGGTCGGCGCGTCGTCAGGGACCGGGAACGTGCCCACCGCGTCGCCCTCGTCGTCGGGCTCGAGCACGCCGAGGGAGACGCTGTACCGGCCGGTGGCGGGATCGTCCGCGGGTCCCGCGACCGTGATCAGCACCTCGTAGCGCGCGCGGGCGGGCAGCTCGCGCTCGCACCCCGCGCTGCCGCTGCTTCCCACCACCTCGACGTGCAGGTCGTCGCCCGGAGCGACGCGCTGCGGCGTCACCAGCGGGTCGTCGGGCTGGCAGTACGCCGTCGGCTCGCCGGTCCCGAGAGCGCAGCCGGACGCCACGGCCACGACGACGGCCAGCCCGCAGAGCGCCCTGCGGGCGACCTGTCCGCGACCCGGGGAGGACGCCGTCACGGCCGCGGGTCGACCCGGCGCCACGGCTTCTCGTCGCGCCGGGCGCCCGTCCCGGCGGCGCAGCGGCGGCAGACGGACGTGACGGCGTCGGCGTCCCGCCCGGTCGCGGGCTGGACGTCGGCCCACGTCACGTGGGGGAACCGCACGAGACCCTGGCGGCTGAGCTGCAGGCGGCACACCGTCGCGTTGGTGCCGCGCTCCCACGCGTGGACCTCGCCGGCGGGCATGCGGACGCCGTCCGGGTCGACCCACGTCCCCGTCGCCGCCACCGCGGCCCCTGTGACACGTCTCGGCATCGTCGTCACCTCCGGCTCCCATCCTCGGCCGGGCCGCGCGCGGTCGCAGCCCTGACTGGCGGCGCGGTCAGGTGAGGTGGTCGAAGTCGCCGCGGACCCAGGCGGCGTGCCGCTGCGCGGAGCGGAGCACGACCGCGCGGGCGTCGGCGGGGATCACGCCCTCGAAGTTGTTGTAGAGCCGCTCGAACGGGCGCCGCGCCACGCGCTCGGCGACGCGCAGCACGACGGCCGCCGAGAGCGGGATGCGGTTCGGGTAGGACCGCATGAAGCTCACGGACGTGCGGTCGGGGTTGGCGAAGATCGTGTCGCCGGAGAGCAGCACGCCCCGACCGTCGGCGCCCGCGGCCCAGTGCACGACGGCGCTCCCGGGGAAGTGGCCGCCCGGCTGCGACAGCACGACGCCGGGCAGCACCTCGCGCTCGCCGGTCCAGGTCTCGACGACCGGGTCGGGCCGCGCGACCCAGTGCGCGTCCGCCTCGGCGACGAGCACGGGGACGTCGCCGAGCGCACGGCTCCACTCGACCTGGACGCCGAACATGTGGGGGTGGCTCGCGGCGATCGCGACGACCGGGCCGAGCGCGCGCACCTGCTCGACGGCGGCGTCGTCCACGTAACCCGGCGGGTCCCACAGCAGGGTGCCTGCCGGGGTGCGCACGATCTTGGCCTGCTGCCCGATGCCGACGGTCGGCTCGCTCGTCAGGCCGAACAGGTCGGGCTCGAGCTCCTCCAGCACGAGGCGCTCGCCCGCCGCGGCGAGCTCGGCGAGCGTGGTCCACGCCTGGCCCGTGGCGGGCACCCACTGGCGCTCGTCGGCGCAGATCGCGCACTCCGCGGGGCGCTCGGCGTGCTCGACGGCGCACGTGCGGCAGATCCACCAGCCCGCGTCCGGGGTCGGGGCGGGCGAGGGCGCGGGCGTCGTCGTCATGGCACAGGTCTACCGTGCCCCGCCGACACGCGTCTCCTGACAGACTGTCGCCCCCATGATCTCCACGCTCCTCGTCGCGCACCCCTGGATGTCGCCGCTCGCGCTCGCGGCCCTCGTCGTCGTCGGCCCGTTCCTGGGTTCGTGGCTCGTCGGGCGCCGCCGCCTCACCGGCGCGCTGCTCACCCTGTCCCTCGTGCCGCTGCTCCTGCTGACGCTCGTCCCGGTCGACCGCGAGCTGTACGCCGTCTGCACGGTGGGGTGGGCCCTGCCGACGCCGGCCCGGGTCGAGCTGTTCGCGAACGTCGTGCTGTTCGTGCCGCCGGTCATGCTCGCGGCACTGCTGCTCCGCCGCCCGCTCGTCGCGCTGCTGGGCGGGGTCGTCGCGTCGGCGCTCGTCGAGGCGTTCCAGGCGCTCGTCCCGGCGCTGGGCCGGTCGTGCGACACGAACGACTGGCTCTCCAACTCGATCGGTGCGCTCGTCGGCGCGGGGATCGCCGTCGTCGCGCTGCGCCTCGCCGCCCGGCGGGCGCGCACGACGGACGACGACCGCGTGGCCGCGACCCGCGCCTCCTGACGGCGCGGCCGGGCGTCCGGTCGTCGGCTCCGCGGGCCGCGCAACCCGACTGCGGACACGGTGTGGGAACGCTTCCACGGACGTGCTCCCCGGGTTAGCGTGGTGGTCCGGGCGCGTCGCCCGTCACCGCCGACACGACCCCGCCCAGGAGAACGCCATGCCGACCACCACGCTCGACGACGTCGCGGCCGCCGCGCGCGTCTCGCGGTCGACGGCGTCGCGCGTCGTGCGCGGGGCGGGCCGCGTGTCGGACGAGGCGCGCCGCGCCGTCCTCGCGGCGGTCGACGAGCTGGGCTACGTGCCGCACCCGGGCGCGCGGGCGCTCGCGAGCGGGCGGGGCGAGCGCGTCGTGGTGGCGGTCGGGTCGCCGTCGGCGGACCTGCTCGCCGACCCCTACGTCGCGCGCGTCGTCGCGGCGGCGAGCCGCACCGCGGACACCCAGGGCGTCGGGGTGGCGCTGCGCTGGCTCGGCCGCGACCCCGGCGAGGAGCTGCGACGCCTCGCGCGCGACCCCGGCGTGGGCGGCGTGCTGCTCGTCGACTACTCGGCCGACGTGCTCGCGAGCGTGCCGCGCGAGCTCGTCCCGCGCGTCGCGGCGATCGGCCCCGCGGACGGCCGCGTCCCCTCGTACGACGTCGACGCCGCCGCGGGGATCGCCGCGCTCGTCGAGCACGTGCTCGCGGCCGGGCGGCGCGACGTCGTCATGCTCACCGGTCCGGGTTGGCTGCCCGGCTCGCAGCGGGCCGTCGAGGCGTACGAGGGCGTGGTCCGGGAGGTGGGGGTCCCGGCGCGCGTCGTCGCCGCCGACCTCTCGTGGCTCGCGGGCGCCGAGGCCGCGCGCGAGGCACGACGGCGCTGGCCGGGCGTCGACGCGCTCGTCGCGATGAGCGACACCCTCGCCGTGGGCGCGATGCGCGCGCTCGCGGAGGACGGCGTCCGCGTGCCCGACGACGTCGCCGTCACCGGGTTCGACGACCAGCCGTTCGCGGAGCAGGCCGGTCCCGGTCTGACGACCGCCACGCACCCGGTGGAGCGCATCGCGGCCGCCGCGACCGCGGCCCTGCTCGGGCGGCGGCACGACGACGAGCGGACGTTCCCGTCCGTCGTCGTGCGGCGCACGAGCGCCTGACCCGGCCGTCGGGACTGCGCTCGCCGGGAGGGTGGCGCCTCAGGCGGGGAGGTCGTGCGCGAGCAGGTCCTCGCGCAGGTGCCGGGCGTACCCGCCGGGCGTGCGCCCGACGAGGCGCGCCGACGTCAGGACCTCCCCGGCCGCGTCGGCCACGACGCGCGCCCCCGCGGCCTGGGCGCGCTCCACCAGCCCTACGTCCTCGTGCTCCGCGACGGGCGCGAACCCGCCCGCGGCGTCGTGCGCCGTGAGGCGGACACCCAGGTTCGCACCGTGCACGTGCCCGTTGGCCGTGCCCGGCCGGTGTGTCGCGAGCCACGCGCGCGCCCGGTCCGGCGAGAGGGCGGCCAGCTCGGGGCGGACCGTGCCGACCACGACGTCCGCCCCGGCGTCCGCGAGGTCGAGCTGACGCGTCAGCCAGTGGTCGGGCACCGCGGAGTCCCCATCGGTGCACGCGAGCCACGTACGCGCCGCGGCGTCGTCCCGGCGCACCCGCAGGTCGGCCACGCCGGCGCGCACCCCCGCCCGACGAGCGCGCCCGACGTTGCCGTATGCGACCTCCACCACGCGCACGCCCGCGGCCCGGGCGACGCGCGCGCTCCCGTCGGTGCAGCCGTCGAGCACGACGACGACCGCGACCCGCACGTCCGGCCGGTCCCGCCCGACGACGGCCGTCGCCCGCCCGAGCGCCGCGAGGCAGCGCGGCAGCAGCTCCTCCTCGTCGCGGGCGGGGACGACCACGACGACGCGCTCGACGGCGCCCGCCGACCCGCCCGGGGCGCTCACAGCAGCCCCGTCGCGCGCGCGACCGACACCGCCGGACGGCGGACCAGCACGTCGAGGACGAAGTCCTCCTCCACGTGGTGCGCGAGCCGGTCGAGCTCCGGGCGGGCGGCGAGACGCGCGTGCACCTCGTCGCCGCCCAGCGGGTACTCGACGACGTCGTGCCGCCAGTGGCACGCGACGAGCACGCCGTCGGTGGCGAGCGACGCCGTCGCCCGGTCCAGCGCGCGGTCGAGGTCGTCGCGACCGTAGTAGTAGAGGACCTCCGAGAGCACGACGAGGTCGAACGTGCCGTCGGGCCACTCGCCCGGGGTGTCGAGACGCATCAGCTCGACCTCCGGCCCGAGGCGGCGCCGCGCCTCCGCCAGCGGAGCCTCGGCGACGTCCACGCCGACCACGTGGTCGCAGCGCGCGGCGAGCTCGGCCGTGAGCACGCCCGTCGAGCACCCGACCTCGAGCGCGGCCCGGAACCGCGGCCGCGGGAGGCTCGCGAGGAGGACGGCCCGCTTGCGCTGCTCGTACCAGCGCGTCTCGAACCCCCACGGGTCGCGTCGGCCCGCGTAGAAGCGCTCGAAGAACTCCGCGTCGAGGCTCGCGCCCGGGTCCGCGGGCTCCTTCGCGACCCGGCGGCCCGACGCGTCGACGAGCACCTCGACCCCGCGGTCCGCGTGCCGGAGCATCTCCGGGCCGAGCGTCGCCTCGTCGCCCGGCGCCGCGGACAGCGGCTCGACCTGCGTCACGTGGGCCGCGAGGGCGCGCCGCTTGGCGTCCCGGGCCCCGGCGCCGAGAGGGAGGGCGCGCAGGGTCGGCCACGGCACCGCGTCGTCGCCCGGGTCCGCCCAGTGCCACAGCCACACCGGGTACTCCAGGAGGCGCAGGCCGAGGCGGTCGGCCGCCTCCGCCGCCACCTCGCCCGCGATCCGGTGATCGCGGTGCCCGTCACCGCGCCACGGCGCGCACAGCACCACCGACGACGGCGGCACGCCCTCGCCGCCCGGCCCGGCGAGCACGGCGTCCAGCACGTCGCCGAGCACCCAGGCGAGGTCCTCGCGGTGCTCGCGCAGACCGCCGTCGGGCAGGCCGGGCAGCACGAGCCGGGCCGCGGGCGCCAGGACGCCCACCGCCTCGGCCACCTCCGCGCGGCGGACGGCGCGGAGCCGCTCGGGCGAGATCGTCGTCGAGCCCGCGTGCGACGCCTCGCCGTCCGTCGCGACCACCACGGTGACCGCGGCGCCGCGACCGGCCAGCTCGTGCACGAGCCCCGCCGCGCCGAACGACTCGTCGTCGGGGTGCGCGGCGAGCACCACGAGGTGCGCGACCTCGCCCACGTCGAGGCGCGGGACGTCCAGGATCCCGGCGCGCACCCACGCGTCCTCCGACGTGCCGGGCTCGCGGTGGTCGAACGTCACCACGCCGTCGTCCCGTGCGCGAGGAGGGCGCGGCCGAGCGACGCATCGTCGCGCTCCGCGTGGTGCTGGCGCACGTACAGGCCGAGGTCCGCGACGCGTCGCGCGAACCGCTCGTCCGTGGTCAGCGGGCGCGGGCCGAGCGCGTGGGCGCAGCGGCGCTGCACCTCCTCGACGACCTCCGCGACGACCCCGCGGACGCGCCGCGCCAGCAGGGAGGCGTCAGGGCCCTCGATGCCCGCGTCGACGGCGCTCGCGGCCTCCGTGAGGACCGCCCGCCCGGCGGCGAGCGCGCGGTCCGTCGCACCGAGGTGCGCGAGCGCGAGCTGGTCCGGCTCGCGCGCGGCGAGCGCGTCGCGCTGAGTCCGCGCCAGCCCGACGGCGCCGCCCCACCAGCACGCCGCGACGCCGATGCCGCCCCACGCGAAGCCCGGCCGCTCCAGGTACCAGCCGGGTGCCCCGACCGGCACGGCCGGGACGCCGTCGAACCGGACCGCGGCGCTCACGACCTGGGCGAGCCCGCGCGCGACCCACGGGCCGTCGGCGGGGACGACGCCCGGCGACCGCAGCCCGACCGCGAACAGCCGCCGACCGGCGTCGGTCCACGCGGTGACGAGCGCGTGCGAGAGGTCGGCGGCGAGGGAGCACCACGGCTTCGTGCCCGAGAGCACCCACGCGCCGTCGCGCTCGTGCGCCTCCAGCCGGACCCCGGGACCCTCCGCCGCGTACACGCCCCACGTGCTGTCCGGACCCGCCCCCACGGCGTCGAGCGCCACGGGGACCGGGACCTGCCCGAGGATCGCGAGGGCGTCGAGGTGCGGCTCGACGACGCGCGCGGCGCCCACGTCCGTCCCGGCGAGCGAGGCGAGCGCCCCCCAGAGCTCGGCGGTCCGCCCGTCGCCGGGGAACGGTGCCCGGGCGCCGATCGTCCGCGCGTGGTCGAGGAGGGCCGCGACGTCGGTCCCGGCCGCGTCGATCGCGGCGAGCTCGTCCGTCCCGACGAGCGCGGGCCGGTCGGCGAGCGGGGTCGACGGCGGGCCCAGGGACAGCGGGACGAGGCCGGGGGTGGTGGGTCGAGCGAGGTCGGGCACGTCGCGGCTCCGGGGGATCGAGGACGGGCCTCGTCTCGACCCGGCACGACCGTAACCGCGGGGGCGCCGCCGGGCGCGTCGAGCCCGGCGGCGCCGGCGCGGTCAGTCGCGGCGCGGCGTCGTGCCCGGGCCGGTGGCGTCGTCGTCCGTGCTCGCGCGCCCGGTCCCGGGGGAGTCGGTGTCGCTGTCGGTGTCCGTCGACCGGCCGTTCGACTCGCGGAGGGCGCGCGCCTGCTCGACGGCCTCCGCGCGCTTGGCGGCCTTCTTGTCGCTCGCGCGCGTGTCGCGCGGCGGGAGCTGGATGCGCTCCTCCGCGGGCATGCCGCTCTGCAGCTCGCGGCTGCGCTCGACCTCGGCGTCGAGCTCGGCGCCGAGCAGGAGCGCGAGGTTCGTCAGCCAGAGCCACAGGAGGAAGATGATGACGCCCGCGAGGGTGCCGTAGGTCGCGCCGTAGTTGCTCAGCCCGCTGCCGAGGTAGAGGCCGAACGCCGCCGAGGCGACGACCCAGACGAGGATCGCCAGGATCGCGCCCGGGCTGACCCAGCGGAACTTGGGCTGCTTGATGTTCGGCGTGAGGTGGTAGAGCAGCGCGACGAGGATGACGACGAGCAGGAGCGCGATCGGCCACTTCGCGACCTGCCAGACGGCGATCGCGGTGTCCCCGAGGCCGACGAGCTCGCCCACCTGGCGCGCGATCGGCCCGGACAGGACGAGGCTCCCGACGACCAGGCCCGCGAGCAGCACGGTGATGACGGTGACGCCCAGCATCACGGGGCGCAGCTTCCAGATCGGGCGCCCCTCCTCGATCTCGTAGATACGGTTCATCGACCGCGAGAACGCGCCCACGTAGCCGGACGCCGACCACAGGGCCAGCACGACACCGATGACGAGCGCGAACCCGGCCTTGTCCGTGTTGGCGGCGTTCTCGACGAGCGGCTTGATCATGTCGAGGGTGGTCTGCGGCACGACGCCCTCGACGCTCTGGAGCACCGACTCGACGGCCTTCTCGCCGTCGCCCACGAGCCCGAGGATCGACACGAGCGCCAGCAGCGCGGGGGCCGACGCCAGCACCGCGTAGTACGTCAGCGCGGCGGCCAGGTCGGTGCACTGGTCGTCCATGAACTCGCGCACCGCGCCCTTGACGGCGAAGCCCCACGACGGCTTGCGCAGGTCCGTGGGGGAGTCGGGCTTGTGGTCGGCGTCGGGGGCGGGCCGCGACTCCTCGTCCCGTGCGGTGCCGGACGCGTGGCGTCCGCTGCTGTCGGTCATGGCGGCCTCCTCGGTGGGCGTCGCCTCGGCGCACGACGCTCGCGTCGGTGGACGGCCTCGCGGCGCGTCCCGGACGAGCACCACGCTCCGTGCGCCGGGCTCCACCCGCAAGCGGAGCGCCCCCGCGCCGGCGGCTACTCCAGCCCGAGGTCCTGCTGCGCGGCGTGCAGGGCGTCGGCGGACGCGCGGAGCTGCCGCTCTTCGGACGCCGACATCGTGAGGTCGAGGACCTGCTGGACGCCGCCGGAGCTGATGACGCTCGGCACGGAGAACGCGACGCCGCCGATGCCGCGGTAGTCGTCGTGCACGGTGCCGACGGGCAGCACGGCGTGCTGGTCGCTGACGACCGCCTCGACGATCCGGGCACCCGCGAGCCCGATCGCGTAGTTCGTCGCGCCCTTGCCCTCGATCACCCGGTACGCGGCCTGGCGCACCTGGTCCGTGATCTCGTCGAGCTCGCCGTGCGTGAAGTGGTGGCCGTCGGGCGAGACCCAGTCGAGGATCGGCACCGGCCCGATGCGTGCCTGCGACCACAGCGCGAACCCCGTGTCCCCGTGCTCGCCCACGATGTCGGCGTGCACGCTCGTCGCCGCGACCCGAGCCTTGTCGGCGACGAGACGGCGCAGCCGGGAGGTGTCGAGCACCGTGCCGGACGAGAAGACGCGCGACGTCGGCAGGCCGCTGATCTGCTGCGCGGCGACGGTCAGCACGTCGCACGGGTTGGTGACGATGCAGTAGACGGCGTCCGGCGCGTGCTCGAGGAGCTGCGGCAGCAGCGTCTCGAGGATGCGGACGTTCGTGCCCGCGAGGTCCAGGCGGCTCTGGCCCGGGGCCTGCTTGGCACCGGCGGTGATGACGACGACGTGCGACCCCTCCGCGACCGACGGGTCCGCACCACCGACGACCTGGCTCGCCCCCGTGAACTGCGTGCCGTGCGCGAGGTCGAGCACCTCGGCCTCGACCTTCGCGCGGTTGATGTCGTAGAGCGCCACCGTCCGTGCGGAGCCGCGGATCAGCGCGGCGTACGCCAGGCTGGTCCCCACGCTCCCGGCGCCCACCACCGTGACCTTCGAGCTCTCGACGCGTGTCATGGGCACCACGCTACGCAGACGGCGCCGCCGCGGCTCGTGCGCGGCGTCCGGGGGCGGTGCCGGAGGGCCTGCGGCATCATCGGCAGTGCTCCTCGGCCCGCCCGGGGAGGCCGGGCCGCCCAGGCCGGGCAGGGTGTGAGGCGAGGGCGGTCATGAGAGCTCAGCGGTCCCGGGTCGCGGCGGTCGCCGCGGCGGGTGCGGTCCTGGTGTCGGTCGGGGGCTGCACGGCGGACGAGCCGAGCTTCTGCGACGCCGCCCGGTCCTACGCGGAGACCGTCAGGGCCAGCACGGCGTCGCTCACGCGCGAGGAGGCCGCGGACGCGTTCGCGCAGGACGCCGAGGCGATGCGCGAGGTCACCGCGCCCGACGCGCTCAGCGCGGACTGGGACCGCGTGACGACGACGGCCTCGGACGTCGCGGACGCCCTCGCCGACGGCGGCGACGGGACCGAGCTCCTGCTCGACGACGACTACCAGGACTCGTTCAGGGCCGTCACCGAGCACGTCGAGAACAGCTGTAGCTGAGACGGCTCTCGCGCGAAGGTCGGGAAGGGTGGTCGTGGCTCTGGGCTGACGCCAACGAGCGCCGCAGAGCCCGGGAGCGACGAGTCCCGACCGGCTCAGGGGGTGGCGGCAGAGGCGTCGTCGTGCCGTACCCCTGTCGCTCGGGGGAGCGGCGCGCGCACCGGTGAGGTCCTGCCCGAGCAGGCGCTCGACACCCCCACCACGCCGTAGGCCGACACCCGCGCGCCGATCCGTCCGAGACGACACCCGGCCTCTGCCCGACTCCTCAGGCATGGACGACGGACGAGCCTGGACGTGGGGCTTTCGCGCTGCGCGCCCGGCCGTCGAGCTGTTCGCGATCGCGACCGTCCTGCTCTGCGTCGCCTGGCTGGCTGATCGGGCGGCGGCAGGGCACGCGGAGACGCTCGGGCCCCACGGGTGGGTCGTCGACGGCCGGTCCGTGCTCGGAGGTGATCAGAGCGTCCAGCCCACCCGGGCTTCCATCGGGCCGCCGCACGCTTCCGACCCTCCGACGCGGACCCAGTCGACGGACTTCTCGGTCTCGGCGAGGACGGCTCCGGTCTCGTCGAGGGCGCGCAGCCCGACCGGGTTCGTCGGCAAGAAAAGACTGAAGGACCAGGTGGCGCCCTCCCGCGAGGTCGCGATGGCTGGCTCCTGTGCGTCGGGACCCGTCGGCAGCGGTGGTTGCCACACGTCGCCTCCGCCGTCGCGCACCTGAAGATGGTGCACCTCCTCGGTGTCGCCGGTCAGCACCACCTCGAGGAGATCGGCGTACCCGATCGCGGGGCAGACCTCGGCGCCGCCGGAGAGCCGCGAGACGAGGAGCGCCACGACGACCAGCGCCCCGACGACCACGAGGCTCGTCCCCGCCCAGACGGGCAGGCGCACGCGCCGAGGTCTCGTCGGCCGGTGCGCCCGGTCGACATCTTGCTCCTCCATGAGTGCCCCCCTCGTCGCGGGACCGGTCCCGGTACCGTGCACGTCGCGGAGGACGACCCTGGCCGCGCGACACCGAGGACCATCATGGCCGATCCGCCGCCCGGTCATGCGGTGCGCACCCGTCCCCGCAGGTCCGCGTCTCCTCGCGGAGGTCGGGTGCGGCGGCGTCGACCCCACCCGGTTCGCCCGTCGCGGGTGATGCCGCGCCTCGCTCGTCGTCCGTACGGTCGAGCCGATGCCCTCCGCCGCGCCGACCTCCTGCGCGCCGGTCGGCGACGACGTCGCACCCGCCCACCGCACCTCGGCAGGTCCGCACCCGGGGCGGGCCACGGCGTCGGTCCGCACGGCCCAGGACAGACGGGAGAGAGTGGATGAGCACCGAGCCCCGCCGGACGGTCGTCGGACCGCCCCTGCCCACGGAGCGGTCGTTGCCGTTCCCGCCCCGCCGCTCCGGCAGCGTCGCGGGCCGGACGATCCAGGAGTCGACGTACTCCCCGCGCCCGCCGGAGCGCCACCTGCCTCCGGACGCGCCGAACGTCGTCGTGATCCTCATCGACGACGCGGGGCCCGCGCTCCCGACGACGCTCGGGGGCGCCGTCCGCACCCCGACGCTCGACCGGGTGCGCGCGAACGGCATCGGGTACAACCGCTTCCACACGACCGCGATGTGCTCGCCGACGCGCGCGTCCCTGCTCACCGGTCGCAACCACCACCGCGTGGGCAACGGCCAGATCGCGGAGCTCGCGAACGACTGGGACGGCTACTCGGGGCACATCCCGAAGAGCAGCGCGACGATCGCGGAGGTGCTGCGCCAGTACGGGTACGCGACCGGCGCGTGGGGCAAGTGGCACAACACCCCGGCGGAGGAGACGACGACGGCCGGCCCGTTCGACCGCTGGCCCACCGGGTACGGGTTCGAGTACTTCTACGGCTTCCTCGCGGGCGAGGCGTCGCAGTACGAGCCGCACCTCGTGCGCAACACGACCCCGACCCTGCCGCCGAGGACCCCGGAGGAGGGGTACCACCTCAGCGAGGACATCGCCGACGACGCCATGCGGTGGCTGCGCGACCACAAGGCGAACGCGCCGGACAAGCCGTTCTTCGTCTACTGGGCCACCGGCGCGCTGCACGGGCCGCACCACGTCATGAAGGAGTGGGCGGACAAGTACGCCGGCGCGTTCGACGACGGGTGGGACGCCTACCGGGAGCGGGCCCTCGCGGGCGCGAAGGCGGCGGGCTGGGTGCCCGACGACGCGGAGCTCACCCCGCGCCCGGAGAGCCTCGCCGGCTGGGACGACATCCCCGACGACCAGAAGGCGTTCCAGGCACGGCTCATGGAGGTCGCCGCGGGGTTCGGCGAGCACGCGGACGTCCAGGCCGGGCGCCTGCTCGACGAGGTGGAGCGGCTCGGTTACGCGGACGACACGATCGTCGTCTACATCTGGGGCGACAACGGCTCGTCGGGGGAGGGGCAGAACGGGACGATCAGCGAGCTGCTCGCCCAGAACGGCATCCCCTCGACGGTCGAGCAGCACATCGCAGCCCTGGAGGAGCTCGGGGGCCTCGACGCGCTCGGCACCCCCGCGACGGACAACCAGTACCACGCCGCGTGGGCGTGGGCCGGGTCGTCGCCGTACCAGGGCATGAAGCTGCTCGCGTCCCACCTCGGCGGCACGCGGAACCCGATGTTCGTGAGCTGGCCCGGGCACATCGAGCCCGACCCCGTGCCGCGCACCCAGTTCCACCACGTCGTGGACCTGGTGCCGACGATCTACGAGATCCTCGGCATCTCCCACCCGGAGACGGTGAACGGCGTCCCGCAGGACCCGATCGACGGGACGAGCCTCGCGTACTCGATCGACGACGCCGGGGCCGAGGGCCGCCGTCGGACGCAGTACTTCGAGATCATGGGCAGCCGGTCGATCTACTCCGACGGCTGGATGGCGTCGGCGACCGGCCCGCGCCTGCCGTGGGTCCAGGGGATGTCGGCCGGAATCCAGACGTGGACCCCGGACCAGGACCGGTGGGAGCTCTACCACCTCGACGAGGACTGGAGCCAGGCGCACGACCTCGCCGCGGAGCACCCCGAGAAGCTCGCCGAGCTCAAGGAGCTCTTCGCGATCGAGGCGGCACGCAACGACGCGCTCCCGGTGGGCGGCGGGCTGTGGGTGCCGGTCATGCACCCCGAGGACCGGATCAGTCCCCCGTACACCGCGTGGGACCTCTCGGGGGACACCGTGCGCATCCCGGAGTTCTGCGCGCCGGCGCTGGGCAACCGCCCGAACCGGGTCGAGATCCGGCTCTCCGTCCCCGACGCCGCGAACGGCGTGCTCTACAAGCTCGGGGGCGCGGGCGGCGGGCTGACCTGCTTCCTGCTCGACGGCGTCCTCACCTACGAGTACAACCTGTTCCTCGTCCAGCGGACCGTGGTGCGGTCGGGCGCGCCGCTCACCGCGGGCGACCACACGGTCGAGATCGTCACGACGTACGCCGAGCCGCGGCCGGGTGGCCCGCTCGACGTCGTGCTGCGGCTCGACGGCGAGGAGGTCGGTTCCGGCACGGTGCCCGTCAGCGCGCCGCTGCTGTTCTCCGCGAACGACTGCCTCGACGTCGGGCGCGCGTACGGGGGCGCGGTGTCGCGCGCGTACGCGGACCGGATGCCGTTCGCGCTCGACGGGCGCATCGACGGCGTGCACGTCGCGTACCTGTGACGCGACTTCACACTTCCCGGGTGAGGACGCGGACGGCGCCCGGGGGCGAGCCTGGGGGTCGAGCCCGTGCGCCGCGCGGGACGGACGCGGGGAGGACGCCACGATGACGCAGGAACTCAGCGACGGGCCCGGTGACGGGCTCGACGACCTCCGGGAGAGCGGGCCCGTCGACTTCCTCGTCGTCGAGCTCCCGACGGACCGCGCGACGGGCGACGCCGCGTTCCCCTACCTCGTCGACCTCGTGGACCGCGGCATCATCCGCGTGCTCGACCTGGTGGTCGTGCGCCGCGAGGACGACGGCGGCGTGACGGCCGTCGGGCTCGAGGAGCTCGACGACGGGTCGACGGAGCTCGCGGTGTTCGAGGGCGCGCGGTCGGGGCTGCTCGACGACGACGACCTCGCGCAGGCGGTGGACGCCGTCGAGCCCGGCATGACGGCCGTCGTGCTGGTGTACGAGAACGTGTGGGCGGCGCCCTTCGCGACCGCGCTGCGTCGCAACGGTGCCCAGCTCGTCGCGAGCGGGCGCATCCCGGTCCAGGCGCTCATCGCGTCGCTGGACGCCACCGAGCCGGTCGGCTGACCGGCGCCAGGAAGGAGACCACCGTGCCAGGACTGCTCCGCGGCGTGGCCCGTACCGCCGTCGTCGCCGGGACGGCGACCGCCGTCTCGAACCGTGTCTCGCGCCGCCAGGCGGGCCGCTGGGCCGCCCAGGAGTCCGCGCAGGAGCCGCAGTACGCGGCCCCGCCGCAGCAGCCGCAGTACGCGGCCCCGCCGCCGCAGTACGCCGCGCCGGCACCCGCCCCGGCGGCCACGGACGCGCGCATCGAGCAGCTCACGCAGCTCGCCGCGCTCCGCGACCAGGGCGTGCTCACCCCGGCCGAGTTCGAGGCCCAGAAGGCCCGCATCCTCGCCTGACACGGCCGGTCCGCCGGCGCGCGGGCCGGCCCGGCACGGCGGAAGGACGAGCATGACCCGCACCCGCACCGCCGACCCGGGGCGTCGCCTGCGGCGCGAGGCGTGGGGGTTCGCGGCGGGGTCGCTGTGCTTCCTCGTCGGCGCGCTCCCGCCGTACGCGGGCGCGGTGGGCGCCGTGGCGACCGGGGTGACGTTCGTCGTCGGCTCGGTGTTCTTCACGGCCGCGGCGTTCGTCCAGCTCGGCCTGAGCGGGCGCCGCCCGCCCCGCACGGGCACGCCGCCCGCCGACCGCTGGGACTGGTGGTCCGCGGCCGTGCAGCTCGTCGGGACGCTGTGCTTCAACGTGAGCACGACGGCGGCCCTCGTCGCGGCCGTGAAGGCCCCGACCGCGCTGTGGGTGGGGTGGAGGCCGGACGCCTACGGCTCGGTCGCGTTCCTCGTGTCGTCGGCGCTCGCGGTCCTCGCGACGCGCGACCGGGGCCACCTGTGGGACACCGACGCGCGCACGTGGCACGGCACGTGGCTGAACATGATCGGCTCCGTCGCCTTCGCGGCGTCCGCCGTCGGGGCGTACGTCGACCCGTCCACGGGCACGTACCTGAGCGCGTGGTGGGACGACGCCGGGACGCTCCTCGGCGCCGTCTGCTTCCTCGCCGCCGCGCTGCTCTCGCGCCGGTCGGCCGGTGCCCCCGCCCGCACCGACGCCGTCCCGGCCGGGTGACGCCCGCGTCACCCGGCCGGGCGCTCCCGGTGTCAGGAGCAGTCGGTCGCCGCGTAGTCGGCGTCCACGGCCGCCGTGGTCGTCCCGGCGCTCGCGCTCCCGGCGTCGACCGACGCCGCGCGGACCGCGAACGACTGGTACGCCGCCCGGCCCGGCTGGACGTCCGCCACCGTGCGCTCGCCGTAGGGCGTGCGCAGCGTGACGTCGGCGGGCTCGTCGCCGGTGTTGCGCGCCGTGACCGCGACGTACGCGCCGCCGGCGAGGCAGCGGCTCGTCGCCTGGACCGCGAGCGCGGCCGGGGCGGCGGCGAGCTCGACCGTCGGACCGTCGAGCTCGACGACCGTCACGCTCGACCCGGAGGTCGAGGTCCACGTCGTGGCGGGCGTGAACGACCCGCGGTCGAGGTCGGCCTGCGTGACGACGTGGTGCGCGAACGTGCACGCGTACGACCCCTCGGCCGGGAGGTTCCGGTACCGGCAGTTCTGCGCGGCGTTCGCGGGGTCGAGCCCGGCGAGGTTGCCCGTGGGCACCACCTGGGTCGCGGCCGTCGAGAGGTTGCGCACGTCGAACGTGAAGCTCAGGCGGTCGCCCACGGCGTACGACTGCTGCGGGTTCGCGTGCGTCCCGCGCACGCTGATGTTCCCGGGCGCGCCGAAGTACACGCCCGGACCCTCGTGCTCGACGGTGGTGACGGTCGTGCCGGACGTCGACGTCCACGTGGTGCGCGGGGCGAAGAAGCCCGCGTCGAGGTCGGCCTGCGTGATCGTGTGCCGGGCGGACGTGCACGTGTACGCCGCGCGCGCCCCGAGGTTGCGGTAGCGGCAGTTCGGCGCGCCCTGCGCGGGGTCGAACCGCTCGAGGTTCCCCGTCGGCGAGACGGTCGTCACGGCGTCGGACAGGTTGGTCACCGTGAACGAGTAGGTGACGACGTCGCCGACCTTCCAGCCGCCGGCCGGCGTCGCGCTCGTGACGCTCGCCGCGGTGACCTCGACCTCGCCCGGCGTGCTGCTCGGAGCCGCGAGGAGCCAGTCGTGGTCGAGCTTGGCGAACCGGATGCCGCCACCGCCACCGCCGGGCTCGTAGAGCAGGCCGACGGTCCCGTCCGCGAGCGTGGCGAGCGTCGAGTACGCCATGCCGCCCGGCTGGAAGACGCGCGCGACGGGCCACGTCTCGCCGTCGTCGTAGCTGACGCGGACGGTGCCGTTGACGCGCCCGGTCTGCGACGCGGCGTTCGAGAAGAGGAGCACCTTCGCCTCGGCCGACCCCTGCGGCGCGTTCGGGTACGCGCGCACGATCGACGCGTTGTTGGTCGGGTCGGGCAGCTCGGTGTCGAGGGTGACCGGCCCGTACGTCACGCCGCCGTCGGTCGAGTACGCGACCTTGCGGTACTTCGACCCGGCGGAGTCGCGCGAGTTGAGCATGACGCGCCCGTCCGAGAGCTCGACGGTCTTGTTCTCGTCCATGCCCGTGCCGACAGGCTGCCCGACCTGCCACGTCGCGCCGTGGTCGTCGGAGTAGACGGACACGGCCTGGAACTGGCCGGAGCCGTTGATGATCGTGTACTGCTGCACGAGCCGGCCCGCGTGGGGGCCGTAGCGGAGCTGGATGCCCTGGCCCGACGCGGCGAAGCGCGAGCGCCACCCGAGGTCCGCGGTGACGTCGGCGGTGATGGTGCGGTGGGTCCACGTGCGGCCGTCGTCCGTGGAGGCGGAGACGTTGGCGTGGATGACGTCGCGCGCGGTCGGGTCGACGCCCGGCCGGGAGCCGCCGAAGCCCTGGTCGTAGGACTTCACGTGGAAGTTGAAGATCGTCCCCGTCTCCCGGTCGACGACGTAGCTCGGGTCGGAGTAGCCCTCGATCGGCGCGGTGGTCTTCCCGGCGGCGACGACCTCCTGCGGCCCCCACGTGACGCCGTCGTCGGTGGAGCGGCGCTGGAGGATCGAGTTCGGCCCGGGGGAGTCGGCCGCGGTGGGGCGGCCGTCGTACGAGGCGAGGACGTCGCCGTTGGGCGCCACGGTGAGCGCGGGGATGCGGTAGTTGGGGAAGCCGCCCTGGCCGTTCGTCGCGAGCTGCTGCTCGGTGTACGAGCCCGGTCCGCCGGTGGCGGGCGCGAGGTCGAAGTCGGGGGCGAGGGTCGTGTGGTGGGCCGACGCCGTCGTGGCGGGGGCGACGACGCCGCCCACCGCGAGCGCGAGCGCCGCGGCGACGGTCACCGCGCGGTGCGCGGGTCTGCGGAGGTGTCCGATCATGCCGTTCCTTCCGGTCGGTGCTCGGCGCGGGCGGACGGTCACGGGGGAACGCGGCGACGCTGCCGAGAACGCTTGGACAGATGATGTCAGATGTCTGACGTCAGGAAGGTAGCCCGGCGGGTCGGCAGGGTCAAGGGCGGCGCGCGGACAGCGCGACGCCCGCCGGCCGCGCGGGGTGCGCGGCCGACGGGCGTCGGTGGGGTCGGAGCTCTCCGGCGGCTCAGCCGCGGCGGGTCCGGCGGGACGCGATCACGACGGCGGTGCCCGCGGCGGCGAGCACCGCGGCGATCCCGGCGTACAGCGCCGCGCTCACGCCGGTCTCCGCGAGGCCCGGGTTCGCCGCGGAGGCGCTGACCGTGCTCGAGACGGGGACGACGCCGGCCGGGTCGCCCAGCCCGGGCGGGTTCGTCGCGCAGTCGGGGGACGCCGGCGGGTAGACGGTCGTCACGACGACGTGGGGGTTGACCTCGAAGCGGACGTCGACGGAGGGGCGTACCCAGTCGTACTCGTCGCCCTCGACCCACCGGCCGTCCTCGAGGCGCCAGCCGGGCCAGTCGACCCCGCGGCCGGAGTCGTCGACGACCGCGCCGGGCCACAGGAGGCGGCCCGAGAGCGGGAGCCCGCTCTGCACGACGCTCTCGCCGTCGGGGTTGATCCACGTGACCGTCGCGGTGTCGTGGTCCGTGCCCTCCACCTCGATCGCGTAGTCGAGGTACGCGGCGTCGCTCTCGCACACGGGCGCGAGGGTCGTCAGGCGCATCGAGGGCTCGGTCGGCACGTAGGTGTCGCCCTCCGCCGCGTGGGCCGGCCCCGCGAGGAGCGCGGCGGTGGCAGCGAGGGCGGCGGCGGCGGTGGCCCGCCCGGCGGCGCGGCGCCCGGTCGAGGTGCTCATGGTGGTTCCCGTCGGGTCGTGGTCGGTCGGGTCTCGGCGGTCGTCGTCCACGGGCGCCGCCGTACCCCCGCGGACCAGCGGGACCGGGGCAGCAGGGGCACGGGCGTGTCGGACACGATGAGGCGGCACCGCCGTCGTCGCCGATGCCCGCACCTGCAGGGGGCTGTGGTGCGGGCATCGGCTGGGCCTCAACCTAGACACCCAACTGGACGGGCGTCCAGTTCTCGAGCGGGTGAAGTCCGGGCGGTGTCGAGCCGCCCGGGCGGCGGGCTAGAGACCCTGCCAGTCGGGCTTGGACGCGTACGTCTGGCGGTAGTAGTCGCCGAGCTGCAGGCGCGAGGCCGCCGCGTCGTCGACCAGGACCGTGGCGTGCGGGTGCATCTGCATGATCGTCGCGGGCCACATCGCGCTGATCGGACCCTCCACGAGCTGGTGCACCGCCTCCGCCTTGCCCTTGCCCGTGGCCAGCAGCACCAGGTGCCGCGCCGACATGATCGTCGCCAGACCCTGCGTCAGACAGTGCCGCGGCACCCGCTCCACGTCGTCACCGAAGAACCGCGCGTTGTCCTCGCGCGTCTGCGCCGTCAACGTCTTGATCCGCGTCCGCGACGCCAGGCTCGACCCCGGCTCGTTGAACGCGATGTGCCCGTCCGTCCCGATCCCCAGGATCTGCAGGTCCACACCCCCCGCCCCCGCGATCGACTCCTCGTACGCCGCGCACGCCGCCACCAGGTCCTGCGCGTTGCCGTCCGGACCCTGCACCGCACCCGGGGCGAAGTCCACCCGCGAGGCGATCTCCGTCTCGATCACGTTGCGGTACCGCTCCGGATGATCGACCGGCAACCCCACGTACTCGTCCAGCATGAACGCCCGCACCCCCGCGAACGACAACCCCTCCTGCACATGACGCCGCACCAGCTCGTCGTACACCTTCAACGGCGACGACCCCGTCGCCAACCCCAGCACCGCGCCCGGACCCGACCGCACCACCGCCTCCACGGCATCCGCAGCCAGCACCGCCAACCGCTCCGCCGGAGCGATCACGACCTCCATCAGACCCTCGCCTCCTCGGGCACCGTCCGGTGCTCCACCGCGACCACGTCGCCCGTCTCGACCGAGCGGTACGCCGCGTCGATCACGGCGAGCGACGCGCGCGCCTCCTCGATCCCGTAGTCCGGCCGTCCGCCGGCCAGCACCGCCCCGACCACGTGCCGCAGGTACGCCGCCGCGGCGACCTGGCCCGCGTCGGCGGCGATCGTCGTCCGCCCGTCCGCGCCGAACCGCGCGACGGCCGGGGCGTCGTCGTCCGCGACGGCGTGGCCGTGCGACCCGAGCAGCCGCACCGACGACGTGGTGGGCGTCCCGCCGGGCGCGAACGGGACGCGCCCGAGGGTGATCGTCGCGGTCACGCCGCGCTCCAGCTCGAGCGTGACGACCGCCGTGTCCTCGACCCCGGCCTGGCGGTGCGGCTCCAGGAACAGCGACCCCGCGAACGCGTGCACCTCGACGGTGCGCAGCCCGGTGAGGTGGTGCGCCGCGTCGGCGCAGTAGCCGAGGAAGTTCAGCAGCTCGCCACCCCCGGAGAGCGCGCGGTCGACGACGAGGCCCGGGCGCTCGACCGACGTCGCGAAGTGGGCGCCGGACGCGAGGAACTCGAGGTCCAGGTGGCGCGGCAGGCCCACGTGGCCGGCGTCGACCCACGCGCGCAGGCGGCGCAGCGCGGGCGCGTGCGTGCGGTTCACGACGGCGCACGTCCGCCCCGTGCGGGCGGCGACGGCGACGAGGTGGTCGGCGTCGGCGAGGGTCGTCGCGACGGGCTTGTCGACGAGCACGTCGAGGCCCGCCTCCAGCAGCGCCGCCGCCAGGCGCGCGTGCCGGGTCGGCTCGGCGCACACGACGACGAGGTCGACCGCGCTGCCCAGGGCCTCCGCGACCGCGGCCACGTCGGCGACCTCGGCGTACGGCACCCCGGCGCGCTCGGCGACGGCGCGCGAGTCGTCGCGCACCCAGCCGGGCGCGTCCGCCTCCTCGACGACGCCGACGATCTCGACGCGGTCGTCGGCGGCGAGGATGCGCAGGTAGTCGGCCGCGTGGCGCACGGCCGACGCGAACGCGACGCGCAGGACGGCGCTCACGCGGCCACCCCCGTGGTCGCGTAGCCGGGGACGTCGGCGACGCGCTCGCGCCGCCCGGAGACGAGCGAGCGCTGCGCGGCGAGCGCGGTCGCGAGCGCGGCCCGCACCTGCGGCGTCGTGACGACGGGCGTCGCGTCGCCGCGCACCACGTCGAGCCAGTGCGCGAGCTGGATCCCCAGCGCGCCCTCGACGGAGACGGGCGGGGCGGTCGTGGCGTCGGAGTGCAGGCCGTCCTCCTCGGTGGTCGAGTGCGCGAGCGTGCCCTCCGTCCCCACGAGCACGACCCGGCGCACGAGCTCGCCGCGGCGGCGCAGCGCGTAGCAGAGCTCGAGCGTCGCGAGCGCGCCCGACGCCGTGCGGAGCTGCACGTGGAACGAGTCGGGCGACTCCATGTCGGGCGAGAACGTGCGGAAGCCGCGCGCGAAGACCTCGACCGGCTCGTCGTCGAGCAGCCACGTCGCGGCGTCCATGATGTGGGTGCCGTTGTGCACGGGGTGCCCGCCGGAGAGCTCCGGATCGAGCTGCCAGCCGCGCCACCCGGCGGGCCACGCGTGTCCCGTGTACCAGGAGATGTGCGCGAGCCGCGGGGTGCCGATCTCGCCCCGGCGGGCCGCGGCGGCGAGCGCCGTCACGGCGGGCTGGAAGCGCACGGTCTGCCCGACGACGAGCGTCGTGCCCCGCCCCTCGGTCGCCGCGACCATCGCGTCGAGCTCGGGCAGCGACAGCGCCGCCGGCTTCTCGACCTGGACGTGCTTGCCGGCCTCGCCCGCGGCGATCGTGTCGCGCGCGTGCGTGGGTGTCGCGGTGACGACGTCCACGGCGTGCACGGCGTCGTCCGCGAGCGCCTCGTCGAGGGCCGTGGTCGCCCGGGCACCGGGGACGAGCGCCGCGAGGGCGCGGGTGCGCTCCAGGTCGTGCCCGACGACCCAGCGCACGTCCGCGCCGTCGAGCGCCGCGAGGGCCGTGAGGTGCTCGCGGGCGAACGCCCCGATGCCCACGACGGCGATCCCGACGGGGCGGCGGCTCGACGGTCGCCCGGCCGGGGGGAGGTGCTGGGGTCTCACGCGGTCGTCACCCCGAGGGCCCGGTCGATCGGCTGGTAGTGCGAGGCGACGGCGGCACGGAACGCGTCGACGTCGCCGGCCTCGGCGGCGTCGAGCATCGCGCCGTGCGCGCGGGCGGTCTGGTCGAGGTCGGCGGCGACGGAGAGCCCGAGCTTGGGGATCACGGCGGTGTGCACGTCCCAGAACGCGGCGACGAGCTGTCCGACGAGCGAGTTGTCGAGCCGCGCGAGCAGGCCGGTGTGGAAGGCCCGGTCCTGGGTGGGGAACGACTGGCCCTGCGACGCCGCGGCGACCATCTCGTCGACGAGGGCGTGCAGCTCGGGGTTCGACGTCCCGGTGAGGCTCGCGACGATGCGCTCGGCCATGGCGAGGTCGAGGGCCTGGCGCACCTCGACGACGTCCCGCAGCGCCCGCAGGTCGTCGCCGGGAGAGAGGACGCCGCGGAAGACGAGCGCCTCGACGAGCGCGTCGAGCGACATGCTGCCGACGAACGTGCCGTGCCCGTGGCGGACCTCGACGATGTCGAGGGTCGACAGGGTGCGGATCGCCTCGCGCACGCTCGACCGGGAGACGCCGAGGTGCTCGCACAGCTCGGCCTCGGTGGGGAGCGGGTCCCCGGGCCGCAGCCCCTCACCGAGGATGAAGTCCTTGATCCGGTCGGCGGTGGTGGTCCGCCGCGGTGCGGTCGCACCGGTGCTGCCGGCTCTGGAGGCGTCGAGCGTCGCGAAGCTCCTCCGCCGTGGTGTCGCCATCTTGACCCCTTCGGTTTCTGGTCCTAGTGTCATGCTACACAACGTCAGACATCAGACATCTTCTCTCCGGAAGAGTGTCGGTCTCATGTCAGGAGAACCAATGAAGCTTCACGTCAGCTCACCTCCCCGTCGCCGGGGAGTCGCTGCGGTCGCCGCGGGCGTCGTGCTCGCGCTCGGCCTCGCGGCGTGCTCGGGTGGCGACGCCGCGCAGGACGACCCGACCGAGGGCACCGCCGCCCAGGGCGAGATCGACCAGGACGCCGTGATCGAGGCGGGCATCTCGTACTCCCTCTCCGGTGGGTTCGACCCGATGATCACCACCGGTGCCGTGACAGTAGCCGCGAACTGGCACGTGTTCGAGGGACTCACCGAGCTCGACCCCGCGACGCGCGAGGTCTACGCGGCGCTCGGCACCGACCTCCCGGCGCAGGTCGACGACACCCACTACGAGGTGGACATCCGCGAGGGCGCGGTCTTCCACGACGGCACGCCCGTCACCGTCGACGACGTCGTCTTCAGCTTCGAGCGCGTGCTCGACCCGGCGAGCGAGTCGCTCTACGCCGGCTTCATCGACTTCATCGAGTCCGTCACCCCCGTCGACGACGACACGGTCTCGATCAACCTCAAGTACCCGTTCAGCCTCGTCCCCGAGCGTCTCTCGGTCGTCAAGGTCGTCCCGAAGGCGCTCGTCGAGTCCGACTACGAGGCGTTCAACGCCCTGCCCGTCGGCACCGGCCCGTTCAAGATGACCCAGGCGACGCCCGACGACAAGATCACGTTCGAGCGCTTCGACGACTACAACGGCCGTCGCCCCGCGCTCGCCGCCGGCCTCGTGTGGAACCTGCTGTCCGACCCCGCGGCGCGCGTCACCGCGATGAGCTCCGGCACGGTCAGCGCGATCGAGGACGTCCCCTACATCGACGTCCCGACGCTCGAGGGCGCCGTGGACGTCGAGTCGGTCCAGTCGTTCGGCACGCTCTTCATGATGTTCAACACCGACCTGCCCCCGTTCGACGACGTCCGCGTGCGCCAGGCGTTCTTCTACGCGCTCGACATGGACAAGATCATCGACAACGGGCTCCTCGGCAACGGTGCCGCGGCGACGAGCTTCCTGCCGCAGAGCCACCCGAACTACCACGAGGCGTCGACCGTCTACTCGTACGACCCGGAGAAGGCGAAGTCGCTGCTCGCCGAGGCCGGCGTGAGCGACCTGTCCATCACGCTCCTCACCACCGACACCGGCTGGGTCGCGGACATCGCGCCGCTCATCAAGGAGAACCTCGACGCGATCGGCGTCGACACGACGCTCGACATCGGCCAGTCCGGCGGCCAGTACACCAAGGTCGACAACGGCGACCTGCAGGTCATGGTGGCGCCCGGCGAC
The DNA here is from genome assembly GCF_002127155.1 of Cellulosimicrobium sp. KWT-B. Classification (NCBI taxonomy): domain Bacteria; kingdom Bacillati; phylum Actinomycetota; class Actinomycetes; order Micrococcales; family Promicromonosporaceae; genus Cellulosimicrobium; species Cellulosimicrobium sp. KWT-B. The sequence goes on along the minus strand of NZ_NEDO01000001.1, from coordinate 1,374,111 downwards.
CCGTCCGTCTTCGGCAACGACCCCGACCTGCTCATGCGCTGGTGGTACGGCGACAACGTGTGGTCGCAGTCGCGCTACCGCTGGAACGACGACCCGAAGTTCGCCGAGCTCCAGTCGATCCTCGACGCCGCGGTCCGCACGTCGGGCGACGAGCAGCAGGAGCTGTGGGACCAGGCGTTCGACCTGATCTCCACCGAGGTGCCGCTCTACCCGCTGCTGCACCGCAAGCTGCCGACCGCGTGGGACGGCGACACGCTCTCCGGCTTCAAGCCGCTGCCCATCACGGGCCTGTCGTTCCTCGACGCCGGCCTCGTCAAGTAGCCGCGGGCGCGTAGCCCTCGGCGCCGACCGACCCCGGGCCCCTCGCCCGCCCCGGCGAGGGGCCCGGTACCCGCCCGGCACCCAGAACGGACAGACCATGCACCGCACCCCCGACGCACCAGGAGGTCGACCATGAGCGCGCTGCTGCGACTCGTCGGACGCCGCCTCCTGCAGCTGCCGATCATGATCCTCGGCATCACGTTCCTCGTGTTCCTCGTGATGTCGTTCTCGCAGGTCGACCCCGCGATCCAGGCCCTCGGCGAGGGCGCCTCGGTCGAGGCGCGCGAGGCGTACCGCGAGGCCAACGGGCTCAACGACCCGCTCCTCGTCCGGTACGTCGCGTTCCTCGGCGGCCTCCTGCACGGGGACCTCGGCACGTTCAGCGCCCGCCAGGTGCCCGTCGCCGACGAGGTCGCGCGCGCCCTGCCGATCACCCTGCAGCTCACGCTCATGGGCCTCGTCATCGCCGTCGTGGCCGCGCTCGTCATGGGCATCCTCGCCGCGCTCTACCGCGACCGCTGGCCCGACAAGGCGATCCGCGTCGTGTCCGTCGCGTCCCTCGCGACGCCGTCGTTCTGGCTCGCGGTGCTGCTCATCCAGGTCGTCACGCTGAGCGCCGGGTGGCTGCCCGCGAGCGGGCCCCTGCCCGACCCGTCCGAGGACCTCGGCGGCTACCTCGCGCGCATGACGCTGCCCGCGCTCGCGCTCGCGATCCCCGTCGTCGGCCAGCTCACGCGCGTCGTGCGCACGTCCGTCGTCGAGGAGCTCGACAAGGACTACGTCCGCACCGCGATCGGCGCGGGCATCCCGCGCCACGTCGTCGTGGGGCGCAACGTGCTGCGCAACGCGCTCATCACCCCGATCACGGTCCTCGGCCTGCGCGTCGGCTACCTCATCGGCGGCGCCGTCGTCATCGAGATCATCTTCGCGCTGCCCGGCATGGGCACGCTCATCCTCAACGGCGTCACCAACAACGAGCCCAACCTCGTGCAGGGCGTGACCCTCACCGTGGCGCTCGCCTTCGTGCTCATCAACATCGTGGTCGACATGCTCTACGTGCTCGTCAACCCGCGGATCAGGACGGTGTGACGTGCGCCGACAGCTCACCGAACGACTCTCGACCCCCGGGCTGCGCCTGCGCGCGCTGCCCCTCGGGTCCAAGATCTCCCTCGCGTTCGTGCTCCTCGTGGCGCTCGCGGCCGTCTTCGCGCCGCTCGTCGCGAGCCACGACCCGCTCGCCACCGGCACGCCCGTCCAGCCCCCGAGCGCGGAGAGCTGGTTCGGCACCGACCGGCAGGGCCGCGACATCTTCTCCCGCGTCGTCTACGGCGCGCGGTACTCGCTCGTCATCGGCCTCGGTGCCACCGCCATCGCGCTCGCCGCGGCCGCCGTGCTCGGCGCCGTCGCCGCGACGGCCCGCAAGAGCGTCTCCGAGACCCTCATGCGCGTGCTCGACATCATCATGTCGTTCCCCGGCATCGCGCTGGCCGCCGTGTTCGTCTCGGTCTTCGGCCGCTCGCTGCCCGTGCTCGTGCTGACGATCGCGTTCCTCTACACGCCGCAGCTCACGCGCGTCGTGCGGGCCAACATCCTCGACCAGTACGGCGAGGACTACGTCGCCGCGACCCGCGTCATGGGCGCGCGCACGGCCTGGATCCTCGCCAAGCACGTCGCCCGCAACTGCGCGGCGCCCGTGCTCGTGTTCACCACCGTGCTCGTGGCCGACGCGATCGTCTTCGAGGCGTCGCTGTCCTTCATCCAGGCGGGCGTCCCCGACCCGGAGCCCTCGTGGGGCAACATCATCGCCGCCGGCCGCGACCTCGTCATGGGCGGCTACTGGTGGGCGACGTTCTTCCCCGGCCTGGCCATCATGCTCACCGTCCTGTGCCTCAACATCCTCTCCGAGGGCATGACGGACGCCATGGTCGCGGCCCCGCGGGCGACGCGCGCCACCCCGGCGAAGGCCGTCGCGACCGACTCCGACGACGCGGCCGTCGCCGCCGAGCTCACCGCGATGGACGCGGACGAGCCGGTCGAGACGGCGGACGAGGCGCGCCTCGCCGAGTCCGAGCCGGTCGTGCCGGACGTCGAGCCGGACGTCCCGCACGTCGGGCGCGCCGTGCCCCTCGCCTCGCGCCTCGCCACGCTGCGCGCGGCCGAGTCGGCCCGCACCGACCGGCCCGTGTACGGCGGCGACGCCGAGCCCCTGCTCGAGGTGCGCAACCTGTCCATCCGCTTCCCGCGCCACGGGGACGTCGCGGTCGTCGACGACGTCTCCTTCTCGGTCCGCCCCGGCGAGACGATGGCGCTGGTCGGCGAGTCCGGCTGCGGCAAGTCGATCACCTCGCTCGCCGTGATGGGCCTGCTGGACCCCTCCGCGCAGATCAGCGGCGAGATCCGGTACGGCGGCAAGGACCTGCTCGCGATGGGCAACCGCGAGCGCGCGGCGCTGCGCGGCACCGAGATCGCGATGATCTACCAGGACGCGCTGAGCTCGCTCAACCCGTCGATGCTCGTCCGTGCGCAGATGAAGCAGCTCACGCGCCGCGGCGGGACCCGCACGGCCGAGGAGCTCCTCGAGCTCGTGGGCCTCGACCCGGAGCGCACGCTCAAGAGCTACCCGCACGAGCTCTCCGGCGGGCAGCGCCAGCGCGTGCTCATCGCCATGGCCCTCACGCGCGACCCGAAGCTGGTCATCGCGGACGAGCCGACGACGGCGCTCGACGTCACCGTCCAGGCCCAGGTCGTCGCGCTGCTCGACGAGCTGCGCGTCAAGCTCGGCTTCGCGATGGTGTTCGTCAGCCACGACCTCGCGCTCGTCGCGCAGATCGCGCACCGCATCACGGTCATGTACGCGGGGCAGGTCGTCGAGCAGGCGCCGACGAGCGAGCTGCTCACCGACCCCCGCCACGAGTACACGCAGGGCCTGCTCGGCGCGGTGCTCTCGATCGAGCAGCGCTCCACGCGCCTGCACCAGATCCCCGGCACGGTCCCGTCGCCGCGCGACTTCCCGACGGGCGACCGGTTCGCGCCGCGCTCGTCGCGCCCCGACCGCGGCCTCGACGTGCGGCCCGTGCTGCGCGCCGTGGACGCGGACGGGCAGCACCTCGTCGCGATGCCGCCGGACGAGCCGGTCGGCGCCGTCGCGGGCGGTGGCCCCGCCCCGATCACCACCGGAGGGACGCGATGAGCGCCACCGACCAGACCCCGACCACCGCGGAGCGGGGGTCCGCGACCGACCGCGACACCCCCGTCGTCGAGCTGCGCGGCGTGCACGTCGTCTTCAAGGCCCGCACGGGCACGCTCTTCAAGGCCAACCGGGTGCACGCGGTGAACGACGTCAGCGTCGCGGTCCGCCGCGGCAGCACGCTCGGGATCGTCGGCGAGTCCGGCTCGGGCAAGTCGACCATGGCGAAGGTGCTCGTCGGGCTGCAGGCGCCGACGTCCGGAGAGATCCGCTTCCGCGGGCGGCCGGTCGACAAGTACACGACGCGCGTGCGGCGCGACGTCGGGCGGGTCGTGTCCGTCGTCTTCCAGGACCCGGCCACCGCGCTCAACGCGCGCATGCGCGTGCGGGACGCCCTGCGCGACCCGCTCGACGTGCACCGCGTCGGCGACGCCGCGTCGCGCGAGGCGCGCGTGCGCGAGCTCGTGCACCTCGTCGGGCTGCCCGAGTCGGCGCTCGACGCGCTGCCCGGCCAGCTCTCCGGCGGGCAGCGCCAGCGCGTCGCCATCGCGCGCGCCCTCGCGCTCTCGCCGGACGTGATCGTCGCCGACGAGCCCACGTCCGCGCTCGACGTGTCCGTGCGGGCCCAGATCCTCAACCTGCTCGCCGACCTCAAGGCGGAGCTCGACCTGGGGATGGTCTTCATCTCGCACGACATCCAGACGGTGCGCCACGTCTCCGACGAGATCGTCGTCATGCAGGGCGGCCGCATCGTCGAGTCCGGCCCCGCCGCGCGCGTGCTCGACGACCCGCAGGACGACTACACCCGCACCCTCCTCGGCGCGGCGCCCGCGCTCCTGTGAGCGCCGCCGCGCCCCGCCCGACGCCGGGCACCACCCCGACCACCACACCGCTGAACCCAGAACCGGAGCTCCTCGTGACCACCCCCTTCCGCGGGATCGTCCCGCCCGTCCTCACCCCGCTCACGACCGAGGGCGAGGTCGACGTCGCGTCCCTCGAGCGTCTCGTGGACCACCTCGTCACCGAGGGCGTGCACGGCCTGTTCGTGCTCGGGTCGACCGGCGAGGTCGCCTACCTCACCGACGCGCAGCGCGACGTCGTCGTGCGGACCGTCGTGCGCACGGCCGCGGGCCGCGTGCCCGTCATGGGCGGCGCCATCGACCTGACGACGGCACGCGTCGTCGAGCAGGCGAAGGCGCTCGTGGGGGGCGGGGTGGACGCGGTCGTCGCGACCGCCCCCGTCTACGCGCTCAACGACCTCGACGAGATCGAGCGCCACCTGCGCGCCGTCGCCGCCGCCGTCGACGTGCCGCTCTTCGCGTACGACATCCCCGTGCGCGTGCGGACGAAGCTGCCCGCGGACTTGCTCGTCCGGCTCGGCACCGAGGGCGTCCTCGCGGGCGTCAAGGACTCGTCGGGCGACGACGTCGGCTTCCGCCGCCTCGTCGCCGCCAACGCGGCGGCCGGCTCGCCCCTCGCGCTCTTCACGGGGCACGAGGTCGTGGTCGACGGGATGCTGCTGCTCGGCGCCGACGGCGTCGTGCCGGGCCTCGCGAACGTCGACGCGGGCGGCTACGTGCGCCTGTGGGACCTCGCCCAGGCCGGGAAGTGGGACGATGCCCGGGTGGAGCAGGACCGTATCGCCGCGCTGTTCGAGATCGTGTTCCAGGCACGCGGCCGCTCGGGCGACGCCGCGGGCGTCGGGGCGTTCAAGGTGGCCGCGCAGCGCCAGGGGCTCATCGCGACGGAGACCCTCGCGTTCCCCGTCGAGCCGCTCGCGGACGACGTCGCCGCGCGGGTCGAGGAGATCACGCGCGCCGCGGGGCTCCTGCGTGGCTGACGCCTCCCCGGTCGCCGCGGCGCCGACGGTCGTCGTCGGCGTCGACCTCGGCGGCACCAAGACGGCCGCTGCGACCGTCGCGGCCGACGGGACCCTCGGTCCCGTGCTCGCCGTGCCGACCCCGGCCGCGGGCGGCCCCGACGCGGTGCTCGACGCCGTCGCCGGGGTCGTGCGCGAGGTCGTCGCCGCGCTGCCGGGCGCGGCGCGCCTGCGCGCGCTCGGGGTCGGCACGGCCGGGGTGGTGGACGTCGGTCGCGGCGTGATCGTCTCCGCGACCGACACCCTGCCCGGCTGGCCCGGGACCGACGTCGCGGGCGGCCTGCGCCGTCGGCTCGCCGACCTCGCGGCGGACGCCGACCTGCCCGTGTTCGTCGAGAACGACGTCGACGCGCACGCCGCCGGCGAGGTGTGGCGCGGCGCCGCCGCGGGCGCGCGCAGCGCGCTGCTCGTCGCCGTCGGGACCGGCGTGGGGGGCGCCGTCGTGCTCGACGGGCGTCCCCTGCGCGGCGCCCACCACGTCGCGGGCGAGCTGGGGCACGTCCCCGTCCCCGGCGCCGAGCTCCTGCGCTGCCCGTGCGGACGCACCGGCCACCTGGAGGCCATCGGGGCGGGCCCGGCCGTCCACCGCCGCTACCTCGCGCTCGGTGGGGACGCGACCAGCCCCGACACGCGCGACGTCGTCGCCCGGGCCGACGCGGGCGACGAGCTCGCGGCCTCGGTCGTGCGCGACGCCGCCCGCGCCGTGGGCCGCGCCGTCGCCGGGGTCGTCACCGTGCTCGACCCGGAGGTGGTCGTCGTGGGCGGCGGCATGGCCGGCGCGGGCGACCTGTGGTGGTCCGCGCTCGAGGACGCGCTGCGTGCGGAGGTCGTCGACGTGCTCGCCGACCTCCCGCTGCGCCCCGCTGCGCTCGGGAACGTCGCGGCGGTCGTCGGCGCGGCGCGCGGCGCGTGGAACCTGCTCGACGACCGCACGACCGACGGAGGAGCGCGATGAGCGCGGAGCAGCACGACCGGACCCCCTGGACGCGCGAGCGCGTCCTCGACGCGATGCGCGGACGCCTCACGGTGTCCTGCCAGGCCTACCCCGGCGAGCCCCTGCGCGACCCGCGCACCACGGCGCAGATGGCGCGCGCCGTCGTCGCCGGGGGCGCGGCCGCCGTCCGCGTGCAGGGTCTGGACGACGTCGCGGCCGTCGTCGCGGCGGTCGACGTGCCCGTCGTCGGGCTGTGGAAGGACGGCGACGGCGGGGTCTTCATCACCCCGACCCTCCGGCACGCCGTCGCGGTCGCGGACGCGGGCGCGCACGTCGTCGCGCTCGACGGCACGCGCCGGCCCCGCCCCGACGGACTCACGCTCGCCGAGACCGTCGCACGCCTGCGCGAGTCGACCGACGCGCTCGTCATGGCGGACTGCGGGTCGCTCGACGACGCGCTCGCCGCCCAGGACGCGGGCGTCGACCTGCTCGGCACGACCCTCTCCGGCTACACCGGCGAGCGGCCCCGGACCGACGGCCCCGACCTCGCGCTCGTCGACGAGATGGTCGCGGCCTGCGCCCTCCCGGTCGTCGTCGAGGGTCGTGTGCACACCCCCGCCCAGGCCGCCGAGGCGATGGCGCGCGGCGCGTTCGCCGTGTGCGTGGGCACCGCGATCACCCACCCCACGACTCTGACGTCCTGGTTCGTCGACGCGGTGGCGCCGTCTGCCTGACGCGGTGCTGCGCCGAGGCGCTCGGTGAGGAGGGGCTTCACAGCGGCAACGAGCACGCTCGCTCGGACCGGTGGCTGCTCCTCGAACGCCGCACCCTGTGGCCCGGCACGAGCCGAGACGGCTGGTTCACGCCGCTGCAGAGGATCGGGGACGCGATGGACGCCGTCGCGACCTACCTCGGCGACACCGAGAACCTGCGTGACGTCTGGTGTGCGGGCTCGTCGCCGAGGTCGTGCTCGAGGATCGCAGTGAGCTCGTCGGCCCGGGGAAGTGCAGCTTGCTCGTCGGGAGGCAGGCTGTCGTAGGTGTAGTTGGCCACGGCGAGTGGTGCGGGTGCGCCGGCGAGGGCGTGGCGGACGATGGCTTCGTTGGGGCCGGCGACGAGGAGGATGCCGACGGTGTGGGCGTGGCGATCGGGTTTGCGCAGTCGGTCGTCGACGAGGGCGACGTAGGTGCCGAGCCGGCCGACGTGTCCTGAGTCGAACTCGCCGACCTTGAGCTCGACGACGACGTAGCGCAGCTGGTCGACGTGGAAGATCAAGGCATCGAAACGACCAGACGATGATTCCTCCTTCGCTGGCGATCAAGGGGGCGCGACGGAGGCACGGCACGCTTTCGAGCGGCAAGGAGAGTTGGGCCACACCTGGAGGGGATCGCGGTCAGCGACGATCAGCCCCCAGTTGCCGACGTCCGCGGTGCCGGATCGTCCCGCACCGCGGCCTCGGCCGGTGAGAAGCCAAGCCTTGACGCCATCGAAGACCACTCGGTCTCTAGTCGGGTGCCGTTCGCCGGGTCGGCGGGCCATAGACCGATCCGCACCAGAGGGGGAGACGCTTCCTCAGTTCCGGCGATGCTGAGCGAGATCCACTCGAGCCCGTCGGCGTCTCCTCGAGCCGCCACCTCGTAGAGCAAGGCCCCAATCGCATCGGCGTGCGCGGGGGCGCTGCAGGTGACTCCGGCGACTGCCGATTCGAATCTCAGAGAAGCGGAACTGCATCGCGAGAGGCCAGACCCGCCCGTGACGCTCTGCAGAGATCCAGCGTGAGGGTGGTCAGGTCGTCCCTGGACACGTCGTCACGGACCACGACATCCAGAGGAACGCTGACCGTGCTTTCCAGGAAGTCGCGGCGAATGCGCTCTGGACCTGAGACGCTCTCGACTCCTGGCCAGCTCGCAGCCCGGTCGACGAGCGACGCCACGCGCAGCTCGTCAGCCTCCGTCACCCCACGAGCGGTCCGCACCGCGTCCTCAGCCACCGGGGTCGCATGATGCGCGACACCGGAGAGCACAACCCCTATCAAGCTGGCGGCCGCGGCGGTCAAGACCAGGAGGGACAGGCCGGGGATCACGACGCTACGCAGACGGCTCGCGTTCCCGTTGCCGCTTCGACTCCGCACGTCTTGACGCTACCCGCGTCTCGTGAAGGCGCTATGGCCCTGCGTGCTCGGATCAGTGGACGTCTCTGGGCATTGGTCTTGCATCATCCGCCGGTGAACATCGTGATCGCCAGCGGTGCACCGAGGTCGTCGCACGCGTCGCCGAGGTCGCCTTGGACGTCGTTCCACTCGGGGGAGCCACACCGGTCGACTCCCCAAACGCTCCGGACGTCACCGGCGCGATCTCCTTCAGCTCACCGATCGCCGTCTGCACCGCGCTGTCCCCTGCGGAGGGCAAGCGATCGAGTACGCGGGTCGCCAGCCGGTACCAGCCGTCACGCTCCTGCGCCTCCGTGCGGCCTTCGGCGAGGGCGAGATCGGCGTTCTCCGCGATCGTCATCACGTCGCCGTAGGCGGTGCAGATCGCGGCATCGTCCAGCGCGTCGACCTCTGGCGGGTCGACTGGGGAGGGCTGCTGAGCTGCGATGTCCTCGGCCAGGTTCACCCGGTTGCCGCTTCGTCGGTTCGGTGGGAGTCCATTGGTCAGGCGAAGAACATGCACAAGCGAATCCACGCCCACTTCAGAAAGCGTGGATCGCTCAAAGAGAAGGGATACACTGTCCAGAGTATCGCATCAGTTCGAACGCACAGTATTGGCAAGGGGTACGCGATGGATGCGGTTGAGGATGCGTTGATTCGAATTCGGCATCGCGCCCTCGGCGGGTTCTTTAAAAAGGGCGGTCGGCTGTTGAATAGTGGGTTCCAAATTGCGAGGTGACGCAATGAGATTTCCCGTATTTGAATTTCATGCTGGTGGCATCCATGGTCCATACCGGACCGCTGAGATCTACGGGCAGCCGTCGGGCGAGGACATAAGCGAACTGAGTCGCGCGGGCGTGGATGGCCTCATAGTCCTCCCCGAACGCCAGTCGCGTGGAGTTCTTGAATTGGGCGCGCTCGAGCGCCTGAAGTTGCGGTTCTTGCAGGTGCAGACCCGCCGACTTATCGGACCACTCCCGGAGGGTCTGCTTTCAAGTCTCGAGGTTCTTTGGTTGGATGGACGCCTCGCGGAACCCGTGGTCTCGTCCAGTATCGAGCGAATCGCCTCTCTCTCAATCCCCGCCTCCTCGATCGTCGGCCACCTTTCTGCTCTTCGCCGTATTGAGTTCCTAGGGCTCGAAGCGATCGCGACAAGCGGCCGGCTTGACCTGGCGAAAATTCCGAGCCTTCGCCGACTGCGACTTGATTTCAAGAAGTCGGTCGGCGGGGTCGTCCCTGAACTTGGCCTGGATGGGAGTGAAGGTATCGGAGAGGTTGACATTGAGGGTGCGGCGGCGGCGTCGTTTGATTGCTTTCGATCGCTCCATGGCTTGCGCCGACTAAGCGTCCAGCCTCCTCGTGCGCAGTGGTCAGAAAGGACTGTCAGTCTGGCGCCCCTTGCCGAGTGCAGGAAGTTGGAGGAGTTGCTCGTTGCCGACTGTGGCCAGATTGTGGATGCGGAGGTTCTAGGGTCGCTACCGGCCCTTCAACGTGTCACCGCCCATCGAGGAGCATTCAGTCGTTGGCCAGGGAAGCAGGAATGGCTCGTTGAGGTCTAGCTCTCAAATGTTCCTGTGCTGTCGAACCGCAGTTCGCGTCACCAGGGTTTTTCGCACGTGTTCGAGCCCCTGGGCCCGATCGAGCGCCTGGCGGAGCGTGACGTCAGGCGGGCGCTGACGGACCGGCTGCAGTGATCTGCGGCAACACGGCAAGGGCCGGGAGAACCCGGCGGCAGGCACGAGAGGGCGACTGGCGCGCTGACCTGCACAGACGCGGACTTTGCCGTGGGGTGCGAGATCGTGCATCTGATGCAACGTGCACTAGTTCAGTGCCCATAACCTCCCATATGTCACGCGCCGCTGTTCAACGGCTCTCTGAGAATCTGGTCGAACGCGGCTCGTCCGAGCTCGGCGTCCTCGGCCCGTGCGACAACCACCTCCGCCGTCGGGTGACGGGCCGCGAGCACGGCGGCGAGCTGCGTGCCCGGTTCGACGGCGACCACGTCGACCCCCGCTGCGAGCAGCGGCCCGGTCGCCTCACCGGTGCCCGCGCCGAGGTCGACCGCTCGCCGGCCCGGCGCGACCAGGCCCGTCCGACGCACCCGCTCCCACAGCTCGGCCGGATACGGCGGACGAGCGGACCCGTAGGAGTCCGCCAGCGCGTCGAAGTGCATCGGATTCCCCATCGTCCGACCCGACGACCGCAGATCCTGGCGCTCGGCGGTCGCGCCACGCCCCGTGATCCGGCGCCGCGTCAGGCGCGCCCGGTGCGCTCGAGCACTCCTCGGAGATAGGCGGCCTGGCCCGCGTGCTCGAGGGCGTCCACCGCGACGCTCACGAGCCGGACGCCCAGCGTCACGGGCGGGTCCCACGCCTCGTCGACGACCCGGTCGAGGTCGTCGGCGGTGAGGGACGCGAGCACGTCGCGGGACTCGACCTGGACCGCGTGGACGTAGCCGAGCAGCAGGTCGTCGCGCGCGCGGACGCGCGCGACGTCGTCGGCCGACTGCCCGTATCCGGTCGCGCCGTCGTCGAACGGCAGGTCGAACCGGCGGGCCCACCCGTCGCGCGTCCACACCTGGTCCCGCCCGACGGCGCCCGCGACCTGGGCGTCCTGCCCGCGCGCGAGGTGCCACGCGAGCCACGCGATCGTGTTGGCGCCCGGGTCGACGCGCGCGGTGAGCGCGTCCTCGCCGAGGCCGTCGACCGCGCGCGTCGCGGTCGGCCCGATCCTCCCGAACAGGTCCTCCAGCACGGTGATCGCGTCCACGGTCCTCCCTCTCCTCGGGTGCCCGGCGGTTCGTCGCCTCTGGCAGCGTCTCCGGACCGCGGGACGCTCGCGACCGGAGCGGCCTCACGCGAGGACGCGCGGCGGCGTGGACGCGTGAAGGTCCAGGTCCGGGACGTGCGGACGGTCTCCTGCCCCTGCGGCGCGCCGCACTCCGTGATAGATGTCGGGAGGTCGCGTCTCGACGCAGGGGACGAGCAGGGGGAAGAGACTTTGACGACGACCGACGCGCTCCAGGACGAGCGCACGCGGGTCCTGGCGCTCCAGCGGCTCGGGGTGCTCGACAGTTCGCCCGAGGAACGGTTCGACCGCGTGACGCGGCTCGCGCAGCGCCTGTTCGGCGTCCCGACGGTGAGCATCACGCTCGTGGACGCGGACCGGCAGTGGCGCAAGGCCTTCGTCGGCCTCGACGGCCCGGTCGCGCAGCGCGAGGGCGCGTTCTGCGACGTGACGATCCGTGCGGACCGCACGCTCGTCGTCGAGGACGCGGCGCAGGACGCCACGTTCGCCGACAACCCCTTCGTGGTCGGCGACCCGCACCTGCGGTTCTACGCCGGGCACCCCATCGCGGCGCCGGGCGGCGAGCTGGTCGGCACGCTGTGCGTCATCGACACCCGGCCGCGCCGGTTCGACGACGCCGACCGCTCCCTGCTGCGCGACCTCGCGCTGTGGGTCCAGGGGGAGCTCCAGCACGACGTCGAGCTCGACCGGGCGGGCGCGGTCCAGCGCGGGCTCCTCCCGCGCCGCGCCCCGGAGCTCGAGGGCTACCGGGTGGCCGCGCGGTGCCTGCCTGCTCGCGGCGTCGGGGGCGACTTCTACGACTGGACGACGACGGCCGACGGCGCCGGGTTCGTCGTCGCGGACGTCATGGGCAAGGGCATGCCCGCCGCGATCGTGGCGGCGTCGGCGCGCGCCGCGTTACGGCCCGCGCTCCGGTCGCCGTCGCTCGCTGCGGGCGTCGAGACGGCCGACGACCTGCTCGCCCCGGACCTGGAGGAGGTCGGGTCGTTCGTCACCGCCTGGTGCGCCACGGTCGATCGGGACAGCGGTCGGCTGGCGTACGTCGACGCGGGCCACGGCCTGGCGAGCGTGCTGCGGCCTGACGGCGGCATCCACCGCCTGGAGGCGGACGGCCTGCCGCTCGGCGTCGCGCCGGGTACCGCGCGGGCCGTCCACCACGTGACCCTCGACCCGGGCGACCGGCTCGTCGTCGTGAGCGACGGGCTCGTCGACCTGCTCGCCGACCTCGGGGTCCCGGGCGGGGACCCGCGCCTCCTCGACCCGGACGTCCCGCTGCCCGTCCCGGACGGGCCCGCCCTCGCGCGTGCGGCCCGCGAGGTCCGGCAGGCCGGGGACGCCGCGGCGACGCTCAAGGTCCTGGTGGGGCTCGCCGAGGGGCGGTACGTCGGGGACGACCTCACGGTCCTCGTGGTCGAGCGGGTCGCGGCATGAGGGGCTCCGCGCGGCGGCTCGTGCTCATCCGCGTGCTCGTCGTGCTGGCGCTGGTCACGGGCGTCAACTACGTCGCGTGGCGGTGGCTCGACTCCGTGGCGTGGTCGCACTGGTGGATCGCCGTCCCGCTCGTGCTGGCCGAGACGTACAGCCTCGTGGACACCGCCCTCTTCGGCGTGACGATGTGGCGCCTGCGCGAGCGGGGCGAGCCGCCGCCCGCCCCGGAGGGCGTCACGGTCGACGTCTTCGTCACGACGTACGACGAGCCCGAGGAGCTCGTCCTCACGACCGCCCGCGCGGCCCGGGCCATCCGGTACCCGCACCGCACGTGGATCCTCGACGACGGCGCGCGCGACAGCATGCGGGCCGCCGCCGCGGAGGCGGGCGTCGGGTACCTCACGCGCAGCGCGAGCTGGGCGGGCAAGCCACGGCACGCGAAGGCCGGCAACCTCAACAACGCGCTGTTCCAGACGGACGGCGAGCTGCTGCTCGTGCTCGACGCCGACCAGGTGCCCGACCCGGCGATCCTCGACCGCACGGTCGGGTACTTCACCGCGGACGAGCGCGTCGCGATCGTCCAGACCCCGCAGTGGTTCGTCAACGTCGACGACGCCGACCCCCTCGGGAGCCAGGCGCCGCTCTTCTACGGGCCGATCCAGCAGGGGAAGGACGGGTGGAACGCCGCGTTCTTCTGCGGCTCCAACGCCGTGCTGCGGCGCGAGGCGCTCATGCAGCTCGGCGTCGTCGGCTACGTACGGGGCGTGACGGTCGGCGTGCGGCGCGCGCTGCGCACTGCGGGCTCGGTGCTGGCCCGGGCGGCGCGCTCGCCGGAGGCGGCCGACCCGGCGGTACGGACCGCCGTCGAGCGGCTCCGCGCGGAGGCCGACGAGGCCCGCCGCGCCCTCGCGGCGGGGGAGCCCGCCGCCGACGTCACCTACCGGTTCCAGCGCCGCGTCGACGAGGCGTCGCGCAGCGTCGTCGCCGGTCAGGTGGAGGCGCTGCGCGCGGAGCTGGCGACGGTGGAGCCCGAGCTCGTGTCCGGCGGCCCGCTCCAGGTCGACGAGGAGATCGGCCAGCTCGTCGTCGACGAGGAGGCGCTCGACCGGCTCGCGCGGCGCGACCTCTCGCCCCTCGTCGCGGTCGAGGCGGTGCGCCGCCTCGCGGACGCGGTCGACGTCGGCCGCAGCGACGAGGCGCAGGCCGTCATGCCGATGGCGACGATCTCCGTCACCGAGGACATGGCCACCGCGATGCGGCTGCACGCGCTCGGCTGGCGGTCGGTCTACCACCACGAGGTGCTGGCCCACGGGCTGGCGCCCGAGGACATGCCGACGATGCTCCAGCAGCGCCTGCGCTGGGCGCAGGGCACGGTGCAGGTGATGCTCCGGGAGAACCCGCTCACGCTGCGCGGGCTGCGCGTGGGGCAGCGACTCATGTACTTCGCGACGATGTGGAGCTACCTCGCGGGCTTCGCCGCCCTCGCGTACCTCGCGGCGCCCATGGTGTACCTGTGCTTCGGCATCCTCCCGGTGCAGGCGTTCGGGACGGACTTCTTCGTGCGCTTCGTGCCGTACTTCGTGCTCAACCAGCTCTTGTTCCTCGTCGTGGCGCGCGGGGTGCGGACCTGGCGGGGGCAGCAGTACTCGCTCGCGCTCTTCCCGGTGTGGATCCGGGCCTGCTGGACGGCGTTCGCGAACGTCGTCCTCGGCCGCCCGCTCGGGTTCGTCGTGACCCCCAAGACGCGGACCGGCGAGCACCGGCCGGCCTGGCGCACCATCTGGCCCCAGCTCACGGCCATGGTGCTGCTCGTGGTCTCGGCCGTCGTCGGGACGGTGCGCCTCGTCGCGTTCGACGCCGACCTCGGCGCAACCCTCGTCACCCTCGCCTGGGTGGCGTACGACCTCGCGGTGCTCGGGGTGCTCGTCCCCGCCGCGCGGTACTCCGGCCCGCGCCCGCCGCGCGAGCCCGTGCCGGAGACGACGATGACCGGACGACGGACGGAGGACCAGTGAAGCTCGACGTGACACCGCTCGAGGAGACGGGGGCGGTGATCGTGCCGCGGGGGCGGCTCACGCTCACCACGGCACCCCAGCTGCGCGACGCGGTCACCGACCTCGTCGAGGCGGGCCGGACACGGCTCGTCGTCGACCTCGGGAGCCTCGAGTTCGTCGACTCCTCGGGCCTCGGCGCCCTCGTCGGCGGGCTGCGCACGACGCGCGCGGCCGGCGGAGACCTGCGGCTCGCGAACGCCGCGCCCTCCGTGGCGACGGTCCTGCGGCTCACGAACCTCGACCGCGTGCTGCGCGTGCACGACGACGCGGCGAGCGCGTTCGCCGACGGGTGACCCCCGCGTGACCCCGCCGGACGACGCCCCGCTCGTCGTGCTGAGCGCGACCGCGTCCCCGCCGTGGCTCGACGCCCTCCCGGACGCGTTCGCCGCGCTCTGGGGCCAGGCGCCGTGGGTGCCCGCCGACGACCGGCTCGCCGTCGAGCTCGCCACGACGGAGATCGCCGCGAACATCGTGCGGCACTCGCCCGCACCCGAGACGGTCGAGGTCCGGGCCGAGCTCGACGCCGGGGCGGGACGCGTCGTCGTCGTGCTGCGCGACACCGCGCCCGCCGCCGACGTCGACCTTGACCGCACGATGCCGCCCCCCGAGGCCGAGTCCGGGCGCGGGCTCGCGCTCGCGCGGGCGTGCGTCGACCGGCTCGAGCACCGCTGGGTCGCGGGGACCTCCGGCAACGAGTGGCGCCTCGAACGCCGCGTGCGCACCGCCGGGGGCGGCCCCGGCGGCTAGCGTGGGGGCGTCCCGCGCGCGCCGACCCGGGCGCGGCGCCGGTAGCCGGAGGTGCAGATGGAGTTCCCGTTCAGCCTGACCGAGGAGCAGATCCTCTCCCTCATCGTCGTCGGGACGCTCGCGGTCGTCGCGATCGTCGGGGTCAACGCGCTCGCGCCGAAGGCGGGTGTGGCCGCGCCCCTCGTGCTCGTCGCGGTCGGCGTCGTCGTGAGCTTCGTGCCCGCCGTCCCCGAGATCGAGTTCGAGCCCGAGTGGATCCTCGCCGGGATCCTGCCGCCGCTGCTCTACTCGGCGGCCGTCGGCCTGCCCACCATGGACTTCCGGCGGGACTTCACCGCGATCAGCGGGCTCTCCGTCGTGCTCGTCCTGCTCAGCACCGCACTCCTCGGCTACCTCTTCACGTGGCTCATCCCCGGCATCCCGCTCGCGGCGGGCTTCGCGCTCGGCGCCATCGTCAGCCCGACCGACGCCGTCGCGACGTCCATCGTCAAACGGCTCGGCGCGTCACCCCGCGTCGTCACGCTGCTCGAGGGCGAGAGCCTGCTCAACGACGCGTCCGCGCTCGTCCTCCTGCGCTCCGCCATCGCCGGGATCGGGATCGCCGTCGCGACCGGGGAGTCCGCCACCCGCGTGTCGCTGTGGTCGGTCGCGGGCGACTTCGTGTTCGCCGTCGTCGTCGCCGTGCTCGTCGGGTTCCTCGTCGGGTTCCTGGGCCTCTTCGTCCGGCGCCGCCTCGCCAACCCCGCGCTGAGCACCGCGGTGTCCTTCGTCGTGCCGTTCCTCGCCTACCTGCCGTCGGAGGAGCTCGGCGCGTCGGGCCTCGTCGCCGTCGTCACCGCGGGTCTTGTCACCGGCAACGGCGCCGCGAAGTACCTGCGGCCGCAGCACCGGCTCGCCGAGGAGTCGAACTGGCGGACCGTCGAGCTGCTGCTCGAGGGCACCGTCTTCCTCCTCATGGGGCTCGAGCTGTTCGCGCTGGTCACCGACGTGCAGGAGGCCCACGGCAGCCTGTGGCGCGCGGTCGGCATCGCTGCGCTCGCTGCCGTCGTCATCCTCGTCGTGCGCTCCGCGTACGTCGCGACGCTCCTGCGGTCGCTCGCGCGACGCGCGCGGCGGGGAGAGTCGATGCGCGACGTGATCGAGGGCATGCAGGAGAAGCTCGACGCGCGGTTCGGGCCGGCGGAGGCACCGCTCGCCACGGTCGAGCCCTCGGGACGGCACCGCGAGGTCGCGCGCACGGGCGGCCCGAAGGAGGTGCCGCAGGCCCGCCTCGGACGCATCCGCACGTCGCTGCGTCGTCGTGCCGCCGACATCGACTACCTGACGGCCGAGCGGCTCGGGTGGCGCGAGGGCACGCTCCTCGTGTGGGCGGGCATGCGGGGCGTCGTGACGCTCGCCGCGGCGCAGACGCTCCCGCTCGACACCCCGCAGCGCTCGTTCCTCGTGCTCGTCGCCTTCGGGGTCGCGGCCGGGACGCTCGTCGTGCAGGGCGGCACGCTCCCGTGGGTCGTGCGCCGGCTCGGCCTCTCGGGCGGCTCCACGCGCGCCGACGAGGACCGCGGCGCCGTGCGCGCCGAGCTCGACGGCGCGGCCGTGGCCGTGATCGACGCGCCCGACCTCCGCCGCGCCGACGGCACCACCTACGACGGTGACGTCGTCGCCCGCGTGCGCCGCGACGTCGTGCGGGAGCTGGAGAACCGCGACACCGACGCCGCGACGTCGGCCGACCTGTTCGCGCAGTACAAGGAGCTGCGGCTCCGGGCGATCGCCGCGCAGCGCGTCGCGCTGCTCGACGCGCGCACGTCCGGCGCGTACAGCTCGCAGGCGCTGCGGCACGCGCTCGACCTGCTGGACGCCGAGCAGATCGACCTCGAGCTCCGCCGCGGGCCCTACGTGCCCGGCGACGACGACTGAGCCGACCCCTTGCGGCTGCCCCAGGGGAAGGCCCTAGCGTCGCGGGCATGGACGAGTACACGACGGGTCAGGTGGCGCGCGCGACGGGGCTGAGCGAGAAGGCCGTCCGGATGTACGTCGACCGCGGGCTCCTCGACGCGCGCCGCACCTCCGCGGACGGGCCGCGGCTGCTCGACGGCGGCCAGGTGGAGCGCGCCCGCCTCGTCCGGCTCCTGCGGGGCGTCGGCCTGTCGCTCGCCGAGGTGGGCGACGTGCTCGCCGCCCCCGACCCGGTCCCCGCGTTCGACGCCGTGTGGAGCGACCGCCGCTCGGCGCTCGCGGCGTCGCTGACGGCGGCGGAGTACGTCCGGTCCGCGCTCGTCGGCGCGCCACGGCTGGACGTCGTGGTGCACCGACGGCACGTGCCGGAGCGGCTCGTGCTCGGGACGGAGCGCCGCGCGACGCTCGCCGAGCTGCCGTCCGTGCTGCCCGAGGCGACCGGAGCGGTCTTCGCCGTGCTGCGCGCCGCTCACCTGCCCCTCGCCGGCCACCCCTACGTCGAGCTCCACGAGCGCGCGACCGAGGGGTACGCCGCCCGCCTCACGCTCCGGGTGCCCGTCCCCGCGCCCGTGCGGCCGCCGTCGGGCTTCGCCCTCACGACGGACGACGCGCACGAGGAGGCGTACGTCGCGCTCACGGCCGCGGAGGCCCGCGACCAGGAACGTCTGGTCCTCGTGCACGACTACCTGGCGTCCGGGCGGGCGCTCGCGGGCGGTGTGCCCGCAGGGGACGACCGGGAGGTCTACCTGCCGACCTGGGAGGCAGGCGGTCCCGGCCCGGTGATGGAGGTCGCTGTGCCCGTCGCGGCTCGCCGACCCGGGGCGTAGCGTCGCTCCGACCGCCCGACGGCCTCCCCCCGGGCCGCGGCGAGGATCCCGGCCTCCTGCGCGATCGCGATCGCCTCGCGGCGGCTCGACACGCCGAGCTTGCGGTACAGCGTGCGGATCTGGGTGCGGATGGTGTTCACCGACACGTTGAACCGCGCCGCCGTCTGCTCCGCCGTGAAGCCCTCGCTGAGCGAGCGCAGCACCTTCCTCTCGCGCGGGGAGAGCCGGCTCGCGAGCGTGACCGGGGGCGTGTTGCGCGCCTCGACGGCACCCCGGGGCAGCACGTCCGCGGTGTCCGCGAGCTCGGCGAGCGTGCGCCGCTCGTCCGGCTCGAGCGCGAGGAACGGGGCGGCGTGCTCGGGAGACGACCGCAGCCGCAGGGCCTTCTGGAACCAGCTCCGCGCGCGGTCCTCGCGCCCGGCGCGGAGGTGGGCGACCGCGAGGACGACGTGGAGGTCGAGCGCGTCGGTCGGTGACAGGGATGCCTGGTGGATGGCGGACGAGGCGAGGCCGATCGCCTCGTAGTGCTCGCCCACCGACAGGTGCGCCCAGGCGTGGTGGTTCGCCAGCCACTCGGTCGTGTCCTCCTCGGACCCGTGGGCCAGGTGGAGCACGCGGCCCGCGCCGCCGGCGCGCAGGAGCAGCTTCGCCTCGGCCCGCAGGAGCAGCCGCCCGACGAACGACCCCGGGTCGGGGTCGACCATCCCGTGCACGAGACGCACCTCGTCCAGCTCCCGCAGGCCCTGGAGGGGGTCGCCGTAGAAGGCGGCGTGGCTCGCGCGCGCGGACGCGAGGAAGGCCCACAGCTCGCCCGCGGCCGGAGAGGACGGGTCCATCGCGCGCAGGATCCTCTGCGCCGTCGCCGGGTCGCCCTCGTGGATCGCGAGGTGCGCCCGCGCGAGGGCCTCGCCGCGCAGGTGCGCTCCGGCGATCCATCGGGGGAACGGTGCGGCGTCGCGGACCACGGCGAGCTGTTCGCGGGCGAGGTCGTGGTGGCCGCGGTAGGCGGACAGGAGCGCGAGGTTCGACGCCGCGCTCACCCGGGCGAAGTGTCCGTGGGGCTCGTCGCCCGCCTCGTCGGCCGCGCGGCGCAGGTGCTGGGTCGCCAGGTCGGTCGCACCCGCCAGCATCGCGGTGATCCCGCGCTGCGCGCTCAGCCAGCCCGGCCGCGCGTCCGGGCGCCCCGCGGTCCAGGGGAGCGGGCCTCCTGTCATGAGGAGCGTCGTCCGCTGGTCGACCCACGTGCCGACCCGCGTCGAGGCGTCGTGGTCGCGCCGGTGCCGCAGGCCCACGACGGCCGCGGTGCCGGCCGAGAGGACGTCGTGCAGGCGGGTGAACCCGTTGAGCCGCCTGCTGTGGCGCAGGCCGGCCCGCGAGTAGTGCCGCACGAGCCGGGACATGCTGCGTTCGTCGTCGTGCTCGTGGTCGCGCCGTCTCTGGGCGAGCAGCACGAGGTGGCCGAGGCGCGGGCGACGGTCGAGCACCTCGGGAGGGACGCGTGCGAGCGCTGTCAGGAGCTCGCGCGCGAAGCGGTCGGGGAGGTCGTACCAGAGCCTGTCGAACACCGTCTCCAGGGCGTCGAGGTCGCCGGCGTCGAGCGTCCGCAGGATCTTCTCCCGGCTCCGCGGGACGTCTCTGGCGCCTGTCATAGCCGTGATCCTGGCGGACGTCCCGGGTTCTGCAAGCGTGTCTCGCAGGCCGGGTGAATTCCTTCACGGAACTGGTGATGGGACAGGTGATTTCCCAGGTCACGCTCGTCATAGCCCTCGGTGGCACGGGTCCTATGGGGTGACGACCGTGCACGCGAGGCCGCGTGCGCACGACGAAGGGGACCCCATGCAAGGTTTCGAGCGAGACGCCGCGGCCGCGGCAGGCGGGCGACCCGCCAGGCACGCGGCACCCCGCGGCGCCCGGCACGCCCGCACCGGTTCGTGGTGGCGAGGGGCGCGTGCACGTCGCCTGATCGGTGGCGTCACGGCCCTGGTCCTGGGAGGCGCGGGCCTCACGGCCGCGGCGTTGCCCGCGACGGCGGCGACCGTGTACGAGCTCGAGGGGTCCTGGGCCGACACCACGCCCGCGACGCTCGAGACGGGTGACGCGGTGTCCGCCACATGGTGGTTCAACCTCAACGACGACGCGGCGGCGCCCGGCAACGCGCCGGTGGAGAACGTCACGGTGACGGTCGCGGCTCAGGGAGCGGTGTTCGACGCGCTCCCGCCCGCGTGCCTCGTGGAGGGCGTCGACCCCGCGTCGAGCGTCTCCGAGGACGGCTCGACGCTCGTGTGCAACGTGGGGACGCAGACCGAGGGCACGGCGTTCTCGCTGACCACGCCGATGCGCGTGACGGCCGTGTCCGGGGAGACCGTGAGCGCGGGCGCCACGATCGCCGACCAGCAGACGTCGCTGCCCGAGCTGCCCGTGCAGAACGGGTTCGTGCAGGACATCCACTGGGTGGAGAGCGTGTCCGGGAGCACGCGCAACGACACGTCCCGCGACTTCACGTTCAACTGGACGCTGTTCCACGGCCCGAACAGCCCCGCCGGTCAGGACCCCGTCAGCTACGACCTCACGGTCTCCAACAGCCTGGGCGCGGCCACGCAGGTCGGGCCGCAGGCCTGCTCGGCGTTCACGAGCGGGACGGCGACCGGGCACCCGTGGTCGGGCGGGACGCACGACGCGAGCCAGGTGGCGCCGTCCGTCGGGTCCTGCACGCTCACGCGCAACAGCTCGACGTCGTACACGCTGACGCTGGCCGGGATCGACTACAGCCACGCGCAGGTGCCGACGACGGACTCGGCCGGGAACCCGCTGCCGACGGACCGCGTCGCGGTCGCGTCCGGGCAGATCCAGCTGCGGGTCGTCACGACGGCGGGCGCGGGGCAGATCTCGGTCACGTCCAGCGCGCCGACCTACACCGCGGTCGACGGGCAGACGACGAACGACGACCCCGCGAACAACACCACGGCGAAGAACTGGACGACGGGCGTCTGGTCGCACGCGTGGCAGCCCGTCTACACGGGCTCGAGCGCGACCGTCTGGTCCGACACCTACCGCGTCGCCCCGGAGTCGGAGCTCGGCTCGGGGGTGCGTGTGCTCTACCCGAACGTCCAGAACCAGAGCTCCACCCAGGGTGGTCTCTGCCTGGTGCTGGACACGCGGTACGTGGAGTTCACGGGCGCCGTCACGCGCTTCGACAACGGGACGACCGGTGAGCCCGCCGGCCTGCCCGTCGCCTACTACGTCGGCACCTCGGCGCTGGTGAACCCCGCGAGCGCGTCCTACGACCCGAACGCGTTCACGTGCGAGGGGACCACGGGCTGGACCACGACCCGCCCCGCGGACCTGTCGACCGTCAAGGCGGTCCGGGCCACGTACTCGATGACGGCGGCACGCTGGCAGCGCGATCTCGTCCTGCAGGCGACGCAGCGGCTGCTGCCCAGCGCCCAGGTCGGCCAGGACGTGTGGACCTGGGGGTCGTACATCAACCCGTCGTCCGCGACGAACGCCTGGGTGAACGCGGCGCGGTCGAGGTCGGCGAGCGATGCCGGGCCGAGCGCGGCGCTGACCCCCGACGCCCGCTACCCGTTCGCGCAGTCCGGTCGAGACATCGTGCGGATCGTCGGTGTCACGCCGGACGTGGCGAAGTCGGTGCTCCCGACGACGGTCGACCCGGGCGGGCAGGCGACCTATACGCTGAGCTACTCCGCGAACGGGACCGGGGCGGTCGCCCCGACGGTGGACGACTACCAGCTCGTGGACACGCTGCCGCTCGGTGCGACGTACGTCGCGGGCTCGGCGAGCCCCGAGCCGGTCGCCACGACGAACGGCTCCGGCCAGCAGGTGCTCACCTGGACCCTGGACGGAGTGCCCACGAACGCTCCCCAGTCGCTGACCTACGACGTGGAGTACGCCGACGACATCGGGGGCGGTGAGCGGCTGGTCAACACCGTCACGGCCTCGGCGGAGGGCGTGCAGTCGGACTCCGCGACCGCGACGGTCGTCGTCAACGAGTCCGGGCTGACGCGGATCATCAAGACCGCCGACCAGGCGTTCATCCCCAACCTCGCCGGCGACGGCGCGGGCGCGGGCTCGTGGACCGTGCTGGTGCGCTCCGAGGATCCCCTCCCGCAGGAGTTCGTCGACGTGATCGACATCCTCCCGTACGTGGGTGACGGCCGCGGGACCGCGTTCTCGGGCTCGTACCGGCTCGACGGCCCGGTGACGTCCTCGGTCGGGGGGACCGTCTACTACACGACCGCCGACCCGGCGACGCTCACCGACGACCCGGCCGACGCCACGAACGGCTCGGCGGGCAGCACCACCGGCAACACCGTCGGGTGGAGCACCACGTACACCCCCGACGCCACCGCGGTGCGCGTCATCACCGGCGCCCTCCCGGCGCGGGGCGAGCTGACGCTCGACGTCCCGGTCGTGACCGACGGCATGGTCGGGGGCGACGTCCTCGTGAACCGCGCGCAGGGCCGTGCCGAGAACACGCGCCTCGTCATGCGCACGTCGGCGTCGACCTCGATCGCGAACTACTACTCGGCGTCGCTGAAGAAGTACGTGCAGGACGCCGACGGCGAGTGGCGCGACGCGAACGACCCGCTGGACTACCCGCGGTTCCGCGTCGGCGACACGGTCCGCTACCGGATCGTCGTGGAGAACACGGGTCAGGGGACGCTGACGAACGTCGCGGTCTCCGACGACCTGCAGCCGGAGCTCGGGTCGTTCACGATCGAGTCCCTCGCCCCGGGAGCGACCGAGAGCCACGAGTTCGAGATCGAGCTCACCGAGCCCGTCGCCGACTCCGTCGTGAACACGGCGTGCGCGGACGCGGACGTGCCGGCGGACTCGGGCGTCGAGCCCACGATCAACTGCGACCCGGCCGGGTTCGTGGTCGTCGGTACGCCGACGCACACCAAGGAGGTCGTCTCGGCCACCCCGGTCGGCGACGGTCGCTGGGAGGTCGTGTACGAGGTCGTCGTGTCGAACACGCAGACCCCGTCGACCACCTACTCCCTGACGGACGCGCTGCACTTCACGGACCAGGCGACGATCGTCTCCGCGACGGTGACGCAGGCGCCCGACGGCGTCGTCCTCGCCGACCCGGCGTGGGACGGCCAGGGCAGCACGCTCATCGCGGCGGACGTGCCGCTGGCCGGGAACGACGACGAGGGCTACGCCCCGCACGTCTACCGCGTCACCGTCCTCGCCGACGTGCCGCTGCAGCTCGACGGCGCCGGCTCCGGCGCCGACGCACCGACCGCCTGCCCCGCCGAGGGGTCCGACGCGGACCAGGGGTTCAACAACACCTCCGGGCTGACCGGCCCCGAGGGCGAGACCGAGGAGGACCAGGCGTGCGCGCCGATCCCGTCGATCGACATCGCGAAGACGGTCTCCGCCGGCCCGACGCCGAACGGTGACGGGACGTGGACGGTGACCTACGACGTCGTCGCGACGAACGCGGGCGCTGCCGACGGCACCTACGAGGTGACGGACCGCATGACGGCCGACGGTGACCTCGAGGTCCGCTCGGGCGCCGTGGTCACCGCCCCGGACGGTGTCACGCCGAACGCGGCGTGGACGGGCCTGGGCGCCGAGGGTGCCCCGGAGAACGTCATCGCCTCCGCCGTCGTCCTGCCCGCGGGCGGGACGCACACCTACCAGGTCGAGGTCGTGCTGGGGATCGCCGAGGGCGTCGAGGGCGCGCCGGTGATCACGCCGTGCTCGGCCGAGCCCGGGGCCTCTCCGGGCGGCCTGTCGAACGCGGCGACGGTCGAGCACAACGACCTGACCGACGACGCGACGGCGTGCGTGGCGATCGCGTACATCGTCGTCGACAAGTCGATCAGCGCGGGCCCGACGCCGAACGGTGACGGGACGTGGACGATCGTCTACGACGTCGTGGCCGAGAACGTCGGCGGCGCGGCGGGCGAGTACGACGTGTTCGACCGCCTGCACTACGGCGACGGCATCGAGATCGTCGACGCCGCGGTCACCGCGGCACCGGACGGGGTCGAGACGAACGCGGGGTGGACCGGCCTGGGCGCGGAGAACGCCGACCCGGAGAACCTCGTGGCGTCCGGCGTCGAGCTCGCCGCGGGCGCGTCGCACACCTACCAGGTCGAGGTAACGGTCCAGATGGACGAGGCCACGATCGACCCGGCAGACCTGCAGTGCCCGCCGCCCGGGTCGGGTGCGGACGGTGGTCTGGCGAACTCGGCGAGCCTCGACCACAACGGGATCGTGGCCGAGGACGGCGTGTGCGCGTCCCTGCCGCTGATCGGGATCGAGAAGTCGATCTCGGCGGGCCCGACGCCGAACGGCGACGGGACCTGGACGATCACCTACGACCTGGTCGCCACCAACACCGGGCAGGCCGCCGGGGACTACGACGTGGTCGACCGGCTGCTGTACGGCGAGGGAGTGGTCGTGGAGTCGGCCGCCGTCACCTCGGCACCCGACGGTGTCGAGCCCGAGACGGGCTGGACCGGTCGAGGAGCGGCCGGTTCGGCCGACAACCTGGTCGCGGCGGGCGTCACGCTGGACGCGGGCGCGACGCACACGTACCAGGTGCAGGTCGTCGTCTCGCTCGACCGGGAGGTCGTGACCCCGGAGGCGCTGCAGTGCCCCGAGCCCGGCTCGGGCCAGAACGGCGGGCTGGCGAACGCCACCGAGCTCACGCACAACGGCGAGACCCGGGGAGACGACGTGTGCGCCACCCTGCCGCTCGTCGACGTGACCAAGACGGTCTCCTCGGGCCCGACGCCGAACGGTGACGGGACGTGGACGGTGACGTACGACGTCGTCGCGACGAACTCCGGCGCGGCCGACGGCACGTACGACGTCACGGACCGCATGACGGCCGACGGCGACCTCACCGTGGTGTCCGGGGCCGTCGTCTCGGCGCCGGACGGTGTGGCCCCGTCCCCGACGTGGACCGGCCTGGGCGCCGAGGGCGCGCCGGAGAACGTCATCGCCACGGGTGTGAACCTGCCCGCGGGCGAGTCGCACACGTACCAGGTGCAGGTCGTCATCGCGCTGGCCGAGGGCACGGAGGGTGCTCCCGCGGTCACCGACTGCGCCGCGCCCGGGACGGGGGAGGACGGCGGTCTGTCCAACTCCGCGGGGATCGACCACAACGGCATCCCCGACTCGGACGAGGCGTGCGTGACGATCTCGGCGATCACCGTCGACAAGACCATCTCTGCCGGCCCGACGCCGAACGGTGACGGGACGTGGACGATCGTCTACGACGTCGTGGCCGAGAACGTCGGTGGCGCGGCGGGCGAGTACGACGTGTTCGACCGCCTGCACTACGGCGACGGGATCGAGATCCTCGACGCGGCGGTGACCACGGCTCCGGACGGGGTGGAGACGAATCCCGACTGGACGGGCCTGGGCGCCGAGGACGCGGACCCGGCGAACCTCGTGGCCTCGGGGATCGAGCTGGCCGCGGGGGGCACGCACACGTACCAGGTCGAGGTCACCGTCCAGATGGACGAGGCCACGATCGACCCGGTGGCCCTGCAGTGCCCGCCCCCGGGCAGCGGTGAGAACGGTGGTCTGGCGAACTCGACGAGCCTGGACCACAACGGGATCGTGGTCGAGGACGAGGTGTGCGCCTCGCTGCCGCTGATCGAGTTCGACAAGTCGATCTCGGCGGGCCCGACGGGCAACGGCGACGGGACGTGGACCATCACGTACGACCTGGTGGCCACCAACACGGGCCAGGCCGCAGGCGACTACGACGTGGTCGACCGGCTGCAGTACGGCGAGGGCATCGTCGTCGAGTCGGCGACGGTGGCCACGGCGCCGGACGGTGTCGAGCCGAACGCGGGCTGGACCGGCCAGGGCGAGGCGGGCTCGGAGGAGAACGTGGTCGCCACGGCGGCCACGCTCGAGGCCGGTGCCACGCACACCTATCAGGTGCGGGTCGTGGTCTCGCTCGATGCCGCGACGGTCACGCCGGACACGCTCGCCTGCCCCGAGCCGGGGTCCGGCGAGACCGGTGGTCTCGCCAACGCCGGCACGCTGACGCACAACGGCGAGACGCAGGACGACGACGTGTGCGCGACCCTCCCGCTCCTCGACATCACCAAGTCCCTCTCGGGTGCGGTGACGCCGGTCGAGGGCGAGGACGGCGTGTACGACGTGGTGTACGAGGTCACGGTGACCAACCGGGGCCCGGGTGCCGGGGTCTACGACCTGGACGACACGCTCGCCCCCGGTGCGGGCGTGACGGTCGTCGGTGTGCAGGGTGTCGTCACCGACGCGCCGGAGTCCGTGGGCGTCAACGAGGGCTTCGACGGCCTCGAGGACGTCCGGATCGTGACCGGTCAGCCCATCGCGGGTGCCGGCACGGGCCCGGTCGTGCACACCTACACGGTCACGGTGCGGTACGCGGCGGACCTGTCCGACGTCGAGATCCCGGACACGGACGTGTGCACCACGGACGGTGGCACGGTGCCCGGCGGGCTGAACAACGTCGCGGCCGTGGACTGGAACGGCGTCCCAGGGCAGGACGAGGAGTGCGTGCGTCCGGGCAAGCCCACCCTCGACAAGGCGCTGGTCTCCGCTCGACCGACCGGCGACGGGACGTGGGAGGTCGTCTACGACCTCACCGTCGGCAACGTCGGCGGGGAGGCCACGACCTACGACCTGGACGACGAGCTGCTCTTCGCCCCGGTCATCACCGTCGACTCGGTCGCGGTGACCGGTCCGGACGGCGTCACCCTGAACGACGGGTTCGACGGCGACACCGACCGGCGGATCGCGACCGACGTCGTGATCGGCGGCCTGGACGACGAGGGGTACGCCCCGCACGTCTACCGCGTCACCGTGATCGCGGTCGTGCCGCTGCACTTCACGGACGTGGAGGACGACGGCACGGGCTCGCCCGCGTGCACCGCGGCTCCCGGGGGCAACCTCACCGAGCAGGGGCTGAACAACGCGGCGACGCTCACGGACGAGACGGGCGGGACGCAGACCGACACCGACTGCGCGCCCGTGCCCTCCGTCGACATCACCAAGTCGACGGACGGCGCGCCGGTCAAGGGTCCCGACGGGTCGTGGACGGTGGCCTACACCGTCACCGCCACGAACGACGGCGCCGCCGCCGGGGTCTACGACCTCACCGACCGCCTGCGCTACGGCGCCGGCATCGAGGTCCGGAGCGCGACGGTCACCTCGGCGCCCGACGGCGTCACGCCGTCGGGCTCCTGGACGGGCCAGGGCGCGCAGGGCGACCCGGCCAACGTCGTGGCGACCGGCGTGAGCCTCGCCGCTGGGGCCACCCACACCTACCGGGTGGAGGTCGTCGCGACCCTCGACACGGAGCAGGTGGACGACACGACGTTCACCTGCCCCGAGCCGGGCTCCGACGGCAGCGGCGGGTTCGCCAACACCGCCGGGATCGGCCACAACGGGCTGACCGACGCCGCCCAGGCGTGCGCGACGCCTGACCGACCCGGCGACCCGGGCACGCCGGGCAAGCCCGGCGGGTCGCTGGCCACGACCGGCGCGACGCTGGCGTGGGTCGCCGGCGGGGCAGCGCTCCTGTTGCTCCTCGGCCTCCTGGCCGTGGCCGCGGCCCGGCGCCGGAACGCCGTCGGCTGACGGCGCGACGAGGAAGGCCCTGCCCACGACCGTCCCCACCGGTCGTGGGCAGGGCTGTTCGTCGGCCGTCTCTCAGCGCTGCGCGCGGGCGGCGGCCCGGCGGCGCAGGACGCGCGCCGTCGTGACGAGCGCGAGGCCCGCGACGAGGAGCGTCCAGGCCGCGACGACGTGGAACGCGGTCGCGACGCCGGTGACGGCGAGGACGGGGGCGGTCTGGGCGAGGGTCGAGTTGTACATGGCTGCAGTCCTTCCGGGACGGGTGAGGGCATGCCGAGGACGTCCCGGTCGCGTGCGCGACGGGGCGGGTCGGCGAGGGGAGGGGTGAGGGTCAGGCGGTGGCGGCGACGTGGTTCCACGTCGTCTGGCGCCGCGTGACGAACAGCGCTGCGGCGTGCAGGAACGCGCGCTGCAGGGCGAGGTCGTAGAGGAGCTCCGGCAGCACGAGCGCGGCCAGCAGCCGTGCGCGCCGCCCGGCGCCCCAGACGGTGACGAGGCGCTCCGCGACGAAGACGAGCCCGACGGCTGCCCACAGCGGGGACAGCGTGAAGGTCCCCGTCACGAGGGTGACGACCGTGAGGAGCAGGTAGGCCGCCATCATGAGCGTGCCGACGGCGAGCATGACCTGCTGCCCGACGTAGCGCCACGTGGTGCGCGTGAGCCCGTACTCGGCGAGGTTGTCGAGCATCCCCTTGTACCAGCGGACGCGCTGCCGGTGGAGGTCGCCGGCCGTCGGCATGAGCTCGGTCGTGCAGCTCATCGTGACGGGGGAGCGCAGCTCGTGGCCGAGCGTGCGCAGCGCGAGGGTGAGCTCGGAGTCCTCGGTGATCGCGTGCCGGTCGTACACGTCGCCGCGCTCGCCGGGGAGGACCGAGCCGCGGGCGTCGGCGACCTCTTGGAGCGCGGTGCGGCGCACGAGCGCGGCGGTCCCGGTGAGCACGGCCGTGCGGCCGGTGAGGTCCACCTGCACGCCGTAGCGCGTGTACTCGTTGGCCTGGCAGTGCTGCAGGTAGCCCTGCGGCGGCCGACCGCGGAACACGCCGCCGACCGCGGCGACCTCGGGCGCCGAGGCGAGGACGGCGAGCCCCTCCTCGACGAACGTGGGGGCGATCGTCGTGTCCGCGTCGAGGACCATGACGACGTCCTCCGTCGTGGTCGCGATCGCCTGGTTGAGCGCGCCCGCCTTGCGGGCCGTGTTGCCCACGGTCTCCATGACGTCCGCGCCGGCGGCGCGGGCGACCGCGACGGTCGCGTCCGTGCTGTTGTCCGAGACGACGAGCACCCGGTCGGGGCGACGCGTCTGGGCCGCGAGCGAGGCGACGGTGGCGGGGAGCGCCTGCTCCTCGTCGTGGGCGGGGATGACGACGACGACGCGCACGGCGGGCCCGTCCGCGGGACGGGCGGCCGCCTCGGCGCGGTGGCGGGGGGTGTGCGGGGCAGTGGTGTTCACCGGAGGCTCCAGGTCGACGAGTGCTGTCGACAAGGAGCCTCCGGCGGTCGCCTCAGCGTTCCCGCGGGGCCGGCGCGGGGGTCGGCGAGGTCTGGCTCAGCGTTGCGGAAGTCCGATTGAGCGTTCAACCAGAGGCATTCCTGAGGGTTGTGCCCTCGGGAGGCGGGCCGGGATCAGACGTCGGCGGCCGCGAGCGCGCCGTCGACCCCCACGACCCCGAGCTCGAGCCGCGCGATCCCGTCCACCGGCACCGCCGACGACGCACCCAGGCCCGACGAGCTCCCCGCCTCCGTCGAGGACCACGTGGCCACGACCGAGCGCGTGCCGTCGTCGTCCACGAGCACGAGCTCGTACGTCGCGCCGTCCTCCCAGACCCCGGCCGGGTACGAGCACGACCAGTCGAGGCGCGTGCCCCACGAGGCCGGCGTGAGCGTGAGCTCGGCGCGCACGTCCGCGCCGCCGACCGGCTCGAGCGCGACCTGGGTCGTGCCGGACGTCGCGGGGGGCGGGACGTCGTCGGACCGCGTCACCGCCGCGCCGCCCGCGGCGCCCGCGACGACCAGGCCCACCGCCGCCACGGACAGGAGCGACCGCCGTCGGGTGCGGCGGCGCCGGGCGCTCGCGGCCACCACCGCGAGCGGCACGACGGCGCCCCCCGCCCCGCCGGACGCCTCGGCCGGGACGTCGGTGCGCGCGTCGTCGACGAGCGCGTCCGCGTGCTCGGCCGTGAGCATGCCGAGGATGCCCGGCATGCCCGCGAGCTCCGCGACGGCCTCGCGGCACGCCGCGCATGTCGCGAGGTGCTGCTCGAACGCGCGCCGGTCGCGCGGGCTGAGCGAGCCCAGCACGTAGGCGGCGTCCCACTCGCGGTACGGGTCCGGGGTGGCGGTCATGACGAGACTCCCTTCTCCTGCAGCGCGAGCCTCAGCGCGCGGAGCGCGTAGTGCATGCGGGACTTCACCGTCCCGGGCGGGACACCGTGCGCCGACGCCATCTCGGCCACGGAGCGCCCGTGGTAGTACGCGTCGACGACGACCGCCCGGTGCTCGGGCGAGAGCGAGACCAGCGCGTCCGCGACGAGCCACGCGTCGAGCACGGCCTGGGTCGCGTCGGCCTCGCCGCGGTCGGGCACGTCGGCGCTCGCGAGCTCGCGGCGGTGGTGCGCGCTGCGCAGCTCGTCGACGACGAGGTTGCGCGCCACCGTGAAGAGCCACGCGCGCACCGAGCCCTCCGGTCGCTCCAGCACCTCGGGGTGGCGCCACGCGCGCAGCAACGTCTCCTGCACCACGTCCTGCGCCTGCGCCGGGTCGTCGGTGAGGCGCGCGACGTAGCGCTCCAGCGCCGGCCCGTGCGCGGCGTGGACCGCCCGCAGCAGGTCGTCGGCGTCGGCGCGCACGCGCGGCACCTCCCCGTCGGTCACGACCCGGCCGACCGCACGAGGTCGAGGCCGAACTCGACGCTGCCCGCGTCGTCGACCGTGACGAACCCGAGGCTCGGCGCCTCCACGTCGAAGTCGGAGAACGTGATCGGCACGCTCCCGACGACCTGGACGCCGTCGGTGGTCGGGCCGACCTGCGCCTCGACCGTGACGGCCTGCGTCACGCCGTGGATCGTCAGGTCGCCCGCGAGCTCGACGTCGCCCGACCCGGTCGGCAGGTCCACGGGGCTCGTCAGCTCGAACGTCGCGGTCGGGTACGTCCCGACCTCGAGCGCGTCGCCCCGGAAGTACGCGTCGCGCGGCGGCTCGTCGGTCGCGACGCTCGCCATGTCGACCTCGATCGACGCCGCGGTGAGCGCGCCGTCCGCGACGGTGAACGACCCCGTGACCTCGTCGGTCCGGCCGGTCACCGTGACGTCCTCGCCCTGCAGCACCTCGTGCACGCGGTACCCCGCGTACGAGCCGTCCCCGACCGTCCACGCACCGGCCAGGTCCGCCGGGTCGAGCGTGGCGCCGTCGCCCGACGACGCGTCGAGCGTCGGCTCCTCGGCCGCCGCGCGGTTGGACCAGTCCGCGTACAGGCCCGGGCCGAACGCGACGGCCGCACCGCCGAGCACCACGACACCGACCCCGACCCCCACGAGCACCTTCGTCCTCCTGCGCACGTCTGCCCCTTCCGATCATCCTCTGCGACTCCGTCACCTGGGAGACGAGGCAGCGGCCCGATCGGTTCACCCGGCCCCCGTCGACGGTGCGCGGCCGGCGGTCGGACGGGCCGTCGGACGGGCGTGCGGCGTGCGGACCGACGCGCGGGCGGGCCGGTGAACCTCGCGGCGCGCCGCGCCGTCGTGAGAGTAGGGGCCGTGCTCGCGACCCCGACCGTCCTTCCGAGGAGTCGACATGCGACGCACCCTGACTACCGGTGTCCCGGCCGCCACCACCTGGGCGGTCACCGCCCTGCTCGCCGCCACCCTCGCCGGGTGCTCCGGCGGGGGAGGCGGTCTGTACGGGGGTGGTGGCTCCAGCCCGTCGGGATCGAGCACGGGCAGCTCGACCACCGACGGCTCGACCTCCGACGGCTCGGCGGGCGGCGGCTCCTCGGACGTCGCGCTCGGCACGGCGGACTCCTCGCTCGGGACCGTCGTGGTCGACGGCCAGGGCATGACCGTCTACTACTACGACAAGGACACGAAGGGCTCGGGCACGAGCGCGTGCGAGGGCGAGTGCGCCGCCGCGTGGCCCGCCGTCCACGCGGCGAGCGCGGACCCCGAGGTCGACGGCGTGACGGGCGAGGTCGGCACCATCACCGGGGTCGACGGCGAGCTCCAGGTCACCGTCGACGGCCGCCCGGTCTACACGTACGCGGCCGACACCGGCCCCGGCGACGTCACCGGCCAGGGCGTGAACGGCGTCTGGCACGTCGTGGCGCCCGACGGGACCGAGATCATGGACGCGGCCCCCGCCGCCGGGTCGGGCTACTGACCGGTGCGCCGGCCGGTCGCGCGCGGGCTGGTCCTGCGGGGACCGGCCTCGCGCCGGGCGGCCCTGCACCGGCCGCTCACGGGTGGTCGAGCGGCGGCGAGCACAGGCAGAACGGGTGGCCCTCCGGGTCCGCGTAGACGCGGAACAGGTCGTCGGGGTGGCCCTCGTCCTCCGGCGTGCCCGTGAGCGGGCGCGCGCCGCAGGCGAGCGCGTGCTCGTGCGCCGCGTCGAGGTCGGGGACGTCGAGGTCGACGTGCACGCGCGCCCCGCCGGGCCAGGGTCGCACCTCGGCGTCGGACCGCTGGAACGCGAGGCGCGACGCGCCGCCCGGGACCTGGAGCGAGAGCCAGTCGTCGCCCGCCGGGTCGGCGACCTCGTGGCCCGGCGTGTACGCCCAGCCGGTCAGGCGCCGGTAGAACTCCGCGAGCGCGCGCGGGTCGCGCGCGTCGACGGTGACGTTGCGGAGCCGCAGCGGGCGCGGGTCTCCCACGGCTCAGCCGACCTGCTCGCGCAGCCACGCGACGTCGGCCGGGACGTCGGCGTGCGTCTCGCAGACGACCGACGTGCCCGCCGCGCGCACGACCCCGAGCAGGAGCTCCGGGTCGATCGTCCCGCCCGTGAGGCCGGCGTGGCGGTCGGCGCCGGAGCCCGCGGTGTCGCGGCTGTTGTTGAGGTGGACGAGGTCGACGCGGCCGGTGATCGCGCGCACGTCGTCGACCGCCATCGTGAGGTCGATGCCGCCCGCCCACGCGTGGCACGTGTCGAGGCAGAACCCGACGTTCTCGGCGCCGTCGGCCTGCTGCACGGCCGCCCACAGGCCCTCGATGCGGTCGAGGCGGCGGGCCATCGAAAAGTCGCCGCCGGCGGTGTTCTCGATGTACACGGTGACGTCCGTCTGGAGCGCGTCGATCGCCTTGCGCCAGTTGTCGAAGCCCTTCGCCGGGTCCTCCTTCGCGGTGACGTGCCCGCCGTGGACCACGACGCCCGTCGCGCCGACCGCCGCCGCGCCGTCCACGATCTGCTGGAGCAGCTTGCGGCTCGGGATGCGGATGCGGTTGTTGGGGCTCGCGACGTTGATGACGTACGGCGCGTGCACGACGAGCTCGAGGTCCGCCGCCGCGGCGGCGTCCTTCAGGGCCTCCGCGCCGCCCGGGAACGTGAACTCCGGTCCCTTCCAGGACTGGGGGTCGCCGAGGAAGATCTGGGCGACGTCCGCGCCGATGCTCGCTGCCTGCGCGATGACGTCCGACTGGTCGAGGTGGGCTCCGATCCGCATGGGGACCAACCTACGCGGCGCCGCCCACGCGCGCGGCCGCTCGTCACCAGCCGGTCGAGCTCCTCCGGATGACGTCACGGCGCAGGTCGAGCAGCGCCGCGCGGGCGCGCCGACGGCGGTCGGTCGGGTCGACCGTCAGCTCGTCGCCGGGGTTCGCCCGACGCCGCGGCTCGCCGTGGACGTTGAGGTCGGGCGCGGCGCCGTGGTCGGCTGCGCGGTGCGCCGTCGTGGTCGTCGGGCCGGCCGACGTCGGGGCGGACGGTGCGGAGAAGAGCGGGCGGTTGTCCGGCACGGGAGCCTCCTCGGGGACTCCGTCGCGCGGGGCGGCGGAGGGTCGGGACGATGCTGGTGCGCCGGGCTCGCCGCCCGGCGCCCCCTCATCGTGCGACCGCGACGTTTCCCCCGGTCGTCCTGGACGTTTCGGCGATGTTGCGGTCCCACCCGGCCGTCGAGCACGGGGTTCCCGACCGCCCGAGCCCGATCCCGGTCGCCGACCCCGTGCTCGACGGCAGCGGGGGGCCGGGTCAGGAGGGGGCGCGGGCTCCGCAGGTGGCGATGGTCTGCGGTCCCTCTTCGCCGTCGACCACCACCGAGGCCTCCCAGCGCCAGGCCGCCGGCAGGAGGTCGACCGTCCCCGCCGGCACGTGGACCGCGTCGAGGCCGGAGCCCGGCGACGTGGGCTCGACCGACTCCCACGCTGGCCCGTCATCCGGCGTCTGCTCCACGCGGAAGGACGACCGGAACTCGCCCAGCTCGTCGCCCTGCCACGTCGTGAGGCGCAGGACGAGCGCGCCGTCCAGCGGCCCGTCGAGCGTCGTCCCCGGGGCGACGTCGACGGTGAACGCCGCCTCGAGGCCCGCCTCCTCGCCGGCCCAGGCGGGGAGCGGGTCCGTGCGGGTCACGCCCCAGCGGGTCACGGTGCCCGCCTCCGACCAGCCGGACACGTCGATGTTGCTGACCGTCAGCGGAGACCCGGCGGCCACCTCGGGCGTGCACGACTGCATCTCCGGGTCGCCGGTGGTGGACGTGGCGGGCCCGAGCATGAAGACGGCGCTGCCCGCCGCGAGGACCGTCGCCGCGCCGGTCACGACGCGCGACGGCGTCGGGCCGCCGAGACCGGTGCCCGGGCCGAGGAACGGGACGGGCGGTCGGACGCGCCGGAGCACGACGGTGCTGCACAGCGAGTCGGCGAACGTGCGGCGCTGCGCGTTCCACAGGGGGCGGAGGAAGCCGATGTAGAGCAGCGCGTCGAGGATGTGCGCCACGCTCCGCAGGACCGTGCGCACGAGGCCCGCGGGGCGACCCGTGGTGTCGTGCACGACGACGATCCCCACCGTCCGCTTGCCGGGGGTCGCGCCCGTCCAGGCCTGGAGGGCGAGGAGCGCGGCCGCGGTGCCGAAGGCCCACCAGCCCCCGCCGGGCACCGGTGCCTCCGTGCTCACGCCGAAGCTGATCGTCGGGATCCAGGCGACCTCGTAGGCCGGCCCGACGGCGAGGAACAGCACCGTCGCGGCGATCGCGGTGTCGAGCAGCGACGCGACGACCCGGCGCGACCAGCTCGCGTAGGGGCCGTGCGCGGGTTCGAGCTCCGGCAGCGTGTCGTCGAGGTCTCCGGCTCCGACGGCGTGCGTCGGCCCCCTGCCGGTCGGGGCGTCGATGGCCACGCGCGCATCCTGGCACAGCGCGCCCCCGGTGACCACGCCCTCCCGCCGAGCACGACGTTCCCGGCGTTCTCGTGGCGAGGACGCCGGGAACCTCGTGCTCGACGCGGAGCGTCCTCGTGCTCGGCGGCCGTCTCAGCGGAAGGAGTGCCGCCGACCCAGGGCGACGGTCGCGAGCACCGGGACCATGAGCGCGAGGGAGACCCACGGGAGGCCGCCCGGTCCCGCGACGGCGAGCGCCGCGCCGCCGACGGCACCGCCGAGCGCGACGGACGTGTTCCACACGGTGACGAGCGCGGACTGCGCGACGTCGGCGCCGTCGCCCGCGGCCCGGGCGGCGGCGGTCGTGTAGAGCGTCCCTGCGCCGCCGAACGCGGCACCCCAGGCGGCGACGGCGAGCACGACGACGACGGTCGACGTCGGGGCGAGGCCGAGCACGAGCATCGCGAGGGCGAAGACGACGACCGACCCGAGGGTGAGGGCGCGCAGGCGGTGGTCGATGAGCGCCCCGACGAGCACGAGCGCCCCGGCGGACGCGGCGCCGAGGACGAGGAGCAGCGCGCTGGTGCGCGAGCCCTGGCCGAGGTGCGCGAGGTGGACCGCGACGTACGTGTACAGGGACGTGTTGGCGAGCACGTTGAGCCCGGCGACGAGCAGCACCGGCCGCAGGCCGGGGCGGGGGAGGACGGCGCGGATCGCGAGCTGCGCGCCGCGCGGGGTGCCCGCCGCGCCGGGGACGCCGAGCCGGATCCAGGAGAGCAGCGCGACCCCGACGACGGAGAGGACACCGAACGTCCAGCGCCACCCGACGGCGGCGCCCAGCACGGCCCCGGCGGGGACGCCGAGCGTCAGGGCGAGCGGACCCCCGGCCATGGCGATCGTCATCGCGCGGCCGACGCGGTCCGCGGGCACGATCCGGCGCACGTACCCGGGCAGGAGCGCCCACGTCAGCCCGGCGACGAGCCCCGCGGCGAAGCGCGCGACGAGCGTCAGCGCGAACGACGACGACACCGCGGTGACGGTGTTCGCGACGACGAACCCCGCGACCGCCACGAGCAGCAGCGTGCGGCGGTCCCACCGCGCGGTGGCGCGCGTGAGCGGGATCGCGGCGACGATCGCCCCGACGGCGAACGCGGTGACGGTCTGCCCGGCCGCGCCCGCCCCGACGCCGAGGTCGGCGGCCATGGCGGGCAGCACGCCCGCGGGGAGGATCTCGGTGAGGAGCGTGAGGAACCCCGACGCCGCGAGCGCGAGGAGCGCGGCGACGGGCAGGCGGCCGGGGGTCACCGGGGTCATCGGGGTCGCCGGGGTGTCGGCCGAGGCGGGGCGCGGGACGGCGGCCGAGACGGGGCCCGGGACGGCGGCGGCCGTGGGGCCGGTGGTGGGTGTGCTCGTCGTGGACATGGGGTTAGCATCGATGTCTGACATTGATGTGAAGGTCAAGCGACACGACCCGGTGAGGAGGATCACGTGCGGATCGGCGAGCTGTCCCGGCGCACCGGGACCCCGACGCGACTCCTGCGGTACTACGAGGAGCAGGGCCTGTTCACGCCCGAGCGGGCAGAGAACGGCTACCGCGAGTACGGCGAGCACCTCGTCGACCGCGTGCTGCAGATCCGCGGGCTCCTCGAGGTGGGGTTCACGACGAAGATCATCAAGGAGTTCCTGCCGTGCCTCGGCAACGCGCCGGAGATCCACCTGCACAACGCCTACCCGGACAAGATCGCGCTCCTCGAGACCGAGCTCGCGCGCCTGGAGGACCGCATCCGCATCCTCGAGAAGAACCGCGAGGCGATCGCCGACTATCTCGACCGCATCCGCCCGTTCGCCCAGCGCCCGGAGGACCGCGTCGCCGGGAGCGCCTCGTCGAGCACGACGTTGCTGTCGTCGTCCGCCGGATAGCGACGGCGACGTCGTGCTCGGCGGGGGATGGGCAGGGGCGTGGACGGGGGGCCTCGGTCACTCGGGGCGTGGGGCGTACATGATGACGGCGACGCCGGCGAGGCACAGCAGTGCGCCGGCCACGTCCCAGCGGTCCGGGCGGAAGCCGTCCACGACCATGCCCCACGCGAGCGAGCCGGCGACGAACACCCCGCCGTACGCGGCGAGGATGCGCCCGAAGTTCGCGTCCGGCTGGAGCGTCGCGACGACGCCGTAGAGCCCGAGCGCGACGACGCCCGCCCCGATCCACAGCCAGCCCCGGTGCTCGCGCAGCCCTTGCCACACGAGCCATGCCCCGCCGATCTCCAGCACCGCGGCGAGCACGAACAGCGGGATCGAGCGCGCGAGGTCCATGCGCGCCAGCGTAGGGGGAGTGCGTGCGCCGTGGCGGTGTCCTTTCGTGCAAACGTAGGTCGGGATTCGGCGTAGCCTTCCGGGGTGACGACTCCCAGACACCAGCCGCCCGTGCTCTCCGACGTGGCTGAGCTCGCCGGGGTGAGCGTCTCGACGGTGTCGCGCGTCCTCACCGGACGTACCCCGGTGAGCCCGAGGCTGCGGGACAAGGTGCAGGCCGCCGTCTCGCAGCTCGGCTACCGCCCCAACGCCGCTGCGCAGACGCTCGTCAGCGGGCGGAGGTCGACGGTCGCGGTGCTCGCGCGCAACACGCTGCGCTACGGCTACGCCGCCACGCTCCAGGGGATCGAGGAGGCGGCACGCGCCGCGGGCTACGTCGTCTCGATCGCCGTCGTGGAGTCGGAGGCCCCCCGCGACCTGGGCCGCGCGGTCGACCTCGTCCTGTCGCAGTCGCTCGCCGGGGCGATCGTGGTCGAGTTCGACTCGCTCGGCGTGCGCACGCTCGAGGCGCTGCCGGAGGCGCTGCCCGTCGTGGCGGCCGCGGGTGCGCGACGCCGGCAGGGGCCGCGACCGCACGCGTTCCTCGACGACCAGGCGGGCGGCGAGGAGGCGACGCGCTACCTCCTGGGCCTGGGGCACCGCACCGTGCACCACGTCGCGATCCCCGCGACCCGGCCGCGCAGCGGGCGCAGCTGGGGGTGGCGACGCGCGCTGGAGGCGGCCGGGGTCGAGCGGCCGGACGTCGTCCAGGCGA
The DNA here is from genome assembly GCF_002127155.1 of Cellulosimicrobium sp. KWT-B. Classification (NCBI taxonomy): domain Bacteria; kingdom Bacillati; phylum Actinomycetota; class Actinomycetes; order Micrococcales; family Promicromonosporaceae; genus Cellulosimicrobium; species Cellulosimicrobium sp. KWT-B. The sequence continues at coordinate 1,335,850 of NZ_NEDO01000001.1, read as the reverse complement.
GCTACGACCCCGACTCCGGCTACGAGGCGGGGCTGCGACTGGCCGACGACCCCGACGTCACCGCGGTCCTGTGCGGCAACGACGAGCTCGCGATCGGCGTCATGCGGGCGCTGGCCGAGCGCGGGCGTCGCGTCCCGGAGGACGTCAGCGTGGTCGGGTTCGACGACCAGCCGTTCGCGCGCATGTGGAGCCCGCCGCTGACGACGGTCGCCCAGGACTTCGTCGACCTCGGACGGCGCACCTTCGGGATGCTGGCGCGCTGGGTCGAGACGGGCGAGCCGCCGGAGGACAGCGCGACCCGGCCCACGCTCGTCGTCCGGGAGAGCGCCGCGCCGCCGCGCGCCTGACCCCACGCCCCGGAGCGCCCGATGTCGCGCGCGTGACACCCCTGCGCGCGTGACACCCCCGCGCGCCTGACACCCCTGCGCGCCTGAGACCCCGCGCGCCTGACGTGCTCCCGGGCCGCTCGGTCTGGCGCACCCGTCCCCGACGGCGCGGCCCGACGTGTCTGCCCCCGGCCCGAGGCCTTCTCTCGCGTCGCGACCACGCCGATGGGTCGTCGCCATTCTGACCGACGTTTGCAGAACCCCGGATGTGTGCGCTAACTTCTGACCAACGTTTGCAGGACCCGCACCGGTGCGGGGCGACGAGGGAGTGCGCGTACGTGGTGAGCACAACGATGGCCGAGGACGTCCGTGACGCGGGCGGGACCCCCGTCTGGCCCCGGGTGGTGCGTCTGGCGGCGGCGGGTGCCGCCGTCGTCCTGCTGCTCCCCGAGGACGGTCTGCCCGAGGTCCTGCACTGGGGCTCCGACATCGGCGAGAGCCGGCAGGACCTCGAGGCCCTCGAGCGCGCGACCCGCCCCGTCCTCGCGACGAACGGCGTCGACCAGGGCGTCCGCGTCTCGCTGCTGCCCGAGTCCTGGACCGGGTGGACGGGCACGCCGGGACTCGCGGGGCACCGCGCGGGCGCGAGCTGGTCGCCGCGGTTCCGCCCGGTCCGGATCGACGTCGACCAGCGTCGGGACGGCGGTGCGGTCGTCGTCGAGGCGCGCGACGCGGACGCGGGGCTGCGCCTCGGGCTGGAGCTGGAGATGCTGCCCTCCGGGCTGCTCCGCCTCCGCGGCCGCGTCACCAACGTCGCCGCCCGGCCCTACGCGCTCGAGGGTCTGCGGCTCGCCCTGCCCGTCCCCACGACGGCGGACGAGCTCCTCGACCTCGCCGGTCGCTGGGCCAAGGAGCGGGTCCCGCAGCGGTCCTCCTTCGTCGTCGGCTCCCACGTCCGCGAGGGCCGGCACGGCCGGACCGGCGCGGACGCCGCGACCGTGCTCGTCGCGGGGGAGCCCGGTTTCGGGTTCGACGCCGGGGAGGCGTGGGGAGTCCACGTCGCGTTCAGCGGCAACCACGTCGTCTCCGCAGAGCGGACCTTCGACGGGCGTCGGCTCCTCCTCGGGGGCGAGCTGCTGCTCCCCGGCGAGGTCGAGCTCGCTCCGGAGGAGTCGTACACGGGCCCCTGGCTCTACGCGAGCCACGCTGACGGTCTCGACGCGCTCGCCGCGCGCTTCCACGACCACCTCCGCGCACGGCCCGGGCACCCGCGCACCCCGCGGCCGGTCGTCATGAACGTGTGGGAGGCCGTGTACTTCGACCACGACCTCGACCGGCTCAAGGAGCTCGCCGACCTCGCGGCCGAGGTGGGGACCGAGCGGTTCGTCCTCGACGACGGGTGGTTCGGCGGGCGTCGGGACGACGCCACGGGCCTCGGCGACTGGACCGTGTCCGACGACGTCTGGGGAGAGGGGCGCTTCGCCGACCTCGTCCGGCACGTCAAGGGGCGCGGGATGGAGTTCGGCCTCTGGTTCGAGCCCGAGATGGTGAACCTCGACTCCGACCTCGCGCGGCGGCACCCCGAGTGGATCCTCCAGGTGGAGGGACGGCTCCCCGTCGAGGCGCGGCACCAGCAGGTGCTCGACCTCTCGCACCCGGGCGCGTACGAGCACGTGCTGTCGAGCATCGTCGCGATCGTCCGCGAGCACGGTGTCGACTTCATCAAGTGGGACCACAACCGCGACCTCGTCGACGCGGGCTCGACGCGCACCGGTCGGGCGGGGGTCCACGAGCAGACCCTCGCGACGTACCGCCTCCTCGACGAGGTCCGCGCACGGTGCCCGGGGCTCGAGATCGAGTCCTGCTCGTCCGGCGGAGCGCGCGTCGACCTCGGGATCCTCGAGCGGACCGACCGGGTCTGGGCGTCGGACTGCATCGACGCCCACGAGCGGCAGCAGATCCAGCGCTGGACGGCGCAGCTCCTCCCGCCCGAGCTGGTCGGCAGCCACGTGGGGGCAGACCGGGCGCACACGACCGGGCGCCGGCTCGACCTGTCGTTCCGCGCGGCGACGGCGCTCTTCGGCCACTTCGGGATCGAGTGGGACCTCTCGGAGGCCACCGAGGCGGAGCGGCGCGAGCTCGCCGACTGGGTCGAGCACTACAAGCAGGTGCGCCACCTCGTGCACACGGGCCGCGTGGTGCGCCGGTCGCTGGAGGGGGGTGACCTGTGGCTGCACGGCGCGGTGAGCCCGGACCGCACGGAGGCGCTGTACGGGATCACGCTGCGCGAGCGCCACGTGACGTGGCCCGCGGGGCGCGTGCAGCTCCCCGGTCTCGACCCCGACGCGACCTACGTCGTCCGTCCGTCCGGGCCGTCGGTGGTCCGCGCCGACGACCCGCGGTCGGCGCCCGCGTGGTGGGCGGGCGGGCTCCGGCTGAGCGGAGCGGCCCTCGGGTCCGTCGGGCTGAGCGTCCCCGCGCTCGACCCGGACCAGGCGGTGCTGATCCACGTGGAGGTGGAGCGATGACCACGCAGGTGACGGGTGCGCGGCGGGCGGCCGCCCCTCCGACGGCGCGACGCCGGTCGCAGGAGCTGCGGAACCTGCCGGCGGCCCTGCTGTTCGTGCTGCCCGCCGGGATCGGGTTCGTCGTGTTCTTCCTGTGGCCGACGCTCCGGGGGATCTGGCTGAGCCTCACCGACTCGACCGCCTTCAACACCGGCGGGTTCGTGGGGCTCGAGAACTACCAGCGGATGGTCGCGGACCCGGTGTTCTGGAACGCCTTCAAGGTGACCGTCTGGTACGTGCTGCTCAACATCGGCCTCCAGACGGTGCTCGCGGTGGTGGTGGCGGTCCTCATGCACCGGCTCACGCGGTCCTTGGTGGTCCGCGGCATCATCCTCACGCCCTACCTCGTGTCCAACGTCGTCGCGGCGATGCTCTTCCTCATGCTGCTCGACTACCAGCTCGGCTTCGTCAACGAGCTGGTCGAGTCGCTCGGCGGCGACCGCATCATGTTCTTCGGCGACCAGTCGCTCGTGATCCCGACGATCGCCCTCGTCAACGTGTGGCGCCATCTCGGCTACACGGCGCTCCTGCTGTTCGCGGGCCTCCAGACGATCCCCGAGAACCTCTACGAGGCGGGCCGCGTCGACGGCGCGTCCGAGCTGCGCATGTTCCGGTCGATCACGATGCCGCTGCTGCGCCCGTACCTGGGCCTCGTGCTCATCGTGACGATGATCGGCTCGTTCCAGGTGTTCGACACCGTCTCCGTCGCGACCCAGGGCGGGCCGGCGAACGCCTCGAACGTCATCCAGTACTACATCTACGAGGTCGCCTTCAGCCGCGGGTACGACTTCGGGTACGCGTCGGCCATGTCGGTCGCGCTGCTCGTGGTGCTCGCCGCGATCGCGGTCGTCCAGTTCCGGCTCACCCGGGCGAACCAGAACGACATGGCGTGAGGTACCGATGACCACCACAGCTCCCGCTCCCGTCGCCACGCCGACCGGACCTGCCCACCCCGAGCCGGCACCCCGTCGGCGCCGACGTCGCACCACGCCGGGCCGGGTCCTCGGCTGGGCCGTCCTCACGCTCCTCCTGGTCGTGACGCTCTTCCCCTTCTACTGGATGCTCCGCACCGCGCTGTCCACGAACGCCGCGCTGCCGGGAGGAGCGGCCGACCCGCTGCCGGTCGGGTTCAGCGGGGAGGGCTTCCGCCGCGCGCTCGGGCTCGCCACCGCGCAGGAGTCGCTCGCGGACGGCGGGTCCGGCGCCTCGATGGACTTCCCGCGCTACCTGGTGAACTCCGTCGTGGTCGCGACGCTCGTCACCGTGTGCCAGGTGTTCTTCTCGGCGATGGCGGCGTACGCGTTCGCGCGGCTGCGCTGGCCGGGGCGCGACGCCGTCTACGCGGTCTTCCTCGCCGGCCTGATGGTCCCGACCATCTTCACGCTGCTGCCGAACTTCCTGCTCGTGCGCGACCTCGGACTGCTCGACACGCTGCCCGGCATCGCGCTCCCCACGATGCTCATGACGCCGTTCGCGGTGTTCTTCCTCCGCCAGTTCTTCGCCGGGATCAGCTTCGAGATCGAGGAGGCGGCAAAGCTCGACGGCGCGGGCCGGTTCCGGACGTTCTTCACCATCGTGCTGCCCATGGCGTCGCCCGCCGTGGTGACGCTCGCGGTCCTCACGTACATCACGGCCTGGAACGACTACCTGTGGCCCCTGCTCGTGAGCCAGTCCGACGACTCACGAGTCCTGACCCTCGCGCTCGGGATCTTCCGGGCGCAGTCCCCCCAGGCGTCCCCGGACTGGGCGGGGCTGATGGCGGCGACGCTGCTCGCAGCGCTGCCGATGCTCCTGCTCTTCCTCGCCTTCGCGAAGAGGATCGTCAACTCGATCGGCTTCACCGGGATCAAGTAGCCGCTCGGCACCAGGGGGCACGGGCCGGCGGCCGTCGGACCCGACAACCATTCCGCACCATCGACGCGGATGTCTGCGAAAGGGAACAACGATGCGAAAGTCTGTCCACGTCGTGGTGGCGGGGTGCCTGGTCCTGGCCCTCGGTGCGTGCTCGTCGGGAGGCGGCTCGGGCTCGGGAGGGTCGGGCGAGCAGGTCTCGTACTGGCTCTGGGACTCGAACCAGGTGCCCGCGTACCAGGAGTGCGCGGCCGCGTTCACGGAGCAAAACCCGGACATCACGATCAAGATCGAGCAGTTCGCCTGGGACGACTACTGGACGAAGCTCACCGCCTCCTTCGTGGGCGGCTCCGGCCCGGACGTGTTCGTCGACCACCTGTCGAAGTACGGCGAGTTCGCGGCGCAGGGCCAGATCGTCGCGCTCGACGACCTCGTGGAGGAGGACTCGGTCGACACGTCGGTCTACGCGGAGGGCCTCGTCGACCCGTGGCGGTATGCCGACGGCTCGCTCTACGGCCTGCCGAAGGACTGGGACACGACCGCGTTCTTCTACAACGAGGCGCTCGTCGCCGACGCGGGCTACACGGCGGAGGATCTCTGGGCCGCCGACTGGAATCCCGACGACGGCGGCACGTTCGAGCAGATCGTCGCGCACCTGACGGTGGACGCGAACGGCGTGCGCGGTGACGAGGCCGGGTTCGACAAGTCGAACGTCGCGGTCTACGGCCTGGGCATCAACCCGAACTTCGAGGAGACGGGCCAGATGCAGTGGGCGAACTTCACGGGGTCGCTCGACTGGGACTACCTCGACCAGAACCCGTGGGGCACGCGCTACAACTTCGACGACCCCGAGTTCCAGAAGACCGTCGACTGGTTCTACGGCCTCGCGGACAAGGGCTACGCGCCGGCCGCCGGGGTGTTCTCCGAGGAGACGCTCACCCAGGTGGGCTCCGGCAAGGTCGCCATGGGCACCAACGGCTCGTGGGCGACGGGGACCTTCAAGGCGCTCGAGGGCGTCGACGTCGGGATCGCGCCCGGCCCGGTCGGGCCGACGGGTGACCGCGCCTCGCTCTTCAACGGCGTCGCCGACTCGATCAGCGCGTCGTCGAAGAAGCAGGACGCTGCGTGGGAGTGGGTCAAGTACCTCGGGTCGAGCGCGTGCCAGGACGTCGTCGCCGAGCATGCCGTCGTGTTCCCCGCGATCCCCGGCTCGGCCGACAAGGCGCTGGAGGCCTTCGACGCGAAGGGCTGGGACGTCTCGGCGTTCTTCAGCTACCGCGAGGACGGGCGCACGTTCCTCCCGCCGATCACCGTCCGGGCCGGCGAGGTGAACGCGATCGCGTCGGTCGCCTTCGAGGACATCGCGCTCGGGAACACGGACGCGTCGTCGCTGACCGAGGCCAACGAGCAGATCAACGCGGTCCTCGCGGACTGAGCACCAGCACGACGGCGCGGTGCGGCGGAGTCGCCGCACCCCGTCGGCGGGGCGGTCGTCCCGGCCGCCCCGCTCCCCGACAGCACGAAGGAGTGTGGACAGATGCACGGCAGGAGAGCGGACGGCGGGCGCAGGATGCTCCGCCGGCTCACGGCGGGGCTGACCGCGTCCGTGGTCGTGGCGACCGGCGCGGTGACCGTGCTGCCCGGCGCGGCGGCCGCGGAGGACGTGGAGGTCCTGGCCGTCGACCTGGCAGCGTCGACGGGCGCGGTGCAGGGCGGAGCCTCGGGCATGCTCTACGGGCTGGGCGACGACGGCGTGCCCACCGACCCGATCATCGCGGGGGCCCGGCCGACCAACGTCACCCAGAAGGCGCCGCACGGCGCGCAGCACCCCAACGGGGACCCGCTCGACGTCGAGCGCTCGCTCTTCGAGAACGGGGGCGAGTACCTGATGGTGAACATCCAGGACTACTACCCCGACTGGGCCTACAACGGCGGCAAGCGTCCCGAGGACTTCGACACGTACCTCGACATCGTCCGCACCGTCGTGACGAGCATCGTCGAGGAGTCCGACTACCCCGAGCGGTACGTCTTCACGCCGTTCAACGAGCCCGACGGCATCAACTGGTACGGCGACTGGAACGTCATGCGGGACACGTTCCTCGCGGACTGGAAGGCCGCCTACGAGACCATCAAGGAGGTCTACCCGGAGGCGAGGATCGCCGGCCCCGGTGACGCGTGGTGGCACGGGACGAGCACCCGTCAGATCCTCACCTACGCGAAGGCCAACGACGTCCTGCCGGACATGTGGACCTGGCACGAGCTCGGGGTCGAGAACCTCGCGACCTTCCGCTCGCACCTCGCCGAGTTCCGCCGGATCGAGCAGGAGGTCGGCGTCGGCCCGCTGCCCGTGAACATCACGGAGTACGCGATGCGCCGCGACATGGGCGTGCCCGGCCAGCTGGTGCAGTGGATCTCGATGTTCGAGGACGAGAAGGTCGACGCCCAGACGGCGTACTGGACGTTCGCGGGCAACCTCAACGACAACATGGCCAAGAACAACGGCGCGAACGGCGCGTGGTGGCTGCTCAAGTGGTACGGCGACCTCACGGGGGAGACCGTGGAGCTCACCCCGCCGGCGCTGAACACGGTCGACACGCTGCAGGGGCTCGCCGCCGTGGACGCCGAGAAGCGCCAGGCGACGGTGCTCTTCGGCGGCGGCTCGAAGGACGTCCGCCTCGACGTGTCGGGGGTCGACACGGAGGTCTTCGGCGACGAGGTCGACGTCCAGGTGCGCCGGGCGGAGTTCACCGGGCAGGAGGGCGAGGCCCTGGCGCCGCCGGTCGTGGTCGCCGAGCGCGCATCGGTGGTCGACGGCGCGGTGCAGGTCGTCGTCCCGAACGACGACCGTCACTCCGCCTACCAGGTCGTGGTGACGCCGGCCCTCGACGAGGCGCCCGTGGCGGACACGACGTGGAGGCAGCGCGTGGAGGCGGAGTCGACCCGGCTGTCCGGGCTGACGGTCGTGGACCGGCCGGCCGGTGACGCGTGGACGTTCGCGGCCTCGGGCGCCAAGGACGTGCGCGGGTTCACGACGGCGGGCGCGTCGGCGTCGTGGACGGTCGACGTCCCGACGACGGGCACGTACCGCCTGGGCGTCATCGCGGGGGTGAACGGGCCGAACGTGGGGCCGGGCTCGCACGCGCTGTTCGTCGACGGGGCTCCGGCGGGGACGATCCGCTACGAGGCGGGGTTCTCGGACTCCTATCGCGGCAAGGCGGAGGTCCTGGTGGAGCTCGAGGCGGGTGCGCGCGAGCTGTCGGTGCGCGCGAGCGCCGACGGGTCGACCGTGCTGCCCGGGGCGAACGTCACGCTCGACCGGTTCGACCTCGAGCGGGTGGACGGCCCGGACACGACGACCTACCCTGCCCACCTCGCCCGTCTGCAGGGCGCGTCGGTCTCCTACGACGCCGGAGAGGCCGGGCGGGTGCAGGTCGGCGGCGACGGCACCGCGACGTTCTACGTGGCCGCGCGCGAGACGGGGTACTACGACGTCACGCTCGACTACTCCGCGGACGCACCGACCACGGTGGGCCTGCGGCTCAACGGCCGGGAGGTCGTGGGCCTCGAGGCCGACGCCGCCGGCGCGCGCACCTCGTCGGCGCGGGTGCACCTCGCGCAGGGGATCACGGAGCTCGCGGTCAGCGCGCCCGGCGGCATCTCGCTCGGTGCGCTGACGACCACGCGTGCGGCAGGGTCGGACGCGTCGGTCGAGACGGTCGAGGCCGAGGACGTGCTCCAGCTCTCGGGCGGTGCGCGGCTGGAGTCGGTCGCGCAGCCGACCGACGTGTCGGGACGGCAGGTCTCCTGGCTGGGCGGCAGCGAGCAGAGCGTCGCCGTGTGGCCGCGCGCGGAGGGCGTGGGCGCTGGCCAGTACGACCTCGTGGTGCGGTACGCGAACGCGGAGAAGAACACCGGGCACGCGTACAACACCGACGTCATCACGCGCTTCCTCGACGTGAGCGAGGCCGGCGGCGGCACCACGCGCGGCGCCTTCCGGCACAACTACTCGTGGAAGGGTTTCTGGACCCACACGGTGGCCCTGGACCTGACCACCGACGACGGTGCCCTGACGCTCGGCAACGCCACGGGCTGGGCCCCGAACCTGGACACCCTGGCCCTCGCGCCCCTCGTGCTCGACGTGAGCAACGGGGCGTCCTCGCCGGGCGTCGCGGTGGAGGTCCAGGTGCAGCCGCGCTGCCTGGCGGGCACCGCGTACCTCGCCGTGCGTGCGACGAACGAGGAGCCGTCCGCGGTCGACCTCGCCGTCGTCACGGCGTACGGCAGCCGGGACTTCGCGGCGGTCGCGCCCGAGCGCTCCGGCTACCAGTCGTTCGCCGTGCGCGCGGCCCGGCTCGAGGCGGGGACCGTCACGGTGACCGCGTCGACGGACGGGCGCGACGGCCGGTACGACGTCGCGTACGACGCGCTCGACTGCGGCTGACCGCCTGACGGTCGACCGACGTCGCTCGGGCCCCGCACGGGAGTGGACCGTGCGGGGCCCGAGCGACGTGCTCCCCAGGGGGCACGAGTGCCGAGGCCCGAGGGGAGCGCCGGGCGGCTACCGCCGGACCTGCTCCAGCGGCTCCGCCAGGTGGGTGCACTCGCTGCACCGCAGGCGTCGTGCCGTCCGCACGACGGGGTTCCCCACGGAGGTGGCGGGGATCCGGATCCTCACCTCGTGGGTGTGCTCCGCGCACGTGGCCGCGCCGCACTCGCTGCACACGGCCGTCGCGACCCGGCTGTCGCGGGGGGTGGTCCCGCACTCTGCACACTGCATGGCTCCTGCTCTCCGCCGGCGCCGGGCGCCGGCTGGTCGGTGACTGCGTCGTCGTGCGCGCCGGGCGCCGTCGCCCGGGCGCGGGTGCCGTTCAGCGGGCGGTGGTGTCCGCGGGGTCCGTCGTGATCGCGCGGACGGGTCGGCACGGGTTGCCGACCGCGACGACGCCCGCGGGGATGTCCCGCGTGACCACGGACCCGGCCCCGATGATGCTGTCGTCGCCGATCGTCACGCCGGGCGTGATGGTGACCGAGCCGCCGATCCACACGTTGCTCCCGATCGTGACGGGCTCGGGGCGCTCCCAGCCCTCGCGGCGACGGACGACGTCTTCGGCGTGGTTCGGCGTGTAGATCGAGCAGCGCGGGCCGATGAGGCAGTCCGGGCCGATCGTGACGAGGCCGCCGCCGATGACCATGAAGTCGGCGTTGATGAAGGTGCGCGCGCCGATCAGCAGCCGGTCGCCGTAGTCGATCGTCAGCGGCGGGCGGAAGTCGATCCCCTCCTCGGCGCCGGGGACGAGCCGGTGGAAGAGGCGGCGTGCCTCGTCGACGTCCTCGAAGTACACGCGCCCGATGCGGGCGCACGTCGCGTGCGCGTCGCGGGTCAGCTCCTGCAGCGCGGGCGACGTGCGGTAGCGCAGCCATCCGCCGGAGAGCAGGCTGCGGAGGTCCTCGTCCGTGGCGGAGAGCTCGGCCATCCTCGTCGTCGGCTCGGTCGTGCTGCTCATCGGACTCCTTCGTCGTGATTAGTATTTCGGTTAAACATATAGGCGCGCGCGAAGGGACGCAAGACTCCTCGGGCTCGACCTCTCTGGGCCGCCGTCGCCGGGCCGCCGTCGTCGGAACGCCGTCGCCGGCACGCCCTCGCCGGGGCGGCTCCCGGCGCCGGTCAGGACGCGGGGTCGAGCACGCGGCGCAGGCGCGCCTTCTTCTCGTTCTCGCGCACGACCCACGCCACGTCCGGGTCCGACGACCCGCGCAGCGCCGCGAACCGCGGCACGCCGGTGGCCGGGTCCCCGACGACGGCGACGCTCCAGCAGTACCCGAGGGCCTGGCGCAGCGTGCGCACGTCGGGGTCGCGGCGCGCGTCGTCGGGGAGCGCGCCGATCGAGGCGGTCGCGGCCGCGCACGCGTCGAGCGCGGCGGTCGCGGTCGACGGGTCCCGCAGGAGGCGCGGCTCGCAGATCCCGGCGACGGCGGCGCGGCGGACCAGCGGGTCGGGGTCGGCGACCCACGACGCGACGAGCGCGCGGAGCGTGGCGGGCTCGGCGTCGCCGATCCGTTGGAGCGCCATCGCGGCGGCCTCACGGACGCGCCACGACCCGTCCGACGCGCGGGCGCGCAGCCGGTCGGTCGGCTCCGCGCGCGCGTCGGCGGAGGCCTCGACGACGAGCCGGCCCAGCCCGCACGTCCCGCAGCACCGGAGGTACTCGTCGGGGTCGTCGGCCAGGGCGCGCACGAGCTCGACGGGCGCGACGTCGGCGAACGCGCCCAGGAGCTCGAGGTTCGCGCGCGGGCCCGGCAGCCCCGACCCCGCGGTGAGGTGCGCGCGCACCGCCGCCGGGTCGCCGTCGAGCGCGCGCAGCGCGGCCCGGTGCTCCTCTCGCACGGTCATGCCGACCACGCTAGAACGTGGCGGCCCCGCCCGACAGGGTCTTTCGGCCGGGCTCGGCCAGCCGCGAGCCGCGAGCCGGGGGCCGGGAGCCGTCCGAGACCACGCGGCCGCCGGGCTCAGCGCAGCGGGTCGAACGCGCGGATCTCGTCGGGGGTCTCGCCGGTCGTCACGAGGTGGGCGAGCGCCCGGCCGGTCGCGGGCCCGAGCACCATGCCCCACATGCCGTGGCCGCCCGCGACGTAGACGCCGCGCGTGCGCGTCGCGCCGACGAGCGGCAGGCCGTCGGGCGTGACGGGGCGCGAGCCGACCCACTCGTCGTGCCGGTCGTCGAGGTCGACGCCCTGGAACAGGTGTCGTACGGACGCGAGGATCGCCTCGATCCGCCGGGGCTGGAGCGGCTCGTCCGGGCCGCGGAACTCCATGGTCCCCGCGACGCGGAACCGGCCCTGGTAGGGCGTGCACGCGACGCGGCGCGCGGGCAGGTAGATCGGCGTCTCGACGGGCTCGTCGGTCTTCACGGTGAACGAGTAGCCGCGTCCGGCCTGCACGCGCGTGCGCACGCCGAGCGGCGCGGCGAGCGACGGCAGCCACGCGCCGGTCGCGAGCACGACGGCGTCGCCCCGCAGCACGACGCCCTCCTCGCGGTCGGCGGGGGAGCCGGCCCGGCGCGGCACCCCGGCGTCCGGCCCGACGCCGTCGGTCGCCCCGGACCCGCTGCTCGCCCCGGCGCCCACGAGGGCGGGGTGCCGGGCGGCGTCGGGGTGCACGGCGCGCGCGAAGACGCACGCGCCGAGGCGGCCGGGCTCGACGTCGAGCACGTCGAGGCCGGTGAGGATGGTGCCGCCGCGGGCGCGCACGGAGTCGGCGAGCGCGTGGACGTACGGTCCGGGCTCGAGGAAGCGCTGGCCCTCGAGGGCGTAGACGGTGGAGACGCGGTCGGTGAGCTGGTGCGCGCGCTCCCCGGCCTCGACGCGCCGGACGGGGACGGTCTGCCCGGCGGCGGCGACGTGCTCGAGCTCGCGCAGGAAGGGCCGGGCCTCGCGCACGTGCTCGAACGCGACGGTGAACGGGCCGGGCGTCGTGCCGGCCTCGACGCCGTGGCCGAGGCTGCCGCCCGCGGCGAGCTCGTCGAACGCGTCGAGCGCGACGCGGTCGATCGGGGTGAGGGCCGCCATCGCGCGGTCCCAGCGGGCCTGCGTCGCGTGCGCCATGAAGCGCGCGAAGAACGTCCACAGGCGCGGGTCGAACCGCAGCGGGACGTGCAGGGGAGCGGCGGGGTCGAGGAGGGCGCGCGGCCCGTACGTCCACAGGGACGGGTCGGCGAGCGGCATCGCCATGCCGGGGGTGAGCCACCCGGCGTTGCCCCACGAGGAGCCCGCGGCGACGCCCTCGCGGTCGACGACGGTCACCTCGACGCCCTGCTCCTGGAGGTGCCACGCGGTGGCGAGCCCCACCATGCCGGCGCCGACGACGACGGCCGTGCGAGGCGCGCGGCCGGGGGGTGCCGACCGGGCGTCGCGGGAACGGGGACGGGGACGAGAGGTCGTGCTCACGCCGGGCTCCTTCGACCGACGCCCGCCCCGCGGGTGGCGAGGCGGGCGCGTGGCTGGTGTGCGGCGGGATGGTGCCGCACGACTCACAGCGTGGTGGATCCTTCGGTGTGCGGCAAGATGTGCCGAAGGATCGTCGCTCGGGGCTGCCGCCGCCGTCCCGACGTTCGCCCACCGACCAGGGGAGGCCCACCGTGCCGAAGGATCTTCGACCGCCCGCGCTGGACGACGTCGACCGCCGCATCCTCGACGTCCTCGCGACCGACGCGCGTGCCACGAACGCGGCGGTCGCCGCCCGGGTGGGGATCGCCGCCTCGACGTGCCACGCGCGCGTCCGGGCCCTCGTGGACCGCGGCGTGATCCGGGGCTTCCGGGCCGACGTCGACCCCGCGGCGCTCGGCCGGGGGCTCGAGGCGCTCATCGCGATCCGCCTCCAGGCCGGGGCGCGCAAGGGCCTGGAGGCGTTCCGCGACTACCTGCTGACGCTGCCCGACGTCGAGGGCGTCTTCTTCGTCACCGGCGACCGCGACTTCCTGCTGCACGTCGCGGTCGCCGACTCGGACGCGCTGCGCGACCTGGTGTCCCGGACGCTCAGCGTGCGCCCCGAGGTGGCGGGGACGAGCACGACGGTGATCTTCGAGCACGCGCGCCCCTGAGGCCCTGGCCTCACGCCACCGTCGTCCCCTCCCGCACGCGTGACCGCAGGACGTGCTTCGTGAGCTTGCCGGAGGGGTTGCGGGGGAGCTCGGTCACGAGCGCGACGTCGCGCGGCACCTTGTAGCGTGCGAGCCGGTCGGCGAGGAACGCGCGCAGCGAGTCGAGCGTCGGCTCGGCGCCGGGCGCGGGGACGACGAACGCGACGACCGTCTCGCCCCAGTCGGCGTGCGGCCGCCCGACGACGGCGACGTCCGCGACCTCCGGGGAGCCGCGCAGCGCCTCCTCGACCTCCTGGGAGTAGACGTTCTCGCCGCCCGTGATGATGACGTCCTTGAGCCGGTCGACGATGAACAGGTACCCGTCCTCGTCGACGCGCACGACGTCGCCGGTGCGGTACCAGTCGCCGACCAGCACGGCCTCGGTCGCCTCCGGGTCGTCGAGGTAGCCGACCATCCGGGTGTCCGACCGCAGCCAGATCTCCCCGGTCCCGCCCGGGCCGACGTCGTTCCCGTCGAGGTCCACGACCCGCACGTCGACGCCGGGCATGCCCGCGTGCCCGATCGAGCCCGCCTTGCGCTCCTGGTCGGCCGGGCCGAGCGCGGCGCCGACCGGCCCCATCTCGCTCATGCCGTAGACCTGGTGCAGCTCGCCCGGGTAGGCGGCGCGGATCGCCCGCACGGTGTCGGCGCCGACGGGCGCGCCCCCGGCGAGCCACAGCCGCGCGCTCGACAGGTCGAACGTCGACAGGTCGATGCCCTGCGCGGCGGCGACCTGGAGCGGCGCGACGTACGCGATGGGCGCGCCGAAGAACGCGGTCGTGCGCTCGGCCTCGACGGTCCGCAGCATCTCGATCGGGTGGTACTCGCGCAGCAGCACGGTCGTCCCGCCGAGGAACACCATCGACAGGAACCAGTTGTTGAGCGGCGAGGCGTGCCAGATCGGCATCGCGAGGAGGAAGCGGTCGTCCGCGCGCAGCCCGACGGCCGCCGTCGTGTAGGCCGCGACCGAGCTCAGCCCGCGGTGGGTGTGCTCGCAGCCCTTGGGGGCCGCCGTCGTGCCGGACGTGTAGAGCACCTGGGCGATGGTGTCCTGGTCGGGCGGCACGCCGTCCCACGGCTCGGCGGCCGCGACGAGCGCGTCGAAGTCGTCGTCCCCCGGCGTCCCCTCCGCGCCTCCCGCGTCCTGCCCGACGGCGTCCGCCTCCGTCCACAGCCACGGCACCGCGGGCGCGGCGGCGGTCACGACGGGGGCGAGGCTCGCGTCCGCGACGCCCAGCACGGCGCCGCTGTGGGCGACGAGCCGCGCGACCTCGGGCGCCTGGAGCTTGTGGTTGACGGGGACGAGCACGGCGCCCGCGCGCCACAGGCCGAACGCCGCGACGACGAATCCCGGCGTGTTGTAGGTCATGACCGTGACGCGGTCGCCGGGGCGCACGCCGGCGTCCCGGAAGACGGCTGCCGCGCGGCGCGCGGCCGCGTCGAGCTCGGCGTACGTGAGCCGGCGCTCGCCCAGCACGAGGGCCTCCTTGGTCGGGACCTTGCGTGCCGTGCTCTCGAGCATGCTGCCCAGGTGCATGTCGTCCTCCTCGACGTCGTGCGCGGCGTCGTCCTCGACGCCTCCGGCCCGGCGGCCGGTACCGCGATGAATTGAATCATGCTTCAATTCTTCGTGGAAGCCGCCCCGAGGCGGTTCACCCGACGACGACGGAGGACCCGTGCCCTACCGCGAGACCCCGGCGACGCGCGCCGCCCGCGAGCGCAAGCGCGACGCCCTGCTCGACGCGGCGCGGACGATCGTCGCCGAGCACGGGTTCGCCGGCGCGAGCGTGCAGGCGCTCGCGGCGCGCGCCGGGGTGAGCACCGGCGGCGTCTACTCCTACTTCCCGACGAAGGCCGACCTGCTCGTCGCGGTGTTCCGCCAGGCGGCCGACGTCGAGCTCGACGCGGTGCGCGCGGCCGCCGCCGCACGCCCGGACGACCCGCCCCGCGGCGGCACCGCGGTGCGCCTCGCCCGCGCCGTCGACACGTTCGCGCGGCGCGCGCTGCGCGGCCCGACGCTCGCGTGGGCGCTGCTGCTCGAGCCCGTCGACCCGGCCGTCGATGCCGCGCGTCTCGAGTACCGCCGCGCGTACGCGACGACGTTCGCGGACGTCGTGCGCGACGGCGTCGCGGCGGGCGAGATCCCCGACCAGGACGTCGCGGTCGTCGCGACCGCGCTCGTCGGGGCGGTCGGGGAGTCGCTCACCGGTCCGCTGTCGCCGCTCGCCGCGGCCCGCGACGGCGGGTCCACGGGCCCCGGGCCGACCCCCGGCGAGCGGGACGCCGTCGTCGCCACGATCCAGCGCTTCTGCCTGGGTGCCGTGGGCGCCCGGGCGGTGGCGCCCGCCCCCGCCTGACCTGCCCGCCCGACCCCCCATCCGCCTGACCCACCCGTCCGGGCCGCACCCGAGCACCGCCGCACCGACCCCGAGCCACCCGCAGAGCCGCAGGAGGACACCGTGACCCCGACCGACACCCGCAGCGACACCCCCACCCGGGCCGCCGGCACCACCGGGACCGCAGGCGTCACCGACGCCGCGACCGCCGTCCCGCACCCGGCGCCCCGCACGACCCACCGCGTGACCAACCAGCCGCCCGAGCGCGAGGGGGTCAACGAGTACCTCGACCACCCCGTGCTGCGCGAGGCGGTGCACGCGTACGGCGGGGCGTGGGGCGAGGACCGGCTCGTCGAGGTCGGCGCGCTCGTCGGGACGGGGGACTTCCAGCGCGCGGCCGAGCTCGCGAACGTCCACGAGCCCGTGCTGCGCACGCACGACCGCCGGGGCCACCGCATCGACGAGGTGGAGTACCACCCGGCGTACCACGAGGTGATCGGGGCGGCCGTCGCGCACGGCGCGCACACGAGCGCGTGGGCCGAGCCCGGGCCGGGGGCGAACGTCGTGCGGGGCGCGGTCTTCTCGCTGTTCGCCCAGGTCGAGCCGGGCCACGCGTGCCCGGTCTCCATGACGCACGCGGCCGTGCCCTCGCTGCGGCACGCGCCGTCGCTCGCCGCGGTGTGGGAGCCGCGCCTGCTCTCCCGCGGCTACGACGGCGCCCTCGCGGCCCCGGGCAGCAAGCCCGGGGTGCTCGTCGGCATGGCGATGACGGAGAAGCAGGGCGGCTCGGACGTGCGCGCGAACGCGACGACGGCCGTGCCCGCCGGGGCCGACGGCGCCTACCTGCTCACGGGGCACAAGTGGTTCTGCTCGGCGCCGATGTCCGACGCGTTCCTCGTGCTCGCCCAGGTCCCGGGCGGGACCGCGCGCGGCGGGGAGGCCGCGCCGTCGTGCTTCCTCGTGCCGCGCGTGCTGGAGGACGGCACGCGCAACGTGTTCCGCATCCAGCGCCTCAAGGAGAAGCTGGGCAACCGGTCGAACGCGTCGTCGGAGATCGAGCTCGACGGCACCGTCGGGTTCCTCGTCGGGGAGCCCGGGCGCGGCGTGCGGACGATCATCGAGATGGTGTCGCGCACGCGGCTCGACTGCGTGCACGGCTCGGCCGCGGGCATGCGCCAGGCGGTCACCGAGGCGCTGTGGCACGCGCGGCACCGCACCGCGTTCGGCGCGGCGCTCGTCGACCAGCCCGCGATGACCGCCGTGCTCGCCGACCTCGCGCTCGAGTCCGAGGCCGCGACGCTCACGTCGGTGCACCTCGCCGCCGCGCACGACGGCGAGTCCGAGCACGACCGCGCGTTCCGCCGCCTCGCGACCGCCGTGAGCAAGTACTGGGTGTGCAAGCGCGGGCCGCACCACGCGTACGAGGCGATGGAGTGCCTGGGCGGCAACGGGTACACGGAGGCGTTCCCGCTCGCGCGCCGCTACCGCGAGCAGCCGGTCATGGCGATCTGGGAGGGGTCGGGCAACGTCATCGCGCTCGACGTGCTCCGCGCCATGGGCCGCGAGCCCGCGTCCGTCGCGGCGTTCGAGGCGGAGCTCGCCACGACGGCGGGCGCGCACCCGGTCCTCGACGCGCACGTCGCGCGCACGCGCCGTCTGCTCGCGGAGGTCGCGGGGGCCGACGCCGGGGCGCAGCAGGCGCAGGCCCGTCGCGTCGTGGAGTCGCTCGCCCTCGCGCTCCAGGCGTCGCTCGTGGTGCGGCACGCGCCGTCGGGCACGGCCGACGCGTTCGTCGCCGCGCGGCTCGGCGAGGACCGCGGCCACGGGTACGGCGTCCTGCCGCGCGGCACCGACGCGCACGCGATCCTCGCGCGGCACGCGGGCGCATGACCGGCGGCCGGCTCGCGTCTGGAGCACCGCTCCCGTCCTGCTCGGCTACGGTCTCGGAGAGCGGTGGCCCGAGATCGAGGCCGTGATCGGGCCGTACCAGAAGGGGTCCTCGCGTCGGTGAGCGCCCTCGTCGGCGAGGAGGGGCACGTGGGTTCGTGGGAACGGGGCGACGGCGTCCTCGAGCTGCCCGACGGACGGCGCGTGCGGGGTCGCGGGCTGCGCGCGGGGCTGCCCGGGCCGGGCGACGAGCCGGAGCTCGGCGTCTACCTCACCGGAGGGCGGCCGCCGTCGCAGCCCTGGGAGTCGTGCTGGGTCCGGTGGCCGGACTTCGCGCTGCCGCGGTCCACGCCGGACACCGTCGCGGTGCTGCGCGAGGCGTACGAGCGGGCCCCCGACGAGCGCGTGGAGGTCGCCTGCGGGGGTGGGACCGGCCGCACCGGCACGGCGCTCGCGCTCCTCGCCGTCTGGGGTGGCGTCCGTCCCGACGACGCCGTCGCCTGGGTTCGCGCGCACTACCGGCCCCGCGCCGTCGAGACGCCGTGGCAGCGCCGCTGGGTCCGCCGCACCGGGGCCAGCACGGTCCCGTAGATCCGGCTCCGGGACAGTGGCGTGCCAGGGAGCGATCGTCCGTGGGTGCCTGGTCGTACCGTCCGGTGCATGGATCGAGAGACCTTCTGGGAGATCGTCGACGCCGCGCGTGAGCGGGCGGGTGCGGGTGCCGACGACCGCGGTGCCGAGGACGACCCGCTGCCCGGCGCCCTCACCGACCTCCTCGTCGAGCGCCTCACCGCGGACGAGATCCTGGCGTTCGTCGACGTGGCGGGAGACGTGGCGAACGACGCCTACGCCTGGCCGGTGTGGGGTGCGGCCTACCTCGTCGAGGGCGGGTGCAGCGACGACGGGTTCAGGGACTTCCGCGACGGGCTCGTCCTCGCCGGCCGGGCGGTGTTCGAGCGCACCCTGGCCGACCCGGACACGCTCGCCGACCATCCCGTCGTCGCCGCGATGGCCGACGGCGGGTCGCCCTGGTTCGGGTTCGAGTCGCTGGACTCGCTCGTGAGGGACGCGTGGTCCCGCGCGACCGGCGAGGACGACGAGGCGTACTACGCGGCGCGCGAGCGGACGTCGTCGGTACGGGCACGCACCGAGCCCGCCGGCGAGCAGTGGGACTTCGACGACGACGAGGAGAACGCGCGCCGCCTCCCGCGGCTCACCGCCCTGTTCGCCGTGTGACGGGGCGGTCCGCCCCCGGGGAGCCGGGGGCGGACCGGATCACACGCGCCAGGCGAACAGGCCCGTCGGGTCGTACGCCGCGCGCACCGACGCGAGGCGTGCCGCGGTCTCGGGCGACCAGGCCCGGGCGAGCGCGTCGTCCGTCCAGGGCCCGGGCAGGAAGTTGATGTTCGTCTCCGTCGCGGCCCACGGCTGCGACCACTGCGCGAACGAGGCGGCGGCGGCGACCATGTCCGGCAGCCGCGGCGGGTTGACGCCCACGAGGCTCAGCAGGAACCCGGCGGTGCGTCCGCCCGCGGCGGACCCGCCCTCGACGTCGCGCGCCCCGGCGCCGCCGACGTGCCGCAGCTCGGCCGCGACGAACGGCGACCCGCTGCCCGGCCCGAGCTCGGCGAGGAACCGGTCGAGGAAATCCCCGTCCACCTCCCGCAGGCCCGCGCCGTAGACCCACGACGGCCCGGCGTCCTCCGGGTCGGCGTGGATCGTCGCGACGGCCGTCACGGGCAGCTCGCCCACGGTGTCGGCGAGGGCGGGCGCGAGCGCCCGCAGCGGCGCGGCGAGGCGCTCGCCCTCCGCCGGGTCGCCCGGGTAGGCGAAGCGCAGGGCGAGCACCGTGCGGCCCCGCAGGTGCTCCGGGACGAACGGCAGGTCCGGGAGGGCGAGCACCGCGACCGAGGTCGTGACGTCGTCGGGCGCGGTCGCGGTCCACGCCGCCCAGCCGCGCAGGACGTCCTCGACGTGCGGGGCGTCGAACGTGAGCGAGCCCGCGTACAGCGTGCGCAGCGGCACGAGCTCGAGGTCGAGCCGCGTCACGACGCCGAACCCGCCCTTGCCGCCGCGCAGCGCCCAGAACAGGTCCGGCTCGGTGTCCGGGCCCGCCTCGACGACCGACCCGTCGGCGAGCACGACGCGGAAGCCGCGCGCCCGGTCCGACGTCAGGCCGTGGCTGCGCGTCAGGGGCCCGTACCCGCCGCCGAGCGTGTACCCGACGACCCCGACGGACGTCGACGAGCCCGTGACGGGCGCGAGCCCGTGCTCCGCGGCCGCGTCGACGACCGCGTTCCAGCGCGTCCCGGCACCGATGCGCGCGACGCGCGACGCCGGGTCGACCTCGACGCCCGCGAGGCCGCTCGTCCCGAGGACGACGCCGTCCGTGATCGGCGACGACTCGCCGTGGCCCGTCGCGTGCGACCGCACGGGCAGCCCATGGTGGGCCGCGAAGCGCACGGCCTCCACGACGTCGGCCTCCGTCTCCGCGAGCACCGCGACGTCGGGGTCGTGCGCGACGAGCGTGCTGTGCGCGGCGACGGCCTCCGCGGCGGTCGGGCCGCCGTCGGGCAGGTCGCCCCGTGCGAGGACGCGACCCGTGACGCGGTCCCGCAGCGCGGCGACGTCGGTGGGCGAGAGCGTGGTGGAGGCGGTCATGGTGCTGGTCCCCTTCGTCGGTGTGCGCGCTGCACGGCCGGAGGTGCGGTCAGGTCACCTGGACGACGACGCGCGGGCACGGTCTGTGACATGCCCGAGGGGTAGGGAGGGCGCCGCCTCAGGTTCGTGGCGTCCCGGCCAGCGGCAGCCAGTCGAGGACGTCCTGGATGGTGCGGTCCCAGAAGCCCCACTCGTGCGTCCCGGGCGAGAACTCCGACCGCAGCGCCACGCCGGACTCATCGGCCACCCGCTCGAACGACCGGTTGCCGTCGACGAGGAAGTCCTCCGTCCCGCACGCGAGGAACAGCTCGGGGAGGTCGGCCGTGCGGCCCTCGGCCGCGGCGCGCCGCAGGAGGGCGAGCAGGTCGTCGTCCGACCCGGCGATCTCGCGGTCGCCGAACACGCGCTCGATGTCCGGCAGGCGCCGCTCGCGGTACGACTCGTCGGCGAGGTCGAGCACCCCGGACAGGCTCGCCGCCGCCGCGAACCGCTCGGGGTGCCGCAGCGCCCAGCGGAACGCGCCGTACCCGCCCATCGACAGCCCCGCGACGAACGTGTCCTCGCGGCGCGTCGACACGCGGAAGAACTGGTCGACGAGGCTCGGCAGCTCCTCGGACAGGAACGTCCAGTACCGGTGCCCGTGCACCTCGTCGGCGTAGAAGCTGCGCTCCACGCGCGGCATGACGACGGCCAGCCCGCGGTCGGCGACGTACCGCTCGATCGACGTCCGGCGCGTCCAGATCGTCTCGTCGTCGCTCATGCCGTGGAGCAGGTAGAGCACCGGGGCGCCCTCGGCGCGCGCGCTCGCCGACCCGGCCATGCCGATCTGGGTCGTCGTGGCCTGGGGGAGCACGACGGTCATCGAGGTGCTCACCTCGAGCACGTCGGAGTAGAAGCTGCAGCGGACGAGAGCCACGGGTCGCCTCCCGGCGGGGTCGGACGGGCCGCCGGCGGTCCGCGGCGGCGGACCCAGTCTGCCCTCCGGACGGGCGGCGGCCGCTCAGCCGCGCAGCGCGTCCAGCAGACGGCGCACGGACGTCCCGAGTCCCCAGCGCTCGCCGAGCTCGGCGAGCGCGTCCGGGTCGGCCGGGGCTGTGGGCAGCGCGTCGTCGACGTCGCCCAGCGGGGCGTCGGGCGCGACGCGCACGACGAGCGGGGCGACCTCCAGGTACGGGGCCGCCTCGGTCAGCCGACGGCGCTGGGTCGCCGTCAGTCCCGCGTCGCCCGCGTCGCGCGCCGCGAGCACGCCCGCGAGGTCGCCGTACTTCCCGAGGAGCGCGACCGCCGTCTTCTCGCCGATGCCCGGGACGCCCGGCAGGCCGTCGCTCGGGTCGCCGCGCAGGACCGCCATGTCCGCGTAGGCCGCGCCCGTCGCGACGCCGTACCGCTCGCGCAGGCGCGCCTGGTCGACGACGTCGAGGTTCTTCACGCCCTTCGTCGGGTAGAGCACGCGCACGCCCGCGGCGTCGTCGACGAGCTGGAACAGGTCGCGGTCGCCCGTGACGACCTCGACCGCCGCCCGGCCCGACGGGTCCGGCGTCGCGCCCGCCGCCGCGCGGCGCGCGACCTCGCGCGCCGTGAGGGTGCCGATGACGTCGTCCGCCTCGTAGCCCGCCGCCCCGACGCGCGCGATGCCGAGCGCCGCGAGCACGTCGACGATGACCGGCACCTGCGCGACGAGCTTCTCCGGGACCTCCTCGACGCCCGTCGTGCCCGGGACGACCTCCGCGACGCGGTGCGCCTTGTACGAGGGGATCGCCTCGACCCGGAAGGCCGGCCGCCAGTCCACGTCCCAGCACGCGACGAGGCGCGTCGGACGACGGTCCGTGACGAGCGTCGCGATCATGTCGAGCAGGCCGCGCACCGCGTTGACGGGCGTGCCGTCCGGCGCCTTGATCGAGTCCGGCACCCCGAAGAACGCCCGGAAGTACAGGCTCGCGGTGTCGAGCAGCATGAGCTCGCCGCCGGGGGTGGCGTCGCTGCTCGCGGGGGCGCCGTCGTCCGTGCTCTGCGTCATGCGGTCATCCTGCCGCACGGCCCCGACACCGGTCTCCCCGGGGCGTCGCGCGGGCCGGCCTGGCCGTCGGGCGGCGCGAGCGGTTCACTGGTGCCCGGAGGTGAGCGACATGCCCACGACGACGCGACGAGCAGCCGGCACGGCCCTCGGCCTCGCGGTGCTCCTGCTCCTGGGGGCGTGCGCGGCCGGGCCGAACGTCGCCGCGAACCCCGGGGGCTACGGGTTCTGGTGGGGCCTGTGGCAGGGCGCGATCCTGCCGGTGACGTTCATCGTGTCCCTCTTCACCGACACGGTGAGCATCTACGAGGTCGACAACAACGGGACCTGGTACGACATCGGGTTCGTGCTGGGCATCGCGCTCTTCTCGGGTCCGGCGATCGCGCTGCGCGGTCGGCGGTCCTGACGAGCCGGGGTCAGGCCTCGGTCCTCGCCGCCGTCCTCGCGCGGCCCGAGACGAAGAAGATCGCGACGACCCCGACGACGAGGAAGATGACGTTGAACGCCGCCGCGATCCCGTTGAGGGCCTCCGACCCGCTGTTCGCCCCGTGCGCGTCGACGCCGCCCGTCGCGAGCATCGTCGTCGGGTCGGTCGCGGCGTGCAGGAGGATCGCGGGCACGATGCTGCCGGTGACGCGCATCGAGAGGTACATCATCGTGCCGAAGCCGAACGCGTAGACGACCGTGACGCCCACGGCCACGGCGGACTGGCCGGAGACGAGGTTCGTCGCGTGCAGCAGCCCGAACAGGAGCGACGAGAGCACCATGACGGCGCGCTCGCCGTAGCCCGCGCGCCGCAGCATCGCCACCGCGATGCCGCGCGCGAGCACCTCCTCCGCGAACCCGATGCACAGCCCGAGCGCGAAGACCGTGAGGACCACCGTGACGTCGTAGGCGCCCCAGTCCGTCGCGAGGAGGTGGAGCACGACGGGCACGAGCACGAGGACGACCGCGACCCACATCCACGGGCGGCCCGCGACCGGCTGCGGCCCGAACACCTCGCTCCGCCAGCGCACGGTCCGCAGGAAGACCACGAGCAGCAGGCCCATGACGAGGATCGGCAGCAGGAGCCCGAAGAAGACGGAGCCGGGTGAGTCGAGGAGGTCGTCGCCGCTGTCGGGGCGCAGCCCCGTGGCGCCGACGAGCCGCCCGACCGCGAGGTACACCGCGATGTAGAGGACCGCGAACAGGAAGGCCCGCCACCAGCCGCCGCGGTCCCAGAACCGCTGCCAGCCGGACCGGGGTGACGCCTGCTCGACCGCTCCGGTCAGATGGGTCATGGCTCTCCTCGTCCGCTGCCACGACCGTCGGCGACGGCCGGGCCGGGCGCGGAGGCCCGCGGCCGACACCGCGAGCGTAGGGAGCGGACGCCCGGAGCGCGCGGCGAGGCGCCGCGGGTCCGCCAGACTGAGGGCATGGACGCCCCCGACGCCACGCCCGGTCCCACCACCCGCGGCCCGGCTCACGACACCACACCGACCCGCCCCAGCGTGCTGTTCGTGTGCGTCCACAACGCGGGGCGCTCGCAGATGGCCGCCGGGTTCCTGCGCGAGCTCGGCGGCGGCGCCGTCGAGGTGCGCTCCGCGGGGTCGATGCCGGGCGACCGGATCAACCCCGTCGCCGTCGAGGCGATGCGCGAGGTCGGGGTCGACCTCACCGGCGAGCAGCCGAAGGTCCTGACGCCCGAGGCCGTGCAGGCGTCCGACGTCGTCGTCACGATGGGGTGCGGCGACGCGTGCCCGTTCTACCCGGGGAAGCGCTACGAGGACTGGGTCCTCGACGACCCGGCCGGGCAGGGCCTCGACGCCGTCCGCCCGATCCGCGACGAGATCCGCCGCCGCGTCGTCGCGCTGCTCGGTTCCCTCGGCCTCGCGCCGGTGGGCGAGCAATCCGCTTGAGCCTCCTCGCCGCGAGGTCGCAGGCTGGTCCCATGGACCTCCCCGTGCTCCGACCCGCCCGCCCCGACGACACGGACGCGCTGGTCGACGTCTGGCGGCGCGCCGTCGAGGCAACGCACGACTTCCTCGGCCCCGACGACGTGCGTGAGCTGGAGTCCGCCGTCCGGGACGAGTACCTCGGCGCCGTCGACCTCACCGTCGCGGAGGTCGACGGCCGGGTGGCGGGGTTCGCCGGGACGGTCGGGCACCGGGTCGAGATGCTGTTCGTGGACCCCGCGTTGCACGGGCGCGGGATCGGCCGCGCGCTGCTCGACGCGGTCGGGCGCGGTCACCCGGTCGTCGAGCTCGACGTCAACGAGCAGAACTCGGGCGCGCTGGGCTTCTACCGGGCGCTCGGGTTCGAGGTGACCGGGCGGTCGGAGACGGACGACCAGGGCCGCCCGTTCCCGCTGCTGCACCTGCGCCGCGAGGCCTGACGCCGCGCGACCGATGAGTCGGTGGCCTGCGGCCGGTCGACCCTGGGGAGAGCGGGCACCGGCCCGCGCGACCTCAGGAGGAGACGTGCTCGACACGGCGTTCAGCGGGTTCTCGGTCGACGACGTCGACGCGGCGCGGCGGTTCTACGCCGACGACCTCGGCCTCACCGTCAGCGGGGACGACATGCTCTGGCTCGAGATCGGCGGCGGTGCGCGCGTGCTCGTCTACCCGAAGGGCGAGGCCCACGCCCCGGCGGCGTTCACGGTGCTGAACTTCCCGGTCGCCGACGTGCCGGGCACGGTCGCGGCGCTCCGCGAGCGCGGCGTGGAGTTCGAGCGCTACGCGGGCACGCCCGTCGAGACGGACGACGACTTCGTCTTCCGTGGCGGCGGCCCGCTCATCGCGTGGTTCACCGACCCGGCGGGCAACGTGCTGTCGGTCATCCAGGACGACGACGCCTGACGCGTCAGCCGCCGCCCAGTCCTTCCTCGCGCGCCCGGACGATCGCGGCGGCGCGGTCGCGGACGGCGAGCTTGGCGAGGACGTTCGCGACGTGGTTGCGCACCGTCTTGGGGCTCAGCACGAGCCGCCGGGAGATCGACGCGTTGTCGAGGCCGGCCGCGACGAGGTCGAGCACCTCGCGCTCGCGGTCGGTGAGCTGGGGGAACGGCGCGCGCACGGCGGAGCGCCCGCCCACGACGTACGCCATCGCCCGGTCGGCGACGGACGGGGAGAGGATCATCGCGCCGTCGGCCACCGCGCGGACGGCGCGCTCGACCTCCGCGGGGCTCGCGGACTTCACGAGGAACCCGCGCGCCCCCGCGCGCACGGCCGCGACGACGGCGTCCTCGTCCTCGTGCATCGTCACGACGAGCACGCGCGCGGCCGGGTCCGCGCGCACGAGGTCGCGCGTCACGTCCACGCCCGACCCGTCGCCGAGGTCGAGGTCCAGGAGCACGACGTCGGCCCGCGCCTCGGCGCCCGTGGCCCCGCCGGGGCCGAGACCGAGCAGCGCCCGCGCCTCGGCCGCCGACGCCGCGCTCCCGACGACGCGCACGCCGTCGAACGAGTCCAGCAGCGCGGCCATGCCGAGCCGGAACACCGGGTGGTCGTCGACGACCGCGACCCGGATCACGACGCTGCTCCGCGCGCGAGCGCCCCGGCCGGGACCAGCGGGAGCGTGGCGCGCACGCGCGTGCCGGGGCGCTCGCCGTCGGGCCGCACCGCGGCGACCTCGAGCCGGCCGCCGAGCTCGTCGGCCCGCTCGCGCAGCGACCGGGAGCCGACGCCGGCCACCGCGTCCGGCGCGACGCCCCGGCCGTCGTCCTCGCACGTGACGACGAGCGCGCCGTCCCCGAGCCGGACCGTCAGGCGACACTCCTGCGCCCCGGAGTGCCGGGCGGCGTTGACGACGCTCTCGCTCGCGATCGCGTACGCGGCCGCGGCGACGCGCGGGTCGAGGCCCCCGCACGGGTCGCAGCGCACGTCCACGACGAACCCGCCGAGCGCCTGCCGCCCCGCGAGCTCGCCGAGCGCGACCTCCAGACCGTGCTCGTCGAGCGACGGCGGCAGGAGGCTGCGGGACAGCGCCCGCACGTCCTCGACGCGCTGCGCCACCTCGACACCGAGAGCGTCCAGCACCGCGGCCGCGGCCTCGGGGTCGGTCCGCAGCGTGTTCCGCGCGCCCTGGAGCCCGAGCCGCAGGCCCACGAGCCACGGCCCGACGCCGTCGTGCAGCTCCCGGCGGATCACGCGCCGCTCGGCGAGGCGCGCGCGGGTCGTGGCGTCGCGCGCCTCCTCGAGCTCGTGCGCGCCCCGGGCGAGCGCGAGACCGGCGCCGAGCACGGGCAGGAGCTGCTCGAGCGCGTCCCGCGTCCGGGCGTCGAGCCGCTCGCCGGCCCGCGCGACGACGTGGACCCGGCCGAGCACGCGGCCGCCGTGCTCGACGGGGAGCGTGACGGCGTCCCCCACCGGATGGCTGCCGGGGCCCGCCCAGGGCGCCGGGCCCGCGGGGCTGCCGGACGTCGTCGGGCCGGGCGCGGACCGCTCGATCGTCACGCTCTCCAGGCGCAGCGCCTCGCGCACGCCGACGGCGAGGCTCACGACGAGGTCGTCGGCCGTCGACGCGGACGACAGGTGGCGGCCGACGCGCAGCGCCGCCCGGCCCGGGTCGTTCCCCTCCCCGTAGACGAGCGTGCGCACGCGGTGCCGCAGCCACGTGTGCAGGGGCTGCACCGCGAGCGCGATCCCGACCGCCGCGACGACCTGCGCGGCGGGGCCGTCGACGACGGTCGTCGCGAGCACGACCACCACCGCGTAGACGACGGCGAGACCGACCGCGAGCATCGCGGCGACGGTCGCGCGCGACAGCACGAGGTCGATGCCCCACAGCCGGTTGCGCAGCACGCACACGAGGATCGCGGCGGGGAACAGCGCCTGGCACGCGAGGTGCGTGAGGGGGAGCGCGAGGAGCACGTCCGGGTCGGCCCACGTGCCGAGCAGCGGGAGGAACGACAGCGCCATGAGCGCGGTCCCGAGCGCGAGGAGGCCCAGCCCGCGGCGCTCCTCGACCGGCCCGCGGAGCCGGCGCCACGCCGTCGCGCCCGCGGTGACGAGCCCCATGACGACGACGCCGACGATCGCGGGGCGCGGGTCGTCGGAGGGAGCGAGGAAGAAGCAGGTGATGGACGCGACGCCGCCCGCGACCCCGCACCACGCGCCCGCGCCGAGCCGCCCGCCGCGCACGAACCACGGCACGAGGACGAAGAGCCCGACCGTGCCCGGCACCCACGCCCACCCGTAGGCGTCCGCGAGAGGCGTGAGCGGGGGCAGGCCGGGGTGGGTCGACGCGTAGCTGCGCCACCCGCCGCCCAGGGCAGCGACCCCGCCGCCGATCGCGGCGAGCGCCACGAGCCACCCGACGACGTGCGGCCGCCGCACGAGGATCACCGCCGCGACCGTGCCGTAGACGAGCGCGACCGTCGCGTCCACGACGACGAACAGCAGGTCGCCCAGCAGGAGCGGCACGCCGGAGGTGAGCTGGAGCGCGAGCGCGGACACGCCGAGCACCCAGGCGAGGACGCCGATCGTCCAGCCCGTGCGGGGCATCCCGGCGCGGCCGGGCCCGGGCTCGGCCACGGGCCCACGGTAGGGCCGCGGCACGCGCGGCGAGAAGGGCCCGGGCGGGAGATCACCCGGCCGTGGACGACGGCGAGATCGGCGGTCCCGTGCCGGATCGGCAGTCCATGCTGCCGATCCCGACCGGACCCGCCGATCTCGACGCGCGTCGCCGATCTCGCGCGTCGCGCTCAGCGCCGGTCCCCGAGGGCGAAGCCGAGCGCGGTGACGAGGAGCCAGATCGGGCCGACGAACCCCGCCATGTACTGCAGCGGCGACACGCCCGTGAGGAGGGCGAGCCCGCCGAGCACGAACCCGACGACGCCGAGCCAGCGCGGCGCGGCCGCGTGCCGCAGCGCCGCGACGCCGAGCGCGACGCCCGCGACGCCCGCGCCGACCCACAGCCACGGGATCGTCGCGACCCAGTCGCTGTAGAACGCGCCCGACTCCGGGACGATGAGCGCCGTGTCGCCGAGGCCGAACAGGAACTGCGTGTCGAGGCCCGAGCCCAGCAGCCCGGCGACGGAGACGAGCACGAGCCCCCAGCCCGCGACCGTCGGGAGGATCGACCCGGCGGGCGCCTGCCCGTCGAGCCGTCGCTTGAGCCCGGCGGCGAAGACGAGCACGAGCAGCGCGCACGCGATCGTCGCGGTGTGGAACACGATCTGCGTGCCCGTGCGGCCGGAGAGGTCGGCGACGATCGCCTCCGCGTCGCCCGCGGTCTCCTCCCAGTTGATGCCGAGCGCCATCGAGGACTGGATCGAGACCAGGCCGAGGACGCCGGCGACGACCCCGGTCCAGGCCCACGCGCGGGGCGTCGTGCCGCGGGCGCGGCGGGGCGTGCCGTCGGCGACCGCCGACGGCGTGGTGAGCGAGCTGTCCTGCATGGGACGACCTTCCGTTCGAGGCCGCCTCCCGCGGCCGGGGCCCGTCACGCGGTGCGACGGCCTCCGCAGCGTCGGCCGGGCGGCGTCCCGGGCCCCAGGGGCAGGTGTCCCGACCTCCCGGGCAGGTCGCACGGGGCGGGACTCCCGCGCCGCACCAGCGGTTGCGGAACCTCCCGCGCGGCGGGACGGTTGCGGCATGATCCGGTTCCTGCTGAGCTTCGCGATCAACGTGGTCCTCGCCGCCGTGGGCCTCCTCGTCGCCGCGAACGTCTTCGACGGCGTCACGGTGCACACCTCCGGGTTCACGGTCGCCGTCCTCGTGTTCGCGGTGGCCCAGGGGGTGCTCGCGCCCTTCGTGTTCAACATCGCGCGCAAGTACGCGTCCGCGGTGCTCGGCGGCATCGGCCTCGTGTCGACGTTCCTCGCGCTGTGGATCGCGACGCTCGTGGGCGACGGCCTGGAGATCTCCGGGGCCTCCACGTGGATCGGGGTGACGGTCGTCGTCTGGCTGATCAGCGCGCTCGGCGGCTGGCTGCTCGGGTGGCTCGTCCTCACCCGCTGGTGGGACCGCCGCCAGGAGGACAAGCGCATCCGCGAGGCGACGGCGCGCGGCTGACGCCGTCCGCGCCGGTCCCGCGCCGCTGACCAGCCGCTGACCGCCCGCCGAGAAGCCGCGACGCGCCGGAAAGGCCGCCGTCGACGACGGGTCGCCTAGGCCGACCCGTCGTCCTCCCGGCGCGCCCAGCGCTCGGCGTCGCGGAACCCGGCCTCCAGCGCTCCCAGGACCTCGTCGGTCGCGTCGACGACGGCGTCGGCGCCCAGCTCGTCGACGGTGCCGGTCCGCTCCAGGAGGCTGCGCATCGCGGGTGTCACCCCGGCGAGGACGAGCCGGTTCCCCTGCGCGGCGAGCCGTCGGGCGGTGCGGTGGAACAGGTCGATCACCGCCGAGGACGGGATGTCGGGAAGCGTCCGGAGCACGAGGACGAGCACGGCGCGCCGGGCGCCGGAGCCGTCGGGGAACTGGTCCTCGATGCGGGGGAGCGAGGCGAAGAACGACGTCCCCGAGAACTCGAGCACGGTGACCTCGCCGGAGCGCAGCCGCGCGGGCGTGCGCCGCGACGTCCGCCAGCGCCCGTCGGGCTCTCGGGTGAGCAGGACGAGGCGGGACTGGCGCGCCGCCTGGACGCAGTACAGCAGGAGCGACAGGACCGCGCCGAGGACGATGGCCTGCTGGAGGGGGAGCTGGGTCGTCGCGGCGAACGTGACGACCATCGCGAGCGACGACAGGGGCGACGTCCGCAGCACGAGGAGGATCTCGTGGCGCTTGCCCCAGACGAGCTCGCCGCCGACGACGAGGATGAGCCCGCCGATCACCGGCATGGGGATGAGCTCGGCCAGGCCGCCGAGGAGCAGCACGACGAGCGCGAGGAACACGCCGCTCACGACGCCCGCCCAGCGGGTCCGGGCGCCCGCCTCGGCGGCGACGCCCGTGCGGGACATCGAGCCGCCGCTGGGCAGCGCCTGGAAGAGGCCGCCGGCCACGTTCGCCCAGCCCTGCGAGCGGAAGTCGGCGTCGGTGTCCGAGCGGGAGCCGTCGGGGTTGGGCATCGACGGCGCGATGGACGCGGCCTGCGCGAGCGCGACGAGCGCGACGGCGACGGCGCCCCCGACGAGCGCGGGCGCGACCGAGAGGTCGGGCAGCGACAGGCCGGGGAGGGCGGACGGGATCGAGGCGATGTCGGCGACCTGGCGCACGTCGATGCCCGCCGCGACCACGACGACGGTCACGACGACGAGGGACACGAGGAGCGCCACGGGCACGAGGCGGCGGACCGACCGGGCCAGCGCCCACACGAGGACGGTCCCGGCCGCGACGAGCGTGGACGCGAGGTCCCACGACGTCACGTGCACGAGCCAGTCGCCGAGCTGGTACAGCCGGTTGTCGCCGCGCGGGTCGTACCCGGTCGCGTCGCCGAGGACCCCCGTGATGATCTGGAGCGCGATGCCGGTCGAGAAGCCCACCATGACGGCGTTGGACACGAAGCTCATCACGGCGCCGAGGCGCAGCGCGCCGAGCACGAGCATCACCAGGCCGACCATGATCGTCAGCGTGGCGACGTTGGCCGGGTCGGTCGGCTCCAGCCCGGCGGACGCGAGCACGCTCTGCGACGTGAGCGCGATGGCGCTCGTGAGCGTCGTGATCATGAGGACGGTCCGCGCGGTGATCGAGCCGACGATCGCGGGCACGATGCCCGCGTAGAGGCCCGCGACCGGGTTGAACCCGGCGATGGAGGCGTACGCCATGCCCTCGGGGATGGAGAAGAGCCCGGTCACCATGCCCGAGACGACGTCGGAGCGGGTCGGCCGTCCCGCGCGCCGCAGCATCCCGGCCGCCCCGCGCCGCCCGGGTGGTGGCACGGCCGCGGGGTCGGCGTGGACCTCGGCCTCGGCCTCGGCCCCGGTGCCGGACGTCGCGTCGTCGTCACCGCGCTCCGCCACGACCACCACCCTCCGCCGTGCGCGCCGGGCCGGGGGCGGTGGCGAGCGCGGGGAACTCGGGGGTCCCCGGGGGGAGGTCGACGCGCAGCGGGGGCATCGAGCGGGCGACGAGCCACAGCGGCAGGACGGCCACGCAGAGCACGGGGAGCAGGTGGACGTCGCCGACGGTCACGGCCGCCATGAAGAGGGCGAGCCAGCCGTCGCGCGCCACGACCAGGACGGCGCCGAGGACGCCGGCGGAGACGGCGATCGCGGGCGGCACGGCGGGGACGAGGGACGACGCCGAGAGGCCCAGCGCGACGCCGATGAAGACCGCGGGGAAGATGCGGCCGCCGCGGAACCCGGCGGCCGCCGCGACGACGAGGGCCGCGACCTTGACGACGGCCATGAGCAGGATCGTGGACCAGGCGTACGTGTCGGCCTGCTGCGCGAGCTCCTTCATCTCGTCGAGGCCCTTGAACAGCGTGAGCGGTCCGCCGAGGACGCCGAGGAGACCGAGGACCAGACCGCCCGCGCCGAGCGCCAGCACCGGGCTGCGGAGGCGGTGGAACAGCGTGTGCACGACGGGCAGCGCGGCCACGGCGAGCGCCGTGACGAGGGCGGCGACGGCGCCGATCAGCACGCTGCTCGCGACGTCGCCGAGGGCCGGGCCGGGGTAGTCGGGCAGGTCGACGGAGAACGTCGGGGCCCCGACCGCGGTCATGGTCACGGCTCCCGCGCCGGCCGCGGCGAGGGGCGCGAACAGCCGGTCGAACAGGGGGCCGCTCTGCCCGCCGCGCTCCGCGAAGCTCTCCGTGAGGACGAGCGCGGCGGCGACGGGGGTGGCGAACATCGCGCCGATGGTCCCCGCCAGCGCGAGCGCAACGGCGCCCGGCACGGGGACGCCGAACCGGGGGCGGCAGAGGAACCACGCGGCGAGCGCGACGTTGAGGGCGATGATCGGGTTCTCGGGCCCGAGGCTCACCCCGCCGGCGAGACCGAGGACGAGGGCCAGCGCGAGACCGGGCAGGGCCCGGAGCGGGAGCGGGGCGGCGACGAGCTCCGACGTGGCCGGGTCGATGCCGGCGTGCCCCGGGGCCCACCGGACCGTGGCGCCCACGAGCAGCCCGGTGACGGTGAGCACGAGCACGGTCCACCACGTCCCTGTGCTCGCGACCCCCCACGCCTCCGGCAGCCGGTCCCACACGAGGTGCTGGATCCACGTCGCGAGCTCGGAGAGCGCGAGGAGCGTCAGGGCGCTGACGATCCCGACGACGAGGGCCGGCACCACGGAGCGCAGGAGGCGACCCGACGTCGTCCCGGTAGCCGGCGCGTCGGACACACGGGAAGAGAACCACGGGGGTGGTCGCACCGCATCCGGAGCCGCAGCACCCCCACCGCGCCGCTGCGCGGGTCCTCGACGCTCGCCGCGCGCGACCCGGGAGGCGGGGATACGTTCGACGCGTCACGGGGCGCGACGGCGCGCCCCCGCCGAACGAACGATCCGGAACGAGGTCTGACGTGGCAACGCTCACCGTGTGGAAGTTCGACACCCCCGAGGGCGCCCAGCGCGCCGAGGACGCGCTCCTCGCCCTCCAGAAGCAGGAGCTCATCCAGGTCCAGGACGCGGCCACCGTGTCCTGGGAGGAGGGCAAGAAGAAGCCGAAGACACGCCAGGGGAACAACACGACCGCCGTCGGGGCGCTCGGCGGCACGTTCTGGGGCCTGCTGTTCGGGCTCCTGTTCTTCGTCCCGCTCCTGGGCGCGGCGATCGGCGCGGCGTCCGGCGCCATCGCCGGCGCGCTGACGGACGTCGGCATCGACGACGACTTCATCGACTCCGTGCGCAGCAAGGTCACGCCGGGCACGTCCGCGCTGTTCGTCCTCACGTCGGGCGCGGTGATCGACCGCGTGCACGAGGCGCTCCAGGCCGAGGGCGTCCACGGCGAGCTCATCCAGACGAACCTCTCCGCCGACGAGGAGGCCAAGCTCCGCGCGGCCTTCGACGAGAACGCCTGAGCGGTCGAGGGCCCGCGGCGATGCCGCACGGGTGAGGTGCCCGACGGCGGTGCGTGACGCCGTCGGGCACCTCGCCCGCCCGCGCGCCTCCGTCCGCGCGCCGTCGTCCCCGTAGCTCCCGCGGTCCCACCCGGGACCGGACCACGAAGGAGGCCGCCCATGGGCGCGGCGATCGGCCAGTCCCTCCCCATCGCGGTCGGCGTGCTCGTGAGCCCGCTGCCGATCGTCGCCGTCGTGCTCATGCTCGTGAGCGGGCGCGCGAAGGCCAACGCCTTCGCGTTCCTCGTCGGCTGGTTCGCCGCGGTCGGCGCGGTGACGCTCGTCGTCGCGCTGGTCGCGGGGTCCGCCGTCCCGCAGGACGGCGGACCGCCGCTGTGGGCGGCCATCCTCAAGCTCGTCCTCGGCGTGCTGCTGCTCCTGCTCGCGCTCAAGCAGTGGCGCGGGCGCCCGCGCGACGGCGTCGACCCGCCCGCGCCCCGCTGGATGGCCGCGATCGACGCCTTCACGCCCGTCAAGGCGGCCGGGCTCGCCGTGCTCCTCGGCGCGGTCAACCCGAAGAACCTGCTGCTCGTCGTCTCGGGCGGTGCCGCGATCGCGTCGGCCGCGCCGGACGACACGACCGCCCAGGTGGTCGCGGCCGTCGTGTTCGCCGTCGTGGCGAGCATCGGGGTGGCGGCGCCCGTCTTCATCTACCTCTTCATGGGCTCCCGCGCGGCCGCGATGCTCGACGCGCTCAAGGCCTGGATGACCCACAACAACGCGGTGATCATGGCCGTCCTGCTGCTCGTCCTCGGGGCGAAGCTGCTCGGCGACGGCATCGCGGCGCTCTGACCGCGCTGCGCCCGGCCGGGGGTGCCGTCGGCGCGGACCGTCCCGCTAGTCGATGCCCTCGGCGCGCCGCTCGTCGACCGTGCGCTCGGCCTCGAGGTTCGCCTCGCGGTTGCGGCGTCGGCGGCGGGCGGTGCGCCCGTCGCCGTCCTTGCCGTCGCCCTTCCCGTCCCCCTTGCCCCGGCCCGGGCCGTGGCCCTCGGCGTCCGGGTCGTGGAGCATGTGCGACTCGATGAGCTCGTGCCGCTGGAGGTAGGTGTTCCCGACGGCCTGGATCGTCGCGGCGATGGGCAGGGCGAGGAACGCGCCCAGCGCGCCGAACACCGCGCCGAACGCGAGCACGACGACGAAGCTCACCGCCGGGTTCATCTCCAGCGCCCGGGCGGAGACCTTGGGGGAGAAGTACAGGTTCTCGAGCTGCTGGTACCCGATGATGAACGCGAGCACGCCCAGGGCCTGCGGCAGCCCCTGCGACGTGAGCGCGACGGCGACGGGCAGCGCGCCGCCGATGTACGTGCCGATCGTGGGGACGAACTGCGAGACGACGCCCGTGAACACCGCGAGCGGCAGGGCGTACGGCGTCTGGAGGATCAGCAGGAAGACGAACGTGAACACGCTCGACAGCGCGGCGAGCACGATGCGCGAGTTGATGAAGTCCGACACCTTGACCTGGGTGATCTCCCAGAGGCGCAGCACCTCCTCCTGCCGGTTCGGCGTGAGCCAGCGGCACACGGCCGCCCGGAACCGCGGTCCCGCGGCGAGGAGGTAGTAGGTGACGAGGAGGATCGTCAGGCTCGCGAAGACCCCGCCGACGATCGTGGTCGTCACGACGATCGCGCCGGACGCGACGTCGTCGCCGAAGTCGTTGATGACCTGCTTGAGGAGGTCGTCGGAGTCCGGGATGACGACGTCGAAGCGGTCCGCGACGAAGTCCTGGATGCTCGCGTACAGCGCGGGGATCGACTGGACGAGCTGGACGAGCTGCTGGACGAACAGGTTCCCGAACAGGGCGAGCACGACGAGGATCCCGACGAGCGACCCCAGGAGCGCGACGGCGGCGGCCGCGCCCCGCCGCCAGCCGTGCCGCACGAGCCACACGACGATCGGCTCGAGCGCGAGCGCGACGAAGAACGCGATGAGGATGTTGACGCCCAGCGCCTTGAGCTGACCGAGGGCGTACCAGGCGAAGACGCCGACGAAGACCGCGACGACGGCCATCGC
Source organism: Cellulosimicrobium sp. KWT-B (assembly GCF_002127155.1). Taxonomy (NCBI): domain Bacteria; kingdom Bacillati; phylum Actinomycetota; class Actinomycetes; order Micrococcales; family Promicromonosporaceae; genus Cellulosimicrobium; species Cellulosimicrobium sp. KWT-B. The sequence continues at coordinate 1,300,647 of NZ_NEDO01000001.1, read as the reverse complement.
GAGCGCGCGGGGCACCCAGCGCGGCGGCCGCCGCGAGTCGTGCTGGACCGGGCGCGTGCCGGCGTCCGGGACGCCCGACCACGGGTCGTCGGTGGAGGGCGGCGTCGTCATGGCCACGAACCTAGCGGGGCCGCCGGGCAGCGGTCCCGGGACGCGCCGACCTTCCGGATGCCGAACCGGGCGGCCGGTGCCACGATCGATCCGCACGCTCGTCCGGTCGGGGCTCCACGGTTCTCAGGAGGATGGCATGGCACGCTCGTCACAGGTGACGGCATGGGTCGGCTGGGTCTGGTTCGCGGGCATCGTGCTCGTCACGATCGGCTTCTTCAACGCCATCAGCGGCCTGGTCGCCGTGTTCTCCCCGAACAGCCTCGTCGGCGTCTCCGACGCGGGCATCGTCGTCCTCGACGTGTCGACGTGGGGCTGGATCCACCTCGTCATCGGGGTGCTGCTCGTCCTCACCGGCTTCGCCCTGCTGTCCGGCAAGGGCTGGGCGCGCATGGTCGCGATCGTGCTCGTGGTCGTCAACGCGATCGCGCAGTTCACGACCCTGCAGGTCACGCCGTGGTGGTCGCTCATCACGATCGTGCTCGACGTCTTCGTCCTGTGGGCGCTCGTCGTCCACGGCGACGAGGCCGAGCGCGCCGCCCGCTGACCGCCTGCTGCGCACCACCCCGCCCTCGGCCTGCTGACAGGAGCACCCCATGGCAACGTCCACCTTCGGCCCGGTCGAGATCGTCGCGGTCGCGTTCCCCACCGAGCGCATCCCGGACGGCATCCAGGCCGCCGTCCTCGAGGTGCTCGCGCAGGGCACCGTCACGCTCCTCGACCTCGCCGTGGTCCGGCGCTCGCGCGACGGCGACGTCGAGGTGCTCGAGGTGACCGACCTCGGCGACGAGCTCGCGATCACCGACGTCGAGCTCACCGCGGCCGGTCTCGCGGCCGAGGAGGACCTCGACCACGTCGCGGCCGGTCTCGCGCCGGGCACGTCCGCCGTCGTGCTCGTCGTCGAGCACACGTGGGCGCGTGCCCTGGTGGCCGCGACCCGCACCGCCGACGGCGTCGTGCTCCTCAGCGAGCGCGTCCCCGCCGAGGTGGTCAACGAGGTCGCCGACCTCGCGCTCGCCGACGGCTGACCCGCTCGGCCCGGGCGTCCCTGCCCGGGCGCCGACCCGTCCGACAGACAGGAGTGACCACATGCTCGTCCGACGATTCGGGCGCCCCGGGCTCATCGGGACCGCCGCCCGCACCGCCGTCATCGCGGGCACGGCCTCCGCGACCGCGGGAGCCGTGCAGCGCCACCAGGCGAACCGTGCCCAGGAGTCGTGGGAGGCCCAGCGGGCCGCGGCCGCGCAGGACCAGGCGAGGGTCGAGGCGGCCGCGCAGCAGGCCGCGGCGCAGTACGCGCAGCCCGCTCCCGCGTCGGTGCAGGACGACCTCCTCGACCAGCTCGAGCGGCTCGGTCAGCTCCACTCCTCGGGCGTCCTGAACGACGCCGAGTTCGCCGCCGCCAAGGCCAAGCTGCTCGGCTGAGAGAAACGGAGAGAACGATGGCCACCTTCACCGTCTGGAAGTTCGACTCCCCCGAGGGCGCCGACGCGGCGTCCCGGATCCTCCACGACTCCGCGTCCGAGCACGCCGTCAAGATCGTCGACACCGCCGTCGTGTCGTGGCCCGAGGGCGCGGCCAAGCCGACGACGCGCCACGGCCACCAGGACGAGTGGCGCGGCACGGGCTGGGGCGCCTTCTGGGGCCTGCTGCTCGGGTCGCTGTTCTTCGCGCCCGTGCTGGGCGCCGCGGCCGGGGCGGCGATCGGCGCGTCGACGAAGGCGATGGAGGCCGTGGGGATCGACAAGGACCAGCTCGATCGCATCCGCGAGGGCGTGACGCCCGGGACGTCGGCGCTGTTCGTCGTCACCGAGGACGGTGACCTCGACCGCGTCGGCGAGCGGTTCCACGGGGTCCACGGCACGCTCGTCGCCACGAACCTCACGGACGCCGAGCGGAGCACGCTCCTCGAGACGTTCGGCTGACCCTCGGCGCGTCAGTCGTCGAGGCGCTCCGGGAGCCCGAACAGCGGAAACCACGAGGCCGTGTCGAGGAACGCGTTGATGGCCGTGACGCGGCCACCCTCCGTCTCGACGACCTGGAGCGCCCACGGCTCGTGACCGCCGTCGGCCGCGCGGCGGTACTGGCCGAACCCGAACGTGCCGTTCACCGCGACCGGGACCATGCGCGAGCCCTCGCACTCGTGACCCGGGCCTGTCATCCACGTGACGATGTCCGCCGGGCCGCGCATCCACAGCGGGTACGGCGGCATCGACAGCGTCGCGTCCTCGTGCAGGATCGCGACCAGCGCGTCCATGTCGTAGCGCTCGAACGCGTCGAGGTAGCGCTCGAGCAGAAGCTTCTCCTCGTCGCCGAGGCCCGCGTTCGCCGCGACCGGCGCGGCCGACCCCGTCTCGTCGCCCAGGCCCGAGCTGTCCCAGTGCGCGCGCGCCGCGAGCGTGGCGCGGGCGCGCTGCAGCGCGCTGTTCACCGACGCCACCGTCGTGTCGAGGAGCTCCGCGACCTCGCTCGCCTGCCAGCGCAGCACCTCGCGCAGCAACAGCACCGCGCGCTGGCGCGGCGGCAGGAACTGGAGGGCGGCGACGAAGGCGAGGCGGATGGTCTCGCGCCCCACCGCGACCTGCGCCGGGTCGCCGTCGTGCGGGAGCACCCGGTCGTCGGGGACGGGCTCGACCCACGTCTCCTCCGGCAGCACCTGGCCCAGGTTCTCCAGCTCCGGGGCCTGGGGTCCGCCCAGGCCCATCGGGCGCTCGCGCCGCTTGCGCGCACCGAGCGCGTCGAAGCACACGTTCGTCGCGATGCGGTACAGCCACGAGCGCAGGGCCGAGCGGCCCTCGAAGCGGTCGTAGGACCGCCACGCGCGCAGGAACGTCTCCTGCACGGCGTCGTCGGCCTCGAACGACGACCCGAGCATGCGGTAGCAGTAGCCGGTGAGCTCGCGCCGGTGGCCGTCGAGGACGGCGTCGAGGTGCTCGCGGTCGGGCAGCGGGTCGGGGGTGGTCCCAGCGGCGGTCGCGGGGGCGGTCCCGGCGGCGGTCGCGGTGGCGTCGCCGCGCAGGGTCGCGGGGGTGGCGAGGTCGGTCATGGTGCTTCCTCTCAGGACTCGGTCGTCTCGACGTGCACGAGGGGTCACGGGATCGCGCGCGGTGCCCGGGGGGAGTGGCCCACCTCACACACGCTACCGCCGCCCTCCGACACCGCACAGGGGCACCGGACGACCGTCCGGGTCAGCCGTCGAGGTCCAGCTCGAACCAGACGGTCTTGGCCGCGCGGCCGTCGACCGCGTCGTCGCCGGCCGCACCGCCGCCGGTCCTGCCGCCCCCGGCCGGGTCACCCTCGGCCGTGCCGCCGTCGGCCGGGTCGTCGTGGAGGTCGACGCCCCAGCGCGACGCGCACCGTTCGAGGAACTGCACCCCCCGGCCGCCCGTCTCCTCGGGCCGCGGCGAGCGCAGCCTCGGCAGCGCCGTCGACCCGTCCTCGACGCCGACCCGCACCACCCGGTGCCCGACCTCGAGCTCCGCCCGGACCGGCGTCGTGCCGTGCTGCACCGCGTTCGTGAGGATCTCGCTCGTCAGGAGCATCGCGACGCGGCGGACCGCGGGCGACACGTCGCAGCTCTCGAGCACGTCGTCGACCCACCGCCGCGCGGGGCCGATCGCCGTCGACGTGTGCTCGACCGGCCGCGTCAGCACCGACGGGCGCCCGGGCGCCGGCGCCCGCGGGACCGTGTGCCGCACGCGCAGGGCGAGGACCGCGACGTCGTCCCGCTGGTCGGCGACGAGGCGGCGGACGAGCGCGTCCGGGACGGCCGACGTCGCGGTGCCCGCGTGCTCGCCGAGGACGGACCGCAGGCCGGCGAGGCGCTCCGCGAACGACGTGCCGCGGCGCTCGACGAGACCGTCGGTGTAGAGGAGCAGCGTGTCGCCCGGCGCGAGGCGCGTGCGGTGGTCGTGCCGCTGCGTGCTCGGCAGCACCCCCAGCATGAGGTCGGGCGCGGACTCGAGCGGGTCGACCGTCCCGTCGGCGCGCAGCACGAGGGGTGGGGGGTGCCCGGCGTTCGACCACGTGAGGTCGAACCCCTGCGGGGTGCGGTCGAGCCGCACCACGACGGCCGTCGCGCTGGAGTGCAGCGCGAGCCCGCGGTTCGCGCGGTCGAGCAGGCGCAGCAGCACGGCGGGCGGCTCGTCCTGGCACCAGGCGAACGTCCGCAGCATCGACCGGAGCTGGCCCATCTGCGCCGCGGCGCGCATGTCGTGCCCGGTGACGTCCCCGATCATGAGCACGCACGCGTCGTCGTCGAGCACCACCGCGTCGTACCAGTCGCCGCCGACCTGGTCCGTGCGGGTCGCGGACGCGTACGTCGCCGCGAGCTCCGCGCCGCGCACGGGCGGCAGCTCGGTGAGCATCGCGGCCTGGAGGGTCGCCGCGACGCGGTGGCGCTCCTCGAGCAGCCGGACGCGCTCGACGGCGTGCGCGACGTACGACGCGATCGTCGTCTCCGTCTTCACGGCGTCGTCGTCGAACTCGCGGACCGTGTCCCACGCGAGCGCCACCACGCCCAGGAGGCGGTCGTCCGCGAGCACGGGCACGAACGAGCGCGCCTCGACCGTGTCGGGCGCGATGAGCGACGCGGCCTCGGGGAACCGCTCGCCGTACTGCACGTGGTCGCGGAAGAACAGGGGCTCGCGCGTCCGCGCCGCGGTCGACGCGGCCCGGTCCGCGTCCACGCGCATGCGGCGGAACGACGCCGGAACCCCCGGCTCCAGGTGGTCCAGCGTCGTGAACTCGAGGCGGGTGCCGCCGCCGTCGAGCAGGGCGAGCCCGGCGTAGCGCGCGCCGATGGCCGCCCCGACGGCGGCCAGCCGCTCGGCGACGTCGCGGACGGACGTCGCGGCGGCGAACGACTCGGACAGCTCCAGGAGCAGGCGCGACCGCTTGTTCGCCGCGAGCGCGACGCGCTGCATGCGCTTCGCGCGGGCCTGCGCCAGGCGCAGCCGGAGCTCGGACGTGCACGCGGACGCCAGGTCCGCGAGCGTCGCCAGCTCGTCGTCCGACCAGGTGCGGGGCCGCGGGTCGAACGCGCACAGCGACCCGACCGCACGGCCCTGCGGGTCGAAGATCGGGAAGCCCGCGTAGGCGACGACCCCGATGTCGTCGACGGCCCGCAGCGTGGCCAGGTGGGGGACGGTGCGCGCGTCCTCGACCACGAGCGGGCGCGCCTCGTTCGCCACGAACTGGCAGAACGTGTGGCTGCGGGGGGTCCGGCGCGCCGACTGGTACGGCTCGGGCACGCCGTGCGCGCCGGGCAGCACCGCCTCGTCGTCGAGGACCAGCGTGACGAGCGCCGACGACACCCCGAGCTGCCGGTGCACGAGCCGCGCGAAGCGGTCGAACGACTCGTCCGCCGCGGGCTCGGCGAGCCCCGCCTGGACGAGCTCGTGGATCGCCTGGGCGTCGGTCATGGTCCAGTATCACCGGGACGAGCCTGGTCAAACAGCGCAACCCGCCCAGCGCGGCGCGGCGCCGGGGGTGAAATCGGACAGAAGGGAACGTCGCGGGCAGGTGCTGCGTGTTCCGCTCGTGAGACGACGACACGACGGCGGCCGCCCGCCGAGCAGGGTGGCACGGTGAGCGCGCGGGACCGCCCCGGGCGGTACGAGCTCGTGCTCGAGCAGGGGGACGGGGTGCTCGGGGACGAGGAGCGCGGGCCCGACGACGGGTGGCCGCCCGAGGCGCCGCTCGAGGTCGACGTGGTCGCCCGCCGCACGCGCGACGAGGAGTTCACCGCGTTCATGCGCGAGGCCCGCGACCCGCTGCACCGCATGGCGTACCTCCTGTGCGGGGACCGGCACCGCGCGGAGGAGCTCACGCAGCACGCCCTGGAGCGCACCTACCGTGCCTGGCCCCGCGCGGCGCAGCGCGACCCGCTCGCCTACGCACGCCGCGTCCTGGCGAACCTGCGGATCGACACGTGGCGCCGCACCCGGCGCGAGGTGCTCGCCGGGCCGGACGAGCTCTCGTCCGCCGAGCGAGCAGCCCGTCCGGTGGGGCGCGACGGCGGGACGGGCACCGCCGCGGTCGACGACCGGGACGCCGTCGTGCGCGCGCTCCTCGCGCTCCCGGTCCGGCAGCGGCGCGTCGTCGTGCTGCGCCACCTGCTCGACCTCAGCGAGAACGAGGTCGCGGCCGAGCTCGGCATGCCCGTCGGCACCGTGAAGTCGACGGCGTCGCGCGGCCTCGCCCGGCTCCGCACCCTCCTCGGCGCCCCCGCCGACGGCGCCACCACGACCAGCGGAAGGACCGCCCGATGAGCCGCGAGACCGGTTCGACGCCCACCCCGCCCGACGACGACTTCCTCCTGCGGCTGCGACGCACGGCCGACGACGCCGTCCCGCCCTCCACGCTCGACCTCGACGTGGTCCTGCGGTCGAGCCGGCGCGGTGCGCAGCGCCGCCGGTCCCTCGCGGGGGTCGCGGGCGTCGTCGCGCTGGGGCTCGTCGGGACGGGCGTCGTCACGGCGGGCGGCCCCGGCGGCGTGCGCGAGCTCGCGCGCGAGGTCGTCACCGGCTCCCCGGGGTACGAGGTGCTCGTCGACGAGCCGACCACGGTCGACGTCGCGCCCGGCGTCGTCGCCGTCGCCGAGCCCGCCACGTACCTGCGCGACGACGGCACGTACGTCCTCGACCTCGGTCTCGGCGCGTGGCGCGACGGCGAGCGGTTCCTCGTCGAGTACGACCCGGCGCCGTCGGCCGGCGAGGATGCGCGGGGTCTGCGGGTCCTCGCGGGAGACGACGACGACCTCGCCGCCCTGCGCCGGGGCGACGACGCCGGGACCCTCGTGCACGACGGCTTCCAGCACCTGATGCTGCTCCAGCGTGCCGGCGGGGAGGACGGGCTCGTGCTGAGCGTGCAGTCGTCCAGCACCTCGGCCGGGTCGGACCCGTCGTGGGAGCGCGACCGCCATCAGACGTGGGTGGCCGTGGCCGGGGAGCCGCCGGGCGCCACCGGCCCGACGTTCCGGCTCCCCGACGCCTGGGCGGGCGGGGTGTTCCTCAACGCCGCGCTCTTCGGGCCGGAGGCGGGGCGGGTGACGGACGTCCGCGGCGTCCTGTCCTCCACGACGTACTCGGACGGGACCTCGAACTCCCTCGACACCTGCGGCTCGCCGCTGACCGACCCGCGCCAGGACCGAGCCTGCCGGTTCTCGTACGACCCGTCGACACGCGAGGTGGTGCCGGTCGAGGCGCCGCCCTCCGTGCTCGACCGGTCGGTCCTCGACCGCCTCCTCCCGGTCATCGCCGAGCCCAGGGACGAGCAGGAGACCGGGCTCCGGACGTGCCTCGCCGCGCGGGGGGCCGAGCCGGACGTGCTGCCGAGCCGCTGGGGCCTCGACCCGAGCGGTGTGGACGGGGACGCCTGGCGACAGTGCCAGATCGACGTGTCTCTGGTCTCGTCGGCGCGTTTCGCGGAGTGGGCCGAAGCGATCGCGGCCGGACCGTGACCGCCACCCCGGCGCGGGGGCTCGGCTCCAGGTTCCGCCGCGGGCGGCACGAGCCCGTCAGGTGCCCCCGCGGGCCCGGAGGTCCGTGACCGCGTGCTCGGCGCCCTGCGCGTCGAGGTAGGTGCCGCCGCGGACCTCGGGGACGAGCGCGCCGTCGGGCCCGGCCGTGAAGCGGTGGACGAGCGGGTGCCCGGTGGGCACGTCGAGCTCCTGGACCTCCTCGGGCGTGAGGTCGTCGACGAGCACGGACAGGGCGCGCAGCGAGTTGCCGTGCCCGACGACGAGCGCCACCTCCCCGTGCAGGAGCCGCACACAGGTGGCGGCCCAGAAGGGGCGCAGGCGCTCGACGACGTCCGCGAGGGACTCGGCGTCCGGCCGCAGGGTGGCGCGCGCGGCGTCGGGCAGGCGCAGGAGCGTGTCGTCGACGAGGGCGCGCGCCGGGTCGTCGTCGGCGAGCGGCGGCGGCCGGTGCAGGTACGACCGGCGGTAGCGCCAGTAGGCGGCCTCGCCGTAGTCGCGGCGGACGACGTCGCGCAGCTTGTCGGTGAACGCGCCGTAGTGCCGCTCGACGAGCCGCCACTCGACCGCGAGCGGCGGGGGCCCGGGCAGGGCCTCGGCCACGACGGCGGCCGTCGCGGACGCGCGCACGAGCGGCGAGGTCACGACGCGCCGCGGGGCGAGCGCGGGCTCGCGCGCGACGGCGTCCGCGAGGAGCCGCGCCGCGCGGCGTGCCTCGGCGACCCCGACGTCGGAGAGCGGCACGTCGAGCAGTCCGGTGAAGCGGTCGCCCGCGTTGAACGTGCTCTGCCCGTGCCGCACGAGCACGAGCGCCCCGGGCGACGGGTCCACGCGTCAGACCTCGAGCAGCCCGCGCTGGTGCGCGAGCGAGACGGCCTCGGCGCGCCCTGACGCGCCGAGCTTGGCGAGGACGTTCGACACGTGCACGCTGACGGTCTTCCCGGAGATGAACAGGCGCTCGCCGATCTGCCGGTTGGTCAGGCCCTGCGCGACGAGCAGCAGCACCTCCTCCTCGCGCTCGGTGAGGACGGCCGTCGTGGATCGGCGGACGCCGGGCAGGTCGAGGCGACCGCGCCGCCCGAGCGCGCGGACCGCCTCGGCGAGCGGCGCCGCGCCCATGGCCTCGGCCTCCTCGAGCGCCTGCGCCGCCTCGATCTCGGCGGCGTTGCGGTCGCCCGCCCCGAGCAGGGCCTGGGCCCACCGGAACCGGGACCGCGCGACCTCGTACCGGTAGCCGTAGTCGAAGAGGCGCGTCGTCTCCTCCCACAGCGCGGGGTCGTCCGTGCCGGTGAGGCGCGAGTGCTCCGCCGCCGCGCGCGCGAGCCACGCGCGGCCCTCCGGCCCGAGCCGACCCCCGCGGGGGCGGCCGCGCTCGGCGGTCGTGCGGGCGGCGTCGAGCAGCTCGGCCCCACGGGCGACGAGCTCGCGGACCGTGGCGGCCCCCGCCGCGCCCTGGAGGCGCGCGGCGTCCGCGGCGTCGGCGAGCGCGGCGAGCGCGAGGGCGGAGATCCAGATGCGGCCCAGGAAGTAGTCGCTCCACGTGCGGCCCAGGTGGTCGACGAGCTCGACGGCGAGCGCCACCGCCTCGTCGCGGCGCCCGGCCCACGTGAGGGCGTCGATCGAGCAGCCGCCCGAGATGAGCGCGATCTGCCCGTCCCGGAACCAGTCGCGCCGCAGCGCGGTGCCCCGCGCGATCGCGTCCGCGTCGCCGCGCGCGACGGCGGCGTAGAGCTGGACGCACGAGAGCTGCGGCGCGGAGCCCTCGGGCATGGTCTCGCCCGCGGTGTCCGTGGGGGTGAGGTCGCCGAGCACGTACCGGACGAGGTCGCGGAACAGGCGCAGCTCCACGCCGTACGCGCTCCACCCGAGACCGGTCGCCCGCGCGCGGTCGAGGCCGTCCTCCGTGACCTGGAGGGCCTCGTCGATGCGGCCCGCGTAGTAGCGGTTCGCGGCGATGTTGTACCAGCAGCGCAGCTCGGTGAGGATGTCGCCCGCCTCGACCGCGCGCTCGCGCGCCTGGGCGAGCAGCACCGCGGCGCGGTCGTCGTCGGCGACCTCGAGGATCGCCATCGTGGTCAGCACGTCGGCCTCCACGTCGGGCGCGTCGAGGCGGTGCGCGACGTCGATCGCCTCGGCCGCGACCTCGGCGGCGAGCTCGTCGAGGTCGGCGTTCATCGCGGCGCGCGCCCGCATGGCCAGCGTCCACGCGCGGTCGAGCGACGGCGGCTCGACGGGCAGGACGGCGAGCGCCGCCTCGGTGTGCGCGAGGGTCTCCTCGACCTCCTCCGTGCCGAGCAGGTACCGGGACAGCACGTGCCGCAGCGACGCCTGCCGCATCGGGTCGTCGGCGGTGCCCTCGACGACGCGGCGCGCCAGCGCCACCGCGCGGTCCGGCTCGCCCGCGCGGCTCGCGGCACCGGCGGCGGCGAGCGCGACGGTGACGCGGTCCTCGCCGAGGAGGGTCGCGGCGTCGGGCACGGCCTGCCACAGCGCGAGCACCTGCTCGAGGTGCCGCAGCTCCTCCGCGGGCGCGAGCACGCGCGCCGCCTTGCGCGCCGCGGCGCGCGACGCGGTGAGCGCGGCCGGGAGGTCGTGCGCGGCGAGCGCGTGGTGGGCCCGCAGGGCGGGGGAGCCGAGCGCCGGGTCGTCGTCGAGCGCCGCGAGGTACGCGCGGTGCACGCCGACGCGCTCGCCCGGGAGCAGGTCGGACGCGACCGCCTCGGCGAGCAGCGCGTGCCGGAACACGACCGTGTCGCGCGCGCCGTCGCCCTCGACCGCGAGGACGTGGTGCGCGATGGCCTCGCGCAGCGCGGCGTCGAACGGACGCCCGGACGACCGGTCCGCGGGCTCGCCCTCGTCGGTGTCCCGCGCCAGCGCGGCCCGCAGGAGCGGCTCGCTCACCTGGCGTCCCGAGACCGACGCGACGCGCACGAGGTGCTGGACGGCCGGGTCGAGCCCCTCCAAACGGGCGCGCAGCACGTCCGCGAGCGACCACGGCAGCTCGTCGCCCAGGCCCGACTCGACGAGCTCCTCCGCGAAGTAGGCGTTCCCCTCGGAGCGCGTGCGCACGGACTCGAACGCGGCGGGCGGCAGCGGGCTGCCGGCGAGCGCCGTCGTGAACTCCCGCAGCTCGCGCTCGGTGAAGGGCGAGAGCTGCACGTGCTCGACGCGCGGGTGGCGCAGCAGCTCCGCGAGCACCGGGCGCAGAGGGTGGCGGCGGTGCAGGTCGTCCGCGCGGTAGCTCGCGACGACGAGGACGTGCTCGGCGCGCAGGCGTGCGACGACGAAGCGCAGGACGTCGCGGCTCGACGGGTCCGCCCAGTGCAGGTCCTCGACGACGAGCACGAGCGGCGCCTCGGGGGTCCCGGACGCCGCGATCGCGGCGGCGACGCTCTCGAAGAGCTGGAGGCGCTCGCCCTGGCTCTGCTCGTCGTCGGCCGGGGTGCCGGCGTCGAGCAGGCGTGCGAGCGCGGGACGGGCCGCGACCGTCTCGTCGACGGCGGGGTGCTGGGCGCGCAGTGTCGTGAGCGCCTCGGAGAAGGGGAGGTAGGGGAGGCCGACCTCGCCGAGGTCGACGCAGTGGCTCCACACCACCGTCGCGCCCGTCCCGGCGGCGAGCTCCGCCGCGCGCGTGAGGAGGCGCGTCTTGCCCACCCCCGCGTCCGCACCGACGAGCACGACGCCCGGCTCGCCGCGGCGCGCGCGCTCGACCGCCGCGGCGAGCACGTCGAGCTCGGCCGCGCGGGCCACGAAGGGCGCGCGCGTGGAGGGTCGGGGCACGGTCCCCATCCTCGCAGCGGGCACCGACACGTGACCAGCCGATCGGCCGCCCCCGGCCGGACGGGAGACCTCGCCGGACACGACGACGCCGCCGGCGAGAGGTACCTCGTCGGCGGCGTCGGGCGGCGCGGTCACCGCGCCGGGTGGTCGTGGCGACGACGACGGCCGCGCCACCAGTGCAGCAGCGCGGGCTCGTCGTGCCGCAGGTCCGCCCGCAGGCGCTCGGCGCGGTACTCGAGGTCCGCGTCGAACGTCGGATCGATGTGCGTGCTCATGGTCGTCCCCGTCTCCCAGGCTCCCTGCCTGTCCGACACTCACAGTCGTCCTGAGCACCGGGCCGTCGCATCGGTCGACCGCGCACCGTTCGTCCGGGGGTGCCTTAGGCCGGGCGTCGCCCGTGGCCTGAGGCGTCTGAGGTGGGCTCCCGCGTCTAAGGCACCGGCGCGTCCGTCCGTGTCCGGTCCTGGGGCGGTCGCGGTGCTCCCCGCCCTGAGATGCGGGTGAGGGGGTCGCGCGCAGGCTGGGGAGACCAGCCGAGCACCGAGGAGGCACGATGCGAGCCATGACGTACCGCGGGCCGTACAAGGTCCGGGTCGAGGAGAAGCCGGAGCCGGTGATCGAGCACCCGAACGACGCCGTCGTCCGGGTCACGCGGGCGGCGATCTGCGGCTCCGACCTGCACCTTTACCACGGGATGATGCCCGACACCCGGGTCGGTCACACGTTCGGCCACGAGATCGTCGGGGTCGTCGAGGAGGTCGGCCCGTCGGTGCGGAACCTCAGCGTGGGGGACCGCGTGATGGTGCCGTTCAACATCTACTGCGGCTCGTGCTTCTTCTGCGCGAGGGGCCTCTACTCGAACTGCCACAACGTCAACCCCAACGCGACGGCCGTGGGCGGCATCTACGGCTACTCGCACACGACCGGCGGGTACGACGGCGGTCAGGCGCAGTACGTCCGCGTCCCCTTCGCGGACGTCGGGCCGTCGGTGATCCCGGACTGGCTCCACCCCGAGGACGCGCTCCTGTGCACGGACGCGCTCGCGACCGGGTACTTCGGCGCGCAGCTCGCCGAGATCGCGGCGGGCGACGTCGTGGTGGTCCTGGGCGCCGGCCCGGTCGGGCTCTTCGCCGCCCGCACGGCGTGGCTGCTCGGCGCGGCGCGCGTCATCGTCGTCGACCACCTCGACTACCGGCTCGCCAAGGCCCGCGAGTTCGCGCTCGCGGAGACGGTGAACTTCACCGAGGTCGACGACGTCGTCCTGCACCTCAAGAAGGAGACGGACTGGCTCGGCGCCGACCGGGTGATCGACGCCGTCGGGGCCGAGGCCGACGGCAACCTGCTCCAGCACGTCACGAGCGCGAAGCTCAAGCTCCAGGCCGGTTCGCCGGTCGCGCTCAACTGGGCGATCGACGCCGTGCGCAAGGGCGGCACCGTCTCCGTCATGGGCGCCTACGGCCCGCTGTTCACGTCGGTGAAGTTCGGCGACGCGATGAACAAGGGGCTCACGCTCCGCATGAACCAGGCCCCCGTGAAGCGGCAGTGGCCCCGGCTCCTGGAGCACGTCCGCGCGGGCTACCTCACGCCGCGCGACGTCATCACCCACCACGTGCCGCTCGAGCACATCGCCGAGGGCTACCACATCTTCTCCGCCAAGCTCGACGGGTGCATCAAGCCCGTCGTCGTCGTGGACGAGGACTGAGGAGGAGCACCATGACGCACGCCGCACCGCTCGACCCGACCACCGCGACCCGGCCCCCGGCCACCGAGACGCCCTACGTCGCCGGCCCCGCACGGCGACCCGTGGACGCCGACGCGCTCCGTGCTCGCGTCCCCGGCTGGGGCGTCGACCTCGACCCGAGGGACCGGCCGTCGTACCCGCGCGAGGTCTACGACCCCGCGGCCACGGGTGCCCACTGGGACGTCCCGGAGCAGCAGCCCGAGCTCCGGCCGCGCGAGCGGTCGGTCGAGCACGCGCACCTGACCCCCGTGTTCGGCACGTCGGCACCGCTGCACGGGGCGTCCGGGGCGGTCCGGCGGTATGCGTACCGCCGGTTCAGCGAGGGCCGGGCCGCCCACTGGCTCCTGCTCCTCGCGGGCGACCGCGTCGACGCCGTCGAGAGCCACCTGCGGTCGTTCGCCTCGCTGCACCCGGACGACCCGGTGACCGAGACCGGCGTCGTCGGCGAGATCCACGGGCACGGGATCCGGTCGCGGCGCGGGCGGGTCGACACGCGGCACCAGGTCCTCGACCCGGTCATTGTGGCGGGGCCGTGGGTCGCGGCGGCCGGGGTCGGGGTGTGGGCCCTGCGGGCGCTCGCGCGCCGCGCCCGCCACTGAGACCGGCACCGAGACCGGCGGCGCGGGACGCGGTGACGCGGTCCGCGGTCAGTCCGTCTCCAGCTCCGTTTCCAGCTCCGTCGCGAGGACCGGTCGTCCGCCGAGCGGTTGGACCGGGCGCGCGTTGCCCTGGGGGAACTCGGGCCCGTCGAAGAGCTCCTCCAACCCGCTCACCTGTCCCGACGAGAGCGAGCGGACGTCCTGCGCCACGAACCACGTGACGGTCTCGGAGCAGGGCGGCGTCGTGAGCGACCCCGCGTAGGAGTAGACGTCCAGGTCGTCCGGGACGACGCGGTCGAGGGCGAGCGTGACCCGGCGCGCGTCGTCCTCCGCGGACTCTGGCAGGTCGGACAGGACCGGGCGCAGCGCCGCGTCCGCCGCACGTTCGCGGTAGAGCAGGCCCACGACCGCCAGGCCGCCGTCCGGCGTGGCATGGACCAGGTGCAGCTCCACGGGCTGCGCCACCCCGGAGAGCCGGTGCTCGCTCGGCGTGTGGAAGTGGAGCTGACGCAGCTCGTAGGCGGTGCCGCCCACGTCGAGCGTGCCCGCGCCGGCCGGCACGTCGACCTGCACGGTGTGCCCGGTGTGCCGCACCGTCACCTCGCTCGAGCGCGCGTAGTCCAGCGTGACGTCCTCGACGGGAGTGCCGTCGGCGTCGACGGCGGACCCCCGACGGATGTCGACCGGCGACTGCGCGGCACCCTCGCAGGCCGGGTAGTGGTCGCCCCAGGTCTCCGGTCCTCGCTCGGCGTAGTCCCAGCCGCCCGAGGCGGACGCCGGGACCAGGAAGCCCGTCGCCACGACGGCGACGCCCACGGCGGTCGCCCGTACTCCGGTCCTGCGCACGGCACGAGTCATCCTCGACGCCTCCCCTTGTCGTTCCGACGCGGCCGGGCGGTCGCTCGGTCGCGTCCAGGACGCTAGGAGCGTCCCGAGACGCTGGACAACACCCCTACGTGGTCTCCGTACACGGCCGCGCGCACCGGTACGGGACGACCCGTACCGATCGTGGTGTGTCCTGCGTCACTCCTCCCGTTGCCAACGGCGGGACCCCGGCGCAGACTGGACGAAGGACCGGACCCGCTGTGGGGGTGACCTCGTGACCGACACCTACGACATGCTGCCGATGCTGGGCCGTGGCAAGCACCGCAACCCGAAGAAGGGTGCGTGCTTCATGGAGCTCGCGTCGTATCTCGCGGGAGAGCGCTGGAGCGACCATCCACGGTGCACCCATCCGCTGCTCGCGATGCTCGCGCGCGCCGTGAACGACCTCACGGTCGACCCGGAGCGTCCGAGGCTCGCGCCGCTCATCCCGTCCGTCATCGGGCTCACGAGCGACGACCCGCACTGGGACGTGCGCATCGCGCTGCGCGCCGCCGTGACGGCGCTGCCGATCTCCCCGGCGGACCGGCAGCAGACGCTCGCGGTGGCCATCATCGGTGCCGAGAAGATGCTCGACGTCCTCGACGACCGCCCTGCCGGCACGCTGAGCGCCGAGTCGGCCGACGCGCTCGCGAGCTGCCCGCGCACCGCGCGGTGGGCGCAGCGGTTCTGCGAGGGCGCGCGACTGCGGCCCACGCGGTTCGTGCGCGACGCCGCACCGAGCATCATCTCCGCGGCGGTACAGGGCATCGCCGAGGCGTGCGTGAGCGACCCGGACGAGCGCCTGCGCGCGCTGCTCTCCGCGACGATCGACGACTGCCGCGCCTGGGCTGCGGCAGAACCCGCGCCTGCTCTCGACCCCGAGGCGTGGGCGCCGGTCGTCCGGGCCGCCGGGGCGGGGGCGCGGTGACGACGGACCGCGCGCCGAACGTCAACGGCGAGGGTCTCGACGACCCTGTGCTCGCGGCCGCCCTCGCCACCGCGGTACGTGTCGAGGTGCCCCCGAGCGGCACCGGGTGCGCCGAGTGCGACGAGGCCGGCGGCTGGTGGGTGCACCTGCGCCGGTGCGCGACGTGCGGGCACGTGGGCTGCTGCGACACGTCGCCCGCGCAGCACGCGACCGCGCACTACGACGAGACCGGCCACCGGCTCATGCGCTCGTTCGAGCCGGGCGAGGAGTGGTACTGGGACTTCGAGACCGAGCAGGTGCTCGAGGGCCCGCACCTCGCCGCGCCGCTGTCCCGCCCGCCCGAGCAGGGGTCGCCCGGCCCCGCCGACCGCGTGCCGCCCGACTGGACGTCGCTCATCCACCGCTGATCCCTCCGCAGCCCTCGGCCCCTGGCCGAGGGCTTTTGCGTGCGAG
This sequence comes from Cellulosimicrobium sp. KWT-B, assembly GCF_002127155.1. Lineage (NCBI taxonomy): Bacteria > Bacillati > Actinomycetota > Actinomycetes > Micrococcales > Promicromonosporaceae > Cellulosimicrobium > Cellulosimicrobium sp. KWT-B. Next base: position 1,284,694 of record NZ_NEDO01000001.1, on the reverse strand, counting down.
CACTGACGCCTCGTGACGGCCGATCGGTTGTTCTGTGCTGTGCCGTGTTGTCTTTTTCTGGTGGAAGTTGTTTGATTCTGGGGAGACGTTGTGCGGTGCGCCAAGGACGGCGACCGCCGGAGCATCGGTGCCCGGTTCGCCGCCGCGTCGTGCAGTCCCTGGATTCACTCGACGAGGAGGAAGCACGGATGCAGTCCATGACAGCGGTAGCACCCCCACGGGGCAGACCGGCGAGGATCCTGGCGGCGGCACTGGCCGCCGCGCTCACGGTGCCCCTGGCCGTGGCGACGGCGGCGGGCGCGACCGCGACGCCGTCGGCCCCGACCGACGAGGCCACGCAGGACGTCGCGGCCCAGGACCTCGCCCTCGACAACGGGCTCAAGGGCGAGTACTTCCTGTCCGGCGGACCCGGCTGGCCGCTCACCGACCTCAAGGCCACGATCCCCGACCAGCGGATCGAGTTCCCCAACCTGGTCCCGACGTTCGCCGAGCTCACCGGCCGCGGCGAGCGCACGTCCGCGCGCTGGACGGGCCAGATCACGCCCGACTACAGCGAGGCGTACACGTTCTCGGCGATCGGCGACAACGGGTTCCGGCTGTGGATCGACGACCGGCTCGTCATCGACCACTGGGTCGACGACTGGGACGTCGAGCAGACGTCCGCGCCGGTGCAGCTCCAGGCGGGCCAGGAGTACGCGTTCCGCATGGAGATGTTCCAGAACACCGGCGGGTCGCACCTCCGGTTGCGGTGGCAGAGCCCCTCGCAGCAACGTGAGATCGTGCCGACCGACGCCTTCACGTACCCCGACGACTTCGTCGTCTTCCCCGCGCAGGCCGCGCTCGAGAGCGACGGCACGAGCCTCAACGTGGCGTTCGAGGGCGCCGCGGGCGGTGTCGACGAGAGCCTCGTCGACCACCTCAAGGTGCAGGTGGACCAGCTCGCGTGGCCCGTCGCGCAGGTCGCGGCGCAGGGCGACGTCCTGGGCATCACGCTCGCCGAGCCCGTCGACCGTGCGTCGACCGCGCGCCTCGTCTACGACGGCGAGGGCGACCTGACGGTCGGCGGCGAGAAGGTCGGTCCGCTCAACCTGCCGGTCACCAACGGTTCGGAGTTCCGGATCCAGACCCCGTGGGCCGACGACTTCGACCCGACGAACCCGCTGCCGGAGTACCCGCGCCCCCAGCTCACGCGCGACGCGTGGCAGAACCTCAACGGCGTGTGGCAGTTCGAGGCGGCGGAGTCCGACGACGCCGTGCCGAGCGGCCGCGACCTCGACGAGGAGATCGTCGTCCCGTACGCGGTCGAGTCCGCGCTCTCGGGCATCGAGCGGCGCGAGGACGACATGTTCTACCGCCGCACGTTCGAGGTGCCGCAGGACTGGGCGGTCGGGAGCGACAACCGGCTGCGCCTGAACTTCGGCGCGGTCGACTACGTCGCGACGGCATACGTGAACGGCCAGGAGGTCGGCACGCACCGCGGCGGCTACGACGCGTTCTCGTTCGACGTCACCGACGCGCTCGTCGCGGGCACGGAGCAGGAGCTCGTCGTGCGCGTCGTCGACACGACGGACGGCAGCAACCAGGCCGTCGGCAAGCAGACGCTCAACCCGGGCGGCATCTTCTACACCCCGACGTCGGGCATCTGGCAGACGGTGTGGATGGAGCCCGTCCCGGCGGCGGCGATCGACGCCGTCGTCACGACGCCCGACGTCGAGGCCGGCGTCCTCGCGGTGACCGCACAGTCGGCCGCCGCGTCCGACGCCGCCCAGGTCACCGCCGTCGTGCGGGACGCGGACGGCACCGAGGTCGGCACCGCGACCGGCGCCGCGAACGAGCTGCTCGCGGTCGAGATCCCGGACGCGCACCTGTGGTCGCCCGACGACCCGTACCTCTACGACGTCGACGTCACGCTCACCGACGGGGACTCGACCGACACCGTGGCGTCGTACGCGGGCATGCGCTCGATCGAGGTCTCCGAGGTGGACGGCGTCCAACGCATCCTGCTGAACGGCGAGAGGACCTTCCTCATGTCGACGCTCGACCAGGGCTACTGGCCGGACGGCATCTACACGCCGGCGTCCGACGAGGCGTACGTGTTCGACCTCCAGGCGCACAAGGACCTGGGCTTCAACACGGTGCGCAAGCACATCAAGGTGGAGCCGGCCCGCTGGTACCACCACGCCGACACGCTGGGCCTCATGGTCTGGCAGGACATCCCGAGCGGGTGGTTCAACAACGGCGACACGGACCCGGCGTCGCGCGTCTTCTGGGAGCAGGAGATGAAGACGATCATCGACCAGCACCGCTCGGTGCCGTCGATCGTCGGCTGGGTGACGTTCAACGAGGGCTGGGGCGAGTGGAACCTGGCCGACACGGCGCGGATCGGGAACACGATCGACGCCTACGACCCGAGCCGGATCCTCAACACGCACTCGGGCTACAACTGCTGCGCGTCGAAGGGCGACTCGAAGACGGGCGACATCATCGACTGGCACCAGTACACCGGCCCGGCCCTGCCGAAGCCGGACGCGACGCGCGCCGCGATCGACGGCGAGCACGGCGGCTTCTCGATGAGCGTCCCGGGCCACATGTGGCCGGGCGTGTCCGCCAACCCGTACGGGGGCGTCGCAAACAGCGAGGCCCTGACCGACGCGTACGTGCAGAACACGGAGAAGCTCGTGCGGCCCGCGCAGTGCTACCTGTCGGGCTCGGTGTACACGGAGATCTCCGACGTGGAGAACGAGCTGAACGGCTTCTGGACGTACGACCGGCGCGTCCTCAAGATGGACGCCGCGCGCGTCAAGGACGTCAACGAGCGCGTCGTCGCGGCGGCGGTGCAGGGCTCCGCGCCCGTGGACCCGGGCACCCCGGGCCTGACCGGCACGGGCCGCTGGTCGTTCGACGAGGGCCAGGGCACGACGGCGGCCGACGGCGTCGGCGACCACGCGGCGTCGGGCACCGGCACGTGGGTCGCCGGTCACGGCGACAGCGGGTCCGCGATCAGGCTGAACGGCACGAACCAGTCGTTCACGACCGAGGGGCCTGTCGTCGACACGACCGGCTCGTACACGATCTCGGCGTGGGCGCAGCTCGACAAGACGCCCGGCGGCGCGTGGTCGACGATCGTCGGCCAGGACTCGGTCACGGGCTCGAGCGCGTTCTACCTCCAGTACGGCGGGGGCGGCCGGTGGGCCTTCTCGTACGACGGCGAGCCTCGCGCGGAGTACGTCGTGCAGCCCGTGCTGGGCGACTGGTACCACGTCGTGGGCGTCCGCGACGCGGCCGACCAGAAGCTCAAGCTCTACGTCAACGGCGAGCTCGTCGGCCAGTCCGACGTGTGCGGTGGCACCACGCCGTCCGGCCCGCTGACGATCGGGCGCGGGCAGTGGAGCGGCAACCCGGTCGACTACTGGCCGGGCACGATCGACGACGTGCGCGTCTTCGACCGCGCGCTGTCCGACGCCGAGGTCGCCCAGGTCTACGCCGGCGACGACGGCGAGGAGCCGACGCTCGACATGACCGTCACGGCCGAGACCCGCTGCCTCGCGGGCAAGGCCTACGTGGCCGTGCGCGCGACGAACGGCGAGGACGTCCCGGTAGACGTCACGCTCGCCACGCCGTTCGGGACGAAGGCGTTCACCGCCGTGGCCCCGGGGGCGAACGCGTACCAGTCGTTCGCGGTGCGCGCCCCGTCCGCCGAGGCGGGCGAGGCGACCGTCACCGCCACGGCGACGGTCGACGGCGAGCAGGTCAGCACGGAGGTCGTCGCGCCGTACGCCGCGACCACCTGCGGCTGACGGCCGACCGGCGCCGCAGCGCGGCACCGGCCGGGGTCGTCCCCCGCCCGTCACGGGCGGGGGACGACACCTCGTCGTACCCCCCGTGCGACCGCAGCACCCCGTCGTGAGACCCCGGGAGCCCGTCGTCGCACCGGTCAGGCCACGGGCGCTCCGCGCTCGGACGACATCTCCGCGGACGTCTCGCCCGGCATCTCGGCGGTCCCGGACACCGGGGCGTCCTCCGGGCCGGTCCGGAGCACGACGAGCGCGACGTCGTCCTCGCCCGGCCCCGGCAGCATCCGCGTGAGCGCCGCCTCGACGACCTCCTCGATGGGCCCGCGGTGCGTGCCCTCCAGCGCGCGGGCGAGGTCCGCCAGGTCGTCGCGCAGGTTGTGGCCGCGACGCTCCACGAGCCCGTCGGTGTACAGCACGAGCGTGTCGTCCGGGTAGAGCTCGACGGTGTGCTCGGTCCGCACGGTGCCCGGGGAGAGCCCGAGCGGCAGGTCGTTGCGCCGCGTGAGCGTGTCGACGCGGCCGTCCGCGCGCACGAGCATCGGCGGCAGGTGCCCCGCGCTCGACCACCGCACCGTCCGGGCCCCGCGGCGACGCTGCTCCGGGCTCTGCTCGATGCGCGCGAGGACCAGCGTCGCGACCGCGCCGCTTCCCAGCGCGAGCCCCTGCACCGCCGTGTCCACGCGCTCGAGGACGCGCGCCGGCGACTCCCCGCTGTCGTAGCCGATCGCCCGCACCAGCCCGCGCAGCTGCCCCATCATCACCGCCGCCGCGAGGTCGTGGCCGACGACGTCGCCCACCACGAGGGTCGTCGCGCCGTCGGGCGTCACGAACCCGTCGTACCAGTCGCCGCCGATGTCGCGGTCGAGCGCGGCGGGCTGGTAGTGCACCGCAACCTGGAGGTGGTCGGGGTCGGGCGGATCGGTGAGCACCGCCTGCTGGAGCGCGAGCGCGACCTCGCGCATCTGCGCCGTCTGCTCCTCCGAGCGCTCGACCCGCAGCCGCAGCGCGTCCATCGTCGTGCGCAGGCGGACGGCGTCGCGCAGCGCCGCCCCGACCGTCCCGGCCAGGCCGGCGAGGTACCGCGCGTAGTCGCGGTCCCAGGGGCGCAGCGGGCTCGCCCGGAGCACGAGGATCCCGGCCACGCCGCCGCGCACCGCGTCGCGCAGCGGCTTGACGACGAGACCCTGCGAGACGACGCGCTGGCGGGTCCGGAACACGCGCTCGACGAGGCGGGTCTCCGCCGGCTCCGCGTCGGGGCCGACCGAGCCGACCTCGCGCGGCCGCGCGCCGCGCACGTCGTAGAACGCGGCGCGCGCGACGTCGGGGCTCCCGGCGAGGACGTCGAGCACGGGGCGGCCGAACGTCGCCAGGTCGGTGAACGTCGTCGGGAGCGCGCCCTGGAGCTCCCCGAGCATCGCGAGGCGGCGTTGGTTGACGACCGCCAGGGTCGTCTCCGTCGAGATGTCGAGCACGCCCGCGATGCGGCCGTCGTCGTCCCGCAGCGGGCTGTAGGAGAAGGTGAAGAACGTCTCCTCGTCGTAGCCGGAGCGGTTCATCACGAGGTGCAGGTCCCGGTCCGACGACGCCCGCCCGGTGCGCAGGACCTCGTCGAACAGCGGCCCGACCTCGTCCCAGATCTCCGCCCACACCACCGCTGCCGGGGCGCCGAGCGCGCCCGCGTGCTTGGCGGTGCCGAGCATCTCCTCGTAGCCGTCGTTGTAGATCAGCGTGAGGTCCGGCCCCCAGACCAGCATGACGGGGAACTGCGTCGAGAAGCACAGGCGGACGGCGTGGCGCAGCGCCTCGGGCCACTCGTCGGGCGGGCCCAGCGGCGTCCGCTCCCACGCGACCTCGCGCGCCTGCCGACCCACGGCGCACTGCGCCGTGGCGTCGACGAACCACTCGGCATCCATCCGCGCATCGTAGGCGAACGGCCGTCGCCCGCCCCCTGGACGGCGTCCGCCCGTGCGGGCGGGGGCCGGTCTCGCGCGGCGGGTCCGCCCGTCGGCCGACGCCGCAGGTCGGCTAGGGTGTGCGCGGCCCGACGGCGGCCACCGGACCGCGGGCCGCTCGCCCGCGCCGGCCGGCAAGACCGAGACCGACAGGGGCGTGGACGTGCAGCGCAACCTCGTCCACGTGTTCGACGTGACGGGCGCGGACCCGGCGCTGCTCGACGACGACCCGACCGTCCGCCGCTGCCTCGACGCGATCGTCCGCGAGGCCGGGATGACGCCGCTCGGGGAGGTGTCCCACCGCTTCGAGCCGCAGGGCACCAGCGTCGTGCTGCTGCTCGCGGAGTCGCACCTCGCCGTGCACACCTGGCCCGAGGACGGCACGGCCTACGTGACCCTCACGACGTGCCGCGCCCCGGCGTCGGCCACGTTCACGGACGACGTGCGCGCGCTCCTCGCCGCGGAGCTCGGCGCCGCCGACGTCGCCGTGCGGAGCCTCGTGTGAGCAGGACGCCCCGCCCGCGGCTCGCGATGCGCGTCGGCGAGGACCTCGTCGGCGCCCCGCCGCAGCGCGCGACGCCGCGCGCCGTCGCCGTGCTCTCGACCGTGCACGGCGGCTCCACGTTCACGTGGGAGGAGTGGCAGCTCCTCGCCCACGACGGCTCCGACGTCTGGGTCGAGTACGACCACGACACGCGCGACGTGACGCTCCTGCACCCGACCGAGGCGTGGCCGCCCGTCGTCGACCTCTCGGGCCTGCAGACCGGCCGGACCCTCGGGCTGACGTTCGAGGGGCGCCAGCACACGCTCACGGTGCGCGAGCACGGGACGGGGCGCGTCGAGCACGTCGAGGGGCAGTTCGCCGAGCCGTTCGCCGTCGGGCAGGAGGTCGAGTACGTCGACCTCTCGGCCCACGGGACGATCGTGTCGATCGAGCGCACGACCGGACCGCTCGGCCCCGTCACGTCCGTCTACCAGGGGCGCCGTCTCGACGCCGCCGAGCAGCAGCGCCTGTTCGGCCGTCGCGTCGCGCCGCGCACGGTCCCCGGCGGGCGGTTCGTCGCCTTCGCGGTCGCGGCGGTCATGCTGCTCGGTCTCGGGTCGTGCGCCGCCCGCGCCGCGTCGGGCAGCGCGTCGTGCACGCCCCGCTCCGTCGTCACGACGTCGCCCACCACCGGCCAGGTCGGCACGACCGACGACGGCACGTGCGTGCGGCGCACCGTCTACGGCGGGGGCGGCGGAGGGCTCGGCAAGTGACCCGTCCCGCGCGCGCTCGTCCCGGCCCCGAACCCCTGCACCCGTCCGCCCGTCCCACGACCCGAACCCGGGAGACCCCGTGATCTCAGCCGCCGCCCCGCTGGCGTTCCTCTGGTCCTTCTTCTCGACCGTCCTCTACTCGGTGCTCGGCATCGTGCTGCTGCTCGTCACGCTCGTGGTCGCGAACAAGGTGTTCCGGCTCAACCTGCACCGCGAGCTCGTCGACGAGCACAACGTCGCGTTCGGCGTGATGATCGCGGGCCTCGCCGTGGCGATCGGCCTCATCATCGCGGGGACGATCAGCTCCTGACCGTGCTCGACCAGCAGGAGGTCCCGCCCGGCGGCCCGCCCGGGGCGGACGCTGCGGACCCCGGCCCGCCCACCGGGCGGTCGGGGGCGCGCCACCTCGACCGCCCGACGGTGTTCGCCGCCGCGCTCCTCGTCGCCGTCGGCGGGCTCGTCTACGAGCTCATCCTCGGGACGGCGGCGTCGTACCTGTTCGGCGACTCGGTCGTCGCGTTCTCCGTCGCGACGGGGCTCACGCTGTTCGGCATGGGCCTCGGCTCGCTCCTCGCGCCGCGCCTGCAGCGCACCGCGGGGCTGAGCTTCGTGCGCAACGAGCTCGTGCTCTCGCTCCTCGGCGGGACGTCGGTGCTCGCGCTGTTCTGGGCGTACGCGACGACGGAGCTCGCGTGGGTCGTGTTCGTCGTGCTGTCGCTCGCGATCGGGACGGCGATCGGCGTCGAGATCCCGCTCCTCGTCGCGGTGCTCAAGGAGCGGGGGAGCGAGGGCTCCGTCTCGCTGCTGTCGAAGGTGCTGGCGCTCGACTACTTCGGCGCGCTCGCCGCGTCGCTGCTGTTCCCCTTCCTGCTGCTCCCGTACCTCGGCCTCGTGCGCACCGCGTTCGCGGTCGCGGTGCTCAACGTCGCCGTCGCGGGCTTCATGCTCGCGCGCATGGGCCACCCGCCGCGGTGGTCGGTGCTCGCGGGCGTCACGCTCGTCGTGCTCCTCGCCGGGTTCGCGGCGTCGTCGTGGCTCGAGGCGCGTATCAGCGCGGGGATGTACCAGGACCCGGTCGTCGCGCAGGAGCGCAGCGCCTACCAGCAGGTCGTCGTCACCGCGTACCAGGGCGACACGCGGCTCTACCTCGACAACCAGCTCCAGTTCTCCTCCGTCGACGAGGCGCGGTACCACGAGACGCTCGCGCACGCGGCGATGACGTCCGTCGCGGCGCCCGCGTCCGTCGCGATCCTCGGCGGCGGCGACGGCCTCCTCGCGCGCGAGGTCCTGCGCTACGGCTCGGTCCAGGAGGTCACGCTCGTGGACCTCGACCCCGCCGTCACCGACCTCGCGCGCGAGAACCGGCTCCTCACCGCCGTGAACGACCATGCGCTCGACGACCCCCGCGTCACGGTCGTCAACGCCGACGCGTTCCGCTGGGTCGAGGACACGCCGCAGACGTTCGACGTCGTGCTCGTCGACCTCGTCGACCCGTCGTCCGAGCGCGTCGCCAAGCTGTACTCGCAGGAGTTCTACGGCATGGTCGCCGCGCACCTGCGGCCCGGCGGCGCGTTCGCGACGCAGGCGACGTCGTCGTACTTCACGCCCGACGCGTTCTGGCAGGTGGTCTCGACCGTCCGCGCTGCGGCGCCCGGGCGCACCGTCGTGCCGCTCACGGTCAACGTCCCCTCCTTCGGGGAGTGGGGCTTCGCGCTCTCGCTCCCGGGCGAACCGGCCGACGCCGTGCCCGGCCCCTTCGCGCGCACGCCCCTCCCGGACGGGCTGCGCTTCCACGACGCCACGTCCCTCGCGGCGACCACGCGCCTCCCGGCCGACAACCCGCCCCGCGACCTGCCGCCGTCGACCCTGCTGTCCCCGACCGTCCAGCGCACGTACCAGGAGGACATGCGGGCCTGGCGCTACTGACGCGGCGCCGGCGGGACGACGACGCGCGTCAGAGCACGGACGGGAGCTGGTCGCGCGACGTGATGCCCAGCTTCCGGAAGATCCGGTAGACGTGGTTGTCGACGGTGCGGTCGCTGAGCACGAGCTCGCGCGCGACGTCCTTGTTGCTCAGCCCGCGCGCGACGAGCCGGGCGACCTCGCGCTCGCGCGGGCTCAGGGTGTCGACGGGCGCGACGGGCGGCACGAGCAGGCCGAGCTCCTCGCCCGCGGTCGCCACGAGGGCGTGGAGCCGGTGCGCCTCATCGGTGGCGAGGGCCGTGCGACCGTCGTCGCGCAGCAGCCGGACGGCGGTCGCGTGGGCCTGGGTGCCGTGCAGCACGAGGCCGCGGGCGCGCAGGTCGTCGGCGGCCGCGAGGAGCGCCTCGGGCGAGCGGTCGGCGGCGGCGGCGACGTAGCGGCCGAGGGCGGGCAGGAGGGTGCCCTGCGCGGCGGCCGCGTGCTCCGCGACCCGCCGGGCGCGGCGCGCGTCGGGCCAGAGGGTCACGAGCCAGGCGGCGTCGAAGAGGGCGGCGAGGAGGTACCCGCGGCGGTCCATCGCCTCGACGAGCTCCCACGCCGCGCGCGTCGCGGCCTCGGGCCCGGCCTGGCCGGTCGCGAGCGCGAGCTCCGCGGCGAGCGGGTGCGGCCGGGCGAGCGGCGTGGACGCCGCGAGGAGCTGCAGCGCGTCGAGCTGGTGCGCGAGCGAGCGCGCGCTCGTGACGTTCCCCTCCCGGAGCGAGAGCTCGGCGCCGAGGCAGCGCAGGCCCGCGCGCGTGCTCGGGCGCAGGGGCGCGTGCGCGCCGGCGGCGAAGACGCTCGTGAGGTGCTCGCGCAGGGTCGTGAACCGGCCCTGGAGGTAGAGGCCGAGGGCGATCACGTAGCCGTGGGGCTCGATCTCCCAGACCGCGAACCGGTCCCGCGCCTGGTCCAGGAGGCGGCGCGAGCGCTCGACGGCCGCCTCGACGTCCCCGGCGCACAGGAGCGTGAACGAGCGCCACGAGGCGCCGTCCTGGCGGTCGGCCGCCTGCGGCACGACGAGGTCGTCGAGCACCTCGGACGCGTCGTCGCACCGGCCCCGGGCGAGCAGGACCTCGGCGCGGACGAGCCCCACCACGTCGCCGGGCCCGACGAGCAGCGACGCCGTCGACGGCGGCTCCGCGCTCTCGTCGGCCGCGGGACGGGGGAGCGGGGGCGGGGGCTCGGCGGACGGCCCCGAGCCCGCGACGTCGCCGACGGCGAGCAGGACGTGCTGGGCGACCGCGACCAGTACGGCGTCGTCGGCCTCCGTGGTCCCGGCCGGCTCCAGGAGCGCGAGGGCTGCGTCGCGCTCGTGCCGCACGACGGCGCGGTAGACGGCCTCCCACGCGACGAGGAAGCTCCCGCGGCCGGGCTCCTCGGGGACGAGGTCGTGCGCGCGCGCGAGGACGCGCTCGACCACGTCCGGCGACGCGTCGTCGTTGACGAGCGCCTCGAGGTACCGCACGGTGTTCCGCGTGGTCGGGGTGCGCTCCCACGCGTCCCGGCTCGCGAGCAGCTGGGCCGCGGCGTGCCGGCGCAGGGCACGCCCGAGGATGGCCGCCGACTCGCGCGACGCGGCCCAGCCGGTCGGGACGGCGGCGTCGACGGTGCGCGCGAGGGGGTCCCACTCGTCCGCCCTGCCGCTGCCGAGCGCGTCGGCGACCTGCTCCGCCGCGCGCAGCGCCCGCGCTCCCCCCGACTGGCGCAGGAGATCCCCGACGAGCGGCGGGTAGAGCGTCACCGTCGTGCGACCCTCCGTCTCGACGAAGCGGACCAGGCCGTGGTCGTCGAGCGCGACGAGGACGGGCCAGGGCAGGAACCGGTGCACCGTCGCGAGCTCCGCGGCGCCGGTCGCCGCGAGCGCCCAGACGCCGTCGACCTCCTCGGCCGACAGCCCGCTGATGAGGCGGCCGACGTCACCGGCGAGCGCCGAGGTCACGAGGTCGCGGCGCGCGACCCAGGTCCCCGACTCCTCGACGAGGCGACCGGCTCGCCGGGCCTCGGTGGCGACGGACCGGACCAGGCCGGGCAGGCCGCCGGACAGGCCGTAGAGGCGACCGGCGACGCCCGCGTCGAGGTCGCCGCCGAGCAGCGCGCTCGCGGTGGCGTGGATCTCCTCGAAGGCGAGGGGCGGCATCGGCAGCACGGTCGTGGGCCGGCCGTCGAGCACGGTCTCGACCGCCGGCGCCGGGTAGGGCGGGCGCTGGCTCAGCACGGCGAGCGCGGCCCGGCGGGCCGACACCGCCCCGAGCACCGCCGCGGACGTGTCGTCGAGCGCGTCGGCGTCGTCCACGAGGAGGACCGCCGGCCCGGTGCCGAGCGCCCGCTCGACGGCGTCGACCGCGCGCCCGAGCGACACGGGCTGGCCGGGGGCGGCGTCGAGCACCCCGGCGAGGACGAGCGACTCGAGCGGACGCGGGGCACCGGGGCCGACGCCCGCGAGGGACAGCACGTGCCGGTCGTCGTCGAGGACGGCGGCCCGGACGCGCGCGAGGAGCGTGGACCGGCCGGAGCCCGGCAGCCCGGAGACCACGACCGACGTGCCCTCGCGCACCGCGCCGAGCACGGTGTCGACGAGGGACGCGCGCGGCCCCGGGGCGCTCACGGGGCGGTCAGGCGCGTGTCCGCTGCCGTTGTGCGCGGGCCTGCGCGTCGCGGTAGACCCGCAGCCGCTCGACCTGGACCTCGCCGAGCGTGGGGGCGTCCACCTCGTCGGCGAACGCCTCGGAGAGCTGGCGGAGGATGTCGGTCTCGAGGTCGTCGAGCTCCTCGAGCCGACGGCGGTCTCCCGGGCTCAGCAGGGGCCAGGTCTCGGTGTAGGTCGGTGCGTACTCGCTCACCTGCCCATGGTCGGCTCTCCGGCGCGGTCTCGCAGGTCGACGGCCGCCGTCAGACGGCGGGGCGGGTCACCGCGGCGAGCGCGTCGAGCGCGCCGAACGGGTCGTCCGGGCGCGCCGGGTCGGCGCTGGTGGCGACGAGGACGACGCTCGACACCCCGCCCGCGCCCAGCTCGGCGAGCCGTGCGCGGAAGGCCTCGGGCGACCCGACGACGGCGAGCGCGTCGACCCACGCGTCGGGCATCGCGGCGGCGAAGTCGTCGGGGGTGGCGCTCGCGTCGCGCAGGGCGCGGAACGCGTCGGCGAAGGGCAGCGGGTCGATCTGGGCGGACCAGTCGGCCTCGCCGAGGACCGCGAGGTAGGGGCGGACGATCTCGCGGGCCGTCGTGACGTCGTCGTGCACGGCGCCGACGGAGAACGCGACGACGCGGTGCGCGGGCGGGGCCGCGTCCCCGGCGCTCGCGCGCCCGGCGTCGATCGCGGCGCGCGCGACGGCGAGGTACTCGGGGGTCACGGGCATGTCGAGGATGGTCCCGTCCGCGACGCGGCCCGAGACCTCGAGCGACCGCGGGCCGCGCACGCCGGCGAGCACGGGCGGCGGCGAGGCGGGCGGGGCGTGGAGGGCGACGTCGTCGACGGACACGTAGCGGCCCGCGACGCTGACGCGCTCGCCGTGCAGCAGGGCGCGCACGGTCGCGGTGGTCTCCTCGAGCATCGCGAGCGGGCTCGCGGGCCACACGCCGATCTGCCGCATCCACGCCGACATGCCGTGCCCGAGGCCGAGGTGCAGGCGGCCGGGGTGCAGGGCGGCGAGCGTGCCGGCCTCCATCGCGGCGGTCGACGGCGCACGCGTGGCGGCGGGCAGGATCCCGATGCCGACGGTGAGGCGCTGGGTCGCGGCGAGGACCGTCGCGGCCTGCGCGATCCCGCCGTGGAAGGTGAGGTCCTCGACGACCCACAGCTCGTCGAGGCCGACCTCCTCCGCGCGGCGCGCGAACGGCACGATGAGGTCGGCGGGGAGCTCCCGCGGGAGGATCACGCCGAGCGCGGGGGTCGTCGTCGAGGTCGCCATGCGGCGACCGTACCGTGATAGCGCTCCCACCCGTGACGACGTGCGGCTCTCCGGGACAAAAGTCCTGGCCGGGAGCGCCCCGGCCCGCCTACGGTCGGGCCATGACCGCGCTCGACGACGCCGCCCTCGCCGCCCTCGACACGCACCTGCGCTCCGCCGCGGACGCCGACGACTTCTCCGGCGTCGTACGGGTCGAACGCCACGGCGAGGTGCTCCTCGAACGCGCCTACGGCGTCGCGTCGCGCCGCTGGGGCGTCCCGGTCCGCACGAGCACGCGGTTCGACGTCGCGTCCGTCACCAAGCTGTTCACCGCCGTCGCGGTGCTCCAGCTCGTGGGCGACGGCCGGCTCGGGCTCGACGACCGCGTCCACGACCACGTGGACCTCGCGGGCACGACGATCCCGCGCGAGGTGACGATCCGGCACCTGCTGACCCACACGTCGGGCATCGCGGACGACGCCGACGAGGAGGCGGGGGAGTCGTACGAGGAGCTGTGGGTCGACCGACCGAGCTACTCCGTGACGCGCACGGCGGACTTCCTGCCCGGGTTCGTCCACAAGGAGCCGAACTTCGCGCCCGGCGAGGGGTGCCGGTACTGCAACGTCGGCTACGTCCTCGCGGGCCTCGCGCTGGAGTCCGTCACCGGGACGACGTACCGCGAGCACGTCCGCGAGCACGTGTTCGCGCGCGCGGGCATGGACCGCTCCGGGTTCTTCCGCATGGACGAGGCCGAGCCGGACGTCGCGGAGGGCTGGGAGCCCGTGCACGAGGGCCCGGACGACGACGGCCCCGTCACCGGGTGGCGGCAGAACGTCTACTCCTACCCGCCCGTCGGCTCGCCCGACGGCGGCGCGCACGTCACGGCGCGCGACCTCGCCCGGTTCTGGGCGGCCGTGCGCGGCGGCGAGCTCCTGCCGCCCGACCTCACGCGCGCGTTCCTCACCCCGCAGGTGCTGCACGACGACGGCGCGGACGACACGGACGGGGCCGAGCCCGCCCCGAGCGTGCACTACGGCTTCGGGCTCGAGTTCGAGCTGCTCGCCGACGGGTCGGTGCGCTCGGCGTACAAGGACGGCATCAACACCGGGGCGAGCGCGATCCTGCGCCACTACCCGGACCCGGTGGCCGCCGCGGACGGCCCGGACGCGTCGCCGCAGGCCGGGGCGCCGGGCGTGACGGTCGTCGTGCTGTCGAACAGCGAGGCGGGCGCCTGGGACCCGATCCGCCGCCTCGACGAGCTCGTCCGCGGCTGAGCGGGCCGGTCCCCCGCGCGTCCCGCGCCTCCGCACGAGACCTCCACACCCTCCCGGCCGCATCGGCGCTCGCGCCACGGGCCGCTCGCCTAGGCTCGTGACCCATGCCCTCCGGACTCTCCGCCGCCCTGACGGCCGCCGTGCCCGCCGCCACGACGGCGGAGCCCGCTCTCGACGGCGTCGCCGGCTGGGCGGTCAACCTCATGGAGACGCTGGGCCCGGTCGGGGCCGCGATCGCCATCGCGCTCGAGAACCTGTTCCCGCCGCTGCCGAGCGAGATCATCCTGCCGCTCGCGGGCTTCACGGCGAGCCAGGGGAGCTTCGGTCTCGTCGAGGCGATCCTGTGGACGACGGCGGGGTCCGTCGTCGGCGCCCTCGCGCTCTACGCGGTCGGGGCGATCATCGGGCGCGAGCGCACGCGGTGGATCGCGGAGCGCCTCCCGCTCGTCAAGGTCGAGGACGTCGACCGCACCGAGCAGTTCTTCCTCCGGCACGGCAGCGCGACGGTCTTCTTCGGCCGCTTCATCCCCATCTTCCGCAGCCTCATCTCGATCCCCGCCGGTGTGGAGCGCATGCCCCTGTGGAAGTTCACCGCGCTCACCACCGCCGGCAGCGCCGTGTGGAACACGATCTTCGTCTACGCCGGGTACGCGCTCGGCGAGCAGTGGCACGTCGTCGAGAAGTACGCGGGCGTCCTGCAGAAGGTCGTCATCGCGGTCGTCGCGGCGGCGGTCGTGTGGTTCGTCGTGACGCGCGTCTGGCGCTGGGTGCACGACGACGAGCGCCCCGCCCACGCGCGCGGCCGTCGGGACGCGGCGCCCGCGCGCGACGAGGCCTGACCACGGCGTCCGTCCGCGGCGGCGCCTGACCACCTCGGCCCGACGTCCGGCGGGCCGGGAGTCCCGCCCGCGCGGTGCGCGGCGCCGTGGCGGATGATCGGAACGTGCCCGCCCCGACCGAACGGCCCAGCGTGCCCGTGCGCGCGGCCCACGTCGCGCCCGCCGCGGTCGCCGGTCCCGGGTCCGCGTCGTGATCCTCTCGCTGCTCGCCGCCGTGGCCGCGAGCCTCCTGTACGCGGTGAGCACGATCATGCAGGCCGTCGCGACGCGCCGGGCCCACGGTCTCGCGGCCGTGGCCCAGCCGCTCGTCGTCGGCGGGCTCGTGGTCGACGGCGTCGGCTGGCTCCTCTCCCTCCTCGCCCTGGACCACCTGCCGCTGTTCGTGGTGCAGGCCGTCGTCGCGGCGTCGCTCGTCGCCGTCGTGCTGCTCGCCCGCCTCGTGCTCGGCGCGACGCTGCGCCGCACGGACGTCGTGTCGATCGGCGTCGTCGTCGCGGGCCTCGTGGTGCTGGCGCTCGCGGCGGGGGAGCAGCCCGCGACGCACCCGCCGGCCGGGTTCACGACCTGGGTCAACGTCGCCGGGGTGGTCGTGGCGGTCGGCACCGCCGCCGCGTACCGACGCGGGCACCCCGTGCTGCTCGCCGTCCTGGGCGGCCTCGGCTACTCGGTCGCCGCCGTGGCGGCGCGCGGCGCGCACGCGTCCGGCGACCTGCTCGACACCGTGCTCCAGCCGCTCGCCCTCGCGATCGTGCTCGGCGGCGCCGCGGGCGCGCTCGCCTACCTGCGTGCCCTGGAGCGGGGCGCGGTGGGGACGGTCGCCGCGACGGTCTCCGTGATCGAGGTGCTCGCCCCGGGGATCGTCGGGCTCGCCGTGCTCGGCGACGTCGTGCGGTCGGGCTGGGCGGTGCCCGCCGTCGTGGCGACGCTG
Source organism: Cellulosimicrobium sp. KWT-B (assembly GCF_002127155.1). NCBI lineage: Bacteria > Bacillati > Actinomycetota > Actinomycetes > Micrococcales > Promicromonosporaceae > Cellulosimicrobium > Cellulosimicrobium sp. KWT-B. Next base: position 1,268,800 of record NZ_NEDO01000001.1, on the reverse strand, counting down.
GCCGCCGTCGGCGGGTGCGTCGTGCTCGCGACGAGCCCGGCGAACGCCGCGGCCGAGGAGGGCGCGCCCGCGGCGACGGAGCCCGAGCCCGCCTAGGGTGGGCCGGGTCGGCCGACCGGGGCAGGCCCGCCGACCGGTGCCGGGCAGACGCTCGGCCCGCACCGAGGAGGGGCACGATGCGCACACCGTTGGACGTCCTCACGCTCGACGAGCTGCGCCGTCGGACGTCGGTCAAGTGGCGCACGTTCGCGCCCGACGTGCTGCCGCTGTTCGTCGCCGAGATGGACGTCGCGCCGTGCGACGCCGTCGTGGACGCCGTGACGGCCGCCCTGCGCTCGGGCGACACCGGGTACGACGTCGGCACCGCGTACGGCGAGGCGTACGCGCGCTTCGCCCGGCGCCGCTGGGGCTGGACGCTCGACGCGGCGACGTCGCGCACGCTGCCCGACGTCATGGTCGCGATCGTCGAGGTGCTGCGCGTCCTCACGTCCCCGGGCGACGCGGTCGTCGTCAACCCGCCCGTGTACCCGCCGTTCTACGGCTTCACCGCGAACGAGGGGCGCCGCGTCGTCGACGCGCCGCTGGGCACCGACGGGCGGCTCGACCTCGACATCCTGGAGCGGGCGTTCGCCGACGCGACCGGTGCCGCCACGAACGGTGACGGCCCGGGGAGCGGGCGTCGCGCCGTCTGGCTCGTGTGCAACCCGCAGAACCCGACGGGGACCGCGCACACGCGCGCGGAGCTGGCGGCCGGCCTGGCGCTCGCCGCGCGGTACGGGGTGCGCGTCGTGGCGGACGAGATCCACGCGCCCCTCACGCGGCCCGGGCTCGACGGGCGCCCCACGACGACCCACACGCCGCTCCTCACCGTCCCCGGGGCGGACTCCGCCGTCGCGATCGTCTCCGCGTCGAAGGCGTGGAACCTGCCGGGCCTCAAGGCGGCGGCGGCCGTCGCCGGCCCGGACGCCGCCGACGACCTGCGGCGCATCCCCGAGGAGGCGAGCCACGGCGTCCAGCACGTGTCCGTGCTCGCGCACGTCGCGGCGCTCGACCACGGCGAGGCGTGGCTCGACGACGTCCTCGCGGGCGTCGAGCGCAACGCGTGGCTCCTCGCCGACCTGCTCGCGGAGCACCTGCCCGCGGTGCGCTACCGGCCCGGCGAGGCGACGTACCTCGCGTGGCTCGACGCGCGCGGGCTGCCCGGTCCGGCGGGTGCGGACCCCCGGTCGTGGTTCCTCGACCGCGCGCGCGTCGCGCTGGAGGACGGGCGCCGGTTCGGCCCCGGCGGGCAGGGGCACGTGCGCCTCAACCTCGCGACGGGCGTCGACGTGCTCACGGAGGCGGTCGAGCGCATGGGCGCGTCGGTGCGGGACGCCTGAACGTCGCTCGACCACGACCGACGAGTTCTCGGCCCTCGACCGGTCAGACTCCCCGACCACGACCGCACGACCCACCGGAGCACCCGATGCCGTTCGAGCCCGTCCTCCTCGACCACACGTTCACCGCGCCCGTCGGCGTCGACATCAAGGGCGATACGTGGCCCTGCGTGGAGGTGCCCGGTGCGCGCGAGCTCTTCGGGTCGCTGCGCGCGGTCCGCGTGGACGCGACCGTCGACCACGTCGCGCTGCGCAACGTGGGGCTCATGCCGACCGGGTCGGGCGGGCTGATGCTGTCGCTCAACGCGGGCGTGCGCGAGCGCCTCGGCAAGGACGTCGGTGACACGGTCGTGGTGCGGCTGGAGCGCCGCCTGAGCTGAGGCGCGCCGCCGCGCGCCGCCCCGTCCGGGCATGGGCAGTTGTCCCCATCGCGGCGGCCGACCCGGCCGCGTACCGTCGGCGTGCGACCGTCGAGGACGAAGGCGTCGACGCGTGCGCGTGAGGGGACGCGCAGGGGCGGGAGGGGACGGCATGAGCGGGATGTGGGGCGCCGACGTCCGTGCGCTGCGCGCGCTCGCGTCCGGCCTGCGCTCCGGCGCCGACGCGCTGCGGACCCACCGCGCGCAGGTGGCGGCCGTCGTCGAGGCCGCGACCCGGTGGGACGGGCCCGACGCCGCGCAGTTCCGCAGCGAGTGGGCCACCACCCTCGGGCCCTCGCTCACCGGCACCGCGAGCCTCCTCGACGCCGCGGCCGACCGCCTCGCGACGGACGCCGACCAGCAGGAGTCCGCGAGCGCCGACGGCGGCGCCCTCGCCGGCCCGGGCGGCACACCCACGTCCGGCCCGGGCGGGCCCCAGCAGACCGTCCCCACGCCGACGCCGGGCGAGTACGCCGCGATGGACGCGGGCGAGCGCGCCGCCTGGCTCGAGGACGCGACGGACGCGCAGGTCGCGGCGCTCTACGACCAGATGGTGCGGCTCGGCGTCGACCCCGACTCCCCGGGGTTCGCGGAGCTCGCCGTCACGCACTGGACGCGCGTCGCCGCGGGCGAGGCGGGGTTCGACTTCGCCGACTGGGATCCGTCCGCGGGGGCGTCCGCCAACCGGGAGATCATCGAGAGCGTCTACACGTACTACGGCGAGCTCTACCTCGACAACCCGTGGATGCAGTGGGCCGGCATGGCGGCGATGATCGGGCCGTCGTTCGCCGCCGGGTTCTTCGACCTCGACATGATGCGGCAGCTCGCGCAGGGCGTCGCGAGCGGCGCCCGGGCGCTGCCGCCCGGCGTCGACCGGGCGGCGCTCGAGGCGATCGCGACGATGTCCGACGCCGAGCTCGGCTTCTACGAGAACCAGTTCCTGTCGATGCAGCGCGAGATCTTCGTGGACCAGGCCGTCATGCACGAGGCGTACCTGAACGGCGGCATGCAGGAGATGGAGCGGCTGCTCGAGGCCGGCGTCATCGACGGGGCCGCGTACCAGGCGTGGGCGGACGTCGAGGCGGGCCGGGCGGGCGACGCGCAGGCGCTCGCGGACGGCAACACCGCGCTGCTGTGGCGCGAGCAGAACCAGATCATCGCCGACGACTGGCAGACCATGCGCGACCACCCGGTCACGGGCGAGGCGTTCACGTACCTCATGACGCTCGTCGGCGAGCCGTCGATCCCCGGCGCGGGCACGTACGCGCAGCACGACCCCTTCACGGTGAGCGTCGAGACGCCCGGCCCGGAGAACCTCGGGATCCCGTTCACGGGCATCACGTTCGACAACCCGGTGCAGGGCACCGTGACGGTGGAGACGCCGCTGCCGGGCGGCAACATCGCCGACCAGGCGACCCGCTGGGAGTACATCTCGAACGACACGCTGCCCGCCTACCAACAGCTCGTCACGCAGCACCCGGACCAGGCGGCGCAGATCATCGGCACCGACGTGTCCGACCGGATCGCCGACTACCGGCTCACGAACCCCGCCCGCATCGGGCGCATCCTTGACAGACTGACCGAGTGGGACGTGGACGTGGACCAGTGAGCCGGGGGTTCCGTCGCGCGCACGGGACGGCGCCGAGGGCCGGCGTCGCCGCGGTCCTGCTCGCGGGGGCGCTCGCCGGGTCTCTCGTGCTGACGGGGTGCACCGTGACGTTCGGCGACCCGGACGACGCGGCCACCGGACCGGGCGGGACGACCGCCCCGGGAGGCCCGACGTCGTCGGGCGGCTCGGGCGGCGAGGGCGGCGGGGGCGGCGAGGGCGGCGGGGGCGGCGAGGGCGGCGGGGGCGAGGCGGGCACGACGACGATCGACGACATCGAGAGGGGCGAGACCGTGCGCTGGGACGTGAGCAGGCCGATCACCGCGGAGTCCGTCGGGCTGGGCGAGTCGATGGCCGTCGTGCAGGTGCCGGACCGCGCGGCCGAGGTCGAGCTGACGCTCCCCGACGGCACGTGGACCACGACGGCCGAGGAGCTGACGATCCAGCCCCGGCGCGGGTACGTGAGCGCGATCAACGTGTTCCGCACGCTCTCCGGCGGCCAGGCCGTGCACGACCAGCTCGTGGCCGACGCGCAGGTGCTGGGCTTCCCCCGGTCGCAGGTCGACCGGTGGCTCGACGAGCTGCCCGCGTCGCTCGACGCGTCGCGCGCGGGCGGGACGCGGGCCCGCACGGGCATCAACGGGTCGAACGGCGACGTCGAGACGTCCGTGCAGATCAGCCATGAGCCCGGGCCGGGGGGCGACGGGTCCGTGCGCCTCTGGTACGTGATCAGCCCGGTCACGCCGGACTGACGCGCGCCACGACGGCGCCCGTCACGGGCAGGCCGACGCGCCCCCGCCGCCCTGCTCGGCGACCTGGAAGTAGATCGGGTTCTGCCAGTCGGCGCCCTCCCCGCGCACGCGCGGCAGGTCGGCGCAGGTCCAGCCCTGCTGCGGGGTGAACTGGCCCCCGGCGACGACGTGGGCGCCGCTCCACCGCCACGAGGTCTCCTGGCCGGTCGCGGCCCGGAGGTCGACGTCGAAGGACACCGACCGCGTGCCCGCGGGCACGGTGAAGGCCACGTAGTAGTTGCGGACCTGGCTCCCCGGCTCGCCCCACGTCTCGAACGAGATCGAGCGGACCGTGCAGCCGGAGAGGACGGTGCGTCCCTCGCCGCGCGCGACGCACGTGCCGGCCGTCGTCGTCTGCCACCGGCCGGCGGAGACGGGCGCGGCGGCCCGTGCCTGGTCCGTCCACGCGGCCGTCGTGGGCCCGACGGCCGCGTGCGCGACCCCCCACCACGACGCCGTCACGAGCGTCAGGACCGCCAGGAGCATGCTCAGCGTGCGGCGCCCGGCCGGCAGACCGGCCGTCGCGCCGGCCCGCCGGCCGTTCCGGGCGCCGGTCACCGGCGGACCGGCGCGCGCCGCGGTGCGGGCGGGACGAGCAGGGTGAGGCCGAGCAGGCCGAGCAGGCCGACGAGGAGGGGGACCGCCACGGCGGGCGTCGTCATGCGCACGATCGCGGTGCCCCAGCCGGCGAGCTGGACCGCGGGCTTCCAGACGTCGCCCGAGGCGGTGTAGTCCAGGGCGTCCGCGTAGGCGTTGTTGTCGCCCTTCATGCTGACGGTGTAGCGGTCGTCGCCCGTCTGCTCGACGGCCTCGACGCGGTGGGTCACCAGGTCGCCGGTCAGCTCGCTGGGCAGGCTCACCACGTCGCCGACGGCCAGGTCGGCCGCCGGGACCGGCCGGGCGACCAGGAGGTCGCCCGTCATGATCCCCGGCTCCATCGAGCCGGAGATCACGACGAGAGGCTTGATGAGGCCCGCCGCGGTCGCGCCCCACACCGCCCCGCACACCAGCCCGAAGGCGGCGAGGACCCACAGGACGAGGACGGCCCCGCGCCGCAGTACCTGCATCGGTGGTTCTCCTCCTCCTGCGTCCGGCGTCGGGTCAGGCCGTCGCGGTGGCGGAGACCGTGACGACGAGCGTCCCGGTGGCCCCCTGGTTCGACGGCGCCCAGTCGCTCGGTGCCGTGACGGTGAGCCGGAACTGGTCGCTGGACGTGCCGCCGGCGGCGTCGAGCGTCGTGGCGAGGCCGGAGACGGAGGCGGAGGGGTTCGTGGTGAACGTCGAGCCCGAGGCGAAGCGGACGCTGGACGTGAGCGCGGCCTTCACCGAGCTCTCGTTGCGCACCCACAGGTCGATCGTGCGCGTCTGGCCGGGCAGGAGGTTCGCGAGCGCGTCCGACGGCACGACGAGCTCGATCGCCTCGGGGTCGGACGAGTCCTTCCAGGTGGTTCCGTCCAGCGACCCCTGGAGGTCGAAGGTCGCGGCCGTCGCGGGCGCCGTGAAGAACGCGTTGTCGGTCCAGGCGGCGCTGGTGAGCGCCGCCCCGATGCCGCCGACGGCGAGGGCCGCCAGCCCGAAGGCGGCGAAGGCGCGGCGCTTGTCGCGGCGCGGGGCGGGGGTCGTCTCGGGGGTGTGGAGAGTCATGACTCGAAAAGTACGGAGTCCTCCTCAACGCTGGCGCACCTGTTCCTCAGGAAAGGCGCAGGATCGTCCAGGGATCGCGGCGCGCACCCGCGCGCACCCCCGCCCACCTGCGCGGACACCGTGCGGCCGTGCGGGAAGAGGGGAACGCGCCGCGGCTCCGCGGGACGGGGAGGAGGAGCGGGAGGTGAAGAAGCGGCGGACGAACCGGTCCGGTCCGGCCGTCGGTGCCGGGGGCGTCGGTGCCGTCGGGTAGCGTCCGTCTCGTCCCGAACGGTACGGAGCAGGGGAGCAACGAGTGAGCAGCGTCGCGCACGACCACGGTCGGTCCGGCCCGCACGGCCGGGTGCGCGGGAGGACCGCCCGCTGGACGACGGCCGCGGCGCTCGTCCCCGTCCTCGCCCTGCCCCTCGCGGCGTGCACGCCCGACCGCCCGGAGGCGTCCGACGCCGCGAACGCGCTCGCCGACGCCCTCCAGGCCGGCGACGTGAGCGCGCTGGAGTTCCGCAACGGCGCCGCGAAGGACGTCCAGGGCCACCTGGAGGCGGTGCTCGAGCCGCTCGCGCCGTACGAGCGCACGGTCGAGGTGGAGTCGGTGGACGTCGACGAGGAGGGCGACGACGCGGGGGACCGCGCGACGGCGACACTCGCCTACCGCTGGGAGGTCGCGGGCGACCAGGCGTGGGAGTACACCACCACGGCGGAGCTCACGTTCGCGGAGCCGGGCGAGGGGGAGGACGGCCCGGGCGCCTGGGACGTCGTGTGGGAGCCGGACGTGCTCGTCCCCGAGCTCGGCCAGGGCGGCCGGCTCGCGGTGAGCCGCGTGCCGGCGGTCCGTGCGGGCATCCTCGGCGCCGACGACGTCCCCATCGTCGAGGACCGTCCCGTCTACCGGATCGGCGTCGACAAGACGCGCGTGGGCTCCGCCCAGTGGGACGGCGCGGCGCGGGCGCTCGCGGGCGTCGTCGGGCTGGACCCGGAGGAGTACGCGCAGCGCGTCGCGGGCGCCGGGGAGAAGGCGTTCGTCGAGGCCATCACCGTCCGCGCGGAGGACACCGCGGGCGTCGACGTCGACGCGGCGCGCGGCATCGAGGGCGTCGCGGTCATCGACGACGCGATCCCCCTCGCCCCGACGCGCGAGTTCGCGCGTCCCCTGCTCGGGCGCGTGGGCGAGGCGACGGCGGAGATCGTCGAGGAGTCGGAGGGCGCGGTCGCCGCGGGCGACCAGGTCGGCATCTCCGGTCTCCAGCGGCAGTACGACGAGCAGCTCCGCGGCGTGCCGGGCCTGTCGATCGAGGTCGTGCCGGGCGAGGCGGACGCGGACGCGGAGCCGACGGAGGTGTTCTCGGTCGAGCCGGTGGACGGCGTGCCGCTGAGCACGACGCTGCGCCCGGACATGCAGGTCGCCGCCGAGGCGCTGCTCGCCGGGCAGGGGCCGAGCGCGATCGTCGCGATCCAGCCCTCGACGGGCTCCGTCCTCGCGGCGGCGAGCTCGACCGCAGGCGAGGGGCTCTCGACCGCCACGACGGGCCAGTACGCGCCGGGCTCGACGTTCAAGGTCGCGACGACGCTCGCGATGCTGCGCGCGGGCCTCACCCCGGACACGACCGTCTCGTGCCCGCCCACGCTGACCGTCGAGGGCCGCGAGTTCCAGAACGTGCCCGGCTACCCGACGGCGGCGCTCGGCGACGTGCCGCTGCGCACGGCGTTCGCGAACTCGTGCAACACGGCGATGATCGGGCAGCGGGAGGCCGTGTCCCAGCAGGCGCTGCACGACGCCGCCGCCTCGCTCGGGCTGGGCGTCGAGTCCGAGCTCGGCGCGCCCGCGTTCTTCGGCGACGTCCCGACGGACTCGCAGGGCACCGAGCACGCCGCGTCGATGATCGGGCAGGGCAAGGTCCAGGCGTCGCCCCTCGCGATGGCGACGGTCGCCGCGAGCGTCGCCGCCGGGCGCACGGTGGCGCCGGTCCTCGTGCACCCGGACGTGCAGACCGTCGCCGAGGAGCAGCCCGCCTCGACCCTCACCGAGCAGGAGGCCGCGACGCTGCGCGAGCTCATGCGCGGCGTCGTCACGGACGGCTCGGCGTCGATCCTCCAGGACCTGCCGGGCGAGCCCGGGGCGAAGACGGGCACGGCGCAGTACGGCGACGGCAGCCAGTCCCACGCGTGGATGATCGCGACGCAGGGCGACCTCGCGGTCGCCGTGTTCGTCGAGACGGGCGAGGGCGGTGCCGTCACGGCGGGGCCGCTCATGCACGCGTTCCTCGACGCGCCGAACGCCTGACGCCCGCCGCTCTCCGGCGGCCGGAATAGGTCCGGCCGCCGGACGGTTGTCCACGAGCGGGTATGATCGGTTGCCGCGGGCGTCCGTATGCCCGCGTCCAGCGAGAACCCACCGTTCCGGGAGAACCTCCGTGTTCGTCAGCGTGCCTGCCTGGCAGCTCACCCAGCGCCGCGACGTCGACCTCCGTCGAGTCGCCAGCGCGCTGTGTCGCTGACCCCCCGTCGCCGCTGACGCCTCCCCGCCTCCGCACACCCGTCAGGACCCCGGGTCGCCTCGCGACCTGAGCCGCTGACGCGCGTGGCGCGCCCCCGTCAGGCCGCAGGCCACCTCCGTGCCTGCGTCCCTGCCCGGGCCGCGCTGCTGCCGGCGCCCCGCGACGACGTCCCGAGCCCCTCTCCCGAGAGCGGGCGCTCGTGCGCCCGCGTCACCCCGAAAGGTCCTCCGTGTCCTCGACCCCCTCGACGGCCTCCCCGCAGGCCGACCCGCAGGCGAAGCAGGCTCCGGCCTCCGCGCCCGCGAAGAAGAAGCGCCGGTTCCCCTCGTTCAGCGTGCAGATCCTGCTCGGTCTCGCGGTCGGCGTCGGGCTCGGTGCCCTCGCCCTCGCCATGGGCCCGCAGGACGCCGCGGGCGAGGTCCCCAACGGCCTCACCACGACGCTCGACACGATCGGCTCGTCGTTCGTCACGCTGCTCAAGGCGGTCGTGCCGCCGCTGATCTTCACCGCGATCGTCGCGTCGATCGCGAACCTGCGGACCGTCACCAACGCCGCGCGCCTCGCCGGTCAGACGCTGCTGTGGTTCGCCATCACCGCCGCGATCTCCGTGGCCGTGGGCATCGGCCTGGGCCTGCTGTTCCAGCCGGGCAACCGCGCGTCGGTCTCGCTCGACGCGGCCTCCGAGCCGGGCCGCACCGGCACGTGGCTCGACTTCCTCAACGGCCTCATCCCGGGCAACGTCCTGGGTCTCGGCGCCTCGACGAGCCTCGAGACCGGTGACGACGGCGCGCTCACCGGAGCAGCGTCGACGTCCGTGAGCTTCAACGTGCTGCAGATCCTCGTCGTCGCGCTGGTCATCGGCATCGCGGCGCTCAAGTCGGGCAAGAAGGCGGACCCGTTCCTCGCGTTCAACCGCTCCGCGCTCGCGATCGTGCAGAAGGTGCTGTGGTGGATCATCCGCCTCGCGCCGATCGGCACCGCCGGCCTCATCGGCTACGCCATCGCGGCGTACGGCTGGACGTCGCTCGCGTCGCTCGCGTGGTTCGCCGTCGCGATCTACGTCGGCCTCGCGGTCGTGCTGTTCGTCGTCTACCCGATCCTGCTGCGCACCAACGGCCTGAAGATCTCGAGCTACTTCCGGGGCGCATGGCCCGCGATCCAGCTCGCGTTCGTCTCGCGCTCCTCGATCGGCACGCTGCCCGTGACGCAGCGCGTCACCGAGCGCAACCTCGGCGTGCCGAGCGAGTACGCGTCGTTCGCCGTGCCGCTGGCCGCGACCACGAAGATGGACGGTTGCGCCTCGATCTACCCGGCCATCTCGGCGATCTTCGTCGCGCAGATCTTCGGCATCGACCTGTCGATCACGGACTACCTGCTCATCGCGTTCGTGTCCGTCGTCGGCTCCGCCGCGACCGCGGGCCTCACCGGCGCGATCGTCATGCTGACCCTCACGCTCTCGACCGTGGGCCTGCCGCTCGCGGGCGTGGGCCTGCTGCTCGCGATCGACCCGATCCTCGACATGGGCCGCACCGCGGTGAACGTCGCGGGCCAGGCGCTCGTGCCCACGATCGTGGCGAAGCGCGAGGGCATCCTCGACCTCGAGCAGTACGAGGCCGCCACGGCCGAGGACCTCTTCGTGGACGAGGACGACGACGCGTCGTCCGAGGCGACCACGGAGTCCCTGGCGCCGGCCGAGGCCGGGGAGGCCGCGCCGTCGGGCACCAAGGAGCGCGTGGGCGCCTCCGCCTGACGCCGACCAGGCGATTCCTCGCCGTCGAGCACGACGTTGCTGCCGTTGTCCGCGGGATGACGGCAGCAACGTCGTCTTCGGCGTCAGGGGTGGGGGTGGCCCTCCCGGAGGACGGCGAGGCGCGAGCGGTACTCCTGCTCGTCGATCTCGCCGCGCGCGTACCGCTCGCCGAGGATCGCGACCGGGTCAGGGCCGGGGGCGCGCCAGCCGCCGGGACCGCCCGGACCCCAGCCGCGCCGCGCGCGGCGGGCGACGAGGAAGACCACGGACGCGAAGAGCAGGAACCACAGCAGGGGGAACACGAACCACCACGGCCCGGGCCCCCAGCCGGCGTGCCCCCACGACGCGACGGCGTCCGTGGGGAGCGCGCCGGCGGCCCCGGTGAGTGCGGTGAGCATGACGACCTCCGGTGTCGGTGCGCCTCGCCGGTCCCGGCGAGGGCGGCCGTCCGCCGGCCGCACCCCCAGGCTCGCGCCCGCCCGACGCCGCGTCGTCACCCGGGCGTGCCGACCTCGCTCGTCCCCGGGTACCCCCGCGGCGGTCGGAGGCTCAGCCCGCCCAGCCCGGACGGACGACGCCCGACTCGTACGCCGCGACGACGAGCTGCGCCCGGTCCCGCGCGCCCAGCTTCGCCATGACCCGCGAGACGTGGGTCTTCACGGTCGACTCCGACAGGAAGAGCGACCCGGCGATCTCCTCGTTCGACAGCCCGCCCGCGACCGCGACGAGCACCTCGTGCTCGCGCGGCGTGAGCTCCTCGACACCACGCACCGGCCCGACGGCGCGCGTCGCGTCCGCGACGCGCGACAGCAGCCGCCGGGTCACGGTGGGCGAGAGCAGCGCGTCGCCGCGCGCGGCGACGCGCACCGCCCGGACGAGGTCGACCGGCTCGGTGTCCTTGACGAGGAAGCCGCTCGCGCCGCCGCGGATCGCGTCGGTCACGTACTCGTCGAGCTCGAACGTCGTCACGACCACGACGTGCACGTGCGACGCCGCCCGATCGGCGACGATCCGCCGCGTCGCCTCCAGGCCGTCGAGACCGGGCATGCGGATGTCCATGAGCACGACGTCGGGCAGGTGCTCGAGCGCGAGGCGGACCGCGTCGTCGCCGGTCGCGGCTTCCGCGACGACGCGCATGTCGTCCTCGGAGTCGATGAGCGCGCGGAAGCCACCCCGCACGAGGGCCTGGTCGTCGGCCAGCACGACGTCGATCACGGTGCCTCCTCGCGCTGCGGCGGTGCGTCGTCGGCCGCGTCGGACCGTCCGGCGGTGCCCGGCCCGGGCGGGGAGCCCGGCCAGGGAAAGACTGCCCGCACGCGGAAGCCACGTCCAGAGGGGGACGGCGCCGGGCCGGCGGAGAGCGAGCCGCCGACGCTCTCGACGCGCTCGCGCATGCCCCGCAGGCCGTAGCCCGGCTCCGGCTCCGCGCCCGGGGCGGCGCCGTCGTCGGTCACGGTCACGGTCACCGTGCCGTGCGGCGCGGGACGCACCGCGACCCGCACGTCCGCCCGCGTGGCACCGTGCGCGTGCCGACGCACGTTGGTCAGCGACTCCTGCACCACGCGGTAGACGACGCCCGCGAGCCGGTCGGGCAGTCCCGCGGCGGCCGGGTCGACGTCGAGCGCGACCGCGAGGCCGCCGCCCTCCGCCTGACGCACGAGCCGGGGGAGCGCCGCGAGGTCCCACGTCGGGGCGAGGGGCGCGCCGTCGTCGCCCGCGTCGCCGCGCACGACGCCCAGCACCGCGCGCACCTCGTCGAGCGCCTCCGTGCTCGCGGCGCGGATCGCGGTGAGCGCACCGCGGGCCTGCTCGGGGTCGCGGTCGAGCAGGTGCAGCCCGACGCCCGCCTGGACGGTGATCGCGGACAGCGAGTGCGCGAGCACGTCGTGGACCTCGCGCGCGATCCGCAGGCGCTCGTCGGCGACGGCGGTCCGCTCCCGTTCGGCGCGCGCCAGGCGCTCGGCCTCGCGCGCCGCGGCGAGGCGCGCGGACCGGTCGCGGACCGTCCCGGCGACGAGCAGCACGACGACGGTCCACGCCGTCCCGCCGAGCAGCGTCGCCGGGGGCGGCGCGTCCGGGCGGAGCGCCGCCGCCGTGACCACCGCACCCGCCAGCAGCACCGCCCCGCCCCACGCGACCCGGCGCGCGCGCACCGCGGGTCCGCTGAGCAGCACCCCCACGAGCACGCCCACGGGACCGGCGAGCACCGGGCCCCACGCGTACCCGGCGACGAGGAACGTGCCCGCGGCACCCACGGACACGACGACGGCGACGACCGGCCACCGCACGAGGAGCACGAGGGCGAGCGGGGGCACGAGGAGGAGCGCGAGCGCCGCCGCGTCGAGCGGCCGGGCACCGGGCTGGCCGTGCGTCGCGCCCGCCGTGCCGGCGACCGTGACCACCGCGAGCACCACGGCGAGGAACGCCCGGGGGCGGCGGCGGTCGAGCGGGCCCATGCGTCGCACGCTACGCCGCGCGCGGCCGGGCCGCGTCCGACCGGGGTGCCGGGCGACGTCGTCCCGGGGTGCCGGGCCGCGTGGCCCCGGGTGCCGCGCGGCGGCGGACGGGCGCAGACGCGGGCGTCAGGCGCCGTCGTGCACCGCGTCGAGCACGACCGGGTCGGCGCACCCGCGCGCGAAGCCGGCGATGCGCCGGTCGACGTCGCGCTGGAGCACCCACGACCCGACGCGCTCGGCGACCGGGGCGAGCCAGCGCGGCCGGCACCGGAAGCTGTACCGCCACGTCGCGCGCGTGCCGCCGGCCGGGTCGGGCGCGAAGCGCCAGCCGCCCGCGAGGTTCTCGAAGAACCACGAGCCACGGACCATGCGCATGCCGACGTTGGTCGGCGGGTTGTACGAGACGTACTCGCTCACCATGGACAGCCCGCTGCGGTGCCGGGTGAAGGTCCGCACGCCCTTCGCGGGCGCGGTCGCGCCGTCGAGGAAGTGCTGGTGGCGGATGAAGGGGTCCCAGCGCAGGCGGACGGCGCCCGTCGTCTGCGAGACGGCGAACGCCGTCGCGGGGTCGACGGGGACCACGAGCGAGGACTCGACGACGGGCATGGTCGGATGCTCCCACGCCGGGCGGCGCCTCGCCGCCCGCCTCAGGTCGCGACGAGCCCGGCACCGGCGCGCCCCCGGGCGCGAGCGGGCCCCGGACGCGAGGACGGCCCGCCCCCCGACGAGGGACGGGCCGTCCGGACCGCGGCGCGTGGCGTCAGGACGCGAACGCGTACCCGGCCTCGACGCACTGGGCGCGGAACGCGTCGAGCGACGCCTGGAGCTTCGACGTGCTGACCGTCTCGCCCTGGACGGCGGCCTCGAAGGGCGCCTTGATCCCGTTGAGGTTCTCCTGGAGCTCCGGGTCGGCGAAGTTCTGCACCGCGGCGATGCGCTCGCGCGTCGTGTAGATCGCGGCAGCGGCGTCCTCGTCGTCCGGCGTGGCGAGCAGCGGCGTCGTCTCGGTGACGAGGCGCTCGGCGGAGTACTCGCCGCCGTAGAAGGTGCTGCACGTCGTGGTGACGGCGACGACGGCCGGCGTGACCTCGGGGGCCGCCTCGGTCGTGGTCTCGGTCGCGGGGGTGGTCGCCGCGTCGTCGCTCGCCGGGTCGGTCGGCGAGGCGCAGGACGCCAGCAGGAGGGCACAGGAGAGCGCCGCGGTGGCGGCAAGAAGCTTACGCATGCTAACGATTCCACACTCTGGCGCACGCGGGGCGCAAGAAGATTGAGCGGTCGCCGTGGCGGGAGCCGCGGAATCCCGCGGCTCGTGCGGTGAGCTTGTGCTCAGCGTCACAAAGGAGCGCGCCGCGTCACACGACGTCGAGGACGACCTTCCCCCGCACGTGCCCCTCAGCGACGAGGCGCAGCGCCTCCGCGGCCTCGGCGAGCGGGAACCGGGCCGAGACCTCCGCCCGGAGCCGCCCGTCCTCCGCGAGCGCCAGCACCTCGTCGAGGGCGCCCTTCGCGTCGACCTTGTCGGCGATCCCGGCGGCGCGCGAGGCGTCCGTCCCGACGACGGTCACGGCGCTCGGCGGGTCGTCGGCGTCGGCGGGGGAGAGGTGCTCGCCCAGGAGCGCGACGGTCGCGGCCACGGTCTCCTCCGTGCCGACGAGGTCGACGACGACGCTCACCTCGTCGAGCCCGTCGGGCAGCGCGCGGACCGCGTCGACGAGCCCCGGGCCGTACGCGACGGGCGTCGCACCGAGGTCGCGCACGTAGTCGTGGTTCGCGGGCGAGGCCGTCCCGACGACACGGGCGCCGAGCGCGGTCGCGATCTGCACCGCCGCGGACCCGACGCCCCCGCTCGCGCCGTGCACGAGCACGACGTCGCCCTCGCCGGTGTCGGCCTGCACGAGCGCGGAGAACGCGGTCGCCGCCGCGACGGGCAGGACCGCGGCCTGGTCGAACGGGACGGACGACGGCTTGCGCCGCACGTGGTCGGCGCGGACGAGCGAGAGCTCGCGCTGCGCGCCCGTGCCGTGCCACACGACCTCGTCGCCGGGGGCGAGGTCCGGGACGTCGGGCCCCACGGCGTCGACCACCCCGGCCGCCTCGAACCCCAGCACGCCGGGGACGCGGCCACCGAACGTGCCGGCGAGCCGCTTGAGGTCCGCGGGGTTGACGCCGACGACGCGGTTCGCGACGCGCACCTGGCCGGGGCCGGGAGCGCCGACCTTCTCGTCGTCGACCCGCAGGCCCTCGGGCCCGCCGAACTCCTCGAAGACGACGACCGTGCTCATGCCGACCCCCGTGGTCTCGCCGTCGGTCGCCCACCGCGAGGGCGAGTCCGCGCGGTGGCCCCGGGGTGGCCGGGCGGTTCCACTCTTCCATCGCGGACCGCCGCTGTCATGCGGCGGACGTGGGCAGGAGTCCCCGTCCGGGACGGTTTCACCCCGTCCCGAGCGTTGAGGAGGGTGATGACGACACCACCCGAGGTCCCCGGCCACCCGCTCGACCCGCGGCCCGCGCGCGAGCGGCTGCTCGCCGTGCGCGCGGAGGCGTCGGAGCGCCTGCGGGCGCTGCGCGCCGACGTCGCGGGCATCGTCGAGGCGTCCCGCGACTCCAACGCGGACGACGAGCACGACCCCGACGGCGCGACGATCGCGTTCGAGCGCGCCCAGGTGGACGCGCTCGCGCGCGACGCGGCCGCGCGGGTCGAGGAGGTCGACGCCGCCCTCGCGCGCCTGGACGCGGGGACCTACGGCGTCTGCGCGGGGTGCGGGCAGCAGATCGCCGCCGGGCGCCTGGAGGCGCGCCCGACGGCGCGGACCTGCGTCGCGTGCGCGGCCGCGGTGCACTGAGCGACCGGGCCCGCCGCGACCGGGCCTGCCGCGGCCGGGTCAGAGCTGGCCGTGGCCCTTCTTCGACGGGACGCCGGCGATGAGGCCGCCGTCCACGACGAACTCCGAGCCCGTCGAGTACGACGCCTCGTCGCTCGCGAGGAAGACGATCATGCGCGAGACCTCCTCGGGCGCCGCGGGGCGGCCGAGCGGGATGAGCAGATCGTCCGGGTTGAGCGACGCGGTCATGGGCGTCGAGATGAACCCCGGGTGCACCGAGTTGACGCGCACGCCGTACGGGCCGAGGTCGAGCGCGACGGACTTCGTCAGCCCGCGGACGCCGAACTTCGACGCGACGTAGCCGTGCAGGCCCGCGCTCCCGCGCATGCCCTCGACCGACGAGATGTTGATGATCGACCCCGCGCCGGCCTTCGCCATGATCGGCGACACCGCGCGGATCCCGAGGAACGTGCCGGTGAGGTTGATGTCGATGATCCGGCGCCACGCGGCGACGTCGAACTCCGTGATGGGGCCGCCGTTGGCGATGCCCGCGTTGTTGACGAGCACGTCGACGCGCCCGAACGCGTCGAGCGTGGCCGCGACGGCGGCCGCCCACTCGTCCTCGCTCGTCACGTCGAGGTGCACGTAGCGGGCGTCGGGGCCGAGCTCGCGCGCGAGCGCCTCGCCCTTCGCGTCGTCGAGGTCAGCGACCACGACCTTCGCGCCCTCGGCGACGAGCGCGCGCGCGTTCGTGACGCCCATGCCGCCGGTGCCGCCGGTGACGATCGCGACCTTGTTCTGCACCCTTCCGGGAGTGCTGCCCATGGTGGGGCTCCTTTCCTTGCAGGGCACGGCGGCGTCGGCCCGCCTCGTGAGCGGGGGCGTCGTCGCGCGGGTGTGGTGCGCACCTGCCCGCCGGGGACCGCGGTCGACCGGCGGAGGGGACGGCTCGTCAGGGCGACGGCGTGGTCCACCAGGCGGGCAGGGCGTCTCGGGCGACCCTCGGGAACAGCCCGGGGTCACGGGGAGGGGGCGTGGCGAGCCACACCTCGAGCGCGCCGACCGTGCCGAAGCCGACGTACGTCGCGAAGGCGCGCGCCGCGACGTCGGCCGTCGCGGTGGTCGCGGCTCCGGCCGGCGGGTCGGCCGGGACTCCGGCCGGGACTCCGGCCGGGGTGCCGGCCGGGGCCGACGGCAGGAGGCCCGGGTGGGCGTGCAGGTGCTCGACGAGCGTGCCGGTGACGTGGCTCGCGAGCAGCCGGAACAGCGGCGCGCTGAGGCCACCCTCCAGCGCGCGCTCGTAGACGGGGAGGTGGGCCTCGACGTGCACGACGAGCGCGCGGCTCCAGTGGTCGACGACCTCGCGGGAGCGGGCGGCGACGTCGTCGGCCGTCTCGGCGGCCCGGACGTCGGCGAAGAACCGGTCGCGGATCGCGTCGAGCTCGGCGCCGAGCACGCGCGCGAGGAGCTCGGACGGGCTCGACGCGTGGTCGTAGAACGTCACGCGGTTGATCCCGGCGCGGGCCGCGACGGCGGACACCGTGAGCCGGGTGACGTCCTGCTCCGCGGCGAGCGCGAGGATCGCGGTCCGCAGGGCCGCGGCGGTGCGGGCGGTGCGCTTGTCCACGGCCACCTCCTCCGCGTCGTGCCGTGCGCTGTGTCGTCTTCGACGCTACGCCGAGGCAATCACTTAAGCAACAGGTGTTGTCTATCTCACCCGCCCAGAGGCGGTCCCGGGACCGCGGTCGTACCGTCGGGAGAGCGGCCGCAGGTCCGCGGCCACACCAACCCGAGGGGGCGGACATGGTCACGAACACGCGCCGGGCCGAGAGGCACACCGGAGAACCCGACGTCGTCGAGCTCAACCCGGTCTTCGCCAGACCCGGGGAGGCGACGGCGCTGCCCAAGTTCCGCTTCCCCGAGGACGAGTCCCTCCAAGAGACGGCGTACCAGATCGTCCACGACGAGGCGATGCTCGACGGGAACGCGCGGCTCAACCTCGCGACGTTCGTCGGCACGTGGATGGACGAGCACGCCGCGCGGCTGTACCTCGAGGCCGCCGACAAGAACATGATCGACAAGGACGAGTACCCGCAGACGGCGGCCGTCGAGACGCGGTGCTGGACGATGCTCGCCGACCTGTGGCACGCGCCCGACCCGGAGCACACCATCGGGACGTCGACCATCGGCTCGTCCGAGGCGTGCATGCTCGGCGGTCTCGCCCTCAAGCGGCGCTGGCAGCACGCCCGCCGCGCCGCCGGCAAGCCCACCGATCGCCCGAACCTCGTGCTCTCGAGCGCGGTCCAGGTGTGCTGGGAGAAGTTCTGCAACTACTTCGAGGTCGAGGCGCGCTACGTCCCGATCTCCGAGGACCACAAGGTCCTCGACGGCCACGACCTCGAGACGTACGTGGACGAGAACACGATCGGCGTCGTCGCCATCATGGGCGTGACCTACACGGGCATGTACGAGCCGGTCACGGAGATCGCCGCAGCCCTCGACCGGATCCAGGAGTCCACCGGCCTCGACGTGCCCATCCACGTCGACGGCGCGTCGGGCGCGATGGTCGCCCCGTTCCTCCAGCCCGACCTCGAGTGGGACTTCCGCGTCCCCCGCGTCGCGTCGATCAACACCTCGGGCCACAAGTACGGCCTCGTCTACCCGGGCCTCGGGTGGGTCGTCTGGCGCGACACGGAGTCGCTGCCGGAGGACCTCGTGTTCCGCGTGAGCTACCTCGGCGGCGACATGCCGACGTTCGCCCTCAACTTCTCGCGCCCCGGCGCGCAGGTGCTCCTCCAGTACTACCTCTTCCTGCGCCTCGGGCGCACCGGCTACGAGGCCGTGCAGCGCACGTCGCGCGACGTCGCCCTCTACCTGTCCGGCGAGATCGCGAAGATGCCCGCGTTCGAGCTGTGGAACGACGGCTCGGACATCCCCGTGTTCGCCTGGCGCCTGCGCGAGGGCCACACGAAGAACTGGGACCTCTACCACCTGTCGGAGCGGTTGCGCACCAAGGGCTGGCTCGTGCCCGCGTACCCCATGCCCGACGACCTCACGGACCTCACCGTCCAGCGCGTCGTCGTGCGCAACGGCTTCAGCCACGACCTGGCGTCCGCGTTCCTCGCGGACCTGCGCGACGAGGTCGCGCTCCTCGACGCCCTCACCGGCCCGATGCCGACCGAGGGCCAGCGCTCCAACTTCCACCACTGACCCGGGCGACCGCGGGAAGGACGGACCATGGCACAGGGGGCAGCACAGGATCCGCCCGGCGGCTCGGGACCTCACGTCCGGGCCGACGGCACGCACGCGCCGACGGCGGCGCACGTCCGGCCGCACCCGTACGGGTCGCCCGGCTCCCGGCAGCCGCCGGGCCACACGGGGCCCGCCATCGGGGCGCCCGCCGCGGGCGCGACGACGTTCATGTCGGTCGTGCAGCTCGCGATGCTCACCGTGGTGGTGGTCGCGTCGCTGCGCTCGCTGCCGGCGATGGCGTCGTACGGGCTCGGCTCGGTGACGCTCTTCATCGTCCCGGCCATCCTCTTCCTCGTCCCGACGGCGCTCGTCGCGGCCGAGCTCGCGACCGGCTGGAAGGGCGGCGTCTTCACCTGGGTGCGCGAGGCGTTCGGCGAGCGGGCCGGGTTCGTCGCGATCTGGCTCCAGTGGATCCAGAACGTCGTCTGGTACCCCACGCAGATCGCGTTCATCGCGGCGAGCCTGTCGTTCGTCGTGGGCGACCCCGGTCTCACGCAGAACGGCCTCTACACGGCCGTCGTGATCCTCGTCCTGTACTGGGGGTCGACGCTCATCACGCTCGCCGGCGGGAACCTGTTCGCCAAGGTCGGGTCGTGGAGCGGCATCTTCGGCACGATCCTGCCCGCCGTCCTGCTCATCGTGCTCGGTGCGGTCTGGCTCGGCACCGGCGAGCGCTCGGAGACGACGCTCGAGGCGTCCGCCGTCATCCCGCCGTGGACCGGGATCGCGTCCATCGTGCTCATCGTCTCGAACGTCCTCGCGTACGCGGGCATGGAGGTCAACGCGGTGCACGCGAACGACCTGCGCAACCCCGGGCGCGGCTTCCCGCGCTCGATCGCCATCGCGACCGTGCTGATCCTCGGCGTCTTCATCCTCCCGACGCTCGCGATCTCCGTGGCCGTCCCGAAGTCCGCGCTCGGCGTGACCGACGGCATCAACCTCGCGTTCAAGGCGTTCTTCGACCACTGGGGCATGAGCTGGGGCACCCCGGTCATCTCGCTCCTCATCGCCCTCGGGGCGTTCGCGTCGGTCGTCACGTGGATCGCCGGGCCGTCGCGCGGCCTGCTCGCCGCGGCCCGGACCGGCCTGCTCCCGCCCGCGCTCCAGCGGCGGAACAAGGCCGGCGTCCAGATCGGCATCCTCGCGGTGCAGGGCGGGATCGTCACGCTGCTCGCGCTGCTCTTCGTGCTCGTGCCGAACGGCAACACCGCGTTCATCGCGCTGGTCGACATGGCGGCGGCGCTCTACCTCGTCATGTACATGCTCATGTTCGCCGCGGCGATCCGGCTGCGACGCACCAAGCCCGACGTGGTCCGCACCTACCGCACGCCCGCGATGCGGTTCGTCGCGGGGCTCGGGTTCGTCGCGTGCGCGGCCGCGTTCGTGCTCGCCTTCGTCCGGCCGTCCGGGTTCAGCGGCCTCTCCGAGACCGCCTACCCGATCGTGGTCGCCGGGGTCGTCGTGGTGCTCGGCGGCCCGCCGCTCCTCTTCTACGCGCTGCGGCGCCCCACGTGGGACCGTCGTACCGCGGCGGAGCGGCAGACCGCCGACGACGTCCTCGTCAACCCGCCGGCGCAGCCCGCGCCGGCGCCCGCCCGCACCCTGCACGACCCCGAGGAGACCACGTGACGGGTACCACCACCGTCGGGCGCGAGACGCCCACCCCGGACGGCGGACGGCGCACCTCGGCGCCGCCCGCCGTCGCGTCGCCCTGGGCGGAGACGGTCGCGCGCTGGGGCGGCCGGATCCTCGAGGTCTACGCGGTGTGGCTCCTCGTCGCGCTGATCCTGCGCCCCGTCGCGCACCACGCCGAGCGCCCGGTCGCCGAGGTCCTGTCGGTCACCAACGTGCCGTCGTACCCGTCGCTCTTCTCCGCGGTCGTGGTCGGGCTCGTCGCGAGCGGCTTCCTGCGCCGGCGCCGGGCCGCGCTGTGGTTCGTGGTCCTCGTCTGGCAGCTCCCGTCCGCGCTCGTCATGCTGCTCGCGATCGTGCTCGACCGGATCGACCCGGCGGCCGGCGTGCTCGACGACGTGCACTGGACGGCGTACGCGGGCGGGCTCGTCGGGCTCGTGCTCGTCGTGGTGCTCGTCGCCGCGCGCCACGCGTTCCCCGCCCGCATCGCCCGGGGTGCGTGGTGGACGGCGGCGCTCGTCCTCGTGCTCGGTCTCGCCGTCGCGACCGGCGTCGTGTGGGCGCTGCTCCAGGTCGTGCCGTCGAGCCTCGACGACCAGTCGGCGCGGCTCGGCTGGGCCCTGAGCGTCTCGGTCGGGCTGTCGCCGCACGAGGAGCCGTTCGCCATCGACGGCGGCGCGCCGGGCTGGCTCGCGCTCGTCGGCGGCCTGCTCGCGGGCGCCGCGCTCCTGCTCGCCGTGCTCGTGTTCCTGCGGACCGGCCCGCGCGACGCCGCGCGCTCCCCGGACGAGGAGCTCGCCGTGCGTCGTCTGCTCCTGGAGCACCCCAGCGACGACTCGCTGGAGTACTTCGCGACGCGCGACGACCGCGACGCGATCTTCTCCGGCGACGGCCGCGCCGCCGTGTCGTACCGCGTGGTGAGCGGCGTGCTGCTCGCCGCGGGCGACCCGCTCGGGGACCCGGCGTCGTGGCCCGACGCGATCGAGCGCACGCTCGCGTACGCACGGCGCCACGGGTGGGCGCCGGGCGTGCTCTCCGCGAGCGAGAAGGGCGCGCGCGCCTACCGCGACGCCGGGCTCGCGGTCCTCACGATGGGTGACGAGGCGATCGTCGAGACGCGTTCCTTCGACCTCGCGTCGCCGTCGATGCGGCCCGTGCGCCACGCCGTCGCGCGGCCCCAGCGCGAGGGGTACACCGTGCGCCTGCGGCGCCAGCGCGAGATCCCGGCGGACGAGCTCGCGGCGCTCGCCCAGGCCGCCGACGCGTGGCGGCACGGTGAGGACGAGCGCGGCTTCTCGATGGCCCTGGAGCGCCTCGGCAGCCCGCGGGACCCGCGCGTGCTCGTCGTCACCGCGCACGACCGCGACGGCGCGCCGCGCGGCCTGCTCACGTTCGTCCCGTGGGGGCGCAAGGGCGTCTCGCTCGACTACATGCGCCGGTCTCCCGACGCGGTGCCGGGCGTCACGGAGCTCATGATCTCGACGCTCGCGAGCGAGGGCGCGGGCATGGCGATCGACCGGGTCTCGCTCAACTTCGCGATGTTCCGCGGCCTGATCGAGCAGGGCGAGTCGGTCGCGGCGAGCCCCTTCCAGCGCTTCCTGCGCCGCCTCGTCCTCACGGCGTCGCGCTGGTGGCAGCTCGACCAGCTCTACCGCTCGAACCAGAAGTACGAGCCGCGCTGGCGCACGCGCTACCTCTGCTACGCCGCCCCCGCCCAGCTCACGTCCGTGTCGCTCGCGGCGGGGCAGGCCGAGGGCTTCGTGCCGCAGTGGCCCGGGGCCCGCGGCGGCACCGGGACCCAGCAGGTGGCGACGGCCGACGCCGCCCTCGGCGCGGCCGTGCGCGAGCAGGAGGACGCGCTGCTCGCGCTCGACGTCCCGACCCGGCGGCTCACCGACCAGGAGCGCGCCCGCCGCGCCAAGCTCGACGTGCTCGCGGCGTCCGGCATGCCCGCGTACCCCGTGGCCGTGCCGCGCACGCACCGGCTCGCCGACGTCGACGACCTGCTGCTCGGGCACGAGGTGTCCGTCTCGGGGCGCGTCGTGCGGCTCCGCGACCTCGGGGGCGTCGTCTTCGCCGTCCTGCGCGAGGAGAACCACGAGCGCCAGGTCATGCTCACCGCCGACGGCGCCGCCGACCTCGCGCTCTGGCGGCGCGTCGTCGACCTCGCGGACCAGGTGAGCGTCACGGGGACCGTCGCGCGCAGCCGGACGGGGGAGCTGTCCGTGCACGCGGGGTCGTGGGTCATGGCGTCGAAGTCGCTCAAGGCGCCGCCGGACAAGTTCCGCGGGCTCGCCGACCCGGAGACGCGCATGCGCCTGCGCCACGTCGACCTCGCGCTCGACACGCGGTCGTCCGTGACGCTCCGCGGTCGCTCCGCCGCGGTGCACTCGCTGCGCTCGTCGCTCGTCGAGCGCGGCTTCATCGAGGTCGAGACGCCGATCCTGCAGCGCGTGCACGGGGGCGCCAACGCGCGCCCGTTCCGCACGCACATCAACGCGTACGACATGGACCTGTACCTGCGCATCGCCCCGGAGCTGTTCCTCAAGCAGCTCGCGATCGGCGGCATCGAGCGCGTCTTCGAGCTGGGCCGCAACTTCCGCAACGAGGGCGCCGACGCGACGCACAACCCGGAGTTCACGTCGCTCGAGGCGTACCAGGCGTTCGGTGACTACACGACGATGCGGCACCTCACGCGCGAGCTCGTCGTCGCGGCCGCGGTCGCGGTGCACGGCGACGCCGTGTCGCGCCGACCCGACGGCACGGAGGTCCGGCTCGACGGCGAGTGGCCCGTCGTCACCGTGCACGACGCCGTCTCGCGCGCCGTCGGCGCCGAGGTCACCCCGGACACCCCCGACGCGGAGCTGCACGCCCTGTGCGCCCGGCTCGGCATCGAGGTCGGCGAGGACGAGACGCACGGCGCGGTGGTCAACGAGATGTACGACCGCCTCGTCGAGGGCCAGACGGTCGAGCCGACGTTCTACACCGACTTCCCGGTCGAGACGTCGCCGCTCACCCGCGTGCACCGCCGCGACCCGCGCCTCGCGGAGCGCTGGGACCTCGTCGCGTTCGGCGCCGAGCTCGGCACCGCGTACTCGGAGCTCATCGACCCGATCGACCAGCGGGAGCGGTTCACGCAGCAGTCGCTCCTCGCGGCGGCGGGCGACCCGGAGGCCATGGAGATCGACGAGGACTTCCTCTCGGCGCTCGAGTTCGCGATGCCGCCCACCGGCGGGCTCGGCCTCGGCGTCGACCGCATCTACATGACGATCATCGGGGCGTCGATCCGCGAGACGCTCGCCTTCCCGTTCGTGAAGCCGCAGCGCCGGTCCTGACCGTGGCGACCGGCCTCCCCGTCCCCGACACCGACCCGGCCCTGCCCGCGGCCGTGCTGCGCGAGCTGCAGCCTGCCGAGACGTACCTGACGAGCTACCCGGTCGCCGTCGTGCTGGCGGTGCTCGGGGCGGGAGCGGTGGCGTGGGCCGTGGTCCGCGCGCGGCGCGGCGCCCGGGCGCGGCACGAGCGGCGGGCCAGGGGCGAGGACGCGCGCCGGCCGTGGCGCTCGCGCGTCGCGACGGCGTCCCTCGCGACGCTCGGTGCGCTGTCCCTCGTGCTGGGCCTGGCGGTCGGCGCCAACGCCTACTCCGGCTACGTCCCGACGTGGGGGGCCGCCCGGGTGCAGCTCGTCGCGCTGGGTCTGACCGACCTGTCGGCCGACGCGCCGGGCGGCGCGGACCGGGGCCAGGTGCGGACGCTCGCGATCCCGGGGACGGCCGCCGAGCAGATCGCGGACGAGGACGCCTGGGTGTACCTCCCGCCGGGGTTCGACCCCGAGGGCTCGACCCGCTACCCGGTCGTGTACCTGATCCACGGGTCGCCCGACGACCCGAGCAGCTGGTTCGCCGCCGGGCGGGTGCCGCGCACGATGGACGTGCTGGTCCGGCGCGGGCTCGTCGACCCGACGATCGTCGTGGCGCCCACGGTGAACGGCACGGGGCCGGGCGGGCTGGACACCGAGTGCCTCGACTCGACGACGGGCGGCGAGCAGGTCGAGACGTACCTGACGACGACCGTCGTCGACACCGTCGACGCGACGTACCCGACGCTCGCTGACCGCGAGCACCGCGTCCTCGGCGGCATGTCGTCGGGCGGGTTCTGCGCGCTCAACGTGGGTCTGCGGAACCTCGACCTGTTCGGGGCGATCCTTGCGATCGAGCCCTACGGGAACCCCGGCCCCGGGCCGGAACGGACGATGCTCTCGACGCAGGCGGAGATCGACGCGAACACCCCGACGACCTACCTGCCCACGATGACGTTCACGCACCCGATGCCGGTCTTCCTCGACTCCGGGCAGGACGCGCCGGGGGAGGCGCTCACGACGGTGCGGCGGATGGCGCAGGACCTCGAGGACCAGGGGCAGACCGTCGAGCTCCGCGAGGAGCCCGGTCAGGCGCACACGTGGGCCATGGCCGCGACCGCGCTCCCGTACGGGCTCGTGTTCGCGCAGCGGCAGATGGCGGGCGGCGGCTGACGCCGCGTCACTCGTCGGTGAGGAACTGCCCGCCGATGCCCGCCTGGGTCTCGAGCAGGTCGCCGGTGTCGCCGAGCACGACCCAGTTCGGCCCGGCCAGCGCGGCCTCGCCCTCCTCGGTGGGCTGACGCGGCAGGAACGCCAGGAACTCGTCCTCGGCGATCCCGTCGGCGAACACGGCGAGGAGCGTCGTGTCGTCGCACGCGCCCAGCTCGACGTCCTCGCTGTCCGTGCTCTCGGTCGTGAACGACAGGCACGTGAGGCCGGCGGACGTGGCGGCGTGGTGGAGCGCGTCGAGCGAGTCGTACTCGACGTCCTTGTCGCCCGGGCCGGGGCCGGAGCAGGCGGCGAGCGCCCCGACGAGGACGACGAGACCGACGACCGGGCCGGTCGCGGCGCTGCGAGGGCGGGGAGAGGGTCGGGTAGGCATGTTCCGATGGTCCGCCGCCGCGCGGCTTCGCGCCACGGGAACCGCGACCGTCACCCCTGCCGGCCGGGATCGCCCCGGCTCGGGTCGGCGTCCGCGGACTGCCAGGTGAAGGGCGCGAACGTCGACGAGTCGTCCCGCCAGGCCGGTGTGCGGGCGCGGTACAGGAGCAGCGGGAGGGCCACGAAGACGAGGGCGAGCGCGACGAGCAGCACGACGTACGTCGTCGGGCTGCCGACCGCGACCTGGCCGGGCGGGGCGAAGCTCGTGACGAGCGCGAGCAGCGACGCGACGAACCCGAGCCCGCCGACCGCCCAGACCCCGACGCGGCCTCCCGGCACCCGATAGGGGCGCGGGCGGTCGGGCTGCGTGCGGCGCAGCACGACGACCGCCGCGAACATCAGGAGGTACGCCACGAGGTAGAGGATCACCGTGAGCTGGCTCAGCAGCTGGTACGCGGACTGCACGGAGGGCATGACGACGAACAGCACCGAGAGCACGGTCACGACCAGCGCCTGGACCAGGAGGATGTTCGTCGCCATGCCGCGGTCGTTCGTCCGGTGGAACCACCGCGGGAGGAACCCCGCCCGCGCGACGGCGTGCAGGCCCGTGGCGGGACCGGCGACCCACGTCGTGACGCCGGCGAGGACGCCGACGGCGAGCATCGCCGCGACGACCGGCCCGGCCCAGCCGATCCCCGCCCAGGCGAGCAGGTGGTCGAACGCCTGGAGCAGGCTCGTCGTGAGGCTGATGTCCTGCTGCGGCACGACGACCGCGATCGTCAGCGTGCCGAGGGTCAGCACGACGACGGCCACGAGCGCGGCGACGAGGATCGCGAGCGGGTAGGTGCGCTCCGGCCGCCGGATCGAGCGCACGTGGACCGCGTTGACCTCGATGCCCGCGTAGAAGAGGAAGATCCCGGCGGCGAGCACGATGTTGTCGAGACGCGTGAGGTCCGGGACGAACGCGCCCCAGGAGAGCGTTGTCCGGGACGGCTCGCCGCTGAGGAGGTAGGCAGCGCCGAGCCCGACGAGCAGCGCGGCGGGGGCGAGCGTCCCGACGATCCCGCCCCAGCGTGCGGTGCGGGCGAACGCGGACGCGCCGCGCAGGGCGATGAGCGTCGCGGCCCAGAACACGACGAGCACGATCGCGAGGACGAAGAGCCGGTCGTCGGCGACCCGTTCGTCGAACCGCGCGTCGGGTCCGGTGTAGGCCAGGGTGACGGCGGCGAACGTGAGGACGGTCGGAAACCAGATGCAGCCCTCGACGAAGACCATCGCGATCGCGAGGAACCCCCACCTGCTCCCGAACGCCTCGCCGACCC
The DNA here is from genome assembly GCF_002127155.1 of Cellulosimicrobium sp. KWT-B. Classification (NCBI taxonomy): domain Bacteria; kingdom Bacillati; phylum Actinomycetota; class Actinomycetes; order Micrococcales; family Promicromonosporaceae; genus Cellulosimicrobium; species Cellulosimicrobium sp. KWT-B. The sequence continues at coordinate 1,242,275 of NZ_NEDO01000001.1, read as the reverse complement.
AGCGGAACATGCCGCCCTCCTCGGGCCACGTGGACGCGAGCTCGGCCGCGACGACGGCGACGGGTGCGAGGAAGCAGACGGCGGCGAGCAGGTAGTAGAACGAGGAGGAGAGCCCGTACTCCGCCTCGGCGGGCAGACCGCGCAGGCTGACCACCGCGGCGACGTTGAGCATGACCAGCGACGTGGCCGTGATGGTCGCCGCGGCGGGCCGGGCGGGGTGCTGCGAGGTGGCGGTCCGGGCCATGGCGTCCCCCTCGGCGGGCGCGACGGCCCTCGGGGGAACGCTAGCGACGCCGCGCGCGACCGGCGAGCGGGGCCGGCGTCAGGCCCGGAAGCGCTCGCCGCGCTCGACGACGCGGCCTGCGCCGCGCCCGTCGGCCGCCGCCGCGTCCCACGTGTAGACCTCGGTGCCGGTGATGAGCACGTGCTCCGCGCGCGACGTCACGTCGAGCGGGTCGCCCGACCACACGACGACGTCCCCGTCGAGGCCCGGCGCGAGCGCGCCGACGCGGTCGTCGAGACCGAGGAAGGCCGCGGGGTTCACGGTGAGGGCGCGCAGCGCGGTGTCGCGGTCGAGGCCCTCCTTGACCGCGAGCGACGCCTGGTGCACGAGGAAGTTGATCGGCACGACGGGGTGGTCGGTCGTGATGGCGACGCGCACGCCCGCGCGGGCGAGCGCCCCGAGGTTCGCGATGTCGCGGTTGCGCAGCTCGATCTTCGAGCGCGAGGTGAACAGCGGGCCGAAGATCACCGGCACGTCGCGCTCGGCGAGGACGTCCGCGACGGCCGCGCCGTCGGTGCCGTGGTTGACGACGAGCCGGTAGCCGAACTCGTCCGCGAGGCGCAGCGCGGTCGCGATGTCGTCGGCGCGGTGCGTGTGCTGGTCCCAGTACAGCTCGCCCGCGAGGACGCGCGCGAGGGTCTCCTTCGCGAGGTCGCGGTCGAACGGCTCGCCCTTCGCCTCGGCCGCGTCGCGCCGCGCGGCGTAGTTCTGCGCGTCGACGAACGCGGCGCGGATGACCTTCGCGACGCCGAGGCGCGTCGAGGGCGTCTTCTTCTGGTCCCCGTACACGCGCTTGGGGTTCTCGCCGAGCGCCGACTTCACGGAGACCGCCTCGCGGATCACCTGCTCGTCGACGGTGCGACCGCCCCACGTCTTGATCGCGACGGTCTGCCCGCCGATGGGGTTGCCCGAGCCCGGCTTCACGACGGCGCTCGTCACGCCGCCGACCAGCGCGTCGCGGAAGCCCTCGTCCTCGACGTTGATCGCGTCGATCGCGCGCAGCGCCGCGCCGTTCGGGTCGGTCATCTCGTTCGTGTCGTTGCCGGCCCAGCCCTCGGCCTCCTCCATGACGCCCATGTGGGCGTGCGCCTCGACGAAGCCGGGCAGCACCCAGCGGCCGCGCGCGTCGAGGGTCGGGACGCCGTCGGGCACGACGACGTCCGCGCCGACCGCGGTGATGACCCCGTCCTCGACGAGGACGGTCCCGTTCTCGATCGGGTCGGACGCGACGGGCACGACGAAGCCGTTGACGACGGCGACGCTGCGGCGCGCGGTGCGAGGGGCGGTGCGGGCGGGGGTGGAGGAGGTCGTCATGCCCCCATCATCGCCCGGGGCGACCACTCGTCTCACGCCGTCGTGTAGCCTGAAGGCTGCGCCCAGGTCGCGAGCAGGGTCTCGCGACGATCTTCGGTCCTCGGCATCGAAGCACGACCGCGGGCGCCGGGCAGCAGACGCTGCCGACGACGATCTCCGCCCACGAGCGCGGAGCGAGAGCAGAGAAACGCATCACTTCTTCCACCATCCTTGATCGCCCGGCGACCGCTCCTGCGGCCGCGGGCACGCCCGGACCAGACCTCGTGCTGCGCCGTGCCGACGACGACCTGTGGGTCGCGACGGCCGACGGCGAGTACGCCGGGATGGTCACCCGACGCCCGGACGGCTTCCACGTCCACGACCGCTTCACGCGGCCCGTGACCGTCGTCGCCGCCCTGGAGCACGCGCGGCGCCATCTGAGCGCCCCGCCCGGTCGCCCTGCGGGCTCCCGCCGCGACCACACCCCGAACCGCCGACGCCCTGCAGGGCGCGGCACCCGGACCCGCGCACGTGGGCCGGTCGTCTCGACGAAGGAAAACACCATGGCTACAGGCACCGTGAAGTGGTTCAACGCGGAGAAGGGCTTCGGCTTCATCGCCCCCTCCGACGGCACCGCGGACGTGTTCGCCCACTACAGCGAGATCCAGTCGAGCGGCTACCGCTCGCTCGAGGAGAACCAGAGCGTCTCCTTCGACGTCACGCAGGGCCCCAAGGGCCCGCAGGCGACGAACATCCAGGCACTCTGATCCCGCACCCGCCCGGCGCCTCGCGCCGGCGCGGGTGACGATCTCCACCGGAGGGCCGCGCCTCGTGCGCGGCCCTTCGGCGTGCCCGGACCCCGACGCGCGCGGCGGTGCCCGACGGCGGTCGTGCCCCGGCCGCGGGGACTAGGCTCTCGACCGGAGCCACACCGCGCGCGAAGGAGCCCGCATGCACGTCGTCGTCGGACTGTTCCGGCTGTTCCTCGTCGTCCTCGCCCTCGTCGGGACGCGCGCGATCTGGCGCGACGGGGACATCGAGGGCCTCGTCTACTTCACGAACCAGACGGGCTTCCTCATCGCGGTCGTCTTCGCCTGGGCGGGCGTCGCGTCCCTCCTGCGCCGCCCGCAGCCGCCGGGGTGGCTGAAGGGCGGGGTGACGCTGTTCGCCGCGATCACCGGCCTCGTGTCGTGGCTCGTGCTCGCGCCCGAGGACCCGGGCGCGCCCGCCGTCTTCCTCGGGCTCACCGACGGCCAGATCGAGCACGAGGTGCTCCCGCTCGCCGTGGTCGCCGACTTCCTCCTGCTGGACGCGCACCGGCGCCTGCGCGGCCTCGACGCCGCGCGCTGGCTCCTGTACCCGCTCGCGTACTTCGCGTTCACGACGGTCCGCGGGTTCGTCAGCCCGGGCAGCGAGTACCCGTACGGGTTCGTCGACCTCGACGCGCTCGGCTGGACCGGGCTGCTCGTCAACGTCGTGCTCTACGGGGCGGGGTTCCTCGTGCTCGGGCTCGTGATCGTCGGGATCGACCGGCTCCTGCCGACCGGACCCGCGATCGGCCGGTACGCGGAGCGCCGGCCCGCCCCGGCCCCCGCGTCGCAGCGGTCCCGGGCCGAGGGCGTGGACACCTCGCGCTAGGGTGGCCGTCGTGCCCTCCCCGGTCGTCGGTCCGCTGCGCGTCGCCCGCGCCGCGCTCGTGGCGACCCTCGTGCTCGCGCTGACGGCGCTCGCGCACCGCGCCGCCGGAGGCGCTCTCCCGGACCCGCTGGTCCTCGCGGCGCTCGCCGCGTTCACGCTCGCCGGCACGACGGCGGCCGCCCGCCTGCGCTTCACGCCCGCCCGGCTCGTCGTGCTCCTCGGGGGTGCGCAGCTCGCGCTCCACCAGGCGCTCACCGTCCTGACCCCGGGGTCGTGCCACGCCGTCGGCGGGGGAGCCGGGCACGCTGCGCACCTCGCGGCGTCGTCGGGCGCGGTCGTGTGCGCGGTGCCGTCGGCCGACGGCGCGGTGTCCCCGCTGCACCCGGAGCACCTCGCGGCGTCGGGCACGTGGATGGTCGCCGCGCACGCCGCCGCGACGGTCGTGCTCGCCCTCGTGCTGGCGCACGGCGAGCGGGCGCTCGAGCGGTTCCTCACGTGGGTGACCCCGCGCGGCGCGCTCCCGCTCCCGGCCCGCGCGACGGTCCCCGGCCGCCGTGGCGTCGTCCTCGCGCGCCCGGTGCGCGTCGTCGGCGTGTGGCGGTCGCTCCGGGCCCCGACGCGCGGACCGCCGCGGGCGCACGGTCCGTCGGGAGCACTGCTGCGCCCCCTCGCCGCGCACTGACGCGGCACCCGACGAGGCCGACCCGGCGACGACCGGGCCCCGGGGCACCACCGTGCGGCCACCGGCCGCGCCTCGGACGGAAGAACCTCATGACCCTCTCCCTGCGCCGACCGCTGTCGGCCCTGCCCACCCTGCTCGCCCTTCTCGCCGCCGCGGCCCTGACGCTCGGCCTCACCGCGACGGTCACGACGCTCACGGCCGGCCCGGCGTCCGCGCACGACCGGCTCCTCACCTCCGACCCGGCCGACGGCGCACAGCTCGAGGCCCCGCCCGCGGCGATCACGCTGACCTTCAACACCGAGCCGCTCCCCGTCGAGCCGCAGGTCGTCGTCTCCGACTCGGCCGGCACGGTCGTCACGCAGGGTGCGCCCACGATCGACGGCAGCACCGCGACCTTCGCGATCGACCCGGCCGTCGCGCTCGGCGGCGACACGTACACCGTCGCGTGGCGGGTCGTCTCGTCCGACGGGCACCCGATCGAGGGCACGTTCGCGTTCGCCGTCGCGGCCCAGCCGGAGGCGCCCGCGACGGACGACCCCGCGACGGACACGGCGACGCCGGAGGAGACCGCGACCGAGGAGCCGACGACCGGCACCACGACCGAGCCCTCCGCGACCACGACGACCGACGCCGCCGAGACCGCGGACGACGGCACCTCGTCGCTGCTGCCGGTGCTCGTGGGGCTCGGCGCGCTCGTCGTCGCCGCGGCGGTCGTCGTCGTGGTCGTGCTGCGCCGTCGGGGCCCCGGCCCGGACGCCGGCACCGACGACGGCGCCCCGCACGACCCGCAGGGCTGACCGTGCCGGCGCACGCCGCCCTCTCCCGCGCGGAGAGGGCGGCGCCGGCCCCTGCCGCCGGGGCCCCTTCTCCCGCTAGGGTGCGTCCGTGACGTCGCCCGGAGCAGGGGTGCTCCGCGGCGTGCGGGTGCTGCTGCTCGCCGCCGCGGTCGTCGGGCTGTCCGTCGTCGCGCACGGCCTCGCCGGGGGCACCGACCCCGGGGCGGTCCCGCTCGGGGTCCTCGCGGTCCTCACCGCCGTCGCCGTGCGACCCCTCACCCGGCGCGAGGTCGGGCTGCCGCGGCTGCTCGGCCTGCTCGGCGCGGGCCAGCTCGTGCTGCACGTCGTCTTCGACCGCTGCGCCGCGCTGTCCCCGGCCGACGCGGCCGCGCACGCGCACTCCTCCTCGCCGCTCGCGATGCTCGGCGCGCACGCCGTCGCGACGCTCGCCGTCGCGCTCGTGCTGCGGTACGGCGACGCCGTGCTGTGGCGCCTGTGGACGTGGCTCGCGGGACGCCGGGTGCCCGGCCGCCCGCGGCCCGTCGTCGTCCTCGCGGCCCCTCCCGCCGTCGGCGCGCTGCCGACGGTGCGCGACCTGCTCGTGCGCGGCGCCGCGCCCGGGCGCGGGCCGCCCCTTCCCGCCTGACCTCTCCCGGACGCCCCCGCGGACGCCGTCGCCCGACGACGTCCGCGGCGTCCCGCTCCCGCGCGCCTGCGCAACCGCCCACCCGCCGCCGGCCGGCTCCGCCGACCCGTGGCGCGGCGCGCCGTCGTGCCCGCCGGAGCAGCGTCCCCTCTCCCCGCACCTCTCCCCGAAAGGCACCACCATGCGAAAGACCCTGCGCGCCGTCGGCGCCGCCGCACTGACCACCGGGCTCGTCGTGACCGGCGCGGCCGCCGCGTCCGCCCACGTCACCGTCACCCCCGACACGACCGAGGCGGGCTCCTACGCGCTCCTGACGTTCGGCGTCCCGCACGGCTGCGGCGACTCCCCGACGACGAAGGTCTCCGTCCAGGTCCCCGAGCAGGTCGTCACCGTGACCCCCACGGTCAACCCCGGCTGGGACGTCGAGAAGGTCATGGAGGACCTCGCCGAGCCCGTCGACGACGGGCACGGCGGCCAGTACACCGAGCGCGTCGCGGAGGTCGTGTACACCGCGAAGGCACCGCTGCCCGACGGCTACCGCGACGCGTTCGTGCTGTCGCTCAAGCTGCCCGACGCGGCGGGCGAGACGCTCGTCTTCCCGACCGTCCAGGAGTGCGCCGAGGGCGAGAGCGCCTGGGTGCAGGTCCCGGCCGACGGCGAGGACGGCGAGGAGCTCGACCTGCCCGCCCCGCTGTTCGAGCTGACGGCCGCGACCGGCGGCGACGCGCACGGCACCCAGGACGCCGCGGCGGACGCGACCGCCGAGCCGGCCGCCGCGGACGGCGAGGCGACGGAGGCCGCCGCGAGCACGTCGAGCGGCCCGGCCCCCGCGGTCACGTGGACGGCGCTCGTCCTCGCGGCGGCCGGCCTCGTGCTCGGGCTGCTCGGGTTCGTGCGCTCGCGCCCGCGGGCCTGACCCGTGGGCCGCCCCCTGGCGCTGCGCCGGGCGGTGGCCGTCGTCGTCGGTGCCGCGGCCGCGGTCCTGCTCGCGATCCTCGCGAGCGGCCCGGCCGCGGCCCACGCCGTCCTCGTGGGCACCGACCCGCAGGACGGCACCGTCCTCGACGCGCCGCCCGACGCGCTGACCCTCACCTTCAACGAGCCCGTCCAGGTCGTCCCCGGCGCCACGACCGTCCTCGCGGCCGACGGCACCCCCGTCGAGGTGGACGTCGCCGCGGTCGACGACGCGCTCGTCGTCACGCCCGGCACGACCCTCGGCGACGGCACCTACGTCGTCAGCTGGCGCGTCGTGTCGCTCGACACGCACCCCGTGGCGGGGGCATTCACGTTCTCCGTCGGCGCGCCGAGCACGACCGCGGTCGAGGCGCGCGTGGCCGAGCCGACGGCGGCGCTCGTCGCCGTCCGGGCGCTCGACCAGGCCGCCGTCTACGCCGGGACGTTCCTCGTGGCGGGGCTCGTCGCGTTCGAGCTCCTCGTGCTGCACGTCTCGCCCGGCGCGGCCCCCGTGCTGCGGCGGCGGGTCCAGCGCGTCCGGCGCGGAGCGCTCGGCGTCGCGGCCGTCGGGACCGTGCTCGCGGTCCCGCTCACGCCCGCCTGGCAGGCGGGCGGCGGGCTGGGCGCGCTCGCGGACCCGGCGACGTGGTCCGCGGGCCTCGCCTCCGACACCACCGTGGCGGGCGCGCTCGGGCTCGCGGGGCTCGTCGCCGCGACGCTGCTCGCGCCCCGGGCCGCGCGCGAGACCCGGGCCGCGTGGCCCGCGGGCACGGTGCTCGGCGCCGCCGCGCTCGCGCTGGGATCGCTGGTGCTCGTGGGCCACACGCGGACCTTCGGGCCGCCGTGGCTCGTCGTCACGGCGGACGCGCTGCACGTCGCGGCGGGGGCGGTGTGGCTCGGAGGCGTCGTCGGGCTCGCGCTCGTGCTCGCGCCGTCCGCCCACGTGGACGCCCGCCGCGCGGGCGTGACCGTGGCGCGGTTCTCCGCGCTCGGCGCGTGGGTCGTCCTCGCGCTCGCGGTCACCGGGACCGTCCTCGGGTGGCGCATCCTCGGCACCCTCGACGTGCTCGTCTCGACGACGTACGGCCGGACGCTGCTCGTCAAGGTCGGCGTCGCGCTCGTGCTCGTCGGCATCGCGGCGTGGAACCGGTACCGGCTCGTCCTCGAGGTCGCCGGGCCCGGAGGTGCCGGTGCGGCGGGCGGCACGACCGCGACGACCGCGCGCCGTCGGCTCGGCCGGACCGTCGCGGTCGAGGCCGCGCTGCTCGTGCTCGTGCTCGCCGCGACGGGCGTGCTCGTCTCGCGCAGCCCGGTCGTCCCGGCGGCGCCGTCCGCGCAGGACGCCGCGACCTCCGGCGTCGAGGTGGTCGAGGAGCTCGGGGACGGCACGCTCCGCGCGCGCGTCACACCGGGGCGCGTGGGCGTCAACGCGCTCGAGATCGAGCTGCTCGACGCCGACGGAGCGCCGTTCGAGCCCGTCGCGGTGCCCGAGCTGGCCACGACGCTCGCCGACCCGGCGCTCGGCCCGTTCTCGCGCCCGCTCACGCGCACCGGGCCGGGCGCGTACGAGGCGACGCTCGACCTGCCGATGCCCGGCTCCTGGACGCTCGAGGTGAGCGTGCGGACGTCCAAGTACGAGAACCCGATCGTCCGCATCCCCCTGGAGGTGACCTCATGACCCCCGACCGACGGCCGCCCGGGCCGCACCGCGGCGCGCGCGCCCTCCTCGCCCTGGCCGCCGCCGGGGCGCTCGCCCTGCTCACGGCCACGCCCGCGGCCGCGCACGTGCTCATCGAGACGGTCGAGCCGCGCGGCGACGGCACGTCGCGGCTCACGTTCACGTTCGACCACGGGTGCGACGGCGAGCCCACCGACGCCCTGCGCGTCACCCTGCCCGCGGGCGTCGAGGCGCTGGACGCGGGCCAGCCGGCCGGCTGGACCGCCGAGGTGACGGACGACGCCGTCGCGTGGGCCGGCGAGGCCGTGCCCGACGGCGAGCGCGCGGCCTTCACGCTCGACGTCCGCGTGACGGGCGAGCCCGGGCAGGCGTTCGTCTTCCCGACGGTGCAGGAGTGCCCGTCGGGGGCGTCGTACGCGTGGACGGACACCGACCCGGCGGGCGCCCGTCCGGCACCCACGTTCGTCGCGACGGCGGCGTCGCTCGCCCCCGCGCCCGTCGTGGCGGGCGCGTCCCCGACGCCGACCGGCCCGCTCGTCGGGGCGGTCGTGCTCGGGGCGGGCGTCGTCGGCGTCGCGGGCGGGGCGTGGTCCCGCCGGCGCGTGCGGGGGTGACCTCCGCAGCCGTCGCGGGTCCCGCGCTCAGGGGCCCGCGACGGTGAAGCCGACGCTCACGGTCGGCCCGAACCCGGCGGCGTCCGACGCCGGCTCGACGAACCGGATCCCGAACGTGTGCGGTCCCGGGGCGAGGCCGCGCACCTGGCGCACCGCGGGCTCGTCGCCGAGCTCATGGAGGTTGCCGGTCGAAGCCCCGTCGACGAAGGCCTCGACGACCAGGCCCGCGGTGCCGGCGAAGGTCACGAGGACGGAGAAGCGCGGGTCCTCCCACGGCGCGGTCTCGCGCGCGCCGAGGACCGTCTCGCCGGGGCCCGGTGACAGCACGCGCGGGAGGTTGAACACGTAGGGGCCGAGCGGCGCGGCGGCGGCGGAGACGACGCCGTCGACGTCCTGGACGACGTCGAGCACGTGCTCCCCGGTGGCGCCGAGCCCGGTCGCGACGAGCGCCCAGCGGCCGTCGGCGGCGACGGTCGTCGTGCCGACGACCGCTCCCGCCGCGTCGAGCGCCCGCACGCGCGCCCCGGGCTCCCCGGTGCCGCGCAGGGCGGGGTAGACGGTGAGCGTCCCGGCCGGGGGCGCCTCGTCGACGACGGGTGCCGGAGGCGCCGGTTCCTCGGGCCCGGGCTCTTCGGGCGCGGGTTCCTCCGGACCGGGCTGCTCGGGCTCCGGCGGGGTCGGCACGGCGGGCTCGACCGACGGCGGGCCCGGCTCGGGCACGGTCTCGCCGGCTCCGGGCGCGTCCTGCTCGTCCGGACGGGAGACGGGCGGGGCGTCGACGCCCGCGGCGGGCGGCTCGGGGCGGTCGCCCGCCCCGGCGGGGGCGTCCGGCTCGGTCGCGACCGGCACGTCGTCCGCGTCGTTCTCCGCCGGGTCGCCGTCCGGCAGGACGGGGAGCGGCGCGGCGAGACCGGGAGCGGACGACGGCTGCCCGGCCGCTGCGGAAGGCGGCTCGGCGGCGGACCACGGCCGCGCCACGGCCAGCACGCCGACGACGGCCGCCACGACCACCGCGGCGAGCGCGCCGACCAGGACACCGGGGACCGCGGCCCCCGCGGCGGCGGTCCCGGGCCCGGCGCCGGACGCCGCCCCGGCGCCCCCAGCCCCGGTCGTGCCGGTCGCCGGGCCCGTCGCCGTGGCGGGCGCGGAGGTCGTCGCCGCGAGCGCGCCCGTCGCGGCGTCGACCGCGGCCGGGACGCCGAGGACGAGCGGCAGGAGGACGATGCGCAGGCGCGAGGCGACGTCGTCGACCTCCTCCGCGAGGATCGAGCACGACAGGCACCCGGTGAGGTGCTCCTCGACGCGGTCCTGCGCGGCGCGCGACAGCGACCCGCGCGCGCGGTCGCCCAGGCGCTCGACCGTCCAGCGGCACTCGGGGGCCACCGCGTCGCTGCTCACGTGGGCCTGGAGCCACTCGCGGCGCAGGCCCTCGCGGGCGCGGTAGGAGAGCGCGGCGGTCGCGCCCGCCGAGAGCCCGAGCAGCGGTGCCGCCTCGCGCGGCTCCATCCCCTCGACCTCGGTGTACCAGAGCACGGCCTGCCACCGCTCCGGCAGGCGGCGGAACGCGCGGACCGTCACCGAGCGCTCGAGGACCTCGGTCGACAGGTCGCGCGGGTCGACGACCTCGGGCACGTCCTCGACGGGCGTCGGGTCCGGCGTGCGGGCCCAGCTCGCCGCGACGCTGCGCAGCGTCGTGTAGAGGTAGGGCCGGAACGGGCCGGTCGGCCCGTGGCCGGACTGCAGCGCGCCGAGCACGCGCAGGTACGCCTCCTGGACGAGGTCGTCCGGGTCGTACGTCGCCGTGAGGCGGCGGGCCGCCGCGCGCCCGGCGTCCGCGTGCCGCTCCCAGAGCACGGCGAACGCCTCCGCGCGGCCCGCGCGCACCGCGTCGGCGAGCTGCTCGTCGCCGAGCTCCGTCAGGTCCTGCGTGTGCACGCCGCTCCCGTCCCGGCCGCCTCCGTCCGGCGGCCCTCAGGGAGGAAGACGCTCCCGGGCCGGGATCATGACGCGGTTCCAGGCGTGAGGTTCATGCAGCCCGCGGTCCCGGAGCGGGAGACGGCTCGGCCCCGGACCGCGTGGCGGTCCGGGGCCGAGCGGCCGCGTCAGGCGACGGGGCCCCGGCGTCGTCGTGCGAGCACGAGCGCCGCGCCGCCGAGGGCGAGGAGCAGCGCGAGCGCGGCCACCGCCCCGAGACGTGCCCCCGTCGTCGCCAGCCCGTTCCCGGCGCCGTCCGTCGTGCCGCCGGGCGTCCCGGCGGGCGCGTCGAACGTGTTCGTCACGACGACCGCCGCACCCGGCCGGACCGTGAGGTCCGCCGACGCTCCGTCGACCGTCGTCCCGGGCTCGCCCGGCGTGGTGACCGCGACCTGCGTGGCCGCGGCCCCGCCGGTCGCCGACTCCTCGACGGCGCAGGACGCGTCGACCGGGAGGTCGGCGTACGTGACCGTCTCGTCCGCGCCGAGGTGGCGCACGCCGCCCCCGGGCACGTCGAGGGCGACCGACTCGCCGTCGACCTCGCGCGTGCAGACCAGGCGGACCGTGAACGGCCCCTCGGCGCCCGGCGCGTCCGTCGCGCCCTCGACCCGCTTGGTGACGCCCACCGACGCCACGTCGAACGTGTTCGTCAGCGTCACGACGGCGGGCTCGTCGCCGCCCACCACGACGGCGCCGTCCGCGCTGATGGCGGTGGCGGTCGCCCCGCCCGTGCGCGTCTCGGTCACGACGCACCCCGCCCCGACGGGCAGGTCGCGCACGGCGGCGCGGTAGCCGCCGGCGGCCGTCAGGGCCAGGCGGCCCTCGGCCGGGAGCGCGAGGGTGCGCGTGTCGCCGTCGACGTCCCAGGTGCACACGGCCTGGGCCTCGAACGGGCCGGCGCCCCAGAGCTCGGCGCCCGCGCCCTCGACGGTCTTGACGACCTCGAGGTCCGCGACGTCGAACGTGTTGGTCGCCGTGACGACCGCCTCGGGAACCGTCCCCGCCTCGGCGGGACCGTCCACGACGACCCGCCCGTCGGCCGGGGCGAGCGCCGAGCGCGTCGCCCCGCCCGCCGTCGTCTCCTCGACGACGCACTCCGTCCCGGCGACGAACGTCCCGAAGGTCCGGCTGCCGCCCGCGTCGAGGTCGAACGACTCCTCCAGCACCGTGCGTCCGTCCCGCGTGCAGACGATGTCGAACCCGAACGGCCCGACGCCGTACGCGGCGGCGCCCGCCCCGTCGACCTCCTTGGTCACGCGGACGACGCCCGCGTCGTACCCGTTGTGGACGACGACCTCGGCAGGGGTCGTGCCGACGAGCACGTCCGCGCTCCCGTCCCCGTGGTCGGTCACGCCGTCGCCCGTGACGACGACGCGCTGCGGCGCGTCCGTGGTCGTCTCGGTGACGACGCACGTGGCGCGTGCCGGGATCGTGCCCTCCGGCGCGGTGAACGTCTCCCCGGCCCCGATCGTGAACCGCAGCTCGGTCGAGCCGGCGGCGTCGAACGTGACGGGCGCGCCGGTGGCCGCCGTGCAGACGAGCGTGAAGTCGAACGGCCCCAGCTCCTCCTGCGTGGCCTCGGTGTCGACCTGCTTGGTGACGGACAGGCCCGAGAACGCGTAGTCGTTGCCGACCGTGACGACCTGGGTGGCCGGCACGTCGGACTCCGGGGACGTCGTGACGTCGATCGCGACAGTCGCCGGCGAACCGGTGCGCGTCGTCTCGCCGTGCTCGCCGAGGGCGCCGCCCTCGGACACGGTGCACTCCGTCCCCACCGGGAGGCCGTCGACGCGGGCCGTGAGCCCGCCCTCGACGGTCAGGGAGAGCCGTGCCGCGTCACCGAGGTCGAGCGTCACGCCGTCGACGGCGCACACGACGTCGACCGGGTAGGCGCCGGGCGCGTAGCCCGCGGCGTCGCCGGTGACCTGCTTGTCGACGCGGAGGGCGCCCGTCGGGAGGGCGACGCCGACCTGGCTCGGCGCGAACCGCTCGAACGTCGTCTCGCCCGTGTAGCGCCACTTGACGCCGAACTGGTTCCACGCCACGTCCGGGCCCGACGGGGCGACGGGCGCGACCCCGCCCGGCGTCGCGTCGGACGCCATGCGGTTGACCGTCGAGTAGGTCACGTCGACGACCTCACCGCTGTCGAGGCGTCCGCTCGCGGTCGTGCGGAAGTCGAGCGAGACGCGCAGGCCCGTCACGGCGGACCAGTCGGTCGCGTCGTCGGCGGGGGCCCACGTCTCGCCGTTCTGCTCGCACACCGCCTGCGTCGTGAGGTCGCGCCACGTGCCCGCGCAGACGTCCGCGCTCGTCGTCACCTCGACGACGGCGGTCGTGCCGTCGGGTGCCGTGAGCCCCGGCATGCCGGTGAGGACGGGGCGGTAGGTCGACCCGCGCGACGCGCCGGTCAGGAGCATGCGGTCGCCCGCGGTGGGGAGCTGCTCGAACAGGACCATCTCCTCGACCGGGGTCGTGCCCGCGTTGACGACGTGCAGGAGCCAGTCGTCCGTCCCGCCGACGACGCTGTTCGCGACGCACGGCGTGCGGTACCAGGCGCCGCCGGCCGCCTCGAGCGTCGGACGGCACGCGGTGCCCGGGGCGGACGGGTTCGTCGCACCGTCCACCGCGCCCCGCACGCCCTTGACGCTGTAGAGGTTCGGCCCGTCGACGGGGGCGACGAAGTCCGTCGTCCCGCACGTGCGCGGGTCGCTGCCCCAGGCCGGGGTCGTCGCGGCACCGTCGAGACCCGAGCAGGTGTCGAGCGCCTCGTCGGTCCGTACCGTCATCTGGTTCGTCGCGCGCTGGCCCGAGGCGAGCCCCGGCTGGAGCTCGAGGAACAGCCGCACGCGGAACGTCTCGCCCGGCGCCATGACGCGGCCGTCCTCGGGCCACGTGAGGACCAGGTCTCGCCCGTCGACGGCGAGCGCGACGTCCGTGGACAGCAGCCCGCCCTCGGACGTCGCGTACGACGGCGCCGGGTCGCCCGGGTGCACGAGCGTGGTCGGCAGGGTGTCGCGCAGCTCGGTGAGCGTGAGGTAGCCCGTGCCCGTGTTGGTGAACGACAGGTCCCACGGGACGGCTGCGCCGACCGAGACCGTCCGGCTCCCCTCGTTGGCGACCTTGCGGACCGCGAGCTCGCGCGTCCCGGGAGACAGGGAGACGGTCGCGCTCGTGCTGCGCTCGGCCGACGCCTCGCCGTCCAGGCGTTCGCTGCGCACCGTCACGGTGTTGTCGACGGACCCGTCCAGGACGACCGGGTCGCCCGAGGACCGGGCGGTGTCGCGCAGCACGACCGTGAACGCGGCCCGCGCGTCCCAGGCCGGCGCGGGGACGTCCGGGCTGAAGAAGCCGCCGTCGGCGCGCGAGAAGGTGATGCGCACGCCCTGGACGTCGGGGTACGCCTCGGCCCCCACGGGGACCACCGGTGCGTCCACGGCAGCCGGTGCACCCTGCGCCCAGGCGAGCGCGCCGTCCGTGCCGAACGGCCCGTAGACGTCGACCGCGACGCGGTCGGCGCCGTGCGGTGCGGTGAGCGCACCGAGCCCGGTGAAGCTGAACGTGTCCCAGAACTCCGGGGACGACGCGACGTCGTCGCGCAGCCAGACCGTGGCCGGCGCGAGCGTGCTCACGGGCCGGGTGCCGGAGGACGCGCCGAGCGTGACGGTCACCGGCGTGCGGCGCGACGGCTCGGTGAGCGCCGCGGGAGACACGGACTTGGTCGGCGCCACGTCGATGTCGCCGCCCGTGAGCACGACGCGCACGTCGTCGAGGTCGCCCGTCGCCGTGCCCGGCGCGAGCACCGGGTCGGACGACTGCGCGAACGCGCGGTTCGGGACCTCGGTGGTCTGGCCCGCCCGCAGCGCGATCGGCTCGCCCGTGCTGCGCACGTGCGTGCGCAGGACCGTGTCGAGGGTGAGCGTGAGGCGGTTCGCCGCGGAGATCGTCCCCCCGGTGACCGCGGGGTCGCTGCCCTGGAACGTCACGCTCACGCCGACGACGTCGGCGAGGCGCTCGGGGCCCCACGTCACGAGGTCGGCGACCGTCGTGCGCTCGCTCGCGTGCTCGCCGTCCGCCGTGCGGTGCAGGACCCACGCCGTGCTCTCCGCGAGGTCGACCTCGTGCCCGAGGCCCGCGTCGACCAGCACGCCGGTGACGTCGTAGCGGTCGAACGCGCTCGCCGCGCCGTCGGGCGCCAGCCAGTCCACGTCGGCCGTGAACGGGTCGCCGACGGCGGCCTCGGCCGTGCCGGGCACCTCGCAGCCCGCCACGCCGCTCGCCGTCTCGGAGCACGCGGCGGGGTCGGTGATGCGGACGAAGGACGCGTGCGAGACGGACGTGCTCCGCGCCTGGATCGCGAACGTCGCCGTGGGGCGCGGCGCGTCCGAGCCCTCGCGGGGGACGTGGACGGCCTGCGTCGGGGTCACGGACTTCGTCACCGCGACGCCGGGGGCGTGGTCGACGAGCGAGACGGTCGCGGAGTCGGTGTCGCGGACGGGGTCGCCGCCCGCGGCAGGGACCGCCTCGACGCTCGCCGTGTTGACGACGCTGCCCGGGACGTCGGCGTTGAGGGCGCTCTCCTGCGTCACCCACGCACCGGTCGAGCGGGTCGTGGAGCGCACCTGCCAGTCGAGCACGAAGCGGCGGTCGCTGCTGCTCGCGGCGACGCCCGTGCCGGGCCGCGGCGCGTACGGGTCGAGCGCGGCGCCCGGCTGCCGGGCGGCCTCGCGGGCGGCGACGTCCTCCGCGAGGACGAGCCGCACGCCGGTGGCCGTGGCGCGCTGCTCGCCGGTCAGGGTGTGCCCGACGAACCGGCCGTCCTGCACCCAGCCCCCGGCCGGGGGCGCGACGGCGGTCCACGTGCCGTCGACGAAGAGCTCGACCCCGGTCACGGTGTCGTAGCGCAGGTACCAGCCGGTGCTGAAGGGCACGTCGCTCGCGTCGACCGGCGCGACGCGCACCAGGTCGAACGCGTCGAAGACGGTGCCGGCGACGTCGGCGGGGTCTCCCGCCGGGTCGCTGACCGTCACCGACGAGAAGCCCTCGCGGACGCGCCAGTCCAGCGCGGTGCTGCGCTGCTCGCCCGACTGGGACGGGACCGTGCTCTGCAGCCAGGACTTGTCGATCCCGACGGCGCCGGTGCCCTCGCGGGTGACGACGCGCGCCGTCGCCGTGTCCTCGGCGTCGTCGGTGAGCGTGGTGCCGCCGCGGGTCACGCCCTCGGCCCGCACCGTCGCCGTGTTCACGAACGCGGTCGGCTCGTCGGGCCGCGCGGTCACGTCACCGCCGGAGCGCAGCGTGCCGCGCGCCTGCGTGACGACGTACGGCGTGAAGCTCGTGTCGACGGGCAGGCCCGTGGCCGACTCGAGCACGAACCGGACGCCCGTGAGGTCCGACGGCGAGACGCCCGCGGGGAGCGCCGCAGCCAGGTCGTCCGCCGTGAGCTCCGCGAGGAACGGGCCCTCCTGGGCGGGGAACGCCGCCACGCGCAGGGCCGAGCCGTCGGGGCCGATCGCCTCCACGGTCAGCGACGCACCGGACGGCACCTGGGTCGGCGCGACTCCGGCCAGGTCGAACGCGTCCCAGAACTCGCCCGCGCCGCCGGCCCAGACGTCCTCGACGACGAACGTCCGAGGGCTGACGTACTCGGACGTCCCGACGACGCGCGCGGCGAGGCCGGCGACGACCCGCGCGCCCGGCTCGACGGCGGTGCCCGGCCGGACCGTCTTGTCGAGCGTCGCGTCGAGCGCGGGCCGGACGAGCTCGAGCGTGTCGCTCGCCTCGTCGGTCGCGGTCTGCCCGTTCGGGGCGACGACCTCGGCGCTCGCGGTGTTGCGGGTGGCGCGCGAGGCGGCGTCGCCCGCGGCGTCCTCCGTCGTGACGACGTCGAGGACGAGCGTCGCGGCGGCGCGCGGCGCGATCGCCCCGGTGAACGTCACCGCGAAGCCGGTCACGTCGGTGCCGGGGACGGCGGGCGTCTCGCCGGGGGTCAGGGTGACCGTCGTGGTGGAGCCGTCCGCGCGGTGGAGCACGAGGTCGGCGGACTCGGCGCCCTCGGGCCACGAGAACGTGCTGAAGCCGCCGAGCACGACGCCGTCGGTGAAGTAGTCGCGGTCGGTGACGGTGAGGGAGCGGACGGGGACGTCGGACGTGCTCGTCGCCGTGATGGTGGCCGTGGCCGTCTCGCCCGCGGAGATGCGGTCGGGAGTGATGTCCTTGACGACGTCGACGCCGACGGTCGCGGGCGTGACGCGGTGCTGGGCCGTCGCGGTGTCCGTCACGGGGTCACGACCCTCGGCGGTCGCGGTGGCCGTCGCGACGTTGTCGACGACGTGGGTCGCGGCCGACAGGTCGGCACCGTCCCGGTCCGTCGCGCGCTGCGTGAGGTCGAGGCGCGCCGTGGCGGTGGCGCCGGGCACGATCTCGCCGGCGTAGGTCAGCCGCAGGCCGCCGACGGCGGTCGGGTCCACGCCGGCGGGGAGGGCTGCGCCGGCGGCAGGAGTGCCCGTGACCCAGGACCACGAGCCCGCGTCGGAGCGCACGTAGGCGTCGACCTGGACGCTCGTCGCGCCCTCGGGCAGCGGGTCGGCGGCGAGCGCCGTGAGGTCGGTGAGCGCGAACGGGTTGGTCGGGTCGAGCGCGCCCGCGCCGTCGGCCGACGCCTGCGGCTCGGTGACGACGAGCGTGCCCACCGGCACGTTCGACGTGTTGGTCGCCGTGAGCGTGACCGTCGACGGCGCGCCCGCCTCGAAGGTCCGTGCCGCCGGGTCCCAGGACTTCGCGAGGTCGACGCCCGTCTCGACGGGGACGCTGAGGTGCACGGTCGCGCTCGCGCTGTCCGGTGCGGAGTTCGCCGCGGTGGTCGTGGCGGTGTTGACGATGTCCGTCTCGCCGGGCCGGGCGTCGTCGGGCACCTGGAGCGTCAGGGTCAGGGTGAACGTCGCCCCCGGCGTCAGGCCGACGCCCGCGGGCGTCTCGTCGCGGAACGCGACGTGGACGGCGGTGGCGGCGCCGACGACGGCGGGCTGGCTCACGGGCTGGCCGGCCTCGGTCCACGACACCTCGTGCACGGGACCGGTCGTGGTGCGCACGGCCTGGAGCTCGTAGCCCGCAAGCTCCGCGGGGAGCGCGTCGGTGAGGAGGGCGTCGACGCACGTCGTCTCGGAGCACGTGACCCCGACGCTGTACGTGAAGACGTCGCCGGGGGACAGGGTCTTGTGGTCGACCCGCTTGCTGACCTCGAGGTACTGCGGGTCGCCGTCCGCCGCCGTGGCGGTCGCGGCCCCGGCGAGGGCGAGGGGCGCGGCGAGCGTGACCGCGAGGGCCGCCGCCCACAGCCGTCGCCAGGTGTGTCGTCGCCTGTCGTGCCGTCGTGTGCCGAGCCGTCGCGTGCCGTGGTGCACCAGTGCGTCCTTCGTTCGGTGGTCGAGCGCGCGCCCGGCGATCTGGGCGCGCGTCCAGGAGGTCCACACGAGAGGACTCGTCCGGGCACGGGCCATGACGCGAACCCGCAGGTGAGGCGGGTCACGTCGGCGCGCGCCGGTGCGCTTCCGGTCGTACTGTGATCCACATCACTGGCAGCGCGCGTCACGAACGGGCGCTCCGGTGCTCTTGCACTGGTGGGGGACGTCGCCACGACGGGTCACGTGGCGGCACACCTGGACCGGTGGCGGTCCGCGACGAGAGCTTCGCTGGGGGGAGCTCTCGCGGCGGATCGCCACCGGTTCTCCCGTCTCCGGGGTGTCTCGCGCGCCCGGGGCCCGCCCGCGCGTCGCGGCCGCCGTGACCGTCCCCGACCTCAGACGGCGTCCGTCCGCGCCCCGAGCCAGGGCGCGAGCACGTCGGTGCGCCCCAGCCAGCGCAGCCCGCCGTCGGCCAGCTCGTCCGGCGTCGCGAGCACGTCGCGGAACGCGTCGAGGACCCGCTCGCGCACGTCCTCGCCCGGCTCGCCCTCCGGCGGCGTCGCGCCGACGACCACCACGCGGGTGTGCGGCTCGACGGGCCGCCCCTCGGCGGTGGTCGCGTCGTCCCACGTGCCGAGCGTGCCGATGCAGAGCTGGCCGCCCGCGCCGTCCCACGCGCACAGCGAGTCCGGGCGGTTCGCGACGTGGAACACCCCGCGCGACCGGACCCGCCCCGTGCCCAGGTCCTCGATGCGACGCAGCAGCCGCTCGGGGTCGAAAGGGCGGGCCGAGCGCAGCTCGACCGTCCAGCTCCGGTCGCCCGCGCGGCGCGCGTGCCGGGGGAGCGGGCCCCGCACGCCGAGCGGGTGCGCCCGGCGCTCGCCGGCTACCGGGTCGTGCGTGCGCCTCGCGAGGTCCGCGGCGGCGAGCGCGTGGAGGCCGTCGACCCGGCGGGTCCCGACGCCGCGCAGCCGGTCGACGAGCCCCGCCCCGGTCGCGGCGGCGACGGGGTCCCCGGTCGTCACGACGAGGTCGGCGTGCTCGAGCTGCGCGGCGAGCACCTCCCCGACGGCCCGCTGGTCGTCCTCCGTGAGCCCGACGCCGCGCTCGGCGACGAGGTCGTCGTCGAGCAGGTCGTGCTCGAGCGTGTCCACGTCGGCGACGGCGAGCACGGTCGCGAGGCGCAGCCGCTCGAGCTCGCCGCCGGGGGTGGTCTGCGCGGCGAGGGCGCGCACGACGGGCAGCGACTCGGCCGCCACGGGGAGCGCGAGCACGACGTGGTCCCAGCGCCCGTCGTCCGCGAGCCGCCGCAGCGTCGGGACGGCGTCCTCCCGGACCGCGCACGACAGGCACGCGTGCTCGAGCGGCACGACCTCGTCCTCGACGACGCCGCTCGCGTCGACGACGACCCGGCGCAGCGCGCCCTCGGCGGCCCGGATGTCGTGGCGGAGCGCGACGACCCGCGGTGCGCCGACGACGAGCCCGAACACCGCGCTGTCGCGCAGCACGGGGTCGATGGTCGCGAGGACGCTGAGGGCGACGCGGGTGTCGTCGGGCGAGGAGTCTGGCGAGGGGTCCGGCGACGGGTGCGGCGAGGGGTGCGACGAGAAGGGCATGAAGCGCTCCGATCCGTGGTCTGGGGCGTCCCGGGAGGCGCGGCGGCCGGCTCGGGAACAACCTGCTCCTGAGAACTGTTCTCGACAGCGGGTCAGCATAGCGTCTTGACGGGAATGATTCTCACTATCTAGTGTCGTCCCCGTCCCCCCGACCGACCCCGAGAGGAACCGCCATGTCCGCCGTCTGCCAGGTGCTCGGCACCGCTCCCGGGTTCGGCCACGCGATCTCGCACTCCCACGTGCGGACCAAGCGTCGCTTCGACCCGAACATCCAGAAGAAGCGCTACTGGGTGCCGTCGCTGGGTCGCCACGTGACCCTGCGCGTCAGCGCCCGGGGCATCAAGACCATCGACCGCCAGGGGATCGACGCCGTCGTGGCGCGGATCCTCGCCCGAGGGGAGAAGCTCTGATGGCTACCCGCACCGACCTCCGTCCCGTGATCAAGCTCCGGTCCACCGCGGGCACCGGGTTCACCTACGTGACCCGCAAGAACCGCCGCAACGACCCGGACCGCATGGTCCTGCGCAAGTTCGACCCCGTCGTCCGCCGCCACGTCGACTTCCGTGAGGAGCGCTGATGGCGAAGCGGTCGAAGATCGCGCGCAACGAGCAGCGGGCGGCCGTCGTCGCCCGCTACGCCGAGCGTCGCGCCGAGCTGAAGCGCATCGTCGCGTCGCCGTCGTCCTCGCCCGAGGAGAAGGCGGACGCGGTGCGCGAGCTCCAGCGCCAGCCCCGCGACGCGAGCGCCACCCGCACGCGGAACCGCGACGTCGTCGACGGCCGCCCGCGCGGCTACCTGAGGAAGTTCGGGCTCTCCCGCGTCCGCCTGCGCCAGCAGGCGCACCGCGGCGAGCTGCCCGGAGTCACGAAGTCGAGCTGGTGACCGCCGCCCCGGGCGGCGGCCGGCCCTGGCTCAGCAAGGAGACCACCATGAAGAAGGACATCCACCCCGTCTACGGGCCCGTCGTCTACCGCGACAAGTCCGCCGACTTCTCGTTCCTGACCCGCTCGACCCTCGCGGGCGACCACCCGCAGGGCCCGGGCGTCCCGCGCGAGACCGTGACGTGGACGGACGGGAACACCTACCCGGTCGTCGACGTCGAGATCTCGAGCGCGAGCCACCCGTTCTACACGGGCACGCAGCGCGTCGTGGACACGGCCGGGCGCGTCGAGAAGTTCCGCCAGCGCTACGGCGCCCGCGGCGGCGCGCAGGGCGGGGGCGCGCGATGAAGGTCCGCGCCTCGCTCCGCTCGCTCAAGGACAAGCCCGGGGCGAAGGTCGTGCGCCGGCACGGCAAGACCTTCGTCCTCAACAAGGCCAACCCGCGCTGGAAGGCCCGTCAGGGCTGACCAGCGCACCACCACCACCGGAGAGGAGCGGCCGCCCGGGTGTCCGGGCGGCCGACCACGCATGCACCACACCGCACCCGACCCGACCGACGCCGCTGCCGATCCCGCCCGGGTGACGGCCCCTCCCGGCGCCCGTGCCCGACGCCGCCCGCTCGCCCTCGCGCTCGGCCTCGCCCTCTCGCTCACGCTCGTCGCGGCGTGCGCGCAGGGCACGGGCGCCGAGGGCGAGCAGGGCGACGCGGCGGAGCCCGCGCCGTCGGCCACGTCCGACGTGAGCGAGGCCGCGGCGCTCACCCCCCGCCTCGCGATCACCTACGACGGCGGCGTCCAGGTCCTCGACGCGACGACGCTCGAGGTCGTCGACGACCTCGAGCTCGACGGCTTCAACCGCCTCAACCCCGCGGGCGACGGGCGGCACCTGCTCGTCTCGACGTCCGGCGGGTTCCAGGTGCTCGACGCCGGCACCTGGGCCGAGCCGCACGGCGACCACGCGCACTACTACACGGCCGACCCGGTCCTCACGGACGTGACGTACGCGGCCGAGAAGCCGGGCCACGTCGTCGTGCACGACGGCCGCACCGCGCTGTTCGACGACGGCACGGGCGAGATCACCGTGCTCGACTCGGCCACGGTGGCCGACCCGCACGGCATCGACGACGCGCGCACCCTGACGACCCCTGCGGCGCACCACGGCGTCGCGGTCGAGCTGTCCGACGGCTCGCTCGTCGTCTCCGAGGGCACCGAGGACGCGCGCACCGGCGTCCGGCTCCTCGACGCCGCGGGCGACGAGATCGCGGCGAACGACCAGTGCCCCGGCGTGCACGGCGAGGCCGTCGCCGCGGGCGAGGCCGTCGTCATCGGCTGCGAGGACGGCGTGCTCGTCGTCGCGGGCGGCGCGATCACCAAGGTCGCGGCCCCGGACGCCTACGGGCGCATCGGCAACCAGGCGGGCAGCGAGGCGTCGCCCGTCGTGCTCGGCGACTACAAGTCCGACCCCGACGCGGAGCTCGAGCGGCCCACGCGCGTCTCCCTCGTGGACACGCGCGACGCGAGCCTGCGCCTCGTCGACCTGCCCGCGAGCTACACCTTCCGCTCGCTCGGGCGGGGCGACGCGGGCGAGGCGCTCGTGCTCGGCACCGACGGCTCGCTGCACGTCATCGACCCGGAGTCGGGCACGGTCGTGCGGTCCGTCCCCGTCGTCGACGCGTGGGAGGAGCCCGAGGAGTGGCAGGAGCCGCGACCGACGCTGTTCGTCCAGGACGGCATCGCCTACGTCACGGACCCGGCCGGTCGCGCGATCCACGCGGTCGACTACGTGGGCGGCGAGGTGTGGAAGAGCGCGGAGCTCGACGTCGTCCCGAACGAGCTCAACGGGGTCACCGGCAAGCCGGCCACCACGGGGGGCCACGAGGCCGACGAGCACGCCCACGAGGACGGCGACCACGGTCACGACGAGCCCGCGCACGACGAGCACGAGGGCCACGACCACGAGCACGAGGACCACGACCACGAGCACGAGGACGGCTGAGCGAGGACACGCGACGACGAGAGCCGCGAGAAGTCGCGCGAAACTCCGCGTGTTCCCTAGTGTTGTCCCCGGTGCACGGCCCCGCGGCTGGCACACTGAGACCGTGACGACGGGTGGTGACCACCGCGCGTCGTGAACCGAAGAAGGGATTCGCATGTCGCTCAACAAGTCCGAGCTCGTCTCGGCCATCGCCAGCAAGGCCGACCTGTCGAAGGCGGACGCCGAGAAGGCTCTCAACGCCTTCCAGGAGGTGCTCATCGAGTCGCTGGGCAACGGCGAGGCCGTCAAGGTCACGGGCCTCCTGTCCGTCGAGCGCGTCGAGCGTGCCGCCCGCACGGGCCGCAACCCCCGTACGGGCGAGGAGATCTCGATCCCGGCCGGTTACGGCGTGAAGATCAGCGCCGGCAGCCTGCTCAAGAAGGCCGTCGCCAAGTGACGTCCCGCTGACCGGCCGTCGCCGGCCCGGTCAGCAGCACGAAGGCCCGGACCCCCGTGAGGGGATCCGGGCCTTCGTGCGTCGCACCCCCGGCGCCGAGCACGGGGTTGACGTCGTCATCGGCGTGATGGCGCCACCAACGACGTGCTCGACCGCGAGGAGGCTCGTGATCGGCGACCTGCGTGTTCTCAGGCGTGCACGACGTTCGCGAGGATGCCGTGCTGCGTGAGGCGCGTGCCGATCGCCTGGTCGACCTCGCCGAACGCCTTGTTCGAGCGCGCGACGCCGACGGCGCCGGCCATCGCGCCGTGCCCGGTGGGGCGGTCGATGCGCGCGACGAGCTGGTCGCCGTGGACCATGAAGTCGACCGTGAAGACGAGGTGCTGGGCCTTGCCGGCGAACGCGCCGAGCCAGAACGTCTTCTGCTTGCTGCCGCGCTCGGCGGCCCACTGGCCCGTGGGGCGCGTGGTCACCGTGAAGCCCTGCTCCTGGAGCGCGGCGTGCAGGTGCTGCTTGGCGACCTCCGGGTCACCGGAGAGGAAGTAGTCGACCGTGGCCATGAGGGCTCCTCGTGCGTCGTGGTGGCGGGTGCGGCGGTCGCGCCGGGTCGTGGCAGGGCGCGCGGCCCCGGGGATGCTACCGCCGGGCCGGGCCGACGGCCCGACTGTCTTGAGAATCGTTCTCACGAACCGGTAGGCTGGGCGCTCGCCCACCGGAAGGACCCCTCATGGCCGTGCCCAAGCGCAAGCTCTCCCGCTCGAACACCCGCGCCCGTCGCTCGCAGTGGAAGGCGCAGGTGCCCGAGCTCGTGACCGTCGTCGTCGACGGCCGCGAGGTCACCCTCCCGCGCCGCCTCGTCGCCGGCGTGCGCCGCGGCCACGTGACGCTCCCCGAGTGAGCCGGAGGGGGCCCCGGGCGGCCCGGCCCGCGCGATCGGTGCCCGACGGCGCGTGCCGCCGGGCGTCGTCGGGCCGCCGTGGCAGCATCCTCGCGTGAGCGCACCGACCCCTCCCGAGACGCCCGGGCGCGGCGAGCGCCGCACGCGGTCCCGGCGGGTGCCCGACGTCCTGGCGCGCGGCACCGCACGCACCCCGGCGCACGCCCACGCCCACGCGCACGGCCCGGCCGCGCCCGCGACCCGGCGCGTGCGGCTCACGCTCGCCGCGCTCCTGGTGCCCGCGCTGCTCGTCACGCTCGCCGGGCTCGTCGCGCTGTGGCCCGCCGCGGCGGACGTGCCCGCCCGCATCCCCGTCGCCGCGGAGGGCAGCACGGTCCTGCGCGCGACAGTCACCGGGCCGGTCGACGAGGCGACGAGCGAGGTGCCCGCCCGGCTCGACGCGGGCTCCCGCGCGGGCGGCGAGGACGTGGGCGGCGACGCGATCACCGTCAACGCGCCGCCCGAGTACGTCGCCTACGGGTTCGACGAGGGCGACCGCCTGCGCGTCCTGTACATCGCCGAGGCCGCGGGCGCGGGCGGCACGCCCTACGTCTTCATGGACTTCGAGCGCGGGCTGCCCATCGGCGTCCTCGCGGTCGCGTACGCCGTCGTGGTGCTCGCCGTCGCACGGTGGCGAGGGCTCGCGGCGCTCGCGGGGCTCGCGGGGGCGTTCGTCGTCATCACGTCGTTCACGCTGCCCGCGCTCCTCACCGGGCAGGACGCGCTGGGCGTCGCGCTCGTGACGTCGTCGCTCGTCATGTTCGTCGTGCTGTACGTCGCGCACGGGTTCACCGCGCGGACGTCGACGGCGCTGCTCGGCACCCTCGTCGGTCTGGTGCTCACGGCCGTGCTGGGCTGGTGGGGATCCGGGGCGGCCAACATCACGGGCCTCACGTCGGAGGAGTCCCTGTGGATCCCGCAGTACGCGCCCGAGCTCTCGATCCGCGGGGTCGTGCTGTGCGGGATCGTGCTCGCCGGCATGGGCGTGCTCAACGACGTGACGATCACGCAGGCGTCCGCGGTGTGGGAGCTGCGCGCCGTCGCGCCGCTCGCGACCCGGCGCGAGCTGTACGCGCGCGCCATGCGCATCGGGCGCGACCACATCGCCTCGACCGTCTACACGATCGCGTTCGCGTACGTCGGCGCCGCGCTGCCGCTCCTCATGGCGGTCTACCTCTCCGACCAGAACCTCGCGACCAGCCTCACGTCGGGCGAGATCGCGGAGGAGGTCGTGCGCACCCTCGTCGGCTCGATCGGGCTCGTCCTCGCGATCCCCATCACCACGGGCATCGCGGCGCTCACCGTGCCCGGCGCCGGCTCGGCGCGGTCGGTCCCCGTGGGTAGG
The DNA here is from genome assembly GCF_002127155.1 of Cellulosimicrobium sp. KWT-B. Taxonomy (NCBI): domain Bacteria; kingdom Bacillati; phylum Actinomycetota; class Actinomycetes; order Micrococcales; family Promicromonosporaceae; genus Cellulosimicrobium; species Cellulosimicrobium sp. KWT-B. Next base: position 1,217,127 of record NZ_NEDO01000001.1, on the reverse strand, counting down.
GTCGAGGTCCCCGCGACCTGACGGCGGGGTCGCCCGCCCGCGCGGGCACGACGACCGGGGTGACCCGGCGGCACGACGAGAGGACAACCGGTGACGGAGACGACGGACGGCCTGAGCGGCCGGGACGGCCGGGACGTGGCGGTGCTCGGGCCGGGCGGGGTCGGCGGGCTGGTCGGCGCGCTGCTCGTCCGGTCGGGCGCCCGGGTGACGTTCCTCGCGGGCGAGACGACGGCGGCCACCCTCACGGAGCGCGGCATCCACGTGCGCAGCCGCCAGGTGGGCGACCTCCACGTGCCGGCGCGCGCGACCACGCGCCTCGACGCCCCGGTCGACGTCGTCGTGGTGGCGGTCAAGCAGACCGCGCTCGACGACGCGCTCGACCGCGTGCCGCCGGAGGTGCTCGGTGACGGGGTGCTCGTCCCGATGCTCAACGGCCTCGACCACCTCGGCGCGCTGCGCGCGCGGTACGGCACCGCGCGCGTGCTCCCCGCGACGGTCCGCGTCGAGTCCACGCGCGTCGCGCCGGGCGAGATCGAGCACACGAGCGCGTTCGTCGAGGTCGACGTCGCGCCGGGCGGGGTGGCCCCGGAGCGGGTCGAGGCCGTGCGCGCGCTCCTGGAGGGTGCGGGCATCCCCACCACCGTGCACGACGACGAGACGGCGCTGATGTGGGCGAAGCTCGGCTTCCTCGCGCCGTTCGCGCTGCTCACGACGGCGCACCGCGCCCCGATCGGCGAGGTGCGGACCACGCACCGGGCCGAGCTCGAGGCGCTCGTCCGCGAGGTCGCCGCCGTCGCGGCGGCGAGCGGCGCGCCGTCGGACCCCGATCGCACCCTGACGTTCTACGACCGCTTCGGGGCCGACGCGAAGTCCTCGATGCTGCGCGACGCCGAGGCGGGCCGGCCGCTCGAGACCGACGCGATCGGCGGCGCGATCGTGCGCGCCGCCGACCGCGCGGGGGTCGACGCGCCCCTGACGCGCGAGCTCGTCGAGCGTCTCGGGGGCTCAGCGCGACCGTCGTGAGGTCTCCCGGCGCGCGGGCTCATCCCGCGGCCGGGCCGGGCGCCGCGACGGCGTGCTCGGCGGCGCGGCTCACGTCCTCCCAGGCCGCCCACGTGTCCTGACGCTGTCGCGAGATCCCCTGGGCGAGGTCGTAGACCATGCTGCCGAGCAGGAGGCGCAGCGGCGGGTCGTCGCTGTCGACGAGCGTGAGCACCGCGTCGGCGGCGAGCCGCGGGTCGCTGTCGACCGAGCCGTCCGCCCACTGCTTCTCGAGCTCCGCGCGCAGGGGCGCGTAGGCGTCGAGCGGGGTCGTCGTCGTCATGCTCGCGTACAGGTCCGTCCAGTACCCGCCCGGCTGGACGACGGTGACCGAGACCCCGAAGGGCGCCGCCTCCAGGGCGAGCGCCTCGCTCATCCCTTCGAGCGCGAACTTGCTCGCGCTGTACAGGCCCGTGCTCGGGAAGCCGGCGAGCGCGGCGATGCTCGACATCTGGAGCACGTGGCCCGAGCCCTGGCGCCGCAGGTGCGGCAGCGCGGCCTGGCTGACCCACAGCGCCCCGAAGAAGTTCACCTCGAGCTGCGCGCGCGCCTGCGCCTCGGTGAACTCCTCGACCATGCCCATCGACATCGTCCCGGCGTTGTTCACGACGACGTCGAGCCTGCCGAGGTGCTCGATGGCGGTGTCGACCGCGGCCACCACCGCGTCGCGGTCGGTGACGTCGAGGGGGAGCGCGAGCACGCGGTCGTGGTGCTCCGGGGCGAAGGCGTCCCGGGACGCGGTGCGTGCGGCGGCCACGACGCGGTCGCCGCGCTCCAGCGCCGCGACGGCGATCGCGTGCCCGATGCCGCGGCTCGCGCCGGTGACGAACCAGGTCCGGACCGGCGGGGAGGTGTGTCGCATGACGGTTCCTTTCGAGTGAGACGAGACGGTCCGTCTCGTTATGCCGACCGTAGAGGGTTGCAGGACCGCCGCCAAGACGAAACGGTTCGTCTCGCCGGGGTAGGCTGCCGCCATGGCCGCACCCGATCCCTCGCGCCGCAGCGAGTCCTCCCGCCGCGCCGTCCTCGCCGCCGCGCTCGACCTCCTCCAGGAGATCCCGTACCCGCAGCTGAGCATCGAGGGCATCGCGGCCCGCGCCCGCGTGGGGAAGCAGACGATCTACCGGTGGTGGCCCTCGAAGGCCGCGATCGTCCTCGACGCGTTCCTCACGCTCAGCGAGGGCGAGGACGGGGGAGCGCCGGTCCTGCCCGACACCGGAGACCTCGTCGCCGACCTGCGGCACGTGCTGCACGCGACCGTCGCCGAGCTGGAGGACCCGCGTCTCGCCGCGCCCATGCGCGCGCTCGCCACGGAGGCGGCGCACGACCCGGCGCTCGCGGACCTCTACCGCGAGCGCCTCGACGAGCCGCTCCGCGAGGCCAAGCGGCAGCGGCTCCGCAGCGCGCAGGAGTCCGGGGAGCTGGCCCCCGACCTCGACCTGGACGTCGCCGTCGACCTCGTCTGGGGCCCGGTGCTCAACCGCTGGCTCCAGCGGACGGGCCCGCTCACCGTCGAGTACGTCGACCGCGTCCTCGACACGGCGCTGGGCGGGCTGCGCCCGCGCTGACCCGCGCCTCTTCCTCGACCACGGCCGAGCTCTTCACCGGACCGCCACGCGACCCCCTGTGGACGTGTCCCCAGGCGCCTCACAGGTTCGCCAGGATGTCCGTCATGAGAGAGCCGTGGGTCGACGTCGCGCTGGCGCGACTCCCCGAGACGCGTTCCTGCCCCGCGTGCGCCGCGCCGTTGCGGTCGTCGCGGTGCGACCGGTGCCTGCTCGACCTCGTCGGGCCGCTCGCGTTCGAGGTGGCGGCGGCGTCGACCGAGGCGGCCGACGCGCTCCGGCGGCGCCAGACCGCCCTCGACACGCTCCGGGCCGCCCAGCCCGAGGCGGCCGCGTGGGCCGCCCGTGCCGCCGTCGCGGCCCCGCCCGGCACGCTCCCCGGCGCCCTGCGCGGTGGCCGACCCGGCGCAGCAGCGGGCGGCGGCTGGGGTGCCCCGGCGGGCCCGCCGCCGATGCGCCCGCTCGACACGGCCGGGCGCGGCGCGGCGGGGCCTCGCTCGTCGACCCTGTCGCCCGTGGCCGGACGGGGTGGACCGGCGCGTCCCGGAACGGCCGGCCCGGTCGTGCCTGTGCCAGTACCTGTGCTGGGGCCTGCGGGCGCGCGCGCCGGTGGCGTCGGTCCGGGTGCGGCGCCCGCGCGGTCCGTCGGCCTCCAGCCCGTGCTCGCCGGGGCGGGGGCCGGGCTGCTCGCCGTGGCCGCCGTCGTCTTCGTGTTCTTCACGTTCGCCGACGACCTGGCCCTGCGCGCCCTCGTCACCGGGGTGGTCACCGCCCTCACGGTCGGCGCCGCGGTGCTCCTGCGGTCGCGCGGCCTGCGGTCGTCCGCGGAGGCCGTCGCGGCGCTGGCCGTGGTGCTCGCGCTGGTCGACGTCGAGCTCGCGCTCAGCGCCTGGGCGCTCGACCCGGTGGGTGCCGCCGCGGCGCGTGCGACGCTGCTCGCCGTCGTGCTCGTCGGCCTCGGCGTCGTGGGCGAGCGGGCGCGCGTCCGGGCCTGGGTGACGGGCGCCGTCGTGCTCGGTCCGCTCGTGCCGCTGGTCGCCGCGCCCGCGGCGCAGGCGTCGTGGGGCTGGGCCGTCGCGCTCCTCGTGACGGCGTGCCTGACGGCGGTCGCGGGCCCCGTCGCCGCGGCGGCCGGCGCGCGCGTGGGCGGCACCCTCGGCGCGGAGCGCGGGTTCCTGGGCGTCGTGCGCACGGTCGCCGTGCTCCTCGCGGTCCTCGTCGGGCTCACCGTCGCCGCGCCGCCGGGGCTGCCCGGGGGAGCGGGTGCGGCGCTCGTCGCGCTCGGGGCGGCGCTCGTCGCGACGCTGCTCCGGGTCACGACGGGCGAGCGGCGCTGGTACGCGGTCGGCGGCGCCGCGGCGGTGCTCGCCGGCGCGCTGCTCGGCACGGGCGACGGCGTCGGCTTCGTGGGTCTCGCGCCCGCGCTCGGCGCGCTCGCGTGGGTCGTCGTGCTGGTGCTCACCGGCCGCCGCGTGTCGGCGGGGGTGCTCCGGACACCCGTCCCCGCGGTCGGCCGCTCCGACGCGCTGCTCGGGGCCGCCGTCGTCGTGCTCGTCATGGCGGGCCCCGCCCTCGCGCTCGCGGGCCTGCGGGCCGCCGAGGTGCTCGTGACCCCGACCGCGGGGACGAGCACCGTGCTCGACGCCGCGCCGCTGGGCGTGGGTGTCCTGTCCGCCGGGCTGGCGGGCGAGGGCACGGCGCCCGGGACCGTCGGCGCGACGCTGCTCGACGGCACGCTCGTCGGTCTCCTCTCCGTGCTCGTCGTCCTGCTCGTCGCGGCCCGGCTCCCGCTGCGCACGTCGCGGACCGCGCCGCCCCTCCTCGGTGGGGCGCCGCGGCTCGGGACGGCGCCGCTCGTCGTGACCGGGCGCGCGCTCGCGCCCTGGGCGGCGCTCGCGCTCGTCCTCACCCTCGTGCTCGACCCGCGCCTCGCAGGGGTCACGTCGCTCGTCCTGCTCGCGCTGCTCGTCGCGGTGCTGCTCGTCGCGACGGCGCGGCCGGCCCCGGCCGCCGCGCCCGCCGGGACCGACCGCTCGGCGACGGCCGCCGCGGACGCCCCGTTTCCCGGGGCCGTCGTGCGCGCCGTCCGGCGCGGGCTGGGACGCGCCCTGCGCCCCGTCGCGCGCGTCGTGCCCGGCCCGCGGACCGCCGTCCGCCACGGTCTGCTGCCCGTCGGCCGGTCCGAGCGGCGGGCCGCGCACGCCGCCGCCGTCGCGGGCACGGTCCTCGCGCTCGTCCTCCTCGTCGCCGGGTCGTGGGTCGCGCGCCCGACGGCGACCGCCGGGGCCGTCGTCGTCGGCCTGCTCCTGCTCGCGGCGCGCGCCGCCGCGCCGCGCGCCCTGCACGCGCCCCTCGTCGGGGTCGCGTACGGGTACGCGCTGCTCGTGCTCGGGGTGACGCTCGCGTGGAGCGGCGCCGGGACGGTCGCCGTGCTGTGCGGGGTGTCCGGCGTCGCCTCGCTCGCGGCGCTCGCGGTGACGCTCGCCCCGCGCGTCGACCGGGACTCGTGGTGGGCGGTCCTCGGCGTGACGGCCGTGCCGTTCGGGCTCGGCGTGCTCACCGTCGTCGACGAGCGCAGCACCTGGTCCGTCGCGGCGTGCCTCGCGATGCTCGCTCTCGAGGTCGTGCTGGTCGGCTCCCGGCGCCCGGGCTCGGTGACGGCGCTGCGCGTCCTCGCCGCGGCCCTCGTGCTCCCGACGGCGGCGGTCGCCGTGGTGAGCGCGGGCGCGCTCGTGCTCTCGGGCAGCGGCTCGCCCGTCGTCCTGCCCGTCGTCGCCGTCCTCGTCGCGGCGGCCCTCGCGGGGGCCCGGCCGCTCGCGGCACGGCTCGACCTCGGCGCGGGTCGCGTCGCCGTCGAGGCGAGCGCGGCCGTGACGGGGGCCATCGCGGTCGGGCTCGCCTACGGGCGCCCCGCCGCGGGGCCGACGATCGCCGTCGCCGTGCTGCTCCTGCTCGCCGTCGGTGCAGGGCTCGCCGCCCGCGACCGCGATCGGCGAGGGGAGTGGTGGCTCGCCGCCGTCCTGGGCACCGCGGCGCTGTGGACGGCGCTCGCTGCCGCCGAGGTCGGGCTCGTCGAGGCGTACACCGCGCCGCCCGCGCTCGCCGCCGTCGTCGTGGGCGCGCTCCTCGCTCGCCGTGCGCGGCGCTGGTGGGAGCTCGCGGGCGCGGGTCTCGTGCTGCTCGTCGTGCCGTCGGTGCTCGTCCTGGGCGCGGCCCCGGGCGCGGGCGACGTCCGCGCGTCGCTGCTCGTCGTCGCCGGTGCGGTGGCGGTGGCCGGTGCGGTGCTGCTCCGGCAGGGCACGACGGCGGGCGGCGTCGCCCCGGCCGCGACGACCCGCAGCGCGTGGCGGCGGGCCGGTGCACTCCGGCTCGCCGGAGCCGCGGTGCTCGCCGCGGTCGCCGGGACGGTGGAGTCGGTGCACGTCGCCCACGTGCCCGGCGGTGGCGCGCTGTTCGTCCTCGGGTTCGCGTGGGCGCTCGCGGCGGGCGGCGTGGCGCTCGGTGCCGGGCTCGTCGCGGCGCGCGCGGCGTCGGGTCGCGGCGCTGCGGCGGCGCGGCGCTGGGCCGTCGCGCCCGCCCTGACGCTCGTGGTGGTCGGCGCCGTCGCGAACGTGCGGCCCGTGTGGGGCGTCATCGCGACGGTCTGGCTCGTCGAGGTCGCGCTGCTCGCGGTGCTCGTGGTGGGAGTGCGTCGCGCCGTGCGCGGGCGGCTCGACCTCCCGCCCGCGTGGTTCCTGTGGCTGCTCGCCCTCGTCGCCGCGATCGGCGCGTGGTCGCCGCGCGAGCTGCGCGTCGAGGTCTTCTCCCTCCCGCTCGGCGCCGGGCTCCTCGTCGCGGGCTACCTCGCGCTCGCGGCGGGCACCGCGGGCACGACGAGCACGACGAGCACGGCGGGAATCGCGGGCACGGCGGGCACCGCCGCGGGCGGACCGAGCGGTCTCCCGGCCGCGCCCGCGCGCACGGCCCGGCCCCTCGGCGGCTGGCCCGTCGGCGTCGTCGGGTCGTGGCGCACCCTCGCGCCCGGGCTCCTCGCGCTCGTCGGGCCGTCGGTGCTCGCGACGTACACCGACGCGCGCACGTGGCGCGCGATGCTCGTCGTCGTGCTCGCGCTCGCGGCGGTCCTCGTCGGGACGCGCAAGCACCTCGCGGCACCGTTCCTGCTGGGCGTCGCGGTGCTGCCGGTCGAGATCCTCGTGGTCTTCGTCTCGCAGCTCGGCACGCGTATCTCCGCCGGGCCGTGGATGCTCACGCTCGCCGCGGCGGGCGGCCTGCTGCTCATCATCGCGACGTACTACGAGCGGCGGATCGCTGCGTACGACGGCGCCGCCGCGTACGTCCGGGACCTGCGCTGACCGAAATCCCTACCGGGTGGCCCGTTTCTCCGCCGGGTGGCCCATAATGTTCGGGATCCGCCGCACGACGGCGGGCTCATCGGCAACGTAGGCGGGGGCGAGGCCGCGACGGCGCACGGAGGTGTCCGGTCGTCGGGCCACGCCCCGGGGGCGCAGTCCCTGGAGAACGGCATCGTGATCAGGATCGGCATCGTGGAGGACGACCCCGCGAGCAGCGCGCTGCTCGTGGAGTACCTGCGACGCTACGAGCAGGAGCACGGCGAGCAGTTCGCCGTCGCGCTCTTCGCCGACGGCGAGCAGGTGGTCACCGGGTACCGGCCGGACTTCGACATCCTGCTGCTCGACGTCGAGATGCCGAACCTCGACGGCTTCAGCGCCGCCCGCCGCATCCGCCAGGTCGACGCGGACGTCGTCCTGATCTTCATCACCAACATGACCCAGCACGCGATCAAGGGGTACGAGGTCGACGCGCTGAGCTACATGCTCAAGCCGCTGCGGTACTTCGCGTTCTCCCAGGAGCTCAAGCGGTCCGTGGCCCGGCTCCGACGGCGGTCGGCCGACTACCTCCTGCTCGCGGTCGACGGCGGCCTGGCCCGCGTCGCGACCGACGACATCGTCTTCCTCGAGAGCGCGAAGCACCGCACCACCGTGCACACGGTGGACGGGAGGCACTCCGTCGTCGGGCCGCTCAAGGCGCTCGAGGCCCAGCTGGAGGGCCGGGACTTCTTCCGGAGCAACAGCGGCTACCTCGTGAACCTGCGGCACGTGCTCGCGGTCCAGGGCAGCAGCGTGCTCCTGGTCGGCGGGCACGACCTGCTCATCAGCCGGGCGCGGAAGAAGGCGTTCCTCGCGGCGCTGACCGACTACCTCGGGGCGCGACGGGCATGAGCGCCGCGACCGACCTCATGGCGACCCTGCCCGACATCCCGCGCGCGCTGACCGGCCTCGCGGAGTGGCTCGCGTGCCTGGTCTACGTGCTCCTGCGCCGACCGCGCCTGCCGCGGGCCCGGCTCGTGGCGCTCGCCGTCGCCGCCCTCGCCGCGCAGGTCGGGGTCCAGGCGCTCGCCGACCTGCTCCCGCGCCAGCTGTGGACCGTCGGGATGGCCGCCGCGGTCGCGTGCATGTACGGGTTCATCGTCGCGGCGGCCCGCGTCTCGGCGCGCGACGCGGGGTACTTCGCGGCGCGCGCGCTCGTGCTCGCCGAGCTCGTGGCGGCGCTGCACTGGCAGGTCCACTGCTTCTTCTTCCTGCCCGACGGCCGACCCGGCACCGCCTGGCAGGTCGCGTTCTTCGTCCTCGTGTACGCGGTGGGGTACGGGGTCGCGTACGTCGTCGAGTCCCGCCACTTCCGCCCCGACCAGGAGCTCGACGTCACGGTCGGCGAGCTCGCGTCGGCGGTCGCGATCGCGCTCGTCACGTTCTTCATGAGCAACATCAGCTTCCTCAACGCGAACACGCCGTTCAGCGGACGCCTCGGGCTCGAGATCTTCTACATCCGCACGCTCGTCGACCTGTGCGGGTTCGTGGCCCTCTACGCCCAGCAGGGCCAGCGGCTCCAGCACCAGGCGCGGTCCGAGGTGCGCGCCATCGACGAGATGCTGCGCCGGCAGCACGAGCAGTACCTGCAGTCGAAGCGGAACATGCAGATCGTCCACCGCAAGTACCACGACCTCAAGCACCAGATCGGGGTGATCCGCGCCGAGGCGGACCCGGGCCGGCGCGCGTCCTACCTCGACCACCTGGAGGCCAGCATCTCCGGCCACGCCCGGCAGGCCGACACCGGCAACGGCGTGCTCGACGTGATCCTCACGACCAAGAGCCAGGAGTGCGCGGAGCGGGACATCGACCTCACGTGCGTGGTCGACGGCGCCCTGCTCGACTTCATGTCCGCGATGGACGTCGCCGCGGTGTTCGGCAACGCCCTGGACAACGCGATCGACGGCGTCATGGCCGTCCCCGACCCGGAGCGGCGGATCATCAAGGTCGCGGTCTACGCGCGCGACCGCTTCGTGCTGCTCACGGTCGAGAACTACTTCTCCGGCGAGCTCCGCACCGAGGGCGGGGACATCGTCACCCGGCGCGCCGACCGCACCCGGCACGGGTACGGGCTCAAGTCCATCCGGTACACCGCGGAGAAGTACGGCGGGTCGATGACCGTGAACACCGAGGACCGCTGGTTCCTCCTGCGCGTCCTGCTGCCCATGCCGGAGGACCGCCCGCCCTCGGGCTCGCCCCGGCAGGCGGCGTCGGCCACGCACCCGGCGTAGACCCGCGCCCCGCGGCCACGGACCCCGGCCGGGGTCACGGACCGCCGCGCGGCCACGCACCGCCGCGTCGGAGGCCGCCGGACGGCCCCTCCGGGCGGGACTTGCGACCCGCTCACCGTGACCCGGCCGTGACCTCGACGACCGTTCGTGGACGCAAAGCGACGGTTCGTGCACCAGGCCGCCCCCGCCGTCCGCCGCGTCCATAGCGTGACGGCGCGGCTCAGGGACCACGACGTCCCGGGCCTCGACGGGTTCGCAGAGCTCGCTGCGCCACGCACGCGCCTCCGGGTGGGTCGCCGGGGTCGGTGCGGAGCGGGTGGGCGCGGAGACGACAAGGGAAGGTCGATGAAGACAACGACAACGGCGGGACACCGCGACAACCGGGCGGGCCGCGTCAAGGGAGCGGCGGCGCTCGCGAGCCTCGCGCTCGTGGCCGCGGCGGGATGCACGGCGGGCACCACGGACGACGAGAGCGCGGCCGACGCGTTCACGACCCGGGAGGTCACGGACGGGACCACGTCCTTCGTGGTCGTCGACAACCCGGGCGACGGGCCCACGCTCTCCTACGGCAAGGACAGCGCGGTCGAGCTCCTCACCGAGGAGGTCGACGGCCAGGAGCTCGCGTTCAAGGACATGAACGCGAACGGGACGCTCGACACGTGGGAGGACTGGCGCGAGCCGGCGGAGGAGCGCGCGGCGGCCCTCGCCGAGGAGCTCACGATCGAGCAGATCGCGGGGCTCATGCTCTTCAGCTCGCACGAGCGGTCGCAGGCCGACGGCCTCACGGACGCCCAGAAGGAGTACCTGACGGACTCCCACCTGCGCAACGTCCTGCACGCGGGCCCGAGCGACGTCGAGGCGACCGTCACGTGGGCCAACGAGATGCAGGCCTACGCCGAGTCGCTCGCGACCGCCGACGAGCCCTACGTCCCGGTGAACTTCGCCTCCGACCCGCGCTCGACCGCGGGCTCCGGCGGCTACAACGCCGAGGGCGCCGACATCTCGCGGTGGCCGTCGAACCTCGGCCTCGCCGCGACGTTCGACGTCGAGCACATGGACAACTTCGCCGAGATGTCCTCCGCGGAGTACCGCGCGCTGGGGATCACGACGGCCCTCAGCCCGCAGATCGACCTCGCGACCGAGCCGCGGTGGCTGCGCGTCGGCGGCACGTTCGGCGAGGACGTCGAGCAGAACACGGAGCTGGCCGCCGCCTACGTGGACGGCTACCAGAGCACGACCGGCCAGGACGGCTGGGGCCCCGAGTCCGTCAACGCGATGATCAAGCACTGGGCGGGCGACGGCCCCGGCGAGGGCGGCCGCGAGGCCCACACCGACGCCGGCAAGTACGGCGTCTACCCCGGCGGCAACTTCGACGCGCACACCGAGGCGTTCCTCGGGTCGCTCGACTCCGCGGCCGTCATGTCGGCGTACTCGATCGCGCTCGACGGCGAGGGCGAGCCGCTGTTCGGCGAGCGCGTCGGCACGGCGTACGACGACACGCGCATGAACCTGCTCCGCGAGGAGAACGGCTACCAGGGCGTCGTCGTCACCGACTGGGGCGTCACGACCGGGATGAACGACGAGGGCGCGGTCATCGCGACCGGCTGGGGCGCCGAGGACCTCACCAAGGAGCAGCGCCACTACGAGATCCTCAAGACCGGGCACGACATGTTCGGCGGCAACAACGACGTCGCGCCGGTCCTCGCGGCCCACGAGATGTGGCAGGCCGACTTCGAGGCCGGCACGAACGACGTCGACGCCGACACGCGCTTCCGCGAGTCCGGCGCGCGCATCCTCACGATGTTCTTCAACCCGGGCCTGTACGAGAACGCGTACCTGGACCTCGACGAGTCCACGGCGGTCCTGGCGAGCGACGACAAGGTCGACGCGGGCTACGCGGCGCAGCTCGACTCCGTGGTCCTGCTGAAGAACGACGGCGAGACGGTCACCGCCGCGGACGCCGAGGCGTGGAAGGACAAGACCGTCTACATCCCGCGCAGCTACAACACCGGCTTCGCGAGCTCGTTCGGTCCGGGCGAGTACACCGAGGGCGCCGGGATCGACCTCGAGGTGGCCGAGCAGTACTTCGGCACCGTGCTCACCGACGAGGCCGTCACGGACGCCGACGACAAGGTCACGAGCTACACCGCTCCCGACCTGTCGGACGTCGACCTCGTGCTCGTCGGCATGGACAGCCCGGACAACGGCGGCACGTTCTCGAACATCGGGCACGACCTCGAGAACGACACCTGGTACCCGCTGTCGCTGCAGTACCGCCCGTACACCGCGGACGGCCCGAACGTGCGCCAGACCTCGATCTCCGGCGACCTGCTCCCGGACGGCACGCGCCAGAACCGCTCCTACTTCGGGAGCACGTCGAAGATCGCGAACGAGTCGGACCTCGACGCGTTCGAGCGCGCCGTGGCGGCCGTCGAGGCGACCGGCAAGGACATCCCGGTCGTCACCGTCCTCAAGGCGACCAACCCGGTCGTCCCGGCCGAGTTCGAGGCCGCGTCCGACGCGATCGTCGTCGGCTTCGGCACGAGCGACCAGGCGCTCCTCGAGGTCGTGCTCGGCCTCCACGAGCCCCAGGGCCGCCTGCCCGTCCAGCTCCCGAAGGACATGGACACGGTCGAGGCGCAGCAGGAGGACGTCGCGAAGGACATGACGCCCTACACCGACGCCGCGGGCAACGCCTACGACTACGGCTTCGGGCTGAGCTACGGCGGGCCGATCACGGACTGACGGACCGCACGGGCGGGCGGTCGCACGAGCGGCCGCCCGCCCGGGGCGGACGGCGCCCGTCCGGCGCCGTCCGACCCCGACCAGGCCGCGGGGTGGGCCCGCGGCACGAACGAACCAAGGAGCTGGAAGTGAAGCGGAACAAGGCGCTGACCACGGGGATCGGGCTGCTCGTCGCCGTCACGGGGGCCTTCGGGCTGACGGCGTGCGGGAACGGCGACGACTCCGCCGCCGGGCCGTCGTCGTCCGAGAGCCAGGCGACCGACGTCGACGTGGCGACCGACCTGGAGAACGCGCGCACGGCGGTCGCCGACGCGCTCGCGGAGGACGACAGCTGGGCGCAGATCATGCTCGCCAGCGACGTCAAGGAGCCGACGGTCAAGTACGGCCTCCTCGTGGTGCCGTTCGTCCCCTCCGACGCCGCCTCGCGCGTCCAGGGCACGGTCGACATCAAGGACGGGAAGTACACGATCGAGGCCGACTCCGCCGAGACCGGCGAGACGTGGCAGATCGACCAGGACGGCACCATCACCCCGGCCGGGGAGTAGCCGCACCGCTCCCCGCCGTCCGCCTCCCCGCCCGCCTCGCCGGGCGGACGGCGAGGCGGGCGGCGGGGGCACCGGACGGCACGGGTCGAGCACGGACGACCGTCCGTGCCGCAGAAACGACCGATCGTGCAGCCGCGGCGGGCGGCGCCGTACCCCGCTCCTAGCCTGAGGAACGGGCCGCACTCGAGGAGGAATGCAGTGAACGCCAGGGCGAAGAACGCCGACGGTGCCAGGACACCGATGTCGAACAAGAAGTTCCTGTGGATCTGGGTCCCCGTGCTCGCGACGGTGACCGTGCTCGTCGTCGTCGCGAACGTCGCGCTCAACGTCGCAGGCGGCTGGGTCGCGTCCCAGCTCGGGTCCGGCACCTACACGTTCACCAACTCCGAGGAGTCCTCGGGCTGGGACACCGCGTACTACACGGCCGAGCACGACAGCCAGGAGTCCGTCGACGAGGCCGCGAAGACCCTCGTCGAGGAGATCGCGGCCGGCGGCATCGTCCTCGCGAAGAACGAGGCCGGCGCGCTGCCCCTCACGCCCGACGCCCGCGTGACCATGCTGGGCCGCGCGTCCGCGGACCCGGTGTTCGGCGGCTCGGGCTCCGGCTCGGTCGACACGAACTCGGCCGTGACCGTCCGCGGGGGCCTCGAGAACGCGGGCCTCACGGTCAACGACGAGGTCTACGCCACGATCGAGGCGTTCGCGGCGGAGAACCCGCGCGGCCACATCGAGATGGACAACCCCGACGCGTCGAGCTACACCGTCGGCGAGCTGCCCGTCGGCGACTACGAGGCGCGGTCCGGGACGTTCGCCGAGTTCGGCGACGCCGCGATCGTCACGATCGGCCGCCCCGGCGGCGAGGGCGGCGACCTCACGCGCGACATGACCGGCTGGGACGACCACGCCGAGCCCGGTCAGCACCAGCTCGAGCTGAACAAGGACGAGAAGGACCTGATCGCGCTCGCGAAGTCGAGCTTCGAGACGGTCGTCGTGGTCGTCAACGCGTCCACGACGCTGGAGCTCGGCGAGCTGCAGGCCGACCCGGAGGTCGACGCGATCCTCCTCGCGGGCTCGCCCGGCGCCACCGGCTTCAACGCCCTGGGGTCGGTCCTCACGGGCGAGGTCAACCCGTCCGGCCGCACGGTCGACGTGTGGGCCGCCGACTTCACGGCCGACCCGACGTTCGCCAACTTCGGGAGCTTCTTCTACTCGAACGTCGAGGCGTCCTACCCCGTCTCGGCGGTCGAGAAGGCGACGTCCAACGCGACCGTCACGAGCAACGCGCCGTTCGTGAACTACAGCGAGGGCATCTACGTCGGGTACCGCTACTACGAGACCGCTGCGGCCGAGGGCTTCATCGATTACGACGACGCGGTGGTCTACCCGTTCGGCTACGGCCTGAGCTACACCGACTTCGCGTGGGCGGTCACGGCCACCGAGGCGGGCGACGTCGACGGGACCGTCGCGGTCACGGTCGAGGTGACGAACACGGGCACGGTCGCCGGCCGCGACGTCGTCGAGCTCTACTACTCCGCGCCGTACACGCCCGGCGGGATCGAGAAGTCCGAGGTCGTCCTCGGCGACTTCGCCAAGACCGGGACGATCGCGCCGGGCGCGAGCGAGACGGTGACCCTCGAGCTCGCCGTCGAGGACATGGCGTCCTACGACCACCTGGGCGCGAAGGCGTACGTCCTGGAGGCGGGCGACTACACGCTCAGCCTGCGCACCGACTCCCACACCGTCGCGGCGGGCACCGAGCCGATCACCTACGCGGTCGCGTCCGACGTCGTGTACACGGGCGAGGAGCACCGCGCGTCGGACCTCGCCGAGGTGACGAACCGGTTCGACGACGTCTCCGCGCGTTTCAGCGCCGACGGCGCGGACGGCACGGTCGTCCCGATGTCCCGCGCCGACTTCGCGGGCACGTTCCCGCAGGCCCCGACGGCCGAGCAGTCGGTCGCGGACGAGGCCACCCAGGAGGGCTTCGCCGCCTGGGACCACGAGGCCGAGGCCGCCGCGTTCGACGGCGAGATGCCGGCGACGGGCGAGCGCTCCGACCTGACGCTCGTCGACCTGCGCGGCCTGCCCAAGGACGACCCGCGGTGGGAGGAGCTGCTCGACTCCCTGACGGTCGGCGACATGACGGACATGCTCCTCAACGGCGCGTACCAGACGGCCGCGATCGCCTCGATCGCCAAGCCGCAGACGGTCGAGCCGGACGGCCCGGCAGGCTTCTCGTCCTTCATCAACTCGTCGATCAACGGCGTCGCCTACCCGTCCGAGGTGCTCATCGCGCAGACGTGGGACGTCGACCTCGGCACCGCGATGGGCACGATGATCGGCGAGGAGGCCCTGCAGAAGGGCCTCAACGGCTGGTACGCGCCCGCGGTGAACCTGCACCGCTCGCCGTTCGGCGGCCGCAACTTCGAGTACTACTCGGAGGACCCGCTCCTCTCGGGCCGCATGGCCGCCGCCGTGTCGAACGGCGCGGCGAGCAAGGGCGTCTACACGATGCTCAAGCACTTCGCGCTCAACGAGCAGGAGACGAACCGCGTCGACAACGGCCCGGCGACCTGGGCGACCGAGCAGACGATCCGCGAGATCTACCTCAAGCCGTTCGAGCTCGCGATCAAGGACGTCTCCCTGGACGTCCGCTACATCGCGGACGACGAGGGCACGATCGAGGAGACGACGGTCGGGGCGCTCGGCATCATGAGCTCCTTCAACCGCATCGGCGCGACGTGGACGGGCGGCTCGAAGCCGCTCATGACGGACGTGCTGCGCGGGGAGTGGGGCTTCGAGGGCTTCGCGATCACGGACTTCAACCTGTACCCGTACATGAACCCCAACGAGGGCCTCGACGGGGGCACGGACCTGACGCTCACCTTCCAGCCGTCGAAGTCGTTCGGCGACACGACGTCCGCGAAGGCCGTCACGGACATCCGGAACGCGACCCACAACATCCTGTTCACGGTGGCCAACTCGAACGCCATGAACGGGCTCGCCCCCGGCGCGACGGTCACGTACACGCCGCCCACCTGGGTCTACGTCCAGATCGGCGTGTCCGTCCTGCTCGGGCTGCTCGTCCTGGTCGGCGCCTTCCTCGTGGTCCGGCGCGTCCGCCGGCACCGGTCGGCGGCCGAGGAGGTCGCCGCACCCGCCTCCGAGCCGGCGGTCCCCGCCGCCCGGTAGCCGGTGACCACCGGGCCTCCCGGGCGGGCGACCGCCCGGGAGACCCGGCACCCGGCGCCGTCGGGCCGGTGGCGCCCACCACCGCCGGCCCGACGCCAGGGCCCGGACGGCCGTCCGGCCCCGGGCCCCGCCCCGCACGTCCGACCAGTCGCCGTCCGCGGCGCACCCGCCGACGGCCGGCCCCGGCCTGCCCGGGACCGGCCCGACGCACCCCGCATGACCCCACGACCACGCAAGGAGAGCACCGTGCAGCTCCACGGCGAGACCACCGCCGCGGCCGGCGAGACGGCCGCGACCCCGGGGCCGACGACCGCCGTCGTCCCGACCGCGAGCCTGACGCTCCTGGAGAAGGCGGCCCTGCTGACGGGGAAGACCGTGTGGGAGACGCACGACCTCCCGCGGCTCGGCGTCCGCTCCCTCTGGCTGGCCGACGGCCCGCACGGCGTCCGCAAGCAGCTCGGGGCGGCCGACCACCTCGGCATCGCGGCCTCGCAGGAGGCCACGTGCTTCCCGACGGCGGCCGCCGTGGCGAACACGTGGGACGTCGAGCTGGCCGAGCGCGTGGGCTCCGCGCTCGGCGCCGAGGCCGCGGCGCAGGACGTCGACGTGCTGCTCGGCCCGGGCCTCAACATCAAGCGGTCGCCGCTCGGCGGGCGCAACTTCGAGTACTTCTCCGAGGACCCGCTGCTCGCGGGCCGGATGGCCGCCGGCTACGTGCGCGGGATCCAGTCCCACGGCGTCGCCGCGTGCCCCAAGCACTTCGCGGTGAACTCCCAGGAGCTGCGCCGCATGGTCTCGGACTCCGTGGTCGACGAGCGCACGCTCCGGGAGGTCTACCTCTCGGCGTTCGGGATCGTCGTCGCGGAGGCCCGGCCCCGGACGGTCATGTCGTCGTACAACCTCGTCAACGGCGTCTACGCCCACGAGGACCCGTTCCTCCTCACCCAGGTCCTGCGCCGGGAGTGGGGTTTCGACGGCGCCGTCGTCTCCGACTGGGGCGGCTCGAACGACGTCGTCGCCGCCGCGGCGGCCGGTGGCACCCTCGAGATGCCGGCGGCCGGCCTGGGCTCGGCGCGCCGGCTCGTCGACGCCGTGCGGTCGGGCCGCCTCGACGCGGCCGACCTCGACGCGCGCGCCGAGGAGGTGCTGCGGCTCGTCGCCGCGGCCCGCGAGCCGGGCACCGCCCCGGCCGTCGACGCCGACGCCCACCACGTGCTCGCCCGCGAGGTCGCGGCACGCTCGGCGGTGCTGCTCAAGAACGAGGACGCGATCCTGCCGCTCGCCGCGGGGACCCGGGTCGCGGTCGTCGGCGACTTCGCGCGCACCCCGCGCTACCAGGGCTCCGGGTCTTCCGCGGTCAACCCGACGCGCCTCGACAGCGTGCTCGACGTGATCGAGGGCTCGGGGCTCGAGCTGACGACGTTCGCGCCCGGCTTCCGCCGGGACGGCACGCCCGACGCCGCGCTGCGCGAGGAGGCGGTCGCGGCAGCGCAGGGCGCGGACGCGGTGCTGCTGTTCCTCGGTCTCGACGAGATCGCCGAGTCGGAGGGCCTGGACCGCACGACGCTCGCGCTGCACCCGGCGCAGGTCGAGGTCCTCGAGGCCGTGGCCGCGGTCAACCCCGCGACCGTCGTGGTCCTCGCGGGCGGGGGCGCGATCTCCACCCCGTGGCTCGGCGCGGCTCGCGCGCTCGTGCACGGCTACCTCGGGGGGCAGGCCGGGGCCGGGGGCGTCCTCGACGTGCTCACCGGCGCCGTCAACCCGTCGGCGCGGCTCGCCGAGACGCTGCCCGTGCGGCTCGCGGACACCCCGACCGCCGCGTCGTTCCCCGCGACCGGGCGCACCGCCGTCTACCGCGAGGGCCTGTACGTCGGCTACCGGTACTACACGAGCGCCGACGTCCCGGTCGCGTTCCCCTTCGGCTTCGGGCTGTCGTACACGACGTTCGCGCACTCCGACCTCGTGGTCGACGCGGACGCGGGAGCCGTCGGCGTGACGGTCACGGTCACCAACACCGGGCCCGTCGCGGGGGCGGACGTCGTGCAGGTCTACGTGCGCCGGGAGACGCCGGGCGTCCACCGCCCGGACCGCACGCTCGCGGGGTTCGCGCGCGTCGAGCTCGACCCGGGCGAGTCGCGCACGGTCACCGTCCCCCTCGGGGACGCGGCGTTCCGGCACTGGGACGTGGCGACCGGGGCGTGGCAGGTCGAGCAGGGTGCCTGGTCGGTGCTCGTCGGCTCCCACGTCGACGACCTCCCGCTGTGCGCGACGGTCGAGCTCGACGGCACGGTGCCTCCGCGCACCGAGGACGACCTGCCCGAGCCGTACCGCACCGGACGCGTCCACGACGTGTCGGACGCGCAGTTCGCGGCGCTCCTCGGCCGACCGGTCCCGACCGCGGCGTGGTCCGGGGTGCTCGGCGTGAACGACCCGCTCTCGCGCCTCGCCGACGCGCGCTCGCCCCTCGCCCGGCTCGCGTTCCGCGTCCTGTCCTGGCGGCGCGACGCGGCGGACCGCAAGGGCGCGCCGGACCTCAACGTCCTCTTCCTGCTCAACATGCCGTTCCGGGCCATCGGGAAGATGACCGGCGGCATGGTCGACGACGCGATGGTCGACGGCATCGTCCGCATCGTCAACGGCCACTTCTTCCGCGGCACCGGCGCCGTCGTGCGCGGGTTCGTCCGCAACCGCCGTGCCGACCGTCGTACCGCCCGCACGCTGCGCGGCGACGCCTGACCCGCTCGAAAGGGAACACCCATGCTCACCCGCCTCCGCGACGCCTGGCGCCGGTTCTCCGAGAAGCGACCGGGGACCGCGCAGTTCGTCGTGTTCCTCGTGCTGAGCAACGGCATCACCGTGCTGCAGCTCGCGCTCATGCCCCTCATCAAGTGGGTCTTCGGCATGACCGCCCTGGTCGACGTCGCGTTCCAGGTCTGGCCGGTCGGGACGAACCCGGACGGGTCGACGTTCTACGTGTTCGACTACGCCGCCGGCCCGCTCCCGGGCGGTGGCGGGGGGCTGGCATACTTCCTCGCCGTGCAGATCACCTTGCTGGTGGCGCAGGTGATCAACTTCTTCGCTCAGCGCACCATCACGTTCAAGTCCAACTCGTCCGTCGCGAAGGCCGCGCTCTGGTACACCATCGCGTACGTCGTGATCTCGATCGCGGCGGCCGCCGCGCAGGGCCTGTACAAGACGCCGATCTACGAGCTGTTCATCGACACGTGGGGCCTGGGCGGCGCCGGCGAGACCCTCGCGGACTTCACGACGATGATCATCAACGCCGCGATCTCGTTCTGGGTGTTCTTCCCGATCTTCAAGGTCATCTTCAAGCAGGTGCCCGAGACGCCGGCCGCGCCGGAGGCGGAGCACGCCGGAGAGGTGCGTGCGTCGTGACCCCGCTCCTGACCGTCGTGGTCCCGGCGTTCAACGCCGAGCCGTACCTGGCGCGCGCCCTCGACTCGCTCGTCGGGTTCGGTCCCGAGGTGGAGGTGCTCGTCGTCGACGACGGCTCCACCGACGGGACGGCGGCGCTCGCCCAGGGCTACGCGGACCGGTTCCCGGGCGAGGTGCACGTGCTGCGCAAGGCCAACGGCGGGCACGGGTCGGCGATCAACACCGGCCTCGACCACGCGCGCGGGGAGTACCTCAAGGTCGTGGACGCCGACGACTGGGTGGACCGTGCCGCGCTCGCCCAGGTGCTCGCGACGCTGCGCGGGTTCGTGCGCCGGTTCGTGGACGCCGGCACCCCCGGCGGGGAGCCCGTCGACCTGCTGGTGAGCAACTTCGTGTACGAGAAGGTCGGCAAGCGCGTGAAGACGGCCGTCCGGTACCGCGGCGCGCTGCCGCGCGGGCGCGTGCTCACGTGGTCGCAGACCCGCCGCTTCGCCAAGCGCCAGTACATGATGATGCACGCGCTGATGTACCGGACCCAGGTGCTGCGCGACGCGGGCCTGCGGCTCCCCGAGCACACGTTCTACGTGGACAACCTGTACGCGCTGGTGCCGCTCGCGCACGTCCGCACGCTGTACTACCTCGACGTCGACCTCTACCGGTACTTCATCGGCCGCGAGGACCAGTCCGTGCACGAGGCGGTCATGCTCAAGCGGCTCGACCAGCAGCTCCGCGTCAACTGGCTCATGCTCGAGCACGTCTCCCGGACCCCGGTGACCGACCGGCGCCTGCGCCGCTACCTGCTGCACTACGTGGAGATCATCTGCGCGGTGTCGTCGATCCTGCTCGTGCGCGCGGGGACTCCCGCGTGCCTCGTGGAGAAGGAGCGGCTCTGGTCGCGCCTGCGCGCCCAGGACCCCCAGCTCTACCACCAGGTGCGCTGGTCGGGCCTCGGGCAGATCGCCAACCTCCCCGGTCCGGCGGGACGGCGCGTGACGGTCCTGGCCTACCGGGTCGCGCAGCGCGCGATCGGCTTCAGCTGACCGTCCCCGTCAGCGCGGTCCGCGGCGCTGCTTCTCGATGAGCGGCCGCAGCCGGTAGGGGATGAGCTCGCCCATGGAGAGCGACGTCTCGGTGCGCTCGACGCCGTCGATCGCGAGGATCGCGGCGTCGATGCGGAACAGGTGGTCCGTGTCGCGGCACGCGACGGTGACGCGCAGGTCCGCGGTGCCGCTGCGCCCGAACGCCTGCACGACCTCGGGGATGCGCGCGAGGTCGTCGACGATGCGCGCGAGCTCCTTCTGCCGGAGCTGCACCTCGACGAACGCCGTGAGGGGGTGCCCCAGGACGTGCGGGTCGATGCGCCGGTCGAGGTCGAGGAACGCGCCCTCGGCCTCGAGGCGGGCGAGCCGCGCGGCGACCGTGTTGCGGGAGAGCCGCAGCCGGTCGGCGAGCGCGACGATCGTGGCCCGCGGGTCGTCGGCGAGCGCGAGCAGGAGGTCGAGGTCGACAGCGTCGGCGCTGTGCATGGTGCTCACCCTAACCGAGTGACAGCGGTCACAGTGCACGGTGCGTCAGGCGTCGGTGGAGCCATGTGCGTGACGCGGGTTACGTTCCCCCTACCTCGGTCCTCGACGGAGAGGACCGGCTCCCCGAGGTGAGGTGGCGACGATGCCCAGCGAACCTGCGGTGCGGACCGGACCGACGGCGGCGACCCCGCCGAAGGCGTACGACGGTCACCGGGCGGCAACCCCGCGCGACGCACGAGCAGACCGGAAGAACGTGGTGCGCGACGTGCGCAAGGACGCGCCGCGGCAGGACCCGCCCGACCCGGGCCCCGGGTCGACGCCGACCCTGCGCGTGCTCGACGAGGACGGCGCCCGCCACCGCGACCCGGACCTCGACCGGTGGCTCGCGGACCTCGACCCCACGGCGCCCGACGACGCCGCGCGCGCGTCGGCCCGCTCGGCGCTGCTGCGGCTCCACGAGGACATGGTCGTGGCGCGCCGCATCGACGCGGAGGCCACGGCGCTCCAGCGGCAGGGCGAGCTCGCGCTCTGGCCGCCGCTCCTCGGCCAGGAGGCGGCGCAGGTCGGCTCGGCGCGCGCGCTGCGCGACGACGACTTCGTCTTCTCCTCCTACCGCGAGCACGCCGTCGCGCGGGTGCGCGGTGCGGCGCTCGTCGACCTCGTGCGCGTGTGGCGCGGCGTGGCGGTCTCCGGCTGGGACCCGTACGCGATCGGCATGGCGTCGCCGCAGGTCATCATCGGCGCCCAGGCGCTGCACGCGACGGGCTGGGCGATGGGCGTGCAGAACGACGTCGACGCCGGCCGCGTCGACGCCGCCGCCGGGCTGCCGGTCGGGGTGTCGTACTTCGGCGACGGCGCGATGAGCCAGGGCGACGTCAACGAGGCGTTCGTCTTCGCGTCCACGTACCGCTCGCCGGTGGTGTTCTTCTGCCAGAACAACCAGTGGGCCATCTCCGAGCCGGTCGCGCTCCAGTCGCGCGTCCCGCTCGCGGAGCGCGCCCGCGGGTTCGGCCTGCCGGGCGTGCGCGTCGACGGCAACGACGTCCTCGCCGTGCTCGCCGTGACGCGCGCGGCCCTCGACCGCGCCCGGCACGACGGCGGCCCCACGTTGATCGAGGCCGTCACCTACCGCATGGGCCCGCACACCACGGCCGACGACCCGAAGCGCTACCGCGACGCGGCCGAGGTGGAGGAGTGGACGCGCCGCGACCCGATCGCGCGCTTCGAGGCGTACCTGCGCGCCGTCGGGGTGCTCGACGACGCGGGCGCGGCGCACGTGCAGGAGGTCGCCGACGCGGCGGCCGCCGAGCTGCGCGCCGGGTGCGTCGCGCTCACCGACCCGCCGCCGCTCTCGCTCTTCGACCACGTCTACGCGGAGCCGCACCACGCGCTCGACCGCGAGCGCGCGGAGTACGCGCACTATCTCGCCGGCTTCGACCGGGAGGAGGCGCGATGACGACCCTCACGCTCGCGAAGGCGCTCGGCGCCGGGCTGCACCGCGCGATGACGGACGACGACCGCGTGGTCGTCATGGGCGAGGACGTCGGACGCCTGGGCGGCGTCTACCGCGTCACGGACGGGCTCCAGGCGGAGTTCGGACCGCGGCGCGTGCTCGACACCCCGCTCGCGGAGTCCGGGATCATCGGGACGGCCGTCGGGCTCGCGTACCGCGGCTACCGGCCGGTGTGCGAGATCCAGTTCGACGGCTTCGTGTTCGTCGCGTTCGACCAGATCCTGTCCCAGCTCGCGAAGATGCACGCCCGCACCGGCGGGAAGGTGCGCCTGCCGATCACGATCCGCATCCCCGTGGGCGGCGGCATCGGCGCGGCCGAGCACCACTCGGAGTCGCCCGAGGCGCTGTTCGCGCACACGGCCGGGCTGCGCGTCGTGTCGGTCGCGAACCCGCAGGACGCGTACACCGTGCTCCGCCAGGCCGTCGCGTGCGACGACCCGGTGATCTTCTTCGAGCCCAAGCGGCGCTACCACCTCAAGGGCGAGGTCGACCTCGACCCCGTCGACCCGCCGCCCATGGACCGGGCCCGCGTCGTGCGCGAGGGCCACGACGTCACGCTCGTCACGTGGGGCGGCCTCGTCGGGACCGCGCTCGACGCCGCCGTCGCCGCGTCGGACGACGGCGTGTCCGTCGAGGTGGTCGACCTGCGCTCGCTGTCGCCGATCGACCACGACACCGTCGCGGCGTCGGTCCGCAAGACCGGGCGGGTCGTCGTCACGCACGAGGCCCCGCGCCAGGCCGGGCTCGGCGCGGAGATCGCCGCGACCGTGACGGACCGCTGCTTCGAGTACCTCGAGGCCCCGCCCGTGCGGGTCACGGGCCACGGCATGCCGTACCCGCCCGCGAAGCTCGAGGGCCACTACCTGCCCGACCTCGACCGCATCCTCGACGGCGTCGACCGCGTCCTGGGGCGCGTCGAGCCGTTCATGCCGTCGTCCGGGCGCCCCGTCGCGGAGGTGGCCCGATGACGGCGCTGCGCGAGTTCCGCCTCCCCGACCTGGGCGAGGGCCTCACCGAGTCCGACATCGTCAGCTGGCACGTCCACGCGGGCGACCGCGTCGAGCTCAACCAGGTCATCGCCGAGGTCGAGACCGCGAAGGCCCTCGTCGACCTCCCGTCCCCGTACGCGGGCGTCGTCGCGTCCCTCCACGCGCAGGAGGGCCAGACGGTGAGCGTCGGCGAGCCGCTCGTCACCTTCGAGGTCGACGACGGCGCGGCCCCCGCGTCCGGCGGCGGTGCCGCCCCGGTGGCGGACGGCGCCGCGGCGCCCGGGTCCGCCGAGGGCGCGGTGGGCGCGTCCGTCGGCGGGCCGGAGCGCGCGTCCGCCGGGGTCCGGGCCCGGGTGCCCGACGCCGTCCCCGCCCTGGTCGGGGCGGTCGCCGGGGCGGTGGCCGGGATGGGGACCGCCCCGGCGGGAGGCCTGTCCGACGGCCCGGCCCGCTCGGGCGGTGACCCGGTTGTCGACCCGGCCGCCGCCCAGGCCGACCCCACCGACGCGCCCGAGCCGAACCTCGTCGGCTACGGGGCCCGACCCGACCGGGTCGGGCGGCCCGCGCGTCGACCCCGGCGGGCGGTGACTGAGACCCAGGTTTCACCGCCCGACCTCGCCGAGGCGCCACGCCGCACCACCGTGACCGGCGAGCGGCCCCGGTCGACGCCGCCGGTGCGCGCGCTCGCGAAGAAGCTCGGCGTGCGGATCGACCGCGTCGAGGGCTCCGGCCGCGACGGGCTCATCACGCGCGAGGACGTCCTCGCGGCGGTGAGCTGCCACCGCGACGTCGCACGCCGACCGCGCGACGAGCACCCCGAGCACCCTGCGACGTCCGCCGGCCCGGGGGCACCGAGCGGCGAGAAGCGAGAACTGGCCCCTCCGGACCGCGGCCGAGGGGCCACTTCTCCCCTCTCGGCGCCGGGTGCAGTGACGGGCGTGGCCGTCGGCCGCGCGGCCGGCCTCGAGGCGGAGGTCGTGCCCGTGCGGGGCGTGCGCAAGCACACTGCGGCGGCGATGGTGGCGAGCGCGTTCACGGCGCCCCACGCGACGGTGTTCCTCACGGTGGACGTCACGCGGAGCGTCGAGCTCCTGGAACGGCTGCGCACCCATCGCCTCGCGCGCGGCGCGCGGATCACCGTGCTGGCGCTCGCGGCCCGTGCGCTGTGCCTCGTGCTGCCGCGCCACCCCGCGCTCAACAGCGCGTGGCGCGACCTCCCCGACGGCTCGGCGGAGATCGTGCGGCACCGACGGGTGCACCTGGGGATCGCGGTCGCGACCGACCGGGGGCTCGTCGTGCCGCACGTGCCCGACGCGCAGGCGCTCGACCTGCCCGACCTCGCCGTCGCGCTGACCGACCTCACGACCACCGCGCGCGACGGCCGTACGACGCCCGAGCGCCTGACCGGCGGGACGATCTCGATCACCAACGTCGGGGTGTTCGGCGTCGACGCGGGCACCCCGATCCTCGTCCCCGGCGAGGCGGCGATCCTCGGCCTGGGGGCGGTGCGGCGTCGGCCCTGGGAGCACGACGGCGAGGTCGCGCTGCGCGACGTCGTCACGCTCAGCCTGTCGTTCGACCACCGCGTGGTCGACGGCGAGCAGGGCGCGCGCTTCCTCGCCGACCTGGGCGCGCTGCTGGAGGACCCGGCGCTCGCGCTCCTCGCCGGGAACCGGCAGGAGGTGGTCGCGTGACCGTCCTGACGAGCGCCGTCGAGCCCGGGTCGGACGCGGCCCGGGCGAACGACGCCGCGCAGCGCGGGCTCGCGCGGGAGCTGCGCGAGCGCACGGCGGACGTCGCGCGCGGCGGCCCGGCGTCGGCGCGCGACCGGCACGTGGCGCGCGGCAAGCTGCTCCCGCGCGACCGCGTCGACCGCCTGCTCGACGAGGGCAGCCCGTTCCTGGAGATCGCGCCCCTCGCCGGGTACGGCGTGGACGACGGCGCGTGGCCGGCCGCGGGCGTCGTCGCCGGGATCGGCGTCGTGAGCGGGCGGCAGGTCATGGTCGTGTGCAACGACGCGACCGTGAAGGGCGGCACGTACCACCCGCTCACGGTGAAGAAGCACCTGCGGGCGCAGGAGATCGCGCTCGAGAACCGGCTGCCGTGCGTCTACCTCGTCGACTCGGGCGGCGCGTTCCTGCCCCGGCAGGCCGAGGTGTTCCCGGACCGCGACCACTTCGGCCGGATCTTCTACCACCAGGCGCGCCTCTCGGCGGCGGGGATCCCGCAGATCTCCGCGGTGCTCGGGTCGTGCACCGCTGGCGGCGCCTACGTGCCCGCGATGAGCGACGAGACCGTCATCGTGCGCGGGCAGGGCACGATCTTCCTCGGCGGGCCCCCGCTCGTGAAGGCGGCGATCGGCGAGTTGGTCACGGCCGAGGAGCTCGGCGGCGGTGAGCTGCACGCGCGCCGCAGCGGCGTCGTCGACCACCTCGCCGACGACGACGAGGACGCGCTCGACACCGTGCGGCGCATCGTCGCGACGCTCCCGCCCGACCCGGAGCCCGCGTGGGACGTCGCGACCAGCGAGCCTCCGCGCGTGGCGGGTGCTGCCGTACAGGACCCGGGGGAGGATCTGTACGCCGCCGTCCCGGCCGACGTCCAAGCCCTCTACAACCCGCGCGAGGTCATCGCCCGGCTCGTCGACGGGAGCCGGTTCGACGAGTTCAAGCGCGAGTACGGCGACACGCTCGTGACGGGCTTCGCGCGCATCCACGGGCACCCGGTGGGGATCCTCGCGAACCAGGGCGTGCTGTTCTCGGCGTCCGCGCTCAAGGGGGCGCACTTCGTCGAGCTGTGCGACCAGCGCGGCATCCCGCTGCTGTTCCTGCAGAACATCTCCGGCTTCATGGTCGGCACCGACGCCGAGGCGGGCGGGATCGCGAAGGACGGCGCCAAGATGGTCACGGCCGTCGCGACGACGCGCGTCCCGAAGCTCACGGTGATCGTCGGCGGGTCGTTCGGGGCGGGGAACTACTCGATGTGCGGCCGCGCGTACTCGCCACGCTTCCTGTGGTCGTGGCCCGCGAGCCGCATCTCCGTGATGGGCGGCCCGCAGGCCGCGTCCGTGCTGTCGACCGTCAAGCGCGACCAGCTCGCGGCGCGCGGCGAGACGTGGGACCCCGACGAGGAGGCCGCGTTCTCCGCCGGCATCCGCGCCGACTACGACGAGCACGGCAGCCCCTACTACGCGACCGCGCGGCTGTGGGACGACGGCGTGATCGACCCCGCCGACACGCGCCGCGTGCTCGGCCTCGCCCTCGGCGTGTGCGCGCGCACGCCCCTCGCCGAGACCTGGACCGGTGACCGGTTCGGCCTCTTCCGGATGTGAGCCGATGACCTCCCACAGCCCCCACGACGCGACGCCCCGACAGGCCGACGGTCCCGGGTTCCGCACGGTCCTCGTCGCGAACCGCGGCGAGATCGCGTGCCGCGTGATCGGCACGCTGCGCCGCCTCGGCGTGCGGTCCGTCGCCGTCTTCTCCGACGCCGACGCCGACGCGCGCCACGTGCGCGAGGCCGACGTCGCGGTCCGGCTCGGGCCCGCGCCCGCCGCGCAGAGCTACCTCGACGTCGACGCCGTCGTTGCCGCGGCCGTCGCGACCGGGGCCGAGGCGGTCCACCCCGGCTACGGCTTCCTCTCGGAGAACCCGGCGCTCGCCCGGGCGTGCGAGCGCGCGGGGATCGCGTTCGTCGGGCCGGGCGTCGACGCGCTCGAGGCGATGGCCGACAAGCTCGCCGCGAAGAGCATCGTCGGCGCCCGGGGCGTGCCCGTCGTGCCCGGCGCCGGCGAGCCCGGGATGTCCGACGACGACCTCCTCGCCGCCGCGGGCGCCGTCGGGTTCCCGCTGCTCGTCAAGCCGTCCGCCGGGGGCGGGGGCAAGGGCATGGTCGTCGTGCGCGCCGAGGCCGACCTGTCGGGCGCGCTCGCGTCGGCGCGGCGGGTCGCGGCGTCGTCGTTCGGCGACGACACGCTCCTGCTCGAACGGCTCGTCGAGGCGCCGCGCCACATCGAGGTGCAGGTGCTCGCCGACACGCACGGAACCGTGGTCCACCTCGGCGAGCGCGAGTGCTCGCTCCAGCGCCGCCACCAGAAGGTGGTCGAGGAGGCGCCGTCGCCGCTCCTCACCGCGGAGCAGCGCGCCCGCATGGGCAAGGCCGCGTGCGAGGTCGCGCGGTCCGTCGGGTACGTCGGCGCCGGGACGGTCGAGTTCCTCGTCCCTGCCGCGAGCCCGGACGATTTCTTCTTCATCGAGATGAACACGCGCCTCCAGGTCGAGCACCCCGTGACCGAGATGGTCACCGGCCTCGACCTCGTCGCGCTCCAGCTGCGCGTCGCGGCGGGCGAGCCGCTGGGCCTGGCCCAGGACGACGTCGTGCTCCGCGGCCACGCCGTCGAGGCGCGCCTCTACGCCGAGTCGCCCGACCGCGGCTTCCTCCCGGCCACCGGGTCGGTCCTGGTCTACGACGACGGCGGCGTCGCTGCCGGGCCGGGCGCCTCGCCGCTGCGCCTCGACTCCGGGATCTCCGGCGGTGCCGTGGTGGGTGGGCACTACGACCCGATGCTCGCGAAGGCCGTCGCCTGGGGAGAGACGCGCGACGAGGCCGTGGAGCGCCTCGACGGCCTGCTCGCGCGGACGGTCGTGCTGGGCGTCGAGACGAACACGGCGTTCCTGCGGTCCCTGCTCGCGGACGACGACGTCCGTGCGGGCCGGCTCGACACCGGCCTGATCGACCGGCTCGTGGCGTCGGGGTCGGGGTCTGTGGCCGGGTCCGGCGAGGGGCCGGGGGGTGCGCGCGCCGTCTACCCTCCGCGCCCTCGTTCCTCGGGCGCTCCCGCCAGGCCCGACCACGACGGCGCGCACACCCCCCGCCCCCTCGCCTCGGAGGTCGGCTCGCCGACCGACGGCCCGGACTGGGTCGACCTCGTCGCCGCAGCCCTGTTCCTCGTCGAGCAGGTGGTTGTGGCTCGTCCGGGGGGCGGGACGGGCCACGACCGCCTGCTCGGCGTCGGAGTGGCTGCCGATGGCGATCCCTGGCGGGTGGGGGACGGGTGGCGGCTCAACGGGGACGCGGCGGCGCGGCGGGTCCTGCTCGTCGATGCGGCCGGGGGCGCGCACGAGGTGCGGGTGTCCGGGGTGGTGGGGGACGCCGTCGTGCACGTGCCGGCACCCGACGACGGCGCGTGGCCCGGCTCGACGACGCGCGCGGTGCGGGCGTCGCTCGCCCGCGACCCCGGGGCCGACGGCGCGTGGTGGCTCACCGTCGACGGGGTCCGGGAGCGCGTGCGGCTCGCCCTCGACGCACCCCCCGCCGACGGCGAGCCCGCGACGGTGTGGGTGTGGCGCGACGGGCGGACCGTCGCCCTGGCCGCCCCGGACCGGGAGCAGCGCGCCGCCCGGGCGCGGGCCGACCGCCGTCGGGCACGGGGTGACGCGCCCGGCGCGACCGACCCCGAGGTGCGCGCCGCGATGCCCGGCACGGTCGTCACGGCCGCCGCGGACGGCGAGCCCGTCACCGCCGGGGACGTCCTCGTCACCGTCGAGGCCATGAAGATGGAGCACCCGCTCCTCGCCCCGCACGACGGCGTCGCCGACGTGCGCGTGCGCCCCGGCGACCTCGTGCGCCGGGACCAGGTGGTCGCCGTCGTCCACCCTCACGACTCCGGGGCGGCACAACCCGCCGCCCCGGTCCCGCAACCCGACACCCAGGGAGCATCATGATCGAGGCCGACGTCCTGCTCGACGACGAGCAGCGGAAGCTCAGCCAGGTGGTGCGCGACTTCGCGGACAGCGTCGTCGCGCCCGCCGCCTACCGCTACGACACGGAACGCCGCCTGCCGATGGAGATCATCGCGCAGATGGGGGAGCTCGGGCTGTTCGGGCTGCCGTTCCCGCGCGACGTCGGCGGCCAGGGCCAGGACTACGTGTCGCTGTGCCTCGCCGTCGAGGCGCTCGCGCGCGTCGACCAGTCGATCGCGGTGACGCTCGAGGCCGGGGTCGGGCTGGGGATCGTCCCGCTCTACCGGCACGGCTCGCGCGAGCAGCAGGAGCGGTGGCTGCCCGACCTGCTCGCCGGGCGGGCGCTCGCGGCGTTCGGGCTCACCGAGGCCGGGGCCGGGTCCGACGCGGGCGGCACCCGCACGACCGCGCGGCTCGACGGCGACGAGTGGGTGATCGACGGGTCCAAGCAGTTCATCACCAACTCGGGGACGCCCATCACGAGCCTCGTGACGATCACCGCCGTCACGGGCGAGACGGTCGGCCCGGACGGCGAGGTGCGCAAGGAGCTGTCGAGCATCATCGTCCCGGCGGGGACCCCCGGGCTCGAGGTGGGGCCGTCGTACGACAAGGTCGGCTGGCACACCTCGGACACGCACCCCCTCACGCTGACCGACGTCCGCGTGCCCGCCGGGAACCTGCTCGGCGAGCGCGGCCGCGGGTACGCGAACTTCCTCCGCGCGCTCGACGAGGGCCGCATCGCGTTCGCCGCCCTCGCGACCGGCGCCGCGCAGGGCTGCCTCGAGGAGGCGCTGCGGTACGCGCGCGAGCGCGTCGTGTTCGGTCGGTCGATCGGGGAGAACCAGCACGTCGCGTTCACGCTCGCCCGCATGCAGGCGCGCGTCCACACCGCGCGCCTCGCGTGGCTCGACGCCGCGCAGAAGCTCGTGCGCGGCAAGCCGTTCAAGGCGGAGGCGTCGGTCGCGAAGCTCGTGGGCGGCGAGGCCGCGATGGCGAACGCGCGCGACGCGTCGCAGATCTTCGGCGGCTACGGGTTCCTCAACGAGAACCCCGTCGCGCGGCACTACCGCGACGCGAAGGTGCTCGAGGTCGGCGAGGGCACGACCGAGGTGCAGCTCATGGTCATCGCGAGGAGCCTGGGACTGGACGGCTAGCGCGGGACCGACGCCGACCACGACGTTGCTGTCGTCCTCACGGTCATCGCGACAGCAACCTCGTGGTCGGCGGCTGACGACGTCAGGGACGAGGGGAGGAGCAGCATGCGCGAGGTGGTCCAGCGGGGCCTGTACTACGACGAGCTGGAGACGGGCGTGGTCTACCGCCACCGGCCCGGCCGCACGCTCACGGAGGCGGACGACATCGTCTTCTCCACGCTCACGATGAACCACCAGGCGCTGCACCTCGACGCCGCGTGGGCCGCGACCCAGCCGTTCGGGCAGCGGCTCGTCAACTCGATGATGACGCTGTCGACGCTCGTCGGGCTCTCCGTCGGGCAGGTCACGCAGGGCACGATCGTCGCGAACCTCGGGTTCCGCGAGGTCGAGTTCCCCAAGCCGCTGTTCCACGGCGACACCCTCTACGCCGAGACGGAGGTCGTGGAGAAGCGGCTCTCCGCGTCGCGGCCGGGACAGGGCGTCGTGACCCTCGAGCACCGCGGCCTCAACCAGGACGGCGTGCTCGTCGCGCGCGCCGTCCGCACCGCGCTCTTCTGGACGCGCGCCGCCCACGAGGCGGCGTCCGCGGCGGTGCCCGCGGGCGCCCGGTCCCCCGGGGCGTCCACCGGACCCGCGGCTGTGGGCACGGCGGGTGCCGATCCCGGCGACAGCTCCGGGCCCGGCACCGGGCGCGACGACGGCCCCGGGCTCGGCGAGCACGCGGCGGGGGTGCACGAGCCCGTCCTCGAACGCGGCGACGAGGAGAGCGCGTGGTGACCGACGGCGTCGGGCACCGCGCCGCCTCGCCGCCAGGGTTCGGGCTCGGGCCCGCGCTGCTGTTCTGCCCCGGCGACCGGCCCGACCGGTTCGCCAAGGCCGCGGACCGCGCGGACGCCGTGATCCTCGACCTCGAGGACGCCGTCGCCCCGCACGCCAAGGACGCCGCGCGGCGCGCCGTCGTCGAGGCGTCCGCGACGCTCGACCCGGCGCGCACGGTCGTGCGCGTGAACCCCGTCGGGACGCCCGAGCACGCGCTCGACGTGGCGGCGCTCGCGGACACGCGCCTGCGGACGGTGATGGTCGCGAAGTCGGGCCCGGAGCTGCTCGGCTCGCTCGGAGCGCTCGCGACCAGCCTCCCGGGCGTCCGGGTCCTCGCGCTGTGCGAGACGGCGGCCGGCGTCGTCGCGGCGCCGGAGCTCGCCCGGAGGCCCGAGGTCGTCGCCCTGATGTGGGGCGCGGAGGACCTCGTCGCGTCCCTCGGGGGGACGTCGAGCCGGCGCCCCGACGGCACGTACCGCGACGTGGCGCGGCACGCCCGCGCTGCGGTGCTGCTCGCCGCCGGTGCGGCGGGGAAGGCTGCGGTCGACGCGGTGCACCTCGACGTGGGCGACCTCGACGGGCTGCGTGCCGAGGCCGAGGACGCCGCCGCGTCGGGGTTCGCCGCGACGGCGTGCATCCACCCGAGCCACGTCCCCGTGATCCGCGCCGCCTACGCGCCGACCGCCGAGCAGGTGGCCGACGCCCGCGCGCTGCTCGACGCCGCGGCCGCGAACCCGGGCGGCGCGGGCGCCGTCTTCACGTTCGAGGGTCGTATGGTCGACGAGCCGGTCCTCCGGCACGCGCGGGCGGTCCTCGACCGGGTGGTTCTCGACCGGGCGCCGTCGGACGGGTGAGCGCGGGGATCTCGCGCTCGCAGGCCCGGCCGACGGCGCCTCGTCACGGCTGACCGGACAAATACCCCGCTCCGCCCGTTCCGCTTGCGGGCTCGGGCATCGTATGGTCACTCGCGTGAACGTCTACGTCGTCCTGTCCCGCAGTCGTACGGTCCTGTCCCGGACGATCGCGCTGGCGACGCGCGACGAGTTCACGCACTCCTCCCTGGCGCTCGACCAGGGGCTCGACCTCATGTTCAGCTTCGGCCGACGCCGCGCGGGCAACCCGTTCGTCGGCTGCTTCCGCCGCGAGCGGTTCGACGACGGCCTGTACCGCGGCATGGACGTCGTGCCGGGGGTCGTGCTCGCGGTGCCCGTGACCCCCGAGCAGCACGAGGCGATCCGCGTCCGGATCACCGAGTTCCTGCTCGACTCGCACGCGTTCTCGTACAACGTGCGCGGCCTCGTCGGCGCGCGGTTCGGCCGCGGGCACGAGGCCGAGGACCGGTTCTTCTGCTCGGAGTTCGTCTACCACGTGCTGCACGGCGCGGGCGTGTGGGACCTCGGGGTCGAGCGGTGGCAGGTGCGGCCCCAGACGCTGCTCGACCTGCCGGGCCGCGTCGTCTTCCGCGGGGACCTCAAGGACTACGTCGCCGCGCACCGGACGCTCGAGACGCTGCCGTCGCTGACGTTCGCCCCTGCCCGGGAGCGCGTGCCCGGCTGATCGCCGACGCGCGCTCCGCGGGCCCCGCGCCGTCCCCGTCGCCCGCGGCCCCTCAGCCCGCGCGGAGCGCCGCCACGATGTCCTCGACCCGTTGCTTGGCGTCCCCGAAGAGCATCCCGGTGTTCTCGCGGAAGAACAGCGGGTTCTGCACCCCGGCGTAGCCCGCCGCCATGGACCGCTTGAAGACGACGACCTGCTCCGCCTCCCACACGTGCAGCACGGGCATCCCCGCGATGGGCGATCCCGGGTCGTCGAGGGCGGCCGGGTTCACGGTGTCGTTCGCCCCGATGACGAGCACGACGTCCGTCCCCGCCAGGTCGTCGTTGATCTCGTCCATCTCGAGCACGATGTCGTACGGGACGCGCGCCTCCGCGAGCAGCACGTTCATGTGCCCGGGGAGCCTGCCCGCGACCGGGTGGACGCCGAAGCGGACCTGCGCGCCGCCGTCGCGCAGGATCTGCACGAGGTCGGCGACGGGGTACTGCGCCTTGGCGACCGCCATGCCGTAGCCCGGCGTGATGACGACGCTCCGCGCGTCGCGCAGGAGGGCCGCGACGTCGTCGGCGCTCACCTCGCGGTGCTCGCCCTGCGGTCCCTCGCCGCCCGCGGGGGCCGCGCCCTCCTCGGCCCCGAAGCCGCCGAGGATGACGGACACGAACGACCGGTTCATGGCCCGGCACATGATGTAGCTGAGGATCGCACCGGAGGACCCGACGAGCGCGCCCGTGACGATGAGCAGGTCGTTGCCGAGCATGAAGCCCGCCGCGGCGGCGGCCCAGCCGGAGTACGAGTTGAGCATCGAGACGACGACGGGCATGTCGCCGCCCCCGATCGATGCGACGAGGTGCCAGCCCAGCGCGAGCGACACGACGGTGAGCAGGAGCAGCGGCCACACGGACGGCGCGACGACGAACCACGCGACGAGCCCGAGGCTCGCCACGAGCGCCCCGAGGTTGAGCAGGTTCCGGCCGGGGAGCTGGAGCGGCGCCGACCGCGTGCGACCGGACAGCTTGAGGAACGCGACGACGGAGCCGGTGAACGTCACGGCGCCCACGAGCACGCCGAGCGAGACCTCGACGAGGTGCGCGACGTCGTCGTGCCCCGCGGCCTGCGCGGTGAGGTAGGAGTTGAAGCCGACGAGCACGGCCGCGGCCCCGACGAAGCTGTGCAGGATCGCGATGAGCTCGGGCATCTGCGTCATCTCGACGCGGCGGGCCCGCCACGTCCCGACGGCGGCGCCCACGAGGAGCACGACCGCGACGAGCAGCGCGGTGACGAGGACGGGTCGGGCGCTCGTGCCGAGCGCGAGGACGATCGTCGCGGCGAGCGCGAGGACCATGCCGACCATGCCGAGGACGTTGCCGCGGCGCGCGGACTCCTGCTTCGACAGGCCTGCGAGGCTCAGCACGAACAGGACGGCCGCGAGGACGTAGACGGCCTGGGCGACGGACGTGGCGGTCATCGGGCCACCCCCTGCGCGCGGGCGGGGACGTCCGTGCGGAACATGCCGATCATGCGGTTCGCGACGAGGAAGCCACCGAACACGTTGATGCTCGCGAGCGTCGCCGCGACGAGCGCGAGCGTCGTGACGGCCCAGTCGTCGGAGCCGAGCTGCAGGAGCGCGCCGACGAGGATGATGCCGGAGATCGCGTTCGTCTGGGCCATGAGCGGCGTGTGCAGGGAGTGCGTGACGTTCGAGATGACGTAGTACCCGACGATCACCGCGAGCGTGAACACCGTGACGTGCCCGACGAGCGACGGCGGCGCGAACGACAGCGCGAGCGTGACGAGCACCGCGGCGAGCGCGGCGCCGACGGTCCGACGACGGCGGCGCAGGCTCGCGGCGGCGGCGGCCTCCGCGGCGGCCCGCTCGCGGTCCGCGGCCTCCTGGGCGGGGTCCGGCGGTGGTGGCGCGGCGGGGGACGGCGCGGCGCTCACCGCGACGGGCGGCGGCGGCCAGAGCACCTCGCCGTCGCGCGCGACGGTCATGCCACGCTGGACCGGGTCGTCGAGGTCGAGGACGGGCACGCCGTCCTTGCCGGGCGTGAGCAGCTCGAGCAGGTGCACGACGTTCGTCCCCAGGAGCTGCGACGTGTGCTGCGGGAGCCGGCCCGCGAGGTCGGTCCAGCCGACGACCACGACGCCGTTCTCGGTCACGACACGCTCGCCCGGCACGGTGAGCGCGCAGTTGCCGCCGCCCGAGGCCGCGAGGTCGACGACGACGCTCCCGGGCCGCATCCCGGCGACCGCCTCGGCCGTGAGGGTGCGCGGCGCCCGGCCGCGCACGAGCGCCGTCGTGACGACGACGTCCGCGTCGGCCGCCTCGCGCGCGTAGACGGCGAGGGCCGCCGCCTCCTGCTCGGGCGTGAGCGGCTTCGCGTAGCCGTCGGCCGACATGCCCTGCTGCGCCGCGGGCTCGCGCACGGCGGTGCCGCCCATGGACTCGATCTGCTCGGCCGCCTCCGACCGGACGTCGAACGCGCGGACCTGCGCGCCGAGGCTCGCGGCCGCGCCGACCGCGGCGAGCCCCGCGACCCCACCGCCGATGACGAAGACCTTCGCGGGCGGCGTCTTGCCCGCGGCGGTGACCTGCCCGGCGAACATGCCGCCGTACTCGGCAGCGGCCTCGACGACGGCGCGGTAGCCCGCGACGTTCGACAGCGTGCTGAGGACGTCGAGGGCCTGGGCGCGCGAGATGCGGGGCACGGCGTCGAGCGCGAGCGCGGTCACGCCGTGGTCGGCGAGGCGCCGCACGAGGTCCGGGTCGTTCGCGGGACCGAGCATCGCGACGAGGGTCGCGCCCGGGCGCAGGAGCGCCACCTGCGCGTCGGTGGGCGCGTTCACGGCGGTGACGACGTCGGCCCCCCACGCCGTCGCGGCGTCGACCACCGCGGCGCCCGCGGCCTCGTACGCCGCGTCGGAGAACGTGGCCCCCGCGCCCGCGTCGTGCTCGACGACCACCTCGTACCCGAGCGCCCGCAGGCGCTCGACCGTGCGCGGGGTGGCGGCGACCAGCCGCTCCCCGTCCCTCACCTCGCGGGGGACACCGATCCTCACGTGCGGGCTCCTCACCTCGTCGGGCGTCGTCGGCACGCGCGCGACCGGTGGGGACGGCGGGTGCGCGGCGAGCCTATCGGGGGCCGCCCGCGCCGTCCCGGGTCGAACGTCCCCGGGGCCGCGGCGTCGGCCCGCGCGGTGCGCCGACCGCACCCGGGCCGGGCGTGGCGGCTAGAGGTCGCCCTTCTTCTGCAGGAAGCGCATGGCGAACCAGCCGATGGGGATGCGCGCCCAGTACGTCGCGACGCGGAAGAGGAGGGTGGCCGACGTGGCGAGCGCGACCGGGACGCCGGCCGCGGTGAGCCCCGCGGTCAGCGCGAGCTCGATGGTGCCCAGGCCGCCCGGCGTCGGGACGGCGGCGCCGGCCGCGTTGCCGACCAGGTAGATCACGGCGACGTCGACGAGGTCGAGCTCCTGCCCGAACGCCGCGAGCGCGGCGTCGAAGGCCAGCACGTAGCCGAGCGTCATGACGATGTTCCCCGCGAGGCCGACGGCGAGCCGCCCCGGCTGGCCGAGCATCTCCGAGAGCCGCGGCCACACCTGCTGGACGGTCGGCCGGAGCTTGGCGAGCGCCCAGGTCCGCACCGCGGGCACGAGGAGCGTCGCGAGCACGGCGAGCGCGACGCCGCCGATGGCGAGCAGCACGGTCGTCGAGGGGAGCTGGACGAGGCCGCCCTCGCCGGTGAAGACCGACAGCACCACGAGGATGAGGATCGTCACGACGAACTGCGACACCTGGACGAGCGCGACGGTGGCCACGGCCATCGGCGTCGAGATGCCGCGCTTCGTGAGCAGCCGGAGGTTGAGCGCCGCCGGGCCGATCCCCGCCGGCGCGGCGAGCGCGACGTAGGAGCCGGCCGCCTGGGTCAGGTTGACGCGCCAGAACGGCAGGCGCTTCGGCGAGAACGCCGTGAGCGTCATCGCGGCGCCGACCCACGTGAGGATGCCGAGGACGAACGACAGGACGGCCCACCACGGGTTCGCCTCGGTGACGGCCTCGGCGATCTGCTCGAAGTTGAACGACGTGACGAGCGCGGTCACCGCGGCGATCACGAGCGCGATCGTCAGCACCGTGCGGGCGCCGAACCGCGTGATCCGCTGCGGCTCGACGTCCGCCTCGGGCAGCCGCTCCACGAGCGCGGCGCGCAGCTCCTTGAGCAGCTCCTTGTCCTGCCGGATCTCCTCGCGCGTGCTCGGCGGCAGGGCGACCGACTGGAGCAGCGGGCCGATGGCCGCGATGTCGTCGTCGGGCAGCACGCTCACCGCGGACTCGACGGCGCGCTGCGCCCCGACGCGCAGCGCGAGCAGCGCGACCATCTGGGCGAGGTCCATGCGGCGCGCGAGCTCGGACGACGCGATGTCGCCCTGCTCCCACCCGGTGAGCCACACCTCCGGGGCGCCCGTCGCCGGGTCGTGCGAGACGAGCACGACGTCGGAGGTCAGGGCGCGGTGCGCGATCCCCGCGGAGTGGGCGAGGCGGAGCTGGCGCCACGCCTCGTTGAGCACCGAGCCGGTGACGTCCTCGACGGGCAGGTCGCGCAGCGACACGGCGCCCGTCGCGTGCTCCTGGACCAGCACCATCGAGTCGGCGGACTCGGCGACGCCCAGGAGCCGCGGCGTGCGGACGCCGGCCGCCCGGGCGGCGTAGGACAGGAGGGCCGTGCGCTCCGCGGCGGCGCGCAGCGAGATCGCGGCGCGACCCTCGCTGCCGCGCAGGCGCAGCGACCGCCAGAAGCGGGTGAGGAAGCCGACGACCTGGCGGTCGCCGTCGAGCACGACGACGTCGCGGCGCACGTCGTCCTCCGCGAGCATCGCGTAGACGCGGTTGTCGCCCGCGCGCGTCAGCGCGATCGCGGCCGGGTCGGACGGGGCGTCCTGCGGCTCGGGGGCGGCGTCCGTGCCTTGCGGGGCCTCGCTCTCGTCGGGGTGCGCGGCCCCGAGGTGGTGCGCCGCGAGGGCCGCGTCGGCGGTGAGGACGGTCCCACCGTCGTCGCTCGCGCCCGGCGCGCGCAGCACGCCCACGTGCACCTCGGCCGTGATCCGGCCCTCGGCGTCGACCTCCGTGATCGGGTCGTCCGCCGCCTCGGCGAGCTCGTCGTCGTCGGTGACGTCGCGCACGCGGACGAGCGCCACGGGGGAGAACCCCGCGCGCCGGACCCCGGCCACGAGGTCGGGCCCGTAGGCGCGCTCGCTGCGGACGCCCGAGACGTACCGCACGGCCAGCCCGGCGATGCGCCCGAGCAGCAGCGTGATGATGATGCCCGGCAGCGAGACCTGGCCGGTGATGAGCACGACGCCGATCGCGACGAACAGCAGGTTCCACGACCACTTGACGGTGCGCCGCCGGGTGCGCGTGCCCGCGGCCGTGAGGAGGCCGGCGATCGCGGCGACGTACAGGTAGTCGGGGATGGTGAGCTGCCACGACCCGTCGATGAACGCGGAGAGCCCGCGGATCAGGTCGTCGGAGCCCCAGGTGCGCAGCGCGAGCACGACCAGCACCCCGAGGAGCAGGCCGAGCGCCGCGGCGACGATGGACTCGACGACCTGCCGCCCCAGCCGGCGCAGACCGAGCTCGACCAGCACCGCGAGCGGCACGAAGAGCGTGATGAGCCCTTCGAGCACGGTGACCGGGAGGAAGAGCACGCGGGCGAGCACGTCCGAGAAGTTCTGCACGTCCTCCGCGACGCCCTCGGTGGTGCCGTGCGCGTACACCGACATGAGCATGACGACCGCGACGCCCACCGCGCACAGCACGAGGTTGACGAAGTCGATCGGG
Organism: Cellulosimicrobium sp. KWT-B; assembly: GCF_002127155.1. Classification (NCBI taxonomy): domain Bacteria; kingdom Bacillati; phylum Actinomycetota; class Actinomycetes; order Micrococcales; family Promicromonosporaceae; genus Cellulosimicrobium; species Cellulosimicrobium sp. KWT-B. The sequence goes on along the minus strand of NZ_NEDO01000001.1, from coordinate 1,178,892 downwards.
TGCCGGACCCTCTGCTCGGCGGTGTCGACGACCCGGACCGTGCCCTCGTCGTCGGCGTCGCGCGGGGCGAGCAGCGCCTCGAGCGCGCCGGTCTGGGGACGGGCGTCACGCCGGCCCGACGCGGCGAGCGACCCGACCTCGACGACCGCGCCCCCGTGGGGCGTGTCGCCCGTCGTCGGCTCGGGCGCGGGGGAGGACATGCCTGCGAGTCTAGGTCCGGGGGTCCCGGCAGGCGCGGTATTTGGCCGATTCCTCCGGGTGATTCGCCCGGTTCGACCGCTTGTCCGACGCACGTGGGGGGTTGTTCGACGGGCGGGTGTGAGGAAGGCCTCCCTAGCATGGGGGTGCGAGCACCCCTGGGGAGGTCGGCATGGCACGTGGCACGACGACGCAGCGCGACGAGGCCGGAGGCGCCGCACCCGCGACGCCGGACGAGAGCGGGCAGGAGCGCAACCCCTTCCGCCGGGTGTGGTGGCTCCCCGTCGTCCGGGGCACGCTCCTCGTCGTCCTGGGCCTGCTCCTCATGATCGAGCCCCTCGAGCAGCTGGGGACCCTGCGGGTCGTGCTGGGGGCGTTCCTCGTGGCCGACGGCGTGCTGGTCGCCGTCCAGGGGTTCGTGCACCGCAAGCAGGTCGGGTCGGCGTGGTGGCTCGCGCAGGCCGGGGTCAACGTCGTGTTCGGCGTCGTGGTGGCGCTGTGGCCGGACCTCGGCGCGACGGCGCTGTACTACGTCCTCGCCGTCTGGGTGCTCGTCCTCGGCATCACGACGATCGCCGGGGCGGCGGCGCTCGTGCGCAACCGCGACCTCGGCTGGGCGTGGATGCTCGCCGTGGGGATCGTGTCGGTGCTCTTCGGGATCCTCCTCGTCACGCGCCCGCTCGACGCGTTCGACGTGCTGCGCCTCGTCACGGTGGTGTTCGCCCTGTACGCGTTCGTGTCGGGGGCGATCCACGTGGTGTCCGGCTTCGCGGTGCGGGCGGTCGCGCGCGAGCTCGCCGACCTGCGCGCACAGGCGGTCGCGGCCGGCGTCGTCGTGACGGGCGGGTCGGTGCTGGGCGCCGCCGCGGTGCACCCGGGCGTCGCCCCGCCGTCGGCCGTGGGCGGGGCGCCCGCCGGGACTCCTGCGGCCGACCCGGCGGCTCCCGCACCCGACGCGTCCCCGACGAGCGACCTCGCCCCGGCCGACCCCGCCCCGGTGGAGCCTGCCCCGGTCGAGCCTGCTCCGGACGGCCCGGCAGCGGGTGGTCCCGGGGCGGCAGGGCCGGAGGACCGCGCGGGCTCCTGAGGGCCGTTCGGCCGTCGTCCGCCAGGGCCGGGCGCCCCGAGAGGGGCGGGACTTTACACCCACGGCGTGACCGCCGTGAGTGTGTCTCACGTCACGACCGTTGCCCGAGGCGCAGGGTTACGACCGGGTAACAACGCTGGCGTTCTGTCCGGGTTTCTGTCGATCCTGACACCTGTGCGACACGGCACTGTGCTAGAAATCACGGCACTCCGCCGACAGGTCGGGGTCCTGGTGCGTGCAAGGTCGCGCCACCGGTGTCTCGCACCCCGAGAAACCCGAGAAAGAGGTAGACACATGACAGCGGTGTCCAGGAAGCGGCTCCTCGCCGCGGCCGCCGGCATCACGGCGGTGACGCTGACCCTGACCGCGTGCGGCGGGGGCTCGAGCGACGGCGAGGGCGACGGGGACGGCGGCGGTTCGGCGAGCGGCTCGCTCGTCATCGGCACCACCGACAAGATCACGGTGCTCGACCCGGCCGGCTCGTACGACAACGGCTCGTTCGCCGTGATGAACCAGGTCTTCCCGTTCCTCATGAACACCCCGTACGGCAGCCCCGACGTCGAGCCCGACATCGCGGAGTCGGCCGAGTTCACCTCGCCGACCGAGTACACGGTCAAGCTCAAGCCGGGCCTCAAGTGGGCCAACGGCAACGACCTCACGTCGTCCGACGTGAAGTTCTCGTTCGACCGCCAGGTCGCGATCAACGACGAGAACGGGCCGGCGTCGCTGCTCTACAACCTCGACAGCGTCGAGACGCCCGACGACACGACCGTCGTCTTCCACCTGAAGAGCGAGAACGACCAGCTCTTCCCGCAGATCCTGTCCAGCCCGGCGGGCCCGATCGTCGACGAGGACGTCTTCGCGGCCGACGCGCTCACCTCGGACCAGGACATCGTCGACGGCAAGGCGTTCGCCGGCCAGTACACGATCACGGGCTACAAGTTCAACGAGCTCGTCTCCTACGAGGCGTACGACGGCTACGAGGGCCTCCTCGGCCCGGCGAAGACCGACAAGGTCGCGGTGAAGTACTTCGCCGAGGCGTCGAACATGAAGCTCGAGATCCAGCAGGGCAAGATCGACGTCGCGTGGCGCAGCCTGTCCGCGACGGACATCGAGGACCTGCGCGGCAACGACGACGTCAAGGTCGTGGACGGCCCCGGCGGCGAGATCCGCTACATCACGTTCAACTTCGACACCCAGCCGTTCGGTGCGAAGACGCCGGAGGCCGACCCGGCCAAGGCGCTGGCCGTGCGCCAGGCCGCCGCGTCGCTCATCGACCGCGACGAGCTCTCGGACCAGGTCTACAAGGGCACCTACACCCCGCTGTACTCCTACGTGCCCGCGGGCCTCACCGGCGCCGCCGAGCCGCTCAAGGAGATGTACGGCGACGGCGCGGGCAAGCCCGACGCCGCGAAGGCGCAGCAGCTCCTGACCGACGCCGGCGTCGAGACGCCCGTGACGCTCAACCTGCAGTACTCGAACGACCACTACGGCCCGTCGTCGGCCGACGAGTACGCGCTCATCAAGGACCAGCTCGAGAAGGACGGCCTCTTCACGGTCAACCTGCAGACCACCGAGTGGGTCACGTACGCCAAGGAGCGCACGTCCGACGTCTACCCGGCGTACCAGCTCGGCTGGTTCCCGGACTACTCCGACGCGGACAACTACCTCACGCCGTTCTTCCTCACGGAGAACTTCCTGGTGAACCACTACGCCAACCAGGAGGTCAACGACCTCATCCTCCAGCAGGCGGCGACGCCCGACGCCGACGAGCGCACCGCGCTCATCGAGGAGATCCAGAGCAAGGTCGCGGCGGACCTGTCCACGCTCCCGTACCTCCAGGGCGCGCAGGTCGCGGTCGTCGGGACGGACGTGGAGGGGGCCGAGGACACGCTGGACCCGTCCTTCAAGTTCCGCTACGCGGCGCTGTCCAAGGGCTGACCGGCAGCCGCCCCAGCCGCCCGGCCCTCCCCGCGCGACCCGCGGGGAGGGCCGGGCACCGCTCGTCCGGACCGGCGACCACGCCGACGCCCGGGCACCTGAGGAAGAGACGACATGACGACCACCACCACCGACGTGCCCGTCGGCGAGGACGCGCCCCGCGGCCCCGGCCGCGCGGGGCGGGTGCGCACCCCGCGCACGACCCGCCGTCGCGGCGGCGGGCTCGGGAGCTACATCCTGGTCCGCGCGCTGCTCATCATCCCGACGGTCTTCATCCTCGTGACCACGGTCTTCGTGGTCATGCGGGCCACGGGCGACCCGATCACCGCGGCGCTCGGCGGCCGGCTCACGCCGGACCAGCTCGCCGAGCGCATCCACGAGGCCGGGTACGACCGCCCGGTGGTCGTGCAGTACCTCGAGTACCTCGGCGGCATCGTGCGCGGCGACTTCGGCACGACGATCAGCGACAACCGCCCGGTCACCGAGGTGCTCGCGACGTACGGCACCGCGACGCTCGAGCTCGCGGTCTACGCCCTGCTCGTCGCGTTCGTCGTCGGCATCCCGCTGGGCATGCTCGCGGGCTACCTGCGCGACCGCGTGCCCGACGCGATCCTGCGCGTCTCCGCGATCCTCGCCTACGCGACGCCCGTGTTCTTCGCCGGCCTCATGCTCAAGCTCGTCTTCTCGGTGTGGCTCGGCTGGCTGCCCGTGTCCGGGCGCGCGTCCACCGACGCGGAGATCGAGCTGCAGTTCCTCGACGACCCGACCGGCTTCTACCTGATCGACGCGATCCGGACGGGCGACCCGGCGATCGTCGGTGACGTGCTCCAGCACGCCGTCCTCCCGGCGCTCGCGCTCGGGCTGCTCACGGCGGGCGTGTTCCTGCGGCTGGTGCGCACCAACGTCATCGGGACGCTCTCCACCGACTACGTCGTCGCGGCGCGGTCGCGCGGCGTGCGCGAGTCCCGGCTCGTGCGCGCGCACGCGTGGCGCCCCGCGCTCATCCCCATCATCACCGTCATCGGGCTCCAGGTCGCGATGCTCCTCGCGGGCGCCGTGCTCACCGAGACGACGTTCGAGTGGAAGGGGCTCGGCTTCCAGCTCGCCGAGTACCTCCAGGCGCGCGACTTCGTCGCCGTGCAGGGGATCGTCGTGCTCATGGCCGTGATCGTCGCGGTCACGAACTTCCTCGTCGACATCATCGCGGCGCTCATCGACCCGAGGGTGAGGTACTGACATGGTCGCGGAGACCGTCGTCCCGGCCGGTCCGGGCACCGGGGGCCCCGTCCCCGCCGTCGTCCCCGAGCGCGGGCGCGTCGCGTGGTGGAAGCGCCTGCCCGTCGTCCACCAGCTCCGGCAGAGCGTCGGGCTGCAGCGCGGCATGCTCGTCACGGGCCTCGTCATCACGGGCCTCTTCCTGCTCACCGCCGCGCTCGCGCCCGTGCTCGCGCCCTACGGGTACAGCCAGCTCCGCACCGCGGACGGGCCGTTCGGCGCGCAGCAGCCGCCGTCCGCCGCGCACCTGCTCGGCACGACCGTCGGCGGCTACGACGTCCTGTCGCGCGTCATCTGGGGCGCGCAGACGGCGCTCCTCGTCATCGTCGTGGCGATCCTCGCCTCGATCGTCGTCGGGGTGCTGCTCGGGCTCGTCTCCGGGTACTTCGGCGGCTGGGCCGACCGCCTGCTCGTCGTGGTCTGCGACGCGATCTACGCGTTCCCGTCCCTGCTCCTCGCGATCCTCATGGCGATCGTCATCTCCGGCGGCCAGTCGAGCATGTGGGGCGGCATCCTCGCCGCGGCGTTCTCGATCACCGTGGTGTTCGTGCCGCAGTACTTCCGCGTCACGCGCGCGGAGGTCGTGCGGATCAAGGGCGAGGCGTTCGTCGACTCGGCGCGCGTGCTCGGCACGCCGCACCGGCGCATCATGGTGCGCCACGTCCTGCGGAACTCGACCCGCACGCTGCCGCTCATCGTCACGCTCAACGCGTCCGAGGCGATCCTCACGCTCGCCGGGCTCGGGTTCCTCGGGTTCGGCATCGAGCCGACGGCGGCCGCCGAGTGGGGCTACGACCTCAACAAGGCCGTGTCCGACGTGACGAGCGGCATCTGGTGGACCGCCCTCTTCCCGGGCCTCGCGATCGTGCTCGTGGTGCTCGGCATCACGCTCGTCGGCGAGAGCCTCAACGACCTCGCCGACCCCCGGCTGCGCTCGCGCCGCGCGTCCGCCGAGGTGTCGGGCGACGTCGCGGAGACGTCGGTCGTGCCGGGCGGCACGCTCACCGCCGGCCCCGGAGGTCTCGACGCGATCGAGGGCGCGGGCTCGCGCTCCGACGAGCTCGCCGCCGTCCCCGGGCAGCGCGACCCCGACGCCGTCGGGCTCGACGGGCGGCCCGGCGGCACGCCGGACGACGACAGCCCCGCGGCAGGTTCGGCGACAGGCACTGCGTCTGCTCCGGCGGACGCGCCCCACGACGAGACGGAGGACCGGCGATGAGCGCCGTGACCGAGACGACCCGCCGCGAGAGCGGTGACGCCGCACGCCCCGTCGTGACGATCCGCGACCTCGCGGTGTCGTTCGCGACCGACGCCGGGGCCGTGCGCGCCGTCGACGGCGTCGACCTGGAGGTCGCGCCCGGGGAGGTGCTGGCCGTCGTCGGCGAGTCGGGCTCCGGCAAGACGGTGACCGCGAAGACGATCCTCGGCCTGCTGCCGTCGACCGCGACGGCGCGCGGCGCCGTCGTGCTGACGAACAAGGCCGGGACGGCCGACCACGACGTCGTCACGCTGGGCGGGGAGCGGCTGCGCCAGGTCCGCGGGACCGACGTCGCGATGGTCTTCCAGGAGCCGTCCGCCGCGCTCAACCCCGTGTACACGGTGGGCTGGCAGATCGTCGAGGGCATCCGCGCGCACACGAAGGTGTCGCGGCGCGAGGCGCGCCGGCGCGCGGTCGACGTGCTGCGGCGCGTCGGCATCCCGGACCCGGAGACGCGCGTCGACCACTACCCGCACCAGTTCTCCGGCGGGCAGAAGCAGCGCATCGTCATCGCCATGGCCCTCGTGCTCGACCCGGGGCTCATCGTCGCGGACGAGCCCACGACCGCGCTCGACGTGACCGTCCAGGCCGAGATCCTCGACCTCCTGCGCCGGTGCCGCGACGAGTTCGGCACGGCCATCGTGCTCATCACGCACAACATGGGCGTCGTCGCGGACCTCGCCGACCGGGTCGCGGTCATGTACCAGGGGAAGGTCGTCGAGCAGGCGCCCGCGCGCGAGCTCTTCGCCGCCCCGCAGGCCGCGTACACGCGCGCGCTGCTCGACTCCGTGCCGCGCGTCGGCGAGGGGACCGCGCGGGCCGAGGCCCGCGCGTCGGCCCGCGACGCCGGGTGGGCGGACGCGGAGCCCGTGGTGGCCGCGCAGGGACTGACCGTCACCTACCCGGGCCGCCTGCGCCGTCCCGGCTTCACCGCGGTCGACGACGTCTCGCTCACCATCCGGCCCGGCGAGGTGCTCGGCCTCGTGGGCGAGTCCGGCTCCGGCAAGACGACGTTCGCGCGCGCCGTCGCCGGCCTCACCCGGGTGACGGGCGGGTCGCTGCGCGTGCTCGGCGTCGAGATGAACGGCGTGAAGGAGCGCGAGCTGCGCCCCGCGCGGCCGCGCATCGGGTTCGTGTTCCAGGACCCCGCGACGAGCTTCAACCCGCTGCTCACGATCGCGGACTGCGTCGCGGAGCCGCTCGTCGTGCACGGGCGCGCGGAGTCGCCCCAGGCGGCGCGCGGGCGCGTCGACGAGCTCCTGGAGGCCGTGCAGCTCCCGCGGTCGTACGGCGACCGGTTCCCGCACGAGCTCTCCGGCGGGCAGCGCCAGCGCGCGTCGCTCGCCCGGGCCCTCGCGCTCGACCCGGAGCTGCTCGTGGCCGACGAGCCGACGTCGGCGCTCGACGTCTCCGTGCAGGCGCGCGTGCTCGAGCTGTTCGCCGAGCTCCAGCGCGAGCTGGGCTTCGCGAGCCTGTTCGTGTCCCACGACCTCGCCGTCGTGGACCTGCTGTCCGACCGCATCGCGGTGCTCTACCGCGGGCGGCTGGTCGAGGAGGGCACGGGCGCCGAGGTGCTGGGCAGCCCGCGCGAGGAGTACACGCAGCGTCTCCTCGCGTCCCTGCCCGTGCCCGACCCGGTGCTCCAGGCGGAGCGCCGCGAGCAGCTCCGCGCGCTCCGCGGCGCCTGACGCCCCGGCCCGCCGGGGGGAGAGCCGTGGCCCGCCGGGGGAGAGCCGTGGTCTGCCGAGGGAGAGCCCTGGTCTGGTGGGGGAGGGCCCTGGTCCGCGGACGAGGCCGGGGCTCTGCTCCGGACGACCTCGGCTCTCGCTCGGCGGGCGTCAGGCGAGGCCCAGGGACTGCTTCCACTCCAGGGGGAGCAGCGCGTACCCGACGAACGCGACGACGTCGAGCAGGGTGTGCGCGATCACGAGCGGCATGACGCGGTGCCGGCCCCAGCGGGACGTGTAGAACCACGAGAACACGACGCCCATGACGACGTTCCCGAGGAACGGCCCGAAGCCCTGGTACAGGTGGTAGGACCCGCGCAGGAGCGAGCTCCACACGACGAACTTCACGCGGCCCCACCCGAGGTCGCGCGTGCGCTCGAACAGGTAGCCGACCGCGATGACCTCCTCGAGCAGGCCGTTCTGCAGCGCGGCGAGGATGAGCACGGGCACCGTCCACCACGCGGCGTTGAGCGCCGACGCCTGGACCTCGACCGTGATGCCGAGGACGCGGCCGAGCGCGTAGAACCCGAGGCCGGGGATGCCGATGGCCGCGGCGAGGGCGAACCCCCAGCCGACGTCGCGCAGGGGCCGGGCGCCGTCGAGCCCGATGGCGCGGACGGCCGACCGGCCGCGCGCGCTGAGCAGGTAGAGCGCGAGCGCGACGGGCAGCACGGCGAAGAAGATCCCGACGAGCTGGTAGGTGAGGTCGAGGTACGGGCGGGCCGACCGGCTCACGTTGAGGCTCGCGGACTGCTCGCCGAGCGGGGTCCCGGCGGTGAGCCGCGCGACGATGTTGATGATCGCGTAGACCGCGGACTTGCCGAGGCTGAGCCCGAGCACGATCCAGATCTCCGCGCCGATACGACGGCGCGTGGCGCGGTCCGGGCGCGCGGGAGCGCCGTCGGCGGTGCCGGGCACGACGGCGGCCGTCGGGCCGGGCACGGGCGCGGCGGGCGAGCCGGGAGCGGTCAGGTCGGGCACCGTCCGGTTATAGCACCGCTCACCGGAACCCACCTCGGTGCCCCCTGAACGAAACCTGTCCGCCGACCACGAGCGGAGCGCCCCGCGAGCACGCGATCCGCGACCGGATCGGGACGAGAGCGGTCGCGGACCCCGTGCTCGGCGGGTGGAAGGGCTATTGGCGGGGTGGGCGGCCCGGGCGGCGGGGTGGGCGGACGTCGCGGGGGAGGCGGCCCGCGTCGTCGAGCGCGCGGCGCAGGAGCATCTCGATCTGCGCGTTGACGCTGCGCAGGTCGTCGCCGGCCCAGCGCGCGAGGGCGTCGTGCACGGCGGGGTCGAGGCGCAGGAGGACCGACTTGCGCTGCGGCCGCTGCGCTCGGCCCGTGCCCGTGCCCGTGCCCGTGCCCGTGCCCGCGTCTGCGCCCGCGCCGGGCGCTGTGCCCGTGCCCGACGACGCCTGCTCGCCCGGCGAGGGTGCGTCGCCCTCCGGCGTGGCCTGCTGCCCGCCCGCGGGCACGCCGCGGCCCGACGACGGCTGGTCGCCGTCGTCGGGCGCGTCGCGCTTCTCGGGCGGCGTGGGCCCGACGGGCGTCACTGGTACAGGGACCCCGTGTTGACGACGGGCGTCACGCGGCTGTCGCCGCAGAGCACCACGAGGAGGTTGGAGACCATCGTCGCGCGGCGCTCGTCGTCGAGCGTGACGATGTCCTCGGCCTCGAGGCGGGACAGGGCGTCCTCGACCATGGACACCGCGCCCTCGACGATGCGCGAGCGCGCCGCGATGATCGCCCCGGCCTGCTGGCGCTGGAGCATCGCCTGCGCGATCTCGGGCGCGTAGGCGAGGTTGGAGATGCGGGCCTCGATGACCTCGACGCCCGCCACGACGACGCGCTCCGCGACCTCCGCCGCGATCTCCGCCGAGACGACCTCCGTCGCGCCGCGCAGCGACTCCTCGCCGGCCTCGGCGTCGTCGTAGGGGTGGGACATCGCGACGTGGCGCAGCGCGGACTCGGCCTGGACCACGACGAAGTCGTCGTAGTCCTCGACCGCGAACGACGCCTTGGCGGTGTCGGCGACCTGCCAGACGACGATCGCGGCGATGTTAATGGGGTTGCCGTCGGCGTCGTTGACCTTGAGCTCGCTCGTCTCGAAGTTCCGCACGCGCACGGACACGCGGCGGCGGGTGCTGAGCGGCACCGTCGCGACGAGACCCGTGGTGCGGACGGTGCCGAGGTAGCGGCCGAAGAACTGGACGACGACCGTCTCGCCGGGGTTGATGACGGCGACGCCGGTCGGGACGAGCACGCCCGCGAGGAACGCGAGGACGCCGAGCGTGATGAGCACGGCGGGGTTGCCGGCCTCCGCCGCGGCGGCCACGACGAGCCCCGTGCCGCCGAGGAGCAGGACGATGCTCAGCGCGATGACGGCGGCCGCGCCGCCCGCGCCGAGGGACCAGGCGGGCCGCTCTGTGACGTCGACGCGCGTGCCGTCGTGGCCGACGGGGCGGCCGGTCGGTTCGCCGCCGACGGACTCCTGCGGGGGTGCTGCGCTCTCGGTCACGGTGGTCGTCCTCTCCTGCGGCGGGGCCGCGTCGTGTATAGCAAAGTGATATCACATTTCGGAGGAGCGCCGCCATCCGTCCCCCCGGGTCTTGCGCGATGGCGCCCGCGTGTGGGAACCTACAAACAGGTTTGCAGCGCAAAGTAGTTTCCGGAACGTCCCGCACCACCGAGAGGCCACCATGACGACCGACCACGGCGACACCGTCCACGACGGAGCCGTCGGCGAGCCCGACGCGCCGTCCCTCGGCGCCGCCGAGACGCTCCGCCTCATCCGCGAGCAGCAGGAGCGCGCGCGCCAGGCGACCGAGCCCGACTCCCGGCTGCTGTTCCTCGCGTGGGGCGTCGCGTGGCTCGTCGGCTACCTGTGCCTGTGGACGAGCGCGGTCCGGGTCGCGGACGGGACCGCGACGGTCCGCGTCACGAGCGGCGCCGGTCAGGTCATGGGCGCCCAGCCCGAGCCGTGGGCCTTCTGGGTCTTCTTCAGCCTCATCGCGGCCGCCGTCGCGTTCACGATCGTCCACAGCGTCACGCGCACCGCCGGGACGCGCGGCGTGAGCGCCCGCACCGGGGCGATGTACGGGTGGTCGTGGATGCTCGGGTTCGTCTGCTTCGGCCTGGTGCTCGGCGGGCTGGCCCGCGCCGGGGCGTCCGAGGAGGTCATGGCGCTCGCGAGCAACGCGTTCGCGTGCGTCGTCGTCGGCCTCCTCTACCTCGGCGGCGCGGCCGCGTTCGGCGACCGCGGGCTGTTCGTCCTCGGCGTGTGGATCCTCCTCACCGCGGCCGTCGCGACGTTCGCCGGGCTGCCGCTCACCTACCTCGTCATGGCGCTCGCGGGCGGCGGCGGCTTCCTCGTCATGGCCGGGATCGAGCAGGTCGTGCGCGTCCGACGACGGCGGCGCGCGTCCCGCCCCGTGCCCGCCCGGGCGGCGGAGGGTGCGGCCGATGCCTGAGACCGAGCTCGACCCCGTCATCCACGCGCCCGCGCGGCTGCGCGTGGTCGCGACGCTCGCCACCCTCCCGACGGGCGACGAGCTGTCCTTCCCCAAGCTCCAGAAGCTCCTCGACATGACCGCGGGCAACCTCTCGACGCACCTGCGCAAGCTCGAGGACGCCGGCTACGTGACCGTCACCAAGACGCACGAGGGCCGCACGCCCGCCACCTACCTGTCCCTCACCGCCCGCGGTCGCGTCGCCTTCGAGGACTACACGACCGCCCTCGACGCCCTCCTGAAGGGAGCCCGACCATGAGCGACGAGCGCACCGAGCGCGCCCCGCGCACCGGCCCGGTCCGGACCGCCCGAGCCGAGCCCGCGCCGTCGGGCACGGACCGCACCCCGCCCGTGGTCGCCGTCGACCGCGTGACGCGTCGCTTCGGCGCGGTCGTCGCGCTCGACGACGTCTCCCTCACCGTCGGGGGTGGTGAGCTCGTCGGGCTGCTCGGCCCGAACGGCGCCGGGAAGTCGACGCTGCTGTCCCTGGTCAGCGGGCAGCGGCGGCCCGACTCCGGGACGGTGCGGCTCCTCGGGGGCGACCCGCGCGACGCGCGCAGCCGCGTCGGCCTCGGCCTCACGCCGCAGGAGACGGGCCTGCCCGCGACGCTCAAGGTGCGGGAGGTCGTGGACTTCGTCGGCGGCCACTACCCCGACCCGGTCCCGACGGCGGAGCTGCTCGAGCAGTTCGGCCTCACCGAGCTCGCGGGCCGCCAGACGGGCGCGATGTCCGGCGGGCAGAAGCGCCGCCTCGCCGTCGCGCTCTCGCTCGTGGGCCGCCCGCGCGTCGTGCTGCTCGACGAGCCGACGACGGGGCTCGACGTCGGCGCGCGGCAGGCGCTGTGGGACGCGATCCGCGCGTACCACGCGAGCGGCGGGACGGTGCTGCTCACGAGCCACTACCTCGAGGAGGTGCAGGCGCTCGCCCAGCGCGTCGTCGTCATCGACCAGGGCGTCGTGAAGGCCGACGACTCGCTCGACGCGATCCTGCGGCGCGTGTCCCTGCGGCGCGTCGTCGTCGGGTCGGCCGTCGACCTGCGCGACCGCCCGGGCGTCGTGCGTGCCGACCGCCTCGGCGACGGCCGCCAGGAGCTGTACACGCCCGACGCCGACGCGCTCGTCCGCGAGCTCGTCACCTCGGGCGTCGACTTCCACGACCTCGAGATCCGGGGCGCGAGCCTCGAGGAGGCGTTCGAGCAGATGGTCGCGCGCGACGCGGCCCCGACGACGGAGGCACGGGCCCGATGACCACCACGACCACCACCCCGGGGGCGGCGGCGCTGCCCGGGCCGCTGCGCCTCACGTGGCTGCACCTCAAGTACCAGTTCCTCGAGACCGTGCGCGTGCCCGTCGCGGTGCTCGGCAACCTGCTGTTCCCGGCGCTCGCGATGTTCTTCTTCGTCGTGCCGCAGAAGGCCGTGGCCCAGGACCCGGTGGCGGCGACCATGGCCGTCGCGTCGCTCGGTCTGTTCGCGATCTGCTCGGCGAGCCTGTTCACGTACGGGCTCGGCGTCGCGGAGGACCGGCAGCTGCCGTTCGACCCGTTCGTCCGCACGCTGCCCGCAGGGCCCGCGCCGCGCATGGCGGCGCGCGTGCTCAACGGCGGGATCTTCTCGCTGTTCGGCCTCGTGCCGCTCATCCTCATCGGCTGGCTGTTCACCGACGCGAGCGTCACCGCGACCCAGCTCCTCGCGGGCGTCGGGACGGTGCTGCTCGTCTCCGTGCCGTTCGTGCTGCTCGGCATGGCGATCGGCTACTCGCTCTCGGCGAAGGCGGCGCTCCCGGTCGTGCAGGTGATCCTCTTCCCGCTCGCGTTCGCGGGCGGCCTGTTCCTGCCGCCGTTCCTCTTCCCCGACTGGCTCGACGCCATCTCGAAGGCCACTCCGACCCGCGCGGGCCGCGACCTGCTCGTCCAGGCCCTCACGGGCGAGCCGGCGTACGGCGCGGCGTGGTTCGTGCTCCTGGGCTGGACGGTGCTGTTCGCCGTCCTCGCGGTCGGCGCCTACCGCCGCGACGAGGGCCGCCGCTTCCGCTGACCCTCGCGCCCCTGCTGACCCCCACCCCTCCCGCCGAGCACGGGGTCGGCGACCGGATCCGAGCGATTCCGGTCGCCGTCCCCGTGCTCGGCGGGTGTCGGTTCCGGGTATCAGGCAGCGCGGCGGAGGCGGAGGGAGTTGCCGACGACGAGCACCGAGCTCGCGGCCATCGCCGCGCCCGCGATCATCGGGTTGAGCAGGCCGGCCGCCGCGAGCGGGATCGCCGCGACGTTGTACGCGAAGGCCCAGAAGAGGTTCTGCTGGATGACGCGCAGCGTGCGGCGCGACAGCCGGATCGCGGTCGCCGCGCTGCGCAGGTCGCCGCGGACGAGCGTGAGGTCGCTCGCCTCGATCGCGACGTCCGTGCCGGTCCCCATCGCGAGCCCGAGGTCGGCCGTCGCGAGCGCGGCGGCGTCGTTCACGCCGTCCCCGACCATCGCGACGACGCGCCCCTCGTGCTGGAGCCGGGCGACGACGTCGACCTTCTCGTCGGGGAGGACGCGCGCGACGACGTCCGTCTCCGCGATGCCGACGGCGCGCGCCGCCTCGAGGGCCGCACCCTCGCCGTCGCCCGTGAGCAGGTAGGGCCGCAGGCCGAGCTCCCGGAGCTCGCGCACGGCCTCGGCCGACGTGGGCTTCACCGGGTCCCGCAGCACGAGCACCGCGCGCGCCCGGCCGTCCCACGCGACGACGACGGCGCTCGCCCCCGACGCCTCGGCCGTCGCGAACGCGTCGTCGAGGGCCGGCTCCGGGGTCACGCCCTCGCGCGCGAGCCACGCGGGCTGCCCGACGAGCACCCGGCGCGCGGTGAGCCCCGCGGCGCCCGTGCCCACCGAGAGGCCCGAGTGCGCGGTCCGGACGACGGCCTCGACCCCGCCGCCGGGGGCGCTGCGGAAGTCGAACGCCTGCAGCGAGCCCACCGCGACGCCGTCGGCCCCGACCCGCGGACCGTCGTCCGACGCCCGGGGGCCCGCGGGCAGGTCGCGCGCGGCCGCGGTGATCGCGCGGGCGATCGGGTGCTCGCTGAGGGCCTCGACCGCGCCCGCGTGCCGCAGGGCGTCGCGCGCGTCCGCGGCCGTCGGGTCGTCGGCCACGAGCCGGTCGAGCGGCGCGCGGCCCGACGGCGTGACGACCGCCTCGAGCGCCATCGCGCCCTGGGTGATCGTGCCCGTCTTGTCGAGCACGACCGTGTCGACGCGGCGCGTCGACTCGAGGATCTCCGGTCCCTTGATGAGGACGCCGAGCTGCGCGCCCCGGCCTGTCCCGACGAGCAGGGCCGTCGGCGTCGCGAGCCCCAGCGCGCACGGGCACGCGATGATGAGGACTGCGACCGCGGCGGTGAACGCGAGCTGCGTCCCGGCGCCCGCGAGGAGCCACGCGGCCAGGGTCCCCACCGCGAGCACGAGCACGACGGGCACGAAGACCGCGGAGATGCGGTCCGCGAGCCGCTGCACCGGTGCCTTGCCCGTCTGGGCCTGCGTGACGAGGCGGCCGATCTGCGCGAGCGTCGTCTCCTCGCCCACGCGCGTCGCCCGCACCAGGAGCGCGCCCGCCGCGTTCACCGTCGCGCCGGTCACGGCGTCGCCGGGGCCGACGTCGACCGGCACCGGCTCGCCCGTGAGCAGCGACGTGTCGACGGCGCTCGACCCCTCGAGCACGACGCCGTCCGTCGCGACCTTGTCGCCCGGCCGCACGAGGAACACGTCGCCCACCGCGAGGTCGGCGACGGGCACACGCTCGGTGACGCGCGCGCCGTCGGGCCCGGTGCGCGGGGTGCCGTCGGGGGCGAGCAGCACGCGCTCCGCGTCCTTCGCGCCCAGCTCGAGCAGCGACCTCAGCGCGTCGCCCGCGCGCCGCTTCGAGCGGTGCTCGGCGTACCGGCCCGCGAGCAGGAACGTCGTGACGACGGCCGCGACCTCGAAGTAGAGCTCCGGGGCGGCGCCCGCGTGGCCGCGCGACGGGACGAGCGTCGGCTCCATGCGCATCCCGAGCTCGCCCGCGCCGCCCAGCAGCAGCGCCCACAGCGACCAGAGCGTCGCGGCGACCACGCCGAGCGACACGAGCGTGTCCATCGTCGACGCGCCGTGCCGGGCCGCGCGGAACGCCGCCGCGTGGAACGGCCACGCGGCCCACGTGACGACGGGCAGCGAGAGCGCCGCGACGACCCACTGCCAGCCGGTGAACTGCAGCGCCGGGACCATCGACAGCGCGACGACCGGCACGGTGAGCACCGCCGCGACGCGCAGGCGCTGCGCGAGCACGAGGCCGCGGTCGGTCGGGGCGGCGCCGTCGTCGGGTGCGGCGGTGGCGCGGTCAGGCCCGGCGGTGCGGTCGGGCCCGATGGCGGGTGCCGGCTCGGTGGCGGGGTCGTCGGCGGAGGTGCGCGGGCCCGCCTCCGGGTCGTTCGGCCGCGCCGCCGCCTCGGCGGTCGCTACGGCGGTCGTCTCGCCCTGGTCCGCCGGGGGAGTGCCCCGGTCGGTCGCGGCGGCTGCGCGGCGGGTC
Source organism: Cellulosimicrobium sp. KWT-B (assembly GCF_002127155.1). Taxonomy (NCBI): domain Bacteria; kingdom Bacillati; phylum Actinomycetota; class Actinomycetes; order Micrococcales; family Promicromonosporaceae; genus Cellulosimicrobium; species Cellulosimicrobium sp. KWT-B. The sequence goes on along the minus strand of NZ_NEDO01000001.1, from coordinate 1,163,357 downwards.
GTGACGCGGGCCGTGTAGCCGGCCTTCTCGACGGCGTCGACGAGGTCGGCGTCGGTGACGTCGGCCGCCAGGACGACGTGCGCGGTCTCCAGCGGGAGGTTGACCGTCGCCGTGACGCCCTCGACGCGGTTGAGGCGCTTCTCGACGCGCGCGACGCACGACGCGCACGTCATGCCGCCGATCGCGAGGTCGACCTCGGCGACGGGCCGGGCCTCCGCGGCTCCGCCGGGTGCGGCGGTCGACGTGGGCGCGGGCTGTGCGGTCATCGGGTGGGGCTCCTCGACGGGGTGCGGGGCGAGGTCGCCGCGGTGGTCCGGCGTGGTGGCCGTCGCGGCGTGCGCGGCGCTGCTGGTGCGCGCGGGGGGGTCGGGTCGCGGTGGCGACCGGGACCCGGGGTGCCCGACGACGGTCGCGGCCTCGTGCGGTCGAGGCGCGTCCCGCCGTCGGGCACCGGGAGGTGCGGACCGGGGACGGTCAGGCGCGGGGCGGGACCTGGAGGTCGTACGTCTTCGTCGCGGGGGCAGCGTCGGCGGCGGGCTCGGTGCCGCAGCCGCACGCGCAGTCGTGCGCCTCCTGCTTGTCGGCCGCCTGCTCGGCGTACTGGGCGGCGAGCGCGTCCTGCTGGACCTCGACCGACGCGACCTCGTACCCGGCCTCGTCGACGGCCTCGCGCAGCGCGGCCTCGTCGAGCGGGTCGTCGGAGAAGACCGTGACCTCGGACGTGCTGCCGACGCGGAGCTCGACGCTCACGTTCTCGACGCCGGCGACGGCCTCGAGGTCCTTCGTGACGTGGGCGACGCAGTTGCCGCAGGTCATGCCGGTGACGCCCAGGGTCGTGACGGTGCTCATGGTGCTCCTCGGGTGGTGGGGTGGTCAGCTGCGGACGAGGCGGGCGATGGCGTCGGCGGCCTCCTTGACCTTGGCCGCGCCCTCCGTCTCGGACTGGCGGGCCGCGTCCACGACGCAGTGGCCCAGGTGGTCCTCGACGAGGCCGATGCTCACGGCCTGGAGCGCCTTGGTGACGGCGGAGACCTGCGTGAGGATGTCGATGCAGTAGACGTCCTCGTCGATCATGCGAGCGATGCCGCGCACCTGGCCCTCGATGCGGCGCATGCGCTTGAGGTACGCCTCCTTGTCGGACGCGTAGCCGTGCGGACCGGTGTGGACCGCCTGCTCCTGCTCGACGGCCGTCGCCTCGGTCGTGTCGGTCATGCTCTCCTCCTCGTCCAGGACGCGGTAGCGCGCCCGCCGCGCGGGTGGTTCGGCGGTGATACCCCGTCAGGGTACGGCCCATCATACCCCCGTGAGGTATCCGTCGGGAGGGTCGACGGTCCCCACCGGGCGCATGACACGTGTCATGCCCGTCGGGTGAGGACTCCACCCCGTCCGGTGACGGGCCGCACTGCCGCAGGCGCCGTGCCGCCGCGAGGCTGGAGGCACCACCAACGAGAGGCGCACCATGACCGACATCGTCACCGGGCTCCAGGACCTCACGCAGGGCCTGCCGCCCTTCCTGCGCTGGGTCGGGGTCCTGCTCGCCGGCGCGATCCCCTACGTCGAGGCCGAGGGCGCGGCGGTCCTCGGGGTCGTGGCGGGCGTCAACCCGTTCGTCGCCATCCCGGTCGCGATCGTCGGCAACGCGATCGCGCTCGCCCTGGTCGTCTGGGTCATCGGCGCCGCGCGCAGCGGGATCACGCGCGGACGGACCGTCGAGACCACGCCCAAGCGCCAGCGGATGCGGCAGGTGTTCGACCGCTACGGCGTGCCCGGCGTCAGCCTCCTCGGGCCGCTGCTCCTGCCGAGCCACGTCACCGCCGCGGCGATGGTCGGGTTCGGGGCCCCGCGCGCCCGCGTCTTCACGTGGGGCGTCGTGGCCGTCGCGGCCTGGGCCCTGGTGCTGGGCGTCGTCGTGCACCTCGGGGTGAGCGCCGCCGTGGGCTGACGGCCGGTCACGACGCCGTCACGACGGCATCACGATTCGGCGCCCGCCGCGCGGTGCCCCGGGCACGCACCTACCCTCCCAAGCATGGGCAGGGGAGCCGGAGCACGACGCGCGCTGCGCGTGGCGGTGGTGTCGGTCGCGCTCGCGGGAACCGGCGTGGTCGCCGCGCCGCCCGCGGGCGCGTGCGCGTGCGGCGGCCTCGTCGACGGGCCCGCGTACGACACGGCGGTCTCCCACGAGACCGCGGTCCTCCAGTGGGACGGGACCACCGAGACGATGCTCGTCGAGCTCTCCACGCTGTCGAACGCGCCCGAGGTCGGCCTGCTGCTGCCCACGCCCGCACCCGCGGAGGTCGCGCTCGCCGACCCGCAGGTGTTCCGCGAGCTCGACGAGCTCACCCGGCCGCGCGCCGTCGTCTCCGACACCCGGTGGTGGCCCGAGCTCGGCTTCGGGAGCGGGGCGGACGCCGTGGCGGGCGCGGGCGTCACGGTGCTCGACGAGGTCCGGCTCGGGCCGCTCGACGTCACGACGCTCGGCGCGACCGACGCGGGGGCGCTCGACGCCTGGCTCACCGAGCGCGGGTTCCAGCTCCCCGAGACGATCCGGACGGCCCTCGCCCCCTACGTCGGCGAGGGCTGGTCGTTCGTCGCGGCCCGGCTCGCGCCCGAGGAGGCGGCCGCGTTCGACGGCACGCTCCAGCCGCTCCGGGTCACGTTCCCGAGCGGCTCGCTCGTCTACCCGATGCGCATGTCCGCCGCCGCCGAGGACACCCAGAGCACACGCACGTACGTCCTGGCCGACCACCGCGTCGACCGCGTCGACCCGACCGCCGAGGCGCAGGAGCCGACCGTGCGCTTCGCTGGGCGCCTCGACCCGGCGGACGTCACGTCGCAGGAGCTCGCCGCGCTGCTCGCCGCCGGCGGCTTCGTCACGGCCCACGAGCAGGTGTTCACCGAGCCCGCGACGCAGATCGTCTCGGACTTCTCCTTCGCCCCCGCCGCCGCGGACGTCGCCTTCACCCCGACGTACGCCGTGGTCGCCGAGAAGCGGATCGGGCCGTTCTTCGCCGGGCCCGTCCTCGCGTTCGCCGGCGTGCTCGCGCTCGCGGCGCTCGTCGTCTGGCGAGGCCGACGACGCCGCGCGCCCTCGCCCGCCCTCGCGCCGCACCCCGCGCGCGCCTGAGCGACGCGACCCGGCCCGCTGCCCGGGTCACCCCGTACGGGCGAGACGCGCGGTTCGCCGCGACATGCGGCACCGCCGGGTGTTCCATGGAGGCGAAGCGGGAGGCGCCCGGGCCCAGGCCGTCGGGAGCCGGCCCGTCACCTCGGCAGGGGAGTGACCATGACGATCCAGGACCCGATCCTCACCGCCTTCTCGCGCACCGCGAAGCAGGTCTGGTACTGGCCGGTGATCCGCGGCGTGCTCGCCATCCTCTTCGGCATCATCGCGCTCGCATGGCCGGACAAGACGGCGGCCGTCGTCATCTGGGTGATCGGCATCTTCGCCGTCGTCGACGGCATCGTCGAGATCGTCGAGGGCGTCCGGCGCCGCGGCACGGGCAGCGGCACGGCGCTGCTCGTGACGATGGGCGTCCTGAGCCTCGCGGTCGGCGTCGTGCTGCTCGTCTGGCCGGGCAAGACCGCGATCGTGCTCACCTGGATCGTCGGGTTCTGGGCCGTGGTCTACGGCCTGTTCCAGACGGTCGCGAGCCTCGACCTGCGCAAGGTGCCCGGGAGCGGGTGGGGCTGGGGCGTCGTCGCCGGCCTGCTCGGCATCGTGTTCGGTCTGCTCGTGCTGTTCAACGTCAACGCCGGCCTCGTGTCGATCGTGTGGCTGCTCGCGCTCTTCGCGATCGTCTGGGGCGTCATGCTCATCGCGTTCGGCGTCCAGATCCGCTCGCTCGGCCGACAGGCCGGACGCGCGGCCACACCCGGCACGTACTGACCCGACCGGCCCAGGCGCGCTCCGGTCGAGCGGGCGTCGTGGCGGCAAGAGCGGCCGCGTGTCTCACGACCGCTGCGCCGGTCGTCGCGATCGGGCGGTTTCCCGCGGGTGAGCGCGCCGGGTGGCTCGCCGTCGGCAGGCCTGCTGACGCGCTCGCGTCGACCGGATCAGGCGCGATCGCAGAGGCTCGTCCTGCGGAGGCGGGGTGGAGGGCCGCATCGCGAGCGACTGTCCGTGCCGGGAGACAACAAGGCCCCGGGGGGTCTCTCACCGAAGTGAGTCGCCATGATTCCCGGGGCTCTCTGTTGGCTACAGTCTAGCGACTCGCACGCACGTCGCTCAACAGGGGGCCCACGGATGTCGATGTACCCGCCCGTCCAACGCACGATGGTCGGGCTGCTGTCACGACCACGGACGTCCACGTACGAGCAGGCGTCCGGGGGTGACGTGCCGGCCGCGGTCGACCTGTACAGGTGGAACCTGGACATCTCGATGGCGCTGTTCGAGGCGATCCACTACCTGGAGGTCGCGGTCCGCAACAGGATCGACGACGCGCTGACGCAGCGTGCAGGAGCCGGGGTGGACTGGCTCGACTCACCGCCCACCGTGCCGCTCAACGGGGGGACGAGGGCCAGGATCGCCAGGGCGCGAGAGTTCGCGTCCCGGAACGGCAGGGTGCCCACGCACGGTCACGTCATCGCGGAGATCACGTTCGGCTTCTGGCCGTACCTGTTCGCCGACAACTACAACCGCACGCTGTGGCAGCCCGCGCTGAAGAGAGCCTTTCCCACGGCGCAGCGGACCGCGCTCCACGCGCAGCTGACGGCCGTGAGCGACCTGCGCAACCGGATCGCGCACCACGAGCCGCTGCTCGGCCTGGACATCCCTCGCGAGTACCAGGGGATCATCTCGCTCGCGGAGCTCGTCGAGCCGCGGCTGGGGTGGTGGATCGACACGACGTCGCGCGTCGACGCGGTGCGTCGCGCCGATCCCCGCCTCTGACGCGGCGACAGGCGGTCTCAGACGTCGCCACCGCCCCGCCGACCACGGGGTTGCTGTCGTTCTGAGCGTCAGAACGACAGCAACCCCGTGCTCGGCGGGTGGGACGCTCCGGCCGGACGCGTCAGGCGGGGCGGGCCTCCGCGGCCGCGCGCGCGGCGGCGGGGAACGCGTCGAGGATGCGGGCGACGGCGGTGTCGTCGTGGGCGGCCGAGACGAACCACGCCTCGAACACCGACGGCGGCAGGCTGACCCCGGCGTCGAGCATCGCGTGGAAGAACGCGCGGTACCGGAACGACTCCTGCGCCTGGGCCTGTGCGTAGTCGCGCACCCCCGCGGTCGCGGCGAGCTCGCCGAACATCACGGAGAAGAGCGAGCCCGCGCGCTGCACGCGGTGCGGCACGCCCGCGGCGTCGAGCGCGGAGCTCACCGCCGCCGACAGCACGCCCGCGACCTCGTCCACGCGCGCGTACACCGTCTCGTCGGCGAGCCGCAGCGTCGCGAGGCCCGCCGCGACCGCGACGGGGTTCCCCGAGAGCGTGCCCGCCTGGTAGACGGGGCCGAGCGGCGCGAGCTGGTCCATCACGCTCGCCGGCCCGCCGACCGCGGCGACGGGCATCCCGCCGCCCACGACCTTGCCGAAGGTGAACAGGTCGGGCGTGTAGCCGTCCGCGCCCTGGCCGCGCAGCACCGCGTTCTCGAGGCCCCACCAGCCGCTCGGCCCGACGCGGAAGCCCGTGAGCACCTCGTCGAGGATCAGCAGCGCGCCGTGCGCCGCCGTGATGCGGCGCAGGCCCTCGTTGAAGCCCTCCGCGGGCGGGACGACGCCCATGTTCGCGGGCGACGCCTCGGTGATGACGGCCGCGATCTCGGAGCCGCGCTCCGCGAACGCCGCCTCGACGGCCGCGAGGTCGTTGTACGGGAGCACGAGCGTCTCGGCCGCCGTCGCCTCCGTGACCCCGGCCGAGCCGGGCAGGGCGAGCGTCGCGACGCCGGACCCCGCCTCGGCGAGCAGCGCGTCCACGTGCCCGTGGTAGCAGCCGGCGAACTTCACGACGACGTCGCGCCCGGTCACGCCGCGCGCGAGGCGGATCGCGGTCATCGTGGCCTCCGTGCCGGTGGACACGAGGCGCACGCGCTCCGCGGCGGGCACCCGACGGCGGATCTCCTCCCCGAGCTCGACCTCGCCGAGCGTCGGCGCGCCGAACGACAGCCCGCGGGCCGCCGCCTCCTGGACCGCGGCGACGACGTCGGGGTGCGCGTGCCCGAGCAGGGCCGGGCCCCACGAGCACACGAGGTCGACGTACTCGCGGCCCGCGACGTCGGTCACGTACGGACCGCGCGCCGAGGCGAGGAACCGCGGGTCGCCGCCCACGGACCCGTAGGCGCGCACGGGCGAGCTGACGCCGCCCGGGAGCACGCCCTGCGCGCGCACGAACGCGGCGTGGTTGTCCGCCCCGCCCGCGCCCGGCGCGCCGAACAGCGCGGCGTCCTGCGCCTGCACGGCCTCCGCCGTCCCGAAACCGCCCGTGTCCGTCATGCCCGCGTCCTTCCGTCGTTCTCGTCCAGCCAGCCCGCGAGCTCCGTCGCCCAGTAGGTGAGGATCACGTCCGCGCCGGCGCGCTTGATGCCGAGCACCGACTCCGTGACGGCGGCGCGCCGGTCGATCCAGCCGTTCGCCGCGGCCGCCTCGATCATCGCGTACTCGCCCGACACCTGGTACGCCGCGACGGGCACCGCCGACATCTCCGCGACCGCCGCGAGCACGTCGAGGTACGACCCGGCGGGCTTCACCATGACCATGTCCGCGCCCTCGGCGAGGTCGAGGTCGGCCTCGCGCAGGCCCTCGCGGGCGTTGCCCGCGTCCATCTGGTAGGTGCGGCGGTCGCCCTGGAGCGCCGAGTCCACGGCCTCGCGGAACGGCCCGTAGAACGCGCTCGCGTACTTCGCGGAGTACGCGAGGATGCCCACGTCGTCGAAGCCGGCGGCGTCGAGCGCCTCGCGGATCACCGCGACCTGGCCGTCCATCATGCCCGACGGCGCGACGACGTCCGCGCCCGCCCGCGCCTGCGCGACGGCCATCGAGGCGTAGCGGTCGAGCGTCGCGTCGTTGTCGACGACGACGCCCCCGTCCCGGCCCTCGGCCAGCACGCCGCAGTGCCCGTGGTCGGTGAACTCGTCGAGGCACGTGTCCGCCATGACGACCGGCCCGCCGTTCGCGTGCTCGCGCGCCGCCTCGACCGCGATCTTGATGCCGCGCTGCAGGATGCCGTCCTCGGCGTCCGCCTGCGTGCCGGTCGCGTCGCGCTCGGCCGGGATGCCGAAGAGCATGACGCCGCCGACCCCGGCGCGCGCGGCGTCGCGCACGGCGTCCGCGAGCGTCGCCTCGGTGTGCTGCACGACGCCCGGCATCGACGAGATGGGGCGCGGCGCGTCGAGGCCCTCCTTGACGAACAGGGGGAGCACGAGGTCGGACGCGTGCACGCGCGTCTCGCTGACGAGCCGCCGCACGCGCGGGCTCGTGCGCAGGCGGCGCGGCCGGTGGTGCCCGGCGGGGAGCTGGTGGGTCACGAGGGGTCTCCTTCGGGAGTCGGGTCGACGCCGGTCGTGCCGGCGGCCGGGGGAGCGGCCGGGTCGTCGGGCTCGGCGGTCGTGCGGGTGGAGGGACCGGTGGCGGCGAGCGCGCCGACGAGCGCGGCGGCCAGCGCGGCGTCGGTCGGGCGCTCCGCGACGGCGTCGAGCCGCAGCCCGACGTCGCGCGCGGCCCGGGCGGTCGGGTCGCCGATCGCGACGCCCACGACGTCGTCGCGCGGGCCGAGCTGCCGCGCGACCTCGCGCGCGACGCTCCCCGAGGTGAGCACGACGGCGTCCACCGCGCCCGCGCGCCACGCCGCGACGACGTCCGGCGCGAGCGTGTGCGTGACGGTGCGGTAGACGGTGACGACGTGCGGGACGTACCCGAGGTCGTGCAGGCCGTCGTGCATGGTCGGCGCGGCGAGGTCCCCCTGCGACAGCAGGACCACACCTCTACCTCGCGAGGTAGAGCCCTGGTCCCCCGAGGTAGAGCCCTGGTCCCCCGAGGTGGAGCCGTGGTCCGCCGGGGTAGAGGTCTGGTCCGACGGGGAGAGGGTCGCGAACGCGGCGACGAGGCCGCGGGCGGAGTTCTCGTCGGGCTCGAGCTCGACGGTGACGCCGACCGCCTCCAGGGCGCGGCGCGTCGCGGGCCCGACGGCGGCCCAGCGGGCCCGGCGGGCCGCGTCGCCGAGGTCGACGCCCTGGCGGGCGGCGCCCGCGAGGAGCTCGTCGATCGCGTTGACGCTCGTCACGACGACCCACGCGAAGTCGCCGTGGGCCAGGCGGGCGAGGGCACCGTCGACGGGCGCGGTGTCCTCGACGGGCGCGCGCTCGATCGCCGGGCTGACGAGGACGCGGGCGCCCGCGCCGCGGAGCGTCGCCGCGAGGCCCGCGGCGCGCTCGGGCGCACGCGGGACCAGGACGGTCCGACCGGCGAGCGCGTCGGCCCGGCGGGCCGCGTCCAGGTCGTCCACCGGCCCCACGGCGTCCACGGTCTCCACGGCGTCCCCAGCGCCCACCGCGCCCGCCGTGCCGCGCGCCGGGAGCGGGGGCACCACGGGCGCGGGTCCCCGCGACGGGTCGCGCAGCGGTCCCGGGCTCATTCCGCCGCGCCGCGGTAGCCGCCGTCGCGGAGCTGCTCGCGGGCAGCCTCCACGGCGCGGTCGGTCGCCGGGGCCTCCGCGGCCGGGGCGTCGAGGACAGGGGTGCCCGCCCCGGTCTCGCGCAGCGGCGCGAGGCGCGCGGCGCCGTCGGCGAGGAGCGCGTCGGCGACGCGGGCGCCCAGCCCGCGCGCGACGTCGTCCCGGGCGGTCGCGGCGGCGGCGAGCGACCCGGTGCTCGGGGGGAGCGCGGCCCGCGCGGAGTGCGTGAGCTGCTCGGCGCCGTCGACCCGCGCGACGACGGCCGTCAGGGCCACGTCGCCGTCCTCCACGACGGCGTGCGCGCCGACGGGGGCCGCGCACCCGGCCTCGAGCCGGCCGAGGAGCGCACGCTCGGCGAGCACGGCGAGGCGCGTGGGCTCGTGGTCGAGGTCGTGCAGGGCGCGGGCGAGGACCGGGTCGTCGAGCGACGACGTGCGCACCTCGACGGCGAGCGCGCCCTGCCCGGCGGCGGGCGCCATGATCGCGGTGTCGATCACCTCGGACACGGCCTCGAGCCGGCCGAGGCGGGCGAGCCCCGCGTACGCGAGCACGACGGCGTCGAGGTCGGCCTCCTCGCCGAGCGCCCGGGCGAGGCGCGTGTCGACGTTGCCGCGGATGTCGACGACGTCGAGGTCGGGCCGGACGGACCGGAGCTGCGCGGCGCGCCGCGGCGACCCGGTGCCGACGCGGGCGCCGCGCCGGAGCGTCGTGATGGTCAGGCCGTCGCGCGCGCACAGGACGTCGCGCGGGTTCTCGCGCTCGGGCGTGACGACGGTGAGCCCCGGTGCGGGTTCGGTCGGGAGGTCCTTGAGGGAGTGCACCGCGACGTCGCACCGGCCGTCGAGCAGCGCCTCGCGGAGCGCGGTCACGAAGACGCCCGTCCCGCCCATCTGGGCGAGCGAGCCGGTGAGCACGTCGCCGTCGGTGCGGATGCGCACGATCTCGACGTCGCGGCCGGTCAGCTCTTCGAGGCGGCGGGCGACGTGGCCGGTCTGGGTCGTCGCGAGGGCGCTGCCGCGCGTGCCCACGCGGAGGGGCGTCGTACCTGCAGGACTCACGGAACCAGTCTCTCCCCACTTCGGCATTCCACGAAAATGTGCACGTCACGGCGCGGGAATGACGCGGGGAGTGACGTGGTCCTGACGCCCGGTCAGGAAGTTTCGGACAATGTGTCAGGTCATTTCGCGCGGAATTCTCGGGACTATTCCGGCGCGCAATCCGGTGGGGATTCCCTCACCCCGCGGGCGCGAGGCCGCGGGCACATTCCTGCGCGTGGCCGACGATCGACGCGAGCCCCGTCCCGGCGATCCAGCCACCGGTCACGGCCAGCCCGGGCACGGCGTCCACGCGCGCGACGAACGCCGCGACCTCGCGCCGGAACGCGGGCGTGGGCGGGGGCAGCGCGCCGTTCCACCGCGTGACGACGTGGCCGAGGACGCGCCCGTGCAGGTCGACGCCGAAGAGGCGCGACGCGTCCACGACGACCCGGTCGAGGTCCGGCTCCGTCGTCGCGCCGATGCGCCCGTAGCTCAGGCGCACCACGTGGTGCCCCGGCCCGGCGGCGGCGCGGACGCGGTCGCGCAGCCAGGGCCACTTGGCGGTCGAGTGCGTGAGCGCCTTGGCCTCGACGTCCGACGGCGGCGCCGCGCGCCCGGCGTCGCGGTGCGGCGGGGCGACGAGCAGCCCGGTCCCGCGCGGGGCGTCGTCGAGCTCGGGCGCGCGCAGCAGGAGCGTGACGAGCCGCACGTCCGCGCCGGGCTCCGGGTCGGGCAGGAGGTCGGCCGCCGTCCCGACGAGCGGGCCGAGCGCGTCGACGAGCGCCGGGGTCGTCACGACGAGGCGCGGCGCGGCGAGGTCGACCGGGCCGCTCGGGGTCTCGGCGCGCACCATCCAGGTTCCGGGGCCGCCGTCCGGGGCCGCGGCTCGCGAGATCCCCGTGACCTCGTGGCGCAGCCGGACGTCGGTCCCCGCCACGAGCCCCTCGACGAGCCGGTGCATCCCGCCGTCGATGCCGCGCACGGCCGACCCCGCGGGGGCGAGGGCGCGCATCGACGCGACGGCGCGCGCGAGCGACCCCTCGCGCTCGAACGCCTCGCGCAGCCCGGGCGCGACCGCGGCGACGTCCAGCCGGTCGAGCGGGGCGGAGTGCACACCGGAGGCGACCGGCGCGACGAGCCGCTCGGTCACGCGCGCCCCCATGCGGGACCGCGCGAACGTCTCGAGCGTCCGCAGGTCGGTGAACCGGCGGGGCAGCACCCGGTCGAGGCTCGCGCGCAGCGACCCGCCGAGGCCGACGGCGCGGCGCACGTCGCGCGACCACGGGTCCGCGGGGATGCCGAGGACGCCCGCGCGCGGCAGGGGGTAGGCGTGCCCGGCGGCGTAGCCCCACGCGCCCGCGCCCGACGGCTCGACGACGTCGAGACCCAGCTCGCGCACGAGGTCGCCGACGGCGGTGCCCCGGGCCGCGAACGACTCGGCCCCGAGGTCGACGCGCACGCCGTCGAGGCCGGGCAGGTCCCCGCCGCGGACGGGCCCGCCGGGCACCTCGGCGGCGTCCAGCACGACGACGCGCAACCCCTGCGCGCGCAGCGTCCGTGCGGCGGTGAGCCCGGCGACGCCCGCGCCGACGACGACCGCGTCCGCGGTCTCGACCCCCTCCGGTGCGGCGGGTCCGGACGGACGGGGCGTCGTCGGCTCGGTGCTCACCGTCGGGTCGCCTCCTCGGTGGCGGCGTCGGGGGCGCTGTCGGGAGCGTCGTCCGCGAGCGCGTGGACGAGCGCGACGACGCGCGTCAGCACGTCGGGGTCGGTGTCCGGTGGGACGCCGTGGCCGAGGTTGACCACGTGCCCCGGGGCCGTGCGCCCGCGGCGCACGACGTCCCGGACGTGCGCCTCGAGCACGTCCCAGGGCGCGGCGAGCAGCGCGGGGTCGATGTTGCCCTGCACCGGCACGGGGGCGTGGCCCTCGGCGAGGAGTCGGGCGGCGTCGTCGAGCGGCGTGCGGTAGTCGACGCCCACGGCGACGTCCTGCACCCCGGCCGCGGCGACGGCGTCGCGCATGGCGGGGAGCAGGTGCCCCGTGCCCGTGCCGAAGTGGACGACGGGCACGCCGAGGTCTGCGACGTGGGTGAGCGCGCGCGTGCTCGCCGGGGCGGCGCCGGCCGCGTAGTCCGCGAGCGAGAGCGAGCCGGCCCACGAGTCGAAGAGCTGCGCCGCGCTCGCGCCCGCCTCGACCTGCGTCCGCAGGAACGTGCCGGTGAGGTCGGCCGCCCAGTCGACGAGGCGCTGCCACGTCTCCGGGTCGCCGCGCAGCAGGGTGCGCGCCGCGAGGTGGTCGCGCGACGGCCGACCCTCCACGAGGTAGGCGGCGAGGGTGAACGGCGCCCCGGCGAACCCGATGAGGGGCGTCGTGCCGAGCGCGTCGACGGTCAGCGCGACGGCCTCGCGGACCGGGGCGAGCGCGTCCTCGGTGAGCTCGCTCTCCACGAGCCGGGCGACGTCGTCGGGCGTGCGGTACGCCTGGCCCATGACGGGGCCGACGCCCGGCGCGATCTCCACCTCGACGCCCGCGAGCCGCAGCGGGACCACGATGTCCGAGAAGAAGATGCCCGCGTCCACGCGGTGCCGGCGCACCGGCTGGAGCGTGATCTCGGACGCGAGGTCGGGGCGCAGGCACGAGTCGAGCATGGTCACGCCCTCGCGCGCGGCGCGGTACTCCGGCAGCGAGCGGCCGGCCTGGCGCATGAACCACACGGGTGTGATTTCCGGGCGCTTTCCGGTCGTGCCCGCGCGCAGGGCCTGCACGAGCGGGGAACGGTCCGTGCGGCCGTCGGTCAGGGGATGGCCCGGGGAAAGGGCGACAGGAATCACAGCTACCGATTCTGCCTCTCTCCCGGGGGAATGATTAAATCGGAGGCACTGTGGCTCTTCTCTCCCTCACGGCCAGCCACCACGAGCTGGACCTCGACGCCCTGGAACGACTCTCCACCGGGGCCCACTCGATCGGCGGCTCCGCGGTCGCGGCGTGCGACGTGATCACCGGTGCGGTCGTCCTCGCGACGTGCAACCGGTTCGAGCTGTACCTCGACGTGGACGCCCCCCTCGACGGCACCGGCGTGCAGCACGCGACCGAGCACGTCGCGCGCATGGTCGCCGAGGCGTCGGGCGTGGAGGTGGCGGAGGCGCTCGCGTCGTTCCGCACGCGCGCCGGGACCGAGGTCGCCGAGCACCTGTTCGCCGTCGCGTCGGGCCTGGACTCGATGGTCGTGGGGGAGCGCGAGATCGCCGGCCAGGTCAAGCGGGCGCTGGAGACCGCGCACGCCGACGGCGTGACGTCCTCGACGCTCGAGCTCCTCTTCCAGACGGCGTCGCGCACCTCCAAGAAGGTCAGCACGCACACGACGCTCGGCGGGGCCGGTCGCTCCGTCGTCGCGCTCGGGCTCGACCTCGCCGCCGCCGAGCTGCCGCCGTGGCCGCAGGTCCGCGCCGTCCTCATCGGCACCGGGTCGTACGCGGGCGCGAGCCTCGCCGCGCTGCGGGCGCTCGGGTGCGACGACGTGCGGGTCTACTCGCAGTCCGGCCGCGCCGAGGAGTTCGCGGCCGCGCGCGGCGTCGAGGCCGTGACGGACCTCGTCGCGGCGCTCGAGGACGCGGACCTCGTGGTGTCGTGCAGCGGCGCGCGCGGGCGGGCGCTCGCGGCGGACGCCGCGCGCCCGGGCTCCGAGCGGCGCGAGCAGGCGATCGAGCACGTGCTCGACGCCGCCGCGGTGGTGCGAGCGCGCGAGCGGGCTGCGGTGCGGGCGGGCGACGAGCCCGTCGCGCGCCCCACGGTCGTGCTCGACCTCGCGCTGCACCGCGACGTCGACCCGCGCGTGGCCGACGTCGAGGGCGTGCTCCTGTACGACCTCGCGACGCTCGCGGCGCACTCGCCGTCGATCGCGTCCGAGCTCGTGACGCAGGCCCGCACGATCGTCGACGAGGCGACGCGGGCGTTCGAGGAGACGCGCCTCGGGCGAGCGGCGGACACGGCGGTCGTCGCCCTGCTGGCCGACGCCGAGCGGCGCGTCGCGCTCGAGGTGGCCGACGTCGTCGCGCTGCGCGAGGCGGACGGCGACCCGGTGGAGCCGGACGAGGCCGACGAGATCGCGCGCGGCGTGCGGCGCCGCGTGCACGCCGACCTGCACCGCGCGATCGTCGCGGCCCGCGCGGAGGCCGTCGCGGCGGCGCAGGCCGAGGAGCGCGCGGTCGTCGCGGACGCCCAGGCGCTCGTCCACGAGGCCGCCGCCGCACGCTGAGCCCCGTCCGCTCGACGGACCCGCTGCCCCGGGCATCCGATTGACAGCGCAGTCATAGCCGGGAGAGGGTGGCCGACGGACGCCCGTCGTCGACCAGGAGCACCGTCGCCCCGCCACGAGCGGCCCGGGCGGCACCTGACCGAACGGCCCCGGGGCGCCCCGGGCGACGACGCCCGGTCGCACGTCGAAGAGGACATGGCATGAGACGACCACGACTCGCCCTGCTCGCCGCGGGGCTCGCGCTCGCCGTCGCGCCGGGCACCCTGCTGCCCGCCGCCGCGGGCGCCGCCCCCGCCGACGAGGGCACCGTCACCGCCGCCGCGGGCGACGACCTCACGCTCGAGGTCAACCCGTTCGTCGGCACCGAGAGCGAGGGCAACGCCTACCCCGGCGCGACCGTGCCGTTCGGCATGGTCCAGCTCAGCCCGGACAACACGAACTCCTACGCCTCGACGTCGTACAGCACGAACGCCGGGCGCGTGTGGGGCTTCAGCCACCGGCACGTGAACAGCGCGGGCTGCCCCGCGGCGGGCGAGCTGCTCGTCACGCCGGACACGAGCGCGACCCCGCGCACGTCGCGCTCCTTCATCGCGATCAAGGACCAGAAGAGCACCGAGCGCGCGTCGGCCGGGTTCTACGAGGTGACGCTCGCGAACGACGTGCACGCCGAGCTCACCGCGACCACGCGCGTCGGCGCGCACCGCTACACGTTCCCCGCGTCGACGACGTCGCACCTGTCGTTCAACGTGGGCCAGACCCTGCGCGACGCCGGCGCGAGCTCGGTGACGTGGGTCGACGACCGCACGCTCGAGGGCTGGGTCGACAACGGCGGCTTCTGCGGCGGCACGCCGGACAAGCAGCGGTACTTCTTCAGCGCGACGTTCGACCGCCCGGTCGCGTCGAGCGGCACGTGGGGCACCGACGCGCGCTACGTCGCGGGCTCCACGACGAGCGAGGTCGCGGGCGGCAACAACGGCGCCGTCGCGGTGTTCGACACCACGACCGACCGCGACGTCGAGGTGAGCGTGGGCGTGTCGTTCGTGAGCGTCGACGGCGCGCGCGCCAACCGCGAGGCCGAGGCCACCGACGAGGGCGGGCAGGCCGCGTTCGACACCGTGCGCGAGGAGGCCCGCGACGCGTGGAACGCGGAGCTGGGCCGTGCCGCGATCGACGCGTCGCCCGACCAGCGCCGGATCTTCTACACCCAGCTCTACAAGACCCTGCTGTCTCCGACGATCGGCAGCGACGTCGACGGCCGGTACCGGGGCATGGACCTCGAGGTCCACCAGGCCGACGGCTGGGACTACTACCAGAACTTCTCGCTCTGGGACACGTACCGCACGCAGGCGACGCTGCACGCGCTCCTGCTGCCGGAGCGCGCGCAGGACATCGTGCGCTCGATGTACCAGCACCGCGTCGAGGGCGGCTGGCTGCCGCGCTGGTCGCTCGGCGCGCTGGAGACCAACATCATGGCGGGCGACCCCGTCACGCCCTGGCTCGCCGAGAACTTCGCGCTCGGCACCGTCCCCGACGACATCGCGGACGAGCTGTGGGACTACCTCGTGGAGAACGCCACGACGACCCCGCCGGACGACGTCGCGTCCGTCGGGCGGCGCAGCACCGAGTTCTACGCCGAGCACGGCCACGTGCCGTTCTACCCCGAGAACGAGGGCGGCCTCGGCGGCCAGTTCGAGGAGTACCGCCACGGCGGCTCGGCCACGCTCGAGCTCGCGCTCGCCGACGCGAGCCTCGGCGCCGCGGCCGAGCGCACGGGCCGCGAGGGCGGCCAGGCGTTCCTCGACAGGGGTCGCACCTGGCGCAACCTCTGGAACCCGGACGTCCAGCTCTCCGGCGGCTTCCAGGGCATGGTCAACGCGAAGCGCCCGACGGGCGAGTTCGTCACGCTGCCCGAGCTGACGGACGTCACGCGCTCCGGCTTCCACGAGGGCGTGCCGTGGCAGTACCAGTGGATGGTGCCGCAGGACGTCGCGGGCCTCCAGGAGGTCATGGGCGGCGAGGACGGCTTCGTCGAGCGTCTCGACTACTACTTCGACCGGCCGGCGCTCGCCGCGAACCCCGGCGTCTCGCCGAGCACGTGGGCCAAGGGCGGAAGCTCGTACTACACGACCATCCGCTACAACCCGGGCAACGAGCCGACGATCATGAACGCGTGGCTCTACGGCTACGTGGGCCAGCCGTGGAAGACGAACGACGTCCTCGCCGCCAACCTCAACCGCTTCCCGGACACCCCGGGCGGCGGCGTCGGGAACGACGACCTCGGCACGCTCGCCGCCTGGTACGTCATGGCGTCGCTCGGGTTCGAGCCCGTCATGCCGGGCTCGGGGATCCTCGCGCTCAACGCGCCGAAGGTGCAGGCCGCGACGCTCACGACCGACGCCGGGGCGACGCTCCGCATCGACGCGGCGGGCGCGAACGAGAAGCTCCCGAGCTACGTCGCCGGGCTGGAGGTCGACGGCGTCACGCACACCGCCGCGTGGCTCGACGTCGCGGCGCTGCAGGACGGCGGCACGCTCGACTTCGACCTGTCCGACACGAGCGCGGGCCTGACGTGGGGCACCGGCGCGGCCGACCGCATCCCGTCGGTCTCCGCCGTCGTCCCGCCCGCGCCGGTCGAGGTCGAGGCGAGCGCGCGCTGCCTCGGCGGCCGGGCGTTCGTCGCGGTCCGCGCGACCAGCACGGCCGACGCGCGGCTCGACGTGACCCTCACGACGCCGTTCGGCGAGCGGACGGCCCGGGGCGTGCAGCCGGGCAGGAGTGCCTACCAGTCGTTCACGACGCGCGCGGCGTCCGTCGAGGCCGGGACGGCGACCGTCACGGTCGTCGCCGCGGACGGCACGACGACGACGGTCGACGCGGCGTACGACGCGCTGGCCTGCGGCTGACCGCCACCCCACCGCGGGTGCGCGCCGCGCACCGGACGAGGGTCGTCGTCGGGCAGGACACCCGACGGCGGCCCTCGCCGCGCCGCTAGGCTCGCCGCGTGAGCACCACCACGCGCCTGGGCGTCCTCGACATCGGCTCGAACACCGTGCACCTCGCCGTCGTCGACGCCGCGTACGCGGCGCGTCCCGTGCAGGCCGCGGGGGCGCGCACGGTCGTGCGCATCATGCGCTACCTCCGGCCCGACGGGTCGCTGTCCCCGGAGGGTGTCGCGGCGATGCTCGCCGCCGTCGACGACGCGATGGCGCTCGCGCGCGAGTCGGCCGTCGACGAGATGCTGCCCATGGCGACGTCGGCGCTGCGGGACGCGACCAACGGGCCCGAGGTGCTCGCGGCGATCGGCGAGCGCGTCGGGCAGCCGGTCCACGTGCTCTCCGGCGAGGACGAGTCGCGCCTGACCTTCCTCGCCGCGCGCCGCTGGCACGGCTGGGCCGCGGGTCGGCTGCTCGTCCTCGACATCGGGGGCGGGTCGCTCGAGATCGCGTCGGGCGTCGACGAGGAGCCCGACCTCGCCGTGTCCCTCCCGCTCGGCGCGGGCCGCATGACCATGGCCTTCCTGCCCGACGACCCGCCCGCGCCCGAGCACGTCGAGGCGCTGCGCGAGCACGTGCGCACGACGCTCGCGCCCGCCGTCGCGCGGTTCGCCCGGCTCCCGCGCCCGGACCACGTCGTCGCGACGTCCAAGACGTTCCGCTCGCTCGCGCGGCTCGCGGGCATGCAGACCGAGGCCGTCGGCCCTGACGACCGGTGGCGGATGCGCCGCGCGCAGCTCGCGGACTGGGTGCCGCGGCTCGCGCGCATCACGGCCGAGGGCCGCACCGCGCTGCCGGGCATCACGCCGGAGCGCACGTTCCAGATCGTCGCGGGCGGGGTAGTCGCGGTCGAGACGATGCGCGCGCTCGGCGTGGACGAGGTCGAGATCTGCCCGTGGGCGCTGCGCGAGGGCGCGATCCTGCGCCGCCTCGACCACGCCTGACGTCCGGCGACCCGCTCAGCCGCCGGCTCCGGACGCGCCGCGCGGGGTCGCCCACCGCGGCGCGTCCGCGCTCCACGGCCGGGCCGGCGCCGGGTAGTCGTCGACGGGCTCGCCCGCGAGGCGGTCGAGCGCGGGCCGGGTCGTCGTCGCCTCGACGTCCCGGCCGTCGAGGCGCACCCGGTGCCCGACGACGCACCGCGCCCCCGGCGTCCGCGGCGGCCCGTGCGCGGGGTCGCGCCCGGGGGCGACGAGCAGCGCGTGCGCGGTGCGGGCGAGCGCGGCGTCGACGTCGCGCCCGCGGCCGTCGGCCGCGCGGTCGGCGAGGGCGTCGACGACGGCCGCGGCCAGGAGGTAGCCCGTCGCGTGGTCGAGGGCCTGGGCGGGCAGGGCGCCGGGCGCGGCGGTCGAGGTGTCGCCCACGGTCCCGTCCCGCGTGCCCTCCACGAGCGCGATCCCGCTGGCCGCCTGCACGATCGAGTCGAAGCCGCGGCGCGGGGCCCACGGGCCGTCGTCGCCCCACGCGCTGACGCGCGCGTGCACCGCGCCACCCGGCAGGCGCAGGCCGAACGCCTCGACCGCGCCCGGGCGGTAGCCCGTCACGAGGACGTCGGCGGCGTCGAGCAGCTCCTGGGCCCGGGCCCGGCCGTCGGGGGTCGCGAGGTCGAGCAGCGCGGACCGCTTGCCCTGCCCGGTGTCGAGGTGCTGGACCTCGATCTCGGGCAGGCCCGGCGGGTCGACGCGCAGGACGTCCGCGCCGAGCAGCGCGAGCGTCCGGGTCGCGACGGGCCCGGCGATGACGCGGGTGAGATCCAGGACCCGGAGGCCGGCGAGCGGCCGGGGCCCGACGGCGAGCGGGCGCGGGGGAGCGGCGTCGTCGCGCACCGCGGTCCGCACGCCAGGGCCCGACGCCGCGGCCCGGCCCGGCGCGGACGCGCGCCACTCGTCCGCAGAGCGCACGCGCACGGCGATCGCGCCGACCGAGGCCGCGAGGTCCTCGACCTCCTGCGCCGACCGCGCGGCGAGCGCCGTCGCGACGTCGTCCCGGGACGGGGGGTCCGCGACCGTGGCGGGCAGGTCAAGGAGCGCGAGCAGCCGCGCGCGGTGGTGCGGGTAGTTCGCGTGCGTGCGGACCCAGCCGTCCGCCGTGCGGAAGAAGCCGGACAGCGGCGCGAACCCGTCCACCGGAGCGCCGTCGACCCGCAGCAGCCGGTCGCTCGCGAACGCCGCCGCGACGCGCTCGGGGTCCGGGGCCGGTCCGGGGTCGAACCCGCCCGCCCGCGCCGCGGCGTCGCGCACGGCCGCGACCGACGCGAGCGCGAGGCCGAGCACGGGCAGCGTCGCAGCGAGGAGGTCGTCGTCCGCGCGTCCCGTCCCGACGGTCATGGCACGACGGTACGCCCCGCGCGCCGTCGAGCCCTCGGCGCTGTTGGACGGTCGTCCATCTGGCGGTCCCCGCGGACTGGCCTTACCGTTCCTGAGGCGTGTCAACCCGACACGCCGGGTATGTCTGATTTCTTTTCAGGGGGCAGAGGATGGTTCGGAACGCGAGGCGCTGGTCGGGCGTGGCGAGCGTGGCGATGGCGACGGCGCTCGCCACGGGGCTCGGCGCGCTGCTCGTCGCCCCGAGCGCGAGCGCGGCGGCCGCCGTCGTGGCGCCGCTGGGGGCGCGCACCTACTCGGTCTCCTCCTACTACGGCCCGCGCTGCATGCCGGTCGCCAGCGCGTCGACCTGGCACCTCGGGCAGGACCTCGGCGCGACCTCCGGCACGCGGATCAACGCGATCGCCGACGGCACCGTCCTGCGCGCGGGCAGCGTCAGCGGGTTCGGGCAGTGGGTCGTCCTGCGGCACACCATCGGCGGGAAGACGGTCTCGAGCGTCTACGGGCACGTCATCGACGGCGACAAGTACGTCAAGGCCGGGCAGACGGTCAAGGCCGGCCAGCGCATCGCCGACGTCGGCTCCACCGGCATCTCCACCTCGCCGCACCTGCACCTGGAGGTCTGGAACGGCACCTACGGGTCGGGCGCGTCGCACACCGACCCGCTCGCCTACCTCAAGGGCAAGGGCGTCGACCTCGGGCGCGACGCGACACGCGTGGCCGCCCGGTCGACCGCGACGTCGTGCACCTACTACACGAACGCCGACGTGGACGTGCGCGCCGGGGCGGGCACCGGCGCCGTCGTCGCCCGGGTCGCGCGCGGGGCGACCGTCGTCGGCAAGCCCGGGGACGAGAGCGGCACGTGGCGCCGGGTCACGTCGGGGCGGACGACGGGCTGGGTCCCGGCCGCGAGCATCGGGCCGACGAAGCCCGCGCCGGTCAGCACGCCCCCGGCGGCGAAGCCGCCGGCACCCCAGCCGGCGCCGAAGCCGTCGGCGCCCCAGCCGGCGACGCGGTACGTCACGGCTGCGTCGCTCAACCTGCGGGCGTCGGCGACGACGTCCTCGGCCGTGGTCGCCCGCCTCCCGAAGGGCACGAAGCTCGCGGTCGCGTCGACCTCGGGCGGCTGGCTCAAGGTCACCGCGAACGGACGGACCGGCTGGGTCTCCGCCCAGTACACCTCGACGAGCGCACCGGCGGCGCCCGCGAAGCCCGCCCCGGCACCGCCCCAGGCCGCGACGTCGTACGTCACCGCGTCGAGCCTCAACCTGCGGGCGTCGGCGTCGACCTCGTCCAAGGTCGTCGCGCGGCTCGCGCGCGGCTCCGCGGTGACGCACGCGGGCACCGCCTCGAAGGGGTGGCTCAAGGTGACCGCCGGAGGCCGGACGGGCTTCGTCTCGACCGCGTACCTCTCGGCGCAGAAGCCCCGCTGAGACGACCCGGCGCCGCGCCCCTCCGGGCGGCGCGGCGTCAGCCCCCCGGCGTCACCGTGCCGGGGAACCGGGCGGCGGAGCGGTCCGTGACCGAGCCGTCGCCCGCGGCGTTGATCTCGCTGATCATCATGACGAGGTCCAGGTCGGAGTCGGCCGCCCGGGCCAGGCTCGTGGCGAGCTGGTACGGGTCCGAGAGCGGCTTCATGTCGTAGTCGGTGACGACGGCCCGCGTCTGCATGCCGAGGGCGTCGTTCTCGACGGCGGTCCGCACGCTGTCGGCGAGGCGGTTCATCTGCGACTCGGTGAGCGTCATCGTCACCTGCTGGCCGGGCGACACCTCGCCGGACGGCGCGAAGCCGGAGAAGTCGCGCGTGTTGAAGTACTGCGACGACATGTCGTCGGCCGTGACGTCGAACGAGTACGTGCGCGCCGAGAGGTCCTCCGTGCCGGAGGCGTCGAACGACTGCGACAGGCGGAAGTCGCCCCGGTCGCCGTACGTCGCGGTCATGAGCTGCTCGGTGCTGCCGTCGGGGTAGGTCGTCGCGACGAGCGACCCGGTGTTCTGGCCGATCTGCCACTCGGCCCCGCCCACGGGCGTGTCGAAGCCGACGGTCGACGTCGAGTCGTAGTTGACGCGCTGGATGGTCGTCGTGCCGGAGATCCCGGTCGACGGGTCGCCGGGGATCTCGCCGGTGACGAGGTAGGTGTCGTAGGCGGCCTGGCCCTCGGGCGTCGACAGGTCGAACTCGGCGCTGCGCAGGGACGCGCCGTCGAGCGACGTGGTGTTGCCGAGCATGACCTTGACCGCGTCGAAGTCGAGGCCGAGTCCCGCGTGGTTCGCGATCGCCTCCGTCGGGCCCGCGGTGACGCGGACCGTGTCGTCGCCCGTGCGCTCGATGAGGCTGCTCACGCCCTCGGAGTCCTTGACGGACGACTCGAGCGCGATGTGCCGGAACGCGGCGTCGAGCTCGGTCTTGGAGTAGCTCCCGCCGTCCATCGTCACGGACGAGCCGACCGGCATGCTCCTCGGGTCGAACGGGTTGACGGACCCGGGGTCGACGTCGGTGCCGTCGGGCATCTTCAGGGTGTACTCCGACGTGACGCCGGTCGTGTACCCGCCGCTCACGCCCGTGCCGCCCTTCGAGACGCCGCCCTCGACGCCGATCGAGACGTCCGACTTCGACGTGTAGGTGGTGAAGCCGTCCTCCGACTTCTCCCCGACCGTGTACTCGGCGCCGCCGTTGACGCCGAACGAGACCTTGGAGCCGTCGGTCGTCTTGAACCAGTCGGCGAGCGACCCGCTGCCGGAGTACGTCGTCTCGCCGCTGTCCGGGTCGTGGGAGACGCCGAAGCCGACCTTCGAGTCCGTGCCCTCCGTCGCGGGGCTCCCGAGGCCGCCGTTGTCGGAGCCGCCGCTCTGGCTGCCCTTCACCGAGACCGTCGGGCCGCCGGGGCCGTCGCCGCTCTCGCCCGAGCCGCCCTCGCCCGACCCTCCGGAGCCCGAGCCGCCGGACCCCGACCCGGACCCGCCCGACCCGCCAGCCCCGCCGGCACCCCCGCCGGCGCCCGCGCCCGTGCCGTCGGAGCTGGCGCTCTCCTGCTGGTCGGCGTTCGTGCGCACCTTGTCGGCCGCGTCGCGCAGCGTCGCCGCGGCCGCGGCGAGCGCGGGGCCGAGCTCGGAGGTCCAGCGGCCGCGCAGCTCGTCGCCGTCGGGCCCGGCCCAGCGGGCCCCGCTGACGGTGGACTGGAGGCCGCCGCGCGTCGTCTCGAGCGACTCCGACGCCGTCGTCAGGCTCTGCGCGAGCCTGCGCAGCTCGCCGATGTCGGCACCGTAGAACCCCATGGTCGTCCCTCTGTCGCGGCGGATCGTGCTTCCGGAGCGTACGTGGACGGGCGCCCCCGCGTCTCGGGGTGCCCATGGGGTGAGGTCCCCATGCCGCGTCCGAGCGGCCTGCCTGGGGCCGCGCGGTCAGGCCGAGAGGACGTCCGCGAGGCGTTCGAGGACGATGCGGCCGGCGGGCGGGACGCGGTCCGCGTCCGCCGGCGTGAGCCACGCGAGCTCGGCGATCTCGGCGTTCGGCGCCGGCTCAGGGGACCCGGGCAGCGGCTCGGCGTACAGGCAGTGCATCCGCACGACGCGCCCGCCCAGCCCGTGCCCCGGGGCCTCGGCGACGAACGCGGGCCGGACCGTCTCCGGGTCCAGGCGCACGCCGAGCTCCTCGTGGATCTCGCGCACCAGCGCCTCGGTGTCCGTCTCGCCGGGCTCGACCTTGCCGCCCGGCATGAAGAAGCGGTCCTTCCCGGTCGTCCGCACCGCGAGCAGGCGTCCGTCACGGACGTTCACCCACCCGACGGTGCGCAGGGGCGGGAGGTCGGACGGCGGGGCCGACGCTCCGGCGGTCGAGGGGTCGGCGGGGCGCAGGTCGGGCGTGCTCACGCGTCCCACTGTGCCACCCCGCACCCACGGCGGGGCGGCCGCGGAACCCCGACGGCGCGTGGCGCACCCAGCGAACCACGCGCCGTCGGGCCTGCCCCTCGCGCGGCCCCAGTTCCGGCGAAGGGCGATCGTGCCGGGCCGAGGCCCGGCACGACGATCGTCACACCGACCAGCGGACCCTGCTCGGTGCGGACTCGTTCCAGACGCGGTCGAGCGCGGTCACGGCGTACGTGTACCGGCGCCCGCGCACGGCGGTCGGGTCGAGGAAGTCCTGGACCACCCGGCCCTCGGCGCGCTGCGTCGCGACGAGGTTCGCGGGGTTCTCGGTGTCCACGTGCTGCACCCACCCGTCGGCACGGTAGATCGCGAACGACGTCGCCGCGAACCGGCGGCCGCCGGCGTCGGTCCAGTGCACGCGGACGCCGTCGTCGCGCCAGCCGGCCCACGCGAGCACGGGGGTGCGGACCTTCGTGCCCGGGAGGTGCGGCATGGCCGGGACGAGCGCCGGGTACCGGTAGTGGTCGTCGCGCACGCGCGTCATCGAGCCCTGCGGGTCGGCCGGGACGTGCTTGGCCGAGAAGTAGACGTTGCCGTGCACCGGGTGCTCCTGCTCCTGGCAGAACGTCAGGTGGTTCGACAGCTCGGCCGGGTCCGTGAAGACGCCCGACGTCACCTTGTACAGCGCCTCGCCGATGTACAGGTGCGTGCCGGACTGCGCGGCGACGTCGGCCCACCACGGGACGAGCTTCGCGTAGTCCGCGACGGCGAGCCCCAGCTGCCAGTAGATCTGCGGGTTGATGTAGTCGAGCCAGCCCTCGAGGACCCACTTGCGCGTGTCGGCGAACTGCATGTCGTACGACTGCGAGCCGCCCGTCTGCGAGCCGCGCGGGTCCGTCGAGGCGTTGCGCCAGATGCCGAACGGGCTGATGCCGAACTTGACCCACGGCTTCGCCTGCTTGATGCGCTGCGAGATGGACTGCACGAACGTGTCGACGTTGTGGCGGCGCCAGTCCTCGACCCGGTCGAAGCCGGCGCCGTGGGTCGCGAAGGTCGCGGCGTCCGGGATCGTCTCGCCCGCGACGGCGTAGGGGTAGAAGTAGTCGTCGAAGTGCACGCCGTCGATGTCGTAGTTCTCGACGCTGTGCAGGATCGCGTTCTTGATGTGCTCCTGCGCCGCGGGCAGGCCCGGGTCGAAGTAGAGCTTGCCCCCGTAGGCCCACACCCACTCCGGGTGCTGCCGCGCGGGGTGCTCGGGGACGAGCCGCGTCGGGTCGGCCTGCATCGACACGCGGTACGGGTTGTACCAGGCGTGGATCTCCAGGTTGCGCCGGTGGCACTCCTCGACGACGAACGCGAGGGGGTCGTAGCCGGGGTCCTGGCCCTGCACGCCCGTGAGGTACTGCGACCACGGCTCGTAGGGGCTGGGCCAGAACGCGTCGGCCGTCGGGCGGACCTGGACGAACACGGCGTTGAGACGGAAGTCGCGCGCGACGTCGAGCCAGCCGAGGAGCTCGGCCTTCTGCTGCTCCGCCGAGAGCCCGGACGCCGACGGCCAGTCGATGTTCACGACGCTCGAGATCCACATCGCGCGCAGCTCGCGCTTGCGGGGCGCCGGGGCCGCGGTCGGCGCGGCGTGGGTCGCGCCGGGCGTGGTGAGCGCGGCGGCCGGGGTGAGCGAGCCGACCGTCACGGTGAGCGTGCTCGCCGCGACGCCCGCCGTGGCGAGGGTGAGGAACTGTCGTCGTCCGACGCCGGCGGGGGCCGAGGCGGGGGACGTGGGGGAGCCGTCGAGCGTCATTGCTGATCCTCCGGGTCGTCGAGTATGTGGCAGATAGTTTCACAGAACATCGGGTCTGTGAAGGTTTGCGCCACGCGATCCCGGCGGCGACGCCGGGCGTGGGGTCGTCGGCGCTCCGGGGCCCGGCGCGGTGCGGGACGCCTGGTGGACTCTCCCGGCCCGTGCCCGGCGGGCCGCGACGCGCCGTGCGCTGCGGGTCCTGCGCATACCTTCGCGGCGAGAGTATGGTCGCCGCCATGGCATCGAAACCGCTCCAGGAACCCGCGTTCCTCGTGCTGTCCGCGCTCGCCGCCGGGCCGCTCCACGGGTACGGCATCGCGCAGGACGTCGAGTCCAGCTCCGACGGGCGCGTGACCCTGCGCGCCGGCACGCTCTACGGCGCGATCGACCGGCTCGTCGCCGCCGGGCTCGTCGAGGTCGACCACGAGGAGGTCGTCGACTCGCGGCTGCGCCGGTACTACCGGCTCACCGCCGAGGGCGGCTCGCGCCTCGCCGCCGAGGCCGAGCGCGCCGAGGCCCAGGCGCGCCGCGCGCTCGAGCGTCTCGGTGCCCGACGCCGCACGGCCGCCCCGGCGGGCGACCGCGCCGCGACCCGCCCCACGCCCGGGCGCGCCGGAGGGTCGCTCGACGGCGGGGTGGTACCGGCATGAGCCACCTCGACAGCCATGACGACACCGACGCCGTCGGGACGGTGCTCGTGGCGCCGGTCCTCGTGCGGGACTACCGGCGGCTGCTGCGCCTGTTCCCGTACACCTACCGGCGGGCGCACGAGGCCGAGATGCTCGGGCACCTGGTCGACGGCGCGCGGCCCGGGCAGTCGCGGCCGACGCGGGCCGAGCGGTGGGACCTGCTGCGCGCCGCCGCGCGCGAGTGGTTGCTCGCGCCGCTGGGCCCGACGGAGCGCCAGCGCGCCTCGGCCTCGGTGGTCGTGCTCGTCGTGCTGACCGCGGTGCTCGCGGCCCCCGCGGCGTACGACCTCGTGCGCGCCGTCCAGGTGGTGACGGACGACTCGGCGCGAGAGGCGCTCGGGTCGCTCTCCTTCCCGGTGCTGCTGGCGACCGTGGCGGCGCTGGTCGCGGTGCCCCTCGCGCCGGCCTGGCTGGCGTGGCTCTCCGCGCTCGTCGCCGTCGCCGTGGGAGCACAGCGGACGGCGCTCGTGCTCGCCGCGCTCGCCGCGACGGCGGGAGTCGTGGCCGTCGGGGCCCTCGTCTCGGCGGAACGGGCGTTCGTCGCGTTCCAGGCGGTCGGCTGGGTCGTCGTCCTCCTGGCCTTCCTCCTGACCCTCGTCGCGCGGGCCCGGCAGGAGGCGCCCGTCTTCGGCGCGCGAGCGGGAGCGGTGGCGTTCTGGATGACGGCGGCCACCCTCGCGCTCTCGGCACGAGGCGGTGCGTCGGCGGTCTCGCAGGAACGCGTCTGGGTGTCCGTGTCGGTGAGCCCTTCCCTACAGGCCATCGGCCTGGGCTGCCTGGGTGTCGTGGCGTTGCTCGTGCTCGTCCGCCCCGTGCGGCAGGCCGCTCCGGTCCTCGGCGGCGCGCTCCTGGCCATGACCCTGAGCCGGTCGGACGTCTTCTGGTCCGGCGCGCTCGACACGACGGCCGTGAACCTCGGCAACGTGCTGGGGGTGGTCGGGGTGTCGGTGGCGCTCACCCTCGCGACTCGCTGGGTGGTCAACCGTCTCGACGAGCTCGCCGCCGCCCGCACCGCGCACCGCGCGTTCCTGGCGGCGGCGGCCGACGGCACGGCGGCTGCCGCGTGACCGGGGTGGCGGCATCGCCCGCGGACCCGCTCCTGCCGGTGGCGCCGGTCCTCGTGCGGGACTACCGGCGGCTGCTGCGGCTGTTCCCGTACACCTACCGGCGGGCGCACGAGGCCGAGATGCTCGGCCACTTGCTCGACGGCGCGCGGCCCGGGCAGTCGCGGCCGACGCGTCCCGAGCGGTGGGACCTGCTGCGCGCCGCCGCGCGCGAGTGGTTGCTCGCGCCGCTGGGCTCGTCCCCACGGCAGCGGCGCGCGGCGACGGGGCTCCTGCTCGTGGTCCTGCCCGCCGCGCTCGTGGTCATGGCCGCGCGCGTCCTCGCGTTCGCCGCGGCGATCGTCGGGGCCGTGCTCGGCCCGAGCGGGCACGCACCGCTCCTGACGACCGTCCCGACGGCGTCGATGTGGACCCTCTGGCTCGCGGCGGTGGCCCTCACGCTCGCCGGGGCGCAGCGCGTCGTCCTCGCTGCTGCGGTGCTCGCCGTCGTCGCCGGGGTGGGCGGGCTCGCGGTCTCGCTCGGTGCGGGGAACAGCTATGCGGCGTACCTCGACGCGCCGTGGGTCGCGGCGGTGTCCGTCTACGCGGGCGTGCTCGCCGCGCGTCGGGCGTGCCGGGTCGGGCCTGAGCCGTGGACGCTCCGGGCGGCGACCCTCGGGGCGATGGCTCTGGCCCTCGGAGGGTTCGCCGCGGCGACCGCTGCCGACGCGGCGAGCTTCGGGGCGCCGTGGTGGTCGGGTGTCGCGCTGAGCCCGTGGACGGTCCCCGCGCTGGCTGCGCCGGTCGTCCTGCTCCTCGGGGCCGCGCTGCTGTGGCGCCGGACGCGGCCGGCGGTCCCGGTGCTCGGCGGCCTCGTCCTCGCAGGCGTGCTGAGCCGCTCGACCTTCTTCTGGTCGGGGACCGTGAACGTCCAGACCGCGGACCTCGGTAACGTGCTCGGGCTGCTCGCGCTCGCGGCCGCCGCGACGCTCGCCCTGACCTGGGTCGTCAACCGCCTCGACGAACTCGCCGAGGTGCGCGCCGCGCACCGCGCCCAGCTCGCCGCCGTGGGCGGAGCGCCGGGCCGGGGCGGGTCCCACCCGGGCGAGCCGACCGCCGTCTGACACGGGCGCCGTCGACCACGACGCGGGGGCGGACGAGAACGGGGTCGGCGACCGAGATCCCCAGGATTCGGTCGCCGACCCCGTGCTCGGCGCCGGTCTTGTCAGTCGAGGTAGGTCTCGACCAGGCGGGAGGCGAGGCCCGTGTACGTCGCGGGGGTGAGGTCCGCGAGGCGCTGCGCGACGTCGTCGGGCAGGCCGAGGCCCGCGACGAACTCGCGGAGCCGTGCCGCGTCGACGCGCTGGCCGCGCGTGAGGTCCTTGAGGCGCTCGTACGGGTTCTCCATGCCGGGGACGCCCGCGACCGACGCCGCGCGCATGGCCGACTGGATGGGCTCGCCGAGCACCTCCCAGTTCTCGTCCAGGTCCGCCGCCATGAGGTCGGCGTTCGCGGCGAGGGCCTTCAGGCCGCGGCGCACGTTGTCGATCGCGAGGAGCGAGTGGCCGAACGCGGGGCCGACGTTGCGCTGCGTCGTCGAGTCCGTGAGGTCGCGCTGGAGGCGCGACGTCACGAGCGTCGCGCCGAGCGTGTCGAGCAGCGCGGACGAGATCTCGAGGTTCGCCTCGGCGTTCTCGAACCGGATCGGGTTGACCTTGTGCGGCATGGTCGACGACCCGGTCGCGCCCGGCACCGGGATCTGCGTGAAGAACCCGAGCGAGATGTACGTCCACACGTCGGTCGCGAGGTTGTGGAGGATCCGGTTGAACCGCGCGACGTCCGCGTACAGCTCGGCCTGCCAGTCGTGCGACTCGATCTGCGTCGTCAGCGGGTTCCACGTGAGACCGAGGCCCTCGACGAAGTGCTTCGAGACCGACGGCCAGTCCACGCCCGGGACCGCGACGGTGTGCGCGCCGTACGTGCCCGTCGCGCCGTTGAGCTTGCCCAGGTACTCGGCCGCGCCGACGCGGCGGAGCTGGCGGCGCAACCGGTGCGCGAGAACGGCGAGCTCCTTGCCGAGCGTCGTCGGCGTCGCGGGCTGGCCGTGCGTGCGCGAGAGCATCGGCACGTCGGCGTGCTCGCGCGCCATGTCCGCGAGCTGGTCGGCGAGCGCCGTCGCGGCGGGCAGCCACACGTGCTCGACGGCGCCGCGCACCATGAGCGCGTAGGACAGGTTGTTGACGTCCTCGCTCGTGCACGCGAAGTGCACGAGCTCGCCGACGCCGGGCAGCACCGTGTCGGGGCCCAGCGTGTCGGGCGCTGCGGCGAGGCGCCGCTTGACGAAGTACTCGACCGCCTTGACGTCGTGCACCGTCTCGCGCTCGATCGCGGCGAGCTCGGCGATCTCGTCGCCACCGAACGTCGCGGGGATGCGGCGCAGGTAGGCGACCTCGGCGTCGGAGAGCTGGGGCGCGCCGGGCACGACCGGGCGGACCGCGTTCTCGTCGACCGCCTGGACGCCGTTGCACAGCGTGATGAGCCACTCGACCTCGACGTGGAGGCGCTCGCGGTTGAGCGCGGCCTCGCTGAGGTGGTCGACGAGCGGGGCGACCGCGGCGCGGTAGCGGCCGTCGAGCGGGCCGAGCGCGATCGGCGGGGTCACCTCGGCGAGGCTCACGCGGGCAGGGGCGGCTGCGGCAGGGTTCTCGGGCACGCCCCTGATTCTCCCACGCGTGCCCGACGGCGGTCGGTGCCGCCCGCAGTCCGGGCAACGGAGCCGTCGCGCGGCCCGTGGCCGTCCCCAGCGTCCGGGCGCGAGGGTTCGGTCCACAGCCTGGCGACCTGCCGCGCCGTCGGCCGGCGGGGCTCCGTACGGTCGCCGCCATGCCGACCCCGCCACCACCGCCGTGCCTCGCCGCACCCTTCGGGATCACCCGTGCCCGCGACCAGGTCCGCACGGCGACCGACGACGCCGCGCGCGCCGGCGCCGCCCTGGAGACCCCCGATCTCCCGTGGGCCGGGCAGGCGCGGCACGCGTACGACGACGCGACGGCGGAGGGTCGGGCAGCCCTGCTCCGGCTCGACGAGACGCTCGGGACGTGCCTCGTGCGGCTGGACGCGCTCACCGTGCTCGCGGAGGCGGACGTCACGAGCCTGCGGGCGGGGCTGGCCGCGGGGCTCGCCGCGGGAGGCGGCTCGTGAGCGGGTCGCCGCCCGGCCCGTCCGTCGTGATCCGTGGCGGGACGGAGCCGACGGTCGTCGAGACGGCGGGGGTCGTCGCGCAGGCCGCGGTGCTCGCGGCCCGGGCGGACCTCCTGACCGGAGCGGCGGGGGCGCTGCGGGACGCGCGGCACGCGGTGGAGGTCACGACGGCCACGCCGACGGCGTTCGCCGGGCGGCTCGTCCCGGCCGAGCCGCTCGGGGCGGCCGCGGGCGCGAACCTGACGACGACGCCGTTCTGGTCGGCGGAGGTCCGGGCCGCGCGTGCGGCCCTCCTCGACGGCCTCGACGCGGCGGCCCTGCTCGCCGGGCAGGAGGAGCAGCGGCTGCGCGGGCTCGCCGCGCGGCTCCACCAGGCGGTCCGGGTGTACGACGACGCGGACGCCGCGGCCGCCGCCGGGTGGTCCGACACCGCGCTGGTCGTGGCGGGACGGCACTACGGGCTGGCGGGGGCGGGCGTCGCCGGGCTCGGGATGATCGTCGCGCAAGGCCTCGCCGGGCTCGCGCAGTCGCTGCTGCACGGAGGGCCCGCTCTCGGTCGGCTCGTCACGACGGGCGAGGCGCTGCACCCCGCGACCGTCCGCGCGCTGGGTCGCACGATCGGCATGCTCGACCCGGACCGCCCCTGGTACGCCGTACCGACGGTCGGGAACGCGGCGGCGGTGCTGCGGGCGTCCGTCCAGCCGCTGCGCGACCGGTTCCTGCCCGACCCGGAGGTGCGGCGGGTCGACGCGGCGCCCTACGACCTGCCGACCCCCACGGACACGCGGTCCGCCCTCGGCGCCGTGGCGGCGCTCGGGAGCACGGACTCGGTGCTGAGCGTCCAGCGCATCGTCAAGGACGACGGGACGCCGACGTGGGTCGTCGCGATCCCGGGCACCCAGCCCGGCAACCTCCGGACGGTGTGGAACATGACGTCCAACTACGACCTCATGTCCGACGACGAGTCCCAGCGCGCGCAGGCGGACAGCGTGCGGGCGGTGCTCGACGCGATGGGCCAGTCGGGCATCGAGCCAGAGGACGACGTCGTGCTCGTCGGGCACAGCCAGGGCGGCATGGTCGCGGCCACGATCGCGGCGGCGACGGTCGGGACCTACCAGGTGCGCCACGTGGTGACCGCCGGGTCACCGGTCGGGGGGCACGGCCTCCCGCCCGGCGTGCGCGCCACGCACCTCGAGACCAGCGGGGAGGGGGTCTCCGGCCTCGACGGGAAGCCGAACCCGGCGACGCCCGGGCGCGTGACGGTGACCGGTACCGTCTTCGCGCCCGGCGGCGGGCCGCCGCTCGACGTGCCGCACTCCGTCGGCTACCACCAGGACGTGCTCGACGCCGCGGTCGAGGTGGGCGACCGCGGCCTCGAGGAGCACCTCGCCGACGTGGAGCACTGGCTCGACGGGGAGGCGGAGGACCCGCTCGCCTACGAGGCGCGTCTCGTCCCGGACCCGGAGACGACGTTCTGCGTCGGTGAGCTCGCGGTGCCGAGGCCGCCGTGGCCCCCGTGGCCGGCTCCGGACGGCGTCGTGACGGCGCCGGGTCCGTCCCTCGGCACGCCGGGGACGTCCGGCACGCCCGGCGGCACGGGCCCGCTCGGGGGCGCCGGGACGGGTGGTGGCGAGGACGATGTGCGGTGACGGCCCGGTGCCGTCCCCCGGCGGGCCGGTCGGGAGGGCGGGCGGCGGCGCGCGCGGTGGAGCGCTCGGGTCAGCGGTCCTGGGCCTTCGGCACGACGGCCGAGACGAGGAAGTTGATCACGGCGATGATGAGGGCCGCGAGCAGCGCCCACCAGAACCCGCCGATGATGCGGATGCCCCAGTCGGTCTGCTCGGTGATCCACGCGGTGAGCATGAGCATGAGCGCGTTGACGACGAGCGAGAACAGCCCCAGCGTGAGGATGTAGAGCGGGATCGAGAGGACCTGCACGATCGGCTTGATCACCGCGTTCACGAGCGAGTAGAGCAGCGCCACGACGAGGACGATCACGACCTTCCCGCCGGCCGTGTCGGAGCCGACGATCTGGAAGTGCTCGTCCATGAACAGGCTCGTGAGCCAGATCGCGAGACCGGTGATGAGGACGCGGACGACGAAGCTCATACCCGGCATCCTGCCATCCGGGCCGTCGTGCGGCACGGGCGCCGCGCGTGGCGCGCCGTCGTCCGCCACGGACCGCGGTGCACGAGTGGCATGATCGAGGACCGTGGCCCACGAACCCCGCGTCCCCCTGCGTCCTGCCGTCGCCGCCCTGCCGGCCTACGTCCCGGGGGCGCGCGTCGCCCCGGGTGCGGCGGCGTTCAAGCTCTCCTCGAACGAGAACCCGTACCCGCCCCTGCCCTCGGTCGTGGCGGCGATCGCCGACGCCGCGGCGGACGCGAACCGCTACCCGGACATGTACGCGACCGAGCTCACCGAGGCGCTCGCGGCGGACCTCGGGGTGGGGGCCGACGAGGTCGTCGTGGGCAACGGCTCGGTCGCGGTGCTCGCGCACGTCCTCCAGGCGGTCGTCGAGCCGGGCGACGAGGTCGTCTACCCGTGGCGCTCGTTCGAGGCGTACCCGATCGCGGTCGCCGTCGCGGGCGGCACGTCGGTGCGGGTTCCGCTCCGGACGGGGGAGCACCGCGGGCGCCTCGACCTGCCCGCGATGGCCGCGGCGGTCACCGAGCGCACGCGCGTCGTCATGGTGTGCACGCCCAACAACCCGACCGGTCCGGCGGTGCACCGCGACGAGCTCGAGACGTTCCTCGCGGCGGTGCCGTCGGACGTGCTCGTGGTGCTCGACGAGGCGTACCTCGAGTTCGTGCGCGACCCGGAGGCCCCCGACGGTCTCGCGGTGTACGCGCAGCACCCGAACGTCGTGCTGCTGCGCACGTTCTCCAAGGCGTACGGGCTCGCGGGCCTGCGCGTCGGGTACGCCGTCGCGCGTCCGCGCCTCGCGGCGGGCATCCGCGCCGTCTCCACGCCGTTCGGGGTCTCGCACGTGGCGCAGCGGGCCGCGATCGCGTCGCTCGGGGCGCGGGGCGAGCTCCTGCAGCGGGTCGAGCACCTCGTGGCGGACCGCACCCGCCTCGTCGAGGGTCTGCGCGACCAGGGCTGGTCCCTGCCCGAGTCGCAGGCGAACTTCGTGTGGTTCGACCTGGGGGAGCGCACGGCCCAGCGCGCCGAGGAGGCGCGTGCCGCCGGCGCGATCGTGCGCCCGTTCGCGGGCGAGGGCCTGCGCGTGAGCGTGGGCGAGCCCGAGGCGACCGACCTCTTCCTGCGCGTCAGCGCGACCTGGCTGTAGCCCCTCTTCGACGGCCCCTCTGCGTTCCGGTAACGGAACTTCCCCAGATCGACCTAACCCCTGGTGCTCGCGTCTCCGGATTGCTACTTTTACGTAGCAATCACTTCCGAAGGGGGAGATATGAGGTTTGGTCGAGTACTGACGACGGCGATGGTCGCCGGGGTCCTGGCCTTCACACCGGCGGCGGCGTTCGCCGGCTCGCAGCTCGTGGGCGGCGGGATCTGGAACTACGGGACCAGTGCGGGGGCGATCTACTCGCACTACCTGCACAACACCGAGTGCCACGGTGCGTCCGTGCACAACGGGAAGCTCTACCGGGTGACCAACATCAAGCCCGGGGTCTGGGCGAAGGTGCACGCCAAGGACTGGCCCATGCGCGTGGACCACGCCTACTGGCACAAGTGCGCGTAGCACGGACGCAGGGCAGGGGCGGCGCCGTGCCGCCCCTGCCCGGTCCGGCGCGGAGCCTCCATGCCGAACAGAAGCCTCAGCCTGGCCTACGCCCTCGCGGTGGTCGTCAGCCTCTTCCTCGCCTTCTTCACGGTGCAGGCGTACAGCGAGTTCGCGGTCCGCGGGTTCGACGCCCAGCTCCGCGTCGACTCCCTCGGCACGACCGCGTCGAGCGCCGAGGCGTACGGCACGATCGCGACCTTCGCGACCTCCCGCGACTGCACCGTCGCCAAGGTGACCTTCGACCTCACCGACGTCTCGACGCGGCACCTCTCGGTCCTCGGTGACGGCTCGGCCGACCCGGGCGGGCGGTGGCTCGACCGCGGCGTGGCCGACTTCAGCCGCGGCGTCACCACGCAGGTGCACCCCGGTGCCGAGCTCGGGGCCACGAGCCCGGTGGGCTCCTACGGGCTCTCGTGCGGCACGGCGGAGGCCGAGGCGCTGGCCGCCGCGCTGCGGGAGGCCGGGGTGACGGCGTCGGCCGACTCCTACCCGACGATCCTCTCGTGGCACCGCTACCTCGCGGGCACGCCGATCCCGGCGGGCTACGCCATCGCGGCGGTCGCCGTCGTGCTCCTCGCGGGGTGCGGCGCGCTCCTCAACGCCCGGGCGTACGCGGTCCAGCGCCTCCAGGGCGCGCCGTTCTCCAGCATCCTGCGGCGCGACCTCGACCCGATCGGCCGACGCCTCGCCCTCCACCTGGTTGTGGCCGCCGTCGTGTGCGCGATCGTGCTCGGCGCCTACAACGGGTTCGCGCAGGCGACGACGTTCCTCGGCCTGGCCGGCGCCGTCCTCGCCGGGCTGCTGCTCGTCACCGTGACCGCCCACGCCGTCTCGACGGCCGCCGCGCAGCGCATCCCGCTCGCGGCCGCGATCAAGGGCGAGTCCGTCGGGGCCTGGGTCGTCCCCGCCGCGTTCGGCGTGCGGTTCTGCGCCCTCGTCATCCTCGTCGCGTCGATCTTCTCCGCCGTGCACGCGGGCCAGCTCATCGCGGGCCAGCAGGCCGCCCGCTCCGCCTGGCAGAGCGCGGGCGGCGCGACCTCCGTGGGCGTCGGCGGCGACGACCAGGCCCGGGCGGGCGAGTTCGCGCAGCGCCTCGGCGAGGTCGTCGTGCGGGCGCTCGACGACCGCGAGGCGGTGCTCGCCGCGCGGCAGCCCGTCTCGGCGTTCGGCACGGTGACGGTCGCGCCCGAGGACCAGCAGGTCCTCCTCGTCAGCCCCTCGTACCTGGAGGAGCAGGACGTCCGCGACGCGACCGGGTCGCGGCTCGCCCCGGCGCCGGGGTCGTGCCTCACGATCCACCTGCCCGCCACGCTGCGGGCGGACCAGCAGGACGACGTCGTGGCCGCCGTCGGCTCGTGGGCGGACTACTTCGGTGCGACGTGCGCCGTCGAGCGCGGTGCGCCGCTCGCCGAGGGCAGCACGCTGTTCGACTACGGCAACGCCGCGGACCCGAGCGCGTCGCCGCTCGTGGACGAGCCGGTCGTGCTCGTCGTGGACCCGGCCTCGGAGGTCGTGAGCGCCGACGGGTACGGCGCGTACACCTCGACGGGGGACGTCGTCTTCCTCGACCCGGCGTACGTGCTGGAGGAGAGCCGCGCGGCGGGCATCCGCGACTACGTCCTGTCGGTCACGCCGATCGCCGACGCCGCGGCCGAGGAGTACCAGAAGCTCGTCCGGAGCTTCCGGCTCGGGCTCGCGAACATCGCGGCGGCGGCCGGCGTCGTGCTCCTCACCGCGGTCGTGGTGTCGAGCGCGTACACGCGGCGGTACGCGCAGAGCGTGTTCGTCCGCTACATCGCGGGGTGGTCGTTCGCCGCGCGGTACCGCGCGGCGTTCCTCGCCGAGGCCGCCTCGGCGGTGCTGCTCGTCGCGTACGTGGCGGCGAACCCGCCGCGCACGCCGCCGGCCCTCGGCGCCGTCGTCGCGGCCGCCGCACCGCGGCTGCTCGGGGGAGCGGAGCCGCTCGTCGCGGTGGCGGTGTGCCTCGTGTCGTCCGCCCTGCTGGTGACCGCGCTCGCGGTGGCCCAGCGCAGGCTCCTGCGGACGCGATCCAGTGACAGCTGAACGAAGGGGGATGGCGATGATCGAGGTCGTGGGTGCGGCCAAGTTCTACGGGGCGCGGACGGTCTGGACGGGCCTCACGCTGAGCGTGGAGGCGGGCTCGATGGCGGGCCTCGTGGGATCGAGCGGCTCGGGGAAGACGACGCTGCTCAACTGCGTGGGCCTGCTCGACCGGCTGGACGCGGGGACGCTGTTCGTGGACGGCCGCGACGTCACCGCACTGAGCCCGCACGGGCGGCGCCTGTTCCGACGGGACGAGCTCGGGTACCTGTTCCAGAACTACGCGCTCATCGACAACGCGACGGTCGCGGCGAACCTCGACGTCGCGTTCGTGAGCCGGGGCGTCCGGCGGGCGGACCGCGCGCGCCGGCGCGAGGAGGTGCTCGAGCGCGTGGGGCTCGGCGGCTACGAGCGCGCGGCCGTCTACGAGCTGTCGGGCGGCGAGCAGCAGCGCGTCGCCGTGGCGCGGCTGCTCCTCAAGCGGCCGCGCGTCGTGCTCGCCGACGAACCCACGGGGGCGCTCGACGAGGGGAACGCCGACGCGATCGTCGGGCTCCTGCGCGAGCTCGCGGACGAGGGACGTGCCGTGGTCGTCGCGACGCACAACCCGCGCGTCGAGCAGGCCTGCGACACCGTCCTCGAGCTCGGCGCCTCGACCCAGCACGTGGCCCGCGCGCTCGTCGGCGCGGACGACGACGGCACGCCGTAGCGGGCAAGCGACGGCGGCGCGGTTGCCGGGTCCTGGTCACGCGAGAAGACTCGCGGCATGGACAACCAGGAGTACGACCAGTTCGTCGACGACTACGGCTGGCTCTTCGGGGGCGCGGCCCTGGTCGTCTACATCGCGGTGGCGGTGATCTTCTTCATCGCCTACGTCCGGATCATCCAGAAGGCCGGCTACTCCGGCTGGTGGGTGCTCGTGGGCCTCGTGCCGATCCTCAACGTCGTCATGTTCCTCGTGTTCGCGTTCTCGCGCTGGCCGGTCCTGCGCGAGCGCGACGCGCTGCGCTCGGGCGGCGTCTACCCGCGGTAGGGGCAGCCCTCCCGGGGCCGGGGGTGCGCCGGTGGGGGTTGGAGGTTCTCTACAGCCTGCCGTGACGGACGTTGGGCGACACGTCGGAGGCGCTACCTACGGGGTCGTAGCCTACGCTTGCGTAGGCTACGGAGACGTAGGTTCCGACGGCGCCCTCTATCGGGCGCCTCCTGCCCCCGAGCGGGCCGGCCGCACGGCCGGGCCGCACCGAAGGAGAGTCGCGTGACCGAGAACGACGCGAGAACCGGCGTGCGGGACGCTGCGAGCACGCACCCCGACCTCCCCGACGTCGCGGGCGGTCCCGACGACGCACCCCTGCTCCAGCTCGTGACGCCCGCCGGCGCCCGCGTCACGACCCCGGAGACCGACGGCTACCGCGAGCGCGTCGCCCACCTCGACGCCGCGGCGCTGCGCGGTCTCTACCGCGACATGGTGCTCACGCGCCGCTTCGACGACGAGGCGACGTCGCTCCAGCGCCAGGGCGAGCTCGGCCTGTTCGCGCAGGCGAAGGGCCAGGAGGCCGCGCAGATCGGCTCCGGCCGCGCGCTCGCCCCCCAGGACTACGTCTTCCCGTCGTACCGCGAGCACGGCGTCTCGCACGTGCGCGGCATCGACCCGACGGCACGCCTGCGCCTCTTCCGCGGCGTGGACCACGGCGGGTGGGACCCGACGGCGCACAACGTCCACCTGTACACGCTCGTCATCGGGTCGCACGCGCTGCACGCCACGGGGTACGCCATGGGCGTCCAGCGCGACGGCCTCGTCGGGTCGGGCGACCCGGAGCGCGACGCGGCCGTCGTCACGTACTTCGGCGACGGCGCGACGTCGCAGGGCGACGTCAACGAGGCGCTCGTCTTCGCGGCCGTGAACAACGCGCCGGTCGTGTTCTTCTGCCAGAACAACCAGTGGGCGATCTCGGAGCCGACGACCCGGCAGACCCGCGTGCCGCTCTACCGCCGCGGCGGCGGGTTCGGCATCCCCAGCGTGCGGGTCGACGGCAACGACGTGCTCGCGTGCTACGCCGTGACCGCGGAGGCGCTCGAGCGCGCCCGCTCCGGCGGCGGCCCGACGTTCGTCGAGGCGTTCACCTACCGCATGGGCGCGCACACGACGTCCGACGACCCGACGAAGTACCGGTCGCGCGCCCAGGAGGACTACTGGCGCCGCCGGGACCCGATCGACCGGCTGGAGAACCTGCTCCGCGCCGAGGACGCGTGGGACGACGCGTTCGCCGCCGACCTGACCGCCGAGGCCGACGCGCTGGGCGAGCGGCTGCGCGAGGAGGTCCGTGCGCTCGCCGCACCG
Organism: Cellulosimicrobium sp. KWT-B; assembly: GCF_002127155.1. Taxonomy (NCBI): domain Bacteria; kingdom Bacillati; phylum Actinomycetota; class Actinomycetes; order Micrococcales; family Promicromonosporaceae; genus Cellulosimicrobium; species Cellulosimicrobium sp. KWT-B. Next base: position 1,125,401 of record NZ_NEDO01000001.1, on the reverse strand, counting down.
GACCCGTCGAGCATGTTCGACCACGTCTACGCGACCCCGAACGCCGTGGTCGAGCGCGAGAAGGCGTGGTTCGCCGACTACCAGCAGTCCTTCGAGGAGCCGACCGCGGAGGTGGCGCGATGAGCGACAGCAAGACCCTGACCCTGGCCCGCGCCATCAACGAGGGGCTGCGCCGGTCGCTGGAGAACGACCCCAAGGTCCTGCTCATGGGCGAGGACATCGGCGCGCTCGGCGGCGTCTTCCGCGTGACGGACGGCCTGCAGAAGGACTTCGGCGAGGACCGTGTCGTCGACACGCCGCTCGCGGAGTCCGGCATCCTCGGCACCGCCATCGGTCTCGCGCTGCGCGGCTACCGGCCGGTGTGCGAGATCCAGTTCGACGGGTTCATCTTCCCCGCGTACGACCAGATCACGACGCAGCTCGCGAAGATGGGCTACCGCTCGGGCGGGAAGCTCCAGGTGCCCGTCGTGATCCGCGTGCCGTACGGCGGCGGGATCGGTGCGGTCGAGCACCACAGCGAGAGCCCCGAGGCGCTGTTCGCGCACACGGCCGGCCTGCGCGTCGTGTCGCCGTCCACGCCGCAGGACGCGTACACGATGATCCAGGAGGCCGTCGCCTCGCCGGACCCGGTGCTCTTCTTCGAGCCCAAGGGCCGCTACTGGGAGAAGGGGCCGGTCGACGTCGCGGGTCGCGGCGAGGGCGCGACCGTGCTCGACCGGGCGCGCGTCGTCCGCCCCGGCACGGACCTCACGCTCGTCGCCTACGGTCCGACCGTCGCGACCGCGCTCCGCGTCGCCGCGGCGGCCGAGCAGGAGGGCCGCAGCATCGAGGTCGTGGACCTGCGCAGCATCTCGCCGCTCGACACCGCGACCGTCGTCGAGTCCGTCCGCCGGACGGGACGCTGCGTCGTCGTGCACGAGGCCCCGACCTACCTCGGCTCGGGCGCCGAGGTCGCGGCCCGCGTGACCGAGGAGTGCTTCTACTCGCTCGAGGCGCCCGTGCTGCGCGTCGGCGGCTTCCACACGCCGTACCCCGTCGCGAAGATCGAGCACGACTACCTGCCGAGCCTCGACCGCGTGCTCGACGCCGTCGACCGCGCGTTCGCGTTCTGACGCGACCGTAGCGACCTCGACAGCGCCGACCGGGACCACCAGGAGGACCACGCAGTGCCCACCTTCGAGAAGTTCAACCTCCCCGACGCGGGCGAGGGCCTCACCGAGGCCGAGATCGTGCACTGGCACGTCGCCGTCGGCGACACCGTCACGGTCAACCAGACGATCGTCGAGATCGAGACGGCGAAGTCGCTCGTCGAGCTGCCGTCGCCGTACACGGGCGTCGTCACGGAGATCCTCACGCCCGAGGGCACGACGGTCGAGGTCGGCGTGCCGATCATCGTCGTGGACACCGACCCGGGCGGCACCGCCCCGGCGCCGACCGCACCGGCCGGCGTCGTGCCCGACGGCGCGGACGCGCCCGCAGCGGCCGCGTCGCCGCAGGCGGGCACCGGTGACGCGACGCCCGCCGCGAGCGAGGGCTCCGGCTCGGTGCTCGTCGGGTACGGCACCGTCGAGCCGGGCACTGCCCGACGGCGTCGCCGCGCGGCCGAGCCCGCCGTCGCAGCGCCCGCGGCCGAGCCCGCCGTCGCAGCGCCCGCGACCGACCGCCCCGGCCCGGCGACCCCGGACCGGACGGCCCCGGCGGCGAGCACCGCGCCGTCAACCCCGGCCCCGGCCCCCGCCCCGCGGGGGAGCGCGCCGACCGCCGTCGGGCACGCGACCCTGCCGGTGCTGGCCAAGCCGCCCGTGCGCAAGCTCGCGAAGGACCTGGGCGTCGACCTGGCGAGCGTCGCGGGCACCGGCCCGGGCGGGATCGTCACGCGCGAGGACGTGCAGGCCTACCACGAGCAGGCGAAGGCGCAGCCGCTCGCGACGTACGCCGACGACGACCAGCCGTGGCTCGCGACGGGCGCCGTCACGGCCGACGGCCGCCAGACGCGCGTGCCCGTGAAGTCGGTGCGCAAGCGCACGGCCGAGGCGATGGTCACGAGCGCGTTCACCGCCCCCCACGTGACGGTGTTCCACACGGTCGACGTCACGCGCACCATGAAGCTCGTCCGCACCCTGCGGGAGGACCGCGAGTTCGCGGACGTGCGCGTCACGCCCCTGCTCGTCACCGCCAAGGCGCTGCTCCTCGCGGTGCGCCGCCACCCGGAGATCAACGCGAGCTGGGACGACGCCGCGCAGGAGATCGTCTACAAGCACTACGTGAACCTGGGGATCGCGGCGGCGACGCCGCGCGGGCTCGTCGTGCCGAACATCAAGGACGCGCACCGTCTCGACCTGCACGGCCTCGCCGGTGGGATCGCGGACCTCACCGCGACCGCGCGGGCCGGGCGCACGTCGCCCACCGACATGTCCGACGGCACGATCACGATCACCAACGTCGGGGTGTTCGGCATCGACACGGGGACGCCCATCCTCAACCCCGGCGAGGCCGCGATCCTCGCGTTCGGCGCGATCCGCGAGCAGCCCTGGGTCCACAAGGGGAAGATCCGCAAGCGCTGGGTCACGCAGCTCGCGCTGAGCTTCGACCACCGCCTCGTCGACGGCGAGCTCGGCGCGCGCGTGCTGGCCGACGTCGCGCGGATCCTCGAGGACCCGGCGCGCGGTCTCGTCTGGGGCTGAGCCCACCGGTCGGCACGCGGGACGCGCGTCGGCACTCGTTGCGCCGCTCGGCACCTCGAGGTGCCGAGCGGGCGCGCTCCGTGCCGAACCGTGCCCGGGCCACTGCTTGCGAGCGCACCCAGAACCGCGAGCATGAGGCTCAGCGCCGGCGACACGGTCGGCGCGGCGTCGCCACGGGAGGGTCGTGTGCTCGGGAGTGCTGGTCGGCGGTCACGGACGGGTCCGGGCGTCGGGCTCGCGGCCCTCGCGCTCGTGACCGCCACGCTCGCGGGGTGCGCGGGACCCGGCGCGGCGGAGGCGCAGGACGTCGTCGAGGACCTCGCGGGCGCGCTCGCCGCGGGGGACGGTGACGCGGCGTGCGCCCTGATCCTGCCCGACGCCGCCGACGCGCTCGCCGCCGACGAGGGCGAGCCGTGCGCGGACGTCGTCACCGCGACCGACGGCCCCCTCGCCGGGCTGGCCGCGGCCGGACCCGACGTCGTCGTCGAGGACGTCCACGTCGCGGGGCGTCAGGCGCAGGTCGTCACGGCGACGGACACCGTCTTCCTCGCGCTCTCCGGCGACGCGTGGGTGGTCACCGCGGCGGGCTGCACGCCCCGCGACGACCGCCCCTACGACTGCGAGGTGGAGGCATGAGGGTCCCACGGCTGATGTTCTGGGCGACGCTCGTGCTCGTCGTCGCGGGCCTGGCGGTCACGTTCGTGCTGGCGGCGGTGCACCGATGAGCGCCGGCAGCGGGAAGGGCGGCGTCCTCGGCGGCCTGCGCGCGAGCTCGCTGAGCCTGTTCTTCGCGCTCGCGTTCCTCGCGTCGCTCGTCGCGCAGGCCGTGAGCGGCGTCGCCGTCTTCAACACCGACCAGCGGGCGGCGGGCCTCGACCCGGTGACGTTCGGCCAGTACGTGCTGTCGTCGGCGTTCTGGGTCGACGTCACGGAGAACTGGCAGTCCGAGTACCTGCAGTTCCTCCTCTTCATCACCGCGACGGTGTGGTTCGTGCAGCGGGGCTCGCCCGAGTCGAAGAAGCTCGACCAGGCGGGCCGCGAGTCCGACGAGGACCAGAAGGTCGGCGAGCACGCGACCGCCGACTCCCCGGCGTGGGCCCGCGCCCGGGGCTGGCGGCTCGCCGTCTACTCGCGCTCCCTGTCGCTCGTCATGGGCGCGATCTTCCTCGGGTCGTGGGCCGCGCAGTCGGCGGCGGGCGCGGTCGCGTTCAGCGAGGAGCAGCTGCGCGACCTCCAGGACCCCGTGCCGTGGACGGAGTACCTGTCCATGCCGGACTTCTGGAGCCGCACGTTCCAGAACTGGCAGTCCGAGATGCTGGCCGTCCTCAGCATGGTCGTCCTCGCGATCTACCTGCGCGAGCGCGGGTCGCCCGAGTCCAAGCCGGTGGGCTCGTCCCACGAGGCGACCGGCGTCGAGGGCTGACGGCGACCGCACGGACGGCCGCTCACAGCGGCCGCCGAGCGGGTGTGCGGAAGACCTCACACGGGCTTAACGGGGGTCGCGCGCGGGGGAAACACGGCGTTCCTAGCGTCCTGGTCACTGACCGGGACCTGCTGAAGGAGCCGCCATGTCCGCGCCCACGAGCCCCACCACCCACGAGGGTGAGCAGTCCGCAGCCCGCCCGTCCGGCGTCGTGCCCGCGACGCCGCCCGCCCCGGGACTCGCCCCGGCACCACCCAGGACGCCGCACCGCCGCTCCGGGCGGTGGATCGACCGCTGGGACCCGGAGGACCCGACGTTCTGGCGCGACGGCGGCCGCCGGGTCGCGACCCGCAACCTGGGGATCTCGGTGTTCGCGGAGTTCCTCGGCTTCGCGGTCTGGGCGCTGTGGTCGATCGTCGTGCCGCAGCTCCCTGCCGCCGGGTTCACCTTCACCGTGGACCAGCAGTTCTGGCTCATCGCCGTGCCGAGCCTCGTCGGAGCGACGCTGCGCATCCCCTACACGTTCGCCGTGCCCCTGTTCGGCGGGCGCAACTGGACGGTCGTGTCCGCCCTCCTCCTGCTGCTCCCGACGGCGGCGCTCGCGGTCGTCGTGCAGGACCCCGGCACGTCGTTCGGCGTGATGCTGGCCGTCGCGGCGCTCGCCGGCTTCGGCGGCGGCAACTTCGCGTCCTCGATGGCGAACATCTCGTTCTTCTACCCGGAGCGGGAGAAGGGCAAGGCGCTGGGCCTCAACGCCGCGGGCGGCAACCTGGGGACGGCGGTCGTGCAGCTCGCGGTGCCGCTCGTCATCGTCGCCGGGGCGGGTGTCGCGCTCGAGCGCGCGGGCCTCATGATGATCCCGTTCATCCTGCTCGCGGCGTTCCTCGCGTGGCGGTTCATGGACAACCTCGCCACGGCGAAGGCGGACCCGCGGTCGTTCGCCGTCGCGACGCGGAACCGGCACACGTGGATCATCTCGTTCCTCTACATCGGGACGTTCGGGTCGTTCATCGGCTACGCCGGTGCGTTCCCGACGCTCCTCGCGGGCCAGTTCCCCGAGGTCACGCTCTCGATCGCGTTCCTCGGCGCGCTGGTCGGCTCGGTGTCCCGGCCGCTGGGCGGCATCGTCGCGGACCGCCTGGGCGGCGCGCGCGTGACGATCGCGTCGTACGGGGTCATGGCGCTCGGCGCGGTCGGCGCGATCCGGGCGCTGGAGACGCACAGCTTCGGCCTCTTCTTCGCGTCGTTCCTCGTCCTGTTCGTCGCGACGGGCGTCGGCAACGGCTCGACCTACCGGATGATCCCGGCCGTCTTCCAGGCGAGCGCGGCCCGCGACCTCGACGGCCCGACGGCGAGCGACCCCGCGGCTCTGGCCGCAGCCCGGGTCCGCGCCCGCCAGGCCGCGGCCGGGTGCATCGGGATCGCGGGCGCCGTCGGCGCGTTCGGCGGGTTCCTCATCCCGCGCGGGTTCGCCGCGTCGACGAGCCTCTCGGGCTCGCTCGTCCCCGCCCTGTGGACGTTCGTGGGGATGTACGCGGTGATGGCGGTCGTCGCGTGGGCGGTCTACCTGCGCAAGGGCTCGGCCCTCGCGACGGCCGGGATCTGAGCGTGGACACGCACTGCCCCTACTGCGCGCTGCAGTGCGGCATGACGCTCACCCCCGCGCGCGGCCCGCTGCCGGTCGCGGTCGCCCCGCGCGACTTCCCGACCAACCGGGGCGGGCTGTGCCAGAAGGGCTGGACGAGCGCCACGGTCCTGCGCGCACCCGACCGGTTGACGAGCCCGCTCCTGCGCGGGCCCGACGGCGAGCTCCGGCCCGCCCCGTGGGACGAGGCCCTCGACGTGGTCGCGGCCGGGATCGAGCGGGTCCAGGCCGCGCACGGCCGCGACGCCGTCGCGGTGTTCGGGGGCGGCGGCCTGACGAACGAGAAGGCGTACGCGCTCGGGAAGTTCGCGCGCACGGTGCTGCGGACCGCGAACATCGACTACAACGGGCGGTTCTGCATGGCGTCCGCCGCGGCGGGGGCGAACCGCGCGTTCGGCGCCGACCGCGGGCTCCCGTTCCCGCTCGCCGACCTCGGCGGCGCGGACGCCGTGCTGCTGCTCGGGTCGAACGTCGCCGAGACGATGCCGCCGTCCGTCCAGCACCTCGCCGGCGTGCGGGCACGGGGCGGGCTCGTCGTCGTGGAGCCGCGCCGCAGCGCGACGGCGGCGCTCACGGGGGAGGCGGGGGACGCCGTCGGGCAGGGGGTGCACCTGCAGCCGGTCCCGGGCACCGACCTCGTGGTGCTGCTCGCGCTGCTGCACGTCGTGGTCGCGGAGGGGCTCGCGGACACGGCGTACCTCGACGCGCGCACGACCGGGTTCGACGACGTCCGCCGGTCCGTCGCCGGGTGGTGGCCCGAGCGCGCGGAGACGGTGTGCGGGGTGCCGGCGGGACGGCTGCGGCACGTCGCCCGGCTGCTCGCGGCGGCGTCGCCCGTCCACGGGGGTGCGGGTGCGTACGTGCTCACGGGCCGCGGCGTCGAGCAGTCCGCGCAGGGCACGGCGACCGTGACCGCGGCGATCGACCTCGCGCTCGCCCTCGGCCTGCCCGGCCGCGTGGGGTCCGGGTACGGCGCGATCACCGGCCAGGGCAACGGGCAGGGCGGACGCGAGCACGGGCAGAAGGCGGACCAGCTCCCCGGGTACCGCAGGATCGACGACCCGGCGGCCCGCGCGCACGTCGCCGCGGTGTGGGGCGTCGACCCGGCGACGCTCCCCGGTCCTGGGATGCCCGCCGTCGAGCTCCTGCGGTCTCTCGGCGCGCGGCCCGGACCAGGCGGTGCGACCACGACCTACGCCGAGGACGGGCGCCCGCGCGCCTTGCTCGTGCACGGGTCGAACGTCGTGGTCAGCGCCCCGGACGCGGACCGGGTCGCGGCGAACCTGCGCGCGCTCGACCTGCTCGTCGTGTGCGACCTCGTGCCGTCGGAGACGGCGCTGCTCGCGGACGTCGTGCTGCCCGTGACGCAGTGGGCCGAGGAGGAGGGCACCATGACGTCGCTCGAGGGACGCGTGATCCGACGGCGCCGCGCGGTCGACGCGCCGGGCGAGGCACGGTCGGAGCTGTGGATCCTGGCGGAGCTCGCGCGTCGGCTGGGATCGCCGGTCTCCTTCCCGACCGACCCGGCCGTCGTCTTCGACGAGCTCGCGCGCGCGTCCGCGGGCGGCGTCGCGGACTACGCCGGGCTCAGCCACGCGCGCCTCGACGCGGACGAGGCGGACGGCGGCCCGGGCCTGCACTGGCCGGTGCCGTCCCCCGGCCACCCGGGCACCCCGCGGATGTTCCTCGACCGGTTCCCGACGCCGGACGGACGTGCCCGCCTGGTCGCGGTCGACCACACGGGCCCGAGCGACGACGTGCGGCCCGACGCGCCGCTCTACCTCGTCACGGGCCGCGTGCTCCAGCACTACCAGTCGGGCGCGCAGACCCGGCGCGTGCCGGAGCTCGACCGCCTCGTCCCGGAGCCGTTCGTCGAGGTCCACCCGGTCCTGGGCACGCGCCTCGGCATCGACGACGGAGACCGGGCGCGCCTCACGACCGCGCGCGGCGCGATCGAGGCGGTCGTGCGGTGGACGGACCGCGTCCGGCCGGACACGGTCTTCATGCCCTTCCACTGGGGCGGCGAGGGCAGCGTCAACCGCGTGACGACCGACGCGACCGACCCCGTCTCCGGGATGCCGGAGTTCAAGGTCTGCGCCGTGGACGTGCGACGCGCCCTTGCGCTCCAGGAGGTCGGGGGATGACGCGCGTCGTCGTGGTCGGTCACGGCATGGTCGGGTCGCGGTTCGCGGGCGACCTCGCGGCGCGGTGCGGCGCCTCCGGGGGTTCGGCGGGCGTCGAGGTCACCGTGCTCGGCGCGGAGGAGCACGAGCCGTACAACCGGGTGCTGCTCAGCGAGGTCGTCGCGGGCCGGGCCGACGTCGCGACGATCGCCCTGCCTGTCGCGGACGACGCGCGCGTCACGGTCCGGCGGGGCACCGAGGCCCTCGCGATCGACCGGGCGTCGCGCCGCGTCCTCACGGGCGAGGGTGCCTACCCGTACGACGTCGTCGTGCTCGCGACGGGCGCCGCCGCGCGCGTCCCCGAGGTGCCCGGTCTCACCGGCCTGCCCGGCGGCCTGCCGCGCGGCGCGCACGTCCTGCGCACGCTCGACGACGCACGCGCGATCGTCGCGAGGTCGCTCGACGCGCGGCACGCCGTCGTCGTGGGGGCGGGCGTCCTCGGCCTGGAGGTCGCGTGCGGGCTCGCGCGTCGCGGCGTCGCCGTGAGCCTCGTGCACGGCGGCGCGAGCGTGATGGACCGCCAGCTCGACCGTGCGGCGGGCGGCGTCGTCGCGCGCGGTCTCGCCGGCCTCGGGGTGCGCGCCTGGACCTCAGCCCGGACCGAGCGCGTGGTCGTGGCCGGCGGCAGCGTGCGGGGCGTGACGCTCCGCGTGCCCGACGGCGGCCCGCACGACCCCGCGGCGGGCGGCCCGGGCGCGGCCCGGGGAGCGCCGGACGGTGTGCGTCGCGTCGACCTCGACGCCGACCTCGTCGTGCTCGCGTGCGGCACCGTGCCCGAGGCCGGGCTCGCGCGGGCGGCGGGGCTCACGGTCGACCGGGGGGTCGTCGTCGGGCCCGACCTCGCCAGCCCGGACGACCCGCGCGTGTTCGCGATCGGCGACTGCGCCCAGCCGTCCGAGGGCGGCACCGGGCTGATCGCCCAGGGGTGGGACCAGGCGCGCCGGCTCGCGCAGCACCTGGCGGAGCGGCTCGCCGCCGGGGCCGACGGCGCGGGGAGGCCGGGCGCCGCGCAGGGGGCCGCGCCCGACCGGCGGCGTGCGCGCCGAGGACCGGCCGCCGACCGGCCGAGCGTGGCGCTGCGGCTCGCCACGGACGTCGTCGCGCGCCCGCTCGAGCCGACGACCGACTCCGGCGTCGGCACGCGCGCGACCGCCGGGACCGACGTCGTGCGGGTCAAGGCGGCGGGGCTCGAGATCGTGACGATGGGCGTGTGCGGCGAGCGTCGTGCGCCCGACGCGGCGCACCGGTCCGTGACGCTGAGCGACCCGGCGGCGGGGCGGCACGTCGAGGTCGTCGTCGCGGACGGGCTGCTCGTCGGCGCGACGTGCGTCGGCGCGCCCGAGGTGGGCGCCGACCTCGCCGCCGCGTACACGCGCCGCGTCCCCGTGCCCGTCGACCCGGCCCACCTGCTGCTGCGCCCGGTCGCGCAGGCGCCCGCCCCGGCGTCGTCCCCGACGCTCATGCCCGACCGCACGACCGTGTGCACGTGCAACGGCGTGACCAAGGGCGACGTCGTGGGCTGCTGGCACGACGGCGCCCGGAGCGTCGACGACGTCGCACGGGCGACGCGCGCGACGACGGGCTGCGGCGGGTGCAAGGACGTCGTGTGCGGCCTGGTCGACTGGCTCGCGCAGACCGACCCGGAGCAGCCTCAGGCCGACGGCGCACGGGCGAGCGTCGGCCTCGGCGCGTGAGGTCGGCAAGCCCTGCCGAGATCGGCAGTCGCGATCGCCGATCTCGACACGACCTGCCGGTCTCGCACCGCTCCGCCGACCTCACACGGCGGCGTCCGGCCGGGTGAGAACACCGTTACGGACGGGCAACGGGCGGGGCACGGTCGCGAAACCGCCCGTCCGTAGCGTCGTCAGCACCATCCCCGGGGGCCTCTCCTCGCTCTCGTCGGACCCCGCGGACGGTGACCGATCCGCCCCGACGCCCCCAGGAGCCCGCCGTGACCGGACCTGAGACCGATCCCGCCCCCGCCCCGGCCCTCGGTGCGCCCCGGCACCTCGTCGTCGTCGGCGGCGGCATGGTGGCGCAGCGGCTCGTCGAGGCGTTGCGCGCGCGCGACGCCGACGGGACGTGGCGCGTCTCGCTCTTCGCCGAGGAGCCGCGCAAGCCGTACGACCGCGTCGCCCTGACGAGCTACTTCTCGGCGCGCGACGCCGAGGAGCTCACGCTCGGCGACCCTGCCCTGTGGGACGACCCGCTGGTCACGCTGCACCGCGACTGCGCGGTGACGTCGATCGACCGCGAGGCGCAGACCGTCACCGACCGGCTCGGGCGCGTGCACGCCTACGACGAGCTCGTCCTCGCGACCGGTTCGAACGCCGCGCGCCCCCCGATCCCCGGCAACGAGCTGCCCGGCGTGTTCGTCTACCGCACGATCGACGACGTCGCGGCACTGCGCGGCTGGGTCGAGGAGAAGCGGCGCGACGCCACGACCGAGGGTGGCTGGGAGCGCCCGGTGCGCGGCGCCGTCATCGGCGGCGGACTCCTGGGCCTCGAGGCCGCGGGCGCGCTCAAGGCCCTCGGGGCGCAGGCCACGGTCGTCCAGTTCGGCACGCACCTGATGGACGCGCAGATCGACCTGGGCGGCGGCGAGGCCCTCAAGCGCCTCATCAACGGCATGGGCATCGCGGTCCGGTGCGACACCGGGACCAAGGAGCTGAGGGTCTCCCGCAAGACCGGGCACGTGGGCCGGCTCGACTTCGCCGACGGCGGCCGGCTCGACGTCGACGTCGTGGTCCTCGCGACGGGCGTGCGGCCGCGCGACGAGCTCGCGCGCGCGGCGGGGCTCGCGGTCGGGGAGCGCGGTGGCGCCGTCGTGGACCTCGCGTGCCGCACCGAGGACGAGCACGTGTGGGCGGTCGGCGAGGTCGCGTGCCTCGAGGGCCGGTGCCTCGGCCTGGTCGCGCCGGGCTACGCCATGGCGGAGGTCGTCGTGGACCGCCTGCTCGGCGGCGAGGCGACGTTCCCCGGCGCGGACACGGCGACCAAGCTCAAGCTCCAGGGGGTCGACGTCGCGAGCTTCGGCGACGCGCACGGCCGCACCGAGGGCGCGATGGAGCTCGTCTGGGCCGACCCGGTCGCGGGCGTCTACAAGAAGCTCGTCCTGTCCGACGACGCGCGCACGCTCCTGGGCGGCGTGTTCGTGGGCGACGCCGCGCCGTACGCGTCGCTGCGGCCGATGCTGGGCACGGAGCTCCCCGGCGACCCGGGGCTGTTCCTGCTCCCCGAGGGGTCCGGCGGCGGGGCGCCGGCCCTCGAGCTCCCCGACGACGCCACGGTCTGCTCGTGCAACAACGTCGGCGCGGGCACGATCCGGGGCGCGGTCACCGAGCACGGCTGCACCGACCTCGCGGGCGTCAAGGCGTGCACGCGCGCGGGGACGAGCTGCGGGTCGTGCCTGCCGCTCGTCAAGAAGATCACGACGACGGAGCTCGCCCGGGCCGGCGTCGAGGTCTCGAACGCGCTGTGCGAGCACTTCGACCTCTCGCGCGCGCAGCTCTTCGACGCGGTGCGCGTCGCGGACCTGCACGCGTTCAGCGAGATCGTCGCGCGGTTCGGCCGGGTGCCCGAGCCGGTCACCGACACGCAGGGTGCCGTGCTGGTGCGCGACGCCGGGCGCGGCTGCGACATCTGCAAGCCCACGATCGCGTCGATCCTCGCGTCGCTCGGCAACGGTCACGTCCTCGACGGCGAGCAGGCGACGCTGCAGGACACGAACGACCACGTCCTGGCGAACATGCAGAAGGACGGCACGTACTCGGTGGTCCCGCGCATCCCCGGCGGCGAGATCACGCCCGACGGGCTGCTCGTCATCGGGCAGGTCGCCAAGGACTTCGGGCTCTACACGAAGATCACGGGCGGCCAGCGCATCGACATGTTCGGGGCGCGCATCGAGCAGCTCCCGCACATCTGGCGCCGGCTCGTGGAGCACGGGTTCGAGTCCGGACACGCGTACGGCAAGTCGCTGCGCACGGTGAAGTCGTGCGTCGGGTCCACGTGGTGCCGGTTCGGCGTGCAGGACTCGGTGGGCATGGCCGTCGAGCTCGAGCTCCGGTACCGCGGCCTGCGCTCGCCGCACAAGATCAAGCTCGGCGTCTCGGGGTGCGCGCGCGAGTGCGCCGAGGCGCGCGGCAAGGACGTCGGCGTCATCGCGACGGACAAGGGCTGGAACGTGTACGTCGGCGGCAACGGCGGGTTCACGCCCCGGCACGCGCAGCTCCTCGCCGAGGACCTGGACGACGAGGCGCTCGTCCGCACCATCGACCGCTTCCTCATGTACTACGTCCGGACGGCCGACCGCCTGCAGCGCACGGCCGCGTGGGTCGAGGACCACGAAGGCGGTCTCGACGCGATCCGCGAGGTGGTCGTCGAGGACTCGCTCGGCATCGGTGCCGACCTCGACGCCGCGATGGCCCGCCACGTCGGCGACTACGAGGACGAGTGGCGCGCCGTCCTCGACGACCCGGAGAAGCTGCGCCGCTTCGGCTCGTTCGTCAACGCGCCCGCCGAGCCCGACCCCGACCTCGCGTACGTCACCGAGCGCGGCCAGATCCGGCCCGCCAGGGCGGACGAGCGGGCCGCCCTCGAGGAGGCCCGCGCCGCGGGTCTCGCCACCGTCCCCGCCGGCCCCGTGGTGATCGCCGGCACGACCCTGGAGGTCCGTCGATGAGCGTCGTGCCAGCAGAGCAGGCCGCGTACCCCGTGGAGACGCCGACGTCGGACGCGGCGGGGTGGGAGCGCGTGTGCCTCCTGCGCGACCTCCTCGTCGAACGCGGCGCCGCCGCCCTCGTCGGCGGGGTGCAGGTCGCGTTGTTCCGCCTCCCGGACGACACCGTGCGCGTGGTCCAGCAGCGCGACCCGTACTCGGGCGCGAACGTCCTGTCGCGCGGCATCGTCGGCACGCGCGGGGGCGTGCCGACGGTCGCCGGCCCCATGTACAAGCAGGTCTTCGACCTCACGACCGGTCGCTGCCTCGAGACCGCCGGGTACGCGCCCGTCGAGGGCCTCGCGCCGGACCTGGCGACGTGGCCCGCCGAGGTGCGCGACGGCGTCGTGCACGTGGGCGTGCGCCCCCACGCCGCCGGGCCCGCGGACGGTGCGTCGTGACGACGCTCCTCGGGATCGACCTCGCCGGGCGCACGGTGCTCGTCGCGGGCGGCGGCCCCGTCGCGGCCCGTCGCGTGCGGGCGATGGCCGACGACGGCGCGCACGTCCGCGTCGTCGCCCCCCAGGTCTGCGAGGACCTGCGCGATCTCGTCGCCGCCTCGCTGCGCGTCCCGCTCCGGGCACCGTCACCCGCTGGGCTGCGGGCCGACGGCGAGGTCGCGCCGGGTGGTCGCGTCACCTGGGCGCCGCGCGACGTCCGCGAGTCCGACCTCGAGGACGCGTGGCTCGTGCTCGCGGTGACGGACGACTCGGGGACCAACCGGGACGTCGCTGCATGGGCCGCCGCGCGCCGCACCTGGTGCGTCAACGCCGGGGCCGCGCACGAGGGCACCGCGCGCACGCCCGCGACGACCCGCAGCGGCGACGTCCTCGTCGGGGTCGTCACGGACGCCCCCGCGGTCGGCGTGCCGGCGGACGTCCGGGAACGACGAGCGGCTGACGCTGCGGCCGAGCGGCGCGGTCCGGACCCGCGGCGGGCGCGCGCGGTACGCGACGCGATCGCCGACCACCTGCGCTCCGGCGGCGCCGACCAGCGCCACCACCGCCCTGCGCCGGGCGGCCTGGGGCGTGTGACGCTCGTCGGCGGAGGGCCCGGCGCGGTCGACCTGCTCACGGTCCGGGGCCGCCGGGCGCTCGCGGAGGCGGACGTCGTCGTCGCGGACCGGCTCGGACCGGTCGACGTGCTCGACGAGCTCGCGCCCGGCGTCGAGGTGATCGACGTCGGCAAGACGCCCGGCCACCACCCCGTGCCGCAGCACGAGATCAACGCGATCCTCGTCGAGCACGCGCAGCGCGGGCGGCACGTCGTGCGGCTCAAGGGCGGCGACCCGTTCGTCTACGGGCGCGGCGGCGAGGAGGTGCTCGCGTGCCGCGCGGCGGGCGTGCCGGTCGACGTCGTGCCGGGCGTGTCGAGCGCGCTGAGCGTCCCGGCGCTCGCGGGCATCCCGCTCACCCACCGGGGCACGGTCGCCGCGTTCCACGTGGTGAGCGGCCACGACGGGCTCGACGCCGCCGCGCTCGCCGGGGTGCGCGACCGCACGGCTACGCTGGTGGTCCTCATGGGTGTCTCGCAGCTCGCACGCATCACGGCCCAGGCCCTCGACGCCGGGGCCGACCCTGCGCTGCCCGTCGCGATCGTGGAGAACGGGTCGACGCCCCGCCAGCGCGTGACGCGTGCCCCGCTCGGCGAGATCGTGGAGCGCGCCGCCCAGGTCGGGGTCCGGGCCCCCGCGATCATCGTGGTGGGGGACGTCGCCGCCGCGGGACGGCTCGACCCGGACCCGGCGACGGTCGCGTGAGCGACTCCGGCCCCGACGGGGAGCGCCCCGCCCTCGGCCAGGTCATGGCGGGCTGCACCGTGCTCGTCACGGCCGACCGCCGCAAGAGCGAGCTCGCCGCCGCCCTCCAGCGCCGGGGCGCCGAGGTCCGTCACGCGCCCGCGCTGAGCATGATCCCGCACGCCGACGACGAGCAGCTCCTCGCCGGGACGCGTGACCTCGTCGAGCGACCGCCGGACGTCGTCGTCGTGACGACCGGCATCGGTTTCCGGTCCTGGGTCGAGGCCGCGGACGCGCACGGCCTCGCCGACCGCCTGCTCGAGGTGCTCGCCGACGCGCGGATCGTCGCGCGCGGACCCAAGGCGCGCGGCGCGATCCAGGCCGCCGGGCTCACGGCCGACTGGGTCGCCGAGTCCGAGACGTCGGCCGAGATCGCCGACGTGCTGCTCGGCGAGGGCGTCGCCGGGCTGCGGATCGCCGTCCAGCACCACGGTGCCGGGGCCGACGGCCTCGACGTCGTGTTCGCCGAGGCGGGCGCCGAGGTCGCGAGCCTCGTCGTCTACCGCTGGGGGCCGCCGCCCGACCCCGAGGCGCTGCGCGCGTCGGTCGAGGCCGCAGCCGTCGGGGAGATCGACGCCGTGGTCTTCACCTCCGCGCCCGGCGCCGAGGCGTGGCTGAGCGCCGCCGAGGAGCACGGCGTGGGGCGGCTCGTCGTGTCCCGGTTCCAGGACGGGTCGATGGTCGCGGCCGCCGTCGGTCCCGTCACCGCGCGGCCGCTCGAGCACCGCGGCGTCACGCCGCTGCAGCCGGAGCGCGGACGCCTCGGCGCGCTCGTGCGGACGCTCGTCGCGCACTACGAGCAGGCCGAGACGATGGCCCTCGCGACCGTCGCCGGGACGCTCCAGATCCGCTCGCGCGTCGCCGTGCTCGACGGCGAGGTGCTGCCCCTGTCGCCCAGCAGCCTCGAGGTGCTGCGCCTCCTCGCCGCGCGCCGCGGCGAGGTCGTCACGCGCGACGACGTGCTCGACGTCCTGCCCGGTGACTCGCGCGACCCGCACGCGGCCGAGGTCGCGGTCGCGCGCCTGCGCGAGGCCATCGGTCGCCGGGACCTCGTCAAGACCGTCGTCAAGCGCGGATATCGATTGGAGCTCGCATGAGCCCGGACAGCCCCACCTCCCTCGACGCCGTCGCCGATGCTCCGGCCGGTCCGCGCGCCGCGGCGCCGGTGCTCGTCGGCTGCTCCCACGGCACGGACGACCTCGCGGGGCGCGCGGTGGTCCGCGCCCTCCTGGACGACGTGCGCGCCGCCCGCCCCGACCTCGACGTGCGCGAGGCGTTCGTGGACGTCCAGCAGCCCGAGGTGGCGGATGTCGTGACGGCCGTCGTCGCGCCGCCCGACGGCGGGGCGCCCGGCGACGCCGTGGTGGTGCCGCTCCTGCTCTCCGCCGGGTTCCACGTGAGCGTGGACGTCGCCGCGGCCGTCGAGGACCGCGGCCCCGGCACCGGGGCCGCCGCCGCGTCGGGGCCGCTCGGTCCCGACCCGCGCCTCGTGGACCTGCTCGCCGAGCGGCTCGCGGAGGCCGGGCTGCGCGACGGCGACGCCGTCGTGATCGCCGCCGCGGGGTCGAGCCGCCCGGGCGCCGCGCGCGACGTCGAGACGCTCGCCGCCGGGCTCCGCGAGCGCGTCCCCGGCCCGGTCTCCGTCGGCTACGGCGCCATGGCGACGCCCACGGTGCCCGACGCCGTCGCCGCCGCGCGCGCGGGTCTCGCCCCGGGCGGGCGGGTCGTCGTCGCGGCGTACCTCCTCGCGCCCGGCTTCTTCTACGACCGGGTGCTGGAGGCGGGCGCCGACGTCGTGACCGGCCCGCTCGCGCCCGACCCGCGGCTCACCGCGATCGTGCTCGACCGGTACGCCGACGCCGCCGCCGGGCTGCGCGCTACGCCCTGAGGACCGGGCGCGTGCGCGGTGCGAGGAGGGCGACGCCCGCCGCGAGCAGCACCGTGACCCCGAAGCACACGACGTACGACGCCAGGCCGAGCGTGGGGTGCAGTGCCCACAGGAGCGACCCGGTGACGGCGAGCGCGGTCGCGGCGGCGACGGCGTCGGACACCTGGAGCGCGGACGAGTTCGCGCCCTGCTCGGCGACGGGCGAGAGCTCGAGCGTGAGCACGGACAGCGTCGGGTGCGTCATGCCCATGCCGAGCCCGGCGAGGGTCCACGCGACCATCCCGACCACGGGCGGCACGGCGGTCCAGGCGAGCAGCGCGGCGCCGCCGATCCCGAGCGCGACGAGCGTCCCGCCGAGGCGCACGTAGCCCGCGTGCTGGAGACCCCAGGTCGCCCGGCCGCGGAGCCACGACCCCGTCGACCAGCCGACGGCGCCGAACGTGAGCACGGCGCCCGCGAGCGACGGCGAGAGACCGCGCTCGTGCGACAGCAGGAGCGGGAGCAGCACCTCGGCGCCGGTGAACGCGGCCGCGACGAGGCCGCGGATCGCGATGACGCTCGGCAGGCCGCGGGCCGCGCGGGTCGTGCCGCGGGGGAGCAGGCGCGGGACGGCGAGCGCGACGGCCGCGAGCGACGCGACGAGCAGGGCCGCGAGCCCGACCCCGCGCAGCTGGCCCGCGTAGTTGAGCGCCCCGATGCCGACGGCGGCGACGACGGCCCAGGTGAGCGACGCCTGGCGCGCGGTCCGGTCGAGCGGCGACTCGGCGTCGTCGGGCCGGTCCCCGGACTGCGGGGTGGACGCCGGGGCGGGCTCGGGGGCCGAGCCGCGGGCGGCGCGCATCCCCGGGCGCATGAGGAACAGCGCGGGCACCGCGAGGACCGGGACGGCGAGGAACACCCAGCGCCACCCGACGTGCTCGACCACGAGCCCCGCGATGGCGGGCCCGACGATCGACGGGATCACCCAGGCCGCCGCGAACGCCGCGAAGACCTTCGGACGCCGGTCGGTGGGGAAGACGCGCGCGACGAGCACGTACAGCGCGACGATGTACAGGCCCGTCCCGACACCCTGGAGCACGCGGCCCGCCACGAGCACGAGCATGTCCTGCGCGAGCCCGGCGACGAGCAGCCCGGCGAGGAAGAGCCCGATGCCGGTCCACAGCGGGGTGGTCGGGCCGGCGCGGTCGCTCCAGCGGCCGGACGCCACCATCCCGACGACGCTCGACGCGAGCGACGCGGCGAACGCGAGCGTGTACAGCGTGAGCCCGTCGAGCTCGACGGCGACCGTCGGCATGGCGGTCGCGACGGCGAGCGCCTCGAACGCGCCGAGGAACACGAACGCGACCATGCCGAACAGCACCGTGCGCTGCGTCCCGGGCGAGAGCGTGCCCGCGTCGGTGGGACCGGTCGCGGGCACGCCGACGTCTCCTGTGCCGGCCTCGCCCGCGCCGGGCGCGGGGGAGCCGTACGCCGGCGCGTCGGCGTCGGTGCGGGGGTCCGCCGTCATACGAGAACGACCTTTCCGGTGGTGGCGCGCGCTTCGAGCTCGCGGTGGGCGCGCGCGGCCTCCGCGAGGGGGATCTGGTGCGTGACGACCCGCCACGTCCCGTCCGCCGCGAGCGCGAGCGCGCGCTCCTGCAGCGCGGACAGGTCTCCCCAGGGTCGGGCCCGGGGTCCCACCGCCCACCGTACGTCCGGCGTGCCGCCGTCGGCCCCTGTTTTGCCGCCCGGGTGGTCGACGTCACCGGCCCGGTTCGGCGCCCCCGACGCCCAGCCGTAGAGCACGAGGCGACCGGTCGGCGCGACGAGGCTCGCGGCGTCGGTGCCCGCGTCGCCGCCGACGCCGTCGAGGAGCACGGTCGCGCCCTCCGGGGCGTGCTGCCCGACGGCGGTCCGCGCCTCGTCGAGCCAGCCGTCGGCCCGGTAGTCGACGGCGGCGAGGCGGTCCTCCTGCGCCTCCCCGGCGAGCGACCGCACGAGGGCGACCTTCTCGGGGCCGCCGGCGAGCGCGACGACGCGGGCTCCCACCGCGAGCGCGCTCTGCACGAGCAGCGTGCCGAGCCCCCCGGCCGCGGCGGTGACGACGACGGTGTCCGTCGCGGCGAGCTCCGCGAGGTCGAGGATGCCGACGGCGGTCCGACCGGTGCCGATCATGGCCAGCGCGTCGGGCGCGGTGACGTGGTCGGGGATGCGGTGCAGCGCCTCGACGGGCACGACGGCCAGGCGGGCGTACCCGCCGCCGTCGGGCGTGGCGCCGAGGTGGGCCGCGACGCGTCGCCCGCGCCACGCGGCGTCGACGCCCGGCCCGACGACGTCCACCACCCCGGCGACCTCGCGCCCGGGGACCGTGGGCAGGGCGGGCAGCGAGAGCGGTCCCGCGACCTCGCCGCGGCGCAACGTCGTGTCGAGCAGGTGGACGCCGTGCGCACGCACGGCGACGCGTACCTGGCCGGGGCCGGGGACCGGGTCGGGGACCTGGTCCAGCACGAGGTTCTCGGGTGGTCCGAACGCGTGCAGGCGGATGGCGTCCACGGGTGCTCCTCGGGGTCGGGATCGGGGTCGTGCCAGGGGTCGTGCGGCCTCGCGGCCGCGCCGCCCTGCTAGTCTCGAACCTCAACAATTGTTCAGGTCAAGTACCCGTGCCGACGGGCGGCCGGCCGTGCCCGCCGCGTCGCCGCCGCACCCGTCCGCCTGGAGGAACCGCCGTGCCCGACACCGCCCCGTCCCCGAGCGACGAGCTCACCGTCGGCCAGCTCGCGGCGCGCAGCGGCGTCGCCGTGTCCGCGCTGCACTTCTACGAGCGCGAGGGGCTCATCACGAGCCGTCGGACGCCCGGCAACCAGCGGCGCTTCACGCGCGAGACGCTGCGCCGCGTCGCGTTCGTGCGCGCGTCGCAGCGCGTCGGCATCCCGCTCGCCCGCATCCGCGCCGCACTCGCGACGCTCCCCGGCGACCGCACGCCCACGGCCAAGGACTGGCACCGGCTCTCGGCCGGGTGGCACGCCGACCTCGACGCGCGCATCGAGCAGCTCACGCGCCTGCGCGACCACCTCACGGACTGCATCGGCTGCGGGTGCCTCTCGCTGCGCCGGTGCATCCTCGTCAACCCCGACGACGCGCTCGCCGACGAGGGCCCCGGCCCCCGCACGCTGCTCGTCGAGGGGATCGAGGACTGAGCCGCACGGCGCCGAGCGTCCGATCGGCCGCGGGGCCGCGTGGCAGGAGCGGGGGGCGGGCCCGGCGACGAGGCCGTCAGCCCGGCGCGCGCAGCGAGCCGAACGTCGGACGGTGGCGCAGGGCGAACCCGAGCCGCTCGTAGACGCCGATCGCGCCGACGTTCTGCGCCGCGGCGTGCAGGAACGCGCGGTCGCCCCGCTCCTGGACGTGGAACGCGACGTCGCGCACCAGACGCGAGGCGAGGCCGCGCCCACGGTGGTTCGGGTCGGTCGTCACGGCGCTGATCTCGGTCCACCCCGCGGGCCGCAGGCGCTCGCCCGCCATGGCGACGAGGCGCCCGTCGCCGTCGCGGAACCCGACGTACCGGCCGAGGAGGCAGGTCCGCGCCTCGAAAGGACCCGGTCGGCTGCGCTCGACGAGCGCGAGCATCTCCGGGACGTCGTCCGCGCCGAGCACGACCGCCTCCGGGTCGGGTCGGGTGACGAGGCGCTCGGTCTCGACGAGCTGGACGCCCTCGACGCGGGCCTCGACGGTCCAGCCGTGCGGCGGCTCGACCCCGACCGGCGGCGCCGAGAAGTGCCCGCCCGGGCCGACGAGCGCGGCGATCGCGTCCCACACGCCCGGGTCGGTCCACGAGCGCACGCCCGTGATCGGGGAGACGTCGGCCGGGTAGCGTCGCGCCAGGTCGTCGCCCTCGGCGAGGTGCGCGTGCGCGCCGGTGAGCGCGCTCCACGACGGGTTGTCCAGGACCGGGTCGTCGACGCCGGTGGCGCCGGGCCCCGTGCTCGTCGCGGTCATGCTGCTCCTCCTCGCCCGGTCGCCCGGGTGCCGTGCCGTCGTCGCGGCCGTCCGGCCGTGCGTCTCCTCCGTGGCGAACGCGTCCGGGCGGTCGCCTCTTCCCGGCGCGCTCAGCCGTGCCACCGGTCCCGGTGCACGACCTCCGCGAGCGGGCGCCGCCGCGGCTCGGACCAGCGGCCCCGGGTCGGGTACCCGAGGGGGAGCAGGCCCATCGTCAGCGCGTCGTCGGGCAGGCCGAGCAGCGCGGCGACGTCGCCCTCGCGGACGGTGTGGAAGGTCGTGAGCGTCGTCCCGATCCCGTAGGCCCGGGCCGCGAGGACGAGGTTCTGCACCGCGCCGTAGATCGAGGCCCCGAGGCGGGGGTCGGTCGAGCGCGCCGCGTCCCGCAGCACCGGCACGACCCACACCGGAGCCTCCTCGAGGTGCAGCGCCAGGTGCTCGACGGCGCGGAAGCCCGCCTCGCTCACGCCGGCGTCGTCGGTCGCGGCACCGAGGACGGCATCGCGGCGGTCCCCGTACGCCGCGCGCCACCCCTCGCGGTACCAGGCGGCGATCTGGGCCTTCGTCGCGGGGTCCCGCACGACGACCCACCCCCACCGCTGCCGGTTGCCCCCGCTCGGTCCGCGGACCGCGGCGTCGAGGATCGCGTCGAGCACGTCGTCGGGCACCAGGTCGGGCGAGAGGTAGCGGCGCGACGGCGTCGAGTGGAGCGCGCGCAGGACGGGCAGGTCCTCGGGTGTGGTCACGGTCGCCGAGGGTACGGGCGGGCGACCGGCGCGTCCTCGGGTCGTGCCCGTCGTCTCGCTGGCTGGGCACCCCTGCGACACGTCCTGCTCCACCGGCCGGCGTGGAGAGCAGGCGGTCGCCGGAGCGGCCGGCGGGCCACGGCGGATCGGCCGCGGCGCAGCCGGGGCTCACCAGTTCTTGGTGCCGCCCCCGCTGCTGTCGCCCGGGTCGCTGCCGGTGCCCGGCTGGTCCCCGTAGAGGTCGCGGTACTCCTGCTCGAGGCGCTCCTGCTCGTCGCGCGCCTCGGAGCCCTGCTGCTCGAGCTGCTCCTGGCGCTGCTGCTCCTCGCGCTCGGCCTGGCTCTGCTGGTCCTCGCCCTGCGCACCGTCCCCGCCCGAGGCGTCCGACTGCTCGTCGCCCTCGGAGCCGTCGCCCTCGCCCTCCGAGGTGTCGCCACCGTCCTGGTTCTCGGGCTGCGCGTCCTGCGCCTCCTGCTGCTTGTCCTGGAGACGCTGCTGCGCGGCCGCGTCCTGCTCCTGCTGCTCGGGGGTCTGCTCGGACTCCCCGCAGTCGGGCCAGCCGCGGATCTGCTCGGCCGTCGCGTACTCCTGCTCGGCGTACTCGTACCAGTCCTGGACGTCCTGGCGCAGCTTCGCCGGGTCGGGCTCGGTGCCGTCCCCGTACGGGTCGAGCACCTCCTCGTCGTACGGCAGACCCGCATCGCGGGCGGCGATCGCCTCCTCGACGAGGGCGAGCTCCGCCGCCTTGCGGTCGGCGTAGGCCATGTCGCCGTCGCCCTGGATCTCGTACGTCAGCGACAGGTTCGTCTGGATCATGCACCGTTCCTCGGGAGACGCGTTCTCCGCGAGGTCGTAGGCGCGGTCGAGCGACCGGATCGCGTCGTACAGCGACCACGAGTCCTCGGTCCGCGCGAGCGCCGTCCCGTGGTTGTAGTGGGCCTTCCACGGCTCGACGAAGTTGAGCGTCCGCTGGAGGCCGTAGGTGCTCGCCGCGCCCTCGGTGTCACCGGCGTCGTAGCGGTCCTTCGCGAGCGAGGCGACCGGGGCGCGCAGGGCGAGCGTGAACCCCAGCACGAGGAGCACGAGCACGACGGGCAGGGTCCCGAGGAGCCACCACCGGCGCCGCCGCAGCCGCGCCGCACGCAGGGCGGCCGCGCCGGTGGGCCGGGGCGCGCGGGCGCCGGGCGGGGGTGCCGGGGGAGGGGTCCAGGTCATCGGCGCACCTCCGCCCGGTCGCGTGCCGTCGGGCGGACGAGCGAGCGGCTCGCCGAGCGCGCCCAGAACCATGCCTCGACCCCGAGCAGCGTCACGAGCGCGAGGGCGAACGGCCACACGACCGGCCGGTACGCCGTGACGTCGCGGCGTCCGTCCGCCGCCACCTGCTGCGGGTCGACGCCCGCGACGAGCGACGCCGTCTCCGACGGCTCCTGCCGGTGCACGTACGGCACGCCGAGCTGGTCGGCGAGCGCCGTGAGCGTCGCCTCGTCCAGCACGGACAGCGCCTCGACGGGCTCGCCGCCGTCGCTCGGCTTCGACCAGTCGACGAGGTACTCCGCGTCCTCGGGGTCCACGTCCGGGTCGTACTCCTTCATGCGGCCTCCCTCGGCGGTCCCGTAGCCCAGCACCGCGCCGCCGTCGACGAGCGGCGCGAGGTCGGCGAACGACCGCGGCTCGCCCTCCGCCGTCTGCTCGCCGTCGGTGAGGAAGAAGACGAGCCGCACGTTGGCCGGGTGCTGCTCCGCCGAGCCCTCGAGCGCGGACCGCAGCTCGTCGAGCGGCCGGTCCGTGAGGGAGCCCTGCGAGTACCGCGTGATCTCGCGGTGGAACGTGTCGGCCCAGGAGGTGATCGCGCGCGCGTCCGTCGTCAGCGGCAGCTGGCGCGACGCCTGCGAGTCGAACGAGATGATCGAGTACCGCGCCCCGGGGATAGCCTCGGTGAGGCTCGTGATGTCGTGCCGCACGCCGTCGAGGCGCTCCTGGCCGCCCTCGGGCCCGTAGTCCTCGGCCGCCATCGACCCCGTGCGGTCGACGACGAAGAACATGTCGACGTTCGCGACCGACGTGTCGCGGTCCGTCGACGCGACCGAGGGGCCGATCCCGATGACCCCGAGCAGCACGACCGCCCCGGCCCGTCGCACCCAGGCCGCGCGCGGGGCGCCCGGGCGCGGGGCGCCGTCGGGCCCCGGACGCCCGGCCACGACCGCCTGCCACCCGGCGAGGCCGAGCAGCGGCAGCACGAGCAGCGCCAGCGCCCACAGGGGCACGAGCGGCTGGAACGTGAGTCCGGCGAGGTTCATCGGCGCGTCACTCCTTCACCCGCCACGCGACGACGAGCAGCAGCGCGACGCCGAGGACCGCGACGAGGAACCAGCCCGCGGGCCGGTCCGTGACGACCACCTCGGGGGACGCGTCGAGCTCGACGGCCTGCTGCGCGACGACGTCGTCGACCATGCCCTGCACCGCGGCCGGGTCGTCCGCGAGGAAGTACAGGCCGCCGCCCGACTCGACGGTCTCGCGGTACTCGGTCTCCTCGGGCGTTCCCTCGTAGCGCTGGGACCCGCCGAAGATGCCGTGCAGCGTGATGTCGCGCGACGCGACGAGGTCCGCCGCCTGCGGGAGCGTGTAGATCGGCTCGCCGGAGACGTAGTTGTCCGTCGCCAGGATGATCGAGCGCGAGCGCTCGGTGTCCTCCGCGTCGAACTGGAGCGCGCAGCTCGCGAGCCCGTCGCCGATGAGGCTCGCGCCCGAGAGGTTCGCCGTCGTGCCCGCCGTGAACTGCGCGTACTCGAGGATCTCCGCGTCGTCGGTGCCGCCCGTGTAGTCGAACGTCGCCGGGTCCTGGTCGAGCGCGGCGATCCCGGCCTGGAGCTCCTCCTGGACGAGCGTGTAGTCGTCCGTGAGCGGGAAGACCGTGCGCGACGACGAGTTGAAGATCGACAGCGCGATCCGCTCGCCCTCGAAGTTGTCCACGAGCTCCTGGAACACCTTGAGCACCGCGCCGTCGTACTCGATCATCGAGCCCGACACGTCGAGGCACAGCACGATGTCGCGCGTGCCGAGGCGGTCGACGACGACGTCCGTCTCCACCGGGCGGGCCGCGACCGCGCCCGCCCCGACGACCGCCACGAGCAGCCCCGCCGCGGTGAGGCCCTGCAGCACGCGGTAGCGGCGCACCCACGCGGCGAACGCCGGGACGCGCGCGAGGTAGTCGGAGTTCGCGACCCAGAGCACGCCCGCGTCCGCGTCGCGCGACCGGCGGCGCCGCGCGAGCCACCACGCCACCGCCGCCGCCGCGAGCACCGCGACGACGAGGACGACCCACAGCCACGGCCACAGGATCGACGGGCCCTGCGGCCCGGGGACGACGGCGGTGCTCGCCGCGACGGGACGCGTCACCATCCGCGCACCACCGCCCGGGCGCGGTCGATCGAGTCCTCGCCGTCCGTCGAGCGCGCCGCCGGGTCGTTGTCGTGGTCCGCGAACGACGGCCGGTAGTAGCGCGCGATGAGCTGCGTGAGGCGGCCCGCCTCGGCGAGCTGCTGGATCTCCGAGAGCGTCATGGACGACGCGTCCTGGCCGAGCCGCCCGGTCGCGAAGCCGCGCATCTCCGCCGAGAGGGCGAGGTGCAGGGTGCGCTCGTCGAGCTCGCCCGCGCGGAATCGCTCGGCGACGGCGTCGAGGCGCCGCTCGTACTCCGCCCGCAGCGACGCGTACGGGTCGTGCGGGCCCGCGGGGAGCAGCGGCGCGGGGCGCGGGGCGTTCTTCTCCTCCGCGCTCGCGCGCGTCAGCCAGATCACGAGGAACACGACCGCGGCGGCGGCGAGGACCAGGACGATCCCCAGGGCCGTCCACCACCCCGAGTAGCCGACGGGGTCGACGAGCTCATCGACGGGCACGCTTCTGCCTCCCCAGGAGCTCGACGAACCGCTGCAGCACGTCGTCGGACCCCTCGACGAGCACGCCCTCGACCTGGAGGCCGCGCAGCCGCTCGGCCACCTCGGCGCGGCGCGCGGCCAGCGCCTCGGCGGCGGGCGCCGCGAGCGCGGCCCGGCCGCGCAGGAACGGCGGCAGGCGCAGCGTGCCGTCGACGTCGGCCACCTCCCCGGTCCCGGCGCCCACCGGCGAGAGGTCCGCGACCTGCACGACCATCACCTCGTGGCGCACGCGCAGCGAGCGCAGCAGCTGCTCGTGCTCGGCCGCCGGGCGGGCCTCGTCGGTGACGACGACCACGAGAGAGCGGCGCCGGAACGCCGTCTGTGCGCGGTCGAGCGGACGGGACAGGTCGCTCCCGGGGGCGTCCGGGCGCCACAGCCCCTCCACGGTGCGCAGCAGCACCTCGAGGTCGCGCGTGCTCGCGCGCGGCGGGAGCTGGACCAGGCGCTCGGCGTCGCCCGCGACGAGCGCGACGCGGTCGCCCCGGTCGCGCGCGAGATACGCGACGAGCGCGCAGCAGAAGCTCGCGATCTCCGCCTTCGTCTCCCCGCTCGGCGCCGTCGCGCCCATGGTGCGCCCCGTGTCCACGACGAGCACGAGGTTGAGGTTCGACTCGCGCACGAACCGGCGGATGATCGGCAGCCCGGCGCGCGC
Organism: Cellulosimicrobium sp. KWT-B; assembly: GCF_002127155.1. NCBI lineage: Bacteria > Bacillati > Actinomycetota > Actinomycetes > Micrococcales > Promicromonosporaceae > Cellulosimicrobium > Cellulosimicrobium sp. KWT-B. The sequence continues at coordinate 1,099,755 of NZ_NEDO01000001.1, read as the reverse complement.
CGAGGACTTCCAGTCGATGTCGCCGACGTCCTCGCCCGGCGCGTACAGGTGCAGGTCGTCGAAGTCCTGCCCGTGCCCCTTGAACACCGAGCGGTGCCGGCCCTCGAGCAGGCCGGACGCCCGGCGCGCGACCGGCAGGTCGAGCCGGGCCCGGACCTGGGCTAGACGGGAGACGTCGGGCACGTGGTGCTCTCTCGGGACGGTGGGCGGACCGGTCAGGGCGTGGGGACGGCGTCGAACACCGCGTCCACGAGCTGCTCCGGCGGCACGTTGTTGGCGAGCGCGTCGAACGTGCGCACGAGGCGGTGGCGCAGCACCGAGTACCGCACCGCCTTGATGTCGTCCGGGATGACGTACGCCCGGCCCGCGAGGATCGCGAGCGCCTGGCCCACGCGCATGAGCGCGATGCCGCCGCGCGGCGACGCGCCCACGCGCACGTGGCGCTCCAGGCCCGGCACCGGGCGGGGACCCGAGAACCGCGTCGTGTTGATGAGGTCGACGACGTAGCGCTTGATCGAGTCGTCCACGTACACGTCGTCGACGAGACCGCGCAGGAAGCGCACGTCGTCGAGCGAGATCGGCTGCGCCGTGAGGGGGCGCGTCATCTGCCCGGTCGCGATGCGCTGGAGGATCTCGAGCTCCTGCGGCGGCGTCGGGTACGTGAGCACCTCCTTCATGAGGAAGCGGTCCATCTGGGCCTCGGGGAGCACGTACGTGCCCTCCTCCTCGATGGGGTTCTGCGTCGCGAGCACCATGAACGGGTCGGGGAGCGCGTAGTTCTCGCCGCCGATCGACGTCTGCTTCTCCTGCATCGCCTCGAGCATCGCCGACTGCGTCTTGGCCGACGAGCGGTTGATCTCGTCGAGCAGGACGACGTTCGCGTGCACCGGGCCGAGCTGGGTCGTGAACTGGCCGGTCGCGTAGTTGAAGATCTGCGTGCCGACGATGTCGTTCGGCATGAGGTCCGGCGTGCACTGGATGCGGTGGAACGAGCCGTCGACCGCCGCGGCGAGCGTCTGCGCCGCGGTCGTCTTGGCGAGGCCCGGGACCGACTCGAGCAGGATGTGCCCGCCCGCGAGCAGCGTGCTCACGAGCGCGGTGCGCAGGGCCTCCTGCCCGACGACGCGCTGGTCGAAGACCTGGCCGACGCGCTTGAGCAGGTGGCTCGCGCGGTCGAGGTCCTGCGTCGAGATGCTGCCGTGCCCTGCGGCCATCGGTCGTCCTCCGGGTGGTGCGGGTGGTGTGGTCCCGTGCGCGGCCGGAGGGCGGACGGAGCCTCGCGAGCCCCCGGCGAACCCGGCCCAGTATGCCAGCGCGGACCCCGCCGGACCGGGCGTCGTCCACAGGTCCGGGTGGGGAGAGGTCCCCACGTGCGGTGCGCCGGGAATGCCCCGCGGGCCTGCGACGGTTGCCCCGGCATGAGCACCGACGCCCGCGACATCTCCCGTGACACCGCCCGCGACGCCCCCGGCCGCGCGCCGCGCGCCCCGCTCGGGGACCCCGCGCTCCTCGACCTCGTCGCCGCGCGCCGCCAGGGTGTCCTCGCGACCGTGAAGAAGGACGGGCGGCCCCAGCTCTCCAACGTGCTCTACGTCTGGGACCCGGAGGACGGGCTCGCGCGCGTCTCCGTCACCGCCGACCGCGCGAAGACCCGCAACGCGGCGCGCGACCCCCGTGTCTCGCTGCACGTGAGCGCGGAGGACTTCGCGGGCTACGCCGTCGTCGAGGGCGACGCCGAGCTGAGCGCCGTCGCGCTCGACCCCCACGACGCCGCCGCCGACGAGCTCGTCGCGACCTACCGCGCGGCCACCGGGGGCGAGCACCCGGACTGGGAGGAGTTCCGGCGCGCCATGGTCGCGGACCGCCGCCAGGTGCTGCGCGTGCGCGCGACGAAGGTCTACGGGATGGCCCGCCTCTCCCGGCCCTGAGCCGTGACCGGAGGGGCCCGCGCGGTCGATACCCTGGAGGGGTGACCACCACTGCCCTGCGCCGCGCGCCCTCGGACGCCCGACCCGCGAACCCGTGGTGGCTCGTCGTCGCCGGGCCGTTCGCCGTCGTCGTCGCGGTCGTCGCCGTGCTCGCCGCCGGCGCGTTCTCGGCCGCGTTCACCGTCCCCGCCGGCTTCCCGGACCCGGGCGCCCTGGCGCGCCTCGGCACCCCGGTCGTCACGGTGCTCACCGAGCTCGCCGTCGCGCTGACGCTCGGCTCGCTCGTCCTCGCGGCGTGCGTGCTGCCCGCCGGGACGCCCGTGCGCAAGGCGCTCGGCGTCGCGGGGGCGGCGTCGGCCACGTGGGCGGTGCTCACCGTCCTGCAGGTCGTGCTGCGCTACTCCTCCATCTCGAGCACGCCGGTCACCAACCCGACGTTCGGCGACCAGCTCGGCCTCTTCGTCTCTCAGGTCAGCCTCGGCCGGAACTACCTCGCGATCGTCGTCGTCGCGGCCCTGACGTCCGCCGTCGCGCTCGCCGTGCGCAGCGCGACCGGGGCGATGTGGACCGCGGCCCTCGCCCTCGTCGCCCTCGCGATGCAGGCCAACACCGGCCACGCGGCCGGCGCGGTGAGCCACGAGCTCGCCGTCTCCTCGATGTTCCTGCACCTGGCCGGCGCCGCGCTGTGGGTCGGCGGGCTCGGGACGCTCGCCGTCGTGCGCGTGCGCGGTGGCCTGGGCCGCGCGGACTTCGCGTCGTCCGTCGCGCGGTACTCCGCGATCGCGCTGTGGTGCTACGTCGCCGTCGCCGTCTCGGGCATCGCGAACGCGAGCATCCGGGTCGACTCCCTCGCCGGCCTGACGACGGACTACGGCATCCTCCTGCTCACCAAGCTCGCTCTCCTGCTCGTCCTCGGCGCGGTCGGCTTCGCGCACCGCGAGCTCGTCGTGCGTCGCCTCGCCGGCCCGACGGCGGCCACCCGCCCGGCCGGGGACGGCGCCCCGGCGAGCGGTGCCGGGACGGGCGGGACGTCGTCGTCCACGAGCGCACGGGCCACGGCCGCGGAGGGCACGCGCTGGCTGTTCTGGCGCCTCGTCGCGGTCGAGCTCGCGATCATGGGCGCCGTGTCCGGCGTCGCGGTCGCGCTCGGGTCCACCGCCCCGCCGGTGCCGCAGGAGGAGCCGCTCGACACCTCCGCCGCGTACCAGGTGACGGGGCACGCGCTCCCGCCGGAGCCGACGCTCGCCCGCTGGTTCACCGAGTGGCGCTGGGACCTGCTGCCCGCGTTCGCGTGCGTCGCGGCGATCGTCGTGTACCTGCGCTGGGTGCGCCGCCTCGCGCGGCGCGGCGACTCGTGGTCGGTGGGGCGCACCGTCTCCTGGTGCCTGGGGATCCTCGTCCTGTTCTGGGTCACGTCCGGCGGCCCGGCGATGTACGGCCACGTGCTGTTCAGCGCGCACATGGTCCAGCACATGATCCTCGCGATGGTCGTGCCGATCTTCCTCGTGCTCGCCGCTCCCGTGACGCTCCTGGTGCGCGCGGTGCCGCCGCGCAAGGACGGGTCGCGAGGACCGCGCGAGTGGGTGCTCGCCCTCGTCACGTCGCGCGTGGGCCAGTTCTTCGCGAACCCGATCGTCGCGGCGGTGAACTTCGCCGGCTCGATGATCGTCTTCTACTACACGCCCGCGTTCGAGTACGCGCTCACGACGTACGCCGGCCATCTCGTCATGCTGGTGCACTTCACGCTCGCGGGGTACCTGTTCGCGAACGCGCTCGTCGGGATCGACCCCGGCCCGCACCGCCCGCCCTACCCGCAGCGTCTGCTCCTGCTGTTCGCGACCATGGCGTTCCACGCGTTCTTCGGCGTCGCGCTCACCTCGGGCGAGGAGCTGCTCGTCCCCGAGTGGTTCGGCCTCCTCGGCCGCGAGTGGGGCCCGAGCGCCATCGCCGACCAGCAGCGCGGCGGCGCCGTCGCGTGGGGCATCGGCGAGCTGCCGACCCTCATCCTCGCGATCGTCGTCGCCGTCATGTGGACGCGCTCGGACGAGCGCGAGGCCAAGCGCCGCGACCGCCAGGCCGACCGCGACGGCGACGCCGAGCTCCAGGAGTACAACGACATGCTCGCGGAAATGTCGAAGCGGAACGACTGACCGACGCCTCCGTCCCGCCGAACACGGGGTTGTTGTCGTCATCGGCCTGATAACGACAGCAGGCTCGTGCTCGACGGCGTGGAACCTCGTGCTCGACCGAGATGGTGACGCAGGGCGGTCGTCATGCGACCGGGGCGGCTCGTCCCCGGGACCGCGAGGTCACGGCCCGTGAAGCGCAGCAGCTCCACCCCGCCGTGGGTCACGAGGGCGTTCTGCCGCGTGCGGTCTCGCAGGAGCGCCTCGGGCGTGCTGTGGACGTCCCTGCCGTCCATCTCCGCGATCAGCCACCGCCCTCGCGGCAGCCGCCACCCCAGATCTCCACGACCGATGAACCGGCCGTCGTCGACGACGTCGACCTGGAGGTCGTCCGGCCCGAACCCTGCGTCGACGCACTCCAGGCGCGCGAAGGTCTCGAGCGGTGACTCGGCGCGGGCGTCGGACTCGGCCCACCAGGCGTGGGTGCGCGCCACGCCGCGCCGACCGCGCGCGAGGTCATGGGCGCGCGCCAGGCCGTCGGCGTCGAGCAGGCCGAGGTGCCCCGCGCTGTCCATCGCCGCGACCGCTCGTCGCCGGCCCATCTCGGGAACGGCCTGGGCGAGTGCCCAGGCAGGGCTCGCGACGGCGCGTCCCTCGGCCCGTACGACGGTCAACCCGTCGTCGAACTGGCGCAGGCGGATCCCGTCCCGGGACAGCGCGCCGCGCGCGCCGGGCAACGTCACCTGCGGGACGACGTCGAGACCGACCCCCTGGACGCCGAGCAGGACGAGCGCGCACGGCCCGACGGCGATGGCCTCCGGCCCGTAGGCGAGGAGAGCGAGCCAGGCGGCGCGTCGTCGACGGCGGTCGTGGGCCCGAGGGTCCGACGGCGGCAGCGTCCCGGGTGCCGGCTCGAGCACGCCGCGCGTCGGGCGTCGCCACCTCCCCTGGTCGACGAGCCGTGACCGGCGGTTCGCGTTCACCCCGTACGCGTCGCACTGCGCGGCGGACACCAGGCCGGCCTGGCGCTCGGCGAGGTCGAGGAGCGCGGACGGGACGGCGGTCAGCGGACGCATCGGGCCATCCGACCAGGCGCGGGCGGACAGGGCACCGACGAGCCCGCAGCCTGTGGACGAAGAGTGCGCCACGCTGCCCTGTGGACCGCGGCGCAACCCGTCGGCCCCCACCGGAGCGCCCATACTGCGCCCCCCACGCCGAGAACGACCCTTCCCCGCCTCCACGACGACGTTGTTCCCGTTGTCGGCCTCATGCCGCCAGTAACGTCGTGTCCGGCGGGAGCCCGTTTCCGGGGGAGGGGCGTGATAGGACGTACGGGTGAGCAATCTGGCTGGCACGCCCGGTACACCCGACCCGACCGTGGGACCGTTCCACGATCTCGACCGATATCTCGCGATCCCGCGCGTCGGGGGCCTCGCGCTCTCGCCCGACGGGACGCGCCTCGTCACGACCGTCCAGACGCTCGACCCCCAGCGCACCGGGTACCGGGCGGCGCTGTGGGAGGTCGACCCGGCGGGAGAGGCGCCCGCGCGTCGGCTGACGCGCAGCACGAAGGGCGAGTCGAGCGCGACGTTCACCGGCGCGGGCGACGTGCTGTTCACGTCGGCGCGGCCCGACCCGGACGGTGGCGCCGACGACGACGCGACGTCGGCGCTGTGGCTGCTGCCGGCGTCGGGCGGGGAGGCGCGCGTGGTCGCCACGGCGCCCGCGGGCGTGAGCGGGCCGCTCGCGGCGACGGACGCGCCGGTCGTGTCGGTCGCGGCGTCGGTGCTGCCGAGCGCGCGCGACCTCGCGCACGACGCCGAGCTCCGGTCGGCGCGCAAGGACGCGAAGGTCGCGGCGATCCTGCACAGCGCCTACCCGGTGCGGCAGTGGGACCACGACCGCGGTCCCGACGAGGCGCACCGGTTCGTCGGCGACCTCACGACGCTGGTCGACGCGCCCGCGCAGCCCCTCCCGGCTCCGACCGCCCCGGCCGCCCCGACCGACGCGCCGGCGGCCTCGGGAAGCACCGCGCCGCTCGCCGCCGCGCCGCACGCTGCGGGGGCACAGGGCACCGCCGCTGAGCACGCCGCCGCCGAGCACGACGCGCGGCTGCTCGACCTGCGCGACGTGAGCCGCGGCGTCGGGCACGACGGCACGGCACCGGGGCGCGCGCTGCACGAGCACTCGGCGGACCTGTCCGCCGACGGCACGACGCTCGTCACGACGTGGCAGGTGCCGGGCCCCGGCCCGCAGGTGCGCAGCACGCTCGTCGCGATCGACACGGCGACGGGCGCGCGCCGCACGCTCGTCGACGAGCCGAGCGCCGAGGCGCACTCGCCCCGCATCTCGCCCGACGGCGCGTGGGTCGCGTTCGTGCGCGAGACCATCTCGACGCCGCACCAGGCACCGGAGGAGAGCCTCGCCGTCGTGCCGCTGCACGCGCCGGACGGGCCCGCCGGGACCGCGGAGGGCCACGACGACTCGGCGACGACGCGCGCCGAGAACCACGCGTCGCCGCGCACGCTCGTGCCGCACTGGGACCGCTGGCCGACGTCGCTGCGCTGGCTGCCCGACGGCTCGGGCCTGCTCGTCACCGCGGACGACGACGGCCGCGGCCCGGTCTTCCTCGTCCCCTTCGACCCCGCGGGCAACGGCGCGGCCGAGCACGGCACGGCCGAGCGCGTGACGAGCGACGACGCGACGTTCACGGACGTGCAGGTCGCGCCCGACGGCCGGACGCTCTACGCGCTGCGGACGAGCTACCTGGAACCCGCGCACCCGGTGCGCGTCGACCTCGGGGCGTTCCTCGACTCCGGCGCGCCGGGCGGCCGCACGCCGGTGCCCGCGACGCCGCTGCGCGGCCCGGTCGCGACGCCCGACCTGCCGGGCACGCTCGTCGACGTCGAGACGGCGGCGGGGGACGACGTGCGCGTGCGAGGCTGGCTCGCGCTGCCGCGCGGTGCGTCCGCGGAGGACCCGGCACCGCTGCTGCTGTGGATCCACGGCGGCCCGCTCGGGTCGTGGAACGCGTGGAGCTGGCGCTGGAACCCGTGGCTGATGGTCGCGCAGGGCTACGCGGTGCTGCTGCCGGACCCGGCGCTGTCGACCGGGTACGGGCAGGACTTCGTGCAGCGCGGCTGGGGCGCGTGGGGCAAGGCCCCGTACACGGACCTGCTCGCGATCACGGACGCCGTGGAGGCGCGCCCGGAGATCGACGCGACCCGGACGGCCGCGATGGGCGGGTCCTTCGGCGGGTACATGGCGAACTGGGTCGCGGGCCACACGGACCGCTTCCGCGCGATCGTCACGCACGCGAGCCTGTGGGCGCTCGACCAGTTCGGCCCGACGACCGACCACGCGTACTACTGGGCGCGCGAGATGACGGACGAGATGGCGCTGGAGAACAGCCCGCACCGGTTCGTCCAGGACATCGTGACGCCGATGCTCGTCATCCACGGCGACAAGGACTACCGCGTGCCGATCGGCGAGGGTCTGCGGCTCTGGTACGAGCTGCTCGCGTCGTCCGGGCTGCCCGCCGGCCCGGACGGCGACACGGTGCACCGGTTCCTCTTCTACCCGGACGAGAACCACTGGATCCTCCAGCCGCAGCACGCGAAGGTCTGGTACCAGGTGGTGCTGGCCTTCCTCGCGGAGCACGTGCTGGGGGCCGCCCCGGGCGAGGGCGACGCCGCGCTGCCGACGACGCTCGGCTGACCGGGCCGCCGCCCGCGGGCGGCGGCCCGCAGGGCTCCCACCGACGGTCAGCGTCAGGTGACCGGCGTCAGGCGACCGGCGTCAGGCGACGGTCGACGGGAGCCCTGCGGCCGCCGCGCGCCAGCGCCGCACGAGGCGCCGGTCGGCGGCGCCGCGCGCGGCCGCCCACAGGCAGTGCTGGGTCGTCTCGCGGTGCTCGAGGAGCGCGTCGCGGTCGTTCTCGAGCGCCCAGAGCAGGGCGGTGCGCACCTCGGTGCGCGAGGGGGCGGAGGGCAGGGTGTCGTGCATGGTCCGTCTCGTCGTCCGTCGTTCTGCGGCGGCCGGTCGGCCGTCCACACGAGGAGACGGCAGAAGTCTCCATCTGTGACGCGACTTCGGAGACTTTTTTCCGGAACGTGCACGATGTCTCACCCGGGGGTCAGGAGACGGCGTCGACGATCACGGCCGCGAGGTCCCGGGGGCGCGAGAGCATCGGCCAGTGGCCGGTCGGGAGGTCGACGTAGGTGACGTCCTCGACCTCGCCCAGCTCGGTGTGCAGGGGAGGCCCCGGGTGCGCCATCTCGGCGAGGACGGCGGACGGGATCGACGAGCACACGGCGGTCGCGGGCACCCGCAGGCGGCGCGGGTCCGACACCCGCACCGCCCCCCGCGCGACGGGTCCCGGGGTGGGCACCGCCCGCTCGCGGAACCGCGCCAGCGCGGCCTCGTCCAGCCCGTCGACGCTCGACCCGGCCGCGGCGAGCTCCTCCCACGTCGGGAGCGGGACCTCCGCGGCGTCGGCCGGGAGGTCCGGCGACAGCGCCGCGCCGTCGACGAGCGGGCCCGTGTCGACGTAGACGACGCGCTCGATGCGCGCAGGGTCCCGGTCGAGGGCCTCCTGCACGACCGGCCCGCCGCCGCTGTGCCCCACGAGCACGACGCGGCCGTCGAGCCCGTCGACGAGGCGCGTGACCGCGGCGACGTGGTCCGCGCGCGTGACGTGCGCGCGGTCGGCCGCGGTCGCGCCGGGCTCCAGGCCCGGCAGGGTCACCGGGTGCGGGACCAGGCCGGCGGCCTCGAGGTGGGGGGCGACGTCGTCCCAGGCCCACGCGCCCAGCCAGAAGCCGGGGACGAGGACGACGTGGACGCGCTGCTCGGGCGTTCCGTGGGTGCTCATGCAGCCACCCTCGCAGGGTGTCGGTGACACCTGTCTGTCACCATTCTGGGGTGAACAGGACGGAGCGCCTCTACGCGCTCGCGGAGGAGCTGCGCCGCGCGGGCCGGACGGGCACGACGGGGCCGCGCCTCGCCGCGGCGCTCGAGGTGAGCGAGCGGACGATCAAGCGCGACGTCGCCGCACTCCAGCAGGCCGGGCTCACGATCTGGGCCCAGGCGGGCCCCGGGGGCGGGTACGTGCTCGACCCGAGCGCGTCGCTGCCGCCCGTGAACTTCACGCCCGGCCAGGCCGTCGCCGTGGCCGTCGCGCTCGCGACGCTCCCGCCCGGCAGCCCGTTCGCGGTCGACGCCCTCGCCGCCCGCGGGAAGGTGTGGGACGCGCTCGGCGCGGGCGATCGCGCACGGGCCGAGGCGCTCGCCGCCCGCGTGTGGGTCCGCCACGCCGTGCCGGACCCGGACCTGCCCGACGCCGTCCCGCCCGCGAGCCCGCCCGACGTCGTCCCGCCCGCAGCAGGCCCGCCCGCCGTCCCGCCCGCCGCGGTCCACCCGGGAGAGCCGCACGGTGACACGACCGCGCCGGGCCGGGGCGACGTCGTCGGGCGTGCGCGGACCCACCTCGGGGTGCTGCGCGCGGTCGAGCAGTCGATCGCGGGCGGGCGCGTGCTGGCGATGCGCTACCGGGACGGGCGCGGGGCGACGTCGACGCGTCGCGTCGAGCCCGTGCTGCTCGCGCACACCGACGGCCGCTGGTACCTCGTCGCGTGGTGCCGCACGCGCGAGGCGATCCGCTGGTTCCGGCTCTCGCGCGTCGAGCGGGCGGACCTCACCGCGGAGGCGTACGACCCGCGCCCCGTCGCGGACGTGGGGGAGCCGCCCCCGGGCTCGGCCGCGGTGTACCGCCCCGGCCGCGCGTGACGCGGGGTCAGTCGCCGCGCAGGACGCAGAACTCGTTGCCCTCGACGTCCGCCAGGACGACGAACGTCTCGTGCTCGCCCTGCCCGACGTCGACGCGGCGTGCGCCGAGCTCTTCGAGCCGTGCGACGTCGGCGGCCTGGGTCGACGACGAGAAGTCGAGGTGGAGGCGGTTCTTCACCGTCTTGCCCTCGGGGACGCGCTGGAAGACGAGGCTCGGCGGCCCGAGGATCGTCTCGCCGTCGCGCGGGAAGAGCACGGCCTCGCCGTGCGGGCCGGTCTCGCGGCCCGTCCACCCGAGCGCGGTCTGCCAGAAGTCCGCCACGACGGCGGGGTCGGCGCAGTCGACCACGGCGCCGCTGAAGGTGAGTGTCATGCCGCCAGTGTGACGCGCACCACCCACACCCGGGGAAGCGGGTCAGCCCGCGGCGGGCAGCGGCTCGACGAGCCGGCCGACGAGCGCCGGGAGCCAGTCCGCGCTCTGGGCGCGCTGCACGGCGTCGTCGCCCGCGGGGCTGAGGAACGCGTCGCGCGCGGCGCACGTGTACGCGCTGATGAGCACGCGCGTCGCGGCGGCCGGGTCGATCGCGAACCGCATGCCGACCTCGGTGAGCACGCGGGTGAGGATGCCCGCGAGCTCGGCGCGGAACGACTCCTCCTGGTCCGCGAACCGCGCCGCGACCTGCGGGTCGCGCAGCGCGAGCAGCTCGAGCTCCGCGCTCATGAGGCACCAGCGGCGCTCGTCGCGCGGGTCGGCCATGACGGCCGCGACGATCGCGGCGATCGTGTCGGGCGCGATGACGCCGTCGCGGACCGGGTCGTCGGGCAGGTGCTCGACGGCGGCCTCGAGGTTGCGCATGCGCGTCCGGATCTCGCGCTCCGTGAGGGCGAGGAACAGCGACTCCTTCGACTCGAAGTTCGAGTAGAACGCGCCGCGGGTGAAGCCCGCGGCCTCGCACACCGCCTCGATCGAGGTGCCGTTGATGCCGTGCTCGGCGAAGAGCCCGTAGGCGGCGTCGAGCAGGCGCTCGCGCGTGCGCTCGCGGCGCCGCGAGAGCGGCGCGTCGCTCTCCGCGCGGTCGACTCGGGTCGGGTCGAGGTCCGTCGTCACGCCGGACATGCTCCCACTGTCGGACGGCGCCGCCCGAACCGGGCGGCCTTGCGATGCACGAGTGTATCCGATACGTTCGCGCATCGGATACAGCGGCGTATCCTCGAATCCGTCTGCACTCTCCCCGGGAGGCCGCTCGTGTCCTCAGCGCTGTACTCGCTCGGCCGTTGGGCGGTCGGGGCGCGCCGGCTCGTCCTCGTGGCCTGGATCGGCATCCTCGTGCTGGCCGGAGGGCTCGCCGGGCTCGTCGGCCAGGGCCTCGACGACGAGGTGACCATCCCCGGCACCGAGTCGCAGGCCGCGCTCGACCGTCTCGCCGCCACGTTCCCGCAGGTCAGCGGGGCGTCCGCGCAGGTCGTCGTCGTCGCTCCCGACGGCTCGACCATCGAGGACGACGCCGTCCGCGGCCCCGTGGAGGACGCCGTCACCGCGCTCGGCGACGTCGACGGCGTCGCCGCCGTCACCTCCCCCTACGACGACACCATGCCCGCGTCGGTCAGCGACGACGACGTCGCGACCCTCATGACCGTCCAGCTCGACGAGGGCCAGAGCGAGGTCACCGACGCCACGAAGGACGCGCTCGGCGACGTCGTCGACGACCTCGCCGCGGCCCTGCCCGACGGCGCGCAGGCCGCGCTCGGCGGGCAGCTCTTCAGCACCGAGTTCCCGACCCTCACCGTCACCGAGGCGCTCGGCCTCCTCGTCGCGCTCGTCGTGCTCGTGCTCACGTTCGGCTCGTTCGTCGCCGCCGGTCTGCCGCTCCTCAACGCCGTCGTCGGGGTCGGCGTGAGCATGGGGTTCCTGTTCGCCGCGACCGCCGTCGCGCAGATCAACTCCACGACCCCGATGCTCGCCGTCATGCTCGGCCTCGCCGTCGGCATCGACTACGCGCTGTTCATCGTGTCCCGGCAGCGCGACGAGCTCGCGAGCGGCCTCAGCGTCGAGGAGGCCACGGCGCGGGCCGTCGCCACAGCCGGCTCGGCCGTCATCTTCGCGGGCCTCACCGTCATGATCGCGCTCGTCGGCCTCGGCGTCGCCGGCATCCCGTTCCTCACCGTCATGGGCGTCGCCGCCGCCGTCGGGGTCGGGCTCGCCGTCCTCGTCTCGATCACGCTGCTGCCCGCCATGCTGGGCTTCGCGGGCGAGCGCCTCCGCCCGAAGGCACCGCGCCGTCGAGGGCGTGGGCGACGGCGTGCGGCCGCGGGAGCGGACGGCGGAAGGTCGACCGGGGCGACCGGGGCGACCGGGGCGACCGGGTCGCGCGGGCGACGGACCGACCGAGCGGTGGGGGCGGCCTCGGATGCGACAGGGCGTCAAGCCGCGCTCGTGAACCCCCGCCCGGACGACCCGGGTGACGGCGCGGCAGCCCCGAGCACCGAGGGCGCCCCCGCCGCGGACCCGACCCGAGAAGTCTCCGACCCGACCACGACCGCGCACCGCAACCGCTTCTTCGCGGGGTGGGTGCGCGCCGTCACGCGGATCCCGCTGCTGACCATCGGGCTCGTCGTCGCCGCGATCGTGCTGCTCACGCTGCCGGCGCGCGACCTGCAGCTCGCGCTGCCCGACGCGGGGACGCTGCCCGAGGACAACCAGGCGCGCGTCACGTACGACCTGGTGTCGGAGCACTTCGGCCCGGGCTTCAACGGGCCGCTCATCGTCACGGGCACGATCGTCACGTCGACGGACCCCGTGGGTCTCATGAACGACCTGGGCGACGAGATCGCGGACCTCCCGGGCGTGGCGGACGTGCCGCTCGCGACGCCGAACCTCACGGCGGACACGGGCATCGTGCAGGTCGTCCCGACGGGCGCGCCGGACTCGGAGGAGACGAAGGACCTCGTCACGGAGATCCGCGCGCAGCACGACCACTTCCTCGACGAGTACGGCGTCGACCTCGCGGTCACGGGCTTCACGGCCGTCGGGATCGACGTCTCGGCGAAGCTCGGGGCGGCGCTGCTGCCGTTCGCGTTCGTCGTCGTCGGCCTGTCGCTCGTGCTGCTGACGATGGTGTTCCGGTCGGTCGCGGTGCCGATCAAGGCGACGCTCGGCTACCTGTTCTCGGTCGGCGCGGCGTTCGGCGTCGTGACGCTCGTGTTCGAGCACGGGTTCCTCGCCGACGCGCTGCACGTGACACGGCTCGGGCCGGTCATCTCGTTCATGCCGATCGTCCTCATGGGCGTGCTGTTCGGCCTCGCGATGGACTACGAGGTGTTCCTCGTGGCGCGCATCCGCGAGGACTACGTGCACTCGGGCCAGGCCCGGCGGTCGATCTTCACGGGGTTCCAGGCGTCGGCGAAGGTCGTCACCGCGGCCGCGGTCATCATGTTCGCCGTGTTCGTGGCGTTCGTGCCGGAGGGCGACATGAGCCTCAAACCCATCGCGCTCGGCCTCGCGGTGGGCGTGCTCGTCGACGCGTTCGTCGTGCGCATGACGCTCGTCCCGGCCGTGCTCGCCCTGCTCGGCGACAAGGCGTGGTGGATGCCGCGCTGGCTCGACCGGGTGCTGCCGTCGTTCGACGTCGAGGGCGAGGGGCTGTCGAAGGAGCTCGCGCTCGCGGACTGGCCGGAGCCGGGCAGCACGGACGCGGTCGTCGCGCACGACCTCGTGGTCGCCGGCGCGCGCGGCCCGCTGGCCGAGCCGGTCACGGTCCGGGTGCCCGACGGCGGGTCGCTCGTCGTGCACGGGGAGTCGCCCGCGGCGGTGTCCGGGGTCGTGCTGGCGCTCGCGGGGCGCCTGCGCCCGACGAGCGGGGCGCTCAAGGTCACGGGCCTGGTGCTGCCGGAGCGTGCGCTGACCGTGCGGCGCCGCGTCGCGCTCGTGGACCTCGCGGCGGACGTCGCCGCGCTCCCCGGCGACGCACCGGCGCCCGCGGCGCACCGCGTGCCGGCGGCGGCGAGCGTCGCCGAGGTCCTGCGCGAGCGGCCCCGGCTCCTCGCGGTCGTCGGGACCGACGCCGTCACGTCGCCCGCCGAGCGGACCGCGCTGGCCGAGGTGCTCGCCGAGGCGGCGGGGCGCGGCACGGCGGTGGTGCTCGGCGCGGTCGGCCCGGCACCCACGGACCTCGCCCCGCCCGGGACGCCCGTGCTCGACCTGCACGACCCGCACCACCCCGACCGCACCGTCCCCGCCGCGCCCGTCGTCGGCCCGCGCACCGAGGAGGTGCCCGCATGAGCGTCTTCCCGCCCGAGCCGGTCCCGACCGACCCGACCATCCCGGACGCACCGACCGGCGGGACGCGCCCCCGCCGCGTCGACGCCCGGCGCGCGTGGACCGTGGCCGCCGCCGTCGCGCTGCCCCTCGCCGTCCTCGGCCTGCTCCTGTGGGCGCTGTGGAACCCGCAGGAGCGGCTGGACACGGTCAAGGCCGCGGTCGTGAACCTCGACGAGCCGGTCGAGGTGGACGGCCAGACCGTCCCGCTCGGCCGTCAGCTCACCGCCGGGCTCGTCAGCGGCGGCGCCGCCTCGACCGACACCGGCGCGGTCGCCGTGCAGCCCGACCCGGGGACGACGAACTACGACTGGGTCATCACCGACGCGGACGACGCCGCGGCCGGGCTCGCCGACGGCACGTACGCGGCCGTCGTGACGATCCCGGAGAACTTCTCCGCGGCGGCTACGTCGTTCGGCGGCGACCCGTCGGCCGCGACGCAGGCCACGCTGTCCGTCGAGACGACGCCCGGCGGGCGGGTCGTCGACGAGGCGCTCGCGCGCATCGTCACGACGACCGCGACGTCGGTGCTCGGCACGACGCTCACCGAGAACTACGTGGACGGCGTCCTCACCGGGTTCACGACGCTCCACGACCAGCTCGGCGAGGCGGCCGACGGCGCGGACCAGCTCGCCGACGGCGCCGCCCAGGCGAGCGACGGGGCGACGCAGCTCGCGTCGGGCGCGGGCGAGGTCGCCACCGGGGCGGGCGCGCTCGCGTCCGGCGTCGGGGAGCTCGGTACGGGCGCGGACGGCCTCGCCGCCGGGGTCGGGGAGCTCGGCAGCGGCGCGGACCAGCTCGCGTCGGGCGCGCAGGGCGTCGCGAGCGGCGCCCAGGGCCTCGCCGCGGGGTCGCGGCAGGTGGCGGACGGCGTCGACCAGAGCGCCGCGGGCGCGGGGCAGCTGGCCTCCGGGGCGCAGAGCCTCGCGGGCGGCGTGGGTGCGCTGTCCACCGGGGCGTCGGACCTCGCGAGCGGGCTCGGCGCGCTCGACGCCTCGATCGCGGACGTGCGGCTGCCCGACGGCACGTCGACGGGCCGGTCGCTCCCCGAGACCGCGACCGCGCTCGCGACGGGCTCGCGCGACGTGGCGGGCGGCCTCGCCCAGGTCGTCGCCGGTCTCGAGCAGCAGAAGGTCGCCGCCGGGTGCGCGCAGGACCCGGCGAGCCCGACGTGCCAGGCGCTCGACCAGCAGCTCGCCGCGCTGCGCCCGCTCGCCGCGGGCGCGGCGGGCGTCGCCGCGGGGAACGAGGCCCTGGCGGGCTCGCCGTCGGGCCAGGGTGGCGCCCCGACCGGTCTGTACGCGCTCGCGGCGGGCGTCGACCGGCTCGCTACGGGCGCCGACGACCTGGCCGCGGGCGCGGCGCAGGCGTCGACCGGGGCCGCCGGAGTGGCCCAGGGCGCGGCCGCGCTCTCCGCCGGGCTCGGGCAGCTCGCGCCCGGGGCGGGCCAGGTCGCGGACGGCGCGGCGCAGCTCTCCGGCGGCGCGGGCCAGCTGTCCACCGGGGCCGACGGCCTGGCCGCCGGCGTCGGGGCACTCGGCAGCGGCGCGGACCGGCTCGCCGACGGCGTCGGCGCCCTCGGGACCGGCGCGGACCAGCTCGCGACCGGCACCCAGGAGCTGGCGACGGGCGCGGGCGACCTCGCGGGCGGCGTCGGGCAGCTCGCGGGCGGCACGTCCGACCTCGCCGACGGTCTGGGCGAGGCGACCGGGCAGATCCCCTCGTACACCGACGCGGAGCGCGAGAACCTCGCGAGCGTCGTGGCCGACCCCGTGGCCGCGCCCGGCGTCGACGACCTCGGGACCGGCTCGACCGGCCCGCTGTTCGCGGTGCTCGCGCTGTGGCTGGGCGCGCTCGCGATCTTCGTCGCGTTCCCGCCGGTCCCGGCACGGCTCCTCGGGTCGACGCGCGGCCCCGGCCGGCTCGCGCTCGCGGCGCTCGCGCTCCCGGCCGGGATCGCCGCGGCGACCGGTCTCGTGGTCGGCGGCGTCCTCGCCGCGGTCGAGGGGGCGAGCGTGGGCGGCTGGATCGGTCTGCTCGCGGCCGGGGCGCTCGCGTCGGTCGTGTTCGTCGCGCTCAACCAGGCGCTCGCCGCGCTCCTCGGGAACGTGGGGCGCGCGATCGGCCTGCTCGTCGCGGTGCTGCTCGTCGCGACCGGCATCGTCGCGACCGTCCCGGTCGCGCTCACGAGCCTGCGGGACGTCCTGCCGGTGGGCTCGGCGCTCCGCCTGCTCACGTCGATCGTCGACCCCGGCGCGGCCGGGGGAGCGGGCGACGCCGTGGCCCTGGTCCTGTGGGGCCTCGTGTCCGTCGCGGTGACGACGCTCGTCGTCGCGCGCCGCCGGTCCGTCCGGGTGGAGCAGCTCCTGCGCGCCTGACGCGGGTGCGGCGCGCCGCGGTGCGCGTGTGGGCGGCTGCCGCCAGACTCGCTCGGCAGGACGCGGGCGGCGGGAGCCGTCCGCCGGGCGAGGGGACGGTGCACCGATGGACCAGCAGAAGGCACGGGAGATCAAGTCGCAGCTCGCGGACTACGCGCGCGAGCTCGCCGAGCGGTCGGGCCTGCCGGGCCGGTCGGACACGGCGATCGAGGCGCGCGACGTGCCCGACGCCGCGGAGGCCGTGCGCGCCCCCACGCTCGCGATCGGGCTCGCCCCGCACGACGACGGCGGGTACGCGATCGCGGTCCGGTACCGCCTCGGGGTGCCCACCGCGCGCAGCATCGCGCGCAAGGTCGCCTCGGAGGCGGGCGACACGGTGGACGTGCGGCGCACGGGCCGCATCCGTCCGCTCACCGCCGCGCCGGGCGCCGGGCGTGCCCGTAACGACGGCCCGGGCGTGCGCCCGCCCGTCGTCACCGCGTACGCGACCGGCGAGACCGGCCGTGTCCGGCCGCTGCGGCCCGGGGTCTCCGTCGCGCACGTCGACGTCACCGCGGGGACGCTCGGGGCGTTCGTGCGCGTCGCGCCGCCCGCCGTCGACGGCGCCGACGAGGCCTCGGTCTACGCGCTGTCCAACTGGCACGTGCTCGTCGGCTCGCCGGCCGCGCGGGTGGGGGACGTCGTCGTGCAGCCCGGCCCGGCCGACGGCGGTCGCGCGCCCGACGACCGCGTGGGGACCCTCGCCGGGCTGGTCCCCCTGGAGGCGGGGGGCACGCAGACCGTGGACGCCGCGGTCGCGCTGCTCGACGACCCGGAGGTCGACCCGGAGTACCCGGTCGGCCGGATCACGACGGCGGCGGTCGCGCTGGGCGGCGAGGTCGTGGGCAAGTCGGGCCGGACCACGGGCGTCACCGCGGGCCGGGTCACGGCGATCGAGCTCGACGACGTCGTCGTCGGGTACGGCGACGGGCTCGGCGCGCTGCGCTTCGACGACCAGATCGAGGTCGAGTCCACGGGAGACGGGCCCTTCTCGCGCGGCGGCGACTCCGGGTCGCTCGTGTACCGCGAGGACGGCGTGGCGCTGGGGCTGCTGTTCGCGGGGTCGGAGACCGGCGGCGCGAACGGCACCGGGCTCACGTACTGCAACCCGATCGGGACCGTGCTCGATCGGCTGGGCGCGACGCTGCTCGGCTGAGCCGGCGCGACGCTGCCCGGGCCGTCCGGACGGGTCTGCTCGCCCGACCCCTCGGGGGCGGGACGCTCGGCCCTGCCTTCCGGCCGCCGTCGGGCGCACAATGGGTGCGGGAGGTGGTTGCCGTGGCGACCCTCGAACGAGCCCGGGAGGCCAAGGCCGCGCTGCGCGACGAGCTCGCGGGCCTCGACGGCGTGACCGGCGTCGGCATCGCGCGCGCCGACCTGACTGGCGCCCCGGTGCGCGGGGCCGGGACGTCCGGCGTCGGCGACGACTGGCTGCTGCGCGTGAACGTGACGTCCGACGACGTCGCGGTCCCCGAGACCGTGGACGGCGTCGACGTGGAGGTGCGCGTCGTCGGCGACGTGACGGCGTCGCGCGCCTGAGCCTCCGTCCCACCGCCCGTCCGTCGCACGACGCGTGCCCGGCACCGCACCGGGAGGGTGCGGCACCGGGCACGAGGGTGCCGGGACGACGCGCGGCCGGTGATCCGTGCGGTCAGGCGGCGCGCGCGTACCGGGCCGGGTCGGCGTCGAACAGCGGGCCGCACGACGAGCAGCACAGCCAGTAGCGCACGCCCTCGTGGTCGCGCACGAGCCCGGCCGCCTCGGCGTGGGCCTTCGCGACCATGCTCCCGCGCATCACGGGGCACTCGGCGAGGTCGTCGTCCGCCGTCTCACCCCTCGCAGGCGCGACCCCCGCGGCGGTCGCGGGCGCGTGGTGGTGCGCCGTGTCGTGCGCACCGTGGTGCCCGCCGTCGTGCGGGTGGTCGTCGTGGCCGGGATGCGTGTCGTCGTGGTGCTGGCACATGCGGGGTCCTCCTGGAGGGTCGGGGTCGGGGTCAGACGCCGGCGAGCCGGGCCGTCGGCGCGGTCGGGGCGGGCGTGCCGGGCTGCGTGCCGGTCGCGCGGCTGGAGAACGAGCGCAGCCGCAGGCTGTTGCCCACCACGAAGACGCTCGAGAACGCCATCGCGGCACCGGCGAGCATGGGGTTGAGCAGGCCGAGCGCGGCGAGCGGGATCGCGGCGACGTTGTAGGCGAAGGCCCAGAAGAGGTTCACCTTGATCGTCCCGAGCGTCCGGCGCGCGAGCCGGATCGCGTCGGCCGCGGAGCGGAGGTCGCCCCGCACGAGCGTGATGTCGGCGGCCTCGATCGCGACGTCCGTGCCTGTCCCCATGGCGAGGCCCAGGTCCGCCTGGGCGAGCGCGGCGGCGTCGTTCACGCCGTCGCCGACCATCGCGACGACCTTGCCCTCGCCCTGGAGCCGGCTGACGACGTCGACCTTGTCGCGCGGCATGACCTCCGCGATCACCTCGTCGATGCCGACCTCGGCCGCGATCCGTCGGGCGACGGTCGCGTTGTCCCCGGTGAGGAGCACCGGGGTGAGGCCGAGGGCGCGGAGCTGGCGGATCGCCTCGGCGCTCGTGGGCTTGACCGCGTCGGCCACCACGAGGATGCCGCGGGCCTGCCCGTCCCAGCCGACGACGACGGCCGTGCCGCCCTGCTCCTCGGCGCGCGCCTTGGCGTCGGCGAGCTCGCGCGGGAGGTGCTGCGCCCACTCGGCGAGGAGCGACTCGCGGCCGACGAGGACGGCGTGCCCGTCCACGACGCCCTGCACGCCCTTGCCCTCGACGTTGGTGAACTCCGTGGGCACGGGCAGCGGGCCGACCTCCTGGACCGCGCCGCGGGCGATCGCCCGGGCGACGGGGTGCTCGGAGGCGTCCTCGAGCGCGCCCGCGAGGCGCAGGAGCTCCGCGCGGTCGGTGCCCGTCCCGGTGACGACGTCGGTGAGCGTCATGACGCCCGTCGTCACGGTGCCCGTCTTGTCGAGCACGACGGTGTCCACGGAACGCGTGGACTCCAGGACCTCCGGCCCCTTGATGAGGACGCCCATCTGCGCGCCGCGCCCCGTCCCGACGAGCAGCGCCGTCGGGGTGGCGAGGCCCAGGGCGCACGGGCACGCGATGATGAGGACCGCGACGGCGGCCGTGAACGCCGCCGAGGCCGGGGCGCCCGCCCCGAGCCACGCGCCCAGCGCGCCGACGGCGATCGCGATGGCGATGGGGACGAAGATCGCGGAGACCCGGTCGGCGAGGCGCTGGACCTGCGCCTTGCCGGACTGCGCGTCCTCGACGAGGCGCGCCATCTGCGCGAGCTGGGTGTCGCCGCCGACGCGCGTCGCGCGGACGACGAGCCGCCCCCCGGCGTTGACGGTCGCCCCGGTGACGGCGTCGCCCTCCCCGACCTCGACGGGCACGGACTCGCCCGTGAGCATCGAGGCGTCGACGGCGGACGTGCCGGCCACGACCGTGCCGTCCGTCGCGATCTTCTCGCCCGGGCGCACGACGAACTCGTCGCCCACGGCGAGGTCGGTGATCGGGATGCGGGTCTCCGCGCCGTCGCGCAGCACCGCGACGTCCTTCGCGCCGAGCTCGAGCAGGGCGCGCAGCGCGGCGCCCGCCTGCCGCTTGGACCGCTTCTCGAAGTAGCGGCCCGCGAGGATGAACGTCGTGACGCCCGCGGCGACCTCGAGGTAGATGTTCGCCGCGCCGTCGGTCCGGGCGACCGAGAGCGTGAACGGGTGCGTCATGCCCGGCTCCCCGGCCGTGCCGAGGAAGAGCGCGTACAGCGACCAGAGGAACGCGGCGCTGGTCCCGACGGAGATCAGGGTGTCCATGGTGGCCGCGCCGTGGCGCAGGTTGGTCCACGCGGCGCGGTGGAACGGCCACGCCGCCCACACCACGACGGGCGCGGTGAGCACGAGGCTCGCCCACTGCCAGTACGTGAACTGGAGCGCGGGGATCATCGCCATGGCGATGACCGGCACCGACAGCACGACGGCGCCGATCAGCCGGTGCCGCAGCGCGGTGAGCTCGGGGTCGTCCGCGTCCGTGCCCGCGTCCTCCTTGGCGGCGGGGGCCTCGGCGCGCGGGACCTGCGCCGTGTAGCCCGTCTTCTCGACCTCCGCGATGAGCGTGGCCGTGTCGACGCCGTCCGGGACGGTGACCCTCGCCTTCTCCGTCGCGTAGTTCACGGTCGCGGTGACGCCGTCGAGCCGGTTGAGCTTCTTCTCGATCCGCATGGCGCACGAGGCGCAGGTCATCCCCCCGATCTCGAGCTCGACGAACGTCCCCGGCGACGGGGCGGCCGATGCCGTCATGAGGTTCTCCTTCCGGCCGGGCAGCGGGCTGCCCGGTGCAGGGTGGTCAGTGGTCGTCGTGCGCGGCGGGGTCGTCGTCGGCCGGGGCGTCGGCCGGGGTCGACGTGGCGCCGGTGGCCTCGACGGTGAAGGCCGCGGTGCGCACCTGGCCCTCGACCTGGAAGTCGAGGTACAGGAGGTACCGGCCCGCGGTGGGTGCCTCGACGGCGAACGCCACGGTCGGGCCCGAGACCTCGCCGGGCGCGGCCTCCGCGCCCTCGGGGTGGGCGTGCAGGTAGGCGAGGTCGCCGTCGCGGAGCGCGACGAGGTGGCCGAACGCGCCGAGGTACGGCTCGAGCGTCGTGACCGGCTCGCCGTCCCGCGTGACCTCGAGCGTCAGGCGCGAGGCCGTGCCGACCTGGAGGCTCCCGTCGAGCGTGACGTCGTACCCGTCGACGGACGCCGTGGTCGTGGGGGCTCCCGCCCGGACGGGCACGACGTCGCCCGCGACCTCGACGGTGCGGCTCAGGGTGATCGGGTCGCCGCCGGCGGGGACGGCGTCGGCGTACACGCGGTAGGTGCCCGCGGCGTCCCACGTCCAGGGCACCGACCAGCGGCCGGCGTCGTCCAGCTCGGGGTGGGCGTGGCGGTAGTGCGCCCCGTCGGAGCGCACGACGACGAGGTGCAGGCGCTGCTCGTGCGCGACGGCGAAGTCGGTCACCGGCGCGCCCGTCGGGTCGGTCAGGGTGAAGGCGAGCTCGCCGGGCGTGCCCGGCGACTGCGGCGCCTCGATCTCGCCGAGCGTGTAGCCGCCCTGCTCCAAGGACAGTCCGCCGACCATGTCCGCTCCTCTCGTGGTCTCCTGCGAGGGGTCGTCGCTCGTGGCGACGTGCTGCTCCGGCGCGTGCGCGGCGGGCGGCTCCGACAGCGCCCCCTCGGGGACGACGGCGCCCGCGACCGCGGCCGAGGCCACGAACACGACCCCGAGCCCGGCGACGTAGAGCGCGATCCGGGCGGGGGCTCTCATCGCGTCCGCTCCGCCGTGTAGCCGGCCTCGTCGACGGCGGCGAGGACCGCGGCGTCGTCGAGGGGCTGGTCGGCCGTGACGACCAGCCGACCGGTGGTCGCGCTCACGTCGATCGCGGTGACGCCGGGCACCTGCCCGACCTCCTCGCGCACCGACATCTCGCAGTGGCCGCACGTCATCCCGGTCACCTGGTACTCGATCTCGACGATGCTCACGACGCTCCTCCTCGGTGCTGATACCCCCGTGGGGTATGGCTAGGATGGCGAATATACCCACAGGGGGTATGGAGGTCAAGGAGGAGAGATGGGCGACGTGGACAGGCCGGACGTGGTGGTGGTCGGCGGCGGAGCAGCCGGGCTCGCAGCCGTGACGACGCTGCTCGGCGAGGGGTTCGACGGTCGCGTCGCCCTCGTGCACGGCGAGGAGGGGGAGCCGTACCTGCGCACCCTCGTCGACAAGGCGATCCTCCAGGGTCTGCTCACCGCGGAGCAGGCCGCCCTGCCGGTGCCGCCCGACGTCGAGCTCGTGCGGGCGCGCGCGACCGGGCTGGGCCCCGCGCGGCGGGCCGTCGTCCTCGCGGACGGGCGCGAGCTCACCGCCGCCGCCGTCGTCCTCGCGACCGGGGCGGTGCCTCGCCCCGGTCCGGCCGTGGACCGCGTCCCGGCGCTCGCGGGCGCCGACGGCGGGGAGTCCCGCGTGGTGCACCTGCACACCGCGCGGGACGCCGAGCGGATGCGTGCCCTGCTCGGCCCCGATCCCGCGCGCCGCACGGTCACCGTGCTCGGCGCCGGGTTCGTCGGTTCCGAGACCGCCGCCTGGCTCGCCGAGGTCGGCGCGACCGTCCACCTCGTCGCCCGCTCCCGGCTCCCGCTCGCGGGGGCGCTCGGGACCGCGGTCGCGCGCGCCGCCGCCCTGCGCCACGAGGAGCACCTCGACGCCCATCTCGGCCGCCGGGTCGAGGCGGTGATCGAGCACCCGGGCGGCGTCACGGTGCGCCTCGCGGGCGGGACGGTCCTGGAGTCCGACCTCGCGGTCGTCGCGCACGGCACCGCGCCCGCCGCACCCGGCACCGGCGGCGGCGTCGACGTCGACGACCGCCTCGCCGTCCCCGGCGCGCCCGGCCTGTTCGCGGCCGGGGCGGTCGCCGTCCACCGGGACCGGCGCGGACGACGGTTCCGGACCGACCACTGGGACGCCGCCGTCGCGCAGGGCGCCCACGCGGCACGCGCCGTCCTGCGCCGTCTCGTCGGCGGCCCGGACCCCGGCCCGTACGTGCCCGACGCCGGGTTCACCCTCGTGCTGCACGGCGCCCAGGTCGCCGGGTTCGGCGTCGCCGTGCCCGGCGCCACCCCGGAGCACCGCACGCTCGACGGCGGCGGGCTGCTCACCGAGCTGCGCGTCGGGGGCGACCTGGTCGCCGTGGTCGGCCTCGGCGCGACGCGGGAGCTCCACGCGCTGCGCCGAGACCTGCGCCGCCCCTGAGGCGTCGTCGGTCCACAGCGCGCCGGCGCGCGAGAATGGCCGCGTGACCACCGAGCGACTTCCCCGTGTCCGCGCGTCCGAGCTCGTCGGGCGCGGCTGGCTCAACACCGGGGACCGCGACCTGACCCTCGCCGACCTGCGCGGCAAGATCGTCCTGGTCGACTTCTGGACCTTCTGCTGCGTCAACTGCCTGCACGTCCTCGACGAGCTGCGCGAGCTCGAGGAGCGGCACCGCGACGTGCTGGTCGTCGTCGGCGTGCACTCGCCGAAGTTCGAGCACGAGGCGGACCCGGCGGCGCTCGCGGCCGCGGTCGAGCGGTACGAGGTCCACCATCCGGTGCTCGACGACCCGGAGCTCGTCACCTGGTCCGCGTACGCGGCGCGCGCCTGGCCGACGCTCGTGGTCGTCGACCCCGAGGGCTACGTCGTCGCGCAGATGGCGGGGGAGGGGCACGCGTCCGCGATCGCCGCCCTCGTCGAGGAGCTCGTCGCGGAGCACGACGCGAAGGGCACGCTGCACCGGGGCGACGGCCCGTACGTGGCGCCCGCGCCGTCGTCGGGCACGCTGCGCTTCCCCGCGAAGGCGATCGAGCTCCCGGGCGGCAACCTCCTCGTCGCGGACGCCGGGCACCACGCGCTCGCCGAGCTCCTGCCCGACGGCGAGACGCTCGTCCGGCGCATCGGGTCCGGCGAGCGCGGGCTCGTTGATGGCGGCCCCGAGGACGCGCGGTTCGCCGAGCCGAACGGGCTGTGCCTCGTCCCGGAGCGGGAGCGTGCGACGTACGGGTTCGACGTCCTCGTGGCGGACACCGCGAACCATGCGCTCCGCGGGGTACGGCTCGCCGACGGGCACGTGACGACGGTCGCGGGCACGGGCGAGCAGTTCATGGTGGGCGGGGTCGAGAACGTCGTGGTCCCTGACGACGAGGGCACGCCCCGGTTCGGACCGTTCGACCCGGGCTCCACCTACGACCCGCGCGACGTGCGGCTCTCCTCGCCGTGGGACGTCGCCTGGTCGGACGAGCTGGCCGGCTTCGTCGTGGCGATGGCGGGCCATCACACGTTGTGGGCCTTCGACGGGTGGAAGCTCGGGCTGCTGGCCGGGACGATGAACGAGGGTCTGGAGGACGGGCCGGGGGCGTCGGCCTGGTTCGCCCAGCCGTCCGGGCTGGCGGTCGCACCCGACGGCGCCGTCTGGGTCGCCGACGCCGAGACCTCGGCGCTGCGCCGCGTGTCCGGGCTGGGCGGTGGCGTCGCCGTGGTGCCCGAGGGCGTCGAGGTGCGGACCGCCGTCGGGCAGGGGCTGTTCGACTTCGGCCACCGCGACGGCCCGGCCGAGCAGGCGCTGATGCAGCACCCGCTCGGGGTCGCGACGCTGCCCGACGGGAGCGTCGTCGTCGCCGACACCTACGACGGCGCGCTGCGCCGGTTCGCGCCCGCGGCCGGTGACGCCGGGAGCGTCGGGGACGACGCCCAGGGGACGCGGCTCGCGGGCGAGGTCACGACCCTGGCGACGGGCCTCGCGGAGCCGAGCGGCGTCGTCGTGCAGGTGAGCGAGGGGCCGGGCGGCGAGCCGCAGGTCCACCTGCTCGTCGTGGAGTCCGCGGCGCACCGCCTGACGCGCGTCGCGCTCCCGGCGTCGCTCGCGGGCGAGGTGCTCGACGGCGGCGCGCACCGCACGCAGCGCCCCGTCACCGACATCGGGGCCGGGCCGCTGTGGCTCGACGTCCCGTTCGTCCCGGCGCCGGGGCAGAAGCTCGACGACCGGTTCGGCCCGTCGACGGAGCTGCGCGTGAGCGCGACGCCGCCCGAGCTGCTGCTGTCCGGGGAGGGCGTCGGCGTCGAGCTCGGCCGCGACCTGGTCATCAACCCCGCGGTCGGGGAGGGCGTGCTGCACGTGACGGCCCGGGCGGCGTCGTGCGACGTCGTCCCGCTCGGCCCCGACGGCGAGCCCGACCCGGACGTGTTCCCCGCGTGCCACCTCGCGCAGCAGGACTGGGGCGTGCCGGTCCGCGTGGTCGACCGCGGCGAGCCGGGCGACGTCCCTGCCCTCACGCTCCCGCTGCGCGGCTAGACCACGGCCCGCACCGGGACCCTCGGTGGACGTGCGCGGGGTCGGGCTCCGACGGAGCCCGACCCCGGTGACGCATGATCGTCAGCAGGCGGTCCAGGAGTGGCCGAGGATGTGGCCCGCGGTGCTGAAGGTCTTGGACTGCCCGCCCAGGAGCCGGTAGGTGGCCGTCGTCTTCGCCCCGCCGGCGTTGGCGTAGGAGATCACGAGGACCCGGCAGCTGCCGAACGTGTTGGTGTACGTCCGCGTCTCCGCCGCGTTCGCGACGGTCGGCGTGGCGAGGGCCAGCGCCGCAGCGGCGGCGACGACGGCGACGAGCTTCGTGAACTTCATCGTTCCCCCTTCATCGGGTGTGATGCGCGAGCATCCTGACGCCGTGCTCGCCCCCTGTGGACGTGGCGTCAGTATCGAAGCCTCGCATATGGAAGGGGTCCGCACAATCGCTCGCCGTGGGCCCTCTCGGCCGATCGGGGCCCGACGCATCAGCCCCAGGTGAGCAGCTCCTCGCCGTGGGCGGCCCACGCCCCGACCTCGGCGAGCGAGGTCACGTCGTCGGGCGCCGCCTCGAGCGCGACGACCGGGCACACGGCCGAGCGGCCGCCGGCGCGCACGGCCTTCGGGTCCCACGTGACGAGCACCGTGCCGCGCTGGACGTGGTCGCCCTGCGCGACGTGGGTCGTGAAGCCCTCGCCGCCGAGCTGGACGGTGTTGATGCCGAGGTGGACGAGGACCGCGCGGCCGTCGTCGTGCTGGACGACGAACGCGTGCGGGTGCAGCTTGACGACCGTGCCCGTGATGGGCGCGACGGCCTCGCCCCCCTGCGCGTCGTCGGGCTCGACCGCGAGCCCGGGGCCGACGAGCCCGGCGGAGAAGACGGGGTCGTCGACGTCGCCGACGTCCACGACCGTGCCCGTGACGGGGACGAGCACCGTGAGCGTCGCCGCCATCAGCGGAGGTCCTCGATGTCGGAGGCGATGTTGTCCGCCTCGGGGCCGACGATGACCTGGATCGCGGCGCCCGACCGCACGACGGCGATCGCCCCGGCCGCGGTCAGCGTGGCGTCGTCGACGAGCGCCGGGTCCTCGACCTCGACGCGCAGGCGCGTGATGCACGCCTCCAGGTCGAGGACGTTCGCGTCGCCGCCGAGGCCTCGGAGGATCTGCTCTGCCTTGCTCACGGGTGCTCCTCGTGGTCGGGGTCCGGCCGGGGCCGGGTCGGGGGGCCCGGCCGGCAACCGTGCCGGTCGGGGTGCGCGGGGTGCGCGGGGAAGGGCGGTGGCCCGGGTCGCGCCCGGGCCGGGTTCCTCACATGAGGTCGGCGAGGTCGGACGCGATGGTGTCGACCTGCGGGCCGACCACCACCTGCACGACCCGCCCGTTCACCATGACGCCGAACGCGCCGGCGCGGCGCAGGAGCGCGGCGTCGACGAGCGCGGGGTCCTTGACGAGCGACCGGAGCCGCGTGGTGCACGGGTCGATCTCCTCGATGTTCCCCACCCCGCCGAGGCCGGCGAGGATCGTCGCGGCGCGTTCCGCGTCGGACTGTGTCATCGGTCGTTCCCTTCGGTCGCCCGTGCCGGCACCGGCACGGGGGCGAGCTGGTCGGTCGGCGCGTCGTCGGTGACGGCGCCCCCGTCCGCGGCGGCGTCGTCGGCGGTGGTGCTGCGCGGGACGAGCGTCGGGCGCGCCTCGCGGAGCGGGACGAAGACGCTGTACCGGTCGCCGCGGTAGCTGGAGCGGGAGTACATGAGGGGCGAGTCGCCCGCGAACGTGCGCCGCACGGTGCGCATGACGGCTCGCGAGGCGCGGAGCCCGAGCAGCTTCTGCTCCTGGACGGTGGCGTCGGACGCGGTGATCGTGTCCTCGCCCCACGTCGGCGCGAGGCCGCGCTCGCGCAGGGCGCCGTACAGGCTCTCGGGCACGCCGTCGTCGAGCAGGTCGGGGGCGAGGTCCACGGGGATCCAGGCCTCCTCGACGCTCATGGGCGACCCGTCCGCGGTGCGCAGGCGCACGACGTGGTGCATCGGGTCGCCGGTCGCGCGGCCGAGCGACTCGGCGACGGACGCGGGCGCGGGGACGGTCCCGACCTCCAGCACCTCGGTGCCCGGCTCCATGCCGCGCCGTCGTGCCTCCTCGCCGAACGTCGTGAGGCGCATCTCGAAGTCGGCGCGCGGCGGCGCGACGAAGGTGCCCCGCCCCTGCGCGCGCTCCAGCACACCCTCCGTGACGAGCGCGTCGACGGCCTGGCGCACGGTCATGCGCGAGACGCCGAACTTCTCGGTGAGGCTGCGCTCGGACGGCACCGCGTCGCCGACGGAGAGCTCGCTCGCCACGAGGTCGGCGAGGTAGGCGCGCACCGTGAGGTACTTGTGCTCGCTCGCCTGCGATCGTGACCTGCTCATCGTCGTGCCGCGTCCTCGTCCTCGTGCCGTCCCTGGTCCCAGTCGTCCCCGACCGCCCTGCTCCGGTGCCGCGTTCTCCACGGCTGCATTGTCGTCGCCCGGCCGTCGTGCGACCTGCGACGACGCGCCCCGCGGGGCCTGCCGTGTGTCCCGGGTCACCCTCGGGGGTTGACACATCATGAGGTCTAGACCACTCTTCCTGCAAGTGGTCCAGACAACCTGGACCGACAGCCCGGGCACGACGACCCCAGGTCTTCTCGTCGCGCCCCGGGACCGGCAACGACGCCGCACGACGTCGCGCCACAGCCGCCGCTCGACGCACCTCGCCTGCGCCCCAGGCCTGCCCAGGAGGAGAAGGACATGACGACCGTCGCCGAACCGACGAGGACCAAGAGGGGGGTGCCCGGCTTCGCGCAGCTCCAGCGCGTCGGGCGCTCGCTCATGCTGCCCATCGCGTCGCTGCCCGCCGCCGCGCTGCTGATGCGTCTCGGTCAGCCGGACATGCTCGGAGCCCAGGGCGCCGCCGGGACCTTCGCGTGGATGCAGCCCGTCGCCGACGTCCTCGGCGCCGCGGGGAACGCGCTCTTCAGCAACCTGCCGATCATCTTCGCCCTCGGCGTCGCTGTCGGGTACGCCAAGAAGGCCGACGGGACGACGGGTCTCGCGGCCCTCATCGGCTACCTCGTGTTCTCCGGCGTCACCGACTCGCTCTCGCCCTACGTGCTCGGCGAGGCGGCAGAGGGCGAGACGCAGGCGCTCATCAACTACGGCGTGCTCGGGGGCATCGTCATCGGCCTGACGGCCGCGCTGCTGTACCAGAAGTACTACCGGATCAAGCTGCCGCCGTACCTCGCGTTCTTCGGCGGGCGACGGTTCGTGCCGATCGTCACGGCGGGCGTCTCGGTGCTCATCGCCGTGGTGGCCGCGCTGATCTACCCTGCCTTCGACTGGCTCATCAACGAGCAGATCGGCGGGTTCGTCACGGGCTCGACCATCCTCGGCGCGTTCGTCTTCGGCACGCTCAACCGCCTCCTCGTGCCGATCGGCCTGCACCACCTGCTCAACTCGCTGCCGTGGTTCCAGTTCGGCGAGTACACCGCCGCCGACGGCACGGTCGCGCAGGGCGACATCTTCCGCTTCCTCGCGGGCGACCCCACGGCGGGCACCTTCCTCACCGGGTTCTTCCCCATCATGATGTTCGCGCTCCCGGCCGCCGCGCTCGCGATCGTCCACACCGCCAAGCCGGCGCAGCGCAAGGTCGTCGCGGGCATCATGGGCTCGGCCGCGCTCGTCTCGTTCGTCACGGGCGTCACTGAGCCGCTCGAGTTCGCGTTCGTGTTCGTCGCCTACCCGCTGTACGTCATCCACGCGGTGCTCACCGGCACGTCGATGGCGCTCGTCAACGCGCTCGGCATCCGCGACGGGTTCGGCTTCTCCGCCGGCGCGATCGACTACCTGCTGAACTTCCGGATCGCCGAGATGCCGCTGCTCCTCATCCCCATCGGGCTCGGGTACGCGGTGCTCTACTACGTCCTCTTCCGCTTCGTCATCACCCGCTGGAACCTGCGGACGCCGGGTCGTGAGGACGACGACGCGGAGGGTGCCGTCCAGGCGACCGGCGCCGTCGACACCACCGAGGACGCGCGGCCCGACGCCTCGGCGGCGGAGGTCTCGCCGGTGCGACGCGACGCCGACGCGGCGGAGGCGGGCGCCCGGGGCCGGGCGGGCGCGTCCGGCAGCGGGGGCACGGCGTGACGCTCGCCGACGACGCGACGCGCGCCCCGGCGCGGGCCGCCGACCCGGGGCTGACCGGCGTGCCGGTCAGCCCCGGGCGGGGGGCGGGGCCGGTGGCCCGGATGCCCGGCTCGGTCGCGGAGCCGGACCCGGCGCCGCTGCCCGCCGACGCGTCGGACGCCGACGTCGACCTCGCGGTGACGCAGGTCCTCGCGGCGGCGACGACGGTCCAGGAGGACCTCACGGCCCGCGCGGCGCGGGCCGAGGGCACCGCGGCGGAGGTCCTGGGCGTGACCGCCGCGATGGCGGCCGACCCCGCCCTGGCGCGCGACGCCGTCGGGCGGGTGCGGGAGCAGCGGGCCACCCCGGCCCGGGCCGTGTGGGACGCGGCGGGGGTCGTCGTCGGGCGGCTCGAGGCGCTGGGCGGCCTCCTCGCCGAGCGGGCGCGCGACGTGCGGGACGTGCGCGACCGGATCGTCGCGACCCTGCTCGGCCTCCCCGTGCCGGGTGTGCCCGACCCGGGCCATCCCTTCGTGCTCGTGGCCGACGACCTCGCGCCCGCGGACACGGCACAGCTCGACCCCGAGCGCGTGCTCGCGGTCGTCACGCGGGGCGGCGGGCCGACGTCGCACACCGCGATCCTCGCGCGCGCCCTGGGCATCCCGGCCGTCGTCGCGGTCGAGGGCGCGCTCGCGCTGCGCGACGGCGAGACCGTGCTCGTGG
Source organism: Cellulosimicrobium sp. KWT-B (assembly GCF_002127155.1). NCBI lineage: Bacteria > Bacillati > Actinomycetota > Actinomycetes > Micrococcales > Promicromonosporaceae > Cellulosimicrobium > Cellulosimicrobium sp. KWT-B. The sequence continues at coordinate 1,069,452 of NZ_NEDO01000001.1, read as the reverse complement.
ACGGCGGCCTCGGCACGGTGGAGCGCGACCCGTCGGAGCACGACGTGGCGGCGGTCGTCGCGGCCCGGGGCGCGCGCCGCGCCCGGCGGCGCCTCGACGGCCCGGGGCGGACGGCGGACGGCCGCCGCGTGGAGCTGCTCGCCAACGTCGCGGACGGCGCGGACGCGCGCGCCGCCGCCGAGGCGGGCGCGGAGGGTGTCGGCCTGTTCCGCACCGAGGTCTGCTTCCTCGGCCGCACCGTCGAGCCGACGGTCGACGAGCAGGTCGCGGCCTATCGGGAGGTGCTCGCCGCGTTCCCGGACCGCAAGGTCGTCGTGCGCACGCTCGACGCGGGCGCCGACAAGCCGCTCCCGTTCGTCACGCCCGACGCCGAGCCGAACCCGGCGCTCGGGGTGCGCGGACTGCGGACCGCGCGCCGCCACCCCGAGGTGCTCGACCGCCAGCTCACCGCCGTCGCGCGCGCGGCGGAGGCGGAGGCGGCGGACGTGTGGGTCATGGCGCCGATGATCGCGACGCCGGACGAGGCGGAGTCGTTCGTCGCGCTGTGCGCGGACCACGGCCTCGCGACGGCGGGCGTGATGATCGAGGTGCCGGCCGCGGCCCTCGGCGCGCGCTGGGTGCTGGCCAGGGCGGCGTTCGCGAGCATCGGCACGAACGACCTCACGCAGTACACGATGGCGGCCGACCGCGAGGTCTCCGACCTCGCGCGCCTGTCCACCGGGTGGCAGCCGACGGTCCTCGCGCTCGTCGGGGCCACGGGCTCGGGCGCGGCGCTCAACGGGCGACCGCTCGGCGTGTGCGGGGAGGCGGCGGCCGACCCGGTGCTCGCCCCGGTGCTCGTCGGGCTCGGCGTGACGTCGTTGTCCATGACGCCGCGCGCGCTCCCGGACGTCGCCGCGGTGCTGGCGGCCACGACGTCGGAGGAGTGCGAGGAGCTCGCGTTCCTCGCGCTGCAGCAGCCCACGCCCGACGCCGCGCGCGCGGCGGTGCGCGCCCGGCTCCCCGTGCTCGACGAGCTGGGCCTGTGACGAGGGCCGTGCCCGGCCCCGCGACGGCGGGGCCGGGCACGGCGTCAGGCGACCTCGGTCTGCTCCAGGAAGGCGACGAGCGCGTCGATCGAGGCGCTCGCGTCGTCGCCGTCGGCGTCGGTCGACAGCACGACCTCGTCCCCGGCCGAGACGCCGAGCGTCATGACCCCGAGGATGCTCGCCGCCTCGACGGCGTCGCCGCCGGGCTTGGCGATGCGCACGGGCGCGGGCTGGGCGGCGGCGGTCTTGACGAAGAGCGCGGCCGGGCGGGCGTGCAGGCCCTCGGTGATCGCGACGACGACGGCACGGTCCATGGTGTTCCTCCGGCAGACAAGTGGTCTGGACCAGTGCATCCTAGGCGATCCGGCCCGGAAAGGGGAGGGTCGGAAGCCCTCCGCGCGGCGCGGCGTCGTCGGCGCCGACCGCCCGCTGGTGTGGGCCACAGCGGACGGGTCTAGGGTGACCGGCATGTCAGACGCGACGACGCCGCGAGAGGCCCCACCGTCACCGGGGGAGCCGCCGCGCATCCACGTCACGCTGTCCACGGCGAGCGTCTACCCGCGCAAGGCCCAGTACGCCTTCGAGGCGGCGGCCGACCTCGGGTACGACGGCGTCGAGGTCATGGTGTGGTCCGACGAGACGACGCAGGACGCCGCGGCGCTGCGCCGGCTCTCCGCCGAGCACGACGTGCCGATCCGCAGCATCCACGCGCCCACGCTCCTCGTGAGCCAGCGCGTGTGGGGACGATCGCCCGGACCCAAGCTGCGGCGCAGCGTCGAGCTGGCGCAGGAGGTCGGGGCGAGCACCGTCGTCGTGCACCCGCCGTTCCGCTGGCAGTACCGGTACGCGCGCGAGTTCGAGGACCTCGTCGGCGAGCTCGACGAGACCGAGGGCGTCACCATCGCGGTCGAGAACATGTACCCGTGGCGCAGCCGCAAGCGCGAGATGCAGGCGTACCTGCCCGGCTGGGACCCGTCCGAGCACGGCTACGAGCACGTCACGCTCGACCTGTCGCACGCCGCCGTCGCGCAGCAGGACGCGCTCGCGCTGCTCGACGTGTTCGACGGCCGCCTCGCGCACGTGCACCTCGCGGACGGGTCGTCGTCCATCACGGACGAGCACCTCGTCCCCGGGCGCGGCGACCAGCCGTGCGACCTCGTCCTGGCCGAGCTCGTGCGCCGCGGCTGGGAGGGGGACGTCGTCGTCGAGATCTCGACGCGGCGCGCCCGCACCGCGGCCGAGCGGCGCGAGGACCTCGCCGCCTCGCTGTTCTTCGCGCGCACCTACCTCACGCCCGGGCCGCACCCCGGGTACTCGCCGCCGCCCGGACCTCCGCACCGCCACGTCGACGCGTGGGGCGAGGCGGAGGCGCGCGACAGCGCCCTCGCGGACGCGGACGAGCCCGGCACCACGAGGACGGGCCCACCCGCCGGCTGACGTAGGCTCGGCGGTCGTGGCTCGAGTCAACGGTCTTCTCGCCGACACGACCCCGCTGCGCATCTCCCCGCCGTTCCGCCGCCTGTGGTGGGGGCTCGGCATCTCCAACCTCGGCTCGCAGCTCACGGTCGTCGCCGTCGGCCTGCAGGTGTACGCGCTCACGGGCTCGTCGCTCGCGGTCGGCGTGCTCGGCCTCTGCGCGCTCGTGCCGCTCGTGGTGCTCGGGCTCTACGGCGGCGCGCTCGTCGACGCGTACGACCGCCGCAAGGTCGCGCTCGCGGCCTCGACGGCGCTGTGGGTGGTCACCGCGCTCATCGCCGTCCAGGCGTGGCTGCACCTGAACTCCGTCGGCGTGCTCTACGCGCTCGTCGCGGCGCAGTCCGCCGCGTTCGCGATCAACAACCCGGCGCGCTCCGCGATCATCCCGCGCCTCGTCGAGCCCCGGCTCCTGCCCGCGGCGAACGCGCTCCAGACGATCGCGTGGAACGTCGCGCTCACCGTCGGCCCGCTGGGCGGCGCGTTCCTCGTCGCGCTGTGGGGCTACCAGGTCGCGTACACGATCGACGCCGTCCTGTTCACGGCTGCGCTGTGGGCGGTGTGGCGGCTCCCCGACATCCCGCCGCTGCCCGCCGGTCCCGGCGCCCCGGCCGCGGTCGCCGCCGCTCCCGCGGGGCGCCGACGCCGCGTCGTGGGGTGGCGGTCCGTCGTGGACGGCCTGCGGTACCTCGCGACCCAGCCCAACGTCCGCACGACGTTCCTCGTCGACCTCGCCGCGATGGTGCTCGCCTCGCCGCGCGTGCTCCTGCCCGCCGCCGGCGTCGTGTTCCTCGGGGGCGGCGAGGCGACGACGGGCGTCCTCACCGCGGCGTTCGCCGTCGGGGCGGTGCTCGCGGGCGTGTTCTCCGGCGGCCTGTCCCGCGTGCGGTGGCAGGGCCGCGTCATCGTGTGGGCGATCACGGCCTACGGGCTGTCGATCGTGCTGTTCGGCGTCGTGCTCCTCGGCGTGGGCGCGACGACCCCGACGACCGTCCTCGTGGGCGGCGTCGTCGCGGCGAGCGTCGCGCTGGCGCTCGCGGGCGCGTCCGATGCCGTGAGCGCGGTGTTCCGCCAGACGATCCTCCAGACCGCGACGCCCGACGACATGCGCGGCCGCCTCCAGGGCGTGTTCATCGTCGTCGTCGCGGGCGGGCCCCGCCTCGGCGAGCTCGTGCTCGGGGCGCAGGCCACCTGGGTGGGGGAGGCGTGGGCCGCCGTCGCGGGGGGTGTCGCGTGCGTCGTCGTGCTGTGGCTCGTCGTGCGGGCCCAGCGCCGGTTCTGGCGCTACGACGCCCTGCACCCGGAGCCCTGAGGCTCCTCGCCGCGTGGGCGGCCCGGCCTAGGCTCGGGGCGTGCCCCCGAAGAAGCCGACGACCGAACCACCCGCGATCGACCCGGTCGTCCTGGACGACCTCCAGCCCGGTGACGCCTACGACCTCGAGGCGGAGGCCGACCTCGAGGGGTTCGAGATCACCGACCTGCGCCTCGACCGGCTCGACCTGCACGGCGCGACCGTGTTCTCCACGCGGCTCGACCAGGTGCGCGCCGACGAGGCCGACCTGGGGGCGGTGACGCTCACGGAGGTCGTGCTGGGGCGCCTCGACGTCCCGGTGGTGCGCGGGACGCGCGGCCGGTGGCGCGAGGTCGAGGTGCGGGGCGCGCGCCTCGGGTCCGCCGAGCTCTACGAGTCGTCGTGGGCCGGGGTGCGGTTCGTCGGCTGCAAGCTCGGGTTCGTCAACCTGCGGGGCGCGTCGCTGCGCGACGTGGTGTTCACCGACTGCACGATCGACGAGCTCGACCTCGTCGCGTCCGACGCGCTGCGCGTCGCGTTCGAGGGCACGCGCGTGCGCCGGCTCGACGTGCAGGGCGCCACGCTCGCCCACGTGGACCTGCGCGGCGCGGAGATCGACGAGCTCGGCGGCATCGAGTCGCTGCGCGGCTCGACCATCGACTCGATGCAGCTCGCCCGCCTCGCCGCGACGTTCGCCCACAGCCTCGGCATCACGGTGACGGACCGATGACGCCCCCGCAGGCCGAGGTCCTCGTCGCCGGGCCGGCGTCGTGGAACCTCCTCGTCCAGCTCGACGAGCTGCCCGCTCCCACGCCGCACACCGTGTTCGCGCGGTCGCACCGGCACACGGTCGGCGGCACGTCCGCGGGCAAGGCGCTCAACCTCGCACGCCTCGGCCGGTCGGTGCTCCTGCGCACCGTGCTCGGGACGGACGACGACGCCGCGCGCGTCCGGTCCGTGCTCGAGGGCGCGGGCGTGCGGGTGCTCGCGGAGCCGTCGCCCGACGGCCGCACCGAGAGCCACCTCAACCTCATGGACGACGACGGCGGCCGGGTCTCGGTCTACCTGCGCGCACCGGGCGAGGTCCCGGCCCAGGGCGAGGCGTGGGACGCCACGGTCGCGGCGCTCGACGCGGCGCGGGCCGTCGTCGTCGACCTCGCCGTGCCCGCGCTCCCGGTGCTCGACCTCGCCGTGGCGCGCGGTCGCGACGTCTGGGTCGACCTGCACGACTACGACGGCGAGTCCGCGTTCCACCGGCCCTGGGTCGACGCGGGCACGCACGTGTTCCTCAGCGGGGACCGGCTCGACGACTGGCGCGGCTTCATGGCCGCCCGGGTCGCGGCGGGCGCGCGCCTGGTGGTCTGCACGCACGGCTCGCGCGGCGCGGTCGCGCTCACGCCGGAGGGCGGCTTCGTCGAGGTCCCGGCACAGCCCGTACCGCACGTCGTCGACACGAACGGCGCCGGCGACGGATTCTTCGCCGGGTTCCTCGACGCGCACCTGCGCGGGGCAGGCGTCGAGGAGGCGATGCGCGCGGGCGCCCGGCACGCCGCCCTCGTCGTGCAGAGCCCGGACCTCGCCCCGGCCTGACCTCGCCCGACCTGGCTTGCCTGCGGCCCCCGGCCAACCCCCCGCCCACCCGGCGAGCACGGGGTCGGCGACCGGATCGGGCGGGTTCCGGTCGGTGACCCCGTGGTCGACGGGGGCTGGGCGACGGGGGCTGGGCGCTGGGCGGCGGGCGCTGGTCGGCGGTCGGGTGCAGGGGGGCGGTCAGGCGAGGCCGGAGTCCCGCGCGACGATCGCCGCCTGCATGCGGGTCGCGACGCCGAGCTTCGCGAGCACGCGCGAGACGTGCGTCTTGGCCGTGGCCTCGGTGATGTAGAGGTCGGTCGCGATGCCCTGGTTGGACAGGCCGCGGCCGAGCGCCGCGAGCACGTCGACCTCGCGCGGCGTGAGGTCGGCGAGCCGCGGGTCGGGCCGGTCGTCGACGACGCCTCCGCCACCCGACGCCGCGGGGTCCCCGGGACCGTCCGTGCCGCCCGGGCGCGATCCCGCGGGGAGCCGGGGGGCGGCGTCGGGCACGGGGTCGCGCGCGAACGCGGCGAGGAGCCGGCGAGTGACCTCGGGTGCGAGGACGCCGTCTCCGTCGGCGACGCGCCGCACGGCGTCGATCAGCGCGGCGGGCTCGGCGGACTTGAGGAGGAACCCCGCGGCCCCGGCGCGCAGCGCCCCGTCCACGTACTCGTCGAGGTCGAACGTCGTGAGCACGAGGACCTCGGCGAGGCGCTCGCCGGTGATGACGCGCGTGGCCTCGATGCCGTCGACGCCCGGCATCCGCAGGTCCATGAGCACGACGTCGGGCCGCAGCGCCCGGGCGTTCGTGACGGCGGCGGTGCCGTCCGCGGCCTCGCCGACCACCTCGACGTCGGGCGCGGCGTCGAGCAGGAGGCGCAGGCCCGCCCGGATGGCGGCGTGGTCGTCGGCGAGGAGCACCCGGACCGGTCGTCGCGTCACGCGTCCTGCCTCTCGACGGGGAGCCCGGCCACGGGGATCTCGGCGCGCACGGACCACCCGCCCGCGGGCAGCGGGCCGGCGCTGCACGTGCCGCCGAGACCGTCGGCGCGCTCGCGCATCGTGAGCAGGCCGGTGCCCGCGCTCAGCGGCGCCTCGACCGTCCCGGAACCGGGGGCGCCGTCGTCGCGCACCTCCAGCACGACGGCCGCCCCGTGCCGGGAGAGATCGACGACGACCGGGGCGCTGGGCGCGTGCTTGAGCGCGTTCGTCACGGCCTCTTGCGCGATGCGGAACAGCGCCTGGTCCGCCGCCGCGGGCAGGCGCGACGCCGCGACGCCGTCCGGGTCGCGGAGCGTGACGGTCGTCGTCGCGCGCGCGGCGTCGAGGAGCGTGTCGAGGCCGGCGAGGCGGCCGGGGGCGACGACGGCGTCGGACGCGCCGCCGTCCTCGCGCCGCCCCTCCGTGCGCAGCAGCAGGATCATGGACCGCATCTCGTCGAGCGAGGCGACGGCGCTCGCGCGCACCTGCTCGAGCGCCGCCCGGTCCTTCGCGGCGTCGGGCGGGAGGGCGAGCGCGGCGCCGGAGTGGATGGCGATGGTCGACAGGTGCGACGCGATGACGTCGTGCAGGTCGCGCGCCATCGCGGCCCGCTCCGCACGGACGGCCTCGTGCCGGTCGAGCTGCGCGATGCGCTCGAGGTCGCTCGCGCGCTGGCGCTCGAGGTCGGCCGTGCGGGCCGACGCCTCGGCCTCGCGCGCGGCGAGGTCGGCGCGCTCGCTCGCGACCTCGGCGAGCTCGCTCGTGGTGCGCACGTTGGTGGCCCACCACATCGGCACGAGGAGCAGCGCGCTGAGCTGGAGCCCCATGTAGACGAACTCCCGCACGTCGCGCGCGGCCTCGCCCGCCCCGACGGCGCCCACCGCCACGACCGTCGCCGCGACGCCCCAGAGCCACGCGCGCGCCCGGGGCCGCGACCAGAGGGCCGCGGCGTAGAGCAGGTCCCACAGGACGAGCATGAGGGCGAGGCTCCCGCCCCACCGCAGGTCGACGGCGGTGACGACGACCCCGCCGAGGAGCGCGAGGATCGGGTGCGCGCGCTTGACGAGGATGAGGAGGCACCCGACGCCGAGCAGCGCGACCCGCCACCAGGCGTGCGGGGGCTCGACGACGAACGACGCGCGGACGATGCCGACGAGCCCGACCTCGAGGAGCACCCACCCGAGGACGAACGTCGTCACGGCGGAGAACAGGTCGTTGCGCCGGTCCTCGATGCGCCACACCCCGCGCAGGGAACCGGCCGCCGCGCGCCAGCGCCCGGTGCGCCCGGGCGCGGCCGCGCGCGCGTCCTGCGTCCCGCCGTCGTGCGTGCTCACGCCTCCATCCCAGCACAGCGCGCCCGGAGACGGATCGGTCGAACGGTGTACGACGCCCGCGCCCGCCTCCGGCACCACGCCCCCCTCGCGCCTCCGCGGCCCCGCGACGGGGCGCACGGATCGGTCGTTCGCCGGACGACGCGCCGGTCGCCGGACGGGAGGCTCGGGGGCATGGACCTCCCTCTCGACCTCGACGCCGTCGGCGGTCCGGGCCTCGGCCTGGCCGCGATGGCCGGCGTGCTCGTCGTGCTGGCGCTCATCGACTCCACGAGCTTCGGCACGCTGCTCATCCCCGTGTGGCTCCTGCTCGCGCCCGGGCGGCTGCGCGCGGGGCGCGTGCTCGTGTACCTCGGCACGGTGGCGGGGTTCTACCTCGCCGTCGGGATCGTCGTGCTGCTCGGCGCGGGCGCGTTCCTCGACCGGTTCGGCGACGCGCTCGACACACGCGCCGCCGCGATCGTGCAGCTGCTCCTGGGCATCGGGCTCTTCGCGCTGAGCTTCCGGTTCGACAGCAAGCGCGCGGCGCGCAAGGCCGCGCAGTCCGATGCCGCCCCGTCCGCCGCCGGCCGGGCCGACGCCGTGGGGGTCAGCCCGTGGACCGGTGCCGGTGCCGGTGCCGGTGCCGAGACCGCCGGGCCGGGCGCGCCGTCGTCGCCCCCGCGCCCGGGGAGGCTCTCGCGGTGGCGCGAGCGTGCGCTCGGGATCGAGGCGGACGCCGTCGGGACCGGGGTGGTCCGGACGCGCTCGTCGGTGCTGCCGCTCATGGGGCTGGCCCTCGGGGCCGTCGCGATCGAGGTGGGGACGATGCTGCCGTACCTCGCCGCGATCGGGATCGTCACGACGTCGGACGTCGGCTGGCCCGGGAACGGTGCGATCCTCGCCGCGTACTGCGTCGTCATGGTCGCGCCCGCGCTCCTGCTGCTGCTCGGCCGGCTCGTCGCGGCGCGCGCCGTCGACCCGGTGCTGCACCGTCTCGACCGGTGGCTCACGAAGAACGCGACGGACATGACGGGCTGGGTGCTCGGGGCGCTGGGCGTGCTGCTCGCGCTCAACGCGTTCGGCCGCCTCGGCTGGGCCTGACCGGCCCCCGGTTCTGCCGGCCGGCTCGCCGACCATGCGGCTGTGGCCCGCCCGGAGGTCCGGACGGGCCACGGCCGCATGCTCGGCGGGGTGGGTCAGTGCGACGTGCCGTTGGTCGGCGCGTCGCCCGAGCCCGCGAGCTGCGTGCCCGCGAGGTTGGCGATGAGCTGGTTGATGTCGACGCCGGTGAGCTGCTTGATGACGCCCTGGCCCTCGCCCAGGACGGACGCGACGTTCTTCGTGAGCGCGGACGCGCCGTCGGTCGAGACGACGGTCATGCCCTGGATGTTGCCGATCGGCTCGGCCGCGGCCCGCACGATCTCGGGCAGGCGCTCGATGAGCTCCTGCACCAGGGCCGCCTCGCCGTACTTCTGGAGCGCGTCGGCCTTGGCGTCGGTCGCCGCCGCCTCGGCGCGACCCTCGGCCTCGATCGCCGCGGCGCGGGCCTCACCCTCGGCCCGGATACCGGCCGCGAGGGCGACCTGGCGGTCGCGCTCGGCCTCACCGGCACGACGCACGGCCTGCGCGGACGCCTCGGCGTCCTGGATGGCCGCGGTCTTGTTCGCCTCGGCGATGACGGTGCGCTTGTACGCGTCGGCCTCGGTGGCGGCGTTCGCGGCGTCACGACGCGCGTTGGCCTCCTGGACCTCCGCGTACGCCTTGGCCTCGGCGGGCTTGCGGACCTCGATGTCGAGGCGCTCCTGCGTCACGCGCGCCTGCTCGGCGAGCGCCTCGCGCTCCTGCTGCGCGACGAGGCGGTCCTGCTCGGCGCGCGCGAGCTGGCCCGCGGCCTCGGCCTCGGCGTTGGCGCGGTCGGTGTCGGCCTTGATCGCGGCGCGCTTGAGGTCGAGGGCCTTCTGGCGCTCGGCGATCTGCTCGGCCGCCTCGATGACGGCGAACTCCGACGCGCGCTGTGCCTCGGCCTCGGAGACCTCGGCGACCTGGCGGGCGCGGGCCGACTCGGCGCGGCCGAGGTTCGCGAGGTAGTCCGACCCGGGCGTCGAGATGTCGGAGATGTTGAGCAGGTCGACCTGGAGGCCCTGCTCCGAGAGGTCGGCCTTCGTGGACTCGACGACGCGGTCGGACAGGCCCTTGCGGTCGGAGATGATCTGCTCGATCGTCATGTCGCCGACGATGGAGCGCAGCGAGCCCTCGAGCGACTCCTTGATGATCTCGGTGAGCGTGCCCTGCTGGGAGAGGAAGCGCTGGGCCGCGCGGCGCACGCCCTCCTCGTCGCCCCGCACCTTGAAGTTGATCGACGCCTTGATGGCGATCTTGATGCGGTTCTTGTCCACGCCCTCGACCGTGATGCCGATCTGGCGCTGCTCGAGCGAGATGGAGAAGCCCTGCTGGAGGATCGGCCAGACGAACGTGCGGCCGCCGACGACGACCTTCTGCCCGCTGCCCCCGGCCTCCTTGCGGCCTGCGCCGCGGCCGACGATGACCAGGGCCTCGTTCGGCGGGACGCGGCGGATGCGCTTGCTGATGAAGATGACCACCGCGAAGAACGCGATGACCAGGGCGACGATCGCCAGGGTCGTGATGAGGTTCGTGTCGTCGAACATGGTCCGCGCCGGGGCGCGTCTCCTTCCGTGGGTGCGGGCAGGTCAGGACGTGCGGCAGTCGTGCGGGTGCGCGGCACCCACGGGACGACGCGCGGGGCGTCGTGGTCGGTCCGTCGGACCTCAGTCGTTGGGGTAGTGCCGCTGGACGCGCACGCGGCTCCCGGACTGCTCGAGCACGACGACGCGCGCGCCCTCCGGGATCGGTTCGTCGGACCACGCGAGGCGGCGCTCGAGCTCGTGCGCCGCGTCGAGCGAGACCTCGCCGCGCGCGGGGTCGATCGCGGTGGTCGCGGTGCCCTGGACGCCCACGAGGGACACGGGGACGCCGTCCTCCGACGCGCGCAGGTTCTTGACCAGCAGCTGGACGAGCACCATGACGACGAGCGCCACGACGAGGGACCCGACGTACGCGAGCCACGTCGGCAGGTCGTTGGACGCCACGATCACGCCGACGGCGCCGAACACCACGCCACCGACGCCGAGCGTCGTCCCCGACACCGCGCCGTCACCCAGGTCGACGATCTCGCCGACGAGCAGCGAGAGGAGCAGGAGGGCGAGTCCGGCGATGCCGATGACGATGAACGCGATCATGCGAGGTCCCCTCGGACGGGTGGCCACGGCGCGGGAGTGGCGTGTGGAGTTGTCGTGAACGTACGCACACCTTACCGTGACTCGACCATGCCGTGGGGCGATCAGGAGGTACGTCACATGGGGAGGACTCCCCACGCGGGAGTCTCAGACGCCCAGCTCGTCCAGCATCCGCAGCAGGTTGGCGCGGGCGGTGCCGGCGTACCCCTCGACCCAGTCGCCCTCGTACCCCCGCGGCACCACCTCGACGGCGAGGAGGCACGACAGGTAGGTGCGGTACAGGCGCAGGCGCGTCCACGCGGCGGGGTCACCGCTGCCGGGCGTGCCGTCGCCGAGCCCCAGGTCGCCGCCCTCGGCGGCGTAGCCCGCGAGGAGGTCCGCGTCGACGGGGCCGGACCCGAGCTGGTCGGCCCCCGCGAGCTCGAACAGCGGGTCGCCCCAGAGGGACCGCTCGGCGTCGAGCACGCCGACGATCCGCGGGGCGTCCGGGGCGAGCAGCACGTTCCCCGGCCACAGGTCCGCGTGCACGAGCCGGGGGACCTCGACGCGGGCGAGGACGTCGCGGTGCCGCGCGACGGCGTCACGCACCCGGGCCTCCGGGAGCTCGACCTCCCACGTGCGCGCGTCGTCGAGCACGGCGTCGACCATGCGCGTGAGCGCGTCGGGCCAGGTCGCCGCCGCGAGGCCCGACGCGGGCGCCGGGTAGCCGAACCGGTCGCCCGCGATCCGGTGCAGCCGCGCCATGAACGACCCGAGCCCGCGGCGGACGGCGGCGGACTCCGCCGCGTCGGCCTCGCGCGCGCTCCACAGGGTCCCGTCGAGGAACGTCACGACGAGCGCGTCGCCGTCCACGTGCTCGCGCGTGAGGTCGGCGTGCAGCACCTCCGGGACGGGCAGGCCCGCGGCGTGGGCGGCCCGGTAGGCCGCCGCCTCGGTGCCGGGGATGCCGTGCTCGTAGCGCAGGAGCCGGGACGTGTCGGCGCCCGTGACCTTGACGACGACGCGGCCCGGGACGTCGTCGGGCGTCGCGCCGGGCCGCGGGGCGAGGTCGACCGCGAAGACGCTCGCGAACATCCCGCCGCTCAGCGGCTCGGACCGCAGCGCCTCGCCGAGCGGCGCCACGAGCGCCGCGAGCTGGTCGTCCGTGACCGTCGTCCTGGTGAGCACGCGGCGATGCTACCGGCCGGGGCGGCGGCGCCGGACGCGCGCCCGCGCCGGCCGCCGGCGGCGGGTCAGGACGCCGTGAGCAGGCCCTGGTCCGTCACCGCGTCGAGGCTCAGGGTCCGGTACCCGTGCGTCTCGAAGAGCACCGTCACGCGGTCGTCGCCCTCGTAGCCCATGACGGTCCCCTCGCCGAACTCCGGGTGCCGCACCGTCGTGCCCGTCGACCACGGCGCGGACGCGTCGTCGGCCACCCTCTCCTCCGCGGTGCCAGCCCAGCAGGTGTCGCAGCGCCCGCACGGCTCGGGCAGCTCTTCGCCGAGGTAGGCGAGCAGGAACTGGCGGCGGCACTGCGGGGTCTCGGCGTACGCGCGCATCATCTGCAGGCGCGAGTCGTCGACCCGGCGTCGGGCCTCCGCGAGCTCGTGCGCGACGTCGGCCACCGCACCCGGGCGCGCGTCCTCGCCGGCGAGAGCCCGCGCGTCCTCCACGAGAGCGCGCAGGCGTGCGAGGCGCCGGGGCAACCGGGCCCGCCCTCCTGACGACGACGAGCCCGACGCCGGGCCGCCCCGGCCCAGGGCGCGCGCGACCTCGCGGAGGTCGTCGCGGTCGGGCACGCCGACCGCGAAGTAGCGCTGCAGGCCCAGGTCCTCCGGCCGGTAGAACAGCACCGCGACGGCGGGCTCACCGTCGCGGCCCGCGCGGCCGACCTCCTGGTAGTAGGAGTCCGGGGAACCGGGGACGTCCGCGTGCACGACGAACCGCACGTCCGGCTTGTCGATGCCCATGCCGAACGCGGACGTCGCGACGACCACGTCCACCTCGTCGTCCGTGAACCGCCGCTGGGCCTCGTCGCGCTCGGCCCGCCGCAGCCCGCCGTGGTAGGCCGCGGTGCGCAGGCCCGCCTCCGCGAGCGCGTCGGCGACCTCGGTCGTGCGGCGCCGCGTGCCCACGTAGACGATCCCGACGCCGTGCTCGGCCTCCGCGCGCACGCGCTCGACGACCGCGCGGTCCTTGTCCGCCGCCTCGACGGTGCGCACGACCTCCAGCGCGATCCCCGGGCGGGCGAACCCGCGGACGATCACCGCGGCGTCGCGCAGGTGCAGGCGCTCGGCGACGTCCTCGCGCACGGGCGGGGACGCCGTCGCGGTGAGCGCGAGCACGGGCGGTCGCGGGTCGAGCGTGTCGAGGCGCTCGCCGACGCGCAGGTACTCGGGCCGGAAGTCGTGCCCCCAGGTCGAGACGCAGTGCGCCTCGTCGACCGCGACGAGGCTGGGCCGGGCCGCGCGGACGGCGTCGAGCACCTCCTCGTTGGCGAGCTGCTCGGGCGAGAGGAAGAGGAACTCCAGCTCGCCCGCCGCGGCGGCCTCGAGCGCGGCGCGGCGCTCGGCCGCGGGGACGGCCGAGCTCACGGCGGCGGCCCGCGCGTCGTCGTCGCCGAGCTCGAGGAGGGAGCGCACCTGGTCCTGCTGGAGCGCGATGAGCGGCGAGACGACGAGCGTCGGCCCGGGCAGCTCGAGGCCGGGGAGCTGGTAGACCGCGGACTTGCCGGCACCCGTGGGCAGCACGAGCAGGACGTCGCGGCCGTCGAGGAGCGCGGTGATCGCCTCGCGCTGCCCGGGGCGCAGGTCGCGGTAGCCGAAGACCTCCCGGGCGGTGTCGCGGACGTCGGCGAGGGTGGGCTCGTCGGTCACGGGCGGGGCACGTTGCGCAGGTTGGCGCGGGCCATCGAGACGACCTCGCCCATGCCGCCGCCGAGGACCTCCTTGCTCATCGCGACCGCGAACCCGCGGACCTGGCCCGCGGTGATGTTCGGCGGGATCGAGAGCGCCCGGGGGTCGGTGACGACGTCGACGAGCGCCGGGCCGGGCCGGTTCAGCGCCTCCTGGAGCGCGCGGCGCAGGTCCTTCGGCTTCTCGACGCGCACCGCCGGGATGCCGATCGCGTTCGCGACCGCGGCGTAGTCCACGTGCGGCGACTCGGTGCCGAACATCGGCAGGCCGTCGACGAGCATCTCGAGGCGCACCATGCCGAGGCTCGCGTTGTCGAACAGGACGACCTTGACCGGCAGGTCGTAGTGCTTGAGCGTCACGAGCTCGCCGAGCAGCATCGAGAGGCCGCCGTCACCGGCCATGGCGACGACCTGGCGTTCACGGCCCCCGTCACGCCCGGCGGCCGCGGCGCCGATGGCGTGGGGGAGCGCGTTGGCCATCGACCCGTGGATGAACGACCCGATGACGCGGCGCTTCCCGTTGGGCGTGATGTACCGCGCGGCCCACACGTTGCACATGCCCGTGTCGACGGTGAACACCGCGTCGTCGGCGGCGACCTGGTCGAGCGTGTCGGCGACGAACTCGGGGTGGATCGGCGTCGTGCGCTCGACCTTCTTCGTGTACGCCCCGACGACGCCGGTCATCGCCTTCTCGTGCTTGGCAACCATCGAGTCGAGGAACTTGCGGGACCGCGCCTTCTTCACGAGCGGCAGGAGCGCGCGCACCGTCTCGCCGACGTCACCCACGACGGCGAGGTCCAGGCGCGTGCGCCGCCCGAGGTGGGTCGGGTCGACGTCGACCTGCGCCGTACGGACCGACTCCGGGAGGAACTGGTCGTACGGGAAGTCGGTGCCGAGCAGCACGAGGAGGTCGCAGTCGTGCATGGCGTCGAACGCGGCGCCGTAGCCGAGGAGGCCGGACATGCCGACGTCGAACGGGTTGTCGTACTGGATGAACTCCTTGCCGCGCAGCGAGTGGCCCACGGGCGCGGCGATCTTGTCGGCGAGCGCGATCACGTCGTCGTGCGCGCCGCGCACGCCCGCGCCGGCGAAGATCGTGACCTTCTTCGCGGCGTCGATCGCGTCCGCGAGCTGCTGGACGGCGGTCGCGTCGGGGACGACGCGCGGGGGCGCGGGTCGGCACGCGACGTCGGGCACGGCGGCCGGGGCGTCGAGGTCGGCGACGTCGCCCGGGAGCGTGAGGACGGAGACGCCGCGGGCGCCGTACGCGTGGTGGATCGCGGAGTTGATGACGCGCGGCGCCTGCTCGGCGCTCGAGATCATCTCCGAGTAGACGGAGCACTCGGTGAACAGGCGGTCGGGGTGGGTCTCCTGGAAGAACCCGGTGCCGATCTGCTTGCTCGGGATGTGGCTCGCGATGGCGAGCACGGGCACGCGCGACCGGTTGGCGTCGTACAGGCCGTTGATGAGGTGGAGGTTGCCCGGCCCGCACGACCCCGCGCACACCGCGAGGCTGCCCGTGACCTCGGCCTCGGCAGCCGCGGCGAACGCGGCGGCCTCCTCGTGGCGCACGTGGATCCACTCGATCCCCTTGCCGGCGTTCTCGCCCGCGTTGGACCGGTGCACGGCGTCGACCACGGGGTTGAGGCTGTCGCCGACGATGCCGTAGATCCGGCGCACCCCCGCCTCGATGAGCTGCGCGACGAGCAGGTCGGCGACCGTGCGGTTGCGCTTGTCCTGCGGGGAGCGACCGATTCCGAACGGCATGACGTACCTCCACGGTGGGCTGGGGTCGTCCTCCATCGTGCGACGGGCCGCCCGGCCGCGCAGCGCGAGCGGGCGTCTCGTGCGTCACCCTCCGCGCGGCCGGGCCCGCGGTCGTTCCCGGCCGCGGGCCCGGCCCGGTGTCTCGGGCCGCCGCCTCAGACCGCGGGCTCGGCGTGCGCCGCGAACGGCGTCCGGCGTCGTGCGACGGCCGCCGCCGCGTCGGCCTGCGCGAGCTCCCCGTGGATCCCCGCGCCGGCCATGACCCCGGCCGCCGCCGACGCGCCGACCTGCGCCATGAGGTCGCTCGAGTTGCCCGCGGCCCACACGCCCGGCACGGCGGTCGCGCCGCGCGGGTCGGCGGGCACGAACCGGCCCGCCGGGTGCTCCTCGAGCGTCCCGCCGAGCTGCTCGAACAGCTCGCCGCGCGCGACGAACCGCGGCCCGACGACGACCGCGTCCACCGGGAACGACGTCTCGTCGGCGAGCACGACCGACCGCACCGACCGGCCGTCGACGTCGAGCCGCGCGACCTCCCCCTCGACCACGCGCACGCCGAGCGCCGAGAGCTGCTCCCACGTGGCGTCGTCGGGCTCGGGGGCGGTGTGCTGGAACAGCGTGACGTGCGGGGTGAGCTGGCGGAACAGCAGCACCTGGTGCGCCGCGGCGGGCCCGGTCGCGAGCACCGCGATCCGCTGCCCCCGCACCTCCCACCCGTGGCAGAACGGGCAGTGCAGCACGCTCGACCCCCAGCCCTCGCGGACCCCGGGGACGTCGGGCAGCTCGTCGACGAGGCCGGTCGCGAGCAGCACGCGGCGCGCGCGGACCGTCCCGCCGTCGTCGAGCGTGAGCGTGAAGCCGGACCCGGCGTCGCCGTCGGCGCGGGCGACGCGCGCGTCGCGGACCTCGGCGCCGTAGCCCTCGGCCTCGGCGCGGCCGGTGGCCAGCAGCTCGCGCGGCGGCACGCCCTCGCGCCCGAGCAGGTTGTGCGCGCCCTCCGCGGGCGCGTTGCGCGGCTCGCCGGCGTCGAGCACGACGACGGACCGCAGCGACCGCGCGAGCGTCACCGCGGCGCTCAGCCCGGCGGGGCCGCCGCCGACGATCGCGACGTCGTAGGGGGCGTTCTTCTCGGTGGTGGTGTCCATGACTCTCCTCAGCGGGGGCGGCGGGCGGCCCAGACGACGCGGCCGCCCCGGGCGCGGACGGTGTGGTCGGGGGTGCCGGGCGCGGTCGCCGCGAGCACGGCGTCGAGCGCGGCGAGGTCGGCGGGCTCCAGCCGGTCCGCCAGGTGCTCGCGCTGGCGCAGCGCGGTCGCGTGCGCCCAGCGGGACGTGTCCGGCCCCGGCGGCACGACGGCGGTCGGCTCGCGCCGGTCCACCACCTCCAGCCCGGCGTCGGTCAGGTACGAGGTCCAGTCGGGGTAGCGGTTCCAGCCGGCGTGCGCCATGGCGCGCTCGAGGTGCGCGGCGAGGTCGGCGTGGTCCGCGTCGTCGGGCAGGACCGGCGACGTCGCGGTCATCTCGACGACGACGAGCAGGCCGCCCGGGGCGAGCGCGTCGCGGGCGTCGTGCAGGACGCGCGCCGGGTCGGCGACGTGGTGCAGCGAGGCCGACGCCCACACGACGTCCGCGACGCCGACCGGAGGCCAGCCGGCGTCGAGGTCGGCCTCGACGGCGCGCACGCGGTCCGCGAGACCGGTCCCGGCGAGCCGGGCGCGCAGGCGGTCGAGCATCGCGGCGTCCGCGTCGACCGCGACGACCTCGGCGTCCGGGAACGCCCGCGCGAGCGCCCGGGTGCCGGTGCCGGTCCCCGCGCCGAGGTCGACGACGGCGCGCGTCGGGGCCGGGGCGTGCCCGACGGCGACCGCGACGGCCTCGTCGAGGAGACCGTCGAAGACCAGCGCGTCGAGCTCGAGCAGCTCGGCCAGCCCGGCGCCGTCGTGCGGGCCGTGGGCGTGGCCGTGGGTGTGAGTGTGGCCGTGCCCGGGCGCGTCGGCGGGGGTGGGCGCGGGGTGCCCGGGGGCGGGGAGGTCCATGACTCCACCGTAGGACGACCGTGCGCGCTGAGCATAGGATCTTGCTCATGACGCAAGAACCGGATCTCGACGCCGTCGTGCGGCAGCGCATCCGCGGGCTGCGGCTCGCGCGCGGCTGGACGCTCGACGCGCTCGCCGCGCGCTGCTTCCTCAGCCCGTCCACGCTCAGCCGGATCGAGACCGGGCACCGGCGCATCGCGCTCGACCAGCTCGTGCCGATCGCCCGCGCGCTCGGCACGACCCTCGACCAGCTCGTCGAGCCCGTCGACGACGAGGACGTCGTGATCCGGCCCGAGCCGCAGCGTCGCCCCGGGGAGACCACATGGCTGCTGTCGCGCGAGCGGACCGGGACGATGGTCGCGAAGATGCGCCTCACGCCCGAGCGCGCCGTCGGGCCGGAGCACCAGCGCGTCCACCCGGGGCACGAGTGGTTCACCGTGCTGTCCGGGACGGCCGTCGTCTACCTCGCGGACCGCCGGATCCTCGTCCACGAGGGCCAGGCGGCGGAGTTCTCGACGATGGTGCCGCACTCGTTCGGCGCGCACGACGGCCCGGTCGAGATCCTCACGATCTTCGACCAGGAGGGCGAGCGGGCCCACCTCTCGGGCGCGGCGTCAGCCGCGCCGGGCCGTGTCTGACAAATGTGGGACACGCGGCGTAGTGTCGTGACCATGGCGACGAGAACCCGCAGCACCACGCACGAGAGAACGACCCCCCGAGGCTCGACCTCGCGGGGCGGGAAGGACGTGCCTGCCGGGGGGACCCCTCGGGGCGAGAAGGGCGAGGGCGCCTCGACGAAGCGCGACTCCGTCACGTTCCGACCCACCCCCGAGGAGCGCCGGATCCTCGACCGCCTCCGCGACGAAGGCGTCACCGCCAGCGATGCCGTCCGCCGTGGCCTGCACCTGGTCGCGCACGAGAAGTGGGTCGACCAGGCCCGCCTCGATGCGGAGAGTCTCGCCCACGAGCACCTCGACGACGAGCCGGACGCCTGGTGATCCGCGGCGCCGTCTACCGCGTCGACCTCGGTGACCCCCGGGGCCACGAGCAGGGCGGTCGGCGGTACGGGGTGGTTCTGTCCCCGACGAACATGCCGTGGTCCGTCGCGACGATCGTGCCGACCTCGACGAGCGCGCAGCGTGCGATCTTCCGGCCCGTCCTCGAGATCGTCGGCCAGGAGACCGTGCTCCTCGTCGACCAGCTCCGTGTGATCGACACCGACGACGTCGTCGGGGAGCCGGTCGACTTCCTTCTTCGAGACGACCTGGACGCGCTCGAGCGGGCCGTGCAGAGCTACCTCGGCATCATCTGACGCCGAGCCGTCCCGTCCGTCGTCCTCAAGCGGCTCGACGTCGACCGTCGCGCGGCGTGCCCCGCGTCAGTGGGCCGGCGTGCCGTCCGCGACGTCCTCGCGGTCGGCGCTGCGCCGCAGCGACCGCAGGGCCACGAGCACCAGCACGACGGCGAGCGCGGCCGCCGCGACGACGACCTCGAACCCGGCGTGCGCGCCGCCCGCGTCGATGCGCGACCCGGCGACGGACGACCCGATCGACACCCCGACGCCGAGCGACGTCCCGACCCACGCGAGGCCCTCGGTGAGCTGGGTCGGCGCCACGAGGTTCTGCACGAGGTTGTTGCCGTTGATGAGCGTCGGGGCGATGGCGAACCCGGTGACGAACATGACCGCCGCGAGGACGGGGATCGACGTGACGAAGAAGAACAGCGAGACGCCCGCGGCGAGCGCGACGATCCCGATGACGAACCGGCGCCACAGCGGGGACACCCAGTGGCGGGCGCCGTAGACGAGGCCGGAGATGAGCGACCCCAGGGCGAACACGGCGAGGATGACGCCGGCGGCGCCCTTCTGGCCCTCCTCCTCGGCGAACGCGATGGTCGAGACGTCGGTCGCGCCGAACACGATGCCCATCGCCACGAAGATCACGGCGAGCACGATCATGCCCGTCGACCGCATGGCCGAGCGCTGCTTGACGCCGGCCTCGGGCACGACGACGGGCGGCTCGGTCGCGCGCTGGGACAGGAACCACAGGCCGCCCACGACCGCCGCGACCAGGGGGACGACCAGACCGGCCGACGGCGACACGCTCGTGGCGAGCACGGTCGCGAGCACGGGCCCGACGACGAACACGAGCTCGTCGAGCGCGGACTCGAGCGAGTAGGCGGTGTGCAGGCGCCGCGCGTCGGGCACGACGTGCGTCCAGCGCGCGCGGACCATCGAGCCGTACGACCCCTGCGTCGCGCCGGAGACGGCGGCGAACACGTAGAGCGTCCACTCGGGCGCGCGGAGCACGGCGCACAGGATGAGCCCGCCGAGCCCGAGCGTCGCGGCGGCGAGCAGCGGCAGCATGACGACGCGCTGCCCCGTGCGGTCCACGAGGCGCGCGATCTGCGGCGACACGACCGCCTGCGCGACGACGAGCGCGGCCGCGACGCGTCCCGCGAGCGCGTACTCGCCGTAGATGCCCTGGATCATGAGGATCGTGCCGATGCCGACCATCGACATCGGCAGGCGCGCGACGAGCGCCGCGGCGGAGAACCGCCACGCGCCGGGCAGCGTGAGCACGGCGCGGTAGGGGTTGCGCGAGGCCCGGACGGTGGCCTCGGGCGCGGTGCCCGACGTCGTCCCCTCGGTCGTCAGGTCGTCCCGCCGGTGCTCGGGGTTCTCGGGGTCGTCAGCGCGCGACGGGGAATCCTGGACCACCGTCCCAGTGTCGCACCCGGAAGCCGTCCGGCCGGTAGCGAATTCGCGTCGCGACGCCCGACGTGACGGCCGTCTCAGGCGTCGCGCCGCGGTTGTCCGGGGGCGCCGGGCCGACGACGATGGCGGCATGACCGACAGCCCCGCACCCCGCACGCCCACCGTCACCGTCACCGACGAGGGCGACCGCTTCGAGGCCCGCACCGACGACGGCGTCGTCGCCGGCTTCGCCGCCTACGTGCGGGAGCCGGGCGCGGTGATCTTCACGCACACCGAGGTCGACCCCGCGTTCGAGGGGCGCGGGGTCGGGTCCGCGCTCGCCGCGGGCGCGCTCGACAGCGTGCGGGAGTCGGGCGAGCGCGTCGTCGCGCTGTGCCCCTTCATCCGCGCGTACGTCGAGCGGCACCCGGAGTACGAGGACCTGACCCGGCGCTGAGCGCACGAGAGCCCCGGTCCGTCGGGACCGGGGCTCTCGCGGCAGGCGCGGGCGGCGTCAGGAGATCGTGCCGGTGCCCTCGCCCTCGATGCGCTCGTCGTGCAGGAGCTCGCCCTCCGCGTCCACGGGCGTGATCACGGCGTCGAACGTGATCGGCGAGCCGGGCTGGTAGCGGAAGTTCGTGGCGTACGAGTACGACTGGCCCGTCGCGAACGGGTACACCGACGGCTCGCGGTACGCCTGGTTGTGCATCGCGTCGTCGTGCACGCCCTGCGCCTCGTACAGCGTGTCGTCGACGATCGTGTCCATGCCCTGCATGTACGGCCAGTCGTCGTAGCGCTCGTCGATGCTCACGAGGCTCGAGCCGAGGTCGATCGGGGCACCCTCGTTCGTGATGACGTAGTTGATGAAGACGATGTCGTCGCCCGCGGCGATGAGCGGCTGGTTGGTGTCGGGGTCGACGAACAGGCCGTCCTTCGAGGCCTGCGTGACGCCCACCTGGTAGACGTCGACGCGCACGTCGCCGACCGTGAACGTCGAGATCTGCTCGCCCGGCGTCGCGACGGGGTTGGCCCAGTCGGGGAGCTCGCCGTCCGAGCCGGTCTCCGCCGCCGCGTCGTCGGTCTCCTCGGCGTCCTCGGCGGGCGCGGACTCCTCCGTCGTCGTCTCCTCGGGGGCCGACGTCTTCGGGGCGTCCCCGCCGTCGACGGCGACGGTGCACGCGGTGAGGCCGAGCGCGAGCGCGGCGGCGACGGTCAGGCGGGCGGCGGTACGGGCGGGACGCATGAGTGCTCCGGTGGTTCGGGGAGGGGTTCCGCACGGACCCTACCCACAGACGGGCCGCGGGCTCGATGGGGAGCGGTGCCCATGGGGCCCCGGACCGGGACCTTCGCCTGTTGCGCTGCCCCGGCGGCGCGGGGACCCTTCCCCTATGCCTCGGCACGCTCTCCCCCCCGCTCCGCCCTGCACCCCCGGCACCGGCCGCCCCCTCCCGCACGCCCCGAGGACGCCGGTGACCGCGCTGCGCGTCGAGCGCGCCGACGTGGTCGTGGTCGGGGGCGGCGCCGCCGGGCTGAGCGCGGCGCTCGCCGTCGCCGAGGCGGCGGCCCGCGACGACGGTCGCGCCCCCGTGGTCGCGCTCGTGTCGAAGGTGTACCCGATGCGCTCGCACACGGTCGCCGCCGAGGGCGGGGCGGCGGGCGTCGTCGGGGACGACGACTCGCTCGAGCAGCACGTCGGCGACACCCTCGCGGGCGGCGCCGGGCTGTGCGAGGACGACGCCGTCCGGTTCGTCGTGGAGCGGGCGGCCGGCGAGCTCTACCGGCTCGAGCGGTGGGGACTGCCGTGGTCGCGCACCGACGCCGGCGACGTGGCCGTCCGCCGGTTCGGCGGCATGAGCCGCGCGCGCACCTGGTTCGCCGCCGACAAGACCGGCTTCCACCTCCTGCACACCCTGTTCCAGACGTCGCTGCGGCACTCCGGCCCCGACGGTCCTGTCCGCCGGTACGACGAGCACCACGTGCTCGACCTCCTGGTCGACGACCCGAGCGGGCCGGACGCGCGGGTGCGCGGCGTCGTCGTGCACGATCAGCACCGCGGCGAGCCGCTGCTCCTGGAGGCGCCTGCCGTGGTCCTCGCGACGGGTGGCTCGGCGCGCGCGTGGGGGACCAGCACGAACGCGGGCATCTGCACGGGCGACGGCACCGCGATGGCGCTGCGGGCGGGCGTGCCGCTGCGCGACATGGAGTTCCTCCAGTTCCACCCGACCGGCCTCCCGGGCAGCGGCATCCTCCTCACCGAGGCCGCGCGCGGCGAGGGCGGGGTGCTGCTCGACGCTGACGGCCGTCGCTACCTCGCCGACTACGGCCTCGGGCCCGAGTCGCCCGTCGGGGCGCCCGTGCCGCGCACCATGGAGCTCGGGCCGCGCGACCGCCTGTCGCAGGCGTTCTGGCACGCCGACCGCGACGGCCGCACGATCGCCACGCCCGACGGCGGCGTCGTCCTGCTCGACCTGCGCCACCTCGGCAAGGAGCGGCTCGCCGAGCGCCTGCCGCTCGTGACCGGCCTGGCCAAGCAGTTCGCGGGCGTCGACCCGGCGGCGGAGCCCGTCCCCGTCCGCCCGACGGCGCACTACACGATGGGCGGCATCCGCACCGACGCGCGCGGCACGACCGGCGTCGCCGGGCTGTTCGCCGCGGGGGAGTGCGCCTCCACCGGCCTGCACGGCGCCAACCGGCTCGGGTCCAACTCGCTCGTCGAGACGCTCGTCGTCGGGCGCGCGGCGGGCGAGGCGGCGCTCGCGTGGTCGCGGGAGATGGGCCCGCCCGGGGCCGACGGCGGGCCCCCGGCCGTCCGGACGGGTCCCGCGGTCGTGGACCGGGCCGCCGAGATCGCCGACGGCTACCTCGCGATGCGCGGCCGGGGGACCGAGCCGCCCGCCGCGATCCGGGCCGAGCTCGGGCGCTTGCTCGACGCAGACGCCGGGATCTACCGCGACGCCGACGGCCTGCGGCGGGCGCTCGCGGCCGTCGAGGACCTGCGGGCCCGGTACGACGACGTGCGCGTCGCCGACACGAGCGCCGTGCTCAACACCGACTGGGCGACCACGGTCGAGCTCGGCGCGACGCTGCTCGTCGCGCACGCGACCGTCGCCGCCGCGCTCGCGCGCGAGGAGTCGCGCGGCGCCCACCAGCGGCTGGACTTCCCGGCGCCGGACGGGGTGGCGCGCCACTCCGAGGTCCGCCTCGGCGCTGGCGGCACCATCGAGGTGGCGCACGTCCCGGTGGGCGCCGGGACCCCCGCCGAGCACGAGGTTGCTGTCGGGAAGGGCTCGGAGACGACGACAACGTCGTTCTCGGCGGAGGAGGGAGAGGGCGCGTGAGCGAGCAGACGGTGCGGCTGGAGGTCGCGCGCACGTCGCCCGACGGCGCGGCCACCGGCAGGCGGGACGTGTTCGACGTGCCCTACGACGACCGCACGTCCGTGCTCGACGCGCTCCAGTGGGTCAAGGACCACGCCGACCCCACGCTGACGTTCCGGTGGTCGTGCAAGATGGCGGTCTGCGGGAGCTGCGGCGTCATGGTCAACGGCCGCCCGGCGCTCGGGTGCGAGACGTTCGTGCGCGGCTACCGCACGTCCGGCCTCGTCGTCGAGCCGCTCGCGCACGCCGAGGTGCTCCGCGACCTCGTCGTGGACACCGACACGTTCCTCGGCAAGCTCGCCACCGTGCAGCCCTGGCTCGTGCCCGACGGCGCCACGCGCCTCCCGCTCGCCGACCCTCCCTCGGCCGGACTCGGGGCCGAAGCCGGAGCCGGGGCGGGGGCCGGCGTCGGGGTCGAGGGGGGCGAGGACGTCGACGGCTCGCGGACGCCGGCCGGCGACGACGTGCTGCGGGCGGTCGGGCCGGCGTCGGGCCACCGGCAGACGCCGGGCGAGCTCGCCGCGTTCAAGGGCTTCGCCGAGTGCATCGACTGCATGCTCTGCTACGCGGCGTGCCCGCAGCTCGACGTCGCGCCCGACTTCCTCGGCCCGGCCGTCGTCGCGACCGCGCGCCGCTGGGACGAGGACTCGCGCGACGCGGGCGAGCTCGACCGCGCCGACGTCCTCGACACCGAGTTCGGCGCCTGGCCGTGCATCCAGGTCGGTGCGTGCACGCAGGTCTGCCCCAAGGGCGTCGACCCGGCCCGCGCGCTCCGCGACGCCCAGCGCGTCGCGACGGACACGTGGGAC
The DNA here is from genome assembly GCF_002127155.1 of Cellulosimicrobium sp. KWT-B. Lineage (NCBI taxonomy): Bacteria > Bacillati > Actinomycetota > Actinomycetes > Micrococcales > Promicromonosporaceae > Cellulosimicrobium > Cellulosimicrobium sp. KWT-B. The sequence continues at coordinate 1,044,967 of NZ_NEDO01000001.1, read as the reverse complement.
GCCCGCGAGCGCCGTCGGACGACGTAGCCCCTTCTCGCGAGGTAGAGCCCTGGTCCCGCGAGGTAGAGGCGTGGTCCCGCGAGGTCGAGCCCCGGTTTCGCGAGGTAGAGGCGTGGTCGTGACCACGCCTCTACCTCGGCGGGGTCGTCAGCTCCCGAGGGCCGCGGAGACGACGTCCTTCGCCTCGGCCTGGACCTGGGTCAGGTGCTCCGCGGAGACGAACGACTCGGCGTAGATCTTGTAGACGTTCTCCGTGCCCGACGGCCGGGCCGCGAACCACGCGTTCTCGGTCGTCACCTTGAGCCCTCCGATCGGGGCGTCGTTGCCGGGCGCGTTCGTGAGCTTCGCGGTGATCGGCTCGCCCGCGAGCTCGGTGGCGGTGACCTGCTCGGGCGAGAGCTTGCCGAGCGTCGCCTTCTCCTCGAGCGTCGCGGGCGCGTCGACGCGCGCGTACCAGGACTCGCCGTAGCGCTCGACGAGGTCGCGGTGGTGCTCGGACGGCGTGCGGCCCGTGGTCGCGATGATCTCCGACGCGAGCAGCGCGAGGAGCAGGCCGTCCTTGTCCGTGGACCAGACGCGGCCGTCCTTGCGGAGGAACGACGCCCCCGCGGACTCCTCGCCGCCGAACCCGACCGAGCCGTCGAGCAGCCCGGGCACGAACCACTTGAACCCGACGGGGACCTCGACGAGCCGACGGCCCAGCCCGCCCGCGACACGGTCGATGAGCGCGGACGACACGAGCGTCTTGCCGATCGCGGCGTCGTCGCGCCAGCCCGCGCGCGCGCCGCCGTAGAGGTACTGGATCGCGACGGCGAGGTAGTGGTTGGGGTTCATGAGCCCGGCGTCGGGCGTGACGATCCCGTGGCGGTCGGAGTCGGCGTCGTTCCCGGTGGCGACGTCGAACGGTGCGCCGCCCTCGGCGTTCCCGGACTCCCCGGTCATGCCCGCGACGAGGGACGCCATCGCGTACGGCGAGGAGCAGTCCATGCGGATCTTGCCGTCCCAGTCGAGGGTCATGAACGCCCAGCGGGGGTCGACCTGCGGGTTGACGACCGTGAGGTCGAGCCCGTACCGCTCGCCGATCTCGCCCCAGTACTCGACCGACGCGCCGCCCAGCGGGTCGGCGCCGATCCGCACGCCGGAGTCGCGGATCGCGTCGAGGTCGAGGACGTTCGCCAGGTCGTCGACGTACGTGGTGAGGAAGTCGTGCTTGTGCACGTGCTCGGACGTGAGCGCCTGGGTCAGCGGCACGCGCGGCACGCTGCCGACGCCGGTGCGCAGGATCTCGTTCGCACGGTCCGCGATCCAGCCGGTCGCCTCGGACCCGGCGGGGCCGCCGTGCGGCGGGTTGTACTTGAAGCCGCCGTCGCGCGGGGGGTTGTGCGACGGCGTGACGACGATCCCGTCCGCGAGGCCGGGGCCGGTGGTGCGGACGCCGTCGACCGTCGTCGCCTCGTTGTGCAGGAGGATCGACTGCGAGACGGCGGGGGTCGGGGTGAACGAGTCGCGCGCGTCGACGTACGTCTGGACGCCCGCCGCGACGAGGACCTCGAGCGCGGTCTGCCACGCCGGGAGCGACAGCGCGTGGGTGTCGCGCCCGATGAACAGCGGCCCGTCGGTGCCCTGCGAGCGCCGGTACTCGACGATCGCGGCCGTGATCGCGATGATGTGCGCCTCGTTGAACGCGTGGTCCAGGCTCGACCCCCGGTGGCCCGACGTGCCGAACACGACCTTCTGGGCGGGGTCGTCGACGTCGGGCGCGAGGTCGTAGTAGGCGCCGACCACGGCGTCGACGTCGATGAGGTCGCTGGGCTGGGCGGGCGTGCCGGCGCGGGGATCCATGGGTCGATCCTGCCAGGGGTGGCGCCCGCACGTCAGCCGGGACGGACGTCGTGCCGCGGGACCTTCGGCACGACCTCCCTAGCCTGCGGGGTCGGGGTCCTCCGGCGCGGCGGCGGGGTCGTCGGACCGGTCGGCGCTCGCGCTGTCGATGGCCAGCTCGACGGCGTCGAGCAGGCGGTCGAGGCTCGCGTCGAAGGGCCCCTGCGGCGCGTCGAAGCCGCCCGCGACGTAGACGCGCGTCATGACGGGGTAGCGCTCGACGTCGAACCAGTCCTCCCAGAAGCTGCCGAGCGTCGTCCAGTACTCGTCGTTGCCCACGCCGGTCGCGTCGCGCTCGGTCCGCTCGGCGATCGTGGCGCGCGCGAGGCCCTGGACGTAGTTGTCGACGAGGCCGAGCGTGTCGACGACCTGGAGCTCGGAGAGACCGGTGTCGACGATGGTCCGCAGCCCGGCCTCCTGGGCGTCGAGCACGTGCGGCGCGAGCGGGGCGCGCCACATGTTGGTCTGCAGGATCCACGGGTGGCGCAGGTAGAGGTTCCACAGCTCGTGCGCGTACTGCGCGAGCGCGGGGCGCCACGGGGCTCCCGCGGCGGGCAGGTCGAGCTCGGCGTACGCGCGGTCGATCATGAGGTCCACGAGCTCGGTGCGGCCGGGCACGTAGGTGTAGAGCGACATCGCCCCGACGCCGAGCTCGGTCGCGACGCGGCGCATGGACAGCGCGTCGAGGCCGCCCTCCTGCGCGACGGCGATCCCCGCCCGCACGACGTCGTCGAGCGTGAGGCGCGGCTTGCGGCCGCGCGTCGCGGGGGCCGGCGGGTCCCACAGGAGCGCGAGGCGGCGCGTGATCTCGGGGGTGCGGACGATCTCGGTGAACTGCGCGCGCGCGTGCTCGGCCGCCTGCACCGCGGAGGCGACCCCGGCGTCCGCGGCGGCCGCGACGCCGCGCGGACGCACGGCGTCGTCGTTGCCCGCGGCGTCCTCGGGGTCCGGGGTCGCGGGCGGGGTCGGCGCGGTGGCCGACGGCGCACGGTCGGCCGCGCGGGCGTCGGTCGGGTCGGTCGTCACGTGCGTATCCTCCCCGACTTCCCGCGGGATCTCGCCTCCGGTGCGAGCGTGCGACGAAGGCTTGCCTTTTCCCGTACACCGTATGCTAGCGTGGTCGCTCCATTTCGGTACGGCGTACGAGAGGGTGGCTCCGGTGATCCGAGCCCGCGGCCTGACCAAGACCTTCCACCGCAAGAAAGAGACCGTCGAGGCCGTCAAGGGCATCGACGTCGACGTCCGGGAGGGCGAGCTCGTCGCCTTCCTCGGCCCGAACGGGGCCGGCAAGTCCACGACCCTGAGGATGCTGACGAGCCTCCTCGCACCGACCGCGGGGACCGCGGAGGTCGCCGGGTACGACGTCGCGCGCGACCCGGCGCGGGTCCGCTCGCGCATCGGCTTCATCGGCCAGGGCAACGGCGGCGGGTTCTCCTACCGCGTGCTCGACGAGCTCCACAACCAGGGCCGCTTCTACGGGCTGCCGCCCTCCGAGTACACGCGGCGCGCCGCCGAGCTCCTCGACGCCCTCGACCTCGGTGGGCTCGAGAAGCGGACCGTCCAGTCGCTGTCCGGCGGCCAGCGCCGCCGCCTCGACGTCGCGCTGGGGCTGATGAACCACCCGCCGCTGCTCTTCCTCGACGAGCCGACGACGGGCCTCGACCCCCACGCCCGCGCGAACCTCTGGGAGCACATCGCGGCGATGCGCGAGCGCTACGGCATGACGATCGTGCTCACGACCCACTACCTCGACGAGGCCGACAGCATGGCGGAGCGCGTCGTCGTCATCGACCACGGCGAGATCATCGCCGACGCCACGCCGGACTCCCTCAAGCACGACCACGCGGACGACGTCATCACGCTCGCCGTGGTCCCGGCACCCGGTGGCGGCGCCCCGGGGGAGTCGTCTCCGGGAGCGGTGCCCGACGTCGTCGGCCGCGTCCGCGCGTCCCTCGCCGAGGACGCGGGCGAGGTCGCGACCACGACCGGCCCGGACGGCGTCGTGACGGTCCGCATCTCGACGACGCACGGCGCCGACCGGCTCCCGGAGGCCATCGAGGCGCTGCGCGTCGCGGGGCTGGCCGTGCGCTCGGCGGAGCTCAAGCAGGCGAGCCTCGACGACGTCTTCCTCAACCTCACCGGTCGCAGCCTGCGAGAGGAGGCCGCATGAGCACGCGGACCGACCTGGCGGGCGCGCGCGTCGGGGCACCGGCCGCCGGTGCCGACACGGCGATGCGGACCGGCGTCGCGAAGTTCGTCGGCGACACGTGGGCCGTCTTCACGCGCGAGATCCTGCTCGTGCTGCGCGACCCGTTCACGCTGATCTTCTCGCTGCTGCAGCCGCTGATCTTCCTCGGCCTGTTCGGTCCGCTCCTCACGGGCGCGGTCGGCGGGTTCGGCGGCGGGGCCCCCGGGGGCGGCGGGTCGACGGCCGAGACGCTGCAGTGGTTCGTCCCGGGCGTGATCGTCATGATCTCGCTGTTCGGCACGTCCATGAGCGGGTCGAACCTGCTCTACGAGATGATGACCGGCTCCTACGAGCGCGTGCTCGCGACGCCGCTCGACCGCTCCGCGATCCTCGTCGGGCGCTCGCTCAAGGAGTTCGCGCCGCTCGTCGTGCAGGGGCTGCTCATCGCGCTCGTGTGCGTCCCGTTCGGCTTCACGCTCTACCCGCTGCACCTGCTCGTCGGGCTGCTGCTGCTCGGGCTGTTCGGCATCGGGGTGGGCGCGCTGTCGATCGCGCTCGCGCTCGCCGCGAAGAACCGCGAGTGGCTGTTCTGGGGAGTGCAGCAGTCGCTGCTGTTCCCGCTGCTCATCCTCTCCGGCATGATGCTGCCGCTCGAGGCCGGGCCGGCGTGGATGCGCACCGCGGCGCTCTTCAACCCGCTGACCTACATCGTCGACGCGGAGCGCGCGCTGCTCGCCGGGTCGTTCGCCGACCCCGACGTGCTGTGGGGATTCGTCGCCGCGGCGGTGACGTGCGCCGTCGGGCTGTGGGTCGGCATCCGCCGCACCCGCAAGACCGTCTGACGCCTCACCGGTCGTCCTCCACCTCGTCCAGCCAGGACGTGAGGACGGCGGTGGCCGCCGCCGTGAGCGCCGCACCGTGCCGGCGGGCGTCCTCGCGGAGCGCTCGCGGGTCGATCCCCGCGCCGGCGAGCTCGTGGGCGTGGCCCACGAGCCACTGCTCGATCCGCGCGGGGTCGGCCTCGACGTGGAACTGGAGGGCGAGGGTCGAGCGGCCGTGGGAGAAGGCCTGGTGCGGAAACCCCGGCGTCGCGGCCAGCCGCCTCGCGCCCTGCGGTATCGCGAAGGCGTCACCGTGCCAGTGCAGGACGGGGACGCCCGCGAGGGGCGCCAGCACGGACCGCTGGCCGTCGTCGGTGAGGTCGAGCGGTGCGTAGCCGATCTCCGTGCGCCCGGTGGGTGCGACGTCGGCGCCGAGCGCCGTGGCGAGGACCTGCGCGCCGAGGCAGACGCCGAGCGTCGGGCGGCCGGTCGCGAGACGCGCCTGCACGGCGGCGATCTCGCGGGCGAGGAACGGGTAGGCGGGTGCGTCGCCGACGCCGACGGGGCCGCCGAGGACGACGACGAGGTCCGCGTCGTCGAGCGACCCGGCGAGGGGGTCGCTCGGGGCATCGACGTACGAGACCCGGTAGCCGCGCCGTTCGAGCAGCGGGGCGAGCACCCCGAGGTCCTCGAAGTGCACGTGACGGACGGCGACGGCCTGGCGCGAGGCCGGGGCGGCGTGGGGCCGGGACGACGGCACGGGTCGTCTCCTCTCGGGTGGGTGGTGCGAGGCGGGGGGAGGGCGGTCGAGCAGCAGTCGTGCCCAGCCTCCTCGCGGACGTCGGCCCGCGGGTGCCCGATCGTCCGGGAGACGTACCCGATCGTCCGCTCTCCTGACGGGCGGTGACCGACGCCGGGCCGGACGCGCCGCGCCGCACGGGTCGTCGTGGTGGGGCGGGGGCGTCCATGAGATCGTCGAGCGCAACCGACCACCAGGAGGACGACATGTCGTGGACCACGCCGGCGAAGAAGGCGGTCTCCGGGCTCGTGCTCGCGGTGATCGCCTGCGTGATCTTCTTCAGTGCCGCCGCCGTGGGTTCCTTCCTCACCGCCGTCGTCGTCGCCCCGGACGCTCCCGACGTCACCACACCTGTCCCGCGCGGCGCGCTCAACGCCCTCTACGTCTGCGGGTTCGTCCTCTTCCTCTGGGGAACCTTCCGGATGACGACGGCGACGTGGGAGATGATCGGGAGCATCCGCCGCCCCGCCGAGCCCGACCCTGCTCCCCGGCGCCGCGCGTCCCGGTGACCCGGTGGCCCCGGGGCTGCCGTCGTCAGGCGCTCGTCGTCGCGCGGTCCGACACCCACGGGACGGCGCGCCCCGTCGCGAGCGAGGCCCGCGCGTCGAGCACGCGCTGGTTGGTGCTGCCGCGGAACGCGAGCGTGAGGTCGCGGCGCGCGAGCTCGAACCGGCCGTCGACGAGCACGTCGACCTCGGCGAGCAGCGCGCGCTGGTCCGCGGTCCCCGCACGCAGCTCCTCGAACGTGTAGCCCGTCCAGCACCACACGTCCCGGCGGTCGCCGTGCTCGGCGCGCAGGCGGCGCACGAGCCGTAGGCACACGCCCGTGTTGAGGAACGGCTCCCCGCCGAGCAGGGACAGGCCCTGCACGGCGGGGTGCGCGAGGTCGGCGAGGACGCGGTCCTCCAGGGCGTCGTCGTACGGGCGGCCGTAGCGGAAGCTCCACGCGGCCTCGTTGAAGCAGCCCTCGCACGCGAACAGGCACCCGCTCACGTAGAGGGAGCAGCGCACGCCCTCGCCGTCGACCATGACGAACGGCTTGTAGTCCGCGACGTACCCCCGGCTGACGCGGTCCGAGCGCCAGCCGGGGCCGGGGGTGCGCGCCACGGTCACGCCGACGCCGGGTCCGGCAGGTGCTTCACGCGCGCGGAGATCTCCGCGTGGCGGCCGTGCACCATGGGGCGCTGCTGCGGGTTGCCGAGGTACCCGCACGTGCGCTTCACGACGTCGCACGTGCGCGGGTCGGCGTTGCCGCACGACGGGCACGCGAAGCCGCGCGCGGTCGGGTCGAAGTCGCCCGTGAACCCGCACGCGTAGCAGCGGTCGATGGGCGTGTTCGTGCCGAGGTAGCCCACCCGGTCGTACGCGTAGTCCCAGACGGCCTCCAGCGCCCGCGGGTTCTGCTGGAGCACGGGGTACTCGCAGTAGTGGATGAACCCGCCCGACGTGTACCGCGCGTACTCGGCCTCGAAGTCGAGCTTCTCGAACGGCGTCGGGCTCTTGCGGACGTCGTAGTGGAAGCTGTTCGTGTAGTAGTCCTTGTCGGTGATGTCGGGCACCGCGCCGAACCGCTCCCGGTCGAGGCGGCAGAACCGGTCGGTGAGGCTCTCGCTCGGCGTCGCGTAGACGCTGATCCGGTAGCCGAGCCGCGCCGTCCACCCGGCGGCGTGCGCGTGCAGGGACCGCAGCACGTCGAGCGTCAGCTCCTTCGCCCGCGGGTCGTGCTCCCAGGCGCCGCCGAAGAACGCGGCGGCGACCTCGTACAGCCCGATGTACCCGAGCGACACCGTGGCGCGGCCGTCGCGGAAGAGCCGGTCGACGTCGTCTCCCGGCGCGAGGCGCTCCCCGAACGCGCCGTGGACGTAGAGGATCGGCGCGTTGCCCGGCGTCGCCTCCTTGCAGCGCTCGATGCGGAAGACGAGCGCGTCGTGCACGGTCTCCAGGCGCTCGTCGAGCAGGCGCCAGAACGCGTCGAGGTCGCCGTCCGCCTCGAGCGCGATGCGTGGGAGGTTGAGCGTCACGACGCCGAGGTTCATGCGCCCCTCCGAGACGTCCCGGCCGTGCTCGTCCTGCCAGCCCTGAAGAAACGACCGGCAGCCCATGGGCACCTTGAACGACCCGGTGAGCTCGACGATCTTGTCGTACGACAGCACGTCCGGGTACATGCGCTTCGTCGCGCACTCGACCGCGAGCTGCTTGAGGTCGTGGTTGGGGTCGCCGGGGTCGAGGTTCAGCCCGCGGCGCAGCGTGAAGATGAGCTTGGGGAAGATCGCGGTGCGCCCCTCGCTGCCGAGACCGCGGATGCGGATCTGGAGGATCGCGCGCTGGATCTCGCGCTCCAGCCAGCCCGTGCCGAGCCCGAACCCGACCGACGTGAACGGCGTCTGCCCGTTCGACGTGAACAGGGTGTTGATCTCGTACTCCAGCGACTGCATCGCGTCGTAGATGTCCTTGCGCGTCTTCTCGCGCGCGTACTCCTCGTGCGCGGACTCGTCGGCGATCCACCGGCGCGCGTCCGCGAGGTGCTTCTCCAGGTTGCGCTCGGCGTACGGGGCGAGGAGCTCGTCGATGCGGTTGACCGAGCACCCGCCGTACTGGCTGGAGGACACGTTCGCGATGATCTGGCTGATCTGCGCCGTCGCGGTCTGGATCGAGCGCGGCGGCTCCACCTGCGCGTTCCCGATCCGGAAGCCGCTCGACAGCATCGACCGGAAGTCGATGAGGCAGCAGTTCGTCATGGGCGCGTAGGGGTGGTAGTCGAGGTCGTGGTAGTGCAGGTCGCCCTTCTGGTGCGCGTTCGCGACGTGCGGCGGCAGCATCCGCAGCCCGATCGCCTTGCCCACGGTCCCGGCCGTGAGGTCGCGCTGGGTGTTGAAGACCTCGCTGTCCTTGTTCGCGTTCTCGTTGACGACCGTCGAGTCCTTGTCGAGCAGCCGCACGATCGAGTGGTTGAGGTCCGTCGCCCGGCTGCGCGCGAAGTCGCGCTGCACGCGGTAGTCGATGTAGGCGCGCGCGACGTCGTACTCGTGCGACTCGAGGAGCACGTGCTCGACGACGCCCTGGATCTCGTAGATCTTCACGGTCGCCTCGAACCGCGCGGCGATCTCCGCGTCGACCCGGTCGACGATCTCCGCCACGCGGCGGCGGTGCGTCGCCGTGAGGTCGCCGTGCACCTCCGCGAACGCCTTCGTCACGGCGGCGCGGATGCGGGCGTCGTCGAACGGCCGTCGCCGGCCGTCGCGCTTGAGGACCTCCAGCGTGGCGGTCGTGCGGTGCGGTGCTGCCTGGTCGAGCTCGATGGCGGTCATCGCTCGTCCCCTCTGCCCACCGGGTTCTCGCCGGCACGCAGGGGTTGCGCGACGGACCGTACCCCAACATGTGGGGTGTGAATCACGGCTGCGCCACCATATCTAGTCCGACGACCGCGCGTGACGGCGGACGACGGCGCGCCGCGCGACGCCGTCGAAGGTCAGGACGAAGGTCCCGCGCGGCCGGGACGTGCGGCCGCGCGCACGGGGGACTCCGCGCGGCCGGAGCCGGCCCCTGCGGCGCTAGCCTCGGGAGGTGGCCCGACGTCCGCCCGGCTGGGTGCCGAACCAGCACGGCGCGTGGCCCATGCTCCTGCTGCCGTTCGTGGTCGGCACGGTGCGCGGCGTGCAGGACGCCGGGTTCCGTCCGGTGACCCTCGCGCTCGGCGCGCTCTGGCTCGTCGGGTACCTCGCCTACTCCGCGGCCGGGCTGTGGCTGAAGTCCCGCCGCCGACCGCGCTACCGGCGCCCGATGCTCACGTACGGCGCGGCTGCGGCCGTGCTCGGGACGGTCGTGCTCGCGCTCGACCCGACGCTCGCGGCCTGGGCGCCCGCGTTCGTGCCGTTCCTCGCGCTCGGGCTGTGGGCGTCGGCGCGGCGCACCGAGCGGTCGGTCGCCGCGGGCGGCGCCCTGACGGTCGCGGCGTCGCTCATGACGGTCGTCGCGTACGCCGCGTGCCGGCCCGCGTGTGCGTCCGTGCTCGCCGTCCCGGCCGTCGTCTGGCTGGTCGCCGCGCTGCTCCTCGCGTACCTGTTCGGCACGGTGCTCTACGTCAAGACGATGATCCGCGAGCGCGGCGTGCGGTCGTACGTCGTCGCCTCGGTCGCGTACCACGCGGCGGTCACCGTCGCGGCGGGCGTCGTCGCCGTCGTGCACGACCCCACGTGGTGGTGGGCGACGGCGTTCCTCGCCGCCGCGACCGTCCGGGCGGCGGTGCTGCCGGGCCGACGGCTGAGCCCGCGGGCCGTCGGGATCGGGGAGATCGTCGCGACGGTGCTGCTGCTCGTCGTCGCGCTCGTCGTGCGGTAGGTCCGCTGTTCGGCAGGTCGTGCAGGGTTCGGCACCTCGTGTTGCCGAACGGGGACGGTGGGTGCCGAACGGTCGAGGGCGCCGGGTGGTTCACTGGCGCGATGGACGACGACGCACCCCTCACCCTGCCCGCGCTCGGCGAGCGCGTCGAGGCGGTATCGGCGCTGTACGCGCGCAAGTTCGGCGTCGACCGCGACCCGGACTGGTTCATGCTCAAGCTCACCGAGGAGGTCGGCGAGCTGACCCAGGCGTTCCTCGCCGCGACGGGGCGCACCCGCCCGCGCGGAGGCGCAGGGACGCCCGGGCCCGACGGCGGAGCCTCACCGCTCGCGGACGAGGTCGCCGACGTCCTGGCGCACCTGCTGCTGCTCGCGCGCTCCCACGGCGTCGACGTCGAGGCGGCGGTACGGCGGAAGTGGCTCGCGTGGGAGGCCGACCTGCCCTGAGCGGGCGCAGCGGCGCGGTCGCTAGGGTGGCGCCGTGACCGACCACCGCACCGACCCGCCCGTCGCCGCCGACGAGGTGACCACGCTGCGCGGCTTCCTCGACTTTCACCGCGACACGCTCCGCTGGAAGACGGCCGGGCTCGACGCCGCGGAGCTCGCGCACCGGCTGCGGCCGTCGTCGATGACGCTGGGCGGGCTGCTCAAGCACCTCGCGTTCGTCGAGTCGCAGTGGTTCTCGCAGGTGTTCCGCGGCGAGGAGCTCATGCCCCCGTTCGACACGGCGGACTGGGCCGACGACCGCGACTGGGACTGGACCTCCGCGGCGGGCGACTCGCCGGAGGAGCTGCGCATGCTGTTCGACCGCGCGGTCGCGGCGTCGGACGCGGTGCTCGACGCGGCGCTCGCGGACGGTGGGCTCGACCGGCTGAGCGCCCGTGCCGACCGGCACACGGGCGAGCGCTGGACGCTGCGCTGGATCCTCGTGCACCTGGTCGAGGAGTACGCGCGGCACAACGGTCACGCCGACCTGCTGCGCGAGGCGATCGACGGGACCGTGGGGGAGTAGCCCGGCGTCGGTTGCCGCGGGCGCCGTCGCCCGGGACGATGGCGGACGTGACCGCCCCCGAGCAGCCCGCGCCCCGTCCGGTCCGTCCGCGCGGCGCCGCCGTCGTCCTGGTGGCGCTCGTCGTGCTGGGGGTGGGCCTGCTGCTCGCCGCGCTCTGGGTCGCGAGCGGCCCGACGTCGTTCGGCTGGTTCGCGTACGCGCCGGTCTCCGGGACCACGTTCGTCCCCGTGGGCGCGTACCCGCCGGGTGCCGCGGCGCTCCTCGCGGGAGCCGGCGCCCTGCTGGTGGGAGGGGCGGTCGGGTTCGTCCTCGGACGGCGCCGCGGCGCCCCGGCGCAGCAGAGCTCCGCGCCCTCACCGGCACCGTCCGACGGCCCCGGCCCCGGCCCCGGCTCCGCCCCGTCCGACGGCGGGACGGCGCCGACCGCCTGACGCGCCACCTCCGACGCCCGGTCCCCGCACGCCGCGGGGGCCGGGCGTCGTCGTGTACCCACCGCCCGACGGCCGGGCACTCCTCCGCGGTCCCCGCGTGCTCACCCGACGTCCCGGTCGGTGCTCCACCGCGGCCCGGGCCCGGATGGGTACCTGCCTCCGCGCCGGACGGTGGAACCACCGACGACGACAGGAGGTGGATCGTGTACCAGCTCGGTACGACTCAGGCAGGGACCGTGCTCGCGACGACGGGAGCGATCGCGGGCTTCTACGTGGTGGGAGCCTGGACGCTCGTCGTGGCGGGGCTCGCGCTCGTCATGACGGCGCGCGTCCTGCGCAAGCGGCTCGCGGAGCACCGATGAGCGCGGCGACGCTCCCACGGGTGGTGGTCGTGGTCCCGGCGCACGACGAGGCCGCGGCCCTGCCGACGACGCTCGCGTCGGTCCGGGCGCAGACGCGCCCGGTCGACCGGGTCGTCGTCGTGTCCGACCGCAGCACCGACGCGACGGTCGAGACCGCGCGCCGCCTGGGCGCCGACGTCGTCGAGACGGTGGGCAACACCGGCCGCAAGGCCGGGGCGCTGAACCAGGCGCTGCGCGGGGTGGAGGCGGAGAACGTCCTCGTGCTCGACGCGGACACGACCATCGCCCCGACGTTCGTCGAGGACGGCCTCGCACTGCTCGACGCGCGCCCGGAGCTCGGCGCGGTCGGTGGCGTCTTCCGCGGCACCCCGCCGCGCTCGGTGCTGGAGCAGCTCCAGTCCGACGAGTACGAGCGGTACGGCGTGCAGATCGACGTGACCGGGCGGACGTCCGTCCTCACGGGCACGGCCGCGCTCGTGCGGACCGAGGCGCTGCGGGCGGTCGCCGCCGCGCGCGGGGACCGGCTCCCGGGGCGGCGCGGCGACGTGTACGACGTCGGCGCCATCACCGAGGACTCGGAGCTCACCCTCGCGCTGCGCACGCTCGGGTACGAGCTCGCGTCGCCGGTGCGGATGTCCTGCACGACGGAACTCATGCCGACGTGCCGCGACCTGCACCGCCAGCGCGTCCGCTGGTACAAGGGGATGCTCGACAACCTGCGCGCGTACGGGTTCACGCGGGTCACCGCCCGGTACGTCGGGCAGCAGGCGATGCTCGTGCTGAGCACGCTGATGCTCGCGAGCCTCCTCGTGCTCACCGCGCTGACGGTCGTCGCGGGCACGTTCCGGGTGGTCCCGGCGTGGCTCGCCGTGGGCGCGGTCCTCGTGCTCGAACGGGTCGTGACCGTGTGGCGGAACGGGCCGCGGGGTCGGCTGCTCGCCGTGCTCGTGCTGCCCGAGCTGCTCTACGACCTGTTCCTCCAGGCGGCGTTCGTCCGGGCGTGCTTCCTCGCCGCGACGTCGCGCGACGCCGGGTGGCACCACGTGGCGCACGCGACCGCCGCCGGGAGCGCGGCCGAGGACACCTCCGAGACCGGCCCCGCGAGCGGCATCGAGAACACCGAGAGCCGGAAGCAGTTGACCTTGACGTGACGTCAACTTCTACCGTGGTCCCGGTGCCGCACGAGAGCACCACCGACGCACGGGAGGAGCGGGAGATGAGCGCGACGGGCGCCCGCACGGCCGACTGGTCCATCCAGGAGGTCGCGCGCCTGGCCGGGACGACGAGCCGCACGCTGCGTCACTACGACGCGGTCGGGCTCCTGCCCCCGAGCCGCGTCGCGGCGAACGGCTACCGCCACTACGACGCCGACGCGCTCGTCCGGCTCCAGCGGATCCTGCTCCTGCGCGACCTCGGTCTCGGCCTCCCCGCGATCCGCGAGGCGCTCGACGGCCCGCCCGCCCGGCAGGGTGACGGGCCGCCGTCGGGCACCGCGCGGCGCGAGGCCCAGGTGCGGGCGCTGCGCGGCCACCTCGAGTGGTTGCGGGCGGAGCGGCAGCGGCTGGCGCGGCAGATCGCGTCGGTCGAACGGACGATCACCACGATGGAAGGAGGCGGCGAGCTCATGGCGGACGACATGTTCGACGGGTTCGACCACACGCAGCACCGCGACGAGGTCGAGGCCCGCTGGGGGAAGGACGCGTACGCGCGGAGCGGCACCTGGTGGCGCGGGATGTCCGACGACGACCGCGCCGCCTGGCAGGACCGCACGCGCGCGCTCGGCGCGGACTGGGCCGCCGCGGCCGCCCGGGGCGTCGACCCGACGTCCGACGCGGCGCAGGAGCTCGCGCGCCGCCACGTCGAGTGGCTCGGCGGCATCCCCGGCACCCCGGGTGCCGGCGCGGCGCCGGTCAAGGAGTACGTCGTCGGCCTCGGCGAGATGTACGTCGCGGACGAGCGGTTCGCGAAGAACTACGGCGGCGTCGAGGGTGCGACGCTCGTGCGCGACGCCCTGCGCGTCTACGCGGACGCCCACCTGTAGCCCCGGGCCCGGGCCGGGACCTCCGGCCCGGGCACGATCCGTTCGACGTCACTAGCCTGGAACCCCGGCGGGACACGGCGCCCCGCCGCCCGCCAGGAGGCAGCCATGGCCACGACGTCGACGTCCACCGGCCCGGCCACGACCCGCAACGTCGCCCTCGTCGGGCACAGCGGATCGGGCAAGACCACGCTCGCCGAGGCGTTCCTCCACCGTGCGGGTGCCGTCCCGCGCCCGGGCTCCGTCGCGGAGGGCACGACCGTGTGCGACCACGAGCCCGAGGAGGTCGCGCGCGGCATCTCCGTGAGCCTCGGCGTCGCGCACCTCGACTGGCGCGCGCCCGACGGCGCGACCTACCAGGTCACGCTGCTCGACACCCCCGGCTCGCCCGACTTCGCGGGGTCCGTGGACGCGGCGCTCGCGGTGGCGGACCTCGCGGTCGTGGTGGTGAGCGCCGTCGACGGGGTGCAGTCGGGCACGGAGGAGGTCTGGCGACGGTGCGACGAGGCGGGGATCCCCCGCCTCGTCGTCGTCTCCCAGGAGGACCGCGCGCGGGCGAGCTTCCGCACCGTCCTCGCCGCGCTCCGGGCCGCGTTCGACGCGCCGTTCGCGCCGCTCGAGCTCCCGCTCGGGGAGGAGCAGACGCTGCACGGCGTCGCTGACGTCCTCACCGAGCGCGCCCGCGAGTACGGCGGCGGCGGTCAGGGGGTCTGGCAGGGCCACGACGAGGAGGTCCCCGCCGACGTCCGCGACGAGGAGCACGCGCTGCACGACGAGGTCGTCGAGGAGATCGTCACGCACGACGACGACCAGCTCGAGGCCTACCTCGGGGGCGACGAACCGGGCCCGGCCGACCTGGAGCGCACGCTCGCGCACGAGGTGCTGACGGGCGAGGCCGTGCCGGTGCTGCTCGCGTCCGCCGTCACCGGCGTCGGGGTGGACCGCGTCCTCGACCTCGTGTGCGAGCTCGGGCCGTCGCCCGCGGACCGCCCGGCCGTCGTCGCGCTGCCCGACGCCGCCGGGTCGGGCGAGGCCGTGACGTCCGAGATCGTGGCCGACCCCGCGGGCGACGCGCTCGTCCACGTCTTCCGGACCGTCGTCGACCCGTTCGTCGGGCAGGTGTCCGTGTTCAAGGTGCTGTCCGGGACCGTCGCGACGGGCGACCGGCTCGTGAGCACCGCGACCGGCGCGGACGACCGCGTCCACGGCCTCTTCCGGCTGCGCGGCCGCGAGCACCTGGCCGTCGACCGGGTCGTCGCGGGCGACGTCGCCGCCGTCGCGAAGCTCTCCGCCGCGTCGACCGGCACGCTCCTCGCGGGCCGCCGGATGCCCGTCGCGGCGCGAGACCTGCCACCCCGGCCACCGGTGTACACGCTCGCGCTGCGGCCCGTGTCGCAGTCCGACGACGACAAGCTGTCCGCCGCGCTCACCCGGCTGCGCGCCGAGGACGCGACGCTGCACGTCGACCTCACGGGCTCCCAGGCGGTCCTCGGCGGCCTCGGGGACACGCACCTCGCCGTCGCCGTCGAACGGCTCGAACGGTCCTTCGGCGTCCGCGTCACGACCGAGCCCGTCGAGGTCGCGTACCGGGAGACGATCACGCGCGCCGTCGAGGTCGAGGGCCGCGTGAAGAAGCAGTCCGGCGGGCACGGGCAGTTCGCCGTCGTGCAGCTGCGCGTCTCCCCGCTCCCGCGCGGCGAGGGGTTCGCGTTCGTCAGCTCTGTCGTCGGCGGGTCGGTGCCGCGCCAGTACCTGCCCGCGGTCGAGCGGGGCGCGCGCGAGGCCATGGAGAGCGGCGGGCCGCACGGCTACCCCGTCGTGGACCTGCGCGTCGAGGTCCTCGACGGCAAGGCGCACTCCGTCGACTCGTCCGACATGGCGTTCCGCACCGCGGGCGGCGTGGGGGTGCGCGAGGCGCTCGCCACGGCCGGGACGGTCGTGCTCGAGCCCGTCTCCGCGGTGACCGTGACCGTCCCGCCCGACGCGCAGGGCGACGTCATGGGCGACCTCTCCGCGCGGCGCGGCCACATCACCGCGACCGACTCCCTGCCCGACGGCCGCGTGCGCGTCGACGCGCTCGTGCCCGAGGCCGAGCTGACCCGCTACGTCCTCGACCTGCGCTCGATCACCGGCGGGCGAGGGTCGTTCACGGCCGCGCCCGACCGCTACGAGGTGCTCCCGGGCGGCGTCGGGGCGAGTCGCTAGGCCGGGCCCTCTCGACGGGCGGTGCTCCACGGTCTTCGACCCCGCGCAGAGAAGATCCCCCGGGTTGCGCATCGTGGAGAGGCGTGGGGGATGTCGTGCTCACGACCCTGTCGTCCTCAGCGGCGCGGCACGACGATCGGCGCACCGCCGCCGGGGTGGTCGACGACCTCGACGGGATAGTCGTAGACGCCGCTCAGCAGCTCGGCGGTGAGGACGTCGCGCGGACCGCCGTCGGCGACGACGCGCCCGCCCGCGAGGACGGTGACCTGGTCGGCGTACGCGGCCGCGAGCGAGAGGTCGTGCACGACGACGACCACCGCACCGCCCGCGGCGGCGTGCGCCCGGGCGAGCTGGAGCACGAGCTCCTGGTGCTTGAGGTCGAGCGCGGCGGTCGGCTCGTCGAGCATGAGGAGCGCGGTGCGCTGGGCGAGCACGCGCGCGAGCGCGACGCGGGCCTTCTCCCCGCCGGACAGCGACGTGAAGTGCCGGTCGGCGAGGTGCTCGACGTCGGTCGCGGCGAGCGCCTCGGCGACCGCGGCGTCGTCGTCGTCCTCGAACGGGGTGCCGCGCCACGGCGAGCGGCCCATGCGCACGACGTCCACGGCGGTGAACGGGAAGCTCAGCGAGACCTGCTGGAGCATGACCGACCGGCGCAGGGCGAGCTCGGTCGGGGTCCACGCGGCGAGCGGGCGGCCGCCCACGGTGACGTCCCCGGCCTCGGGGCGCAGGTCGCCGGTGAGCACACCGAGCAGCGACGACTTCCCGGCCCCGTTCGGGCCGAGCAGCGCGCGCACCTCGCCCGCGCGCACGTCGACCGACACGTCCCGCAGGATCGGCGCCTCGCCCAGGGTGAGGGACACGCCGTGCGCCGTGGTGACCACGTCGCCGGGCGCGGCCGGCCGGGGGAGGCGGGGCCGCCGTCGGGCACCGGTGACGGCGGTGCGCAGCGCGCCGAGGAACGACGACCCCTCGTGGCGCAGGTCGCTCATGCCCAGCCTCCCTGGCGCGAGCGCGTGCGGCGCAGCAGGTAGAAGAAGAACGGCCCGCCGACGAGCGACGTGATCATGCCGAGCGGCAGCTCGACGTTCGCGACGGCGCTGCGCGCGAGGAGGTCGGCGGCGAGCAGCACGACGGCGCCGCCCAGCACGGACGCGGGGACGAGCGTGCGGTGGCTCGGCCCGCACACCATGCGCACGAGGTGCGGCACGACGAGCCCGACGAACGCGATGATCCCCGTGAACGCGACCCCGGCGGAGACGAGGAGCGCGACGAGGACGATGACGAGCTGGCGCAGCCGCTCGACGTCGACCCCGAGGTGCTGCGCGGCGCGCTCGCCGAGCGCGAGCAGGTCCATCTTGCGGCGCACGAGCATCGCGCCGGTGACGCCGACGACGGCGATCGGCAGGACGACCGCGACGGACTGCCACGTCGCGCCGCCGAGCGACCCGAGCTGCCAGAAGACGATCTGCTCGCGCGCGGCCGGGTCGGCGACGAACGTGAAGAACGCGAGCATCCCGCCCGCGAACGCGTTGACCGCGATGCCCGTGAGCACGAGCGTCACGACCTCGGTGCGACCGCCGGCGCGCGCGAGCGCGTAGACGACGAACGTCGTGACGAGCCCGCCGGCGAACGCCGCCGCGGCGACCCACGTGCCGGGCACGAGCGCGCCCGCGGTGACGATGACCGCGCACGCGCCCACGGCCGCGCCCGAGGAGACCCCGATGACGCCGGGCTCGGCGAGCGGGTTGCCGAACACGCCCTGCATGAGGGCGCCCGAGCACGCGAGCGCCGCGCCGACGACGATCGCCAGGACGACGCGCGGGAACCGCACGACCCACAGCGCGTTCTCGCCCTGCGGGTGCGACGGCATGGGTCCCCAGTCGAGCCCGACGTGGTGCGCGAGCGAGCCGATCACCTCCGCGGGCGACACGGGCACCTGCCCCGTCATGCCGGACACGACGGTGAGCACCGCGAGCGCCACGCCCAGCCCGACCATCAGCCACCGGGCGGCGTGGCGGCGCTGCTGCCCGACGGCGGGCCCCACCCGGGCGGGCCGACCACCGGGGCGCGGGGCGCCGTCGGGCACGGCGACGCCCTCGGGACGGGGCGCGCCGTCGGGCGTGCCGAGGGGACGGGTGGCGGGCGCGCTCACGACGCCGGGAGCTCCGGCGCGGGCACGCCGTAGAAGGCCTCGACGAGCGACGCGATGGTGGAGCCGGTGCGGGGACCGAACGTGAGGAGGCGCGAGCCGTCCATGTCGACGACGCGGCGTGCCTCGCCCGCGGGCGTCTGCGCGAGGCCGGGGATCGCCATCATGGCGTCGAGGCCGCCCATCGACTCGAGCCCGTCGGTCATGACGAGGTAGGCGTCGGGCGCGGCGCTGATGATCGCCTCGCTCGTGACCGGCGCGTACTGCTGCGTGAGGCCGATCGCGGTCCCGGCGTCCTCGCCGCCGATCTCGCGGATCAGGTCGTCGGCTCCGGAGCCGGGCCCGAAGAGCATCTTGATGTTCGCCCCGCGCAGGTAGAGGAACGCGACGCGGGGCGTCCCCGTGTCCTGCGGCACCGCTGCCAGGGCCGCGCAGATCTGCCGGTCCGTGCGCTCGACCAGCGCCTCGCCCTGCTCGGGCACGCCGAGCGCGGTCGCGACGGTGCGGATCCGGTCGTCGACGCCGTCGAGCGTGCGGGCCTCGTCGAAGTACACGACGGGGATGCCCGAGCTCTCGAGCTGGCCGCGCACGTCGTCGGTGAGGATCGTCGCGTCGGTGAGGATCACGGAGGGGTTGAGCCCGAGGATCGCCTCGACGTCGAGCGCGTGGCCGGCGCCCGTGACGACGGGGACGTCCGCGGCCTCGGGGAAGCCGGTCGGCAGGTCGCGGCCCACGACGTTCGCGCCCAGCCCCAGGCTGTAGACGATCTCGCCGAGCGTCCCGTACAGGTCGACGGGGATGATGCGGCTCACGTCGGTGATCTCGACCTGGCGCCCGTCGACCGACTCGACCGTCACCGGGAGCTGCGGGGCGGGCGCGTCGGCGACCGGGTGGATCGCGTCGTCGGCGAACGTCGCGCTCGTGGGCCCGGTGGGGAACGACGCGGGGTCGACGTCGGAGCCGCCGCCCGCGGCCCGGGACTCCTCGAGCGTCGTGCAGGCGGGCGCCGTGGTCGCCGGGGTCTCGGTCGGGGTCGCCTCGACGGGCTCCGCGTCCTGGCTCGCCGCGGCCGACGGCGTCGCGGGCGGCTCGTAGGGGAGCGGCGCGCACGCGGCGACCAGGCCCAGCAGGACGACGGCGCCCGCCCCGGCCAGCGCGGTCACGGTCCGGCGTTCGCGGCGGGGCGCGGCACCCGGCGTGCCGGCGGGCGACGTCGGGCGGCGCGGCGACGAGCCGGGGTGCGGCGCAGGGCGGGCAGCGTGAGGCATGGGGAGTTCTCCAGGAAGCGGTCCGAGGGCGCGGCCGCCACGGCCGCCGCCACCAGGTAAGACGAGCCTAACCTGACCCGCGGACGTTTCTCGACCGTCGTGGAGGTAACTCACCTCACGCCGCGCGCGGTCGCCCGCTCCCCGCCCGCCGCCCGGAGCCTGCCCGCCCGCCCCCGGCGAGCATGGGGTTCTGGCCCGTCAGTCGGATCAGACGAGCCGCAACCGCATGGTCGACGGAGCCGGGATGGCGGGCGCGGCCGATTCAAGGGCTACGGGTGGGCTGCGCCCAGGTCGGCGAAGAGGTCGCTGTTGAGGCGGAAGGCGTGCTTGGCCTCGGCGACGGTCTCGTCGAGCTGCTCGGGGGTGAGGACCAGAGCGTCGAGGCGCTCGCGGTAGACGTCCTTGAACGGCTTGGACTTGGGGATCTCGACGAACGTGTAGAAGGCGAGGCCGTCGCCGGAGAGCCCGTAGTGGCGCTCGAGCATGCGCTTGATGATCTGCCCGCCCGAGAGGTCGCCGAGGTAGCGCGTGTAGGCGTGCGCCGCGTATGCCGGCAGCGACCCGCCGACCGTGCGCAGGCGGGCGACGTAGCGCTCGGTCGCGGGGTGGATCGTCACGCGCTCGGCCCAGTCGGGGCCCACGAGGAACGTGAGGTCCTTCTCGATCTCGGGCGTGCGCGTCAGCTCGTCGAACACGAGGCTCGCGCCCTGGGCGTCGTCGCGCATCGCGGCG
The DNA here is from genome assembly GCF_002127155.1 of Cellulosimicrobium sp. KWT-B. Lineage (NCBI taxonomy): Bacteria > Bacillati > Actinomycetota > Actinomycetes > Micrococcales > Promicromonosporaceae > Cellulosimicrobium > Cellulosimicrobium sp. KWT-B. The sequence goes on along the minus strand of NZ_NEDO01000001.1, from coordinate 1,024,744 downwards.
CTCGCGTCCTCGAGCGCGCCGTAGATGGCCCACTGCTGGGCGGCGAGGTCGGCGTACGCGGCGACGTCGAGGCGCCCGGACATGAGCCGCTCGACGAACCCGGAGCCCTCGGCCTGCTCGTGCTCGGGGCGCGTGCCCTCGCGCAGCCGCTGCGACAGCGGGACGGACTCGTCGGCGCGGTGGAGGTCTTGGGTGAGGGCAGTCACGGGGTGGCTCCTGCGGGTGCGTCGGGGCGGGGCAGCACGTCCTGACGCCGTGTCATGACGATGCGTCAGGAACTGTAACCCACGGAGGTGAGGCTTGCCTATCCTCTGTCCGTCATCCGGTCGACGTCCTCAGGGTCGGGAAGCCTCGTGAGGAACCGAAAGCCGAGTCCCGCCGCGAGCGTGCCCAGGCCACCGCCCACGACGAGCGGCGCCGTCAGGTCGGAGCGCGCGAGGAGCCCGCCGAGGAACGACCCGAGCGGCATGACCCCCCACAGCAGCGTGCGCCAGGTGCCGTGGACCCGGCCGAGCAGCCGACCGGGGATCATCGCCTGCCGCAACGACATGACGAGCACGTTCCAGAGGGTCACCGCGCCGAACCCCACCCCGAGCAGCACGGCGGCGGCGACGACGCCCCCGGCGGGCAGGAGCGGCACGACGCCGAGGAGCACGAGCGAGACGGGCGTGACGAGGTTCGCGACCGCGACGGTCCGCCCCGTTCCGAAGCGCTCCTTCGTCGGGTTCGCCAGGGCCGCCGCGACGAGCGACCCCGCGGCCCCCACGAGCAGGAACGTGCCGTACCAGGCCTCCGGGACGTCCAGCACGTCGAGGACGTAGAGCACGGTCGTGGCCGTCGCGGCGGAGAAGCACAGCCCGACGACGACGGACAGCATCCACAGGGGTCGCAACGTCGGGTGCGCCCACAGGTAGCGGAAGCCGTCGCCGAGCTGACGGAACCACGGTGGTGCGGTCTCCACGCCGTCGGCCGGCGCGGCGCGGTGCTCGCCCGCCGCGACGGCGGGCAGGAACAGGGCGAGCGCACCCGCGACGGCGTAGGCGGCGGCGCCCGTGCCGAGCGGCACGACGACGGCGACGGCGAAGAGCGCTGACGTGAGCGGCGCGGAGAGGAAGTTCTGGACGGTGATCTCGCCCGCCTCGATGCGCGAGTTCGCGCGGGGAAGGTCGACCGGGCCCACGATCGACGGCAGCACCGCGCGGATCGCGCCGTCGTACACGGTCTCGAGCGCGCCGTAGAGGAACACGACGGCGAACAGCCACCAGATCGTCAGCGTGCCCGTCGCGGCGAGGACGACGAGCCCGCCGGCGAGGAGCGTGCGCGCGGCGTTCGCGGCCGCGAGCGCGCGGCGCCGGTCGACGCGGTCGAGGAGGACGCCCGCGGGGATGGCGAAGAGCAGCCACGGCAGGAGCGAGACGGCGGCGACGCCGGAGACGAGGAACGGGTCGTCGGTGAGCCGTGCCGCGAGCAGGGGTGCGGCGACGCGCGCGATGCCGTCGCCCAGGCTGGAGCTGAGGTTGGCGGCGAAGACGTTCCGGAACGGTGCGCCGAGCCCTGAGCGCGCTCGGGCGGGCGCGTCGCGCGGCCTGCGGCGGCGGAGGATCGGCACGTACCGAGGCTAGGTGACGGCCGTCGCGGGCAGGACCAGAGCCGGGCGGCTTCTGCGGGCAGCGGACCGGAGGGCCCGCGGCGCGGCTCGGCGGCGCTCCGGTCGTCAGCCCGCGAGCGCGGGCGAGGCCGCGTCGGCCCCCACAGCGCGCAGCACGAACGCCTCCGTCGCCTCGATCGCCTGCTCGCGCGCGACCGGGTCGTCGGGCACGAGCCGCCCGGACAGGCACGCGTTGACGAGCTGGACGGTCGTGTCGATGTCCTGCGCGGGGAACTCGCCCGCCTCGATCCCCGAGCGGACGATGCGGCGCAGGATCGCCTCGACGAGCTCGGCGTGCTCGCGCAGCCGCTGGCGCGTGGTGCGCGAGAGCACGGTGCGCAGGTCCGGCCCCGGGGCGAGGTGGAAGATGCGCTTGAGCTGCGCCTGCTGGCGGATGTACGTCCGCAGCTGCTCCACCGGGTCGTCCACGTGCTCCAGCGCGCGCTCCAGCGTCCCGACGTACTGCTCCGTCTCGTGGGTGATGAACCCGAGGAGCAGGGCCTCCTTGTCGGGGAAGTGGTTGTACACCGCGGTGCGGCCGACCCCGGCGGCGGCGGCGATGTCCGCGAGCGAGATGGCGTCGAAGCCCCGGTCCATCATGAGGGTCGAGAGCGCCGCGAAGAGCTTCTGCCGGGTCTGGGCGCGGTGCTCGTGGAGGGACCCTCCGATGATCTTGGGCATGCTGACATCATAGGCAGTTCGTGTCAGAACGCTAATCCCGGGCGACCGGCCCGCGGAGGGCGCTGCGCCGTCTGGCACACTGCCGCCATGGACACGACCGCGTCGCCCGAGGGCGCCCCCGCCGCCCCGGACCCGGAGTTCCCGCCCGTCCCCGCGGACACCAAGGACTGGACGTGGGTCATGGAGCGGCCGTGCCCCGAGTGCGGGTTCGTCGCGGGCGGGGTCACGCCCGACCGCGTGGGCGCCGTCGTGCGCGACGCCGTCCCGCGCTACGTCGCGGCCCTGGGCCGGCCCGACGCGCGGACCCGCCCCGATGCGACGACGTGGTCGGTGCTCGAGTACGCCGCGCACGTCCGCGACGTCTTCACGGTGTTCGACGTGCGCGTGCAGTCCATGGTCGAGGGCGACGACCCGCAGTTCGCCAACTGGGACCAGGACGCGACGGCGGTCGCGGAGGACTACGCGCACCAGGACCCGGCCGTCGTCGCGCGCGAGCTCCGGATCGCGGGCGACCGTGTCGCGGGCCGCTTCGACGTGCTCGTCCCCGACCAGTGGGAGCGCCCCGGCCGGCGCTCGAACGGGTCGGTCTTCACCGTCCGGACGCTGGGGCAGTACTTCGTGCACGACGTCGTCCACCACCTCCACGACGTCGGCGCCTGACGCCCGCGGGGTCCCCGTGAGCGGACCCACGCTCGTGACACCGCCGTAACACCGTCGCCTCCGGGGCGCTCTACGTTCCGGTCATGGACGCCCCCGTCGCCGGCCTGGTGCCGGACGCGCACGCCGGTGCGCACCTGCTCGCGACGCCCCGCTCGCGCGGCGCGGCCCGCACGCCCGTGGACGCGCTCGCGCGCGCCTGGTTCGCCGGTGCGGCCTGGACGACCCCGCCGGGCGGCGGGGGAGCGGCGCGCCCCATGGCCGGCGCGCGGTTCCGTGGCGTGGTGCCCGACGGCGTCGTCGCACCGGGCGAGCTGCGCCTCGCCGAGGGGGCGCGCGTCGTCGGGCCCTTCGCGCTCACGCCGCCGCAGACGCAGGCGCTCGGCCTCGCGGGCGGGGGCGCCGAGGCGTTCGCGCTGCACGTCGACCACCCCGACGCGCGGCTCGCGCCCCGCGCGCGGACCGGCGCCTGGGCCGACACGTCGACCGGCACGTCGACCGGCTCTGTGACCGACGACCGCGACGGGCTGGTGCGCGCGTTCCCGGCAGGGCTGCCGCAGGGGCTCGAGCTCCGCGTGCTGGGCTGGGCCGTCGCCGCGGCCCGGCGCGTCGGCGGCGCGGTCGTCGCGGACGGCCGGACCGTCCTCACGCCCGACCCGGCGTCGGGCGTCGACCTCACGCTGTACAGCGCCCACGTGCTCGGGCCCGACGACGCGCTCGGCGTCCTGCGCACGACGGTCCCCGGCGCGGGGGTCGTCGCGGTGCGGCCGGGCGCGGACGGCCTCGCGGAGTACGTGCTGTCGGGCGAGACCCCGTACGACGGCGCGGTGCGGCTCGAGGCCCGACGCGTCGCGCGGGTCCCGCTCGCGCTCGACGGCCTCGACTGGCGCGAGCACGGGCCGCACGCCTACCGCCTCACGTGGGTGCCGACCGAGCCGGACGAGCTCGCGGTCGAGCGGCCCTCGGGGCTGCACGTCATCGCGCGCTCGCGCGCCCGGGTGCTGCTCGCCCGGCTCGCGGCGATGCTCCAGGGCCGGCTCGCGGGGACGCTCGTCGACGACGGCGGGTTCGTCGTGCGCGACCTCGACCTCGACGAGCGGCTCTCCCCGGCGGCGGCACCCACGGCGCGGTTCTGGGTCTGAGGGCGTGCGCACGGGCCGCGCCGCGGGGTCGGACGGGCCTGGCCCGCGGCGAGGCCTGTCCACAGAATTCATCCACAGGCCTGTGGGCGGCGTGGGAACGGCGCGGGCCGCCCTGTGGATGAACCTGTGGTCATCCGGGCGGCCCAAATGACAACGGTGGGAACTCTTGCAGACCCCCGGGCCGAGGACTACAAACGTCCGTAACGGCCCGGACGGGCGCACACGGACGACGGGGTTCCGGCACGCATCACGCAGGGGTCTGAGGGCCTCGCCAGGACCGCACGACGTCTCGCCGCGCACGCGAGGGCACGGCCGACCGGAGAACGGTGGACGACCCGCCACCCCCTGCTGCGGGGCTGCGCGCGACGGCGCAGGTTCCTACCGGACCCGGAAGGCCGACCGCGATCGGCGTCACCGCACCTGCCCGGGCACCCGGGCGGACGCGAGGGCGCCGGGCCGCCACGTCGCGAGCGGCGCCCCGACGGGCCACCCGGCCCGACCGCCCCGGGGTCGCGCGGACACGGCGAGGCCCCTCGGAATCCTGCTCCGAGGGGCCTCGTCCCCATTCTCCCGCGGGCACGGCCCGACGCGAAGACCGTCGACAGGCGCAGGACGGCGCCGCCCCGCGCGCCTACGCTCGTGCCATGAGCAACCTCGAGACCCGGCCCGAGGAGCGCGTCTGCTCGGCGGGCGCGCCCCACGACGACGGCGGAGGCGCCGCGGTCGAGATCCTCGAGCACCGCGACGTCCCGCTCGGGGGCACCCGGGCGATGCGGGTGCGGCGGACGATCCCGCAGCGCGCGCGGTCGCTCGTCGGCGCGTGGTGCTTCCTCGACCACTACGGGCCCGACCCGCTGCCCGCGATCGGTGACGGCACGGACGGCATGCAGGTGCCGCCGCACCCCCACACGGGGCTCCAGACCGTCACGTGGCTGTTCGCCGGCGAGATCCTGCACCGCGACGCCGTCGGGTCGCTCCAGACGGTGCGGCCCGGCGAGCTCAACCTCATGACCGCGGGCCGCGGCATCTCGCACTCGGAGGAGTCGCCGCGCGGCGAGCGGCCCCCGGTCCTGCACGGCGTCCAGCTCTGGGTCGCGCTCCCGGGCGACCGCCTCGCGGACCCGCCCGCGTTCGAGCACCACGCCGACCTTCCCGTCGCGACGGTCGACGGCGCGCGCGTGCAGGTCTTCCTCGGCGCGCTCCGCGTGGGCGGCGCCGCCCTGCGCTCGCCCGCCACGACGTACACGCCGATCGTCGGGGCGCAGCTCGACCTCGCGCCCGGCGCGCGCGTCACGCTCGACGTGGACCCGACGTTCGAGCACGGCCTCCTCGTCGACGAGGGCGTCGTGCGGCTCGAGGGCTCGCCGGTGCCGCCGTCGTCGCTCGGGTACGTCGAGCCCGGCCGCACGACGCTCGTCGTCGAGGCGGGGCCGGATGCCCCCGCGCGAGCGGTGCTCGTGGGGGGCGAGCCGTTCGGCGAGGACATCGTCATGTGGTGGAACTTCGTGGGCCGCTCCCACGACGACGTCGCGCGCGCCCGCGCGGACTGGCAGGCCCAGCTCGTCGTCACGGGGGACCAGGGCCCGAACCGCGGCGGCACCCGGTACGCCGACGGCGCGCGCGAGCGCCGCTACGGCGAGGTCGTCGGGTACGACGGCGGACCCCTGCCCGCGCCCGCGCTGCCCGACGTCCGCCTGCGCCCGCGCACCCGGCCCGCCGCGCCGCCCCGCCGGTAGGCCGCGCCAGTAGACTGCCGCGCATGGCCAAGAACACCACGCCCGACTTCGTGCTGCGCCCGTTCGAGGGGCTCCCCGGCGAGACCGACTGGGTCGCGATGCGCGAGGTCGTCCCCTCGGCCACCGCGACCGCGCGCACGACCGCCGAGCACGGGGCGCGCGACGTCCTCGTCGTGACGGTCCTGCCCGCCGGCTGGGCCGCGCTGCACCGCCAGGACGGCGCGATCCTCCTCGCCGTCCAGACCCTCGCCGGCTCGGGCGACACGAGCCGCGACCTCGCCGCCGCGCTCCTCGAGGCGATCGACGCCGAGCCCGGCACGTCCATCGAGACGAGCGCCCTGCCCGACGCCGGCCCGCGCCTGCAGGACGTGCTCGACCTCTCCGTCCCGTTCGACGTCACCGTGCACGAGGACTTCGCGTTCTGGCTCGACCCGTCGGCGGAGATCACGCCCGACCTGCGCGCCTCGCTCGACCAGGCGGCCGAGTCGATGGTGCCCACCGTCAAGCTCGACGCGGTCGAGTCGGCGTACTGGTGCCGCATGTCGCGCGAGTTCCTGCGCTGGGCCCGCCCCGAGCCGGAGGACGCCCTCATCGACGCGATCTCGCGCCTGCACGCGAAGCGCGAGTCCGGCCTCGCGGGCGGCAAGTTCGTCGGCGCCTTCCGGTCGAGCGGCCTGCTCGTCCCCGTGTGGGAGCTGCCCCGCGGCACGGAGGCGGACGAGCTCGAGGGCCCGGTCGCGGAGCTCGACGCGCGGCTCACCGAGGCGCTCGCGGTCACGGAGCCGCTCGACGCGAACGAGCGCCGTGCGCGCGCGGGCATCGTGTCCCGGCAGGTCACGCTCCGCTGACCCCGCGCATGCTCTGCTGATCCGGAGCCCCCGCGCGAGCGCACGACGCGGGAGCGCGACCACGCCGAGAGCCCGCCGACGCCCCTGTCGGCGGGCTCTCGCGTCGAGTAGGATCCGGGAGACCTGGGAACGCAGCCCGGTCGTCCTGCGGAGATCCCGAGCGGATCCGCTGGTGGAACGACGACACATCTGCGGCCAACTCTTTGCACTACTAGGCTGGACGGCGTGAACGCGGACCATCGGTCGACCGATACGGGGAAGAACACGGGGAGTGCCCCCACGAGCACGGCGAGCACGCCGCCGACGTACCTGTCGGCGTCCGGCACGCGGGCGCGCACGCCGCGCCCCGTGGCCGGCGACGGGCGCACGGGCCGCGCCGTCCGCCAGCGCGTCGCGGTGATCATCCCCGCGAAGGACGAGTCCCGCCGCATCGCCGCCACCGTGCGCGCCGCGAAGGCCATCCCGCACGTCGACCTCGTGCTCGTCGTCGACGACGGGAGCGAGGACGACACCCAGCACGTCGCGCGCGAGGCGGGCGCCGTCGTCGTGCGGCACTCCCACAACCGCGGGAAGGCCGCGGCCATGGAGACGGGCGCCGCCGTCGTCGCGATGCGCGACGCGGCCGACCGCCCGCCGCGCCTCCTGCTCTTCATCGACGGCGACCTCGGCGAGACCGCGGTGAACACCGCGCCGCTCGTCGCGCCCGTGCTCGACGGGTACGCGGACGTCGCCATCGCGCTGCTCCCGCCGCAGCCGGGCGCGGGCGGCCGGGGGATCGTCGTGGGGGCCGCGCGCCGCGCGATCCAGTCCCTCACGGGGTGGACCCCGACGCAGCCCCTCTCCGGGATGCGGTGCCTCACGCGCGAGGCGTTCGAGGCCGCGACGCCGCTCGCGCGCGGCTGGGGCGTCGAGACGGGCATGACGATCGACCTGCTCCGCAAGGGGTACGTGGCGGTCGAGGTGCCGTGCGACCTGCGCCACCGCGCGTCGTCGAACGACCTCAAGGGCCAGCTCCACCGCGCCGCCCAGTACCGCGACGTGCTGCTCGCGGTGAACGCGCGCAAGATGCGCTCGGCCGTCGACCGCGTGCGCGCGGGCGACCACTGACCGAGGCGGCGCTCAGGGCGTCGGCGTGCGGACCATGCCGTGCACGACGGGACCGTCGTGCACCTGCGTGGTCGCGGTGCGCACGAAGCCCAGCCGCTCGTAGAAGGTGACGTTGCGCGCGTCGGAGGTCTCGAGCGCGACGGGCGCGTCCCCGAGGGCGGGGTCGCGCAGGGCGGCCCGGCACGCCGCGCTGCCGAGCCCGGTGCCCTGGAGCGACGGCAGGACCCCCACCGTCGCGAGCGTCCACGCGTCCGGCGGGGACGGCGGGAGCTCGGCGGCGGCCACGGCCTGCAGGCGCGGGCCGTGCAGCGCGGCGACGCGCTCCTGGACGTCCCCGGGGGGAGCGGGGGCGTCGGGCGGCATGAGCGCGACGACGGCGTCCGCCGGGTCGTGGACGACCACGATCCCGTGCGCGAGGGCGTGCTCGAGGTAGATCTCCTGGAGCGCGGCGAGGCGCTCGGGGTAGCCGTCCTCCGGGACGGCCCAGCGGGTCCAGGGGTAGTCGTGGAACGCGGCGGCGAGGGTGCGGGCCGCGGCGGGGACGTCGGCGGCGGTGGCTCGACGGAACGTCGGCGTCATGGTGCGGTGCCTCTCGGGGTCGGGTCGGGCTGGGGCTCGATCGCGCCGGTGCGGGCGATCTGCTCGAGCGTGCGCACGTGCTGCCGGAACGCGTCGAGCCCGCGGTCGCTGATGCGGACCCACGTGCGCGTCCGGCGTCCGGCGGCCTCCTTGCGGATCTCCACGAGGCCCGCGTCGGAGAGCGCGGTGAGGGCCTGGGAGAGGGACGAGTCGCTCAGCTCGACCAGGTCGGCCAGGAAGCGGAAGTCCGCGCTCTCGACGTTCGCCAGGGCGGCGAGGATCGAGAAGCGCACGGGCGAGTGGATGAGCGCGTCCAGGCCCTTGCGCGGGTGGCTCACCGGCGTGCGCTCGCGAACGCGCACGCCGCGAACGGGGACGCGGCGACGACGCCGGCGACGACCCACCAGGCCGGCGTCGTCGCGCCGACGAGCTGGAGCGCCGGGTCGAGCATGACGAAGTACAGCACCGCCCAGGTGATGAGGGCGATGCCCATGTCGCGCACCCAGTGCCGGGGCGCCGTCCGGTGGTGCCGCGCGACGGCGGACCACAGCAGGGCGAGGACGACCACGAGCACCGTGGTGGCGGGCCACCACGGTGCGTCGAGGACGTCGATCGCGACCGTGTACGCGAGGGCGGCGACGGCGTGCCCGACGCTGAGCCAGGGGTACCAGCGGGTCGCGCGGTGGGCCTGGGCGGCGACCTCCTCCGCCTGGCCGAGCTGACGACGGGCCTGCTCCGGGGTGATGGAGTTCTGGATCATGCAATCACTTTAACAATCCTAAAGTGATTGGTGTCCACCCGACGCGGTGTCCTCCCGCATCTCCTCGAGCGGGCGGTTCGCCGTCTCGGGCAGCGCGCGGAGCACGAGCACGAAGGACGCTGCCGCGAACACCGCGTAGAGGGCGTAGCTGCCGGGGAGCGACAGGTCCCGGAGCGAGGGGAACGTGAGGTTGACGGCGATGCCCGCCGCCCAGTTCGCGGCGGCGGCGAGCGACGCGGCGCGGGCGCGCAGCAGGTTGGGGAACATCTCCCCGACGAGGATCCACACCACCGGACCCCACGAGACGGCGAAGGCCACGACGAAGACGTTCGCCGCGACCAGGGTCACGACGCCCCACGCGTCGACGAACGCGACGCCGTCCGCGGTCTGCCGCGCCTGGGCGAACCCAGTCGCCATGACGGTCAGGGCGACCGTCGTGCCCACCGACCCCACGAGCAGGAGGCGACGCCGACCCACGCGGTCGACGAGGAAGATCGCGACGACGGTCGCCGCGACGTTGACGAGCGACGTGAGGGCCGAGAGCCAGAAGGCCTGCTGCTCGCCGAAGCCCACCTGCGCCCAGAGCGACGTCGAGTAGTAGAAGATGACGTCGATCCCCACGAGCGCCTGGAGCGCGGCGAGCGCGATCCCCAGCCAGACGATGGGCTTGAGGCGGCCCGGGCCGGAGAACAGGTGGGACCACGCCGGGCGCGCCTCGTGGAGCGTCCCCTCGATGGTCGCGACGCCCAGCAGCGCGTCGCCCTCCGGGACGCGGTGGAGGCGCCGCAGCGCGCGGGCGGCGCCGTCCCGGTCGCCCCGCATCACGAGGTAGCGCGGCGACTCGGGCAGCAGGACCGCCGCGACCACGTACGCCAGCGACGGCACGACCGCGACGAGGAACATCCATCGCCAGGCGGGCAGGCCGAGGGCCAGCTCCGCCTCGGCCCCGCCCGCGGCGCGGACGAGGAACGCGTTCGAGACGAGCGCGGCGAAGATGCCCAGGACGATCGACATCTGCTGCGCCGTCGCGAGCCGCCCGCGCAGCCGGGCGGGGGCGATCTCGGCGATGTAGAGCGGGGCGACGACGGACGCCATCCCCACCCCGACGCCTCCCAGGAAGCGCCACAGCGCGAGGGTCGGGCCGTCGTGCGCGACGGCGCACAGCACCGACGTGGTGACGAACAGGGTCCCCGCGACCATCATGAGGCGCCGTCGCCCGAAGCGGTCCGCGATCGTGCCCGCGGAGAAGGCGCCCACGGCCGCGCCGAGGAGCGCGCTCGCGACGATCACCCCGACGAGCGCGCTCCCGACGCCGAGCTCGGCCTTGAGGGCGTCGACCGCGCCGTTGACCACGGCCGTGTCGAAGCCGAACATGAACCCGCCCAGCGCCGCCCCGACGGTCGACGCGACGACGAGCGGGGTGAGGGCGCCGTGGCCGAGCCGGCCCGTCGCGGCGTTCACGGCGTGCCCCGGCGGGAGGTCGTCGGGGTGGAGGTCTGCGTCATCGGAGGTCCTCTCGAAGGGTGTCGACGGGGTGGGCGATCGTGCTGAACAGGGCGTTGGCGGCCTGCCGCGAGTCGAGCCGCGTGTGCTGCACGACGACGGGCGCCGACGCGACGACGACGGCCGAGTAGTCGGTGCCGCGGGGCACGGGCTCGGGGTCGTCGAGGTCGTTGAGCGTCACGTGGCGCACCCGCTCGGCGGGGACCACCACGACGTAGGGGCCGGCCGGCGGGCGGTCGGCGAAGTAGAGCCGGATCTCGACGTGAGCGTCGTCGGGGCCGGCGTTGAGCAGGCACAGGCTCTCGTGGCTCGCGAGGGTGGGGTCGTCGCCCGTGCCGTACGGCGGGATCCAGCCGTCGCCGATCGCCCAGCACGTCGCCCCGACCCGGGGGCGACGTGCCGGGGCGTCCGGCGCGCTCATACGCTGATCGACGACTTGGCGAGGACGCCGCCGTCGCACCCGACGAGCGACCCGGTCGTGTACGACGAGCGGTCCGACAGCAGCCAGAGCACGGGCTCGGCGATCTCCTCGGGGCGCGCGAGCCGACCGAGCGGGACCTCGTGCTCGATCTGCGCGCGCGTGGCGGCGACCTCGTCGGCGGGCACGTTGGCCCACATGAGGGGGGTCTCCGTCGGGCCGGGGACGATCGCGTTCACCCGGACCCCGTGGCGCGCGTAGTCGACCGCGAGGGTGCGGACCATGGACGACACCGCGCCCTTCGAGGCGCCGTACGCCGTCGCGCCCCCGGCCGCGAAGCCGACCGTCGCGGCGGGCGAGCCGCACAGCACGACGCTCCCGCCGTCGCCGTCGATCATCGCGCGCAGCACCTCGCGCACGACGAGGAACGTGCCCGTCACGTTGACGTCGAGCACGCGGCGCCACGTGGCCGGGTCGAGCTCGTGCGCCGCCCCGCCCACGTCGATCCCGGCGCCCGCGAAGAGGCCGCGCAGCGGCGGTCCGGACTCCGCGACCGTCCCGACGGCCGCCGCGACGGCGGCGGCGTCGGTCACGTCGAGCACGTGCGCGCGCCCGTCCCCGCCCGCCTGGCGGGCGAGGTCCACGGTGGCCGCGGCGCCGTCGGGGTCGAGGTCCAGCACGTGCACGAACCAGCCGTCGCGCGCCGCGCCCACGGCGACCGCGCGGCCGATCCCCGACGCCGCGCCCGTCACGACGAGCGACCGCGGGCTCACGACGCGCTCCCGAGCAGCGCGTCGACGTCGCAGTAGCGCGCGAGGCGGTCGCGGTCGAGCGTGATGCCGAGCCCGGGACCGTCCGGGATCGGGAGCATCCCGTCCGCGTCGAGCGTCCAGCGGTCGGTCGTCAGGTCGTCGATGTAGGGCGAGCCGGTGACGTACTCGACGAGGTCCGTGTCCGGCAGGGCGGAGGCGAGCTGGAGGTCCGTGGCGAGCCCGACGGCGGTGTTCCACCCGTGCGGCACGAGCTTGACCCCGTGGTCGTGCGCGGACCACGCGATGCGCCGCAGCTCGCTCGTCCCGCCGACCTTCGTCACGTCGGGCTGCACGATGTCGAGGGCGCCGCCCTCGATCCACGGCTGGAACGCCTGCCGACGCGTGAGCACCTCGCCGCCCGAGATCGGCACGGGGGAGCGCCGCCGCAGGTGCGTGTAGTCCTCGATCGCGTCCGGCGGCAGCGGCTCCTCGAACCACGCGACGCCGTACGCGTCGAGCATGCGCGCGGTGCGCAGGGCCCACTTGTAGCCCTGGCTCCACGCGCTGTCGCTGCCGCCCGCGTCGACCATGAGCATCGCGTCGGGGCCGACGGCGTCGCGCGCCGCGGCGACGATGCGCTCGTCGAGCCGCTCGTCGACCCGGCCGAAAGGACCCCAGCCGATCTTGAACGCGGTCCACCCCTCGGCGCGCAGCGCGGTGAGGTGGTCGCGCAGCGCGTCGGGCTGGTCCATGAGCAGGGACGCGTACGGGCGCACCCGGTCGCGGTACCGCCCACCGAGGAGGCGCCCGACGGGCTGGCCCGTCGCCTGGCCGAGGAGGTCCCACAGCGCGGTGTCGACGCCGCTGATCGCGTGCGTGATCGACCCGCCGCGGCCCATCCAGAACGTCGTGCGGTGCAGCCGCTCGCTCGTGCGCTCCGGCTCCAGCGCGTTCGCCCCCAGGAGCAGGGGCCGCAGGACGTCGAGCGCGCCGCGCACGAGGTCCTCCGTGGTGAACACGCTGCCGACGCCGACGAGACCCTCGTCGGTGTGGACGGCGACCAGGGTGTGCACGACGTCGTCCTGCCGCAGCTCCTCCTGCCAGCCGCCCTCGGGGGTGGCGCCGCGCAGCCCGGCGGCGGTGATGGCGGTGATCCTCATGGGTGTCCTCTCGTCGGTGCCGTGGACCGCGACTCTAGGTCGCTCGATGGTAGATGGTCAACCATCGGCCACGCATTAGGGTGGTGCCCTCCCGAGTGAGAGGTCGCCGTCGTGCCCGTCCTGCCCGCATCGCCGCCCGAGTCCCGGCGCGACTGGGTCCTGCGCCACCTGCGCGAACGCATCGCCTCCGGCGACCTGGCCGCCGGGGACCGTCTCGTCGAGCGCGACCTCTCCGCCGCCTACGGCATCAGCCGCGGCCCGGTGCGCGAGGCGATCATGGTGCTGGAGCAGGAAGGGCTCGTCGTCTCCCACCCGTACCGCGGCGCCGTCGTGGTGGACATCTCCCAGGAGGAGATCGCCGAGATCCTCGTCCCGGTGCGGACCGTCATCGAGAAGGTCGCGTTCCGCTCGGCGGCGCGCGCGCAGGACCCCGCGCTCCTGGACGCTCTCGACCGCACGGTGGCGGCGATGGAGCGCGCGGCGGACCCGCTCGACGCCCGTCGCCTCGCCGACCTCGACCTCGAGTTCCACGAGGCGGTGATCGCCGCCGCGAGCCACACGCAGTCGCTGCAGATCTGGCGGCTCATCCAGCCGCGCGTCCGCGCGTACTTCGTCCGCGACGCGCCGCACCACGAGGACCCGCACGCCGTCGTCGAGCAGCACCGGGAGCTGCTCGCGGCGCTGCGGTCGGCCGACCCGGACCGCGCGGAGCGCGCGGTCGAGGAGCACATCGCCGTCTACCTGCAGCCCTGAGCCGCGTCCCTGCCGGTGGCCCCTCTCCGAGCCCGGACGCACGATGGGAGGACGGGGCACGACGACGTGACCCGGCGGCGCGCGGTCCCGCGTGCCGTGCCGACGACGACGGGGGCAGCGCGATGTGCACAGGGATCAGGTTCTCGGACGACCAGGGCAGCGTGTACCTGGCACGGAACCTCGACTGGACGAGCGGCTACGGGCAGCAGGTCGTGGTGACGCCCACGGGCTACGCGCCGCGGTCGCCGTTCGGCGCGGTGCGCGCGATCGAGCACGCGGTCATCGGCATGGGCATCGTGGAGGAGGACACCCCGCTCTACTTCGACTGCGGCAACGACGCGGGCCTGGCCGTCGCGGGGCTCAACTTCCCGGGCTACGCGGCCTACGCGCCCGGGCCGGTCGACGGCGCGGTCAACGTCGCCGCGTTCGAGCTCCCGCTGTGGGTGTGCGCGCAGTTCGCGAGCGTGGACGAGGTCGAGGCGGCCCTGGCGGACGTGGTGGTCGTCGACCGGCCCATCAACGAGAAGTACCCCAGCTCGATGCTGCACTGGATCGTCGCCGACGCGCAGCGGGCGATCGTGCTCGAGCACACGGCGGACGGCCTGCACGTGTTCCAGGACGACGTCGACGTGCTCACGAACCAGCCCGGGTTCGACTGGCACCACGAGAACCTGCGCAACTACCTCAACGTCTCGCCCGACTTCCCCGAGGACACGGTCGTGGGCCGGGCTCACCTCGCCCCGTTCGGCTCGGGCTCGCACATGCGCGGCGTCCCCGGCGACTACTACTCGCCGTCCCGGTTCGTCCGGGCCGCGTACGTCAACTCCCACTACCCGACGAAGGGCACCGAGGAGGAGAACGTCAGCCGCGCGTTCCACACGCTGCAGCAGGTCGCGATGGTCGACGGCTGCGCCGCGATGGGGTCGGGCGAGTTCGAGATCACGGTGTACACCGGGCTCTTCTCGTCCCGCACGTCGACGTACTACTGGAACACCTACGAGGACCCGGCGATCCGGAGCGTCGCCCTCGGTGACCACGCCACGGGCGGCACGGAGCTCGTCCTCGTCTAGGAGCCTCGCGGACGGGCGGCGTCCTGCGTCAGCGGCCGAGCCGCGCCGCGGCCCGCCGCACCACGTCCTCGCGCGTCGCGCGCGCCCACCCCCGCATCATCGCGACGCGCTCGGGGTCGGCGTCCGCGCCGTCGGGCGAGCCGGAGTCGAAGGGTGGCGCGGGCTCGTACTCCATCATGAGCTGGATGCCGCGAGCGACCTCGGGGCCGCACAGCTCGGCCGCGACGGTCAGGGCGAAGTCGATGCCGCTCGTCACGCCGCCGCCCGTGATGACGTTGCCGTCCCGGACGACGCGGGCCTTCTCGGGCACCACGCCGAGGAGCTCCAGCATCGGGTGGGAGGCCCAGTGCGTCGTGGCGCGACGTCCCTCGAGCAGACCGGCCGCGGCCAGCACGAACGAACCGGTGCACACGCTCGTCACGTACCTCGCGCCGGCGGCCTGCCGGCGCACGAAGTCGAGCGCGACCTCGTCCTCCAGCAGGTCGAACGCCCCCTGCCCTCCGGGCACCATGAGCACGTCCGCCTGCGGGGCGTCGTCGAAGGTCACGGTCGGCAGCAGGGTGAGCCCCGAGTCGCTCTCCACGGGCTCGACGCGGTGCCAGGCGAGGTGGCTCACGGCGTCGGGCACACGCGCGAAGACCTCGAAGGGCGCGGTCAGGTCGAGCTGCGTCACGCGGGGGAACAGCACGGAGACGAAACAGGTGGTCCCGGTCACGGCGCCACGCTCCCGACGCGCGTCGCGGAGCCCGCCCCGGTGCGCTCGTCCGGGTCCTCGCGCTCGCCCTCGGCCGTGCCGTCGCCGGCGTCCGCCGCGTGGAGCGCGGCGACGGTGAGCAGCGGCACCGCCGGGATGAGCGCGATGAGCGCGATCCGCACGCCGAAGTCGTTGACGAGGGAGCCCGCGACGGCCACGATCCACAGGGCCAGGAGGGTCGGGCGCACGAGCGGCCACGCGGCCTCCGTGCGCGCGAACCAGCGCGGCGTGAAGCGTCGGGGCCAGAACAGCAGCAGCGCGGCCGCGACGAGCACGGCGATCGTCAGCCACACCGGCACCCCGCCGAGCACGGACCGTGCCGCGTAGCTCGCCTTGCGCAGCAGCGTCTCCCACGCCGACCCGTCGACGACCTGCCCGACGAACCGGCCCAGGTGCGAGCGCTCGTCGGCCGGGCGCAGCCAGTCGAGCACGCCGACGGCGGCGACGAGCGCGACGCCCGCCGTGGCGACGAGCAGGAAGCGGCGCCACGTGACGCGCGCGCCCGAGGCGGCGAGGCCCAGCACCGCGAACGCGGGCACGACGACGAGGCCGCCGCCCAGGTCGGCGCCGAGCGTCGGCCACACGTCCACGACCATCGTCACGAGGCCGATGACGCCCACCGTCGTCGCGGCGGCGTACCGGT
Source organism: Cellulosimicrobium sp. KWT-B (assembly GCF_002127155.1). Lineage (NCBI taxonomy): Bacteria > Bacillati > Actinomycetota > Actinomycetes > Micrococcales > Promicromonosporaceae > Cellulosimicrobium > Cellulosimicrobium sp. KWT-B. Next base: position 1,008,533 of record NZ_NEDO01000001.1, on the reverse strand, counting down.
GGCCGCGTGCGACGAGCCACTGCGCGAGCGCCGCCGCGACGACGAGCGCCGCGACCGCGTACACGGAGAACGTCGGGTTCCCGAACCCGTAGAACCGGGCGCCGAACGTGGGTGCCGAGCCGAGCGGGCTGGCCCGGTTGAGCGGGGTGCCGACGAGCGCGTCGAGCGTGAGCACGGCGAACGTGATGCCCGCGACGATCCCGGGCCCGAGCCACACCGGCCGACGCGGGGCGAGCGCGCCCAGGCCGGCGACGGCCGCCGTCGCGAGGACCGTGGAGACGACGATCGCGAGGGTCTGGTTCCCGAACCGCCACCATCCCGTGAGCGACACGAGGAAGGCGGCGGTCGGCACCGCGGCGACGACGAGCGCGGACCCGCGGGCCCAGTGCGCCGCCCGCGCCCAGCGGGCGCGCGCACGGTCGCCCGTCGCGCGCGCGGCGCGCGGCGCGAGCAGGAGGCAGAGCCCGGCGATCACGAGCCCCGCGTAGAGCGGCACGTCGACGAACGCGGTGTAGACGGCGCGGCGCACGTGGTCGCGGGTCGTGAGGTCGGCGAGGGCGTCGGCGGTCGACGTCGCGTCGGCCGGGCGCGGCGAGCCCCAGGCCAGGGGGGTGTCCTGGATCCGCGCCGGGGTGGCGGCGCCCGCGGCGTCGAGCACCGTCGCGGGGACGTCGAGCACGCGCGCGACGCCGTCGGTCCGGGTGGCGGCGCTCGTCAGGTAGCGCGACTGGTCGGGGCCGTCGGACGACGGGCGCACGAGCGTCGTGCCGAGCGCGGGCCGCGTACCGGGTGTCCCGGCCACGTCCACGACGAGCACGGTCGTGCCGCTCGGAGCGGCGTCGAGCACGGCGCCGACGGTCGCGTCGACCGCGGTGAGGCGGTCGGCGCGCAGGGTGCTGCGCAGCGTGGCGCGCTCGTCCGCCGGGAGGTCGGGGTCGACGGCCGGCGGGGTCGCGTCGCCCGCGTCGACGACGGTCACGGGGCACGCGAACGCGTCGGAGCCGGGTGCGGTCGCGTCAGCGAGGTCCCGGTAGCGCGCGACCTGGCCCGCGGAGTCCGCGAGGGCGACCGCCGCGCCGGGGCCCACCGCCGTCGCGCACACCGCGCCGTCGGCGCCGGCCGCGGCGAGCGCGTCGCCGAGGACGCCGAGGCGCGCCTGGTAGCCCGAGCCGCGCTGGAGCGCGACCAGGTCGTCCCAGCCCTCGACCTGTGCACCGTCCGCGCCGTCGGGGGCGGGCTGCGCCGTCGGGCACGCCCACGCGCCGTCGGGCGCGCGCTCGGTCGCGACCTCGGCGAGCTGCCCGGCGGAGAGCGCGAGCCAGCCGCCGACGGTGCAGCGGCTCGCCGCGCCCGTGGGCTGGGAGACGCCGCCGGCTCCCGCGCCGTCGGTGAGCAGGGCGTGGAGGGTCGGGGTGGCGGACGACGTGACGTCGCCCCACGTGACGCCCGTGGTCCCGACGACGACGACCGGCCGGTCCGTCGCGATCGCGTCGGAGCGGGTCACCGACGCCTCGCCGCCCGCCGGGGCGGCGCTGGCCGCCGGTCGGAGCCCCGTCGAGGCGAGCACCGTGGCGGCGAGCAGGACGACGAGCAGGAGCCCGCCCCCCACCGTCGCGAGCATCGTCGGCATGCGCCGGATCCCCGGCTCGGGAACGGCTCCCGCGGTCTGCCGTGACGCGGGGCGCGCGAGGAACCCCGGCACGATCATCGCGGTCGCGACCACCACGACCATGACGGCGATGATGACGCCCGAGTCGTTGAGGACGGAGCCGACGCCTGCGACGACGACGAGCGCGACGACGAGCGGGCGCAGCACCGGCCAGGTCTCGTAGGCCCGCGCGACCTCCGGGAGGCGGAAGCGCTCGGGGCGCAGCACGGCGACGGCCACGAGGACCACGAGCACCGCGGCGACCGCGCCGAGCGGGTTCGCGAGGGTCGCCCAGGCGCCGAGCGCCTTGCGGCCGATCACGTCGAGCGCGGCGCCGTCCACGACGGACTGGACGAACCCGCCGAGGTGGGACCGCCCGCCCGGCAGCAGCCAGTCGACGACCGCGACGACCACGACCACGAGCACCGTCGCGAGCGCGACGACGAGCGCGCGGAGCCACGTGATGCGGATGCGGCCCACGAGGAGCGCGAGGACGGCGAACGCGGGCACGAGGGCGAGGATGCCGCCGAAGTCGGCGCCGAACGCGGGCCAGCCGTCGATGACGACCGTGACGACCCCGACGGCGACGACGGACCAGGCCCCGAGCCGGCGTCGTCCGCGGGCGGTCGCGGCCGACGCGAGGCCGCCCGCCAGCACGAGGGCGGCGACGGCGTACACGGCGAAGGTCACGTTGTTGAAGCCGTAGAAGCGCGTGAAGCCCACGACGGCGGACGTCCCGAGCAGGGAGGCCTGCTGGAGCGTCGTGCCGGTCGCGCCGTCGACGGTGAGCACGAGCCACGTCACCCCGGCGAGGGCCGACGGCAGCGCCCAGGGGCGCCGGGGAAGGAGGCGCGAGACGACCCACGCGACGAGGGCGACGACGACCGCGCTCACCGCGAGCGCGAGCGTGAGCGCCGGGGCGGGCGCGCTCCACACCCACCAGCGGGACAGGCTCGCGAGCGACGCCGCGACGGGAGCCGCCGCGGCCACCATGAGCACGGCGGAGAGCACGCGCAGGCCGCGCGGCCCCGGGCCGGGCTCGCGCCCGCGGCGGACGGCGGCGCGGCGCGCCCACAGGACGCCGCCGAGCGCGAGGACCAGGGTGGCGACGAGAAGGCCCACGAGCACGGGGTAGAGCGTGGGGATGGTGCTGGTGAGGACGTTGAGGTACTGCCGGTTCTCGACCGTGCGGGCCACGTCCATGCGCCGGACCTCGCCCTGCTCGAGCGCGGCGCCCTCGAGCCCCTCGGTGCTGCCGCCCGCCGACTCCACGACGGTCGCCGTCAGGTCGGCGAGCTGGACGATGCCGTCCTGCTGCGTGCTCGGCGAGTGGAGCCAGCGGCTCGTCGGCTGCCCCTTGCGCCAGTCGACGACGACCTGGAGTCCTGCCTCGCTGACCGGTCCGGCCGACACGCCGGCCACGACGACGCGCGTGCCCCGGTCGACCTCGTCCATGACCCGGGCGAGAGCCTCGTCCAGTTCGTCGAGGCTCTCGCCGCGGCCGGTGGCCGAGTCGACGATCTCGCCCTGGTCGACGACCGTCACGTCGCACGCGTCGAGGCCGCCGTCGGGGAGGGCGGCGAGCGAGGGCGCGTACCGCTCGACGTGCCCGACGGCGTCCGCGAGCATCACCGCGGCACCCGGCCCGACGGCGGTCGTGCAGACGCCCGTCTCGACGATCCGGGCCGCGGCGGTCCCGGGGTCGTGCCGCGCCGCCTGGGCGGGAGTCTCCTCCGTGGCGGGCGTCGTGAGGACGGTCCAGCCGGGGACGTCGGCGGGGCGTGCGTCGGGCGTGGTCGTGCCGGTCGTCGCGACGGCGGGCACGGGCAGGGGGAGGCAGCCGCTCGCGGGCTCCTCGGCGTCGGCGGGGAGCGGCTCCGCGGGCTGCTCCGCCGTCTGGGCCGAGACCATGCGCCCCGCCGAGAGCGTGAGCCACGCGTCGGTCGTGCACGCCGTGCGTCCGAGGTTGAGCGACGCGACGGACCCCGTCCGGATCATCGACCACAGCGTGGGCGTCGCGGTGGGGGAGACGTCGCTCCAGTAGAGACCGGCCACCGCGACCAGCACGACGGGCCGCGGGTCGTGCGTCGGTGCGGCGGCGAGCGGGCTCGTGGTCTCGGCGATGCCGGCCGCGGTGCCCGAGTCTCCCGCCGCGACCGCCGGGGGCGCCCCGGTCGCCGCTGCCGCCGTGGTGGTCGCCGCCGCCGGGCCCGCCGTCGCGAGGAGCGTCAGCAGCAGCGCGACGGCGGTGGCGAGCGCCGTCGTCCGCCGCCCGAGGCCCCGGTCCCGGCGGACGGGCTGGGTGCGGGCAGGGGGGAGCGCGGCGGCCGGGAACGTCACCGGACCAGCCTACGGGGGCGCGACGCACCGCCCCCGACCGGCCCGGCCGCGTCCGCGCAGGTCCGCGCGCGACGCTCACGCCGCCTCCACGGGGGCTGCGCGCAATCTTCTGGACGAGCAGACTTGGGAGCGCGTACAAATTGTATCCATGTACAAATTGAAGGAGCGACGGTGCGTGCGCTGACCCGCGCCGAGGCGCGGTCCGCGATCGTCAACGTCGACCCGGCGGAGGGGAAGGTCCGCCTGCCCGGCCACTTCGACGCGCTGCGCTGGGAGGAGCTCGACTACCTCGGGTGGCGCGACCCGCGCGCGCCCTCCCGCGCGTTCCTCGTCGCGGACGTCGACGGGCGCGCGGTCGGGGCGCTCCTGCGCCAGAGCCCTAGCCACGCCGAGGCCGGCTCGCGCGCCGTGATGTGCGCCCTGTGCCGCTTCTCGCGGCGCTTCAACGAGGTCGCGCTGTTCGCGGCGCACCGGCCGTCGCGCGACCCGCGGAAGCGGCTCAGCAGCGTGGGCCTCCTGCTGTGCACCGACCTCGACTGCCACCGCAACGTCCGGACCGTCCGGTCCGGCGGTCCGCTCGACCCCCCTCCCGACGAGGTCGTGCGGACTCGTCGGGAGGGCCTGCGGGCGCGTACCGTCGCGTTCCTGCACACCCTGACCGACGGCGCCCCGACGGCGCGGACGAGGAGTCGTTGATGGCCTACCTGCCGCGCGCGGAGCGTCGGGACTCCATCGTCGCGGCGGCCGCGGCCGTCGTGCGCCGCGACGGGCTCGGCGCCGTCACCGCGCGCGTCGTCGCCGACGAGCTCGGCGGGTCGCCGGGGCAGATCCACCACCACTTCGCGTCGACGGACGAGCTCGTCGCCGAGGCGTGGCGGCGGTACGCCGACGTCGAGATCGGCGCCTTCGAGGAGGCTGCCCGCGGCCGCTCCGCTCGTGCCGCGCTGGAGCTCTTCTTCGAGGACCTGCTCGGGCCCGGCGGTGACGGCCAGGCGCTCGCCCGGTGGGCGGAGGCCGGGGCGCACGCGCAGCTGCGGCCCGCCGTCGCGCGGGCGTACGTGGAGACGCTCGGGCTCCTGACCGACGTCCTGGCGGACGTCCTCGGCGACCGCGGCGACCGCGGCGACGCGCGACGTCGGGAGGCCGCGGGACGCCTGCTCATGGTCGGCGTCGGCCTCGCGGGCCTCACCCGCGTCGGCGGGGAGCGGGTCGTCCCGCCGGCGGCGGTCATGCGGTCGGCGATCGACGCGGAGACGGCCCGCGCGGACTGACCTCGTGGATCGACCGCGCGGCACCGACCGCGGACCGGCCGTGCCCGTGGCCCGCCGCCGCACGTCAGGCCGTGCGCACCACCAGCGCACCGGGGTCGACGCGCGTCTCGATCTCGACGGCGAGGCCCAGCACGTCGCCGTCGACCTGCGCCTGCTCGCCCTCCTCGACGCGCACCCGGACCCGCCGGGCGCGCGCGTGGTCGATGCGCCCGATCTTGGCGGGCAGGTCGTTCCGGACGCCGAGGCCCTGCATGACGACCTCGCCGAAGAGCTGCGCCCACCCCACGACGCCGCCGCGCGTGTCGACCGCGGCGACGTCGAGCACGCCGTCGTCGATCACGGCGTCGGGCAGGAGCGTGATGCCGCCGGGGAGCCTGCCGCAGTTGCCGATCATGAGCGAGCGCAGCCGCGCGTCGACGGGCGGCGAGTCGTCGAGCTGGATGCGGGCCCGCATGCGCCGGCCGTGCAGGTGGCGGATCCCCGCGACGAAGTACGCGACCCACCCGACCTTGGCCTTGAGCTCGTCGTCGGCGTCGGCGACCATCGCGGCGTCGAACCCGAGGCCCGCGATGACGAGGAAGATGTGCTCCTTGCCGGGCTCCCGGACGGGGTCGAGGGTCGTGCCCTCCACGTCCCCGGGGCCCGCGGGGTCCGCGTACCGCAGGACCGTGACCCAGCCGACGTCGATCGGGCGGTCCGACCCCGCGATCACGACGGCGAGCGCCGCGCGGGCGTCGCCCACGGGCAGGTCGAGGTTGCGCGCGAGGAGGTTGCCGGTGCCGACGGGCACGAGGCCCATCGTGCGGCCGCTGCCGACCATGCCCTCCGCGACCGCGCGCACGGTGCCGTCCCCGCCCACGGCGACGACGACGTCCGCCCCCTGGGCGAGCGCGGCGCGGGTCTGCCCGACGCCCGGGTCGGCGATCGTCGTCTCGAACCACAGCGGGTCCGGGAGCGCGGCGTCGGCGAAGGCGCGGCGCACCACGGCCTCCAGCCCGACGACGTCGGGCTTCGACGGGTTGGCGACGAACGCGACGAGCTCGCGCGGGTCGTCGTCGGGGGGCGTCTCCTCGACGGGGAGGTCCGCGCCGTGCGCGCGCCGCAGGCGCGACTGCTGGGCGCGCAGCCCCAGCGCGACGACGAGGGCCACGACGGCGACGGCGAGCGCCGCGATCGCGACCCAGAGGGTCCAGGCCATGGCGACACCGTAGCGGGGTCGTGGCTGTGGAGGACCACGACCGCCGCACCGCCGGGCGCGTGAGGCTGCTGGCGTGATCGACCTCCGCCTGTGGAGGACCACGACCGCCGCGCCGCCGGGTTCGTGAGGCTGCTGGCGTGATCGACCTCCGCCTGTGGAGGACCACGACCGCCGCGCCGCGGGGTTCGTTAGGCTGCTGGCGTGATCGACCTCCGCCTCCTGCGCGACAACCCCGACATCGTCCGTGCCAGCCAGGTCACCCGTGGTGACGACCCCGCGCTGGTGGACGCCGCCCTCGACGCCGACGCGCGCCACCGCGCCGCGCTGAGCGAGTTCGAGAGCCTGCGCGCCGAGCAGAAGTCCCTCGGCAAGCAGGTCGCGCAGGCGCAGGGGGAGGAGAAGCAGGAGCTGCTCGCGCGCACCAAGCAGCTCGCCGCCGACGTCAAGGCGCGCCAGGCCGACGCGGACGCCGCCTCGGAGGAGCTGCGCGGGCTGCTGTTCCGTATCTCGAACGTCGTCGAGGGGGCGCCTCCCGGCGGCGAGGACGACTACGTCGTGCTGCGCGAGGAGGGCACGATCCGCGACTTCGCGGCCGAGGGGTTCACGCCGCGCGACCACCTGGAGCTGGGCGAGGGCCTGCGCGCGATCGACACCGAGCGCGGCGCGAAGGTCTCGGGCGCCCGGTTCTACTACCTCACGGGCGTGGGCGCGCGCCTCGAGCTCGCGCTGCTCAACGCGGCGATGGACACGGCGGTCGCGGCGGGCTTCACGCCCGTCATCACGCCGACCCTCGTGCGGCCCGAGGTCATGCAGGGCACCGGGTTCCTCGGCGCGCACGCGGACGAGATCTACCGCCTGGAGAAGGACGACCTCTACCTCGTCGGCACGAGCGAGGTCGCGCTCGCGGGCTACCACGCGAACGAGATCGTCGACCTGTCGGGCGGCCCGCTCCGGTACGCCGGGTGGAGCGCGTGCTACCGCCGCGAGGCCGGCTCGCACGGCAAGGACGTGCGCGGCATCATCCGCGTGCACCAGTTCCACAAGGTCGAGATGTTCTCCTACTGCGACCCGGCCGACGCCGCCGCGGAGCACCAGCGCCTGCTCGGCTGGGAGGAGCAGATGCTGCGCCTCGTCGACCTGCCGTACCGCGTCATCGACACCGCGGCGGGCGACCTCGGGTCGAGCGCCGCGCGCAAGTTCGACTGCGAGGCGTGGCTGCCCACCCAGCAGCGCTACCTGGAGCTCACGTCGACGTCGAACTGCACGACGTTCCAGGCGCGCCGCCTCAACGTCCGCGAGCGGGTCGAGACGGACGGCAAGACGGAGACGCGCACCGTCGCCACGCTGAACGGCACCCTCGGCACGACGCGCTGGATCGTCGCGATCCTCGAGAACCACCAGCAGCCCGACGGGTCGGTCCGCGTGCCCGAGGGGCTGCGCCCGTACCTCGGCGGCCTCGAGGTCCTCGAGCCGGTGGTGGCGTGACGGAACCCCGGGAGACCACCGATGCGGCCGAGCCGCTGCTCGTCGCGCTCGACATCGACGGCACGCTCATGTCCTACGACCAGGAGCTGTCGGAGGACGTGCGCGACGCCGTCGCGGACCTGCGCGCCGCGGGGCACCACGTGGTGCTCGCGTCGGGCCGGTCGCTCATCGCGATGACGCCCGTCGCGGAGATCCTCGGGATCGACCGCGGCTGGGTCGTCGCGTCCAACGGCGCCGTGACCGCGCGGCTGGACCCCGACGAGCCCGACGGGTACGTCCTCGAGGACGTCGTGACGTTCGACCCGGGCCCGGCCCTGCGGCTCCTGCGCGAGCACCTGCCCGACGCGCGGTACGCCGTCGAGGACGTCGGCGTCGGGTTCCGCATGAACGAGCTCTTCCCCGACGGCGAGCTCGACGGCGTGCACCGCGTCGTCGAGTTCGACGAGCTGTGGTCGGGCGAGGTGACGCGCGTCGTCGTGCGGTCGCCGGGGTCGACGAGCGAGCAGTTCCACGAGCTCGTCGAGCGGCTCGGCCTCGACGACGTCACGTACGCCGTCGGCTGGACGGCGTGGATGGACATCGCGCCCCTCGGCGTCACGAAGGCGACCGGCCTGGAGCTCGTGCGCCGCGCCCTGCACGTCCAGCCGCACCGGACCGTCGCGGTCGGCGACGGCCGCAACGACGTCGAGATGCTCCGCTGGGCGGCCCGCGGCGTCGCGATGGGCCACGCGGACGACGTCGTGCAGGCGGCAGCCGACGAGGTGACCGGCCCCATCGACGACGACGGCGCGGCGAGCGTCCTCCAGAGCCTCCTCCCCGCGAGGTAGAGCCCTGGCGGTCGAGGCAGCACCCGGTCACGCCGAGGTAGAGGCGCGGTCCCGCGAGGTAGAGCCCGGGTTCCTCGGGTACCACGCCTTCGCCTCGGCGGACCGGGGTCTACCTCGTGGGGACGGTCAGTCGCGGGGCTCGCGCGCGGTGAGCACGACGGGGCCGTCCTCGGTGATCGCGACGGTGTGCTCGCTGTGCGCGCCGCGCGACCCGTCGGCGGAGCGGAGGGTCCAGCCGTCGGGGTCGGTGTAGATCTCGTCGGTGGTCTCGAGGAACCAGGGCTCGATCGCGATGACGAGGCCCGGCTTGAGCGGGAACCCGCGCTTGCGGCGGCCGTCGTTGGGGATGTGGGGCTCGCCGTGCATGGTGCGGCCGACGCCGTGCCCACCGAAGTCGGTGTTCACCGAGTAGCCCGCGGCGTGCGCGACGTCGGCGATGGCGGCGGAGATGTCGCCGACCTTCTTGCCCGGCTGCGCGGCGGCGATGCCCGCCTCGAGCGCGCGCTCGGTCGTCTGGATGAGCCGGGCGTCCGCCTCGCCCAGCGCGCCCGCGCGCGGCGTGCCGACGACGAACGACAGCGCCGAGTCCGCGACCCACCCGTCGACGGAGGCGGCGAAGTCGATGCTCAGCAGGTCGCCGTCGCGCAGCGCGTAGTCGTGGGGCAGGCCGTGCAGCACGGCGTCGTTCACGGACGTGCAGATCACCTTGCCGAAGGGGCTCGCACCGAACGACGGGTGGTAGTCGATGTAGCAGGACTCGGCCCCGCGGTCGCGGATCATCCGGTGCGCGACCTCGTCGAGCTCGAGCAGGTTCGTCCCGACCTTCGTGGCGGCGCGCACCGTGGTGAGGACGTCGGCGACGAACCGTCCGGCGGGCCGCATCTGCTCGATCTCCCGCGGGGTCCTCAGCTCGATCATCGTGGTCCTTCCGGTTCGCAGGTGGTGGTGCCCGACGACGGCGCGGCGGGCTCGGGCGTGCCGAGCGGTGCCGGGGGCGGGCCCGACCACGATATCGGTCCCGGCGGGAGCAAGCGCTTGCATCGATCTGCTCACGATGCGGCACGGCGCCTCGCCAGGGTCCGTCCCGGCGTGGCAGCATCACCCGTCGTGGCAGGTATCGACGACGTCGCCCAGGCCGCCGGGGTGTCCACGGCGACCGTCTCGCGCGCCCTGCGCGGCCTGCCGAACGTCTCCGAGGCGACGCGCCTGCGGGTGCTCGCGGAGGCGGCGCGGCTCGGGTACGTGCCCACGCCGTCGGCGTCGTCCCTGGCGACGGGGCGGACCCGGACGATCGGCGTGCTGACCCCGTGGGTGAACCGGTGGTTCTTCGCCAACGTCATCGAGGGCGCCGAGCGCGCCCTGCGCGACCTCGGCTACGACGTGCTGCTCTACACGTTCGACGTCCGTCGCACGTCGTCGCGCCGGCGGGTCGACCCGAGCGTGCTGCGCCACCGCGTGGACGGGACGCTCGTCGTCGGGCTGCCGCTGGACGACGACGAGGTGCGCTCGCTCGTCGGGCTGGCGCGCCCGCTGGCGTTCGTGGGGTCCGGGCCGGCGGAGCAGGTGACTGTCCGGCTCGACGACGTCGCGACCGGGCGCGCGGCGACGCGCCACCTGCTCGACCTCGGGCACCGGGTGATCGGGCACGTGACCGGGGTGCCGGACCTGGTGTCCTCGTGGTCCCCGCCCGTGGAGCGCGCGCGGGGGTACGTGCGCGCGCTCGAGGAGGCGGGCGTCGTCGTGCAGCCGGACCTCGAGGTGAACGGCGACTTCGACGTCGCGGGCGGCCGCGAGTCGACCGCGGAGCTGCTGCGCCGTCGCCCGGACGTGACCGCGGTGTTCGCGGCGTCGGACGAGATGGCGATGGGCGCGATCCTCGCGGCGCGCGACCTGGGGCGGCGGGTGCCGGAGGACCTGTCGGTCGTGGGCGTGGACGGCCACGACCTCGGCGAGCTGGTCGGCCTGACCACGATCGCGCAGGACGCCTACCAGCAGGGCTTCGACGCCGCGCTCCTGCTGCTCGACATGATCAACGGTGCCCCGGTGCCCGAGAGCCTGACGTACCCGACGGAACTCGTCCGGCGCGGGTCGACGGCGCCGCTCGCCCCGGGCGCGTAGGCCCGGTCGCGTCCCCCGCCCACGCCGGGACGCCCGTGCGCACACGGTGTGGGAGCGCGGCCAGCCTTGCGGGCCCCGAGAGAGCGCGCACCCGCCGCGCGTGACGGAATCGTTACGCAAACTCACCTCCGCTGTGCTTGCACCCCGAGGATGCAACCGCTTGCATGGGGGGAGGGCGAGAGCGCACCCGCGCTCGCGACGTCGCGATGCGCCCGGTCCTCACCGGACCGGGGTGACGGCGTCCGGACCCACGACGAGGTGGAGGCTGAGATGACCAGGACCACGAGGACCAGCGCGGCGCGTCGCCGCACGCTGGCGGTCGCCGCCGGCGGCGCGAGCCTCGCGCTCGTGCTCGGGGCGTGCAGCAGCGGGGGCGGCGGCGGGGGCGACGACGAGTCGCCCAGCGCCGAGGTGGACTGCGCCGACTTCGAGCAGTACGGCGACCTGTCCGGCAAGACCGTCTCGGTCTACTCGACGATCGTCGACACCGAGGCCGAGCAGCAGCAGGCGTCGTACGAGCCGTTCGAGGAGTGCACGGGCGCGACGATCGAGTACGAGGGCTCCAAGGAGTTCGAGGCCCAGCTCCCCGTCCGCATCCAGTCCGGCAGCGCGCCCGACATCGCGTACCTGCCGCAGCCCGGCCTCCTTCGCCGCATCGTCGCGGACTTCCCCGACGCGATCCAGCCGGTCGGCGAGCAGGCCGCGGCCAACGTCGACCAGTACTACACCGAGTCCTGGAAGGACTACGGCACCGTCGACGGCACGCTGTACGCGACGCCGCTCGGCGCGAACGTGAAGTCGTTCGTCTGGTACTCGCCGTCCATGTTCGAGGAGGCGGGCTACGAGGTCCCGACGACGTGGGACGAGCTCATGGAGCTCTCCGACCAGATCGTCGCCGACAACCCGGAGGGCGACGTCAAGCCCTGGTGCGCCGGCATCGCGTCCGGCGAGGCGACCGGCTGGCCGGCCACCGACTGGATGGAGGACGTCGTCCTGCGCACGGCGGGCCCCGAGGTCTACGACCAGTGGGTCAACCACGAGATCCCGTTCAACGACCCGCAGATCGCCACGGCACTCGCCACGGTCGGCGACGTGCTGAAGAACGAGGACTACGTCAACGGCGGCCTGGGCGACGTGAGCAGCATCGCGACGACCGAGTTCACCGAGGGCGGGTACCCGATCATCGACGGCCTGTGCTACATGCACCGCCAGGCCACGTTCTACCAGGCGAACTGGACGACCCTCGACCCCGACCTCGAGGTGGCCGAGGACGGCGACGTGTGGGCGTTCTACCTGCCGGGCGAGTCGGCCGACGACAAGCCGCTGCTCGGTGGCGGCGAGTTCGTCGCGGCGTTCAACGACCGTCCCGAGGTCCAGGCCTTCCACGCGTACCTGTCGAGCCCCGAGTGGTCCAACGCCAAGGCGAGCGTGACCCCGCAGGGCTGGATCAGCGCCAACAACGGCCTCGACCCCGAGCTGCTGCAGTCGCCTATGGACCAGCAGGCGTACGAGCTGCTCACGGACGAGAGCTACACGTTCCGCTTCGACGGCTCGGACATGATGCCCGCCGCCGTCGGCGCCGGCTCGTTCTGGTCCGAGATGACCGAGTGGATCGCGAGCGACAAGTCCGACCAGGCCGTGCTCGACGCCATCGAGGCGTCCTGGCCGACGTCCTGACCCGCGAGCGGCCCGGGGGCTGACGGCGCGGCGCGAGCCACGTCGTCGGGCCCCGGGCCCGCGCGTCGACCCGGGGGCGGGTCGCCCGGGCAGGACCCGGGCGGCCCGCCCTCGCCGACCGTCCCTCGTCGTCCACCTCGTCCTCCCGGCCGCCGCCGGCCACCTCAGGAGCCTCACATGGACTGGTTGCTCGAACCCTCCGGGACGGGGGGCAAGCTCGCGGTGATGGTCGTCGCGATCCTGCTCTTCGTCGTCGTCATGGGTCTGATCCTCTTCCTCGTCGACCGGCCGAAGCGCGTGCCCGGCTGGGTCGTCGCGATCGCGTTCGCCGGGCCCGCGGTCGTCATGCTCGCGTTCGGCCTGCTGTACCCGGGGCTGCGCACGATCCGCGACTCGTTCTACAACCGCACGGGCTCCGCGTTCGTGGGGCTCGACAACTACGTCACCGCGTTCACGCGGGACGAGTTCCAGATCGTCCTGCGCAACACCGCGATCTGGGTCATCGTCGTCCCGCTCGTCTCGACGTTCCTCGGGCTGGTGTACGCGGTCGTCGTCGACCGGTCCCGCTTCGAGAAGCTCGCGAAGACCCTGATCTTCCTGCCCATGGCGATCTCCATGGTCGGCGCGGGCATCATCTGGAAGTTCATGTACGAGTACAAGCCGGCCAGCCAGCCGCAGATCGGCCTGTTCAACCAGGTCCTCGTGTGGCTCGGGCTGGAGCCGCAGCAGTTCCTGCTCAGCGCGCCGGCGAACACGTTCTTCCTCATCCTCGTGATGATCTGGATCCAGGCCGGGTTCGCCATGACGATCCTCGCCGCCGCGATCCGCGCCATCCCGGACGACATCGTCGAGGCGGCCCGGCTCGACGGCGTCGGCGGCATGCGGATGTTCCGCTACATCACGGTGCCGAGCATCCGCCCGGCCCTCGTCGTCGTCCTCACGACGATCGCCATCGGCACGCTCAAGGTCTTCGACATCGTCCGCACGATGACGGGCGGCCGGTTCGAGACGTCGGTCGTGGCGAACGAGTTCTACACGCAGGCGCTGCGCCAGGGCGAGCAGGGCCTGGGCGCCGCGCTCGCCGTCATCCTCTTCGTGCTCGTCATCCCGATCATCGTGTACAACGTGCGGCAGCTGAAGCAGGCGGAGGAGATCCGATGAGCACCCCACTGTCCGCCTCCGTGCCCGACGCCCCGCTCGTCGACGAGACGGTCGAGGAGGGCAGCGGCAAGGGCGTCGTCGCCGGCCTCGACGCGCGTGCCGACAAGGTGCGCCGCAAGGTCTCCTCGCGGCCGGCGTCGATCATCGCGATCGTGCTCGCCGTCCTGTGGACGATCCCGACGTTCGGGCTCCTCGTCACGTCGTTCCGGCCGCCGCGCGAGATCCGCCGGTCGGGGTGGTGGGAGGCGTTCGCGAACCCCGAGTTCACGGTCGACAACTACACGGACGCGCTGTTCGGCGGCTCGACGAGCTTCGCGACCTACTTCGTCAACTCCCTCGTCATCACGCTGCCCGCGGTGATCATCCCGATCACGCTCGCGTCGCTCGCCGCGTACGCGTTCGCGTGGGTGAACTTCAAGGGCCGCAACCTGCTGTTCGTCGCGGTCTTCGCGCTCCAGATCGTGCCCATCCAGGTCACGCTCGTCCCGCTGCTCACCCAGTACGTGGACTGGGGGATCGACGGCTCGTTCTGGCCCGTGTGGCTGTCGCACTCGATCTTCGCGCTGCCGCTCGCGATCTTCCTGCTGCACAACTTCATGAAGGACATCCCGCGCGAGCTCGTCGAGGCCGCCCGGGTCGACGGCGCGGGGCACGTGAAGATCTTCTTCCAGGTCCTCATGCCGCTCCTCGTCCCCGCCATCGCGGCGTTCGGCATCTTCCAGTTCCTCTGGGTGTGGAACGACCTGCTCGTCGCGCTGACGTTCGCGTCCGGCCAGGACACCGCACCGATCACGGTGCGGCTCGCCGAGCTGTCCGGCTCGCGCGGGGCCAGCTGGCACCTGCTCCCGGCGGGCGCGTTCATCTCCATGGTCGTGCCCGTGGTCGTGTTCCTCGCGCTCCAGCGGTACTTCGTGCGCGGCCTGCTCGCCGGCTCGGTCAAGGGCTGACGCCGGCCGCAGCGAGCCGGTGACGGCGGCCCGTCCCGCACGGCGGACGGGCCGCCGTCGCACGACCGGCGTGCGACGTCCCCGCGCGGGAGCGGTCGTAGAGTCGGTCGGTGCCCACCCGAACCGCCGCCCTCTACCGCGTCCCGGCACCGGCGCTGTTCGTCGTCTCGGGCCTCACGCAGTACCTCGGCGCGGCGATCGCCGTCGGGCTGTTCGCCGTCGCCGGGGCGGTCGAGGTGGGGTGGCTGCGCATCGCGGCCTCCGCGCTGCTCCTGCTGGCCTGGCGCCGGCCGTGGCGGCGCCGCTGGACGCGGCACGACCTCACGTGGGCCGCGGTCTTCGGGGTCGCGCTCGCGGCGATGAACCTCGCGTTCTACGTCGCGATCGACCACCTCCCGCTCGGCACCGCCGTCGCGATCGAGTT
Organism: Cellulosimicrobium sp. KWT-B; assembly: GCF_002127155.1. Classification (NCBI taxonomy): domain Bacteria; kingdom Bacillati; phylum Actinomycetota; class Actinomycetes; order Micrococcales; family Promicromonosporaceae; genus Cellulosimicrobium; species Cellulosimicrobium sp. KWT-B. Next base: position 993,437 of record NZ_NEDO01000001.1, on the reverse strand, counting down.
CCTCGGCCCGGTCGCGGTCGCGGCGGTCACGGGCAGCGGCTGGCGCGAGCGCGGCGCCATCGCGGTCGCGGCGGCCGGGGTCGTGCTGCTCGCCGGCGTGACGGTCGGGTCCGACCTCCCGCACGACGACGCCGTGCTCGGCCTCGCGGCGATCGCCGTCGCCGCCGCGTGCTGGGCCGCGTACATCGTGCTCGGCCGCCGGGTCGCCGTCGGGGGCTCGGGCGTCACGTCGCTCGCGGTCGGGATGACCGTGGGCGCGCTCGCGTTCGCGCCGTTCCTCGCGCCGGACGCCGTCCCGGTGCTCGGCGACTGGCGGCACGCCCTGGCCGTCGCGGGGATCGCGCTGTTCTCGTCCGTCGTGCCCTACGCGCTCGAGCAGGTGATCCTGCGCCGCGTCAGCGCGGCGACGTTCTCGGTGCTCCTCGCGCTGCTCCCGGCGACGGCGGCCGTCGTGGGCGCCGTCGTGCTCCGGCAGGTCCCGAGCCCCCTGGAGCTGGTCGGTCTCGTGCTCGTCTCCGGGGCGATCGCCATGACCGCCGCGCGCCCGGGCGCGGGCGGGCGCGGGGAGCCGGACGACGTGCTGCCGACCGACCCCCCGCCCGCCTGAGCGGACCGGGACCTCAGAGGTACTGGCCGGGCGAGGGGCGTCCGTCGTGCTCGTCCGGGCGCGGCTGCTGCCCCGGCATCCCGCCGGGCGCGCCGGGGCCCATGGGCGGCAGCGAGCCGGGCGGCAGGGCCCGGCGCATCTGCGAGAGCTGCGCCTGCGCGGCCATCTGCTGCGCGACGAGCGCCGTCTGGATGCCGTGGAAAAGCCCTTCGAGCCACCCCACGAGCTGCGCCTGCGCGACCCGGAGCTCCGCGTCCGTCGGGACGCTGTCGTCCGAGAACGGCAGCGTGATGCGGTGCAGCTCGTCGACGAGGTCCGGCGAGAGGCCCTCCTCGAGCTCCGTGAGGGACCGCTCGTGGATCTCCGCGAGCCGCGAGCGCGCCGCCTCGTCGAGCGGGGCGTCGCGCACCTCATCGAGGAGCTTCTTGATCATGCCGCCGATGCGCATGACCTTGGCCGGCTCTTCGATGACGGTCGCCGGGTTGCGGTCGGGGTCGGTCGAGTCGTCGCTCTCGACGACGCTCACCCCCGTGCCGTCGGGCATGACCACGGTGGAACGGCCGGGCTCGTCGTCGCCCTGCGCGGTCGCCGCGGGGTCGGGAGCGGTGGGCTCGTCGGGACGGGGGTCGCGCGGTTCGTCAGCCATGGGTCCAGTCTTGCGCGTGCCACCCCCGCGCGCACCGACGGACGCGACCCGCCGTCACGGGACGAGCAGCACCTTGCCGAACACCTCGCCCGAGTCGAGCAGCTCGTGCGCGCGCGCCGCCTCGTCGAGCGGCAGGCGCGCGTGCACGACCGGCCGCACCCGGCCGTCCTCCACCAGCGGCCAGACGTGCGTCAGCACCTCGTGCACGATGCGCGCCTTCTCCTGCGGCGGGCGGGCCCGCAGCGTCGTGCCGGCCACCGTGGCGCGGCGGGCGAGGAGGAGGCCGAGGTCGAGCTCCGCGCGTCGTCCCTTCTGCATGCCGATGACGACGAGGCGCCCGCCCGTGGCGAGGACCTCGAGGTTGCGCGGCAGGTAGGCGGCCCCGACGACGTCCAGCACCACGTCCGCGCCGTGGCCGCCCGACGCGTCCCGCACCGCGGCGACGAAGTCCTCCTCGCGGTGGTCGACGGCGAGGCTCGCCCCGAGCGCCAGGCACCGGTCGGCGCGGTCACGACCGCCCGCGGTCACCGCGACGTGCGCCCCCAGCGCCGCACCGAGCTGGACGCCGACCGTCCCGACGCCGCCCGAGCCGCCGTGCACGAGCAGCCACTCGCCGGGCGCCAGGCGGCCCACGTCGACCACGTTGCTCCAGACGGTGCACACCGCCTCGGGGAGGGCGGCCGCGTCCACGAGGTCGACGCCGTCGGGGACGGGGAGCACCTGCGACGCGCGCACCCGCACCTGCTCCGCGTACCCGCCGCCGTCGAGCAGCGCGACCACCCGGTCGCCGACCGACCAGCCCGACACCGCCTCCCCGACGCGGGCCACCGTGCCCGAGACCTCCAGTCCCGGCCAGTCGGGTGCGCCGGGCGGGGGAGGGTAGGATCCAGCGCGTTGTAGCAGGTCAGCACGGTTCACGCCAGCGGAAGCGACGTCGACCACGAGCTCGTCCGGCCCAGGGGTCTGGTCAGGGAGCGTGGAAACCGTTAGTTTCTCAGGGCCACCGGGGCCCGATATCGTGACGCCTCGCATCTCGCCGAGACTACGCGGAGGGCCCGGGAGGCGCCGGATCACCGACGGGGGCACCGCGGGGCGAGGGCGATTGTTCGCGTTCCTCGCGGATTAGGTGTCCGGGAGTTGTGCACCGATAGTTAGTACGCACGACCGGGGAGCGAGCCCGGGAGGCGCCGCTGCCACGCGCGTCGACCATGCCGCCGAACGGGTGGACCAGGTGATGGAGGCAGGTTCGTATGCTCCGCAGGTTGAGCGTCCGCGGGAAGATCCTTGCGGCACTCGCGGTGCCCGTCCTCGTCCTCTTCGCCGCCGCGGCGATCATCTCGGCGCAGGCCATCGGGTCCGCGCGCGACGCGAGCCAGACGAGCGCGCTCGTCGCGGCGCTCGCGGCGCAGGACGCGGCCGGGACGGAGATCGCGGCCGAGCGCACGTACTCGTTCCTCGACGCGAACAGCACGCGCGACAACGCCGAAGAGGCCCGGGCGCAGATGATGGCGCAGCGCGAGAAGACGGACCGCGCGCTCGACGCCCGCGACCGCGCGTACGAGCGGCTCAACACGTCGGCGCTCGACCCCCGCGTGCGCAAGGCGGTGGCCGACACGATCGGTGACCGGTCCGAGCTCACAGGTGTCCGCCAGGCGATCGACCGGTCCGGCCTCGGCCAGCTGCAGCGCAACTCGATGTACGGCGACCTCATCGACGCGGCGCTGGACGTGCCGCGAGCCCTCGCGGACACGACGCCCGACCGCAGCCTCGCGCAGTACCTCGACACCTACGTGCTGCTCGACGAGCTGCTCGCGCAGCAGGCGCTCGAGCAGCCGCTCGCCGGGGCGGTGCTCCAGGCCGCGCAGGCGGGCCAGCAGAACACCGTCACCAACCAGCAGGCCGCTGTCCTCGTCACCACCGGAGACGCGCTCGCCGCCCGGGCGCGGGCCGCGGTCCGCCAGCTGCCGGGAGAGGCCCGCCTCGAGACGCCGACGGCGACCTACAACCAGATCCGGCAGAACCTCATCGGGTCCCGCCCGGCCGCCACGCCGCCCAGCCAGGCGGAGCAGTGGCCAAACCTCTCGCAGGAGGATCGCGACCAGACCGCCCCCGTGCGCGACGCCGTGCGCACCGAGACCGCGGAGAAGGCCTCGGACCTCGCCGGAGCCGCCACGACCCGCGCCGTGATCACCATCCTCGTGACGCTCGCCGCGGTCGTCGCCTCGATCCTCGTGGCGGGCTTCATCGCCCGCGCGATCGTCAACCCGCTGCGGCGTCTCACCGACGCCGCCGAGGACGTCCGTGACCAGCTGCCCAAGCTCGTCGAGCAGGTCGCCGTCCCCGGCCAGGGCCCGGGCATCGACCTCGCGCCGATCACCGTCGAGTCCAGCGACGAGGTCGGCCAGCTCGCGACCGCGTTCAACGACGTGAACCAGACGACGATCAAGGTCGCCCGCGAGCAGGCCGCGCTCCGTGGCTCGATCGCCGAGATGTTCGTCAACGTGGCCCGCCGCGACCAGGTGCTCCTCAACCGCCAGCTCGCGTTCCTCGACGACCTCGAACGCTCCGAGGAGGACGCGGGCACGCTGTCCAACCTCTTCCGCCTCGACCACCTCGCGACCCGGATGCGCCGCAACGCCGAGTCGCTGCTCGTGCTCGCCGGCATCGACTCGGGCCGCCGCGTGCGCCAGCCCATGCCGGCCTCCGACGTCATCCGCACCGCGTCCTCCGAGATCGAGCTGTACGACCGCGTGCGCCTCAACCTCGTCGTCGACCCGCTCATGCTGGGGCACAACGCGCTCAACGCCGCGCACCTGCTCGCCGAGCTCCTCGAGAACGCGACGATGTTCTCGGAGCCGCACACGCCCGTCGAGGTCACCACGGGCCGCGACGCGGACTTCGTGCACATCACCGTCCGCGACCACGGTCTGGGCATGACGGCCGAGGAGATCGCCGAGGCGAACCGGAAGGTCGCGACGCACGCGGCCTCGGACGTCGTCGGCGCCCAGCGCCTGGGCCTGTTCGTCGTCGGTCGCCTCTCGGAGCGCCTCGGCGCCAAGGTCCGCTTCAGCGCGGGGGGCGACGAGCAGGGCACCGAGGTCGTCGTGTCCTTCCCGGCGGTCCTCTTCGTCCCGGACTCGAACGTCCCGCTCCCGCAGCCGACGGACCCGCTGGAGACGCGCACCCAGGCCGCGGCGCAGCAGCTGACGAGCACGGGCGTGATGCCGGCGCTCCCCGCCGAGCCCGCCGCTCCCGCGCCCGTCCCGACGGCGTCCGTCGCGGCCGTGGAGCCCGAGGCGCCCGCCGGTGTGCCCGTCGACCTCGACGCGCTCACCGACGGCACCACGCAGACCGGCATGCCGCGTCGCCGCTCCCGCACGGTCGACCCGGCGGCGGCCGCGCCCAGCGCGTCGTTCGCGTCGGGCCCGCAGACGGGCGCGATCGTGCTCCCACCGCTCGCGACCCCGGCGCTCCCGGACGAGCTGCCCGCCGCGGACGAGGCCTGGACCCCGCCCGCGGAGGTGGCTCCCACCGCGTCGGTGCTCCCGAGCCGGTCCCGCGCCGCCGCGACCCCGGTCGAGCCCGTCTCGGCCGAGATCCCGGTGCTCGACGTCAGCACCCGCAGCGCGCTCTTCTCGAGCTTCCGCCCCGTGGGCGAGCGGCCGGTCACCGAGAACCCGGTCGAGCTGCCGGTCGCGCCGGACGTCACGGCGACCGACATCCCGCTGGTGAGCGACGTGCCGACGGCCGAGGCCGCCGTCCACCACGAGGTCGTCTGGACCCCGCCGGAGGTCGCGGACCAGCCGGCCGCCCCGAGCGCGGCCACGGGCACGGAGCAGGCCTGGGCGCCCGAGCAGCCCTGGGCCCCGGAGCAGCCCGCCGAGCAGGCGTGGACGCCGCAGCAGCCCGCCGAGCAGGCGTGGGAGCCCGAGCCCGTGCAGGAGACCGCGTCCGCGAGCTGGGCGCCGTCGTCGTTCGCCGACGCGCCGCTCGACGCGACCCGCGTCGTCCCGCCCGTGGCGGCGCAGCCCGAGCAGCCCGCGGCCGAGCGCGCACCGCTCGCCGACCGGAGCCAGGCCGCGACCGAGGTCCGGCCCGTGGCGCCCTCCGCCCCGGAGCAGACGGACGTCCCGGTCGTGGCCGAGGGTCGTGCCGGGGACGGCGCCGAGGAGATCCCCGCCGAACTCTCGTTCGAGGCGCTGCCGCGCTTCGAGGAGCTCATGGCCGACCTCCCGACGCGCCGATCGCTGCGCGAGAGCCAGGCGCGCAAGCGCGGTCTCTTCGGGCGTCGTCCGCGGACGACGGCCACGCCGCAGGCGACGCGACCCGCCGGCCCCTCGGCCGAGGCGCTCGCCTCGCGCCCGGCCGGGTCGACGCCGGCACCGGCGGCGGCCTCGCCCGCGGCGTCGAACCCGGTGGCACCTGCGCCCGCCCCGTTCCAGGCGGCCCCGGCCGCGCGGCAGGAGCCGGGCGCGCCGGCACGCACGTCCGCGTTCGCGCCGCGCGCCGACCTCCCTGCTGCGCCCACGCCGTCCTTCGCCCCCGAGGCGCCGGCTGCTCCGGTGCAGGAGACGCGCAGCCTTCCGCCGGTCCAGGACGCCCCGTACCGCGCCGTCGACCGGCCGTCGGCGCCGGAGCCTGCGGCGGCTGCCGCGTCGGCGTGGGCACCGGCAGAGCCGCGCCCCGAGCCGGCTCCCGCCGCCGCGTGGGACGCCGCTCCTGCCGGGGACGCGGCGACGGGCTACGGTCCGCCGAGCCCGCTCGCCCGGCGCCCGGTCGCGGAGTCCCTCGAGCCGCTGGACGCGGGCTACGTGTCCGACTCGGTCGAGGCGCGGTCGGACTGGATGGCGTCGGCGGTGCTGTACGAGGAGATGTCCACCCTGCTGCAGGGCAGCACCGATTTCCAGGAAGCGACCTTGGCGGACCCGAACGACGGCATCTACCAGCCGCTCAAGGTCGACGCCGCGGCGTCGGGCCTCGCGCGACGCTCGCGCGGCGAGGAGCGCGACGGGTACGTCGACCGCTTCACGGCGCGGATCGACCGCGACCCGGAGCAGCTGCGGGCGCGCCTGTCGGCGTTCCAGTCGGCGACCGCCCGCGGGCGCGTCGAGGGGCAGGACGAGACGAGTTCGACGTGGAACCCCGAGGCCATGGATTATGTCCCTGATTCAGCGCCGCAGGCGCGGTGACGACATGCCGTCTGCGGCAACTGACGAGGAGGAACAGTGAACGCGCTCAGCACCGAGGCCACGAACTTCGGGTGGCTGCTCGACAACTTCGTGCGGACCGTACCGGGCAGCCGGCACACGCTCGTGGTGTCGGCGGACGGCCTGCTCATGGCGATGTCCGACCAGCTCGACCGGACGAGCGGTGACCAGCTCGCCGCCATCGTCTCGGGCATGTCGAGCCTGACCCGCGGTGCGGCCCGCCAGCTCAACGGCGGGAACGTCCGGCAGGCCATCATCGAGATGGACAACGGGTTCCTGTTCCTCATGAACGTGTCGAACGGCTCCGTCCTGGGCGTGGTGGCCGAGGCGAACTGCGACATCGGCCTCATCGGCTACGAGATGGCGCTCCTCGTCTCGCGCACGGAGGCGACCCTGACGCCGCAGCTCATCTCGGAGATGCGGGGTAGCCTTCCGGTCGACGGTGCGACCCGAACCCCGGTGGGATGAGGACTGATCGATGACGAACGTACCTTTCGGCAGCATGGGAGCCCACGACGGGTACGAGGCGGCGACCGTCCGCCCGTACGCGGTGACCGGTGGTCGCGTGCGGTCCGCCACGTCCGACCTGCCGCTCGAGGCGCTCGTCGAGGTCATGCCGGGTGCCGTGAACAGCTTCGGGCTGCCGCCCGAGAAGCGCTCGATCCTCCAGCACGCCGCGCACACGTACGTCTCGATCGCCGAGCTCTCCGCGCTCCTGCGCCTGCCGCTCGGCGTGACGAAGGTGCTCGTCGCGGACCTGCAGGAGGACAACTACATCACCGTCCACACGTCGACCCCGCTCAACGTCCACACGGGTCACGGCAGCAACCACTCGGGTCTGTCCCTGAGCGTCTTGGAGAGTGTTCTCAATGGCATTTCCACCCTCTGACGGCTCGGGGAGCGGGCCGCAGGCAGGGCAGCCGTCCGGGGCGAGCGGGGGTGCGCCCGGCGGTCAGCCGGCGCTGCGCCAGACGGCGTGGGCTCCGGTGAGCGCACCCGTCGGCGTGCCGACCCAGGCGGCTCCGGCGACGCCCGGCCAGCCCGCAGCGCCGCAGCAGCCGGCCGCGGCCCAGCCCGTCGCTCCGGCGGCACCGCAGCCGGCCGCGCCGGTGGCGACGCAGCCCGCGGCGGCTCCGGCCGCACCGCAGCCGGTCGCTCCTGCTCCGGCCGCCGCGCAGCCGTCCCCGGCCGCCGCGCAGCCTGCGTCGGCTCCCGTCGCGCAGGCCGCGGCCCAGCCGCGCACCGCGCCGCAGCCCCTGGCCGCCGCGCAGCCCGTGGCTCCCGCCCAGCAGGCGCCCGCTCAGCCGGTCGCCCCGGAGCAGCAGGCGGCGGCCGCGCGTCCGGTCGCGGCAGCGCCCGTGGCCCCGCCCGCCGCGGCGGCGCAGGCCGGGGGTGCGCCGGCGTCCCGGACGGCGCCGACGGTCGTGAAGATCGTCGTCGCGGGCGGCTTCGCCGTCGGCAAGACGACGTTCATCGGCTCGATCTCGGACGTGGAGCCGCTCAACACCGAGGCCGCGATGACGGAGCACTCGGTGGGCGTCGACGACGCGGGCGGCGTGTCCGACCGCAAGACGACGACGACCGTCGCGATGGACTTCGGCCGCGTCTCGCTGCCGGGCAACCTGTGGCTCTACCTGTTCGGCACGCCGGGCCAGGACCGCTTCCTCTTCATGTGGGACGACCTGGTCCGCGGCGCGATCGGCGCCGTCGTGCTCGTCGACACCGACCGCCTGGAGCAGTGCTTCCCGGCGATCGACTACTTCGAGTCGCGCAACATCCCGTTCGTCGTGGGCGTCAACTGCTTCGACGGCGTGGCCAAGCACAAGCTGGAGGACGTCCGCGAGGCGCTGCAGATCCCGCCGCACGTGCCGATGCTCTACACGGACGCGCGCTCGCGCGCGGCGACGAAGCAGACGCTCATCGCGCTCGTCCAGCTCGCGATGCGCCAGCTCCGCGGCGCGGCCTGACCGCTCCCACACCCCGCGCCACCGCACGACGGCGGGCCGCCCTCCACGGGACGGCCCGCCGTCGTCGTGCACGGGCGGGGCGTGCCACAATGGCTCGCCGGGAGGGCTGACAGAGCGGCCTAATGTGACGGTCTTGAAAACCGTTGTGCGGCGACGCACCGGGGGTTCGAATCCCTCGCCCTCCGCAGACGACGCGGGGCACCGGGTGACCGGTGCCCCGCGTCGCGTCGTCAGTCCTCGTCCACGTCCAGCGCGGCGAGCGTGAGGTCGGCCGACGTCCCGACGACCGCGAGGTCGAAGGTGTAGGGACTGACCGAAGCCCATCCGTGGATCTCGTCGACCGGCCCGTCGCCCGGCTCGAGGACCGTGTTGGTGGACCACCGCGTGTCCGGCGGCATGTGCCCGACGAGGAGGGCGGCGACCGCCGCTGCCTCCTCGGCAGACAGCCGCGCGTCGTGGTACGCGATGTGCCATCGGAGCGCCCGCACGAGGACGCGTTCCGCGTGGGAGCGGCTGCACGGTTCCAGGGCCCACGGGCCGGGGTTCTCGCCAGGGTCCGGGGGATGCTCGGGAGGCCCCTCGTCGAGGGCGGCCGCGCGCAGCAGGTCGTCGAGCGGGCGCCAGGGAGCGCGCGTGCGTCCCACCACCAGGTAGGGCAGGTCGTGCTCCTTGCCTGCGACGTACGGTGCGAGCGCCCGACGCAGCTCCGGCGGCTCGACCTGCCAGCGTGCCCGTTCGGGAGCGGAGGTCGGCTCTGCCGCGCTCGCCGAACCTGCTCCGTCGTCCATGGGGGGACGGTACCCCGTCGGGCCGCTCCGGGGCTCTGGCCGGGAGGTCCGGGACCTTCGGCGAGTGCCGGGCGCGGGGCGGTACGGGATCATGGCGTCGTGACGCCTGAGCCCTCCCCGGCCGACGAAGCCGGTCTCGAGCCCGTCGACCTCATCCGCCGGTCGGGCACCGTGCTGCGGATCGGTCGGCTCGCGCTGTCCGCGGGCACCGGCAGCTACCGCGTGAAGTCGCACATGACGCGCGCGGCCCGGGCGCTGGGCCTGGACCGCATCGCGGCGCACGTGACGCTGACGGAGATCACCGCGACGTCGTACCGCGGGCCGATCTTCCGCACGGAGCTCACCGAGGTGCGCTCCATCGGGATCAACGCGGACCGGCTCGCGCAGCTCGAGCGCTTCTCGGCCACGCTGCCGGCGGGGGCCGACCTCGACGAGGTCGACGCGGAGCTCGACCGGATCGCGCGCCGACCGCCGCTCTACGGGGCGCTCCTCAACGCCCTGTGGGCGGGGATCGCGTGCGCCGCGTTCGCGTTCCTCAACCACGGCGGCCTCGTCGAGTGCGGCGCGGTGCTCGTCGCGGCGGCGCTGGGGCAGGGGGTCCGGCGCGCGATGCTGCACCGCGGGATCAACCAGTTCGGCGTGACGATGCTCGCGGCCGCGGTCGCGAGCGTCGCGTACCTGGGGCTCGTGCTGGGGCTCTCGGCGCTGGCGGGGGTCGAGGGCGGCCACGAGGCGGGGTACGTCTCGGCGGTGCTGTTCCTCGTGCCCGGGTTCGCGCTCGTGACGGGAGCGCTCGACCTCGCGAAGCTCGACTTCTCGGCGGGCGTCGCGCGCGTGACGTACGCGCTGATGATCCTCGCGTCGGCGGCTCTGGCGGTGTGGGGCGTCTCCGCCGCCGCGGGCCTCGCCCCGGACCCGGTGCCCGCACCGGTCCTCGCGGAGCCGCTGCTGTTCGGCCTGCGCGCGGTCGCGAGCTTCCTCGGGGTGCTCGGGTTCGCGCTGATGTTCAACAGCCCTTGGGCGATGGCGCTCGGGGCGGCCTCGATCGGCATGGTGGCGAACGTGGGGCGCCTGCTCCTCGTCGACGCCGACGTCGTCCCCCAGGCGGCCGCCGCGGCGGCGGCGCTGCTCGTGGGGCTGCTCGCGGCGACGGTGGCGCCCGCGCTGCGCGTCCCGCGCATCACGGTGTCCGTCCCGGCCGTGGTCATCATGGTCCCGGGCGTCACGGCGTACCGGGCGGTGTACGAGTTCAACACCGGCGCGACGGCGCAGGCCCTCGCCTATGCCGTCGAGGCGGGCCTGGTGATCGTCGCGCTCGCGATCGGGCTCGCCGTCGCGCGGATGCTCACCGACCGGGAGTGGACGTTCGAGCGGTAGGAGGGGACGCCGTCGGGCCGGCGGTTTGGTCTGGTGGCGACGCCCTTGTACCCTGGGCGACGCAGGCTCTCCGCAGAGTCCTGCGAGGAGACGTCGCATAGTCAGGTCTAGTGCGCCACCCTGCTAAGGTGGTAACGGGGCAACCCGTTCGAGGGTTCAAATCCCTCCGTCTCCGCTCAGGAAGGTCTCGGTGTGCACGCACCCGGGGCCTTTTCTGTTGCCCGGGATCGTGTGGCCCGCACCGCCCGACGCGCGGGCGGGGCGGCCGGGCTCGTGGCGAGCCCCAGCCGCCCCGGAGCCGTCACCGGCCCTGCGTGACGCCCCGACGTCGGCCCTGCTCCGTGGGCCGTGCCCTACGCCGTGCCGGTCGTCGCGAGCGCCGACCGCACGACGAACCGCGACGCGCCCGCCCCGGCGAGCACGAGCGCGGACGCCCCCAGGACGCACAGCAGGAACTGCAGGGCGACGCTCGCGTTCGTGAAGGCGTTGATGCCGAGGACGGGCACCATGAACAGCAGCACGGCCGCGGTCGAGACGCCCACGCTCACGACGAGCGGCACGAGCGTCTCGCGGAAGCGCGCCCGGTCGAGCGTCCGCAGGTCGGTGCCCGCGAGGACGAGCGTGCGGTACTCGCCGCGCTGGTCGATGACCCGGCCCGCCTGCATGACACCCGTCGAGACGGCGGCCAGGACGCCCGCGATGGCGAGGGTGAGGAAGCCTCCCGTCTTGATGTCGACGAGGAACTGGGCCTCCGCCGGGTCGGACGCGGTGCCCGGGTCGAAGAGCGCGAAGATGCTCGCGAGGCCCGCGATGAACGTCGCGAGCGCGACCCCGCCCACGGACCGCCACGCGGTCTTCGGGTTGTCCACGATCCGCCGTCCGGCGAGCAGCGTGGGCACGCGGCGCGCGGAGCCGGCGGTGATCCTGCCGACGACCCAGATGACGAACGGCCCGACGAGGTTGAGCGTCGCGAAGCCGATCAGCAGGATGACGACGACGACGGTGATCCCCACCGCGGCCGAGCCGAACGACAGGTTGGTCGCGACGATCATCGCGACGGCCGCGAGCCCGGTCGCGAGCAGGCGCACCGCCTTGAGGCCCGGGGGAGTGACGCGCGCGGCGACGCCGAGCGGCGTGATCGCGACGCGCCGGAGGCTCACGAGCGCGGACACCAGGGCGACCGCGACCACGAGGACGACGGCGCCCAGCAGGGCGGGCACGCCGACCCACAGCTCGGCGACGTCGAACGTGCGGCCCTGGAAGCGCAGCTGCGCGACGAGCGGCAGGAGGGCGCCGTAGCCGACCAGCCCGACGAGCGCGCCGGTGACGGCCTGGGCGGCGGCGTCGAGCACCGTGAGGGACGTGACCTGGCCGGTCGTGGCCCCCGCGAGCCGGAGCGCCGCGAGGCGCGCGTCGCGGCGCGCGACGGCGAGCCGCGCGGCCGCCCCGCCGAGCGTCACGAGCGGGATGAGCAGCAGGAGCGAGGCGATGCCGGCGAAGATCGGGTACTGCGTGTCGTACGACGTCACGGCCGCGTCCACGCCCTCCTGCATGCCCTCGAGCCCGCCCGCGCGGCCGAGGAACGCCCCGAAGCCGCCCACGACGACGAGCAGGATCGCGGTGGTCGTGGCGAACGCGATGACGGCGAGCACGTTGGTCAGGCCCTGCGGGTCGCGCTCGTCGGCGCTGCGGCGGCGCAGGAGCCACCAGAGGTCGACGGTCCTCATCGGGCGCTCTCCTGACCGGGGGCGGCCGGGGCCGCGACGTCGTGGCCGGGCGCGAAGAACTCGCCGGAGACGAGCCCGTCGCGCATCGTCACCGTGCGCGAGCAGTGCCGCGCGACCCCGGCGTCGTGCGTCACGACGACGAGCGCGGCACCCGAGTCGCGGGTCGCGCGCGTCAGGACGTCGAGCACCTCGGCGCCGGTCGACTGGTCGAGGGCGCCCGTCGGCTCGTCGGCGAACACGACGCCCGGCGACCCGACGAGGGCGCGCGCGATCGCGACGCGCTGCGCCTGCCCGCCGGAGAGCTCGCCCGGCCGGCGCTGCTCCATCCCGGCGAGGCCGAGGTGGGCGAGCCAGCGGGCGGCGACCGCGGTGGCCTCCGCGCGGGCCGTGCCGGCGAGCATGAGCGGCAGCGCCGCGTTCTCGACGGCGGGCAGCTCGGGCAGGAGCTGGCCCGACTGGAAGACGAAGCCGAAGTCCTGGCGGCGCAGGATCGTGCGCCGCGCCTCCGAGAGCGTCGCGACGTCCTCGCCGCGCCACGACACCGAGCCGGAGGTCGGCGTGATGATGCCCGCGAGGCAGTGCAGGAGCGTCGTCTTGCCGGACCCGGACGGGCCCATGATCGCGAGCGACTCCCCGGGACGGACCGTGAGGCTCACGCCCGCGAGGGCGTGCGTCGCGGTCTGCGCGGAGCCGTAGACCTTGGTGAGCGCGCTCGCGACGAGGGGCGAGCCGCCGGGGACGGGAGTGGGGCCGGTGAACGTCATGCGTCGATCGTCCGCCGGGGAGCGGTGTCGTCGCGTCGGGCTGGGGACGGGACGTCGCCCGGCCCGGGTCCGACCGTGGGGGGACCGTGGGGCGCCGTCCGTGCGGCGACGGTCGGACGGCGTGGCGTCCGTCACGCCGCGGCCTCCGGGGCCGGATCCGGTTTGGGATCAGGGCGAGGACGCGGTAGTGTTCTCGACGGCCGGTGAGCGATCAACGGCCAGCACGACCAGCGCCCGTAGCTCAACGGATAGAGCATCTGACTACGGATCAGAAGGTTGGGGGTTCGAATCCCTCCGGGCGCACAGCGGAACGGCCCCACCCGACGGGTGGGGCCGTTCGTCGTTTCCCGCGTGTCTCGTGACGCCGCGGCCGGGTGACCTGCCCTCCCGGTTTCCGCACGGTCGTGCTACGTTCGCCGGGTGACCAAGGGCGACGACACGCGGCAGGCGATCCTGCACCGCGGCGTGGAGGCCGCGTACCGCGTCGGCCTCTCGGGCCTGACGATCGGTGAGCTCGCGCGCGCCACGGGCATGTCGAAGAGCGGGCTCTACGCGCACTTCCGCTCCAAGGAGTCGCTCCAGCTCGCGGTGCTCGACCAGGCGCGTGCTGAGTTCGTGGACACGGTCGTGGCGCCCGCGCTGCGCACCCCTCGGGGCGAGCGCCGCCTGCGCGAGCTGTTCGAGCGCTGGCTCGTGTGCGACCTGCGGCAGCAGCCCGGCGGCTGCCTGTTCGTCAAGGCGGCGACCGAGCTCGCCGCCCAGGAGGGGCCGGTCCGCGACCAGCTCGTGCGCGACCACCAGGACCTGTACGACGCCGTCGCACAGGTCTACCGGACGTGCGTCGCCGAGAGCGGCTTCCGCGACGACGTGGATCCGCAGCAGTTCGCGTCCGAGCTGTACGGGGTGATGCTCGCGCTGCACCACGCGCACGTCTTCATGGCCGACCCGCTGGCCGAGGACCGGGCGCGCCGCGCGTTCGAGGCGCTCCTCGACGGGTCGCGCGCGCCCGTGCCGGTCGCCTGAGCACCCAGCCCCGCACCCGACCCACCCCGACGGAGAGGATCCTCGTGACCACCTCGCGAGCCGAGAAAAGCACGACCGTTCGCCTGGACCGACGGCGCGCCGCGCGTCGTCGGAAGGCCGCGGCTCGACTCGCGCTCGTGCGCGCCCGGTTCGCGGTGCTCCAGACGGTGTCGCCCCGGCGGGCCGCCCGGCTCGCCCTCGACCTGTGGTGCACCCCGCCCGACGGCGCGGGTCGTCGCCGCGACGACCGCGCCGTCGCCGGTGCGCTGAGCACCGTGACGACGCCGTCCGGCGCGCGGGTCGTCGTCGAGTCGTGGGACCCGCACGCCGCCTCCGTGGACGACACGCGTGACGGGACGGTCGACGACCGGGCGGGGGCCGGCGTCGTCTACCTCGCGCACGGCTGGGGCGGGCGGCGCGGCCAGCTCGGAGCGTTCGTCGAGCCCCTGCGTGCCGCGGGTCACCGCGTCGTCGCGTTCGACGCGCCGAGCCACGGGGACTCCGGGCCCGGCCGCCTCGGTCCGCGGCGCAGCACGATGCCCGAGCTCGCGGACGCCCTCGCCGCGGTGGTGCGCGAGCACGGGGAGGCGACGGCCGTCGTCGCGCACTCGCTCGGCACGGCGACGACCGTGCTCGCGGTGCGCGACGGCCTGCCCGCGGGTCGCCTCGTGCTCGTCGCGGCGATCGCCGACGTCCTCGGCCAGCTCGACGGGTTCGCCGACCTGCTGGGCCTGTCGCGCCCGACGCGCGAGCTCCTCCAGAGCCGGCTCTCCGACCTGGCCGGGCGCCCGCTGCCCGAGCTCGACGTGCGCGAGACGCTGCGCACCCACCCGGTGCCGCCGGCGCTCGTCGTGCACGACCGCGCCGACAAGGAGGTCCCGTACCCCGTGGGTGCCGCGCTCGCGGCGGCCTGGCCCGAGGGCGAGCTGCTCACGACCGACGGGCTCGGGCACCACCGGCTGCTGCGCGACCCCGACGTCGTGCAGGCGGTCGTCGACTACGTGACCCCGCCTGCCGCCCGGCCCGACCCGGAGCCCGTCGTCAGGCCGGCGGCCGGTAGCCGGTGACCTGCGTGAGCGCCCGTGCCCGGTTCGAGCGCGCGAGCATCACGCAGCCCGGGACGAACGCCCCGAGCAGGAGCGGCCCGACGACGAGCATCGCGGCCCACGTCATCAGGGCGAGGTAACCGGCGGCCGAGTTGTTCGACGGGTCGCTGTCCGCGTAGGCGAGCAGGCCGATGCTCAGCGCGCCCGCGGCGACCATGAGGACGACCGGCACCCAGATGAGCACCCAGGCGGTGCGTCGGTACCTCGGTGTGAAGGCGGCCGCCGGCGGCGGGGGCGTCGGTGCGTACCCCGGCGGCGGGTACCCGGGACGCGGCGGGTAGGTGGGCTGCGGTGGGTGGGCGGACTGCGGCGGGTGCGCGCGGTACGGCGGGCCCGGCGGGAAGCCGCCGTACGGGGAACCGCGCCGCGGGTCGTGCGGGGGGTGGGGCGGCGGGGAGGTCATCCCTCCTGGATACCAGCCGGACGCGGATCGTGCGCGGACGTCCGGCGGCGTGCTCGGGTGTCGGGGGACCCCGGTAGCGTCGGACCATGCCGTCGGACAAGGTCGACCTCAAGGCGTTCCACCGCGAGCTCTACGCGCCGCCCCGCGGCCGGTTCGTCGAGGTGGACGTGCCGACCCTGGCCTACCTCGCCGTCGACGGCGAGGGCGACCCCAACACGGCGCCGGCCTACGGGCAGGCGGTCGAAGCGCTGTTCTCGCTGTCCTACGCCGTGAAGTTCGCGAGCAAGCGGGCGGGGCGGGACTACGTCGTCGGGCCGCTCGAGGGGCTGTGGACGGCCGACGACCCGGGCACGTTCGTGCGCCGCGAGAAGGGCGCGTGGCGGTGGACCCTCCTCGTCCTCCAGCCCGACTGGGTCGACGAGGACACGGTGGTCGCCGCCACGGAGACGCTCCGGGCGAAGAAGGAGCCCCCGGTCGCGCTCGACCTCGTGCGCCGCACGAGCCTCACGGAGGGGCGGTCGGTGCAGACGCTGCACGTCGGCCCGTACGACGACGAGGGTCCGGTGCTCGCCGAGCTGCACGACGTCTACCTGCCCGAGCACGGCCTCACGTTCGCCGGGCCGCACCACGAGATCTACCTGAGCGACGTCCGGCGCACCGACCCCGCGAAGCTCCGCACCGTGCTCCGCCAGCCGGTCCGCCCGGTCTGACGGGCGGGCCCGCGCGGCGCCGACACGCCTGATCGAGCCGTCGGGTGCGGGGACCGACCCCGCGCACCCGCGGCGCGACGTCAGGCGGCGACCCGCCGCCGCGCCCAGGCGAGGTCGGTCGCGTCGAGCACGTCGGTGAGGCGGCGGCCCGCGAGGCCGCGCGCCCAGGCGGGCGACGCGCCGTCGGGCACGGCCTCCTGGAGCACCCACTCGCGTACGCCGAGGCGGCGCAGGTGCGTGCCGAGCGCGAGGAGCTCGGTGCGCGAGTGGACGCTCGGGTCGACGGTCGTGCGCACCTCGTGGTCGACGCCCGAGCGCAGGATCACGGCCAGCGCCTCGAACGCGCGCCGACCCGACGGGATCGTGCCCGTCACGACGGGGTAGCGGGACGGCAGGTGCTTGATGTCGAGGCCGACCCAATCGACGAACGGCAGGAGTCGGGCGAGCCGCGCCGGCCACGGGCCGGCCGTGTGGAGCCCGACGTCGAGGCCGAGGCCCCGCACGTCGTCGATCGCGCCGAGCAGCCCGGGGTGCAGGGTGGGCTCGCCGCCCGAGAACACGACGCCGTCGAGCAGGCGACGGCGTGGCGCGAGGAACGCGACGACCTCGGACCAGGGGACCGTGTCCTGCGGCGGCGGGCCGCCGAGCGCGGCGACCGCGCACAGCCCCGGGTGGTGGCAGTAGCCGCAGCGCCACGGGCAGCCCTGGGTGAGGACCGTGGCGACCCGTCGGCCGGGCCAGTCCGTGACGGACAGCCGGTCCAGTCCGGCGACCACGAGTCCGGGGCGGGTCATCGGCGGCTCCTTCCGACGCACGACGGCCCGGCAGTCAGGCGGGTCGGGGGTGGCCCGCCGCGCTGCCAGGACCTCGAACGTAGCGCCGCCGCCCGGTGCGCCGGACCGGTCCAAGGTCCCGACCTGCCCGGCGCACCGACGGCGTCCTGGGGTCGTGGCATCAGCCCGACGGCGGACCGTCGAACCCGCCGCCACCCTGCGGCAACCCTCCGCCGGGGAAGCCCGCGCCGGGGACGTCCCCGCCCGGGAAGCCCCCGCGCGCGTCCGACCCGTCCGAGCCGAGCCCGGTCAGCCCCGACGACTCGTCGTCGTCCTGGACGAGCTGCTGGGCGAGGTCGGCGAGGACGACCTCGTCGCCGACGGAGAGACCGTCCGTGATCTCGGTGAGCTCCGGCCCGACGGCGCCCGTCGCCACGGTCACGGTGCGCACCTCGGCACCGTCGAGGACCCGGACCGAGCGCGCCGACCCGTCGGACGCCACGGCGGACGTGGGCACGACGAGCACGTCGTCCACGTCGGCGACGGCGATGGTGGCGGACGCCGAAGCGCCCTCCGGGAGCTCGTCCTCGACCGGGTCGAGCGCGACGGTCGCGACGTAGGACGGGGTCGAGGCCTGGGAGGCGCTGAGCACCGCGATGCTGCTCACCGTCCCCCTGTACCGGTGGCCGGTCGCCGGGACCGTCGCCGTGACGGGCTGCCCGACGGCCACGATCTTCACGTCTGCGAGGTCGAGCGTCGACGACAGCACGTACCCGCCGTCGCCGAGGATCGTCACCGCGGCGTCGCTCGTCCCGACCGACGTCCCGGCAGCCACGTCGACCTGCGCCACGGTCCCGGCGATCGGGGCGGTCAGCGTGCCCGCGACAGCGGCGGCCTCCGCGACGGCCACCTGCCGCTCCGCGACCGTCACGGCGGCGCGGTCGGCCAGGATGCGCTCGGCCGTGACGGTGCCCGACGAGGTCGCGCGCCCGGTCGCACCGCTCGCCGACGGCGCGGAGCCCGCGGAGGTCCGGTCGCCGCCCGACGAGCCGCCCGTCGTACCTCCCGGCGCCGCGCCGCTCGTCCCACCCGAGGGCGTGCCGGAGGTCGCCCCCGACGGCGCGGCGGTGCCCGGACCAGGCGTCGTCGGGGAGCCCCCGGAGCCCCCGGAGCCGCCCGTCCCGCCGGTCCCGCCGGTGCTCCCGACCCCGGACCCCGCCTCCTGCGCGTCGAGGAGGGCCTGGACCGCGGCGTCGAGCGCGGCAGACCGCTCGGCGAGCGTGGCGACGGTGTCGTCCAGGTCGGCGACGAGGTCGACGAGCACACCCTGCGCGGAGCCCGTCGTCCGCTGGGCGGCGTCGGTCGCGACCAGCGCCTCCTGCGCGGCGACGACCGCCGCGGCGCACGCGGCGAGGTCGTCGGCGTCGGCCGTCGCACCGGCGTCGGCACCGAGGACGACGGCGCACGCGCCCTGGTCGCCGGTCGCAGCCTCGACGGCTGCTCCCGAGGCGCCGAGCGCCGTCGTGCCGGCGAGCACCGCGTCCTCGACGGACGCGTACCCGGTGAGCAGGGCGTCCTGTGCCGCCTGCACGTCCGCCTGCGCGGCGGCGAGCGCGTCGCGCGCGGCGGCGACGGCTCGCTCCGGTGCGTCGGTGCTGCTCGCGTCCACGGCCACGGCCCGCGTCTCGCCGGTGCTCGTGGTGCCGACGACCAGGACCGTGGAGCCCGCGGCAGAGCTCGCGCCCACGGCCCCGGTGCCGGACGCGCCGGACGCGGAGGTGGTCGACGAGGTGCCCGACGCCTGTGCCTCGAGGTCGTCCGCCAGCGTCTGCTGCGCGTCGGCGAGCGTCTGCTGCGCGTCGTCGACCGCGGCCTGGAGGTCGTCGGCGTCGAGGGTCGCGAGGACGTCGCCCGCCTCGACGCGGTCGCCCGCCGCGACGGCGACGGTCGCGACCGTGCCGGACGTGCCGAACGTCGCGTCCGCGCGCGCTGCCGACGCGACGGTGGCGCTCGTGGACACCTGCTGCGCGACGTCGCCCGTCGTGACGGTCGCGGTGCGGTACCGGGTGTCCGCGGGACGCAGCGCGTAGGCGGTGCCACCCGCGCCCACCATCGCGATCACCACACCCGCTGCGACGAGCCGGTGGCGCCGTGTCCTGCTGCGCCGGCGGACGACCGCGTCACGCATCGCTCTCACCGGAGCCCTGGCCGTCCTGGCCGCGGTCCTGGCCGTCGCCGTCGCGGCCCCCGGAGAGGCCCCCGCGGCCCCCGGGGAAGCCGGGTGTGCAGCCGTCGTCGCCCGGCGCGGAGAGGACCAGGCTCGTCGCGGTGATCGTGCCGTCGTCCCCGCTCTCGCCCTGCGCGCTGACGCACTGCCCGACGACGACGTCGTCGCCCGACCCGGTGCGCTGGACGGTGTAGGCGGTCGCGTCGTCGACCGTCACGGCCTCCTCGTCGCTCTCGCCCTCGGGCGTGGTCGTGGTCACCGTGATCGTGGTGCCGTCGACCGCGCTGACGAGCCCGGTCGTCAGGCCGCCGAAGCCGCCCGGGCGCCCCTCGCCGTCGGGTGCGCCGGACGGCAGGTCGGTCGGCGCGCCGTCCGGCCGCTCGGGCAGGTCGGTGGGGAGGTCGCTCGGCGCCTCGTCGGGGCGCTCGCCGCCGGGGAACCCGCCGCCCGGGAAGCTACCGCTCAGGCCGCCGGTGCACTCGCCGTCGACCGGCTCGCTCACGGACACGGTCGCGGCCGCCGCGTCGGTCGTGTCGTCGCTCGCGTCCTCCGGCGCGCCGCCCGGGGACCCGGTCAGGGCCACGACGCACGACCCGACGGCGACGTCGGCGAGCGTGCCGTCCACGGTCACGGTGACGGCCGTGCCGTCGGACCACGAGACGGCGGTCTGGGACTCGCCGTCCTGGACCTGCGCCGTCGTGCCGTCGACGGCAGCGACCTCGCCCGAGACGCCGGGCGTGCGACCGTCACCGCCCGGGAGCGCGTCCTCGGGGGCCCCGTCAGGTGCTCGGTCCTCGGCGGACGAGGAGGACGTCGCGGGGTCGGGGGTCGCGGCGTCGGACGTCGAGCAGGCCGTGAGGGCGAGGGCGAGCCCGACGGCGCCCGCCGCGACGAGCGCGGCGCGCGAGCGTCGCCGGGGATCGCCGGCGGGTACCCGTCCGGGCAGGGCGTCGGCGGTGGGACGGGGGAGCGGGGGAGCGGTGGTGCGCGGGGTCATGGGAGTCTCCGGTTCGGGAAGGTGGGGCGCTGGGGGGCAGGCGGTCACTCGCTGCGCAGCGCGTCGATGGGCGCGAGGCGCGCGGCGCGCACGGCGGGGTAGACGCCGAACACGAGCCCGATGGCGAGCGCGACGGCGATCGAGCCCCCGACCGCGACAGGCGAGACGACGATCGACGAGCCGAGGGCGGCGGGGAGCGTGAGCGCGGCGACGACACCGAGGAGCGCGCCGACGAGGCCGCCGGTGACGCCGAGGATCGACGCCTCGGTGAGGAACTGGCGGCGGATCGCGCCCGGCGGGGCGCCGAGCGCCTTGCGCAGGCCGATCTCGCGCGTCCGCTCGCTGACGGACACGAGCATGATGTTCATGACGCCGATGCCGCCGACGAGCAGGGACAGGCCCGCGACGCCGGCGAGCAGGACGGTCAGGGTGCGGTAGACCGACGTCGCGGTGGACACGAGCGAGTCCTGGGAGTCGATCGTGAAGTCGGCCGCGTCCGCGCTGCTCGCGCCGTGCAGAGCGAGGAGCAGCGACCGGGCCTCCTGGGAGGCCGCGGAGATCGCGTCCGTCCCGGTCGCCTGGAGGTAGATGGTGCTGACCGAGGTGTCGGTACCACCCGTGACGGCCGACGTCATCGCCGTGAGGGACACGACCGCCGTGTCGTCGAGGTTGGTCGACGTGCTCGACCCGGCCGACTCGAGCACGCCGACGACGTCGAACGTCGTGCCGGCGATGCTCACCGTGCGGCCGACGACGTCCGTCCGGCCGAACAGCTCGGTCGCCGTCTCGGGACCCAGGACGACCTCGTCGGTCGACGCGGGGTCGACGAACTCCCCGGCCGCGAGCTCGCGCGAGCGCACCTCGAGCCAGTCGCCCGTGACGCCCACGACGGTCGTGGTCCAGTTGGCGTCGCCCGCCTCGAGCGACTGCGACGACTCCTTCTCCGCGGTGACGGCGGCGACGTCGGGCACCGCGACCTGCGAGGCGAGGGCCTCGGCGTCGACGACGGTGAGCGTCGAGGCGGAGCCGAACCCGCCCCGGACCCCCGCGGAGTCCGTGGACGACCCCGGAGTGACGATGAGCAGGTTCGACCCGAGCGCGCTGATGTCCTCGGACACGTCCTTCTGCGTCCCCAGCCCGAGCCCGACCGTGAGGATCACGGCGGCGATCCCGATGAGGATGCCGAGCACCGTGAGCAGCGAGCGCATCGTGTGCGCGCGGATCGCGTGCCACGCCGTGGCGGCGGTCTCCGTCCAGCTCATGCCGCGACCACCCGCTCGTCCGACGTCACGAGGCCGTCGAGCACGCGCACGACCCGCCGGGACCGCTGCGCGACCTCGTGCTCGTGCGTGATGAGGACGATCGTGCGGCCCTGCGCGTGCAGCGCGTCGAGGAGGTCCAGCACGTCCGCCGTGGAGCACGAGTCGAGGTTCCCCGTCGGCTCGTCCGCGAGGACGAGCGCCGGCTCGCCGACGAGCGCCCGCGCGACGGCGACGCGCTGCTGCTGGCCGCCCGAGAGCTGACCGGGGCGGTTCGCGGTGCGGTCCGCGAGCCCGACGCGCGCGAGCGCCTCCGCGGCTCGATCACGGCGCTCGGCCGGGGCGACGCCCCGGTACACGAGCGGGAGCTCGACGTTGCGCAGGGCCGACAGCGACGGCAGCAGGTTGAACTGCTGGAACACGAACCCGATCTGCTCGTTGCGCACGCTCGCGAGGTCCGTCTCGTCCATGTCGGCGACGTCGTGGCCCGCGAGCCGGTACGTGCCCGAGGTGAGCGTGTCGAGGCAACCGAGCACGTTCATGAGCGTCGACTTGCCCGAGCCCGACGGTCCCACGATCGCGACGTACTCGCCGCGCTCGATCCGCAGGTCGACGCCGCGCAGCGCCTCGAACTCGAGGGCGCCCGTGCGGTAGGTCTTGCGTGCGTCGCGCAGGTCGATGACGGGCCGGTCCGCACCGGCCGCCGTCGTGGGGTCCGCGTGCCCGACGGCGGTCGCCGCCGCGGTCACGAGTTCCCGCCCTGGCCCGGGCGGGCGCCCAGCTGGGACGGGTCGAAGCCCTCCGGGAGACCCTGTCCGCCGCCCTGCCCGCCCCTCGGAAGCTGCGACGGGTCGAACCCCTCGGGGAACCCCTGCCCGCCGGTGCCGCCCTGCTCGCCGACCTGCCCGCGGCCCGCGCCGGGCGTGAACGCCGTGTACTGCACGGTGTCGCCCTGGGCGAGACCCGAGACGATCTCGACGGACTGGCCCGACGTCTCGCCGGTCTCGACGACCTGCTCGGAGGTGGAACCGTCGTCGGCCACGAGCGCGACCACGGACGCGCCGTCGTCGTTCGTCGAGACCGCGGCGGCGGGGACGGAGAGCACGTCGGTACGACGCTCGGTGACGATCGAGACGTCGACGCTCACGCCGTCGTAGAGGCCCGCGGGGCTGCCGGTGACCGCGACCGAGACCGGGTAGGCGACCGCGCCCTGGGTCGTGGACGGCAGGCGGCCGATCTCGCTCACCGTGCCGAACACCGTGTCGGCGAGGTCGTCCGAGGTCATCTCGACCTGGTCGCCCGTCTCGATCGCCGTGACGTCGGCCTCGCCCACGCTCACGTCGACGGTCCACGCGTCGGTGCCCACGATCGTGAAGGCGGCGGTGTCGGACGAGCCCGACGACGCGCTGCTGCCGGACACGCCGGTCGAGGCCCCGGGCGCCGTGCCGGTGCCGCCGGGCGCACCCGATCCGGTCGACGCGGACGAGCCCGCCGCGCCGACGGTGTCGCCGACGGCGACGCCGACCGACGTCACGAGTCCGGCGGCCGGGGCCGTCAGGGTCGCGTCGGCCATCGCGGCGGTGGCGTCGTCGGAGGCTTGCTGCGCGACCGCGACGGCGGACTCGCGCGCCTCGACCGCGGCCCCGGCGGCGTCGCTGCCGTCGTCCGACTCCTGCGCGTCGGCGAGGTCGGCCTGCGCCTGCGCGAGGTCCGCGTTCGCCTGCGCGAGCGCGGCGTCGAGCTGGAGGGTGTCGATGGTGGCGAGCGTCTGGCCCGCCTCGACCGTGTCGCCCGCGGCGACCTCGACCGTCAGCACGGTGCCCGCCGCCGCGAACGAGACGTCCTCCTGGACGCTCGGCGTGAGCGTGCCCGTGGTCGTCACGGTCTGCTCGAACGTAGCCGTGGTCGCCTGCGCGGTGACGGACTGCGCAGCGCCCGCGTCCTGGGCCGACGACGCACGGGGCCGCACGACCGCGAGGTACACGACGAGCGCGGCGACGAGGACGAGCGCGACCGCCCCGACGACGAGCGCACGACGGCGCGGGCGCGCGCCGCCGAGGCGACGTGCGAGGCGCTCGCGGCGCGTGCTGACGGTGCCCTCGGGGGCGCCGGGCGGGTGGTCGGGGGAGGTCCCCCTCGGTGCGGTCGTGGACGACCGTGTGCGCTGCTGGAGCACCCTCGTCTCCCTGGCTCGGTGCCACCGGGTCGGCGGCGGTCGATCGGGAGGCTAGGGACGCTGGTTGGGCCGAACGTAGCGCGCGGCTGTGCGCAGGCTATGAGCACACGGGCCCTCGACATGGCCGAACCCGGGTCGCTTCCCGATCCGGAGACGGATCGGGGAAGCGACACCGGGTTCGGTGGGTCGGCCGCAGGTCAGCCGCAGGCGGGCTGCCCGTGCTCCGGCGTCGCGACGGTCTCGCGCTCGTCGGCGTCGTCGGACGGCGCGGCCGTCGCGGTCACGGGGCCGGTCGTGGCCCCGCGGACGGCGAACGACTGGTACGCGTTCTTCCCCGGGCTGACCGCGGGGAAGCTCTTCGTGCCCCACGGGGTGGCGACGGCGACGTCGAGCGGGACGTCGTCGTCGTTCACGACGCGCACCGCCACGTACGCCTTGCCCGCGAGGCACCGCACCTCCGCCGTCGCCGTCACGGCGACCCCCGGGTGCACCGCCGGGTCCGCGGCGCCGGGCGCGAGCACGCGCAGCGCCGTGAGCCCCGGGTCGCCGTCGCGCCACGACGTGCTCAGCGCGACGTACCGGGCCGTGCGGTCCACGGCGAGCGCGCCGCGCGCGTCACCGGCGCCGAGGGTGCCGACGTCGGTGAAGGTCAGGCCGTCGTCGCTCACCGAGAGGACCGACTCCGGCGCGCCGCCGCGCTCCCACGCGGCGACGACGGTGCCGATCTCGCGCGGCGCGCCCAGGTCGGTGACCATGCG
The DNA here is from genome assembly GCF_002127155.1 of Cellulosimicrobium sp. KWT-B. Taxonomy (NCBI): domain Bacteria; kingdom Bacillati; phylum Actinomycetota; class Actinomycetes; order Micrococcales; family Promicromonosporaceae; genus Cellulosimicrobium; species Cellulosimicrobium sp. KWT-B. Next base: position 968,922 of record NZ_NEDO01000001.1, on the reverse strand, counting down.
GCCGTCCGGCCCGGGCACCCACGACGTCGCGGCGTCGCCGTCGACGGCGAGCGAGGGCGACGTCATGCCCTCGGGCAGCACGGACGCGGGGAACGTGAGGGTGCTGAGCGCGTGGTCCGCGACCGGGAACGGGGTCGCGTCCCGGAGGGTGACCCGCGTGCCCGACGGCGTCGCCCCGACCGTGCGGGTGGCGCCCGTCTCGGCGTGACGCAGCTCGACCGGCGCCCCGTCGCCGCTGACGCGGAACGAGCGGGCGTCGTCGACGGCGACCGTGACCCCGGCCGGGGTCTGCCCGGCGGGCGTGGCGACCGTGGCGCGCGGCGCGAGCACGACGGCGTCGCCCGCGGGGACCGTGACCGCGAGCGTCGAGGCGTCCGCCCCGACGGTCTGGGTGCCGGCGTAGACCGGGACGGCCCCGCCGTCGTGCGGGACGGTGAGGGTCGTCGCGACGTCGGCGCCCGTGAGGTTGAACGCGACGACGTACCCGTCGACCGCGCTCACGAGCACGGCGGGGTCCTCGGACGTCGGTACGCGGGCGCCCGCCTGCGCGGCGGTCGCCGCGGCGTCGCCCGGGACCATCTCGACGAGCCGGGGCCCGGTCGCGCCGTCGGTGAGCCGCACGACGTGCCGCGTGTCGGTCGCGCGCGAGACGGTCACGGGGGCGTCCGAGCCGCGCACGACGAACCCGGCCTCGCCCTCGACGTTGAGCCAGCCGCCGTCGCTGCTCAGCACCTGGTCGCCCGTGTACCGGAACGACGCGGCGTCGTGCCACGTCTGCCCGTCGAGCGACGTCTGGACGCGGTACTCCTGGCCTGCGGCGACCTCCCAGCCGAGCTGGACCTGGCTCACCGCGGTGGGTGCGCCGAGGTCGACCTGGACCCACGAGTCGGGCTTCGTGCGGTCCGCGACCGCGACGGCCCAGCGGGTCGTGGCGGAGCCGTCGGTGACGGCGCTCGCGGGGTTCGAGCCGTTGGCGCTCGACGCCGTCGCCGCCTTGCCCGCGGCGACGTCCGTCCCCGTGGGCGAGAAGGCGCGCAGGTGGTAGAGCGAGTAGCCGTAGGCCGCGTCGCCGCGCACGCCCTGCATGCGGACGTAGCGCGTGGTGACCGGCGCGGGCTCGTCCGCGCCCTCCGGGGTGAGGTCGACGGTGTCGAGCCGCGCGACGTTCACGTCCGCCGGGGCCTTGCCGTAGGCGGTCGCGGTGGTCCACGTCTGGCCGTCGGTCGACGTCTGGACGAGGTACCGCGCGCCCGCGCTCGCCTCCCACGCGAACCGCACGCCGCCCACGGTGGTCTCCTCGCCGAGGTCGACCTGGATCCACGAGTCCGGTCGCGTGCGCTCGCCGACCGCGACGGCCCAGCGGGTCGACGGGTTGCCGTCGGTCACGCGCGCCGCGGTGCGGCCGCCCGCCGCGTCCTGGCTCGACGCCGTCGCGACCTTCCCGGCCGCGAGGTCGGTCGTCGACCCCTCGTCGCCGTAGGTGTGGAACGCGAACATCGAGTAGCCGTACTGCGGGTGGCCCTGCTGCCCGAGGAGCCGCACGTACCGCGCCGTGACGGGCGCGAACGACAGGTCGTCGACGCGCGCGGCCTTCGCGTCCGCGGGGTCGGCCGGACGCGTCACGGGGAGCGTCGCGGTGGTCTCGCCCTCGGCGGTCGTGTAGGTGCGCGACCCGTCGAGGCCCGAGTAGCCGTTCATGGCGAGGTTGCGGACCGACAGGCTCGCGTCCTCCGTGCCCGCCCCGGTCGACGCGTAGACGGCGGCGCCGGTCGGGAGCGTGACCTGGCCCGCGTAGCCGCTGCCGACCCGGAACACCGACGACGTGCCCTCGAAGCCGTCGCGCGGCCCGGTGTACGTCGTCACGTGCCGGTCGTCGACCGTCGCGCCCGTGGTCGGGTAGAGGAACGGGGTCGAGCCCGAGACGTGGAACAGCCACGAGTCGTGCGCGGGGACCCAGGGGAACTTCACGAACCCCTTGCGGCTCGACGCCGCGGCCCACGCGTCCGTGGTCTGCTGGACGGTCAGGCCCGGCCCGGCGCCGAAGTCGCGCACGCCGGAGAGGCGCTCGAAGAACTCGTCCTGCGGCGTCGGCTCGACGGGGCCCTCGGGCGACTCGGCGGCCTCGACGTGCAGGAGGTACGAGATCGCGATCTCCGCGCGCGCCTCGGGCTCGTACTTGGGCTCGCCCGAGAACTTCGCGAGCCGGTAGACCGGCGCGTACGACTGGTAGTCCTCGAGCGCCGCAGCGAGGTTCGCCTCGGCGCGCGCGGCGTCGGGGTCGCGCAGGACCTGGCCGAGGAACGCCATCGGGATGGCGTCGCGGCCGTAGAGGAACTCGCGGTCGGCGACCATGGGCATGAACGGCTCGCCCGCGTCGGACATGACGAGCTTGATCGACTCCCACAGCTCCGCCGAGTTGGGCTGGTGCGTGAGGATCTCCGGCAGCGGCTCGTCGCGGAGCAGGAAGTGGATCGCGTTGCGCCCGCCGGACCGCCAGATGTCGGACTGGTAGTGCGGGCCGAACGACCCGTGGTTCTCCACGAGGTACGTGTCGTGGATGGTCTGCATGGTGTTCGTCGACACGGCCCTGCCCGCCACGACGGCCGGGTTGTTCCGGTCGGCCGTCGGCTGTCCCGCCGCGTTGCGGCCCCAGTCGCCGAGCTGCTCGGCCCAGCGCGCGGCGTCGGGGTCGTCGGGCGCCCACGCGAGGCCGGGCGCGAGGGCCTGCGTGTAGACGCCGACCTCCTCCTGCGCGGTGTCGCCCTCGTGCTTGCCCGTCGGCCAGTCGGCGGTCCACGACCCGGAGAGCGGGTCCTTGCCGAAGTCGAGGTCGGCGGTGTACTTCGACTGGCCGGTCGCGATGGTCGTGAGGTTGGCCTGCGTCGTCGCGTCGAGCTCGTCCCACAGCAGCGTCCCGGCCGCGAGGAAGTACGACTGGAACGTCGAGTCCCAGAACAGCTTCTTGCCCCACGTGCCTGCGGGGTCGACGAACCGGTTCGTCGCGGCGTAGTGCCGGATCGTCGCGAGCGTGCGGGTGCGCAGCGTCTCCTCCGGGACGCCCGCGAGCTCGGCGTCGTACTCGCCGTGGGTCAGGAGCACGGCGTTGCCCAGCACGACGGCGAAGTTGAAGTCCTTGAGCTGGTACACCCCGGCGGACTCGTCCCAGACGGTCTCGACCCAGCGCGTGTGCCGTAGCAGGGCGCCGTAGTAGTCGGCGGCGGTCTCGTCGGGCGCGCCGTACGCGGGCGTGGCATCGGCCGTGGTCGACGCCGGGGCCGCAGGCGGAGCGGCCGGCGCGCCCTGGGCGGTCGCGGGGGCCAGGAGGAGGGAGCCGGCCGTCGCGAGGGCGAGGACGGCGGTCGTGGTGCGGCGCCGCGCGCGGCGCGCGGCCGGGGGCCGGGCGGGTGATCGGGTCATGGTGGGGGTCTCTCGTCGTCGTCGTCGGGAGCGGGTCCGCCGTGGACGGCGGTGCGGCGCGGGGTGCGGGTGCGGGGGTGCAGAGCGCCGGTGCCCGCCATCCTGACAGCGCTGTCTGGCAGAGTCCAGAGGTTCGGCGAAACTGCCGCGGGTGAAGCCGCGGGCGGTGGGGACGCGCAGAGGCCCGTCGGGGAGCGTGGTGGTGACCATGCTCCCCGACGGGCCTCGGGACCGCGGTGGGCGGTCGTTCGGGTCAGCCCTTGACCGAACCGGACATCAGGCCCCCGACGAAGTACTTGCCGAGGACGATGTACACGAGCAGCGTCGGGAGCGACGCGAAGAGCGCGCCGGCCATCGAGACGCCGTAGTTCTGCAGCAGCGCGCCGTTCGCGAGGTTGTTCAGCGCGAGCGTCACGGGGCCGTTCTGGCTGGAGGAGAAGAACACCGCGAAGAGGAAGTCGTTCCACGCGGACGTGAACTGCCAGATGAGCACGACCACGAAGCTCGGGATCGAGATCGGCAGGATGATCGACCAGTAGGTGCGCAGCATCCCCGCGCCGTCGACGCGCGCGGCCTCGACGAGCTCGTGCGGCACGGTCATGTAGTAGTTGCGGAAGATGAGCGTCGTGATGGGGATGCCGTAGATGACGTGCAGCAGGATCAGCGACGGCACGCCGCTCGGGATGCCCAGGCCCAGCACGAGCTGGTTGAGCGGGATCATCACGGCCTGGTACGGGATGAACATCCCGAAGAGGATGAGCGTGAAGACGATGTTCGCGCCCTTGAACGACCAGCGGGAGAGCACGAACCCGTTGAGCGACCCGAGGAAGGCCGCGATGATCGCGGACGGCACGACCATCTGCACCGTGCGCCAGATGGCGGGGGACAGCGCGGTCCACGCCGTCTGCCAGTTCTCCGTCGTCCACGTCTGCGGGAGCGACCACGCGCGCGCGGGCGACGCGTCGCCCGCGCCCTTGAAGCTCGTCACGAAGAGCACGTAGACGGGGATGAGGACGATGACGAGGAACAGCACGAGCGCCGCGTACTTGAGCGTGCGGCCGACGGAGAAGCGCTCGCGCGGCGTACGGCGCGCGGGCCCGCGCGGCGTGCCGACGACGTCGGGGGCGGGGACGGCCGGTGTCGAGGTGGTCGTCATCGCTTCTCCTGACGGTTGGTGCGGATCAGGTAGGGCACGATGACGACGGCCACGATGATCAGCAGGATCGAGCCGACGGCTGCCGCGTTGGCGTAGTCGAAGCTCGACTTGAAGACGTACATGTCGACGGCCGGAACCTTGGTCTGGTAGTTCGCGGGCTTCGAGATCGACATGATGAGGTCGAACGCCTTGAGCGACATGTGGCCGATGATGATGAGCGCCGAGAGCGCGATGGGCGAGAGCTGCGGGAACAGCACGTGGCGGTACAGCTTCCACTCGCTCGCGCCGTCCATGCGGGCGGCCTCGCGCAGCTCGTCGGGGATGCCGCGGAACCCGGCGAGGAACAGCGCCATGACGTACCCGGAGAGCTGCCAGATCGCGGGGATCGCGATGGCCGTGATGCCCCACGTGACGTTGTTCCACCAGTTGTTCTGCAGGAAGTCGAGCCCGACGATCTGGAACAGCCGGTTGAGGCCGCTCGCCTGCTCGCCCTGGTTCGAGTTGAGCAGCCAGCGCCACACGACACCGGACGCGACGAACGACACGGCCATGGGGAACAGGTAGACGGAACGGAAGATCCCCTCGCCCTTGACGGGCTTGTCGAGCATCCACGCCCACAGGAAGCCCATGAGCATCGTGCCGGCGAGGAAGACCACCGTGTAGAGCACGAGGTTCTTCAGCGAGTGCTGGAACGCCTCGCTGCCGAGGAGGGCCGTGTAGTTCTCGAACCACACGACGACCGACGGCTTCTGGCCCGTGGCCTGTGCCGCGGTGTGGTTGTCCGTGATCGACGTCTGGAAGTTCGCGCCGATCAGGCCGTAGACGAACACGCCGACGAGGATCAGCGAGGGCGCGAGCAGCAGCAGCGCTGGGCCGGCGCGTCGCAGTGACTTGAGCATGGTGGGTCTTCCCGGTCGTGGGGGCGTGGGCCGCGGCGCGGGGGAGCGCCGGCGTCCCGGGGACGTGTTCCGGCCGCGCGGGTCCGCCGCGCGCCGTCGGGACGTGCCCGACGACGCGCGGCGGCTCCGGCGGAGCGGTGTCAGCCCTGCGCGGCGGCGGCGGCGAGCTCGGACTGGTAGGTCGCGAGGTCGGATCCGCCCGACGTGAACTTGCTCGTCGCGTCGGAGATCGCGTTGAGCGTCGCGACCGGGGCGGCGGCGCCGTGCGCGAGCGAGGAGACGATCGTGTCGTTGCCGAACGACTCGATCGCCGTCTGCTGGTACTCCGAGAAGTCGGCCGGGTCGGCGTCGGTGCGAGCCGGGATGGAGCCCTTGGCCTTGTTGAACGCGACCTGGCCGTCGAGCGAGCCCACGGTCTCGAGCCACGCCTTGGCGCCGTCGGGGTGCGGGGCGCCCACGGGGAGGGTGAACGAGTCGGCGAGGAAGTCGAACACGCCGTCGGTGCCCGGGACGGGGAACGCGGTGAAGTCGGTGCCGAGCGTCTTGCCCTGCTCCTCGAACGCCGCGACGGCCCAGTCGCCCATGACGTTGAACGCGGCGTTGCCGTCGATCACCATCTGGGTCGCCTCGGGCCAGTCGAGCCCGTCACGGTCGGTGTTGGTGTAGCTCATGAGCTTCTCGAAGTCCTCGAGGGCGGCCGTGACCTCGGCGCCCTCCCAGTCGGTCGAGCCGTCCCACAGGCCGTTGTAGCCCTCGGCCCCGAGGTCCGCGAGGAGCACGGTCTCGAGGAGGTTGACCTGGGTCCAGGTCGTCGCGACCGACAGCGGCGTGACGCCCGCGGCCTTGAGCTTGTCGAGGTCCGCCATCCAGGCGTCGAGGTCCGCGTAGGTCGCGGCCGGGTCGACGCCGTTGGCCTCGAGGACCGTCGGGTTCGCCCAGACCACGTTCGCGCGGTGGATGTTCGACGGGATCGAGTAGATCGCGCCGTCGTCGGACTTGAGGCGGTCCACGAGGTCGGCCGGGAAGACGTCGGTGAGGCCGAACTCGTCGTAGAGCGAGGAGACGTCCTCGATCTGCGCGGCGTCGATGTAGTCCTGGAGCTCGGCACCGGCGTGCGCCTGGAACGTGTCCGGCGGGTCCTGCGCCTGGAGGCGGGACTGGAGGAGGTCCTTGGCGGCCGAGCCGGCGCCGCCGGCGACCGCGCCGTTGATGAACTCCACGTCGGGGTGCTGCTCCTCGAACACGCCGACCAGCGCGTCGAGACCCGCCTTCTCGGAGCCGGCGGCCCACCAGGTGAAGACCTCGACCTCGTCGCCGCCCCCCGAAGCGCCCCCGTCACCGGTGCCCCCGTCACCGGAACCACCGCCGCTGCACGCGGCGAGTGCGAGACCCACGAGGGCGGCCGTCGCCACCGTCGCGCTCGTCCTGCGATCGATTCGCATCGTGATATCCCTACGCCTTCTTCGGTCGTGGGGGACCGGCGGACGACCACGTCGCACCGGCCGGGCGCACCGGCGCGCCCTCGAACCCGAGGCCCATACAACGGCGGCCGGCGCTTGATGTCAAGAAGTGAACGCAAGCGACGCCGAATCGTGATGTTCACGTCAAGGCATGGATTCAAGGCCGAGCGCGGCTGCGGGCGGCATCATTCTGACAGCGCTGTCCGAGTCCTGTCGAGTCCTCCGCCCCGACCTGCACCGCGAGGCGCCCCACCTGGGCGCGCACCTCCCGGCGGTATCCTGGCCGACGTGCGCGCTGACCGGGTGACACCGGGCTCGCAGACTTCACTGCGTGAGGCCAACCGAGCCCGGATCGTGAGCGCCGTCCAGCAGCGTGGCTCCCTCACGCAGATCGAGCTGGCCGGCGTCACCGGGCTGTCCCCGGCCACCGTCTCCAACATCGTCAAGGAGCTCACCGGCGCGGGCGTCCTGCACACCTCGCCCTCCACGCGCAGCGGGCGGCGCGCGCTCCAGGTGACCCTCGCGCGCAACCTCGGGCTCGTCGCGGGGGTGCACTTCGGCACCCGCTCGATGCGCGTCGCGCTCGCGGACGCGTCCATGCGCGTGCTCGCCGACCAGCGCATGCCGCTCGCCCCGGACCACCGCGCCGACACCGGCCTCCAGCGCGCCGCGCTCCTCGTGGGCGAGATGGTCGCGTCGGTCGACGCGTCCCCCGAGGAGCTGCTCGCGGTCGGGGTCGGGGTGCCCGCCCCCGTGGACGTGCGCGCCGGGCGCATCGCGACCGTCGGCATGATGCGCGGCTGGGACGGCGTCGTCGTCCCCGAGCTGCTCGAGGCCGAGCTCGGCGCGCCCGTGACGGTGGACAACGACGCCAACCTCGGTGCCCTCGCCGAGACCCGGTTCGGGGCGGCCGTCGGGCACGACGCCGTCGCCTACCTGCGCGTGTCCCACGGCGTGGGCGGCGGGCTCGTCCTGGGCGGGCGCGTCGTGCACGGCCGCGCGGGCGTCGCGGGAGAGATCGGGCACGTGACGATCGACGAGAACGGCCCGGTGTGCCGGTGCGGCAACCGCGGCTGCCTCGAGATGTACGTCGGCGCGGGCGTGCTGCTGTCCATGCTCTCGGAGAGCCGCGGCCACCTCACGCTGCGCGACGTCATCGCGCGGGCCCAGGAGGGGGACCCCGGCTGCCGCCGCGTCCTGTTCGACGCCGGGCAGCACCTCGGCGTCGCGGCCGCGAACCTGTGCAACCTCGTCGACCCGGAGATCGTCGTCGTCGGCGGGCAGCTCGCCGAGGCGGGCGAGGCCCTGCTCGGCCCGCTCCGCACCGCGCTCGAGCAGCGCACGGTCCCGAGCACGGCCGGCCCGGTGCGGGTCGTCGCGTCCGAGCTCGGGTCGGCCGCCGAGGTGCGCGGCGCGCTCGCCGTCGCGCTCGACCTCGCGCGCGTGAGCGGCTCCCTGGGGGTGAGCGCATGAACGGGGACGGGGCTCACCGGGGGAGCGCCCGCCGTCGTGCGCGGGGCGCGGTGACGACGGCTGTGGCGGCCGTCGTCGTCGCGCTGCTCGCGCTCGCGGGCTGCGCGCCGCCGGAGGAGCCCGCCGGGCCGTCGGAGGGGACCATCGGGCTCCTGCTGCCCGAGGCCAAGACCGCGCGCTACGAGACGACCGACCGCCCGACCTTCGTCGGGGTGGTCGAGCGGCGCTGCCCGTCGTGCGAGGTGCTGTACGCGAACGCCGCCCAGGACGCCGCGAACCAGCAGCAGCAGGCCGAGTCGATGCTCGCGCGCGGCGCGGACGTCCTCGTGCTCGACGCGGTCGACGCGGTCGCCGCGGTGAGCGTCGTCGCCGAGGCCCAGCGCCTCGGCGTGCCCGTCATCGCCTACGATCGCTTCGTCGACGGCGCGGACTACTACGTCTCGTTCGACAACGAGCTCATCGGGTACCTCATGGGGGAGGCGCTCGTCGGCGCGGTCCTCGACCGTGCGGAGCAGGACCCGCCGGCGCAGGGCCGGCGGCCGGGCGTCCTGCTCGTCCAGGGCTCGCCGACCGACCCGAACGCCGCGGAGCTCGCCGCCGGCGCACACCGCGCGCTCGAGGGAGAGGACATCGACGTGCTCGCCGAGTACGACACGCCCGACTGGAGCCCCGACAAGGCGACCGAGTGGGTCGAGGGGCAGCTCACGCAGTACCCGGGTCGCGTCGACGGCGTCTTCGCGGCGAGCGACGGCATCGCAGGCGGCGCCATCGCCGCGATGAAGGCCGCCGGCCTCGACCCGGTGCCGCCCACGACGGGCCAGGACGGCGAGCTCGCGGCCGTCCAGCGCGTCGTCTCGGGCGACCAGTACATGACCGTCTACAAGGCCACGACGGAGCAGGCGCGCACGGCCGCCGAGCTCGCCGTGCGGGTCCTGCGCGGCGAGGACCCGCGCGCGACCGTGGTGATCGACGGCGTCCCGAGCCTCCTGCTCGCGCCGCGCGCGGTCGGCGTCGACGACGTCCGGCGCGTCCTCGTCGACGGCGGCGTCTACACGGTCGACGAGATCTGCACCCCGTCCTACGTCGACGCGTGCGTCGACGCGGGTCTCCTGGAGGCGGCACCGTGAGCGCACCCGTCCTGACCCTGCGCGGGATCTCCAAGAGCTTCGGCGGCGTCCGGGCGCTCGTCGACGTCGACGTCGAGGTGCGCGAGCACGAGGTCCTCGCCGTCGTGGGCGACAACGGCGCCGGCAAGTCGACGCTCGCGGGCGTCGTCGCGGGCGCGTTCCGCCCCGACGCGGGCGAGGTGCTGCTCGACGGCGCGCCCGTCGTGCTCGACTCGCCGGCGGCCGCGCGCCAGCACGGGATCGCGGCGGTGTTCCAGCAGCTCGCGCTCGTCGACGACCTCGACGTCGTCGAGAACGTGTTCCTCGGGCAGGAGGTCCTCCACGGGCCGTTCCTCGACGAGATCGCGATGGAGCGCGAGGCGTGGGGCCTGCTCGACCAGCTCGCCGCGACCGTCCCGTCCGTGCGGCAGCCGGTGCGCACGCTCTCGGGCGGCCAGCGGCAGGTCGTGGCCGTCGCGCGCGCCCTTCTCGGGTCGCCGCGCGTGCTCGTCCTCGACGAGCCGACGGCGGCGCTCGGCGTCCGGCAGACGGCCGAGGTGCTCAACCTCATCGAGAAGCTGCGCGAGCGCGGGCACGCCGTCGTCCTCATCAGCCACCAGGCGGGCGACCTCCAGGCCGTCGCCGACCGCATCCTCGTGCTGCGGCTCGGCCGCGTGCACGGCGAGTTCCCGGGCGACACGTCCTACGAGGACCTGCTCGCCGCGATGACCGGCGCCGTGCGCCCGGCGCGCGCGAGCGGCTCGGGCGGGGCCGAGCGCGAGCGGCGCACCGGCGGCACCGGGGCGGTGCACCGATGAGCGTCCCCGGCCGCACCTCGGGCGCGGCGCTCGACCGGCCCCTGACGGGCGCGCTGTCCGGGTCCGTCGTGCAGCAGCTGCGCGGCGCGCACCTCGGCATGCTGCCGATCGTCGCCGCGCTCGTGCTCATCTGGGTCGTGCTCGGCGCGATCAACCCGGCGTTCCTCTCCGCGGAGAACCTCGTCAACCTCACGCTCCAGAGCGCCCCCACGGGGATCATCGCGCTCGGCGTCGTGCTCGTGCTGCTCGTCGGCCAGATCGACCTGTCGGTCGGCTCGGTGAGCGGGCTCGCCGCGGCGGTGCTCGCCGTCGGGACGGTCGGGCTCGGCTGGCCGGTCGGGGTCGCGATCGTCGCGGCGCTGTCCGTCGGGGTCGTCGTCGGGCTCGGGTACGGGCTGCTCTCCACACGCCTCGGGCTCGCGTCGTTCGTCTTCACGCTCGCAGGGCTCCTGATCCTCGCGGGCGTGCAGCTGCGCGTCCTCGGCCCGAAGGGATCGATCAACCTGCCGTTCGAGTCGTGGCTCGTGCGCACGGTCCAGCAGGGCTTCCTCGCCCCCGCGGTCGCGTGGGGCCTCGTGGTCGTGGTCGTGGCGGGGTACGCCGCGCTGCGGGTGACCGACCACGTGCGCCGCGTCCGGGCGGAGCTGCCGAGCCCGGGCCTGGCCCGCGTCGCGGTCCGGACGGCGGTCCTCGCGGCGGTGCTCGTCGCGACGGTCGCGTACCTCGGGACGGCGCGCGGGATCGGCTACACCGTGGTGCTCTTCGTGGCGCTCGTGGTCGTGGTCGACGTGCTGCTGCGCCGCACGCGGTGGGGACGCTCCGTGCGCGCCGTCGGGGGCAACCGGCGCTCCGCGCTCCTCGCGGGCGTCGCGGTGCGTCGGACGGTCGTCTCGTGCTTCGTCGCGTGCTCGACGTTCGCGGCGCTCGGCGGCGTCCTCGCCGCGGGGCGGCTCGCTGCGGCGAACCAGGGGACCGGCGCGGCGGACACCTACCTGACGGCGATCGCGGCCGCGGTCATCGGCGGCACGAGCCTGTTCGGCGGGCGCGGGAGCGCGTGGTCGGCGCTGCTCGGCGTGCTCGTGCTCCAGTCCATCGCGAACGGGCTCACGCTGCTCAACCTCGACACGGCCACGCGGTACATCGTGACCGGAGCGGTCCTGCTGCTCGCTATCGTCGTCGACATGCTGATTCGTGGTCGACGGGAGGTCTGAGATGGTGATGCAGGGGGAGAGCGCGGGGACGGTCCCGCCGGGCGAGGTCGGGGTCGTGGTCCCCGACACCCCGACGGGGGCGGCCGTGGCGCGTCCGCACGGCGGACGCGGAGGCCGGCGCCCGACGCTCGCCTCCGTCGCGGAGGTCGCCGGCGTGAGCCTCAAGACGGCGTCGCGCGTCCTCAACGACGAGCCGAACGTCGCGCCGCAGACGCGCGCCAAGGTCCAGGAGGCCGCGCAGCGGCTCGGCTTCCGGCGCAACGCCGTGGCCGCGGACCTCGCGCGCGGCGGCTCGTCGCGGCTCGTCGGCTTCGTCACCGGCGACCTCGCGAACCCGTTCTACTCCGCGCTGGCCAGCGGCATCGAGCGCGAGCTCCGCCACCACGGCCTCCAGCTCATCACCACGAGCTCGGACGAGGAGCCCGAGCGCGAGCGGTCGCTCACCGAGGCGCTCGTCGAGCGCCGCGTCGGCGCGCTCGTCGTCACCCCGACGTCGACGGACCACTCGGGCCTGCGCCGCGAGCTCGAGGACGGCCTGCCGGTCGTGTTCATCGACCGCCCCGCGCGCGGCGTCGAGGCGGACACGGTCGTCATCGACAACCGCGGCGGAGTGCGCGACGCCGTGACGCACCTCCTCGCGCACGGGCACCGCCGGATCGCGCTCGTGGGCGACGTGTCGCGCCTGTGGACGTTCCAGGAGCGTCGCGACGAGTTCGTCGCGACGCTGCGGGCCGCGGGCGTCGAGGACCCGGGCCGGTACGTGCGGGACGGCGCCCACGACGCCGACCTCGCGCGAGTGTTCGTCGCGGACCTCCTGGCGCTGCCCGAGCCCCCGACGGCGTTCGTCACGGCGAACAACAAGATCACGGTCGGCGCGCTCCACGCCCTGCGCGACCGCGAGTCGTCGGGCGGGGCGGCGGACGTCGCGCTCGTCGGCTTCGACGACTTCGAGCTCGCGGACCTGCTGCACGTGACGGTCGTGGGGTACGACGTCGTCGAGATGGGCCGGCAGGCGGCGGCGCTCGCGGTGTCCCGTGCCGAGAACCCGGAGCTCGCCCCGCGGCTCGTCGTGGTGCCGACGCGGCTCGTCGTCCGCGGCACGGGGGAGGTCCCCGGCCCCGCGGCCTAGGCGTGGCCGCGGTGCTCGTGCGCGTGCCGGTGCGAGCGCGGTCGTGCTGATGGCGTCCGACGTTCTCGGCGGTCGAGCGGGTGGCGCGAAAGTCACGCCGAGCGTGACTTTCGCGCCAGGGGGTCCTCTCGTCCGCACCCTCCCGGCGGGGCCCTGGCCGCGTTGACAAAGCCCGGAAGCGACGCATAGGTTCAGGTCGCCCCTGACAACGCTTCCCCCCTGCGCGTTGTCAGGGGCACCCCTGCAGCCTGACAGCGCTGTCAGACGATCGAAGGAGATCGCGGCATGACCAGACCACTCCCGTCCGGACGCGCGGTCGCGCGGTCCGGCAGCGGCCGCGCCCGGCCTCTCGGCCTCGTGCTCGCCGCCGCTCTCGCCGTCCCGCTCGGAGTGCCTCTCGCGGCCCCCGCGGGAGCCCTCGCCGCCGCTCCCGCCGCGGCCGCGGAGCCTGGCGACTTCTCGTCGTCGTTCGAGTCCGGCGACCCGGCGGCGCTGCCCACCACGGTGGCCGAGCGCGACGGCGCGCCCTGGCAGGCGAACGTCGGCTCGTTCACGGCCGGCCTGCCCGGGAGCGTCCTCGGGCAGCTGAAGGGCGTCACGGCGAGCGCGCAGAACCTGCCCAACGAGGGCGCGGCGAACCTCGCCGACGGCAGCTCGGGCACCAAGTGGCTCGCGTTCGCGTCGACCGGCTGGGTCCGGTACGAGTTCGCCGAGCCCGTCTCGTTCGTCGCGTACACGATGACCTCCGGCGACGACGCCGCCGGTCGCGACCCGAAGACCTGGACGGTCGAGGGGTCGAACGACGGGTCCACGTGGACCGCGCTCGACCGGCGGACGGACGAGGACTTCCCGAACCGCCAGCAGACGCGCACGTTCGAGCTCGAGGCGCCCACCGCGGCGTACACGTACCTGCGCCTCAACGTCACGGCGAACTCGGGCGACTCCATCGTCCAGCTCGCCGGGTGGGACCTCTCGGCCGACCTGAGCGCCGGCCCGTCCGCGGCCCCCATGACGACGAAGGTCGGCACCGGGCCGCGGGTCAACTTCACCAACAAGGCGGGCGTCGGGTTCTCCGGCCTGCACTCGCTCCGGTACGACGGCTCGCACCTCGCCGACGGCGAGACCTACGCGACGAACGTGCTCTACGACGACGTGGACGTCGTCGTCGGCGAGGACACGCGCCTGAGCTACACGATCTTCCCCGAGCTGCTCGACGACCTGCAGTACCCGTCGACGTACGCGGCGGTGGACGTCCTGTTCACCGATGGGACCTACCTGTCCGACCTCGGCGCGCGCGACGCGCACGAGACGGTCGCGACCGCGCAGGCGCAGGGCGAGGGCAAGATCCTCTACGCCGACCAGTGGAACTCCGTGCGGGTCGACCTCGGCGACGTCGCCGCGGGCAAGACCGTGGACCAGGTGCTGCTCGGGTACGACAACCCGGGCGGTCACGCCGGGACGAAGTTCGCGGGCTGGCTCGACGACGTCGCGATCACGGCGGAGCCGGCCACGATCGACGGGTCGAGCCTCGCCAACTACGTGGACACGCGCCGCGGCACGCTCGCGTCGGGCAGCTTCTCGCGCGGGAACAACATCCCCGCGACGGCGACGCCCAACGGGTTCAACTTCTGGACGCCGTACACGAACGCCTCCTCGCAGAGCTGGCTGTACGAGTACCACAAGGCCAACAACGCCAACAACAAGCCCGTCCTCCAGGGCTTCGGGATCTCGCACGAGCCGAGCCCGTGGATGGGCGACCGCAACCAGCTGACGTTCCTCCCGTCGACGGCGTCGGGGACGCCCGACGCCACGCTCTCGACGCGCGGCCTCGAGTTCGACCACGCCGACGAGACGGCGCGGCCCGACTACTACGGGGTGACGTTCACCAACGGGTCCGCGATCGAGGCGACGCCCACCGACCACGGCGCGGTGCTCCGCTTCAGCTACCCCGGAGCCAAGGGCCACGTGCTCGTGGACAAGGTGGACGGCTCGTCCAAGCTCACGTACGACCAGGCCACGGGCACGATCTCCGGCTGGGTCGAGAACGGCTCGGGCCTGTCCGTGGGCCGCACGCGCATGTTCGTCGCCGGCACCTTCGACCGTAGTCCGACGGCGGTCGGGACGGCGGCGGGCAACCGTGCGGACGCGCGCTTCGCGACGTTCGACACGTCGTCCGACAAGACGGTCGAGCTGCGCGTCGCGACGTCGTTCATCAGCCTCGACCAGGCGCGCAAGAACCTCGACCTGGAGGTGACCGGCAAGACCTTCACGGAGGTCAAGGCCGCCGCCGCGCAGGCGTGGAACGACCGCCTGGGGGTCATCGAGGTCGAGGGCGCGAGCGAGGACCAGCTCGTCACGCTGTACTCCAACCTCTACCGCCTCAACCTGTACCCGAACTCGCAGTTCGAGAACACGGGCACGGCGCAGGAGCCGGTCTACAAGTACGCGAGCCCGGTCTCCGCGACCACGGGCTCCGCGACGGACACGCAGACCAACGCGAAGATCGTCGACGGCAAGATCTACGTGAACAACGGGTTCTGGGACACGTACCGCACGGCCTGGCCGGCGTACTCGCTCCTCTACCCGGAGCTCGCGGCCGAGCTGGTCGACGGGTTCGTCCAGCAGTACCGCGACGGCGGCTGGATCGCGCGCTGGTCCTCGCCGGGCTACGCCGACCTCATGACGGGCACGAGCTCCGACGTGGCGTTCGCGGACGCGTACCTCAAGGGGTCGCTCCCCACGGGCACGGCGCTCGAGGCGTACGACGCCGCGCTGCGCAACGCGACCGTCGCGCCGCCGAGCAACGCCGTGGGCCGCAAGGGCCTGCAGACGTCGCCGTTCCTCGGGTTCACGCCGGAGTCCACGCACGAGTCCGTGTCGTGGGGCCTGGAGGGCCTGGTCAACGACTTCGGCATCGGCAACATGGCCGCCGCCCTGGCGGAGGACCCGGCGACGCCGGACGAGCGCCGCGAGACGCTGCGCGAGGAGTCCGCGTACTTCCTCGAGCGGGCCACGCACTACGTCGAGCTGTTCGACCCCGAGGTCGACTTCTTCGTGCCGCGGCACGAGGACGGCACGTGGGCCGTCGACCCCGAGACGTACGACCCGGAGGCCTGGGGCGGCGGGTACACCGAGACGAACGGCTGGAACTTCGCGTTCCACGCCCCGCAGGACGGCCAGGGCCTCGCCAACCTCTACGGCGGCAAGCAGGGCCTCGAGGACAAGCTCGACGAGTTCTTCTCCACGCCGGAGAAGGGCGCCGGCAACGGCGGCATCCACGAGCAGCGCGAGGCGCGCGACGTCCGCATGGGCCAGTGGGGCATGAGCAACCAGGTGTCGCACCACATCCCGTGGCTCTACGACGCCGCGGGCGCACCGTCGAAGGCCCAGGAGAAGGTGCGCGAGGTCACCCGCCGCCTCTTCGTGGGCAGCGAGATCGGCCAGGGCTACCCGGGCGACGAGGACAACGGCGAGATGTCGTCGTGGTGGATCTTCGCCTCGCTCGGCTTCTACCCGCTCCAGGTCGGCTCGGACCAGTACGCGGTCGGCTCGCCGCTGTTCGACAAGGCGACCGTGCACCTGCCGGACGGCGACCTCGTCGTCAACGCCGAGAACAACTCGGTCGACAACGTCTACGTGCAGTCCCTCGCGGTGGACGGCGAGGCCCGCACCTCGACGTCGCTCTCGCAGGCCGACCTCTCGGGCGGCGCGACGCTGGACTTCGTCATGGGTCCGGAGCCGTCGGACTGGGGCACGGGCGAGGACGACGCCCCGCCGTCGCTCACCGAGGGCGACGAGCCCCCGGCGCCGGTGCAGGACGCGACGACGGCGGGCCTCGGCACGACGACCGTCGCCGACGGCGACGCGACCACGAGCGCCGCGGCGCTCACGGACAACACGTCCGGGACGCGCACGACGTTCGCCACCACGACGCCGTCGATCACGTGGGCGGGCAACGGCATCCGCCCGACCGTCGGGTCGTACACGCTGACCTCCGGGGCGAGCGGGACGGCGTCGCCGTCCGCGTGGACCCTCGAGGGCTCCGACGACGGCGAGACGTGGACGACGCTCGACGAGCGGTCCGGCGAGCAGTTCCGCTGGGCCCTCCAGACGCGGCCGTTCACGGTCGCCGAGCCGACGGCGTTCGCGCGGTACCGGGTCACGGTCACCGCGACGTCGGGCTCCGGCGCGCTGTCGCTCGCCGAGGTCGAGCTCCTCGCCGACCCGAAGGAGTCGGGGGCCGAGGAGCTCACCCTCTCGGCCGCGCCGGACCGTGACGGCGTCACGGGCCGCGAGGTCTCGGGCTCGTTCGCGACCCTCACCGGGGTCGAGGGCGACGTCGCGGCGCTCGACGTGCAGGTCGCGTTCGGCGACGGCTCCGAGCCGGTCGCAGGCACGCTGCGGGCGGGCGCGTTCGGCGGGTACGCGGTGGACGCCGCGCACACGTGGACCGCACCCGGCGTCTACCCCGTGACCGTCACGGTCTCGGGCGAGGGGATCGAGACCGTCTCGGCCTCCTCGTACGTCAGCGTCTCGCTCCTGCGCGAGGGCTCGCTGCTCGCCGCGTACGACAACGTCTGCATCGGCGACGCCGGGACGACGGTCGGCTCGTGCGACGGCCAGGGCGTGTTCTTCGACCGGGCGCAGCTCGCGGCGAAGGGCTTCGTCCAGGGCGAGCGCGCGACGGTGCCGGGCACGGACCTCGCGTTCGACGTCCCGGCGGTCCCCGCCGGGCAGCCGGACAACGCCACGGGCGACGGGCAGACCATCGAGCTCGACGTCCCCGCGGACGCGGAGCAGCTCTCGGTGATCGGCACGGGCACGGAGAAGAACCAGCAGGCCACCGGCACGCTGACCTTCGACGACGGCTCGACCCAGCCGATCGACCTGAGCTTCGGCGACTGGTCGGGCGCGGCCCGCAACCCCGTGTTCGGCAACATCCCCGTCGCGGTGACGGACAGCCGTCTCCGTGGCGGCAGCCCGCAGACCGGCACTCCCGCCGCGTTCTTCGCGACGGCGCCGATCACCCTCCCCGAGGGCAAGCGGCCCGTGAGCCTCACGCTCCCGGACCAGCCGGGCGAGCTCTCGCGCGACGGCCGCATCCACGTGGTCGCGGTCGCGCACGACGGCACCTTCGCCGAGCACCCCGCGCTCGAGGTCACGGCCGCGGAGGGCGTGACGCTCGCCGTCGGGCAGACCACGGACGTCGCGCTCGCGCAGGTGGCGGGCGGACGCGAGGGCGCCGACCTCCGGGCGGCGGTCACGTGGGGCGACGGTTCCGACGTCGCGGCCGGCACGGTGGCCGACGGGTCGGTCTCCGGCTCGCACGCCTACACGGCGGCCGGGACGTACACGGCGTACGTCGTGGTCGACGACGGCTGGACCAGCCAGGTGGTCGAGGTCCCCGTGACCGTGACCGAGGCGGAGCCGGCGCTCGCCGTCGACGTCACGGTGAGCACCCGCTGCCTCGCCGGCAAGGCGTACGTCGCGGTCCGCGCCGAGAACGGCGAGGACGTGCCGCTCGCGATCCGGCTCGTCACGCCGTTCGGCACCAAGGAGGTCGCGGCCGTCGCGCCGGGCGCCAACGCCTACCAGTCGTTCGCGACGCGGGCCACGGCGGTCGAGGCCGGCACCGTCACCGTCGAGGCGACGCGCGGCACCGGCGACGAGGAGGTGACGGCGTCGATCCAGGCCGACTACGCCGCCGTGACCTGCGGCTGAACCCCTGAGCCCGCCCCGCCCCGCGTCCGACCGGGGTGGGGCAGGCATGCACCACCGGCGGTGCCCCGGGATGATCGTCCCGGGGCACCGCGCCGTACGGGCACCGCGCCCGGTGCGGCGCCACGCACCCAGCACGAGAAGGACCGAGAGATGACCGAGCACCCGACCGAGCAGCCCACGCCTGCGACCGACCTGCGGGGCTGGCGTCGCGAGCAGCTCGCCGACCTGCTGCGCTTCGGCGAGGCGTCGCTGCGCGCGGACGGCGCCGCGCAGTGGCTCGACGACGACGGGCGCCCCGACCTGTCGCAACCGGTGCACACGTGGATCACGTCGCGCATGGCGCACGTCTACGCGTTCGCGTCGCTCCTCGGCGTGCCGGGCGCGGGGGAGCGGGCCGACGCCGCGCTCCACGGGCTGCGGGCGGTGCTCGTGGACGCCGAGAACGGCGGCTGGGTCTCGTCGCGCGGCCCCGCGCGGCGCCCGGGCGACGGCCACGACCCGGCGGCGGGCGAGGCCGTCCCGGTGGACGGGACGAAGAGCGCCTACGCGCACGCGTTCGTGGTGCTCGCCGCAGCGTCGGGCACGATCGCGGGCCGCGAGGGCGCGCGCGAGCTGCTCGACGCGGCGCTCGCCGTGCTCGACGAGCGGTTCTGGGAGCCCGGGTCGCGGATGCACGCCGACGAGTGGTCGCGCGACTGGACCGTGCTCGACGAGTACCGCGGCGTCAACGCGAACATGCACTCCGTCGAGGCGCTCCTCGCCGCGCACGACGCGACCGGCGACCCCGAGTGGCTCGCGCGCGCGGCGTCGGTCGCGGACCGCGTCGTGGGGTGGGCGCGCGAGAACGACTGGCGCATTCCCGAGCACTTCGACGCCGGCTGGAACCCCCTGCCGGACTACAACGCGGACCGCCCCCGCGACCCCTTCAAGCCGTACGGGTCGACGCCGGGCCACGGCCTGGAGTGGGCGCGCCTGCTGCTCCAGGTCGACGTCGCGGCCGGAACGCCCGGCGCGCGCACCGACGCCGCGGTCGCCCTCTTCGACCGGGCCGTCGCGGACGGCTGGGACGGCGAGCACGGCGGCGGCTTCGTGTACACGGTCGACTGGTCGGGCACGCCGGTCGAGCCCCGGCGCTACCACTGGGTCGCCGCCGAGGCCGTCGCGGCCGCCGACGTGCTGGGCCGCGTCACGGGCGACCCCCGGTTCGCCGAGGCCGCCGCGGGCTGGTGGGAGTGGATCGACGAGCACCTCGTCGACCACGAGCGCGGGTCGTGGCACCACGAGCTCGACACCGCCAACCGGCCCGACGGCGTCACGTGGGTCGGCAAGCCCGACGTCTACCACGCGGCCCAGGCCGTGATCCTGCCCGACCTGCCGCTCACCGGCTCCCTCGCCGCCTCGGCCAAGGCCGCGGGCAGCATCCTGGGCTGACGCCCGGGCCTCCGACCGCCGAGGCCGGGGTCGCGCGCCACGTCACCGTCGCCGTGGCGCGCGACCTCGGGCTCGGCGACGACACCCCCATCAAGAGTCGTCTTCTTGATGGGGGTTCCGTGTTCGTCGGGAGCGTCCCGTGGCACGCCCGCACGCCCTTCGCCGCGCGTGACGTCGCCACCGAGGGCGATCTGCGCCTGTCCCGGGTGTGGACGGCAGACGATCTGCTCGCGGCATGGCCGTGACCAAGCGCGTCGTCCCTGTGGCCCACGACGACGAGAGCCCCGCACCGGACCGGTGCGGGGCTCTCGCAGGCTGAGCGGGTGACGGGAATCGAACCCGCGCTATCAGCTTGGGAAGCTGAAGTTCTACCATTGAACTACACCCGCGCGGCGCCGGTGGCGTCCGCCCCGGGCCCTCTGGGAGGATCCTCGGCGAACCAGCGCGCGACCCGATCATAGCGGACGACGCCGGTGATGCCAGAACCGCCCGCACCACGACCAGTCCCGCGCCGACGAGCGGCGCGCCGCCCGAGGAGCCGCCTTGTCCGAGAACCCGTACCAGCAGCAGCCCGACCCGTCGCAGGGGAGCACCGCCCCCGGTGACCCGGTCTACGGCGGCTCCGCCACGCCGTCGGGCCCGACGCCGGGCTACGGCCAGCAGCCCGGGGCCGGTGACGCGTACGGCCAGCAGGCGTACGGGACGCCCGGCGCCCCCGGCTACGGCCAGCAGGCGCCCGAGCAGGGCTACGGCTCCGCCCCGCAGCAGGGCTACGCCCAGCAGCCGGGCTACGCGCAGCCGGGCGCCTACGGCCAGCCCGGCGCGTACGGCCAGCCCGGCTACGACCCGGCGTACGACCCGCAGGCGAAGTCGCGTCTCGCCGCGGGCCTGCTGGGCATCCTCGTCGGCAGCCTCGGCATCCACCGCTTCTACCTCGGGTACACCGGCATCGGCCTGACGATGCTGCTCGTGTCGGTGCTGTCCTTCGGGTTCGCGGCGCCGGTCATCGCGATCTGGGGCCTGGTCGAGGGCATCCTCTACCTGACCTCGAAGACGGGCTACTACTCCGTGGACTCGACGGGCCGTCCGCTGCGCGCCTGACCTCCCGTCCGCGGGCGGGGGCCGCGCCGCCTCGACGACGAGCCGGCGCGGCCCCGCGCCCGACGGCGCCCGGCCCGCGCTGATCCAGGGCGCCGGTCGGGGGCGCCGGTCCAGGGCGCCGATCCACGGTGCGGAGCCCGGTCCGGGCACGCTCCGGCGTCGGCTAGCGTGGGCCCGTGCTGCTCTCCGACCGCGACATCCGGGCCGAGCTCGACGCCGGCCGCGTCCAGCTCGAGCCGTACGACCCTTCGATGCTCCAGCCGTCGAGCATCGACGTGCGCCTCGACCGGTTCTTCCGGCTGTTCGACAACCACAAGTACCCGTTCATCGACCCGTCGCAGGACCAGCCCGACCTCACGCGGCTCGTCGAGGTCGACCCGGCCGAGCCGTTCGTGCTCCACCCCGGGGAGTTCGTGCTCGGGTCCACGTTCGAGACGGTCACGCTGCCCGACGACGTGGCGGCGCGCCTCGAGGGCAAGTCGAGCCTGGGCCGTCTGGGCCTCCTCACGCACTCCACGGCGGGGTTCATCGACCCGGGCTTCTCCGGGCACGTGACGCTCGAGCTGAGCAACGTGGCGACGCTGCCGATCACGCTGTGGCCGGGTATGAAGATCGGCCAGCTGTGCTTCTTCCGGCTGTCCTCGCCCGCCGACAACCCGTACGGCTCCAGCGTCTACGGCTCCCGCTACCAGGGCCAGCGCGGCCCGACGGCCTCCCGCTCGTGGCAGAACTTCCACCGCACCGACGTCTGAGCGCGGCCCGCCGCGTCGGACGCCGCTCGACCCCGCAGGACCCGAGGACCGGAGGACCGCACCGCATGAGCCCGCTCCCTCCCCTGCCGCACCCCGCCGGGCCCGGGGCCGCGCAGTCCTACCAGGCGCGGCACGTGCTGGGGCTGCCCGCCGACGTCCTCGTGGACGAGGTCGAGACGCTCGCGCTCTCGCGGTTCGCGGGCGCCCGCTGGGACGTCGCGCCGGAGGGCACCGAGCCCCTCGTGCCGCCCGCGCGGACCGCGCGGCCGGGCGAGCCGGGCGTCCTGCGCACGTCGCGCCACACGACGCTCACCGGCCCGTACGCGGGCCCCGGCTCCGGCGTGCCGGGCGCCGCGCTCGTGTTCGACGTCGTCTGCCCCCGCGAGCGCGGGGACGTCCCCTACCCGGGCGGCGGGGACCGGGACGGCGTCGGGCGAGCGTTCCCCGGCGGCCTGCCGGTCCGGGAGGAGGAGCGCGTGGTCGCGTTCCTCGTCGCGGCGGCGCGCCGCCTCGGCGGGTCGGTCCGGACCGACGTCGGCAACCCGGCGGGGGCGGGCGTCGTCCTCACGCCCGACCCGGGCGTCGCCGTCGACATGACGCTGTACTCGGACGTGTGGCTCGACCCGCACGCCGCGCTCGCGCTCGTCGGCCGGCTCCACCCCCGCACGCGGCTCGCGACGGAGGGCAAGCCGTACGAGGGGCCGCCGAAGGGCATCGCGGAGCTGCCGCTCTACCCGGGCGAGAAGATGGACCCCGAGCTGCGGCGCGCGCTGCACGCCGCGGCGGACGACGTCGACATCAAGGCGCTGACCACCGGTGCGGTGCTCGACGGGTACGGCCTCCTCGTCGACCTGGGCATGGACGGGCTCGTCGCGGTCGAGGTCGGCGGCGAGGAGGCGCTGCCCCTCCTGCTGCGCGGGCTGCCGTGGACGGTGGGCGGCGCCGTGAGCTACCGCGTGCGCTGGGAGCCGCAGGACCTCGCGGAGTCCCAGCGGGAGCAGCCCTCGCTGGAGCACCAGATCGCGCGCAAGCGCGCCGCGGAGGTGGTCACGCAGGTCACGCGGACGCTGCACCAGGCGGTCGGCGGGGAGATCGCGGACGAGGCGGAGTTCCTCGTGGACCCCGAGGATCTGTGACGGCCGACTGAGGAATCGGTCACGGACGGGGCTACGGGCGCCCCGCACGGCTGAGGAGTCGGTAAAATGGTTCTCGGCCCGGCCTCGTCGGCGCCGTGAACTGTCGTGCCCTGCGGCTTCCCTCCGCCCGGGCGCGGCGATGACAAGTCCAGCAAGAACTTCGCCCACCCGCCCCCGACCCGGACGGAGCGGCCCGTGCTCTACGTGCTCCTTGCCCATCTCGTGATGGCACTGGGCGCGCCTGCACTCGTCTCGTTCCTCGGCCGCCGGGCGTTCCTCGTCATGGCGCTCGCGCCGGCGTCCGCGGCCGCCTACGCGCTCGCCTGGACCGACCGCGTGATGTCGGGGGAGCACCCGACGCAGGTCATCGAGTGGGTGCCCGGTCTGGGGCTCGAGCTCGCCTTCCGCATGGACACGCTGTCGTGGCTCATGCTGCTGCTCGTCGGCGGCGTGGGCGCCCTCGTCCTCGTCTACTGCTCGGCCTACTTCTCGCCCACCGCGCAGGGCCTGCGGCGGTTCGGCGGCGTCCTCACCGCGTTCGCGGGGGCGATGGTCGGGCTCGTCACCGCGGACGACATGCTGCTCCTGTTCGTGTTCTGGGAGCTCACGACCGTCTTCTCGTACCTGCTGATCGGCCACTACGCCGACCGCAAGGCGAGCCGTCGTGCCGCCATGCAGGCGATCATCCTCACCACCGCGGGCGGTCTCGCCATGCTCGTGGGGGTCGTGATCCTCGGCGTCCAGGGCGGGACGTTCCGCATGTCCGAGATCATCGCGGACCCCCCGACGGGCGGCGCCGTGACCGCCGCGATCATCTGCCTCCTCGTGGGCGCGGCGAGCAAGTCCGCGCTCATCCCGCTGCACTTCTGGCTGCCCGCCGCGATGGCGGCGCCCACGCCGGTGAGCGCCTACCTGCACGCCGCCGCGATGGTCAAGGCCGGTGTCTACCTCGTCGCGCGCTTCGCGCCCGCCTACTCGGACACGACGGTCTGGCGCACGCTCGTCGTCGTGCTCGGCGCGGGCACCCTGCTCGTGGGCGGCTACCGCGCGCTGCGGCAGTACGACCTCAAGCTCGTCCTCGCGTTCGGCACCGTGAGCCAGCTCGGCCTCATCATCCTGCTCGTGGGCCTCGGGACGCGCGGGGCCGCGCTCGCCGGGCTCGCCATGATCGGCGCGCACGCGATGTTCAAGGCCTCGCTGTTCCTCGTCGTCGGCGTGGTCGACGCGGCGGCCGGCACGCGCGACCTGCGCCGCCTCACGGGCGTGGGCAAGGCCCTGCCGTGGACCGCGGTCGCGGGCGGGCTCGCCACCGCGTCGATGATCGGGCTGCCGCCGTTCGCCGGGTACGTCGCGAAGGAGGCGGCGCTCGAGTCGCTCCTGCACGGCGAGGGGCCGGTCTGGGTCGACACGGTCGTGCTGTGGTCGGTCGTCGTCGGCTCGATGTTCACGGTCGCGTACGGCCTGCGCTTCTGGTGGGGCGCGTTCGCGTCCAAGCCGCACCTCGGCCCGTCGCCCGCGCGCGCCAACGCGCACGAGAAGGCGTGGGGCACCGGCACCGCGCGCCGCCCGGCGGTCGAGGCCGAGGAGCCGCCGATCGACCCGGCGCGCATCCACCGCCAGCCGTTCCTGCTCGTGGGCCCGGCCGTCGTGCTCGCGGTCCTCGGCCTCGCGACGGCGCTCGTGCCGCACTTCGGCGAGGACCTCCTCGCCCCCTACGCCGACACGTACCCCGTCGGCGAGCCCGGCCACCTCGTCCTGTGGGCCGGCCTCACGCCCGCGCTCGCCCTGACCGTCCTCGTGCTCGCGGTCGGCGTCGTGCTGTTCTGGCAGCGGTCGCGCGTCGAGCGGTTCCAGGCGTCGCTGTGGACGGGGCCCGAGGCCGACGTCACGTACCGCAAGGTCATGCGCAAGCTCGACGACCTGGCCGCCGACGTCACGGCCGTCACGCAGCGTGGTTCGCTCCCGTTCTACCTCGGCGCGATCCTCGTGGTCCTCGTGCTCGGCCCGGGCGTCGTCATGGTCGCGCAGACCGCGTGGCCCGAGCAGCTCCGGGCCTGGGACCGTCCCGCGCAGCTCGTCGCCGTCGCCGCGATCTGCATCGCCTCGGTGCTCGCCGCGCGCTCGCGCCGCCGGCTCAAGGCCGTGATCCTCGTCGGGATCGCGGGGTACGGCAACGCCGTCCTCTTCCTCCTGCACGGCGCGCCCGACCTCGCGCTCACGCAGGTCCTCGTCGAGACGATCACGCTCGTCGTCATGGTGCTCGTGCTGCGGCGCCTGCCCGCGTACTTCTCGAACCGGCCGCTCGCGGCGAGCCGGTGGGTCCGCCTGGGGATCGGCCTCGCGGTGGCCGTCGTCATGATGGGCTTCGCGCTCGTCGCGCCGCTCGCGCGCGTCGCGACGCCCATCTCGGTGGACTTCCCGGCCGAGGCCTACGAGTTCGGGCACGGCAAGAACATCGTCAACGTGACCCTCGTAGACATCCGCGCGTGGGACACGATGGGCGAGATCTCCGTCCTCCTGGCTGCCGCGACGGGCGTCGCGTCGCTCGTGTTCCTGCGCTCGCGCAGCGGCGAGATCCTGCGCGCGTCGGGGGCCCGGCCCGCGACCACGGCCACCGGCTCGGGCGTCTGGAGCGACACCGACGACCCGGGTGCCGCGCTGCGCCGCCGCGGGGTCACGGAGAAGGACCAGCCGCGCATGCTCGTGTGGCTGAGCGCCGGGCGCACCCTCGCGCCCCAACGCCGCTCGGTGATCTTCGAGGTCGTCACGCGCGTGCTGTTCCACGCCATGATCGTCTTCGCGCTCTTCCTGCTGTTCTCCGGCCACAACGCGCCGGGCGGCGGGTTCGCGGCGGGGCTCGTCGTCGGCATCGCGCTCATCGTGCGCTACCTCGCGGGCGGGCGGTACGAGCTCGGCGAGGCCGCGCCCGTCCACCCCGGTCTGCTCCTCGGGACGGGCCTGTTCCTGTCCGCGGGCGTGGGGCTCGTCGCGTTCCTGCTCACCGGCAACGTGCTCGGCAGCGAGGCCTACGACCTCGCGCTCCCGCTCGTCGGGGAGATCCACCTCGTGACGTCGCTGTTCTTCGACGTCGGCGTGTTCCTCGTCGTCGTGGGGCTCGTCCTCGACATCCTGCGCACGCTCGGCGCCGAGATCGACCGGCACGCGGAACGCGCCGCGGCGGGTCGCGAGCCCGGCGAGGACACGGGGCCGTTCGAGGCCATGGAGCCCGACTCGATCGGAGGTGGCCGCCGGTGAACGTCATCGACATGACGCCCAGCGTCGTCCTCGTCCTCGCGATCGGCGTGCTGTTCGCCGCGGGCGTCTACCTGCTCCTCGAGCGGAGCCTCACGCGCGTCCTGCTCGGGTTCATCCTCATGGGGAACGGCGCCAACCTGCTCTTCCTCGTCGCGGGCGGGCGCGCCGGGGGCGCGCCGCTCATCGGCACGACGCCCGAGGAGGACATGAGCGACCCGCTCGTCCAGGCGATGGTCCTCACGGCCATCGTCATCACGCTCGGCATCACGGCGTTCGTGCTCGCGATGGCCTACCGCTCGTGGCAGCTCCACGGCCACGACGAGGTGCAGGACGACCTCGAGGACCGCCGCGTCGCGCGGCACGCCGCGCGCAACGCGCCCGCGTTCGAGGACGCGGACACGGAGGAGAGCGGCGCCACCCTGGACGACGAGGCCGCCCAGGTCCGCGACGAGACCGACGGCGACGGCGACGGCGTCACGGACGGCGAGGAGCCGCCGTCGGGCCCGGCCGGGCAGGACGCCGGGGACGCCACGGACGGCCGCACCGGCGGCTCCGACGCCCGGCACGACGACGCACGACCTGACGACCGACGGACCGACGGGAAGGAGCCGCGATGAGCCTCACCGCCGCGGCCCTCGTCCCGCTCCCCGTCGTCCTGCCGCTCGTCGCGGCCGGCCTCGCGCTCGCGCTCTGGCGCCACCCGCGCGCCCAGCGGATCATCACCGTGGCCGCGCTCGCGCTCGTCCTCGCGGCGTCCGTCGGCTTGCTGGTCGCGGCCGACTCGGGGCCGATCGTCGTCGACGTCGGCGGCTGGGCGGCGCCCGTCGGGATCGACCTCGTCGCGGACCGGCTCTCGTCGCTCATGCTCGTGGTGTCGAGCTTCGTCATGCTGTGCGTCCTGCTGTACTCGCTCGCGCAGGGCGTGGCGGACGGCGACGAGGAGGCGCCGGTCGCCATCTACCACCCGACGTTCATGGTGCTCGCGGCGGGCGTGTTCAACGCCTTCCTCTCGGGCGACCTGTTCAACCTCTACGTCGGGTTCGAGATCTTCCTCGCCGCGAGCTACGTGCTCCTCACGCTCGGCGGCACGGGCGAGCGCATCCGCGCCGGGTCGATCTACGTGGTCGTGGCGCTGCTCTCCTCGATCGTCTTCCTCGTCGCGATCGCGCTCACCTACGCCGCGACCGGCACGGTCAACCTCGCCCAGCTCTCGGAGCGGTACGCGGAGATCGACCCCGGGACGGCGCTCGCGATCCAGCTCCTGCTGCTGCTCGCGTTCGGCATCAAGGCGGCGATCTTCCCGCTGTCCGCATGGCTGCCCGACTCCTACCCGACGGCGCCCGCTCCCGTCACCGCGGTCTTCGCGGGCCTGCTCACCAAGGTGGGCGTCTACGCGATCATCCGCACGCAGACGCTGCTCTTCCCCGAGGACAGCGTCGTCGACGACGTCCTCATGTGGCTCGCGCTGCTGACCATGGTCGTGGGCATCCTCGGCGCCGTCGCGCAGAACGACATCAAGCGACTGCTGTCGTTCACGCTCGTGAGCCACATCGGCTACATGATCTTCGGCATCGCGCTCGCGTCCGAGCCGGGCATGGCGGCCGCGATCTTCTACGTGGTGCACCACATCACGGTGCAGACGACGCTGTTCCTCGTCGTCGGCCTCGTGGAACGCCGCGGCGGGTCGACGTCGCTCGACCGCCTCGGCGGGCTCGCCAAGCTCGCGCCCGGGCTGGCCATCCTGTTCTTCATCCCGGCGATGAACCTCGCGGGCATCCCGCCGCTGTCGGGCTTCCTCGGCAAGGTCGGCCTCCTCGAGGAGGGCGTCGCGCAGGGCACGCCGCTCACGTGGGCGCTCGTCGTGGGGTCCGTCGTGACGTCGCTGCTCACGCTGTACGCGATCGTCAAGGCGTGGAACAAGGCCTTCTGGCAGACGGCGCCCGTCGAGATCCCCGCGGACGCGCGCCTGCCGCGCGGCATGGTGGGCCCGGCGACGGCGCTCGTCGCGTTCGGCCTCGCGCTCACCGTGGTCGCGGGCCCGCTCTACTCGTACACCGAGCGCGCCGCCGCGACGCTGCTCGACGGCCACACGTACGTCGACGCCGTGTTCCCCGGCGACTCCGACCGCGGCCAGGGCGAGTCGAACGAGGTCGCGACGGGCGAGAGCGACGGCACGGAACCTGCCGGCGCTGAACCCGCCGGCACCGAACCGGCCGGCACGGGCGGAGGTGCGGACGGATGAGCCTGCACCGCCGTCGCCGCGCGCTCGCCTCGGGCTGGTTCGCCCGCGTCACCACGCAGTGGCGCACCATCCTGTGGCTGACGATCGTCTGGGTCATGCTCTGGGGCGACCTGTCCGTGGGCAACGTGCTCGCGGGCGTCCTCATCGGGTTCGCCGTCATCACGTTCTTCCCGCTGCCGTCGATCGCGGCGCGCGGGAAGTTCCGGCCGTGGCCGTTCCTCGTGCTCGTCGGGCGCTTCGTCTCCGACCTCGTCGTCGCGTCGTTCCAGGTGAGCATCCTCGCGCTGAACCCGCGGCACACGCCGCGCGGCGCCGTCGTGGGCGTGCGGCTGCGGAACCCGTCCGACATCTACCTGACCATCACGGCCGAGCTGTCGTCGCTCGTGCCCGGCTCGATCGTCGTCGAGGCGCACCGCCTCACCGGGATGCTCTACCTGCACGTGCTCGACGTCGAGACCGCGGGCGGCGTGGAGAAGGTCCGCGAGGACACGCTCGCGCTCGAGGCGCGCGTGCTGCACGCGTTCGCGTCGAACGACGAGCTGCGGGCCGCCGGCCTGTACGACGTCCCGTCCGCGCGAGAGGTGGCCGAGGCATGAGCGACACCGTCTACCTCGTGATCGTCGTGGTGAGCGCCGTGCTGCTCGCCGCCGGGGCCACCTTCGCCGTCGCGCGCGCCGAGCGCGGCCCGTCGATGCTCGACCGCACGATCGCGCTCGACGTCTTCACGACGACGCTCGTCGGCGCGATCGCGCTCGAGGCCGCGTTCTCCCGGCGCACGGACACCATCCCGATCCTCGTCGTGCTCTCGCTCGTCGGGTTCGTGGGCTCGGTGACGATCGCGCGGTTCGCGTCGGTCGAGCCCGAGGACGAGGGCCGCATCCGCACGGCCGAGGAGATCGCCGCCGAGGACGCCGCCCGCCGCGAGGCGGAGGAGTCCGACCGGGACTCGGCGGTCGACGCCGAGCACCACGGCGGCGCGCCCGAGGGGGAGGTGCGCTGATGGACCCGAACACCGGCCTGTGGGACACGATCGCCGACGTCGTGTCCGCGGTCTTCCTCCTGTGCGGGGCGTTCCTCGCGTTCGCCGCGGGCGTGGGCGTCGTGCGGTTCCCCGACCTGCTGGCGCGCATGCACGCCGCGACCAAGCCGCAGGTGCTCGGGCTGATCCTCGTGCTCGCGGGCCTGAGCCTGCGGCTGCGCTCGTGGGGCGCCGTCGCGACGCTGTTCCTCGTCGTCGTGTTCCAGCTCCTCACGTCGCCCGTCGCGGCGCACATGGTCGGCCGTGCGGGCTACCGCACGGGCAAGGTCCGCACGGACCTGCTCGTCGTCGACGAGCTCACGCGCGACCAGGAGGCGGCGGAGCGCGAGGACACGGGCGAGCACGACGACGCGGACCGGCACGGCGAGCCGGGCGCCACCGGCGGCGTCGAGCTCGCCGACACGGGCGACCCCGGGCCCGACGACGCGGGTCGCCCCGACGACGCGGGTCGCCCCGCCGACGCGGAGGGCCCGGCGCGCTGACGCCGCCGCGCGCACGCACGGTGCCGGACCGGGCGCCCGGCCCGTGCGCCGGGCCGTGCGCGCCCGGCCCGTGCGTGCTCGACCCGTGAGCGTCCGGCCTCCGCGCGCGGGTCGTGCACGCGGCTGGTAGACCGGCAGCATGCCCGACGCCCCCACGCCCGCCCCGCCGCAGCCGGAGTCGCGCAACCCGCGCGTCGCGCGACCCGAGGGCGGCGGCGACAGCACCGTCACGGTGATCGTCGCGTTCCTCGCGAACGCGCTCATCGCGGGCGCGAAGACGGTCGCCGCGACGGTGACCGGCTCGGCGTCGATGCTCGCGGAGGCCGTCCACTCGTGGGCGGACACGGGCAACGAGATCTTCCTCCTCGTCGCCGACCGGCGCTCGCGCCGCCCGGCGGACACCGAGCACCCCCTCGGGTTCGGCCGCGAGGCGTACGTGTGGTCGATGTTCGCGGCGATCGGGCTGTTCGCGGTCGGCGCGGGGGTGTCGATCACGCACGGCATCCAGGAGCTGGTGCACCCGCAGCCGGCGGACGACTTCGTGGTCGCCTACGCGGTCCTCGCCCTGGCGTTCGTGCTCGAGGGCGTGTCGTTCCTGCGCGCCCGGCGGCAGGCGCGCGCCGAGGCGCAGGCCGCGGACCGCGACACCCTGCACCACGTGCTCGTCACGTCGGACCCGACGCTGCGCGCGGTGTTCGCGGAGGACGCCGCCGCGCTGATCGGCCTCGTGGTCGCGTTCGGGGGCGTCCTGGCCCACCAGCTCACCGGGTCGCCCGTGCCCGACGCCGTGGGGTCGATCGTCGTCGGCCTCGTCCTCGCGGTGGTGTCCGTCGTGCTCATCGACCGCAACCGGCGGTTCCTCGTGGGGGAGGCGGCGATGCCGGCGACGCGCGCCGCGGTGCTCGCGGGCATCCGCGACCTGCCGGAGGTCGAGCGCGTCACGTACCTGCGGCTCGAGTACGTCGGCCCGCGCGCGCTGTACCTCGTGGCGAGCGTGGACCTGCGCGGCGACGAGTCCGAGACGTCCGTCGCCCGCCGGCTCGACGAGCTCGAGCGCCGGGTGACGTCCGTGCCGCTCATCGCGGGCGCGGTGTTCACGGTCTCCGCCCCGGAGGAGCCGTCGATCGTCTGACCTGGCGGCCGACCTCCGCCGTCGAACAGGCGCAGAACGGACGAAGCGGTACACATCCGCGGTCCTCATGGGTAGGGTCGAGCGATGGTCTCGCAGCGCACGCCCCGGCACCGCTCGGCGGGGGCGGCGCCGTCTCCCGAGTCGTCTCCTGTGCCCGCGTCCTCCGCCGCGCCCGCACGACGGCGCGGCGGCCCGTTCGCCCGGCACCTGCGGTCCGGTCCGCGCGTCGCGGTGACGACGGGCGTCGCCGCCGCCCTGCTGCTCGGCCCTCCGCTGGGCCTCACGGCCGCGACGGTGACGGGCGAGATCCGGCCCGAGCACGTGGGCCCGCTCGGCCCTGTCGTCGCGGCGCTGCCGTGGCAGGGGAGCGCGCCGCAGGAGTGGCTCGCGGGGCGCGACCCGCGCGACGACCGCGCGTCGCGCACCCTGGCCGACGCGCGGGACGACCTCCCCGCGGACGGCCCGACGGCGCCCGGTGCGCCCGGGGCCGACGACGCGCCGCCCGCGGCGACCGCGCCCGCGGCGACCGAGGAGCCTCCCGCCGACCCGGTGCCGACGCCCACGCCGGAGGACGTGCCGCCCGCCGAGGGCGCGGCGGACCCGGCCGGCCCGGACGGCGCGACCGCGTCGGGCCCGACGCCCGGCACCGGAACGGCCGACGGTGCCGCGCCGGCTGCCGGGACCGCCTCGGCCGCCGGGGCGGCGGCGCCGAGCGGAGCCGGCCCCGGGGCGCTCACGGCGGAGGGCGCGGCGGTCGTCGAGCTGACGAACGCGGAGCGGGCCGCCGCCGGGTGCGAGCCGCTCGCCGTCGACGAGCGGCTCACCGCCGCGGCGCAGCTCCACAGCGAGGACATGGACGCGCAGGGGTACATGGACCACACGAGCCTCGACGGCCGCTCGCCGTGGGACCGGGCGCAGGCGCAGGGCTACCTGAACCCGGGCGCCGAGAACGTGGCGAAGGGCTACCGGACCGCCCAGGACGTGGTGCGCGGGTGGATGGACTCGCCGGGCCACCGCGCGAACATCCTCAACTGCGGCCTGCGGGAGATCGGCGTCGGGCACTCGAACGGGGCCTGGACGCAGGTCTTCGGCTGGGGCTGATCCCCGGCCCCTCGGCGACGGGCGCACCGCCCGTCCCGCGTCTCGCGGGCGCGGAGCCACGCGCGGTGGATATCGCAGGTCCGCTATCTTATCGCCGGAAAGTGGAACGCTACTGCTCGACGAGGAGTTCAGAATGGCCCCCACCGGACCCGCCGCATCGACCCCGCCCACCCCCGCCCCCGTTGCGGAGGGGCCGCGGCGCGCCGCGGCCCGGCGGCTCCGCGAGGGGCTCTGCGAGCGCCTCGCCGCCTGGTCCGTGCCGGCCCTGCGGGTCGCCCTCGGCCTCGTCTTCCTCGTCTTCGGGGTGCTCAAGTTCTTCCCGGGCGCGAGCCCGGCGGAGCAGATCGTGCGCCGTACGGTCGAGGCGCTGACCTTCGGGCTCGTCGACGGCACCGCCGCCGTGGTCCTCACGGCGGTCGTCGAGACGGCGGTCGGGATCGCGCTCCTCACCGGTCGCGCGCTGCGGGCCGGGCTCGTCGTGCTCGCCGTCACGCTGGCCGGTGTCCTCTCGCCGGTCGCGCTCTTCCCGGGCGACCTGTTCGGCGACGGCATGACCCTCATGGGTCAGTACGTGCTCAAGGACGTCGTGCTCGTCGCCGCCGCCGGGGTGGTCGCGGCGGCGACGCTCGGGGCACGGTTCACGCTCGCGGCCGCGGAGCCGGCGCGCGCTCCGGCGGCGTGATGCCGGGGCGGTCCGCCCGCGGCGGGCTCAGCGCGCCGGTGCCGTGACGGTCGCCCGGGCCTCGCGGTCGAGGAGGCTGCGCTTGACGTCCAGTCCGTAGCGGAAGCCGCCGAGGCTGCCGTCCGTGCGCAGCACGCGGTGGCAGGGCACGAACAGGGCCGCCGCGTTCATCGCGCAGGCGCCCGCGGCGGCGCGCACGGCGGCGGGCCGCCCCGACAGCTCGGCGTACCGGGTGTAGGTCACCGGGTCGCCGGGCTCGACCGTGCGCAGCACGTCCCACGCGTGCGCGCGGTAGGGGCCCGAGGCCTGCCGCACCGGCACGGCGTCGATCGCGTGCACGTCGCCCGCGTAGTAGGCCCGGACGGCGGCGACGGCGGTCGCGACGGCGGGGTCGTCGTCGGGCACGGGGGAGACCGTCGCGGGGCGCAGGCCGGGGTGCACGAGCGCGACGAGGTCCGCGGGCTCGTTCGTCCAGCCGGACGCGAGGACCGCGCCGCCGGCGTCGACGACGACCGTGAACGGGCCGTCGGGCGTGGTGAGCGTCGTGGTGACGGCCGGGCTCGTGCCTGCCGTCGTGGTGGTGGGGGCGGGTGCGGTGGTCACGGGGTCTCCTTCGCAGGGGTCGGGGTGGGCGCGGAGGCGCGCCAGAGGTGCATCGCGGCGTACGAGCGCCACGGCGCCCAGCGCTCGGCGCGGGCGGCGAGCGCGCGGCGGTCGTCGGGCAGGCCGAGCGCGGCGGCACCGGCGCGGAGCGCGAGGTCGCCGTCGAGCAGGACGTCGGGGTCGTGCAGCACGCGCATCGCCACGTACCCGGAGGTCCACGGCCCGACGCCGGGCATCGCCTCGAGCGCGGCGCGCTGGGCCGCGGGGTCGTCGGCCGGGGACAGGGCGAGCGACCCGTCGGCGAGGGCGTGCGCGACGCCGAGCACCGCGGCCGTGCGCCGGGCGGGGCCGCGCAGGTGGTCCGCGCCCCCGGCGGCGAGCTGCGCGGGGGTCGGGAACAGGCGCCTCGGGCCGAACCGCGACGCGAAGGGCGTCCCGAGCGCGACGGCGAGCCGCGACAGGTGCGTCCGCGCGGCCGCGACCGAGATCTGCTGCCCGACGAGCGCGCGCACGAGGATCTCGGCGGGGTCCACCGCCCCCGGGACGCGGATCCCCGGCACCGCGCGCACCGAGGCGGCGAGCGCGGGGTCCGCCGCGAGGGCCGCGTCCACGGCCGCCGGGTCGGCGTCGAGGTCGAACAGCCGCCGGACGCGCGCGATCGCGGCCGGCAGGTCGGCCACGGACGTCAGCTCGAGCTCCACGTGGAAGCGCGGCGCGCGCCGTCGGCTCCCGGGCGGCGGCCCGTAGGTGGCCCGAAACGCGCCTTGCCCGTGCGGCAGCGCGAGCGTCCGCGCGTAGGAGAGCAGCGGGCCGTCGAGGTCGACGACCTCGACGCCGTCGACGGCGCGCGCCGCGAGGAACGCGAACACGCCGCGCGCGTCGAACGGCTCGCGCAGGGGAAGGGTGAGGTCGAGCGCGGCGGTGGCGCCGCCGTCGTCCGCGGTGGACCCGGCGGGAGCGGCGGCGGGCGGGCGGCGCGGGTCGCCGGTCGACGGCGCCCGGTCGGGCCGGGCCCGACGGCGCAGCTCGCCCGGCGTCGTGTCGAAGACCTCCGTGATCGTGTCGTTGAACTGCCGCACGCTCCCGAAGCCGGCGGCGAACGCGACGTCGGCGAGCCGCAGGTCCGTCCCCGTGAGCAGCGCCCGCGCCGTCTGGGCGCGCAGCGCGCGGGCGAGCGCGACCGGGCCCGCGCCGAGCTCCGCGACGAGCACGCGGTGCACGTGCCGGGCCGAGTACCCGAGGCGGGCGGCGAGGCCGTCGACGCCCTCACGGTCCACGACGCCGTCCGCGACGAGCCGCATGGCCCGGGCTGAGAGGTCGTGCCCGAGGTCCCAGCTCGGCGTGCCCGGCACCGCCTCCGGGAGGCAGCGCTTGCACGCGCGGTAGCCGGCCTCGTGGGCGGCGGCCGAGGTGAGGTAGAAGGTGACGTTCTCGGGCTTCGGGGTGCGCGCCGGGCACGACGGCCGGCAGTAGATGCCGGTGCTGCTCACGGCGGTGATGAACTGCCCGTCGAAGCGGCGGTCGCGCGACGCGATGGCGCGGTAGCGCTCGGCGAACACGGGGTCCATGGTCGCCGGGGGCGTCGCGAGGGTCGTCGTCATGACTCGATCCTCACCCGCCGGACCACGCCCTGGCTAGCGGGATTCGGACACGACGGTGGGAGGCGTCAGACCCGCGCGTCGAGCCAGTCGAGGACCTCGCGCAGGTACGTGGACCGGGCGGGCTCGGGGGAGAGCGCGAGGTCGTGCGCGCCGCCCTCGACCGTGACGACCGTGACGTCGTCGCCCAGCCGCTCGGCGCGCGACGTGATGTGCCCGACGTCGAGCACGCTGTCCGTCGTGAGCAGGGCGTCGTGCCAGCCCGACGCCGGGCCGCTGCGCGCGGACGCGAGCACGAGCACCGGGCAGTCGACGTGCAGCCCGCGCGCGACGCGGGCGTGGCCCCGGCGCACCGCGCGCAGGAACCCGGCGCGCACCGGGAACCCCTCGATCGGCTTCCACGCGAGGTCGAAGTCCCACTCGCCGCCCGTGCTCGCGTGCAGCGCCTCCGCCCAGTGCGGGTCGAGCGCGCCCACGACGAGCCGCGGCGCGACCCGTCCGACGACGTCGACCACCCACGTCACCGGGCCGCGGAACAGCCACGGCTTGTTGAGGTCGAACCACGGGCTGTTGAGCACGAGCGCCGCGAGCCGGCCGGGCCGCGCGTCGGCCCACAGGCTCGCGAGGAGACCGCCGGTCGAGTGGCCGAGCACCACGAGCCGGTCGTGCCCCTCGGCGCGCACCGCGCGCGCGGCCGCGTCGAGGTCCTGCGCGTAGACGGCGAGGTCGGTGACGAAGTTGGGGTCGTCGTCGGGCCGCGACGGCGCGCCCGAGCCGCGGCCGATCGAGCGCCCGTAGCCGCGCAGGTCGACGGCGTAGAACCGGTACCCGCGCGCCTCGACCGCCTCCGCGACGTGCGTCTGGAAGAAGTAGTCGATGAACCCGTGCACGTACAGCACCGCGGGCCGGTCGCCCGCGGGGGCCGCGGCGTCGCGCCGCACCAGGGTCGCCACCGCGCCGCCCGGGAGGTCGAGGTCGCGCGCGACCCAGTCCCCGCCCAGCACGTCGGGCCGCCAGGTCCCGTCCGTCCGCGTCGCCTCGTCCACCGCCGCCTCCTCGCTGCCGCCGGCACCGCCGGCCCGACCCCTCTGCCGTGCCAGGGTCCCACGTCGTGCGTGCCCGCGGCCGCCGACGGGCGGTAGCGTGACGCGGATGACGAGCGAGATCCTCGCCCGCGTCGACGACGGCGTCGGGCACCTCACCCTGGACCGGCCCCGCGCGCTCAACGCGCTCGGGTACTCGATGCTCGGCGAGATCGCCGACGTGCTGGACGAGTGGCGCGTCGACCCGACCGTGCGGCTCGTGCTGCTCGACGGCGCGGGCGACCGCGGCCTCTGCGCGGGCGGCGACATCCGCGAGCTCCACGCGTCGGTCGTCGCCGGGCGGCAGGCCGACGCGCGCCGGTACTTCCGGCGCGAGTACGCGGTCGACGCGGCGCTCGCGGAGCTGCCCGTGCCCGTCGTGACGATCATGGACGGCATCACCATGGGCGGCGGTGTCGGCCTCGCGGCCCACGCGCCGGTCCGCGTCGTCACGGAGCGCTCGCGCGTCGCCATGCCCGAGACGCGGATCGGCTTCACGCCCGACGTCGGCGGGTCGTGGCTCCTCGCCCGCGCGCCGGGGCGGCTGGGGGAGATGCTCGCGCTCGGCGCGGTGACGATGGACGCCGCCGACGCGATCCACGCCGGGTTCGCCGACCACTACGTGCCGAGCGAGCGGCTGCCCGTGCTCGGCGCGGACCTCGCCGCGCTCGCGAGCGCGGGCGTCGACCCGCTCGACGTCGAGGCCGTGCGCGACGTCGTGCGGCGGCACGCCCTCCCGGCGCCGGTGTCCGGGCTCGTCGCGCGCCGCGCCGCGATCGACGCCGCGTACGCGGCGGACACGGTGCCGGAGATCGTGGCCCGCCTGCGGGCGGCTGCGGCCGACGGCGACGAGCGCGCGGGCGCCGAGGCGGACGAGCTCGAACGGCTGTCGCCCACCGCGGTGACCGTCGCGCTCGCGGCCGTCCGCAGCGCGCGCGACCTGCCCGACCTCCGCGCGGCGCTCGCCCAGGAGTACGGGCTCGTCTGCTGGTTCGTCGACACGCAGCCCGACCTCGTCGAGGGGATCCGCGCGCAGGTGGTCGACAAGGACCGCGACCCGTCGTGGCGCCCCGCGACGCTCGCGGAGGTCGACCCCGCGCTCGGCGCCGAGGCGCTCGCCTACGTGCCCGCGGAGGCGCTGTGGGACGACGCCCTCGGCCCGCGGCTCGCGCGCCGCGCGGTCGAGGCCGTCGTGCGCCGCTTCAGCGAGGGGGAGCCGACGCCCGACGAGCTCGCCGCGGCGCACGACGACCTCGTCGTCGAGCTCGTGGAGCGGCACGAGGACGGGAGCGTCGTCGTGCACCTCGCCGACACGTGCGGCGAGCACTTCCTCGACGGCTACTGGCCCGCGGTGCGGCTCGACGCCGTCGGCGACGTCGTCGAGGTCACCGTCGAGTCCTGAACGGTCCCGGACGCACGACGGCCCGCCCCGGTCTCCCGGGGCGGGCCGTCGTGTCGTGCGGGGTGCGGACCGCTCAGTCGGTCGGCGGGCGCAGGCGCGTCGCGTCGTCGATCTCGTCGTCGGGACCGGCCTGCGCGCCCGGGCCGTCCTGGCCCGCGGGGCCCGGCTGCGGCGGGAGCGGCTGGGTCGGTGCCGGCGGCTGGTGCGGCGGCAGCGGCTGGGTCGCGCCCGGCGGGACGGGCGGCTGGGCGGGCAGCGGCGTCGTCGGGGACGACTGCGGGTGCGGCGCGCCGGGGGGCGCGAACGGCGCGGCGCCCGGGTAGCCGCCCTGCTGCGGCGGTGCCGGCGGCTGGCCGCCGTACGGGCCACCCTGCTGGCCCGGGCCGGACGGCGTCCCGTAGCCCTGCGGCTGGCCGGGCTGACCCGGGTACTGGCCCTGCTGGCCGGGGTACTGGCCGGGCTGGCCGGGGTACTGACCCGGCTGGCCCGGGGCCCCGGGGTACTGGCCCTGCTGGCCGGGGTGCGCGCCGGGCTGGCCGTACTGGCCCGGGTACTGGCCCTGCTGGCCCTGCCCGGGGTACTGGCCCTGCTGGCCCGGGTACGGCTGCTGGCCGGGGTACTGACCCTGCTGGCCGGGCTGGCCCGGGTACTGACCCGGTGCGCCGTAGACCCCCTGCTGGCCGGGTTGGCCGGGGTACCCGCCCTGCGGGAAGCCCGTGGCCTGGCCGTCCTGCGTGCCGGGCTTCGAGCGGAGCACGAGCCACAGCACGAGGCCGATGATGCCGAGCAGCACGAGGCCGCCGACCAGGAACCAGATCCACGCCGACGAGCCGGACCCGTCGGAGCTGTCGGCGTCGGGCGCGGTCGCGCCGTCGTCGGTCCCCTCGTCCGTGCCCTCGTCTGTGCCCTCGTCCGTCCCCGAGCCCGCGGAGCCGCCGGGCACGGCCGAGCCGCGCGCCGTCATCTCGTTGACCTCGCCGACCACCGGGGTCCACGTCACGGTGTTGCCGTCCACCTCGCCGTTGGACTCGGCCACCTCGCCGGGGAACGTGATGGCGATCTTGATGTCGAGACCCTCCATCATCTGCCGCGACATCTCGTCGGTCGCCGCGTCACCCGTGTCCGGGTTGAACTCCTCACCCGTCATGTCCATCGAGCCGCTCACGACGTAGTCGTCGCCCTCGCGGGTGACGGAGATCGAGTCGGCGGCGCCGGTGTCGAGCTGCGCGATCGGCTGGTCGGCGTAGGTGATCTTGGTGCCGGTGTAGCCGTCCTGCGCGTACGGCTCCTGCGTCGCACCCTCCGGCATCTCGGACTCCATCTCGGAGCCCATCTGGTCCCAGAGCTCCTGGGGGTCCGAGCCCATGGACTCGGCGACCTCGTCCGAGAACGCCATGACGACGCTGCCGTCGAACGTGTCGTCCTCGTTGAGGGTGATGGCCATGTCCATCCTCATGCACCCCGTGAGGAACAGTGCGAGGGTGGCGAGGAGGGCACCGAGGCCGAGTCGTCTGCGCAAGGGTGAGGTGTTCACCCGCCCAGCATGTCGCGGATCGTCGCCCGGGGCGAGGGTCGATGCCGTTTTGAGACGGAATGCGGCCGGACTTCATCCGCTCCGGCATGCGGGCGGGCGAGGAGAGGTCGCACGGGGGTGCCGATCGAAGTTGAGCGGAATACACTCAACTTAGGAGTCGTTCCACTGGTCAGACCATCTTTTCGAGCATCACACGGAGCACCTATGGAAACGAAGTTCACCACGATGTCGCAGCAGGCGATCGGCGAGGCGATCCAGACCGCGTCGGCCGCCGGCAACCCCCAGCTCGAGCCGACCCACCTCCTGGCCGCGCTGCTCACGCAGGAGGGCGGCGTCGCCGTCGGGCTCCTGGACGCCGTCGGCGCGGACAAGCAGGCTGTCGGGCAGAAGGTGCGCGCGGCGCTCGTCGCGCTGCCCACCGCGAGCGGCTCGGCCGTCGCGCAGCCGACGCCGTCACGCGCCACGTCCGCGGCGCTCGACGCCGCCGCGAAGGAGGCCCAGGCGCTCGGCGACGAGTACGTCTCGACCGAGCACCTGCTCCTCGGCATCGCGGCCGGGTCGTCGCAGGCCGCGACGATCCTCCAGCAGGCCGGCGCGACCGCCGAGGCCCTGCGCTCCGCGCTGCCCGCCGTCCGCGGGGGCGCGCGCGTGACGAGCCCCAACCCCGAGGGCACGTACAAGGCGCTCGAGCAGTACGGGACCGACCTCACGGCGCGGGCCGCCGAGGGCAAGCTCGACCCCGTCATCGGGCGCGACTCCGAGATCCGGCGCGTCGTGCAGGTGCTCAGCCGCCGCACCAAGAACAACCCGGTGCTCATCGGCGAGCCGGGCGTCGGCAAGACGGCCGTCGTCGAGGGTCTCGCCCAGCGCATCGTCGCGGGCGACGTCCCGACCTCGCTCCAGGGCAAGCGCCTCGTGTCGCTCGACCTCGCGAGCATGGTCGCGGGCGCGAAGTACCGCGGCGAGTTCGAGGAGCGCCTCAAGGCCGTCCTGGAGGAGATCAAGTCCTCCGACGGCGAGGTCGTCACGTTCATCGACGAGCTGCACACGGTCGTCGGGGCGGGCGCGGGCGGCGAGGGCGCCATGGACGCGGGCAACATGCTCAAGCCCATGCTCGCGCGCGGCGAGCTGCGCCTCGTCGGCGCGACCACGCTCGACGAGTACCGCGAGTACATCGAGAAGGACCCGGCGCTCGAGCGCCGGTTCCAGCAGGTGTTCGTCGGCGAGCCCTCGGTGGAGGACACGGTCGCGATCCTGCGCGGGCTCAAGGAGCGGTACGAGGCGCACCACAAGGTGACCATCGCCGACTCCGCGCTCGTCGCGGCGGCCTCACTCTCCGACCGGTACATCACCGGGCGCCAGCTCCCGGACAAGGCGATCGACCTCGTCGACGAGGCGGCGTCGCGCCTGCGCATGGAGCTCGACTCCTCGCCGATCGAGATCGACGAGCTCCAGCGCGCGGTCACACGCCTCGAGATGGAGGAGGTCGTGCTGTCGGAGTCGACCGACCCCGCGTCGCTCGAACGGCTCGAGAAGCTGCGCGCCGACCTCGCGGACCGTCGTGAGGAGCTCGCGGCCCTCACCGCGCGGTGGGAGGCCGAGAAGGCGGGCCACAACCGCGTCGGCGACCTGCGCGCGAAGCTCGACGAGCTGCGCGTCCAGGTCGAGCGCGCGATCCGGGAGGGCGACCTCGAGACCGCGGGCCGCCTGCAGTACGGCGAGATCCCGCAGGTGCAGCGCGAGCTCGACGAGGCCGAGGCGGCCGAGCAGGCCGACGACGCGTTCGCCGCGTCCGGCCCCGAGGCCGCGCCGATGATCGCGGACAAGGTCGGCGCCGACGAGATCGCGGAGGTCGTGTCCGCGTGGACGGGCATCCCGGCCGGCCGCATGCTCCAGGGCGAGAGCGAGAAGCTCCTGCACATGGAGGAGGTCATCGGGGAGCGCCTCATCGGCCAGCAGGCCGCCGTCCGCTCGGTGTCCGACGCCGTCCGCCGCTCGCGCGCGGGCGTCGCCGACCCGGACCGCCCCACGGGCTCGTTCCTCTTCCTCGGCCCCACGGGCGTCGGCAAGACGGAGCTCGCGAAGTCGCTCGCCGACTTCCTCTTCGACGACGAGCGCGCCATGGTGCGCATCGACATGTCCGAGTACTCCGAGAAGCACTCGGTCGCCCGGCTCGTCGGGGCGCCCCCGGGGTACGTCGGCTACGAGGAGGGCGGCCAGCTCACCGAGGCCGTCCGGCGTCGGCCGTACTCGGTCGTGCTGCTCGACGAGGTCGAGAAGGCGCACCCCGAGGTCTTCGACATCCTGCTGCAGGTGCTCGACGACGGCCGTCTCACCGACGGCCAGGGCCGCACGGTCGACTTCCGCAACGTCATCCTCGTGCTGACGTCGAACCTCGGCTCGCAGTTCCTCGTGGACCCGATGCTCGACGACGCGGAGAAGCGCGAGGCCGTCATGAGCACGGTGCGGGCGTCCTTCAAGCCCGAGTTCCTCAACCGGCTCGACGACGTCATCGTGTTCGAGCCGCTGACGATCGAGGAGCTCGGCCGGATCGTCGACATCCAGGTCGCCGCGCTCGGCCGGCGCCTCGCGGACCGGCGCATCACGCTCGACGTGACGACGGCCGCCCGCGAGTGGCTCGCGCTCGAGGGCTTCGACCCGGCGTACGGGGCGCGCCCGCTGCGCCGCCTCGTGCAGCGCGAGATCGGCGACCGCCTCGCGCGGATGCTGCTCTCGGGCGACGTCGCCGACGGCGACGTCGTGCGGGTCGACCGCGACCCCGAGGGCGACGGCCTCGCCCTCGGCACGGAGATCCTCACGGCCTGACCCGACCGCCGGCCCGTGCCGCGTCCTGCCCCCGCGGGCGGGGCGCGGCACGGGCCGCGGCGTCTTCGCGCCTCGGCGGTCCTCGGCGGTCCTCGGCCGAGCGTCCTCGCGGCGACCGGGACATACTCGGTCCGTGCCGACCGACGAGACGACCTCTTCCGCGACCACCTCCGCGCAGCGGCGGCCCGACGACGTCCCGCGCCGCTCCGCGGTCATCGTCAACCCGAACCGCGTCGAGGGGCTCGACGCGCTGCGCGAGCTCATCGTCGCGCGCCTCACGGACGCCGGGTGGCCCGAGCCCGCGTGGCTCGAGACGACGGCCGAGGACCCGGGGACGGGGCAGGCGCGCCAGGCCGTCGAGGACGGCGCCGAGGTGGTCTTCGTGAGCGGCGGCGACGGCACGGTCCGCGCCGTCGTCGAGGGGCTCGCGGGCACCGACGCCGCGCTGGCGATCCTGCCGGGCGGCACGGGGAACCTGCTCGCCGCCAACCTCGGGGTCCCGTCGGACGCCGAGGAGGGCATCCGGCTCGTGCTGCGCGGCGGCCGGCGCACGATCGACGTCGGGGTGGCCGACGGCCAGACGTTCGCGATCATGGCCGGCATGGGCCTCGACGCCGCGATGATGCAGGACGCGCCGACGGCGCTCAAGGCCCGCGCGGGCTCGATCGCGTACGTCTTCTCCGCGCTCAAGCACCTCGCCGACGACGAGATGCACGTCGAGGTCACCGTCGACGGGCGGACGCGGCGGCGCCGGGCGCGCACCGTGGTCATCGGGAACGTCGGACGGCTCCAGGCCGGGACGAATCTCCTCCCGGACGCGGAACCCGACAACGGCCAGCTCGAGGTCGCGATCTTCGCGCCCCGGAACCTCCAGCACTGGGTCCAGCTCCTGTGGGGCGTGGTGCGCGGCAAGAGCCGGGTGCCGAGCCGCGAGGTCGTGCGGGGGCGCGAGGTGTCCGTCGTGTCCGACCGGCCGCAGCCCCGCCAGCTCGACGGCGACGTCATCGATCCGGACGAGCGCCTCGACGTCAGCGTGCGACCGGATGCCCTGCACGTGTGCGTCTACCACCCCGAGGAGTCCGAGGACCTCACGCGCGGTGCTCCCGGCAACCGCTGAGCCTGTTCTGACCGGTGCGCCGACGTCGTGCGAGGGCGGGCGCGCGGGAGCACCGTAGGGCCATGAGCCCACGACCGCCCGAGCGTCCCGGCGCGCAGGAGTGGCTGCCCCGCGGCCGCGCCGTGCACGACGTCGAGGCGCTCGACCGGGCGGCGCACGACTGCCACGGGTGCGAGCTCTGGGCGGACGCGACGCAGGTCGTGTTCTCGCGCGGGCCGCACGACGCGCGGCTCGCCCTCGTCGGCGAGCAGCCCGGCGACCACGAGGACCGCGAGGGCGAGCCGTTCGTGGGCCCGGCCGGGCGCCTCCTCGACGACGCCCTCGACGCGGCCGGGCTCGCGGCCGACGACGTGTACCTGACGAACGCCGTCAAGCACTTCCGGTTCGAGCAGCGCGGCGGGCGCCGCCTGCACAAGAGCCCGGACGTCGCGCACGTCCGCGCGTGCCTGCCGTGGCTCACCGCCGAGGTCGCCGCCGTGGGGCCGCGCGTCGTCGTCGCGATGGGCGCGACCGCGGGGCGCGCCGTCCTGGGGCGGCCCGTGCGCGTGACCGCCGAGCGGGGACGGGTCCTCGACCTCGGCGACGCGGAGCCGGCGTCGCCGTTCTCCCCGGGCGCACCCGGCGGCGGTGGGCGCTCCGAGCCGTCCGACGGCGCCCGCCTGCCTCGGCCGACGGACGCGCCGCGCGTCGTCCTCACCACCCATCCGTCCGCGCTGCTGCGCGTGCGCGACCGCGCCGAGCGCGAGGCGGCGTTCGCCGCGCTCGTCGACGACCTCCGCCTCGCGGCCGACGCGGCCGACGCGGCGGGCACGCGGTGAGCGCCCACCCGGCCCCGCCCGGTGCGGGGCCGGGCACGCCGCCGCCCGGTGCGTCGCCGCACCCGACACCGCGGGTGGTGGTGAACGCCCAGCGCTGGGAGGCCCTG
This sequence comes from Cellulosimicrobium sp. KWT-B, assembly GCF_002127155.1. Lineage (NCBI taxonomy): Bacteria > Bacillati > Actinomycetota > Actinomycetes > Micrococcales > Promicromonosporaceae > Cellulosimicrobium > Cellulosimicrobium sp. KWT-B. Next base: position 925,092 of record NZ_NEDO01000001.1, on the reverse strand, counting down.
ACGTTCCTGCACTGGCCCGTCGACCCGGCCGTCGTGCAGGGCTGGCTCCCGCCCGGCCTCACCGTGCAGGAGGCGGGCGGGACGACGTGGCTCGGGGTGGTCCCGTTCTCCATGGCGGGCGTCCGGGTCCCGCCGCTGCCGCCGCTGGGCGCGTGGTCGGCGTTCCCCGAGCTCAACGTCCGCGTGTACGTGCGCGACCGTGCGGGCACCGAGGGCGTGTGGTTCCTCGGCCTGTGGGCGACGTCGCGCGCGTTCGTCGCCGCGACGCGCGCGGCCGGCGTCCCGTACCACCCGGCCCGCGCGGCGGTGCACGCGCGCGGCGACCGGGCCGGGGCGCCGTCCGCGGTGCGCTACCGGTTCCGGTCCGACGGCCGCGGGCCCCTGCGCGTGCCGCACGAGCACCCGGGGCTGCGCGACCTCTCCCTGCACGCCGAGGTGCGCGCGCACGAGGAGGTGGACGCGTCGTCGGGCCTCGTGCGGTGGCTCACGGCACGGTGGTCCGCGTACGGCGCGCGGGCCGGGCGGCTGTGGCGGTTCCCCGTGGTGCACGAGCCGTGGACCCTGCGACGGGGCACGCTCGACGCCCTCGACACCGACCTGCTCGACCGCCTCGGGCTGCCGCCCACGGACCCGCCGCTCGTGCACGTCGCCGCGCCGGTGCACGCCCGGTTCGCGGTCCCGCGGCCCGTGCGCTGAGGTCAGGCGGCCGGGTCGACGATCCCGTGCCGGAATGCCCACACGACGAGCTGCACGCGGTCGCGCGCGCCCGTCTTCGTCATGGCCCGGCTCAGGTGCGACTTCACGGTGCTCGGCTCGAGGAACAGCGCCGTCGCGATCTCCGCGTTCGACGACCCCCGGCACAGCAGCGCCACGATGTCGAGCTCGCGCGGCGTGAGGAGCGCCGCCGCGTCGTCGTCCCGCGACACCGGGGCACGACGTCGCGCGAACTCGCCGAGCACGCGGCGCGTGAGCGACTGGTCCACGAGGCCGTCGCCCGACGCGACGCGGCGGACGGCGTCCACGAGCACCTCCGGCTCGGCGTCCTTGAGCAGGAACCCGCTCGCCCCGGCCTCCAGCGCCCCGAACACGTAGTCGTCGAGGTCGAACGTGCTCACCACGAGGACGGGCACCGGGTCCGTGACGTCGGGCCCGGCGAGCGCGCGCGTCGCCGTGATGCCGTCGCCGCCGGGCATGCGCACGTCCATGCACACGACGTCGGGGCGCTCGCGGCGCGCGACCCGCACGGCGTCCGCGCCGTTCGACGCCTCGCCGACGACCTCCAGGCCCTCGCTCTCGAGGATGACGGTGAAACCGGCGCGGACGACGGCCTGGTCGTCCACCAGCACGACGCGGGTCACGAGGCCTCCTGGGCGGGGGTGCGGGGGTCGCGCGCGGGGGCGCGGGGGACGGTCAGCCGGACGAGCCACGCGCCGTCGGGCGTGCGCCGCGCGTCGAGCGTGCCGCCGAGCACGGCCGCGCGCTCGCGCATCCCGACGAGGCCGTGGCCCGGTCGCGCGTCCTGCGGGGGAGCGGCGCGACCGGCGGGGTTGCGCACGGTGACGACGACGGCCGCCGGGCTCCACGCGAGCCGCACCGCGACCGGTCGCCCGGGTGCGTGCCGCCGCGCGTTGGCGAGCGCCTCCTGCAGCACGCGGTAGACGGCGATCTGCGCGGTGGGCGCGGGCTCCCAGGGCTCGCCCTCGGTCTCGACGGTGACCGTGGTGCCCGCCGCGCGCGCCGTCTCGAGGAGCGCGGGGAGGTCGGCGAGCGTCGGCTGCGGGGCCTCGCGCTCGTCGCCCTCGTCGTCGCGCCCGCGCAGGATGCCGACCACGAGGCGCAGGTCGTCGAGGGTCTCGCGGCCCTGCGACCGGATCCAGCGCACCGACTCCTTGGCGCGCTCCGGGTCGGCGTCGACGAGCCGTTCCGCCGCGGACGCCTGCACGACGATGCCCGAGAGGTGGTGGGCCGCGACGTCGTGCAGTTCCCGCGCCATGCGGGCACGCTCCTCGAGCACGGCCTGCGCGGCGAGCGCCTCGCGCTCACGCTCGGCGCGCACCACGCGGTCGCGCAGCTCGGCGACGAGCTCGCGCCGCGTCGCGACGTACGAGCCGACGAGGGCCGCGCCCACGAACGTGAGGACCGCCGAGAGCAGCGCGCCGCCCACCTGGAGCGCGTGCTGCGCGGGCCCGGCCCCGGCGGGGTTGCCGAGACCGCCGAGCGCGAAGACGAGCAGGACCTGCGCGAGCGCCGCGAGCGCCGGCGCCCCGAGGCGGGCGCGGCGGGGCGCGTACGCGCCGGCGGAGTAGGCGGCGACGAGCGTCGCCGGGGCCTGAAACCCGACGTACGGGGGCAGGAGCGCGGTGATCGCGACCTGCGCGACGACCGTCAGCGCGAGGCAGACCAGCGGCGCCCGACGGCGCAGCACGAGCGCCGCCGCCTGGCCGACGACGAGCGCGAGCACGGCCGCGCGCACACCCGGGCTGATCACGCTCTCGCCCGGGCCCGCGCCGAACGTGGCGCCGACCTCCGTCGCGAGGACGCGCTCGATGCCGAGGAACAGCGCGACGGTCGCGAGGGCGACGACACCGGCCAGCACGGCGTCGCGGCCGGTGTCGGTGCGGACGCCGACCCGGTCGAGCGCGCGGCGCAGGGTCTCGGTCACGGTCCTCCTCCAACGGGCGACGGGTGCGGGGACGGGGTGCGCCGTCGGGCCCGCCCACCCTACGGGGCGGGCGGGCCGACGGCGCCGCGCGGTTCCCGGCCTGTGGACGACCGGGTCGTCGCGTCGGGAGCCGACCGGCTGTGGTCAGACGAGGTCGCGCCGGCGCAGGCTCACGGCGCCGCCGCCGAGCAGGAGCGCGGCCCAGGCCGCGAGCCCGGCGAGGGCGGCGAGCGCGCCGAGCGGGGCCGCGCCGCCGAGGAGCGTCGCGGCCGACCCGCCGGTCGACGCGAGCGCGCCCAGCCCGAGCGGGAGCCACTCGGCCGCGGCCGAGTCGCCGCCGGACAGGAGCGTCACCGCCCCGCGGACGATCGGCTCGGCGAGCGCGAGCGCGGCGACCGTGACGACGCCCGCGACCTGGCCGCGCACGAGGGTGCCGATGCCGAGCCCGAGCCACGCGAGCAGGACGAGCACCGCGAGCCCGCGGGCCCAGACGCCGAGGACGTCGCCGGGGCCGAGCGCGAGGCCCGCGCCCGGCGTCGTGACGATCGCGACGAGCAGGCCCAGGGCGCCCAGGAGGGCGAGGACGACGCCCACGCCGAGCGCGACGGTCGCGGTCGCGCCCGCCTTCGCGCCGAGGATGCGCAGCCGCGACGGCTGGACGAGCGCCGTGGGCACGATGCCGCCCGTGCGGAAGTCGGTCGTCACGGCGAGCACCCCGAGCAGGAGCATGCACACGGTCGCGACGCCGACGGAGCCGGAGCCGCCGAGGCCGGTGCCGAGGAGGTCGAGCATCGAGCGCTGGAACGCGGGCTGCGAGACGTCGGCGAGCGCACCGAGGTCCGGCGCGAGCTCGGCCACCATCTCGGGCGGGGCCTGGAGCCCGACGGTCGTGCCGCCGCCGGCCACGTCGGCGCTGCGCAGGATCGTCGGGAGCAGCAGGGTGAAGGCCTGGACGACGAGCATCCCGGCGACGGCGACGGCCGCGACGGCCCACGTCGCGCGGGTCGTGCGGAGCTTGAGCATCTCGGCGCGGTACATCAGCGCACCCCTTCGGTCGTGGCGGTCAGGTCGAGGTAGAAGTCCTCGAGGGACTCCCCGTGCAGCAGCTCGTCGAGCGGCCCCTCCGCGACGACGCGCCCCTGCCCGACGACGACGAGATCGTCCGCGACCTGCCGCACCTCGGACAGCACGTGGCTCGCGAGGAGCACGGTGCCGCCGTCGTCGGCGAACGCGCGGACGAGGTCGCGCAGCCAGCGCATCCCGGCGGGGTCGAGACCGTTCGCGGGCTCGTCGAGGACGAGGACCTCCGGGTCGCCGAGCAGCGCGGCCGCGATCCCGACGCGCTGCCGCATCCCCAGCGAGTAGGTGCGCACGCGGCGGTCCGCGGCGGGCGTCATGCCGACGAGCGCGAGCACCTCGTCGACGCGCCGGGCCGGGATCCGGCCGGCGGAGGCGAGCACGCGCAGGTGGTCGCGCCCCGTCCGCCCCGGGTGCAGGCCGCCCGCGTCGAGCAGCGCGCCGACGGTGCGGGCCGGGTGCGCCAGGTCCGCGAACGAGCGGCCGTCGAACGTCGCGGTGCCCGCGGTCGGGGCCGCGAGCCCGAGCAGGACGTGGAGCGTGGTCGTCTTGCCGGCGCCGTTCGGGCCGAGCAGCCCGACGACGCGGCCCGGCGCCGCGGTGAACGTCACGTCGTGCACGGCGTCGAACGCCCCGTACGCCTTGCGCAGCCCGGAGACGTGGATGGTGGTCATGCCGGTCCCTCCCTCGTGCGTCCCGCACGGGCCTCCCGTGCGGTGCCCCACCAGGCTGTCGCGCGGGCCCCCGCCGGGTCTTGCGGCGCAGGGCGGAACCTGCGTTGCGACCTCCGTCGGAGGCGCGGCGCCGCCCCGCTGGACCGGGGGAGCCGTGGCGGGCATCGCCGCAGGTGAGGGCGTCGGGCGTGACACACGAGCCGGGATGGGGCAGGGTGGACGTCCACCCGACCGCCCCGGCGGGCAGCGTGTCGCGCCGTCCGCCCCCTCGACAGCCCCGGAAGGAGGCGACGTGCGCCGACGCCACGACCGGTCCGGACCCGCCGAGCGGGACCGCACCGCCCCCCTCCAGCGGCCCGCGCGCCGCACCGCCACGCCGTGGGTCACGGTCGCCGCCGGTGCCGGGGCGGTCACGCTCGTCGTCGCCGTCGCGGGCATGGTCGGTGCCGCGACGGGCGGTGGCGAGGCGGTCGTCGTCGGCGGGGTCTCCGCCGAGGGCGGCGCGAACGGCGAGGACACGGTCCCCGCGGTCACGCCGCGCCCCGACACCCCCCGCCCCGAGGTGACCCGCATCCCTCCGCCCGACGCGGCGGACGGCACGTCCGACGACGCGCGCCCGGCCCCGTCCCCGCGCCCGTCCGCGAGCGGACCGGGAGAGCAGGCCGCGCCCGGCGCGCCCTCGCCCACCACCGAGCCCGCGCCCGCTCCCACCGCGTCCGAGCCGACCCCGGCACCGACCGCGCCCACCCCCACGCCCTCCCCGACGACCGACCCCGGCACGGCGTCCGTCTCGTGGGTCCAGGAGCGGCTCCGGGTGCACGGTGCCGACGTCGCCGTCACGGGGACGATGGACGACGCCACGCGCACCGCGCTGCGGTCGTTCCAGAAGGCGCACGGCCTCACGCCCGACGGCACCGTCACCGCGGCGACCGCCGAGGCCCTGCGCGCCGCGCCGCCCGACGCCGAGGACCCCACCGGACCTGGCCCGACGCCCCCGGCCGAGCCCGCGCCGACGCCCTCCACCGACCGGCCGTCGGTCGCGGTGCCCGGGCCGTCGTCGAGCGCTGACGAGCCCGCCCCGACGCTCGCCCCCGCACCCTGAACCTCCTCCGCCCGGGCGCGGGCACCCCGCCGGGCCGCACCGCGGTCGGTAGGGTGTGCCCTCGTCGGACGACGGACGGAGCAGTGCCATGACGAGCGCGGCCATCGGCGCCGGGCAGGACCGCACGGGCTCCCGCCGCGCCGCGGCGCCCGACCCCGCCCGCGGGTACGCGAAGGGGCGCGCCAAGCGCGAGGAGATCCTCCAGGCGGCCGTCGTGCTCTTCGGCGAGGTCGGCTTCCACGCCGCGTCGCTGCGCGAGCTCGCGTCCCGCGTGGGCATGTCCCACCCCGGGCTGCTCCACCACTTCCCGACGAAGGCGGCGCTCCTCGAGGCGGTGCTCGACCACCGGGAGACCGTCGACCGCGCCGACCTCGAGGAGGACCTCGCGCGCGGGACCGACTTCTTCGACGCGCTCGTGCGGCTCGTCGAGCGCAACGCCCTGCGCCGGCCGATCGTCGAGCTGTTCACGGCGCTCGCGGCGGAGGCGACGTCGCCCGACCACCCGGCGCACGCGTACTTCGTCGAGCGCTACGAGTCGACGGTCGCGCGCATCGGCGAGCAGCTCTCCCGCCGCGCCCGGGCGGGCGGCCTGCGCGACGGCGTCGAGCCGGACGTCGCGGCCCGCCAGCTCGTCGCGCTCATGGACGGTCTCCAGGTCCAGTGGCTGCTGTCCCTCGACCGCCCGCGGCCCGAGCGCGTGGACATGGCCGCGGACCTGCGCGCGTACCTGCGCCTCGTGCTGTCCGACGCCGAACGCTGACGGCGCGGTCCGCGAGGACCATCAACCGATCAGGTCCGCCGGGAGCGGGGCCTCGCTGCTCGCCAGGCACAGCCCGGTGCGGTCGCCGCCGCGCCAGGACGCCTCGGTCGGTGCCCACACGACGAGCCGCACGTCCTCCGGGGCGTCCGGGCCGAGGGTCTCGGGCGTGCACACGCGCGCCACGCGGCGGTCCACGGCGTCCTGGCCGGGCCAGACCTCGTCCGCGCCGAGGTCGGTGCGGGCGACGACCTGGGCCCGGTGCTCGTCCGCGCACGGGACGGCGCGCACGCGCGAGACCTCGCCGTCGGGCGGGAGCTCGTCGAGGCACGTCCCCAGCACGAGCTGCACCGCGCTCACCGTGCGGGGCGCGTCCACGTCGCCCGCGAGCGGCGTGCGCGCCTGCTCGCCCTGCCACCAGGCGATCCCGCCCACCACCCATCCGAGCGTCACGACGGCGCCGAGCACCATCCCGGTCACCGCCAGGCCGCGTCCGCGGGTGCCGCGCGAGCGGACACGCGACAGGGCCGCGGCACCGAGGCCGACCCCGACCGGCCCGAGCACCACGCCCACGGGCACGCTCGCGACGGCGAGCGGCTCGACGCCGGGCGCCGCGGGCTGCCACCCGGGCGCGTAGTACGTCTCGGGGGCGAAGCCGGTCCGGTCGCCGGGCCCGGGCGGCGGCACGGGTGCCGCCGCACCGGAGGGGCCGCGCGGCGTCGGGCCGGCCTGGGGCGCGCCGTCCGCGGCGGGGGGCTCCGGGGCCCCGGGCGCTGCCGCGGGGGGCGGGACGGGCGGGCCTCCCGAGGGCCCGGACGTGCGGCCGCCGGGCGGGGCGAAGAGGTCGTCGTCGCTCACGGTGCCGAGTCCCCGAGCGTGCCGGCGAGGACGACGAGCATCGCGAACGCCGTGCCGACCGCGCCGACGACGATCCCGGTCACCGCGAAACCGCGCCCGCGCGTGCCGTCGCGCATGACCTGGTTGAGCGCCACGATGCCCAGCACGAGGCCGACGAGGCCGGGGAAGCCCGCGCAGAGCACGAGGCTCGCGATCGACACGATCATGGACGCGAGCGCGAGCCCGTTCGTCCGCGGCGGGGGCGCGTAGGGCGCGCCGTACGGCGGCGGGTAGCCCCCGTAGCCGGGCGCCGGGTACGCCGCGGGTCCGGGCGGCGCCGCGTACCCGGGCGTCCCGCCGTACGACGGCGTCGCCCCGGGAGCGTAGGGGGAGCCGGGACCGTAGGGCGACCCGGCGGGCGCGGCCGGTGCGCCGTACGGGGCGCCGGCACCCGGTGTGCTCCCGTACCCGCTCCCGCCGCCCGGCGTGCTCCCGTACCCGCCCCCGGCGCCCGACGGCGCGACGAACCCGCCGTCGTCCGGCGCGGCGGGGGCGTCCTCGGTGGGCGGGTGGTACGGCGTGAGCGGCGGCTGGTGCGGACGCCGCGGGGCGTACGGGTCGGCGGGCTCGTCGGGGGACCCGTACGGAGGGACGGGTGGCGTCGTCATGGACACACCGTAGCGAGGGGACGCGCCCCGTCCGGCCCGGACCCGCGGCTCGGACCCGCGGCCCGAGCCCGACGGCGGACGCCCCGGAGGTCAGCCCGCCAGGTCGACGACGACCGGCACGTGGTCCGACGCGCCCTTGCCCTTGCGCTCGTCGCGGTCGATCGTCACGCCCGTGACGCGCGCGCGGGCGGCGGGCGACAGGTACGCGAAGTCGATGCGCATGCCCTCGTTCCGCGGGAACCGCAGCCGCTGGTAGTCCCAGTAGGTGTAGGTGCGCTCGGCGGGGATCGCCTCGCGCGTGACCTCGGTGTACCCGGCGGCACCGAACGCGGCGAAGGCGTCCCGCTCGGCGGGGGTGACGTGCGTCTTCCCGGCGAAGTACGCGACGTCCCACACGTCGGTGTCGAGCGGCGCGACGTTCCAGTCCCCGACGAGCGCGACCTGCGCCGCCGGGTCGGCGGCGAGCCAGCCCGCGGCCTGCGCGCGCAGCTCGTCGAGCCAGCGCAGCTTGTAGGCGTAGTGCGGGTCGCCGACCTCGCGCCCGTGCGGCACGTAGAGGCTCCACACGCGCACGCCCCCGCACGTCGCGCCGAGCGCGCGGGCCTCGACCTTGTCGCCGAACGCGGGCTGGGCGGGGAACGACGTCTCGACGTCGTCGAGGCCCACGCGCGAGACGACGGCGACGCCGTTCCACTGGTTCACGCCGACGTGCGCGACCTCGTACCCGGCCGCCTCGAACGGCGCGACGGGGAACTGCGCGTCCGTGCACTTGGTCTCCTGGAGCGCGAGGACGTCGGTCCCCGTCCGCTCGAGGAACGCGACCGCGCGGTCGACGCGGGCACGGACGGAGTTGATGTTCCAGGTCGCGAGGCGCACGGGCCCCACCGTACGGCGTCGCGGGCGCGACCCGCAGCGACCCGCAGCGGCCCCGACGGTCAGGCTGGCCGGTAGCCGTTCTCCGGCCGCCCGGCCGCGCCGTACCGGGGTGCGACGTCGGCGCGCCCCGTCGCGACGAGGTGCTCGAGGTAGCGGCGCGCGCTCACGCGCGACATCCCGGTCCGCGCGGCGACCTCGCCCGCCGACGCGTCGCCCGCGTCGGCGCACGCGGCCGCGAGCGCCTCGACGACGAGCCGCAGGCTGCGCTCGGACAGGCCCTTCGGCAGCGCGGCGGTGTCCGGCGTCCCGCGCCGCACGAGGCGGTCGACGGCGTCCTGGTCGAGCTCGTCGCCCGCGGTGCGCAGCGAGTCGCGCAGCCGGGCGACCTCGTCGAGCCGGCCGCGCAGCGCCGCGGCCGTGAACGGCTTGACGAGGTAGTGCTGCACGCCGCCCGCCATGGCCTGGCGGACGCTCTCCAGCTCGCGCGCGGCGGTCGTCGCGACGACGTCCACGGGCGGGGACGGCCGGCGCCGGATCTGGCGCAGCACGTGCAGCCCGGTCGCGTCCGGCAGGTAGATGTCGAGCAGCACGACGTCCGGGTCGAGCACGGCGAACGCGCGCAGCGCCTCGGCCGCCGTGCGCGCCTCGCCCACGACGACGAAGCGCGGGTGCGACTCGACGAAGCCGCGGTGCAGGCGCGCGATCGTCGGGTCGTCCTCGACGACGAGGACGCGCAGCCGGTCGCCCGGCGGCGCCGTGGGCGCGCCGGTGGGGGCGGGGGAGCGGCCGGCGGGGGTCACGACGCCGTCTCCGGCGTCCGGGCCCGGGCGCCCGCGGCGGCGTCGACGGGCTGCGCGGGGAGGGCCACCGCGACGCGCGCCCCGCCGAGGACGGAGGTCGTCACCTCGACCGTCCCGCCGCGCCGCGCGGCCACGCGCCGCACGAGCGCGAGGCCGATCCCGCGCCCCGGCGGGCCCGCCTTCGTGGTGTACCCGGCGGCGAAGACGTCGGCGCGGGAGCCCGCGGGGATGCCGGGCCCGTCGTCCTCGACGACGACGACCACGCGGTCGCCCGGCGTCGGGCCGGTGCCGTCGGGCGCGCGGTCGGTCACGAGGACGCGGACGCGCCCCCCGGCCCCGACGGCGTCGACCGCGTTGTCGACGAGGTTGCCGAGCACGGTGAGGGCGTCGCCGTGCAGGGCGGCGTCGTCGGGCCCCGTGGGCGCGGCGAGGTGCGCGGACGGCGACACCTCGAGGCGCGAGCCGCGCTCGCGCGTCGTCGTGGCCTTGACCAGGAGCAGCGCCGCGACCTCGGGGGAGTGGACGCCGGGCGCGACGCCCGACGCGGTGAGCAGGCCGCCGTGCCCGGCGCGCTCGATGAACGCGACGGCCTCGTCGGCCTGCCCGAGCTCCAGCAGGCCCGAGACGACGTGCAGCTTGTTGGCGAACTCGTGGGACTGCGCGCGCAGCGCGTCGGTGAGGCCGCGCGCGCCGTCCAGGTCGCGCAGGAGCGCGTGCAGCTCGGTGTGGTCGCGCAGGAGCAGCACGGTGCCGACGGCGCGTCCGGCGACCCGGGCCCGGTCGGCGCGCGCGAGCAGCACGCGCTCGCCCGCGAGGACGAGCGCGCCGCCCTCCTCGGGCCCGGCGGCGGGCGCGTCGACGTCGGCGGGCCCCGCGGCGTCGGGCACGAGCGCGAGCAGCTGTGGGTCGAGGACGTCGTGCGCGGGCCGCCCGACGGCGTCGGCCGCCGCGATCCCGAGGAGGCGCTGCGCCTCGTCGTTGACGAGCACGACCGCGCCGTCGCGGTCGAGCGCGACGACGCCCTCGGAGATGCCGTGGAGCATCGCGTCGCGCGTCTCGAGCAGCCGGCCGATCTCCTCGGGCTCGAGCCGGAAGATGCGGCGGCGCACGGCGCGCGTCACGAACGCCGCGCAGACCACGCCGAGAGCCGCCGCGACGCTGAGGGCCGCGAGCAGCCACCCGAGGTCGTCGGCGAGGTCGTCGGCCAGGTCGGACTCGAGGATGCCGACGCTCGCCGTCCCGACGACGTCCCCCTCGGGCCCGAACACCGGGACCTTGACGCGCCACGACTCGCCCAGCGTGCCGGTCTGCGTGCCCGTCCACACCTCGCCGGAGAGCGGCACCGACGGGTCGGTCGAGACCGTCTCGCCGATGCGGGTCGGGTCCGGGTGGGAGTACCGCACGCCCTCGTCGTCCGTGACGACGACGTACGTGACGTCGGAGGCCTCGCGGATGACCTCTGCGATCGGCTGGATCGTCGCGGCGGGGTCGTCGTCGTCGAACGCGTCGATGATCGCGGGCAGGCGCGCGACGGAGAACGCGACCGCGGTCATGCGGTCGAGGTAGGCGTCGCGGAGCTGGCGGTGCTGCAGGGTCGAGGCGACGGCCCCCGCCGACGCCACGACCAGGAGCACGATGGCGACCTGCAGCACGAGAAGCTGCACCCGGAGCGACACTGCTCGACCCACCGCACCAGTGTGCCCCAGGTCCGCCGCACCCGAGCCTCGGCCGTGACCACAACGACCGCAACCACCGGATCGACCACAACGTCCAGTACGACCGCAGCCCTCGCCGCGCCGCCCCGCGCTCCTAGGCTCCCCGGATCAGGTCGTGAGGCCCGCGCCGTTGCGGGTCCCGCTCAAGGAGGAGACATGCGATCCGTCGTCCGCCCGCGCTCCGGGCACACCGTCAGCCCGCGGCACGCTCTCACCGCGACGCTCGCCGCAGGACTCGTCCTCGGTCTCGCCGCGTGCTCGGGCCTCGAGCCCAGCGCCCCCACGACGGGCGGCTCCGGCGACGCGTCCGGCGAGGCCGCCGCGTCCGTCGACGAGCTCGCGATCGTCGTCCCGGCCGACCCCGGCGGGGGCTGGGACCAGACCGGCCGCGCGATGCAGCAGGACCTCCAGGGTTCCGGGCTCGTGCGCACCGCGACCGTCACGAACGTCGGCGGCGCCGGCGGCACGGTCGGCCTCGCGTCGCTCGCCAACACCACCGACCCCCACACGCTGCTCGTCATGGGCCTCGTCATGGTCGGCGCGGTCGAGACCAACGAGTCGCAGGCTCGCATCGAGGACACCACCCCGATCGCGCGCCTCACCGAGGAGCCCCTCGTCGTCGTCGTGCCCGCGTCGTCGCCGTACCAGACGCTCGAGGACCTCGTCGACGACGTCGTGGCGAACGGCAAGTCCGTCTCCATCACCGGCGGCTCCGCCGGCGGGGCCGACCACATCCTCGCGGGGATGCTCCTCCAGGCGGCCGACGTGCCGTCGGCCGAGGTGGGCGGGCTCCTCAACTACGTCGCCTACTCGGGCGGCGGCGAGTCGCTCGCCGCGCTGCTCGGCAACAAGGTCAGCGCCGGGATCTCCGGCGTCGGCGAGTACGCGGAGCAGGTCAAGGCCGGGACCGTCCGGGCGCTCGCGGTCTCGGGCGCCGAGCGCACCGACCTGCTGCCCGACGTGCCGACCATGACCGAGGCCGGGTACGACGTCGAGCTCACGAACTGGCGCGGCGTCGTCGCGCCGGGCGACCTCTCCGACGAGGACCGCCGCGCCCTCGAGCTGCTCGTCAGCGAGATGGTCGCGTCCGACGAGTGGCAGGCGACGCTCGAGGAGAAGGGCTGGGACGACGCGTTCCTCGTGGGCGAGGAGTTCGACGGCTTCCTCACGGAGAACATCGCCGACATCCAGATGACGCTCACCGACGTCGGCCTGGTCACGCCGTGACCAGGCGTCGCGCCTCGCGCGACGCGCCACCCGACGCGTCGCGCGAGCCGGGGTCGTCGGAGGCTCCGTCCGCGGGGTCGTCCGCCGCGGCTCCCGAGCCAGGACCGTCCGACGCCGAGCCCCGCCCCGGGCCGGCGCCGGCGACGGCCGTCGGCGACCCCGCCGACGGCCAGGCCGCCGGGGACCCCGCAGGCGCCACCCCCGCCGCGGGTCCCCGGCGGCGACCCGGCGAGCTCGTCGTCGCCGGCGTCACCGCCGCCCTCGGGGTGTTCGTGCTCCTCGACGCCGGGACGATCGTCGTGCCCGGCTCGGCGAACACGCTGGGGCCCCGGGCGTTCCCCTACCTCGTGGGCGCGATGCTGCTCGCCACCGGCCTCGTGCTGCTCGTCGCCGTCTGGCGGGGGCACGGCGGCCAGGAGGAGGACAGCGAGGACGTCGACCCCGACGCCCGCACCGACTGGCTGACCGTCGGCCTGCTCGGCGCGGTCCTGTTCGTGCACGTCTACGCGATCAACCTCGTCGGGTGGCCGCTCGCCGCGACGCTCCTGTTCGCCGGGGCCGCGATCGTCCTCGGCGCCCGCCCGTGGTGGCGCGCCGCCGTGCTCGGCCTCGTCCTGGCCCTGGTGATCCAGGTCCTGTTCGGCGGCGTGCTCGGGCTGTCGCTCCCGCCCGGCCCGCTCCTGGAGGGGGTGACCTGGTTCCGTGGATAACCTCACCGCGCTGCTCGACGGGTTCGCGACCGTAGTCCAGCCCGTCTACCTGCTCTACGCGCTGTTCGGCGTGTTCGTCGGGACCGCGGTCGGGGTGCTCCCCGGCATCGGCCCCGCGATGACGATCGCGCTGCTCCTGCCGCTCACGTACTCGCTCGACGCGACGGCCGCCATCATCGTGTTCGCCGGCATCTACTACGGCGGCATGTACGGCGGGTCGACGACGTCGATCCTGCTCAACACGCCCGGCGAGTCGTCGTCGATCGTCACGGCCCTCGAGGGCAACAGGATGGCCCGCATGGGCCGAGGGGCGGCCGCGCTCGCGACCGCCGCGATCGGCTCGTTCGTCGCGGGCACCATCGCGACCGTCGCCCTGACGTTCGTCGCGCCGTACGTCGCGCGCTGGGCCGTGCAGCTCGGCGAGCCCGACTACTTCGCGCTCATGGTCGTCGCGTTCGTGACCGTCGGCGCGCTGCTCGGGTCGTCGGTGCCGCGCGGCATGGCGTCCCTGTCGCTCGGCCTGTTCCTCGGGCTCATGGGCACCGACACGCTCACCGGCCAGCAGCGGTTCACGTTCGGCGTCCCGACGCTCGCCGACGGGATCGACGTCGTCATCGTCGCCGTCGGCCTCTTCGCGGTGGGCGAGGCGCTGTACGTGGGGTCGCGCCTGCGGCACGGTCCCGTGCACGTCATCCCCGTCGAGAAGGGGTGGCGCTCCTGGATGAAGCGCGAGGACTGGCGGCGGTCCTGGAAGCCGTGGCTGCGCGGGACGGCGATCGGGTTCCCCGTCGGCACCATCCCGGCGGGCGGCGCCGACGTCGCGACCTTCCTGTCCTACGCCGCCGAGCGCAAGTCCGCCGGGAAGCACAAGGACGAGTTCGGCAAGGGCGCGATCGAGGGCGTCGCGGGCCCGGAGGCGGCGAACAACGCCGCGGCGTCCGGCGTCCTCGTGCCGCTCCTCACGCTCGGCCTCCCGACGACGGCGACCGCCGCGATCATCATCGTCGCGTTCCAGTCGTACGGCATCCAGCCGGGCCCGCTGCTCTTCGAGAGCCAGTCCGCGCTCGTGTGGGCGCTCGTCGCGAGCCTCTACGTGGGCAACCTCATGCTCATCGTGCTCAACCTGCCCCTCGTGGGCATGTGGGTGAAGGTGCTCCAGATCCCGCGGCACTACCTCTACGCGGGCATCCTGCTGTTCGGCGCGCTCGGCTCGTACGCGCTGAACTTCTCCCCGGTCGACGTGCTCATCCTGCTCGTCATCGGCGCGATCGGGTTCTTCATGCGGCGCTACGGCTACCCCGTCGCGCCCATGGTCGTCGGCATGATCCTCGGCCCCATGGCCGAGGACCGCCTGCGCCGCTCGCTCGCGATCAGCCAGGGCGACCTGACGACGCTCGTCACCAGCCCGTTCGCCGCGACGGCCTACGCCCTCGTCGCCGTCGTGGTCCTCGCGGGCCTCTGGCTGCGCCGGCGCGAGCGCCGCACCGGCGCCGAGCTCGCGGCGCTCGCGGAAGACGTCCGCGTCGAGGCCCAGGACCAGGAGGTGCGCTGATGACCGTCGTCCTCGCCTACGCGCCCGGCGAGCTCGGGACCGCCGCGACGCGGGCCGCCGCCCGGGCGGCCGTCCTGCTCGGCACCGGCGTCGTCGTGGTCAACACGACGCGCGGCGACCGGCTCGTCGACCCGCGCTGGGCCGACCACGACCAGCTCGTCGAGGTCGGCACGATCCTCGAGGAGGCGGGCGTCGAGCACGAGGTGCGGCACCTGCAGTCCTCCGCGCTGCCCGCGGAGGTCGTGCTCGGCGTCGCGGCCGAGGTCGACGCCGACCTCGTCGTCGTCGGGGTGCGGCACCGCACCCCCGTGGGGAAGCTCGTGCTCGGCTCCACCGCCCAGCAGATCCTGCTGGGCGCCGCGTGCCCCGTGCTCGCCGTGAAGCCGCCGGCCCGGTGACACGACTCCACCCCGCCTGCGGGCGCCCGGGTCACCCGGGCGCCCGTAGGCTGTGACCATGGCGACAGCACTCATCACCGGCGCGAGCGCCGGCCTGGGTTTGGAGTTCGCGTGGCAGCTCGCCACGGCGCGGCACGACCTCGTCCTCGTGGCGCGCGACGAGGCGCGCCTCGAGGAGACCGCACGGCAGATCCGCGCCGCGGCCGGGGTGCGCGTCCAGGTGCTGCGCGCCGACCTGTCCGTGCCCGACGACGTCGCGCGCGTCGCGGAGCGCCTCGCCACGACCGGCGGCCCGGACGAGCGCCCGGTCGGCCTGCTCGTCAACAACGCGGGCTTCGCGACGCACCAGCACTTCGTCGGGGGCGACCTCGACGTCGAGCTCGAGGCGCTCGACGTCATGGTCCGCGCCGTCATGGTGCTGTCGCACGCGGCGGCGGGCCAGATGACGGAGCGCGGGCGCGGCGCGATCCTCAACGTCGCGTCGGTCGCGGCCCTCACCGCGGGCGGCACGTACGCGGCGGCGAAGGCGTGGGTGCGGTCCTTCACGGAGGGGCTCGCCGTCGAGCTGCACGGCACGGGCGTCACGGCGACCGTGCTGTGCCCCGGCTTCACGCACACCGAGTTCCACGACCGCGCCGACATCGACAAGTCCGTGCTCCCCGACCTCGCGTGGCTCGACGCCGACCGGGTCGTCGCCGAGGCGCTCGCGGACGTGCGGCGGGGCGTCGTCATCTCCACGCCGTCGGTGCGGTACCGGGTCGCGTCGGCGGCCCTGCGCGCGATGCCGCGCTCCGCCGTCCGCGCGATCGGCAAGTACCGCTAGGCACGGGGCGGGCCCGATACCCTGGCGGTCGTGACTACCGACCCCGCCTCGACGCTCGCCTCGACCCCCCGCGAGCAGCTGCTCGGCCTCATCCGTGAGCTCGCCGTCGTGCACGGCCGCGTGACGCTCTCCTCGGGCAAGGAGGCGGACTACTACGTGGACCTGCGCCGCGTGACGCTGCACCACCGCGCCGCGCCGCTCATCGGCCACCAGCTCCTCGACCTCCTCGAGGAGCAGGGGCTCGGCACGGCGGAGATCGACGCCGTCGGCGGCCTGACGCTGGGTGCCGACCCCATCGCGACCGCGCTCCTGCACGCCGCCGCGTCCCGCGGCCAGGACCTCGACGCGTTCGTGGTGCGCAAGGCGGCGAAGGCGCACGGGATGCAGCGCCAGATCGAGGGCCCCGACGTCGCGGGCCGGCGCGTCGTCGTCGTCGAGGACACCACGACCACGGGCGGCTCGCCGATCACGGCGATCGAGGCCGTGCGCGCGGCCGGGGGCGAGGTCGCGGGCGTCGCGACGATCGTCGACCGTGCCACGGGTGCGGGCGCGAAGATCGAGGCGCTCGGCGTGCCGTACCACTACCTGTTCAGCCTGGAGGACCTCGGCCTCGCCTGAGCCCCTCCCGCTCCGTCTCCCGCCGCTCGACGCGGCGCACCGCCCCGCGGCCTCCTGGGCCGCGGGGCGTCGTCGTGGCGGGAGGAGGCGCGCGTCACATCTCCATAGGTCAGGCTTACCTTGCTTTGGTGAGGCGACCCTTATATGGTCCGTCTCGGCGGAGCGTGAGCACGCTCCCTTCTCGGTCCCGCTCCCCGCCGGGACCTCGCCCGGACCAGCACGGGAGACCTTGTGCGCACTTCATCGCCGAGACGCGTCCGACGCGTCCTCGCCTCGTTCCTCGCCGCGGCGCTCGCCGCCGGCCTCACCGTCGCTGGCACCGGCGCCCCGGCCCAGGCGGCCGCGGCCGACGTGACCGGCGGGTCGGCCACCTGGAACTTCGTCGACTCGTGGACGTCGTACGTCACGGGCGGCATCGCCCAGGGCACGATCACCCCGCCGCTCCAGGGCGGCCAGGCGTCCTACGGCCCCGCGTCCGGCAGCTACGACGACGCGTCCGGGACGGGCTCGATCCGCCTCGGTGGATCGACCCGGTACGAGGGCCACCACGGCGCGCTCGACGTGACGATCTCCGACGTGCGGCTCGACCTCACCGGCCCGACGACGGGCGCGGTCTACGCGGACTTCGCGGGCACGGTGAACGCCGGCGCGGGGAACGACGTCAAGGTCGCCGACGTCACGGTGACCGCGACGCGGGCCGGTGACGAGGTCACGTTCGTGGCGGACGGGACCGTCGTCGGGACGCTCGGGAACGTCTCGCCGTACTTCGCGTCGTACGCGGGCAAGCCCCTGTCGACCCTGACCGCCCGCGTCGTGTCGCCCGAGCCCGTGGCGCCCGCGCAGGCGACGACGACCACGCTCGCCGCAGCGCCCGCGGGCACGTCCGCGGCCGGGGCGAGCGTGACGCTCACCGCGACCGTCGCGCCCGCCGCCGCGGGCACGGTCGAGTTCCGCGACGGCGGCACCGCCCTCGGCACCGCTCCCGTGGCCGACGGCGTCGCGCGCCTCGAGACCGCGGCCCTCGCCGCGGGCAGCCACCAGCTGAGCGCCGCCTTCGCGCCCGCCGACCCGTCCGCGTTCGTCGCCTCGGCGTCCGCGGCCGTCGCGCACACGGTGACCGCCGCGGAACCCGAGCCGGAGCCCGCCGTCGACCCCGCGGTCACGGTGTCGCCGTCGGCGCCCGTCGACCCGGCGGTGGAGAACACGTTCACGATCCAGGGGACCGGGTTCGTCGGCGCGGGCGCCGCGAACGGTGCGTACGTGCTCCTCGGCGACGCCTCGATCTGGGACGGCAGCGGCCCCCTCGTCGCGAGCGGCTGGCTCGCCCAGGGCTGGGTCATGCCGCAGCAGGTGCGCGACGGCGCGTTCACGACGACGCTGACCGTCCCGGCCGGGATGCTCGACCCGGCGAAGCAGTACGTGGTGGCGACGTCCGCCGCGCACGGCCTCTCGGTGACCGACCGCAGCCTCGACACGTTCACGCCCGTCGCGGTCCAGGGCGGCACGACGCCCGAGCCGGTCTGGGAGCCGCGGATCACCCTCTACGCCGCCGACGGCACGACGCCGCTCGGGGACGCGCCCGTCCGCCCGGACGACAGGATCGTCGTCAAGGGCTCGGGCTTCGACCCGGCCGCGAACGTCGCGCCGGCGGGCAACCGCCCGCCGATCTCCGGCGGCATCCCCGCCGGCACCTACGTGGTCTTCGGCAGCTTCGCGACCGACTGGCGCCCGTCGGAGGGTGCCCCGTCGAGCGCGCGCACGGCCGGCTCGCAGCGGTGGGCCCTCTCGTCCGCGGCGCTCGACCAGGTGGACCCGCGCTACCAGTCCGCGATCCGCGGGCAGTGGGCCGAGCTCGCGCCGGACGGCACGTTCACCGCCGAGCTCGTCGCGAGCGAGCTCGAGCGTGAGGGCGGCCGCTACGGCGTCTACACGTACGCCGCGGGCGGCACGGTCAACGCCGCGCAGGAGCTGTACGCGCCCGTCGCGTTCACGACGGAGCCCGAGGCGCCCGTGTGGGAGCCCGAGATCTCGGTGCTCGCCGCGGACGGCACGACACCCCTCGGCGACACCCCGGTCGCGGTGGGCGACACGATCGTCGTCCGGGGCACCGGCTTCGACCCGGCGGCGAACGTCGGCGGGCGCGGCGTCCCGATCCCGGCGACGCTCCCGCAGGGCACCTACGTCGTGTTCGGGAGCTTCGCCGAGCAGTGGCGGCCGTCCGAGGGCGCCGCGGCGTCGACGCGCAAGGTCGGCTCGCAGGTGTGGGCCCTCGCCGAGCCCGTGCTCGACCAGGTCCCCGCGCAGTACCAGTCGGTGGTCCGGGCGCAGTGGACGGACATCACGCCGGACGGCACGTTCGAGGCACGCCTCGTCGTCAAGAACCCCGCCGCGCTCGAGGGCGGGCGCTACGGCGTCGCCACCTACGGCGCGGGCGGCGTGAGCAACGCCGCGCAGGAGCAGTTCGTCCCCGTCGCGTACGACGCACCGGGCACGCTCACCGTCACGCCCGCGTCCACCACGGTGGAGGCCGGCTCGACGGTCCGCGTCACCGTGCGCGGCCTCGGTGGGGACGACGCGGTCAAGGCCGTGACGCTCGGTGGCACCCCGGCGTCGTACTCCCGCGACGGCGCGACGCTCGTGCTCACGGTCCCCGCCGGCACCCCCGCCGGGCCCGTCCCCGTCGTCGTCACGTCGGAGCTCGGCCTGACCGGCAGCACCACGCTGACCGTGACCACCCCGGTCCCCGGCGGCGAGGCGAAGGCGACCACGACGACGCTCGCGTCGTCCGCGACGTCGGTCGTCGAGGGCACGGCGGTGACGCTCACCGCGACGGTCGCGCCGAAGGCCGCCGGCACGGTTCGGTTCGTCGCGGGCGGCACGACCCTGGGCACCGCGACCGTCACGGACGGTGTCGCGACGTTCCGGACGGCCCCGCTCTCCGTCGGGTCGCACGCCCTGAGCGCGACCTTCGTCCCCACGGACGCCACCGCCTACCGCGGCTCGACGTCCGCGCCGGTGACGGTCGCGGTGACCGCCGCGCCGACGACCCCGGCGCCGACGACGGCCGGCAGCCTCACGTGGGGCGTCAAGGAGTCGTTCCGCAGCTACATCGTGGGCCCGGTCGCGAAGGGCGGCGCGACGGCGACGAGCGGCGCGAGCGTCGTCGACGGCGTCTTCCGCTTCGGCCAGGCCGACGGCGGCACGTGGACCGCCGCGAGCGGCCGGGGGACGGCCCGGTACGCCGGGACGGTCCGCTTCACCGGCCACGCGGGCGCGCTCGACCTCACCCTGTCGAACCCGGTGGTCGAGATCACCGGCCCGGGCACGGGTCGCCTGCTCGTGGACGCGCGCTCCACGGGGCTGGACGGCTCGACGTTCGACCGCACGGGCGTCGCCGTCGCGACACTGGCGCTCGGCACGCCGACGACGGGCGCGGACGGGGCCGTGACGTTCCGGGACGCGACCGCGACGCTCACGGCGGACGGCTCGCTCGCGTTCGTCGGCTTCTACCCTGCCGGGACGGCGCTCGACCCCGTGACGTTCACGGTCGGCGCGAAGGCGACCGCGCCCGGGGGCGGCGGCACCATCGGCGCCCCGGGCGACGGCTCGACCGGCGGGTCCGTGGACCCGGCGAAGGCGACGCTCTCGGTGGCGCAGGCACGCCCGGGCGACGAGGTGACGATCAGCGGCGTCGGGTTCGGTGCGCGCGAGCCCGGTATCCGCACGGAGCTCCGCTCGACGCCGCGCACGCTCGCGACGGGCACGACCGCGAACGCCGGCGGCGCCGCGACCTCGACCGTGACGATCCCGAAGGACGTCGCGCCGGGCGAGCACACGCTCCTCCTCGTCGGTGCGGACCACACCGCGTCCGCGCCGATCACGATCGTGGGCGCCGGCACGACCGACACCGGCACCGGGTCGGGCGGCGCGGCGGAGCAGTGCTTCGCGCAGGGCGTCAACGGCGCGACCCTCTCGTGGGGCGTGAGCGACCGGTTCCGGTCGTACGTCACCGGCCCGATCGCGAAGGGCTCGGTCTCGACGGACGGCGTGCGGGACGGCGGCTCGGCGTTCACGTGGAGCGGCGGCAAGGGCTCGTTCAACACGGACCTCGGCAAGGGCCGCGCGAGCTTCGGCGGGTCGGTGTCGTTCTCCGGGCACGAGGGCATCCTCGACCTGCGGATCAGCAACCCGCGGGTGGTCGTGGACGGGTCGTCGGGCACGCTCGTGGTCGACGTGCAGAGCAGCGACATGGAGGGCAACAAGTCCTCGTCGACCGGCGTCGCGTTCGCGAGCCTGGACCTGTCGGGGAAGAAGGCGACGTCGGGCTCCACGATCACGTGGAGCGGCGTCCCCGCGACCCTCACGGCCGCCGGCGCGAAGGCGTTCGCCGGGTTCTACGAGGCCGGGACCGCGCTCTCGCCGGTGACGGTGAGCTTCCCGGTCGGCGGCGACGTCGAGTGCGACGCCTACTCGGGGGCGCTCGCCACGACCGGCTCCGACGCCGGGAGCCTCGCGCTCCTGGCCGGGACGCTGCTGCTCACCGGTGCGGCCCTCCTGGCGGTGCGCCGCCGTCGCGCGGGTCGCGCGGAGGTGGCCGCGGCCGCCTGACCCGGTCCCCGGCACGACGACGCCCGGTCACCTCGCGGTGACCGGGCGTCGTCGTGCGTGCGGGGCTCCCCGGGGAGCTGGAACGGCCGGACCGGCCCGGCGTGCCCTCAGACGAGGTCGACGAGGTCCGCGACGGAGTCGACGACCTTGCTGGGCCGGAACGGGTAGCGGTCGACGTCGGACATCGTCGTGGAGCCCGTCATGACGAGGTAGGTGTACAGGCCCGCCTCGATGCCCGCGACGACGTCGGTGTCCATCCGGTCGCCGATCATCGCGGTCGTCTCGGAGTGGGCGTCGATGCGGTTGAGCGCGGAGCGGAACATCATCGGGTTG
This sequence comes from Cellulosimicrobium sp. KWT-B, assembly GCF_002127155.1. NCBI lineage: Bacteria > Bacillati > Actinomycetota > Actinomycetes > Micrococcales > Promicromonosporaceae > Cellulosimicrobium > Cellulosimicrobium sp. KWT-B. Next base: position 903,655 of record NZ_NEDO01000001.1, on the reverse strand, counting down.
GGCTTGCCGACGAAGTACGGCTTACGGCCCGTCGCCGAGGTGATCATCGCCGCGACGGCGCCCGTGGCGGGCAGCGGGCCCTCCTGCGACGGCCCGGTCGTGTCGGGGTTGGTGCAGATGAACCGCGACCCGCCCAGCACGAGGCGGATCGCCTTGGTGATCGCCTCGAACGAGTACGTGCGCGTCTCGCCGAGCACCACGTAGTCCGGGTCGGACTCGGTGAGCGTGTAGCCGGCCTCGTAGAGCGCGGTCGTCAGCCCGGCCTCGCCCACGGCGTACGCGCTGCCCTGGGGGATCTGGTCGGTGAGGAACTGCGCCGTCGCGAGCGCCGACGTCCAGATCGACTCCTCCGGCACGTCGATGCCCGACGTCGCGAGCCGCGCCCGCAGGTCGCGTGCCGTGAAGATCGAGTTGTTCGTGAGGATGAGGAACGGCCGGCCCTTGTCGCGCAGCGCGCGCACGAACTCCGGGGCGCCGGGGATCGCGTGGCCCTCGTGGACGAGCACGCCGTCCATGTCGGTGAGCCAGCTCGTGATCTCTCGGGTCATGTCAGGCGTCCTTCCCGTCCGTGTCGGCCTGGCCGACGGCGGTCGCGTCCTCCGCGACCCCGGTCCTCTGCTGGGCGTCGGCCGCGATCTGCTCCTCGAGCGCCGCCGCCCGCTTCTCCGCCCGCCGCCCGCGCCAGACCTCGACGACCATGGGCAGCACGGACAGGAAGACGATGAGGAGGACGAGCGCCTCGATGTTCTCCTTGACGAACGTGATGTTCCCCAGGAGGTAGCCGAGCCACGTGAGGCCGACGGCCCAGAGCAGCGCGCCGAGCGCGTTGAACCCGACGAAGTGCCGGTAGTGCATCTTGCCGACGCCCGCGGCGACGGGGGCGTACGTGCGCACGATGGGCACGAACCGCGCGATGACGATCGTCCGGCCGCCGTACTTCTCGAAGTAGGCGTTCGTCTGGTCGATGTACTTGCGCTTGAAGAACCGGGAGTCGGGCCGGTCGAACACCTTGGGCCCGACGGTGCGTCCGATGAGGTACGCCGTCTGGTCGCCGAGGAACGCCGCGGCGAACAGCAGGACGAGCAGCACGGGCAGGCTGATCTGCAGCGACTCCTGCGCGACGAGCGCGCCCGCGGTGAACAGCAGCGAGTCGCCCGGCAGGATCGGGAAGAGCAGGCCCGTCTCGATGAAGATGACGACGACGATCCCGACGAGCGCGGCGTCGCCGAAGCGCTCGATGAGCGTCATCGGGTCCATCCAGTCGGGGCCCAGGGCGGCGACCGGTCCGGCGGCGCCGAGGCTCGCGGCGTGCGCGGCTCCCGGGAGGGCGGAGGCGAGCTCGGCGAGGGTGTTCACGGGTCACCAGCGTAGCCGGGCGCGGCCGCGCGGCCCGGCGGTCGGTGTGGACCCGCCGTGGAGGTCCGGCGACGGCGGACCTGCGGGTCCCGGCAGAATGTGCGCCATGGCGAGCAGCGCGGGCGAGGTGGGCGAGCGGGAGGCGGACGAGCGCGAGGTCGGCGTCGGCCCGTGGCCGGGCGGCCCGGAGGCGTGGCCCCGCGTCCCGGACCCCGCCGGACCGCCCGAGGCGACGCGGCTCGACCCCCGGTACGACCCCGAGCTGCTCGCGCACGGCGACCGTCGCAACGTCGTCGACGCCTACCGGTACTGGACGGTCGAGGCCGTCGTCGCCGACCTCGACGCGCGCCGCGACCCGGCCCGCCGGCTCCACGTCGCGATCGAGAACTGGGCGCACGACCTCAACATCGGCTCCGTCGTCCGCACCGCCAACGCGTTCAACGCGGCCGGGGTGCACGTCGTGGGGCGACGGCGGTGGAACCGCCGCGGCGCCATGGTCACCGACCGCTACCTGCACGTGCACCACCACGCGTCGGTGGCGGACCTCGCGGTCTGGGCGGCGGGGGAGGGGCTGCCGCTCCTCGGGGTCGACAACGTCCCGGGGTCGGTGCCGATCGAGGGCTACGCGCTGCCCCCGTCGTGCGTGCTGCTCCTCGGCCAGGAGTCGGCCGGGCTGACGCCCGAGGCGGTCGAGGCGTGCCGCGCGGTGCTCCACATCACGCAGCACGGGTCGACCCGCTCGATCAACGCCGGCGCCGCCGGCGCGATCGCCCTGCACGCCTGGGCGGCGCAGCACCTGGGGCCGACGGGGCCGCCGAGGTAGAGGCGTGGTCATCCGGGGACCACGGGTCGAACGGCCCTGACCTCGCGCTGTCATCCATGCCAGACTTTGACCTGACAGTCCACCCCGCACGACTCCACAGGAGCTCCGCATGCCCATCGCAACCCCCGAGGTCTACGCCGAGATGATCGACCGGGCGAAGGCAGGCTCGTTCGCCTACCCGGCCGTCAACATCACCTCGTCGCAGACCATCACCGCCGCGCTCCAGGGCTTTGCCGAGGCCGAGTCCGACGGCATCATCCAGGTCTCGGTGGGCGGCGCCGAGTACGGCTCGGGTTCGACGGTCAAGGACCGCATCGCCGGTTCGCTCGCGCTCGCGGCGTACGCGCGCGAGGTCGCGAAGAACTACCCGGTGCAGATCGCGATCCACACCGACCACTGCGTCAAGAAGAACCTCGACTCCTGGGTCCGCCCGCTCCTGGCCATCGAGGCCGAGCAGGTGAAGAACGGCGGCCTGCCGACGTTCCAGTCGCACATGTACGACGGCTCGGACGTCCCCCTGGACGAGAACCTCACCATCGCGGCCGAGCTGCTCGAGCTCTCGCAGGCGGCGCGCACGATCCTCGAGATCGAGGTCGGCGTCGTCGGCGGCGAGGAGGACGGCCACGAGGCCGAGATCAACGAGAAGCTCTACACGACGGTCGAGGACGGCCTCGCGACGATCGAGGCGCTCGGCACGGGCGAGAAGGGCCGCTACCTGACGGCCCTCACGTTCGGCAACGTGCACGGCGTGTACAAGCCGGGTGCGGTCAAGCTCCGCCCGGAGATCCTCAAGGAGATCCAGGAGGCCGTCGGCGCGAAGGTCGGCAAGGAGAACCCGTTCGACCTGGTCTTCCACGGCGGCTCCGGCTCCACGGCCGAGGAGATCTCGGCGGCGGTGGACTTCGGCGTCATCAAGATGAACATCGACACCGACACGCAGTACGCGTTCACGCGCCCCGTCGTCGGCCACATGTTCTCGAACTACGACGGCGTCCTGAAGGTCGACGGCGAGGTCGGCAACAAGAAGGCCTACGACCCGCGCGCCTGGGGCAAGCTGGCCGAGGCCGGCATGGCCGCGCGCATCATCGAGGCGTCGCAGCAGCTGCGCTCCGCGGGCAACAAGATCCGCTGACGCCGCACGGCCCGGCGTCGCTCCGGGCCCGCGTCGCACGAAGGCCCCCGGTCCGTGAGGACCGGGGGCCTTCGTCGTGCTGCGGCCGCGCGCCCGGCGACGGGCGTCAGGCGGCCACGAGCGTCAGTCGGTGGTGCCCGCGCCGTTGCCGGGAGGCTCGTCGAGGTCGAAGCCGGGGTCCACGTCGACGATGTCGAGCAGCTCGCCGATGCGGGTCACCTCGAGGAGGAACCGCACCGTGGGCGGGGCGCGGAGGACGCGCACGCGGTGCGGGCCGCGCGACGCGAGACGTGCGAGGAACGCCACACCCGACGAGTCCATGAAGGTCACGTGGTGGGCGTCGATCTCGACGGGCAGGCCGGAGTCCTCCGCCGCGGCGGTCGCCTCCTGGAGGTCAGCGCCGAGGTCGGCGTCGATCTCGCCCGAGAGCACGATCCGGGCTCGCGTCGTGCCCACGATCACGTGCACGCTCGCGGGGTCGCCCGCTCCTGCGGGGTCGCCGGCGACGCCGACCGGGCGGTCTGCGGCCGGGGGTGTACCTTCGCGCACCGGCGCTCCTCTCTGGCGTGGTCCGGACCGGTTCCGGTCTCGGGAAGCACCAATCTACGGTTGAATGTCCAGTCGGGACAGTAACGCGACCGTGGCGTCCGTTTCCAGACGATCGACGCTCGGACCGTCGGAGGTGACGATGGGCAGCTCGCCGGAGCTCGGCACCGACCTGCCCGCGCACGTCCAGGAGCTGTGCACGCGCGCGATGGACGCCACCGGGGTCGCGATGTTCGTCACGGGCCCGCGGTCGGCGGAGATGCCGATCGTCTGGGTCAACCGCGCGTTCGAGCGGCAGACCGGGTTCACCGCCGCCGAGGTGCTCGGCCGCAGCCCGCAGGTCCTCGAGTCGCTCCTCGCGAACCCCGTCGACGCGCAGCAGCTCCGCGCCGCCGTGGCCGACGAGCGCGAGCTCACCTACACGGTGCGCACCTTCCGGCGCGACGGGGTCGCGGTGTGGACGCAGCTCTCGCTCGCGCCCCTCACCGGCCCGGACGGCGCGGTGACCCACTGGGTCGGTGCGCAGGTCGACGTCTCCGAGCACCTCGACCGGTACGCCGCCCAGGTCGCGTCGCTCGCGCTCGAGCGGCGCGAGCGCGCGGTGCTCGACGTCGTCGCCCGCAGCTCCGACCTCCTCGCCGACCTCGACCAGCCGTACGCGCTGCGCGACATCACGGCGCTGCTCGCGGGGTACGTCGTCGACTGGGCGGGCTTCTACCTCAACGACGACGGGCTGCGGTACGCGGAGGGCGTCGACACGGCGGCGCCCCCGAGCGGGCGCGGCCAGCGGCACGGCCGCTACACGCCCGGCGTGCTGCCCCTCGCCCCGGGCGTGCACACGACCGACGCGCTCGGCGACTCGGCCTCCGTCACCGGCTCGGTGCCGCGCGTCCGCGTGGACGTGCCCGACCGCGTCCAGGACGTGCTCGACGGGCGCATCGAGGGGCCGGTGACGCTCGACCTCTCCGCCACGTACCCGCAGTGGTCCGCCTCGGGCTGGCTCCAGCGCGACCTCCACCACCGGCTCTCCGGGCTGCCCCGGCGGCCGGGTTCCGTGACCGTGTCCGCCGTCCCGGGGCGCCGGCGCATCCTCGGCCTGCTCGTCACGGGCGACCTGCCCGACACGCCGCCGCAGGGGTTCGGCACCGACGCGGAGGCCCGCGAGGGCGTGCGCACGCTGCTGCAGGTCATCGCGCGCCGGGCCGGCACCGCGATCGACAACGTGCGCCTCTACGCGCGCGAGCACCGCCTCGCCGAGACGCTCCAGCGCGCGATGCTCCCCGAGCAGGCCGACGTCACGGGTCTCGACGTGTGGACGTACTACGCGCCGAACTCCGAGCACGCCCAGGTGGGCGGCGACTGGTACGACGTCCTGCAGATCGCGCCGGACGTCGTCGGCCTCGTCATCGGCGACGTCGTGGGGCACGACGTCGAGGCCGCGGCCGCCATGGGCCAGCTCCGCTCGGTGGTGCGCTCGTACGCCTACGAGCTCACGACGCCCGGCCCCGTGCTCGAGCGCGTCGACCAGCTCGTCCAGGGCATGCGCATCCCGCGCTCCGCGAGCCTCGTGTACGCGGCGCTCACGCAGCCGGACGCCGCGCAGCCCGAGGACGCGTGGCGGATCGAGTACTCGCGCGCCGGCCACCTGCCGCCGCTCCTGCTGCGCGACGGCACCGTGACGCAGCTCGACGACGCCGGGGGAGCGCTCGTCGGCTTCGGCGGCCGCAGCCGCTCGACGGGCGTCGCGACGCTCCTGCCGGGCGACACGCTCGTCTTCTACACCGACGGCCTCATCGAGCGCCGCGACCGCGCCCTGCGGGTCGGGCTGGAGGCGCTCGTCGCGGCGTCCGAGGCGGTCACGGCCGTCGACGCCGCGGGCGTGGGCGAGGAGCTGCTGTCGCGCCTGGCCGACGCCCCCGAGGACGACGTCGCGCTCGTCGTCGTGCGCATCCCCGACCCGCAGCGGGACGCGTCCGCCGTCGTGCTCAGCCCGCGCAGCCGCCGCTGGCTCCTGCCGAGCGAGCCGGCGTCGATCGGGCGGGCGCGGCACGCCGTCGTGCGCACGTGCCAGGCGTGGGGCGTGCGGGAGAGCGCGAACGCGGAGCTCGTCGTCTCGGAGCTCGTCGCGAACGGCGTGCTGCACGGGTGGGGCCACCTCGCGCTGCGCCTGTTCGACACGGGCGACGGCATCCGCGTCGAGGTCGAGGACTCCAACCCCGCGCCGCCCGTCCCGACGGACGGGCACCCGAACCGCATGGGCGGCTTCGGCATGCAGATCGTCGAGCGGCTCGCCGACTGGGGGTGGCGCCCGACGGCGTCGGGCAAGCTCGTGTGGGCGACCCTGCGGCCCTCGGGGCGCTAGGTCGGCCCGCGGGCGTCAGGCCGGGGGCTCGACCTTGGCGAAGCCGGACGGCGGCGTCGCGGGCTCGCAGCGGTGGTCGTTGTCGATGCGGAACAGCTCGAGCGCGCCGCACACCTCGAGCACGAACAGGTCCCGGTCGTCGCAGCCGCGCAGCACCGTCGCACCGCCGCGCTTGCGACCGGCGTCGGCGAGCGAGATGAGGAACGCCGCGCCGGTGGAGTCCATGAACGTCACGCGGCACATGTCGATGACGAGGAGCTGACGGCGCAGCCCGACGACGCGTGCCGCGATCTCCGGGAACTGGTCGCGCTCGGCGAGATCGAGGTCTCCGGCGATGACGAGGGTCGTCGTCGCGGGGGACGTGGCGATCTCGATCATGCCCACGACTCTAGACGCCGCCCGGGTGCGTCGCGCGCCCACCCGGTGGTCGCCGGGCGGACGCGCGGCCGGTCAGCGCAGCGCGCGCACCTCGTCGGCCGAGGTCCCGGAGTCGCGCAGGAACTGCTCGCAGCGCTCCGCCTCCTCGACCTCGCCGAGGTACGCGGCGCACTCGGCGAGGGCCAGGAGCGCGCGCAGGAAGCCCTGGTTCGGCACGTGGTCGGCCGGGATCGGTCCCTGGCCGCGCCAGCCGGCGCGCCGCAGGGAGTCCAGCCCGCGGTGGTAGCCGGTGCGCGCGAACGCGTAGGCCGTCACCGCGCCGCGCGAGCCGTTCTCGTGGAGGAAGTCCTCGGCGAGGTAGGCCCAGGCGAGCGAGCTCGCGGGCGAGCGGCCCGCGATCTCGTACGGGTCGCCGTCGGCCGCGATGGCGTCGCGGACGTGCGCGTAGTCGTCGGGGAGGCGGACGGGCGCGGGGCCGTCGAGGAGGTTCGGGTGGGTGTCGCTCATGAGGCCATTCTGCCCATCCCGGGCGTGACGCGGTCGATAGCCGCCTCGAAGGTCAATTTCCGTCATCCGACCGGTAAACTCGGCGCCGGTCCCCGGGTCTCTGCCGCCCGGGTGACGCCTCGGGCCCGCGGGCCCGGCGCCGTCGGGCACGCCGTGCCCGCTCCGCTCCGGACGCCGGTGCGCGCCCACGACCATGACCGGCCCGAGGAACAGGCAGCGCGAAAGTGGGGATTCCATGCCAGGCGTGGTGCTCGTCGGTGCCCAGTGGGGCGATGAGGGCAAGGGCAAGGCGACCGACCTCCTCGGGTCCCGGGTCGACTACGTGGTCAAGTTCAACGGCGGCAACAACGCCGGCCACACGGTCGTCATCGGGGACGAGAAGTACGCGCTCCACCTGCTGCCGTCGGGCATCCTGTCCCCGGGGGTCACGCCGGTCATCGCGAACGGTGTCGTCGTCGACATCGAGGTGCTGTTCCAGGAGCTCGACGACCTGATCTCGCGCGGCGTCGACGTCTCGCGCCTGCTCGTCTCGGGCTCCGCGCACGTCATCGCGGGCTACCACCGCACGATCGACAAGGTGAGCGAGCGGTTCCTCGGCAAGCGCCGCATCGGCACGACGGGCCGCGGCATCGGGCCGGCGTACGCGGACAAGATCAACCGCGTCGGCATCCGCATCTGGGACCTGTTCGACGAGAAGATCCTCGCGGAGAAGATCGAGGGCTCGCTCGACCAGAAGAACCACCTGCTGGTGAAGGTCTACAACCGCCGTGCCATCACCGTGGACGAGACCGTGGCCGAGCTGCTGCAGTACGCCGACCGGCTCAAGCCGATGGTCGCGGACACGGCGCTCGAGCTGAACAAGGCGCTCGACGCGGGCAAGAACGTCCTCTTCGAGGGCGGGCAGGCCACGATGCTCGACGTCGACCACGGGACGTACCCGTTCGTCACGTCGTCCAACGCGACCGCGGGCGGCGCGCTCACGGGCTCCGGCGTCGGGCCGACGCGCATCAGCTCCGTGATCGGCGTCATCAAGGCGTACACGACGCGCGTGGGCGAGGGCCCGTTCCCGACCGAGCTGTTCGACGCGAACGGCGAGTACCTGCTCAAGCAGGGCGGCGAGTACGGCGTCACGACGGGCCGCGCGCGCCGCTGCGGCTGGTACGATTCGGTGATCGCGCGCTACGCGACCCGCGTCAACGGCATCACCGACATGGTGCTCACCAAGCTCGACATCCTCACCGGCTTCGAGAAGGTGCCGGTCTGCGTCGCGTACGACGTCGACGGCGTCCGGTACGACGAGATGCCGCTCGACCAGACGGCGTTCCACCACGCGAAGCCGATCTACGAGGAGCTCGACGGCTGGTGGGAGGACATCTCCGGCGCCCGCACGTTCGACGACCTGCCGGTCAACGCGCAGCGCTACGTGCACGCGCTGGAGGAGATGTCGGGCACGCGGATCTCCGCGATCGGCGTCGGCCCGAGCCGCGACGCGATCATCCCGCGCCACGACCTCATCCACTGAGCCGACGCCCCCTGCCGACCACGGCCCGGACGCCCTGCGGGGCGTCCGGGCCGTCTCGGTAGACTCGGCGCCCGTGAAGATCCTCGTCGTCGGGACCGGTGCCCGCGAGCACGCCATCGTCCACGCCCTCGCGCACGAGGCCGACCGCCCGGGCGCGGAGCGGCACGAGCTGCACGCCGCCCCGGGGAACCCGGGCATCGGGGACCTCGCGACGCTGCACGCGGTGGACCAGAACGACGGCGCCGCGGTGGCCGCGCTCGCGACGGACCTGGGCGTCGACCTCGTCGTCGTCGGCCCGGAGGCGCCGCTCGTCGCCGGCGTCGGGGACGCGGTGCGCGAGGCCGGCGTCCCCGTGTTCGGGCCGAGCGCCGAGGCCGCGCGGCTCGAGGGCTCCAAGGCGTTCGCGAAGGACGTCATGGCCGCCGCGTCGGTCCCCACGGCGCTCGCGCACGTGTGCACCAACGTCGACGAGGTCGCGGCCGCCGTCGACGCGTTCGGCGCGCCCTACGTCATCAAGGACGACGGCCTGGCCGCGGGCAAGGGCGTCGTCGTCACGGAGGACCGTCAGGCCGCGCTCGAGCACGCCGCCGCGTGCTTCGCGACGCCCCGCCGTGCGGCGGACGGCACACCTGAGGACCCGTGCGTCGTCGTCGAGGAGTACCTCGACGGTCCCGAGGTCTCCCTCTTCTGCGTGAGCGACGGCGCGACGGTCGTGCCGCTCGCCCCCGCCCAGGACTTCAAGCGTGCGTTCGACGCCGACGCGGGCCCGAACACGGGCGGCATGGGCGCCTACAGCCCGCTGCCGTGGGCGCCCGAGGGCCTGGTGGAGGAGGTCGTCACGCGCGTCGCGCAGCCGACGATCGACGAGATGGCGCGGCGCGGCACCCCGTTCGTCGGCGTGCTCTACGTGGGTCTCGCGCTGACGAGCCGCGGCACGCGCGTCGTCGAGTTCAACGCGCGCTTCGGCGACCCGGAGACGCAGTCCGTGCTCACGCGCCTCGCGACGCCGCTGTCCGCGGTCATGCTGGCGGCGGCCGAGGGGCGGCTCGCCGAGGTCGGCCCGCTGCGCTGGCACGACGACGCGTCGGTCACCGTCGTCGTCGCGGCGCACGGCTACCCGGGCGCCGTCCGTGGCGGCGACCCGATCACGGGGATCGACGCGGCGGAGGGCGTCGAGGGCGTGCACGTGCTGCACGCGGGCACGTCGCGCGCGGACGGCGGCCTGGTCGCGTCGGGCGGCCGCGTGCTGTCGGTCGTGGCGCGCGGCGCGGACCTGGCCGAGGCGCGCCGCCGGGCGTACGCCGCGGTCGACCGCATCGTGCTCCCGGGCTCGCACCACCGCACCGACATCGCGGCGAGGGCCGCCGCGGGCGAGGTCACGCTCGCGGGCTGACAACCCCGCCGTCGAGCACGGCACGGCGCTCGTTCTCCACGGGGGAGCGACCGCCGTGCCGTGCTCAGCACCTCAGGGGTGAGGCGTCAGGCGCGGCGCCATTTCTGGGCCGCGGTGCCGTTGCACGTCCAGATCTGGAGCTTGGTGCCGTCGGCGCTGTTGCTGCTCGGCACGTCGACGCACTTGTTCGCCAGCACCGACACGAGGTCGCCCGCGCCGCTGAGCACGAACTTCTGGGCCGCGTTGCCGCTGCAGTTCGCGAGCTGGAGCGCCGTGCCGTCGGCCGTGGCCGCCCACGCGACGTCCATGCACTTGCCGCCCGCGCGGACGGTGCCGTCGGCCTCGAACGTCCAGCGCTGCGCGCTCGACCCGTTGCACGTCCACAGCTGGAGGCGCTTGCCGTCGCTGAAGTCGGACCCGGGGACGTCGATGCACTTGCCCGCGAGCCCCACGAGCGCGCTGCCCGACCCGCCGCCCGTGGTCACGAGCGACAGCCCGTAGGCCGACAGGATCGGGTTGACGGGCTGGTAGATGAACTTGCCGCCGTTCGAGCAGTCGTTGATGCGGCCCGACGTGACGCCCTGCGCCTGGTTGCCGGAGATCACCGACCCGCCCGAGTCGCCGCCCTCCGCGCACGCGCTGCCGCGCACGAGGCCGGGAACGTCGCCGTTGCCGTAGTTGACGGTGATGTTCTTCTGCTCGATGACGCCGCAGCGCCAGCCGGTCGTGGCGCCCGAGCGGCACACCGACGCACCCACGGGCGCCTCGGCCGAGCCGGCGACGTCGACGGTGCCGCCCGCGTAGTTGTTCACCCGGGGGACGGGGGAGAACCCGGCGTCGACGCGCACCCACGCGTAGTCGTGGCCGGGGAACGACGCCGCCTGGACCGTCCCCATGCGCGCCCAGCTCGCGGTGAGCACCTCCTTGCCCGCCGCGCCGCAGTGCCCCGCCGTGACGAAGCCGCCCTGGACGGCGAAGCCGATCGAGCAGGCCGAGCCCGACGACGCGCCCGGGTCCCGGGTGATGTAGCGGTCGCCGCCGCGCACGTCGGCCGTGAGCTCGTACGGCGCCGGGAGGATCTCGGTGCGCACCGCGGCGGCGTCGACCCCGGACGCGGCGACGAACGCCTGCGCCGCCGCGGGGTCGAGCGACTCGACGACCACCTCGTTCGTGGTGACGTCGACGTACCAGGCCTGGACGGCGTCGGGGGTGGTGGTCGCGTCGAGCCGGGCCGCGACGTCGTCGAGCTCGGCCAGGCCGTGCTCCACGACGAGGGCCGTCGCACCGGCCGCCTCGACGTCGGCGACGGCCGCCGGGTCGGTCACGGCGACGACGGGGGCGCCCGCCTCGGCGTCGACCCACGTGCCGGCGTATGCCGTCCCGAGCCCGTCGCTGAGCGCGCGCTCGACGGTGGCCGTCGCGGCGTCGAGCGCGAGCCGGTCGGCGACGCCCGCGGCATCGAGCCCCAGGTCGCGCTCGAGGGCGCGGAGCTGCCCCTCCGACAGGTCGTCGGGGGCGGGGGCGGCGGGGCTCGCGGTCGTCGGTGACGGGGTCGGGCTCGGTGCGGACCGGGGCGCGCCCACGGGACCGAGATCGCCCGCGTGCGCGGTCGTCGCGAGGCCTACGCTTGCGACGACCACCCCCACTCCGGCCGCTAGCGCTGTCAGGCGATGGTGCATCGTGCGGTGGTGCATCGTTGCCTCCTCCGTGCGGATGGGGCCTGCCGCCGTCGGCGGGCCGGGACAGCAGCGCACGCGCCCCCGCAGGAGTCGCTCCGGTGCGGCCCCCTGACGGCGGGAGAGCGCTCCCACGGCCGTCCTGGGAGGCACAGTAGCGACTTTTCGTCCCTACGTCGCGCGCTCCTGGACCGGTGGGCGACCTCGCCGGGGCCGGTGCGAGACTAGGGGCCGTGACGCACCCACCCCTGGACCCCGGCTCGGCTCTCTCGCTCGGCGAGGCCGACGCCCTCGACACGGCCGCGCTCGACCTGCCCGGCTGGACGCACGCGTACTCCGGCAAGGTGCGCGACCTGTACACGCCGGACCTGCCGGCCGTCGGGGGCGTGCACCCCCTGGGCGACGTCGTCCTCGTCGTCGCGAGCGACCGGGTGAGCGCCTACGACCACGTGCTGTCGCCCGGTATCCCCGACAAGGGCGTCGTGCTCACGCAGCTCAGCCTGTGGTGGTTCGAGCAGCTCGCCGACCTCGTGCCGAACCACGTCGTCTCGACCGCCGTCTCGGCGGTGCCGGGCGACGGCCTCGTGCCGGACGTCGTCGCCGGGCGCGCGATGATCTGCCGCCGCCTCGACATGTTCCCGGTCGAGTGCGTGGCGCGCGGGTACCTGACGGGCTCCGGCCTCGTGGAGTACCGCGCGGGCGGCGAGGTCTGCGGCGTGCCGCTGCCCGACGGCCTCGTCGACGGGTCGCGCCTGCCCGAGCCGATCTTCACGCCGGCGACGAAGGCTGCCGTGGGCGAGCACGACGAGAACGTCTCGTTCGACGTCGTGGTCGAGCAGATCGGCCTCGACGACGCCACGCGCCTGCGCGACCTCACGCTCGCCGTGTACGCGCGCGCCGAGGAGATCGCGCGCGATCGCGGCGTGATCCTCGCGGACACCAAGCTCGAGTTCGGCGTGGACCCGGCGACGGGGGAGACGGTGCTCGGCGACGAGGTGCTCACGCCCGACTCGTCGCGCTTCTGGCCCGCGGACCAGTGGGAGCCGGGCCGCGCGCAGCCGAGCTTCGACAAGCAGTTCGTGCGCGACTGGCTCACGTCGCCCGCGTCGGGCTGGGACCGCGCCGCGGACACCCCGCCGCCGTCGATCCCGGCCGACGTCGTCGCGCGCACCCGCGCGCGGTACCTCGAGGCGTACGAGCGGCTCACCGGATCGACGCTCGCCTGAGGCCTGAGGCCTGACGCCTGAGGCCTGACGCCTGACGCCTGACGCCTGGCTCCTGACGCCTGACGCCTGGCTCCTGACGCCTCTCTCCTGACGCCTCACGCGGTCCGGAGGGTGCCGGGTCGGAGGTAGGTGTGCCCGCTCGGCGCGGTCCACCGTACCGACCCGTCGGCGAGCAGCGCCGGGCGCCAGCCGTCGCGTGCGCGGACGACCCGGTGGTGGCGGCACAGGGCGACGAGGTTGTCGGCCCCGTGCGCGGACTCCGCGTCGTCGTCCATTCCGGTGCCTGTGCCTGTGCCTGTGCCCGTGCCTGTGACCGGCCGCGGGGCGACGACGTGGTCGAGGTCGCAGCGGAACGCCGGTACGCGGCAGCCCGGGAAGACGCACGTCCCGTCGCGCGCGAGGACGCGCGCCACGGTGGCCGGCGCGGGCCGTGAACGGCCGCGGTCGATCGTCGGGACGGTTGCTGCCGGTGCGTCCATGGGGAGCCTCCGTGCGTCGTCGGGCGAGGTGTCGTGCGAGGGCGGGGAAGGGGCAGGACCCCGCCCTCGCACCGTGCCCGAGCGTGCGTCTCGAACACGTGTTCGAGCCTAGCCCCACCCTCCGACACGCGCCGAGGGATTGCGCGCATAGGTCGTCGGGCGATATATATCGACCATGGTCTCCTCAGCCCCGTTCCGCATGACGGAGCAGGCGTACCTCGTGCTCCTCGCCCTCAGCGGGGAGCCGCTCCACGGCTACGCCGTCATCCGGTCGGTGCGCGAGCTCTCCGACGGACGCACCCGCCTCGGCGCGGGCACCCTCTACGGGAACCTCGACCGCCTCGTCGCGGCCCGTCTCGTCGAGCCGACGGGCGAGGAGGTCGTCGACGGCCGGCTGCGTCGCTACTACCGCGCGACCGACGACGGGCGCCGCGCCGCCCGCGCCGAGACCCTGCGCCTCGCCGAGCTCGCGGAGCGCGCGCGCCGGTCGCTCTCCCGCGGTACCGGTCGGGGTGCCGCCGACGGTCTCGCCGGGAGCGGCGCGTGACCGGGCGGCGGGCCGCCGCCGACGGCGCGCAGCCCGGTCGCCCTGCCCGCGGGGCGCGCGGCGCCGACCGGTACGAGCGGTCCGCGCGGTTCTGGCTGCGCGCCTACCCCCGGCGCTGGCGCGACCTGCACGGGGACGAGGCGCTCGCCGTCCTGCTCGACCTGGCGCCCGAGCCGGACGACGGCGCCGCTCCCCGCGGCATCGGCGCCCGCGAGGCGTGGGGCCTCGTCCGCGCGGGGTGGGCGCTGCGGTGGCGCGAGCACCCGCCGCTCGGGCGCTGGCTGCTCTACCGGTGGTTCGACCTGCGGCTCCCCGCGCGGTACTGGTGGTGGGTCGCCGACGACATCCACGGGGCGCTCTACCCCTGGCGCAGGGCTGTCGCGGCCGCGTCGCTCGTCACGGGGACCCAGCTGGTCGTCTCGGCCATGATGGTGTTCCTCGGGGTGATCTCGTCAGGGGCTGAGTACGTGTGGCGGCTCCCCTTCACCTGGTGGTACTGGCCGCTGGTCCTGGTGTGCGCAATCGGGTCCGCCATGCTCTTCGCGCGGTCGAACGTCGACCGGGCCTGGCGCAAGCACGTGCTCGACGGCAACATCCCGGTCGACACCCCGGACCGGCGCCGCACCGCGGGCGGTTGAGCCCGCCCGCTCACCGTGCGGACGCCCGACCGGGCGGGTGCGCGCGCCCGCTAGACTGAGCGCGGAATCCCGCCGTCGGCTCCCGCTCGTCCCGTCCCCCCGGGCGTCCTCGACGCCCGTGACGTGGCCGGGATCCCGGAGCCCCGGCCCTCCCAACACTCTCGCCAAGGAGCCCCCGTGGGACGCGTCGTCGTCGAGGTCATGCCCAAGCCCGAGATCCTGGACCCGCAGGGCAAGGCCGTCGTCGGGGCGCTGCCGCGCCTCGGCTTCACCCAGTTCACGTCCGTCCGCCAGGGCAAGCGGTTCGAGCTCGAGGTCGAAGGCCCGGTGACGCCGGAGGTCCTCGCCGCCGCCGAGGAGGCCGCGGTGAAGCTTCTGTCGAACCCCGTCATCGAGGACGTCGTGCGCGTCGCCGACATCGAGACGGACGCCGCCGCGACGATCACGTCGCAGGGTCTCGCCTGATGACCGCCTCGGCTCTCGCGACGGCCACGGTCGGCGTCGTCACCTTCCCCGGCACGCTCGACGACCGCGACGCCGCGCGCGCGGTGCGCCTCGCGGGCGGCGAGGCCGTGTCGCTCTGGCACGCCGACGCCGACCTCCACGGCGTGGACGCGGTCGTCCTGCCCGGCGGCTTCTCCTACGGCGACTACCTGCGCGCGGGCGCGATCAGCCGCTTCGCGCCGGTCATGGAGTCGATCGTGGACGCCGCGAAGGGCGGCATGCCCGTGCTCGGCATCTGCAACGGCTTCCAGATCCTCACCGAGGCGCACCTGCTCCCGGGGTCGATGGTCAAGAACGACCACCTGCACTTCGTGTGCCGCGAGCAGGTCCTCGTGGTCGAGAACGCCGACACCGCCTGGACGCGCGACTACACGGCCGGCCAGCGCATCACGATCCCGCTGAAGAACCAGGACGGGCAGTTCGTCGCCGACGAGCGGACGCTCGACGAGCTCGAGGCCGAGGGCCGCGTCGTCTTCCGCTACGACGGCTGGAACCCGAACGGGTCGCGCCGCGGCATCGCGGGCATCTCGAACGCGGCGGGCAACGTCGTCGGCCTCATGCCCCACCCGGAGCACGCCGTCGAGCCCGGCTTCGGCCCGGCCGCCGAGGCCGGCCCGCGCGCCGGCACCGACGGCCTCGGGTTCTTCACGTCCGTCCTGGGCGCGCTCGTCCGCGCGTGACGCTCCCGCGCGTCCTGCCCGACGCCGTCGGGCGCCCCGGGGCCGGGGTCGTCACCGTGGCGACGGTGCCGGCGGACGACGCCGCGGCCGAGCGGCTGCGGTCGCGGCAGCAGGCGGAGCTCGCGGTGCGCTACGGCGAGCCCGACGCCGGCACGTTCGCCCCCGAGGCGGCGCTCGCGAACGTCGTGGTCCGGGAGGACGGCGAACCGGTCGCCTTCGTCGCGCTGCGCGACGTCTCCGGTACGCCGGACGGACGCGGCGGCACGCACCCCGCGCGGACCGGCGAGGTGAAGCGCCTGTACGTCGAGCCCGCCCACCGGGGCCGCGGGCACGCGCGCACCGCGATGCGTGCGCTGCACGAGCGCGCGGTCGCCGCGGGCCTCGACCGGCTCGTGCTGGAGACGGGCACGCTCCAGCCGGAGTCCATCGACCTCTACCTCGCGCTCGGGTACGTGCCGATCGAGTCGTACGGCCACTACGCCGGGCAGCCACTCTCGCGCTGCTTCGCGCTCGACCTGCGCGTGTCGCCCGCCGCTGCGCCGGATGCCGCCGGAGCGGGGACCGCCGCGCCGGATGCCACCGGACCACGGGGCGCTGCGCCGGACGGCGCGGGGTCGGGGTCCGGCGCCGCGGCGGGCGGCCCGGTCGTCGGGGGAGCCGCGGTCGAGCTCCGAGCCGTCCCGTGGGACGACCCCGACGCGGCCGCGCTGCGCCGCGAGATGCACGAGACGTCGTCCGCCGTCCTGTACCCGGAACTCTTCGGCAGCCTCGACTCCGCCGGAGGCTTCGAGGGCGTGGACGCGCGCCTGGGAGCGGACGTCGTGGTCACCCTCGTGGCGTACCGGGACGGCGAGGCCCTCGGATGCGCGTCGCTGCGACGGCCCGAGCCCGGCGCGCCGCAGGACGCGCTCGAGGCGAAGAAGGTGTTCGTGCGGGAGAGCGCGCGCCGCACGGGGACCGCGCGTCGGCTCCTCGACGGGCTGGAGACGGCGGCACGTGAGCGCGCGGTCTCCACGCTCCTGCTCGAGACGGGCATCCGCCAGCCCGGCGCTATCGCGCTCTACCGCTCGTTCGGCTTCCGTGCCGTCGCGCACTTCCCGCCCTACGACGGCGACAACCACGTCGCGCTGTGCTTCGC
The DNA here is from genome assembly GCF_002127155.1 of Cellulosimicrobium sp. KWT-B. NCBI lineage: Bacteria > Bacillati > Actinomycetota > Actinomycetes > Micrococcales > Promicromonosporaceae > Cellulosimicrobium > Cellulosimicrobium sp. KWT-B. Next base: position 886,748 of record NZ_NEDO01000001.1, on the reverse strand, counting down.
CAAGCCGCTGACCTGAGGCGATACCCGCCGTGCCGCATATGACCGCGCTGTCCGGTTCCGCTAGGGTGGACCGGTGATCCCCCTCGCGTCCGGCGCCCACTCCGTGGCCTCCGTCGTCCTCGAGCTGCTCGGGTGGGTCTCCGCAGCCGTGACGCGGGTGCCCGGAAGGATCGGTGCGCTCGCGGCGGAAGTGCGGGAGACCGCGGCGGGCTGGGGCCTCCCGGTCGGCGAGGTCACCGACCTCTACGCCGACTTCCCCGTCCGCCTCGCGCTCGCCGTCGGCGCCGTCGCGCTGGTGTGCGCGGTGGTCGCCCTCGTCCACGGCCTGCGGCAGCGGCCCGGCGCCGCGGGCACCGAGGGCGACACCGGGCGCGTCACCGAGAGCTGAGCAGCGGCGCGACCTCGCGCCCGAGGAAGCGCACGAACGCCTCGACGTCGGGCTCGTCCGCAGTGGGCTGGACCGCCACGGCCGTCGCGCCCGCCTCCGCGAGAGCCAGGACGCCCGCCGCGACCGCGTGGGCGTCACCTGCGGCGCCGATGCCCCGACCGGGCTCCGCGCCCCACACCGGCAGCTCGCGGTCGACCCGTGCCTGCGCGTCCGGCCCCGTCGCGGCGATGAGCGTCGCGTGGACGTCGAACCCGGGGCCCGCGCCGCCCTCCCGCGCGACCGACGCTGCGCCCCGCACGTCCTCGAGGGTCAGCGCGTTCGTGAGGATGAGACCGTCGCCGAGCTCGCCGGCCAGCGCGAGCGTCCGCGGCCCGGACCCGCCCAGCCACAGAGGGATCGGCTCCGTGGGCGGCCAGTCGAGCCGGACGGCGTCGAGCGTGACGTACCGGCCGTCCGTCGTGACCTCCTCGCCCGCGAGCAGGCTCCGCAGCGCCGTCGCGTGCTCGCGCAGGAGCGTCAGCGGCGACGCGACGCGCACCCCCGCCTGCCCCATCCACTCCTGGACGCCGTGCCCGACGCCCGCGACGAGGCGACCGGGGAACATCCGCGCGAGCGTCGCGACCTCCATCGCCGTGATCGCCGTGCTGCGCAGCGGGGCGGGCATGAGCCCGATGCCGACGCGCACGCGCTCGGTCCACGCCAGGGCAGCGGCCGCCGAGGCGAGGCCGGACTGCTTGAAGCAGTCCTCCCACACCCAGAGGTCGTCGAGGCCGGCGTCCTCCGCCGTCGTCGCGAGCCGCCGCAGGCTCTCCGGTGCGTGGGTGGGCACGAACGCGATACCGAGCCGTGGTGTCGTCATCCCGTCATCGTGCACCGTGGCACCGACAGTCAGCCGTCGCCGCTCGGGGTGCCGGGGCTGTCGTCGGCCGCGTCCGCTCCGATGTCGGCGATCGTGCCGGTGCCGGTGCCGGTGCCGGTGCCGGTGCCGGTGCCGGCGGCCGGTGCCCGCGTCGGTGTCTGGGCCGGCGAGGAACGCGAGCTGCGCGGCGACGGACTGCCGGGCGGCTCCTCGCACCGTGGGGTCGACGTCGGCGTAGACCCGCGTGACCACCTCGTCGACCGCGCCCGGCGCGTCCGGGGCCAGGCCGAGCGCCGTCAGCGCGGCCCGCACCTGGGCGAGACGCTCGTGACGGTGCTCCCGGTACGCGCGCACGCGCGCCGCGAGGTCGTCGACGACCGGTCCGTGGCCGGGGAGGCCGGTCAGCAGGCCTGGACCGCCCGCCACGGCCTCGATCGCGTCGAGGCTCGCGAGGTAGGCGCCGAGCGACCCGTCGGGCGCCGCGATCACCGTCGTCCCCGCCCCGAGCACCGTGTCCCCGGTGAGGACCGTCGTGCCCGACGGCGTCCGTGCGCCCTCGGGCACCGCGGTCCCGGAGCCCGCGGTGCCGAAGCCCGCGGTACCGGAGCCCGCCGGGCCCGGGTGCGCCGTGCGGCGGGCGCGCTCGTCGGTCGAGGCGACCTGGCCGTCGTCGGGCAGGACGAGACAGACCGAGTCGGCGGTGTGGCCGGGCGTGGCGAGGACCACGAGCCGCAGGCCCGCGGCCTCGATCACCTCGCCGTCGCGCAGCGGCGCGCCGCCGTGGCAGTGGTCCGGGTCGGCGGCCCGCACCGGGGCGCCGGTGCGCGCGCGCAGCCCGGGGGACCCGGCCGTGTGGTCGGCGTGGCGGTGAGTCACGAGCACGAGCTCGACCGGCCCGGCGGCGGCGAGCGCGTCGAGGTGGGCCGCGTCGTCGGGCCCCGGGTCCACGACGACGCACGACGCCGAGCCCGGCGCGCGCAGCACGTACGAGCGCGTGCCGTCGAGCGTCATGGGGCCGGGGTTGTCGGCGCGCAGGACGGCGGCGAGGCGCGTGACGGGCGTCGGGGCGCTCATGTCACGCGCGGTGCCGCAGGACCGCCGGGCGGCCCTCGTCGTCCCACTGGGCGAACCGCGCGTCGATCAGCGGCGCGACGAGCTCGTACGTCTCCCACGTGTCCGGGACGCGGTACACGTCCTCGGGCTCCCCGTCGCCGGGGCTCACGGCGTCCACGTAGTCCTCGAGGTAGAGGCCGCCGTCGCCCTCGTCCTCGTCGTCGCCCGCGTAGTAGGCGTTCGCGAACGCCGTGCCGATGTCGTCGAGGTCGTGGTCGACGAGCTTGCCGTCGCACGACTCGTGCACGAACGCGCCCGGCGTGACGGTGCGCTCGCGCAGCGCCGCGAGCTCGTCCTCGGAGTCCTCCTCGAGCTCCGGGGACGCGTGCCCCGCGAGCACCGCCCACGCGAGGAACATGCCGATGTGCGTCGCCCCCGCCTCGGGACCGGCCTCGGGCGGGTAGCCCTCGCCGCCGGAGTGCCAGGACGCGTCGTCGTACTTCGTGGTCATGCGCGCGACGCTACCGCCTCCCACCGACGCCGCAGCGTCCCCGCCACCGCGCCGACGCCGACCACGACGTCGCTCCGCGTCGAGCACGACCTTGCTGTCGTGACGGGCGCCCTGGCGACAGCGACGTCGTGCTCGGCGGGGAGGGTCAGGCGGCGAGCTCTCCCGCGAGGAGCTCGAGCGTGCTCGCGCGGCCCGGCGTCGCGTCGAGCGCCTCGTCCGCACGGGACGCGGCGACGGGCACGACCATGACCTCGTCCACGCCGTGCCGCTCGGCGAGCCGACGGACCTCCGCCGCCGCGGCGTCGGGCGTCCCGACGGCCCAGCGGCGCAGGCTGTCCTGGACCATCTCCCCGGCCGCACCGTCGAGCGGCGCGGCCTGCGCCTCCTCGACGGTCTCGAGCGCGGTGAGCGCCTGCCCGGTGCGCAGGCGCGCCATCATGCGGGCCTGGGGGAGTGCCCGGGCGCGCGCCTCGTCATCGGTCTCCGCGACGACGGCGTTGAGGGTGAGGAACGTGCGGGGCTCGGGGAACGCCTCGCTCGGGCGGTAGCCCTCGCGGTACAGGGCGAGGATCTCGTCGATGCCCTGGCCCGAGAAGTGGTTCGCGAACACGTACGGCAGGCCGAGCTCGGCCGCGAGGCGCGCGGAGTAGTCGCTCGACCCGAGCAGCCAGACCGTCGGGGTACCGTCCGCGGCGGGCGTCGCGTGCACGTCGTAGACCTGCCCGCTCGTGAGGCGCAGCGTCGCGCCCTGCGGGCTCATGAGCGCGAGGATGTCCGTGACGTGCTGGGGGAAGCGGTCGACGTCGGCCGTCGGGCCGGTGATGCGCAGGAGCTGCGTGACGACCGGGTCCGAGCCGGGGGCGCGGCCGAGGCCCAGGTCGACCCGCCCCGGCGCGATCGCCTCGAGCGCCGCGAACTGCTCGGCCACGACGAGCGGCGCGTGGTTGGGCAGCATGACGCCGCCGGAGCCGACGCGGATCCGGTCCGTCACCGACGCCGCCGCGGCGATCATCACGGGCGGGGTCGAGGCCGCGACCGCGGGCATGTTGTGGTGCTCGGCGAACCAGTAGCGCTCGAAGCCGAGCCGGTCGGCGAGGCGGACCAGGTCGAGCGACGCTCGCACCGCCTGGGTGCTGGACTGGCCCGAGCGGACGGGCACGAGGTCGAGGACGGACAGGCGGGGGGTCTGGGTGCTCACCCTGGTGCCAACCGGCCACCCTCGTGCCTCATTCCCCGGGGCGACCGCGCACGCCTGCCAGGATGGTCGCCATGGACGTCCCCTCGATGATCATGGGCGCCGCCGTCGCGTCCGTCGCCTGGATCGTGCTCGTGCCCTGGGGCCGCCTCAAGGAGCTGCGCGAGCGGGATCAGGCGGAGCGCACCGAGGACTGACCGCCGGGCAGCGGAGTCCGCAGCCCGCTCGCCCGGTGGACCGGGCTCGTCACCGCGGTGCGCACGGCGTCCTCGGAGCCGACGACGCGCACGAACGACTGCGCGCGCGTCACCGCCGTGTACAGCAGCTCGCGCGTGAGCAGCGGCGAGGTCGCGGGCGGCAGGACGAGTGTGACCCGGTCGAACTGGCTGCCCTGGGCGCGGTGGACCGTCATGGCGTGCACGGTCTCCACGGGCGGCAGCCGGTGCGTGCGCACGCGCAGCGGCGCGCGCGGGTCCCCGAACACGGCGACGACCCCGCCCGAGGGCTCCGCGACGAGCACGCCGGTGTCGCCGTTGTAGAGGCCGACCTCGGCGTCGTTCGTCGTGACGAGCAGGGGCCGCCCGGCGACCCACGGGGAGTCGGTCGCGTGGTGGCCGGTCGCCTCCTCGACCCACGCCTCGACCTGCGCCGCCCACCGGCCGCGCCCCGCGGGCCCGCGCCGGTGCGCCACCATGACGCGGTGCCGCGCGAGCGCGTCGAGCGCGGCGGCCGCGTCCCCGGCGCGCGCGGCCTCGACGAGCAGGGTCCCCGCAGCGACGGCGTCCGCGCGGACCGCGGCCAGCACCGCGTCGTCGGGCTCGTCGTCGGGCGTCTCGAGGAACTCCACGGACCCGTGCCCCGCGCGCAGCAGGGCGAGCGTCGCCTCCGCGTCCTCGGCCCGGATCGCGGCGGCGAGCGGCAGGATCTCCGAGTCGCGGTCCTGACGGTGGACGGTGCGCAGCCGGACGACGCCGTTGCCGAGCACCGCCCGGTCGTCGACCTCGCCGTCGGCGGGCGGCGGCGCGTCGGCCAGCGCGGTCTCGGCCGCCGCGAGCACGACCGGTGCGGTGGCCGGGGGCGTGACGGGCTCGCGGTGCACGAGGTCGCCGAGCACGGCACCGGCCTCCACCGAGGCGAGCTGGTCCGGGTCCCCGACGAGCACGAGCCGCGCGTCCGGCCGCAGCGCCTCGAGCAGCCGCGCCATGAGCGGCAGCGCGACCATCGACGTCTCGTCGACGACGACGACGTCGTGCGGCAGGTGGTGGTGCGCGTCATGACGGAACCGGGTGCTGCTGCCCGGCCGGTACCCGAGCAGGCGGTGCAGCGTCGTCGCGACGGGAGTCCCGACGCGCGCGCGGTCGGCGGCGTCCCCGAACCCGGCGACGACCTCGCGCACCGCCTCCTGGAGCCGTGCGGCCGCCTTCCCGGTCGGGGCGGCGAGCGCGACGCGCAGCGCCGTGCCCTGGTCGGCCGGGGCGGTCGCCTCCGCGCGCGACGGAGCGGGCACCACCGCGGCCGCGGGACGGGCAGCGTCGTGCGGGACGGCGTCGTGCAGGACGGCGAGCAGCCGCGCGACCGTCGTCGTCTTGCCCGTGCCGGGGCCACCCGTGAGCACGGTGAGCCGGCGCGTGGCGGCGTGCGCGGCGGCGAGCCGCTGGCGCGTGTCCTCCGCCGCGGGGAAGAGGCGGGCCAGCGCGGCGTCGAGACGGTCGGCGTCCACCGGCAGGTCGGGCGCCGCGAGCCGGCCGTCGACGTCGTGCCGGACCGCGAGCTCGTCGCGCCAGTAGCGGTCGAGGTACAGCGCGCCCCCGACCCAGCGCGCGGGGCGGTCGGGCGGGCCGTCGACCCCGACGGCGACGAGCGGGCTGCGCGCGACGGCGTCGGCCCACGCGGTGCGGTCCGGCCACGGCAGGTCGGCGGCGTCGGTCCGGGCGGCCTCCTCGTCCTCGGGCAGCGCCAGGGAGCCGAGGTCGTCGAGGCGCACGCACACGGAGCCGCTGCGCACGGCACGGACGGCGAGCGCGACGGCGAGCAGCACCTGGTCGTCGTGCTCGCCCGTGAGCCGGCCGAGCCGCAGCGCGACGCGCACGTCGGCGGCCGAGACCACGCGCGCGACGTTGAACGGCGCCAGGCCCGCCGGCACGCCGACGGCGAGCCGCGGGTCGCCCTCGTCGACCGCGTCGCCCGCAGGAGGAGCGGGGGGCCGGAGCGCCGACCCGGGAGTGGTCGTGGTCATGCGCGACCTCCGTCGAGCAGGGCGGACAGGGCGACGACGAGCCCGGGCGGCGGGCTCCATGCGACGACGCCGTACGGGGTGCCGTCGGGGCCGCGGGGCGTGTCCGGGCCGGCCATGCCGCGCACGAAGAGGTACGCCCCGCCCGCGAGGTCGCGGTCCGGGTCGTAGTCGCGCACGCGCCACCGCAGGTAGCGGTGGAGCGCGACGAGGTAGAGCACGAGCTGCAGCGGGTAGTGCGAGGCGAGCATCGCGTCGCGCATGGCGTCGGGGTGGTAGTCGCCTACGGCGAGCGGGACCCCGGGCGGCCCCACGCGGTTCGTCTTGTAGTCGACGACGAGGTACCGGCGGCGGCCGCCCGGATCCCTGCCCGGAGCGCCGTCGGGACCCGGGGCGGGCACGCGCAGCACGGCGTCGATCGAGCCCGTGAGGTAGCCGCGCAGCGGGACGCCGCCGGTGCCCGTGCTGGTCTCGGACTCGTCGGCCAGCGCCGCGAGCAGGTCGGGGTAGCGCGCGAACGCGTCGTCGGCGGGCAGGTGCGCCCGCAGGACGTCCGCGAGGTCGCGCAGCGTCGCGGGGCGCACGCCCTCCGTCTCGTCGCCCCCGGCGAGCGGGAGCTCGAACTCGAGCTCGGGCAGCCGGTCGCGCGGGTCGACGTCGGCGAGCGTGAGCCCGCCCGCGATCGGGCCGAGCGGCGTGCGCAGCGACAGGCCGAGCGCCGTCGCGAGCGCGACGGGCTCGACGCCCGGCACACGCACCGTCGCCGCCTGTGCGCAGCGGGCGCGCACCTCGGCGTCGAGGTCGTCGGCCGCGGTGTCGACGTACTCGAGGATCTCGTGCACGAGCGTGCCGAACGCGGTGCCGCCCGGCTGCCCCTCGTACGGGGACGGCACGTCCGCGCCGGGGCGCGGGGTCGAGGCCGGGGCCGAGGGCGCGGCGGTGTCGTCGTCGGTGGTCTCCTCGGGCTCGTCCTGCACGCCCGGGTCCTCGGGCTCGCTCTCGATCCCGCCGACCGGGCCGTGGTGCGCGGCCGCGGTCAGGGCCGAGTACGACGCCCGACGCCAGTCGCGGTCCGGGAGGTGGGCAGCGGTCGCGAGCGCGAGGTCCGTGCCCGACCGGGTGCCGGGCGACCAGCGCTCGCCCTTCGGCCGCGCGTCGACCTGCTCGACGACGACCGTCCCGCCCGACCGCGCCGCGACGGCCTCGAACGCGGACCGGACGGCGTCGTCGCGCATCGCGTCGGGCCGCGCGTGGCGCCCGGGCTCGCCGCCGAGCATCCGGTCGGCGAGCAGGAGGCGGGTGAGCGGTCCCGATCCCGTGCTGCGCTTCGTGGGGGTCCAGTGCACGACCACCTGGTGCCGAGCTCGGGTGAGCGCCACGTACAGCAGGCGCAGGTCCTCGCCCAGCTCCTCGTCGCGCCAGCGCGCCTTGGCGTCCACGAACCCGGGGGAGCCGACCCCGCCGAGGTGCAGCACGCGCTGCCCGTGGTCGTCGTGGAACGCGAACAGCTCCTGGTCGTCGGGCTCGAACCGCTCCCACCCGAACGGGACGTAGACGACGCCGAACTCAAGGCCCTTCGCGGCGTGCACGGTGACGACCTGAACGGCGGCGGCGTCGGTCTCGAGACGGCGGGTGCGCTCGTCGGTGAAGACCGTCCCGACCTCCGCGATCCGGGTCCGGAGCCAGGCCGTGAGCGCGGCCGTGCCGAGCCCCTCGGTCGTCGCGGCCTCGTGCAGCGCCTGCGTGACGTGGCGCAGGTCGGTGAGGTAGCGCTCGCCGTCGGCGCGCGCCATGACGCGTGCCGTCGCCCCCCGCCGTGCGGCGACCTCCGCGACCGCGGCCACGCCCCGGTCGGCGAGCAGGTGCGCCCAGGCCCGGACCGTGTCGCCGAGCTCGTCGTGGTCCGCGTCGTCCGCCGTCGCGAGGCGCTGCGCGTCCCAGCCGACGAACGGGGTGAGGGCGAGCGCCGTCGCGCGCCGGTGGAGGCCCGGCTGCTCCAGCGCCGCGAGGAGCGTGAGCCAGTCCTGCGCCGCGGCCGACCCGAACACGCTCGACGGCCCGGACACGACCGCCGGAACGCCCAGCGCGACGAGCGCCGAGCGCACCGCCTCGGCCTGCGCGTTCGTGCGCGTCAGCACGGCGACGTCGCGCGGCTCGAGCGGGCGCCAGCGCGCCGCGTCGCCCGCCGCCCCGCCGGTGTCGTCGCGCACGCGGTCGCCCCCGCCGGACGCGGTGCCGAGGCGGCTCGCGACGTCGGCCGCGACGTCCTTCGCGAGCAGGCCGCGCGCGTCCGGGGCCGACGGCGCCGACGAGGCGCCCAGCCGGTAGGCGCGACGCGTCACCTGCCGCAGCCGCACCGGCGCGCCGCCGGAGAACCGTGCCTCGGGGTGTGCCGCGTCGACCGGGCGCACGACGATGCGCGGGTCGCCGAGCGCTGTCTCGCCGAGCAGCGCGTGCAGGCCCGCGAGGAGCGGGCCGTCGCTGCGCCAGCTCGTGCTGAGCGTCGCGGTGTCCGTCGCGTCCTCGACGGCCTGCAGGTACGTCACGACGTCCGCGCCGCGGAACGCGTAGATCGCCTGCTTGGGGTCCCCGATGAGGACGAGCGCGCTGCTCTCGTCGGGCCGCCCGTGGAACGCGGTGCGCAGGATCGCCCACTGCTCGGGGTCCGTGTCCTGGAACTCGTCCACCATGACGACGCGGAACCTCGACCGGACGCGCTGCGTCGCCGTCGCACCGTGCTCCGGGTCGGTGAGGGCGCGGCGCAGCAGGACGAGGAGGTCGTCGTAGTCGAGCAGGTGCATCGCGCGCTTGCGCGCCTCCACCTCGCGGCGGGCGGCGACGGCGACCTCGTACCGCGCCGCGGCCACCGAGCCCTCGGCCGCGTCCGACGGCGCGACCACCGCCCCGTGGTCGCTCACCGCCGCGCGGGCGACCGCGCGCACGTCGCGCGGCGAGAGGATCGGCTCGCTCTGGTCGGCGAACCGCCGCACGTACAGGTCGTCCGTGACCTCCTCGACGAGGTCGGCCACGTCGGGCAGGAAGCTCGTCGCGAGGTCGACGTCGGCCGCCGTCCCGAGCGCGGTGAGCATCTGCTGGCAGAACCCGTGCGTCGTCGTGATGGTCGCGGCGTCGAGCTGGGACAGCGCGACGCGCAGGCGCTCGCGACGGCGGGCGAGCTCGTCGGCGTCGACCGCGGCGAGGAACGCGACGAGCTCGTCGGTGCTGTGCGCCGGGTCGGGGCCGCGCAGCGCGCGCTCGGTCGCGACGAGGCGCTCGCGCACGCGGTCGCGCAGCTCCGACGTCGCGGCCCGGCCGAACGTCACGAGCATGATCTGGGGCAGCGCCGCCACGCCCTCGGCGACGTAGCGCGTCGTGAGGGTCGCGATGGTGTGCGTCTTGCCCGTGCCAGCGCTCGCCTCGAGCACGACCGTCCCGCGCGGCAGGTCGCCGAACGGGTCGAAGCGCCGCGGGCTCCCCGCGACGGGTCCGGGCGCCGCGGGTCCGGACGCCGGGGCGGGCGTGGCGGGTGCGGACGTCGGGCCGCTCATCGCGCACCTCGCAGCTCGTGCTCCAGCAGGGGGTCCCACACGCGGCGCGCGAGCGCGCCGAGGCGGGTCGGGTCGTCGGGGAAGCGGCCCAGGTCGGCGGTCGTCGCGTGGCCCGCGAGGTCGGGGAGCGCGGGGTCCTGGCCCCACGCGAGCACGACGTACGGGTCCTTGCGCTCGAAGCCCTTGTTCCACGCCCACCCGGCGCGCATCAGGGCGTCGCGCGCGTCGGTGGTGCGCCGCTCCTCGGCGTAGCGGAGCGCGACCTCGGGCAGCAGCGGCAGGGGCTCGCGGGCGGCCTCGTCGCGCAGGGCCACGAGGTCGGCCAGCACGGCGGCCGCCGTGTCGCGGTCGGGCGGCGTGAGCGTCGACCACGCGACCCCCGGGCCGCGGGGGGACCGGCCGATCGCGACGGCGTCCCACGGGCGGTCCGGGTCGCTCACGCGCAGCGCGAGCGCCTGCACCCAGGCGCGCAGCCGGTGCTTCGGCCCGAGCCGCGAGTACTCCGTGCGCACCACGCGCGCGCCGTGCACGCCTGGCACGCTGCCGACGAGCGTGCCGCCGTCCGGGAGAGTGGCCCGCACGTCGACCGTCTCGGCGGAGCTCAGCACGTCCTGGCTCACGGGACGACCGGCCGCGACGTCGGCCTCGCGCGCGGCCTCGACGGCCGCGACCCGGAGCGGCCCCACGGCCCGGACGACCTCCTGGAGCGCCGACCGGCCGAGCTCGCGCGGCGGGACCTGGCCGCGCCGCCACTCGGCCTGCATCGCGCGGTTCGGGTCGACGCCCGCGAGCGCGGCCCGCAGCACGCGGTCGCCCACGCCCCAGCCCGCGAGCCCCGTGAGGGAGAGGGGCAGCCGGTCCTCGACGTCCTCCTCCTCCAGCACGAGACCCACGTCGAGCGTGTGCTGCGCGAACCAGCGGGGCGCGTTCTCGAGCAGGCGGACCAGGTCGTCGAGCTCGACGTCGGCGCGGCCCCCGGCTGCCGTGGGCGACCCCGGTTCTTCCACGGAGCCGACGGCGGCACCGGTCGGCAGCGAGAGCGGTGCGCCGACGAGCGCCCCGACCGGCTCACGCTTCTCGCGCGCCTGGCGGGCCCCGGCGAACGCGGCGTCGTCGTGGCTGAACGGTCCGTGGACGCCGAGCGCGCCCGGCGTGAAGTTCCGCTCGTCGACCGTCTGGAGCGGGTGCTGCACGACGACGTGCTCGCGCGCGGGGCGCCCGTCGGCCGTGGTGGCCACCCGGTCCAGCGCGTCGAGCAGCTCCGCCACGGGGACCGCGGGCGGGCGCGGCGCCCCGGTGCGCTCGTCGGCACCCGTGTGCACGACGACGAGGTGGTCGCCCGCCGCGGCGACGGCGTCGAGGAAGATCTGCCGGTCCTCGCTGCGCGCGTCGCGCTCGCCGATCTCGGGGTGCCGGGCGAGCAGGTCGTCGCCCGCGGGCGCGGCGGTGCGGGGGAAAACGCCGTCGTCGAGCCCGAGGAGGCACACGACTCGGTGCGGCACCGAGCGCATCGGCTCGAGCGAGCACACGGTGAGCGCGCCCGTGCGGAACCCGGCGCGCGTGGGGCGCCCGGCCAGGCGGTCGTCGAGCAGCGCCCGCACGTCCGCGAGCCGCAGCGCGACGCCGCCGTGCGCGGCACCCGCCGCCCGGACGTCGCCCAGCACGCGGCGCGCGGAGCCGATCTGCCACGCCTCCGTCGGCGGCGCCTCCGCCAGGAGCGTGAGCGCGCGGTCGAGGGTGTCGAGCCAGTGCGCGAGCGGGTGCACGCCGTCGAGGCCGCGCAGGATCTCCGTGAGCCGCGCGACGAGCTCCGCGAGCCGGCCCGCGAGGTCCACGTCCGTCGAGCCGACGTCGTCCAGCGGGAGCGCGGGCCCGACGAACCGGGCGTCCTCGTCGGCCATCGCGGCGCCGAGCAGGATGCGGTCGAGCGCCGCGTCCCACGTGCCCTGCCGCACGTGCCCGTCGATCCCGAAGCGGGCACGCCGCTCGCCGTCCTCGCCCCAGTGCACACCCGCCTCGACGGCCCACTGCCGCAGGCGGTCGACGTCGTCGTCGGAGAAGCGGAACCGGCGGCGGACCGGGCCGCTCGCCGCGAGGTCGAGCACCTCGGACGCCGTGACGCGGCCGTCCGCGAGGCGCAGCAGCGTGGCGAGCAGCGCGAGCACGGGGTTGGTCGTCCCGGCGCCGCGGTCCGCGAGGCTGACCCGCAGCCGCTGGCCCGGGTGGGCGTCGTCCCCGAGCTCGGGGACGGCGCCGAAGGTCGCGGTGACGAGCGGCGCGAACGTCTCGACGTCGGGGCAGAGCACGATGACGTCGCGCGCCTGGAGCGTCGGGTCGGCGGAGAACAGGCCGACGAGCGTCTCGCGCAGCACCTCGACCTGCCGGGCCCGGCCGTGGCACGCGAGCACCTGCACGGAGCGGTCCGTCGGGTCCAGCACGTGGGCGCCGTCCGGTTCGTCGGCCCGCAGCGCGGACTGCAGCGCGCCGAGCAGGGTCGGTGGCGGGGGCGCGGCCGCGTGGTGGGTCTCGCGCGCCTCGCCCGCGGCGAGCCGCAGCTGCAGCTCGACCGTGTCCCGGCCGGTGGACGCGAGGAACGGGTGGCGCGCGAACGTCGGCAGGTCGGCGCGACGCCGGACGGGCGCGCCCGCGCGGTCCACGCCCGGGCTCGCGTCGCCCGTGGAGGGGTCGCCGGCGGACGCGGCGACCGTCGCCCACAGCGCCGGCGAGGGGTGCACGAGCCACAGGTGGACGTCGCGGTGCTCGGCGAGCGCGCGCAGGACCCGGAGCTCGTCCTCGGGCAGCCGCGTGGGCCCGAACACGGACAGCCGCGGCGGCAGGTCGACGGCCGCCGGTTCCGCACGCAGCGCCGCGACCGCCTCCGTCACGCGCCGCGCCGGGTCTGTCGCCGGGACGCGCTCCACCAGGCGGCGCCACAGCTCGGGCTGCCACGCGAGGTCGTCCGGCGCGACGGCGGTCCCCGCGACCGGGGCCGACCACGCGAGCACGACCTCGGGCCGCTGGCGGGCGTAGTCGACCAGGAGGTCCGCGAGCCGTCGCGCGAGCGTGAGCCGCCGGCCCCGCCGCACCTCGTCGCCCGGGTCGCCGACGTAGCGCGCGAGCGGCGCCGTCCACGGTTCGGCGAGGTGCGCGTCGAGCACCTCGAGCACCGACCACGCGAGCCGCTCGGGCCGCCACGGGTCGTCGTCGGGGTCGAGGTCCGTGAGGTCGGCCACGACCTGCTCGACGAGCCGCCGCGGGCCCCGGAAGTCCACGTTCGCGCAGATCCCCGCCGTCTCGCCCGCGCCGAGGTGGTGCGAGAGCCGCTGCGCGAGCCACCGCTCCACCCCGCGCGTCGGGACCGCCACGACGTCCGGTGTGAACGGGTCCGCCGGGACCTCCGCGAGCACGGCGGCGAGCGGCGCCACGAGCGCCTCGGCACGCTCGGAGCGGTGCACGTGCAGCAAGAGGACCCCTGTCGGTGGTGGTGGCGTGATCATGTGCCCGGCCCGTGGCCGTGCGCTACGAGGAATCTACGAGGTGCGACCCACACCGTCGAACCGCCGCCCACAGGCGGCCCGGGCACTACGGTGTCCGCACCGCACGCGCGCGGAGGCCGCGGCGGAACCGGCACCCGAGGGAGGCCCGATGCGGCAGCGGAGGACGACGGCCGTGCTGTGCACGATCGCCGACGGCGCCGCGCCGGGCACCGTCGCGGCCGCGTGCCGCGGCGCCCTCCTGGCGCTGCGCGACCGGGTGGTGCGGCTCCAGGTCGACGTGTACTCCGACGAGCCGTGGCCACCGGACGCGACGCACGCGGTGCACGCCTTGGACGAGCTGCGCCGCGCACGACGCGGACGCCTGGCCCGGCGTTTCGGCTGGGAGCCCCCGATCTCGCTCGAGCTCGACCCGCGCGACGACCGCGAGCTCGACCTCGCCCTCGCCGTCGCCCCCTTCACGATCTGCGGCTCGGGCTTCGACGAGGACGGGACGCTGCTCTGGGATGTGAACGACACCGGGACGTCGGTGACCTTCCTCCTGCTGACGTGGACGCTAGATTAGCGGATGTGAAACGTGCCGTGATCTACGTACGCATCTCTGAGGACCGCACTGGACGCGAGGCCGGGGTCACCCGGCAGCGCGAGGACTGCGAGCGGCGCGCCCGAGAGCGAGGCTGGCAGGTCGTCGCCGTCGAGTCCGACAACGACCAGTCGGCCTACCGCGGGCGGCGGCGTCCGGGCTTCGAGGCGCTGCTCTCGCGCGTGAAGTCGGGCGGCGCGGACGTCGTCGTCGCATGGTCGCTCGACCGCCTACAGCGGAACCGCCGCGACGAGCTTCAGCTGTACGAGCTCTGCCGCGATCGCAACGCCGCGATCAGCCTCATCAACGGGCCGGATCTGGACTTCACGACCGCCACGGGGCGTTGGATCGCGGACCAGCTTGGCGGCATCGCTCGCTTCGAGGTCGAGCTGAAGTCTGATCGGCAGCAGCGTGCCAACGCGCAGGCCGCTGCCGACGGGCGGCGCGTCGGCGGCCGTCGCCCGTTCGGGTATGAGCCGGACGGGGTGACCGTCCGGGAGGACGAGGCGCGCGCAGTGCGCGAGGGGTACGCCGCGCTCCTGGCAGGGGTGCCACTGGCTCAGATCGCCCGAACGTGGAACGCCGATGGGTTCACGCCTGGTCAGCCACGGAGGGACGGCACGCCCTCGTCCTGGCGCGGCGACAACGTCCGCGCGGTGCTCCGGAACCCTCGGTATGCGGGGAAGCGCGCACACAAGGGCGGAATCGTCTCTGAGGCCGTCTGGGCGCCTCTGGTGGAGGAGTCGACATGGCAGGCCGCCCGCGCGCTTCTCGACGCTCCTGGACGCCGCTCAGGGCCCACGTCGGCGCGTGCGCTCCTGACCGGCCTCGCGCGTTGCGGCGTGTGCGGTGCGACCGTCCATGCCGGGGGAGCGCACCGAGGCGTACGCGGCTACCGGTGTTCCGGTGCCTTCGGGCACATCTCCCGGCGCGCCGAGCCGGTGGACGACTACGTGAGTCGGGTCATGGTGGCGCGACTGTCTCAGCCCGACGCCCGCGACCTCACCCACGACCAGCAGCACCCGGACCTCGACGCGTTGCGCCGCGAGGCGATCGCCCTCCGCGCGCGGATGGACTCGCTCGCGGTGGACTTTGCGGACGGTGCGCTCACCGCCTCGCAGCTGCGGGCCGCAACAGAGCGGTTGCAGGTGAAGCTGCGCGACGCCGAAGCCCAGATGGCCGACGCGGGACGGGCGGACGTGCTCTCCCCGCTGCTCGACGGCGGCGACGTGCGCGCCGCGTGGGACGCACTCGACACCGCGAGGCAGCGGGCGGTGATCGACACCATCGCAGAGGTGGCCATCTACTCGCCTGGGCGCGGCACGCGAACGTTTCGGCCCGAGACCGTTGCGATCACCTGGAAGACCAAGTAGGCGTCTGGTTGTGGGTGGAGCGTGAGAGCATCCCCATGTGACCGACGAGACATGGCGACCGCTGGGGGTCGATGACGAGGACCAAATCGCTGAGTACGACGCTCTCCACGAGGGTGTCCCGCCGTGGATGGAAGCGGCCTTCTGGGTCTGGGTGCGTAGCGCACTCACGATTAGGCGGGTCGTTGGCATGCGAAGCGATCGGGTCAACGCCCTTGACGTTGAGCTAGCGGAGGAAATGTGCCAGCGCCTGAAGGTGCCCCTTCCCAACCTTCGAGTCGCGTACCTGACCAGTTCCACGGCGGCCCAACAGCTCGACGTGGCACTTTCGACGTTGCGTGAGCGCGCAGTGCCACTTCAGGTAGCGGACTACCTCCTTGCGCACGACGGTCATGCCAAGTCAGAAGAGCTCGTCGCATTGTTGGAGCGGAGCAAGTCTGCCTACATCGTGGGGACTCGCGCGGGCCGTCCGGCTCTCGTGCGCCGGGTGCCCCTCGGGGTCCAGGAGGCGGCTGACTCGGTCATGGCGCGTGCTCAGCGAGCCGGGATCTACCTCGCTAAGGCATGGGAGAAGTTGTATGACTTGCGGCCCGAGGCCAGCGAGGCGTACCGGCAGGCGATCCTCGCGATCGAGGAAGCAACGGTGCCGATCGTCTCGCCTACAAACAAGGGTGCGTCGCTCGGAACGGTTCTTAAGCAGATCGAGGACCAGAAGGACTGGGCTCTGCCGATGGACCGTGTGCACCGCGAGGCGCCGACGAGTGACGTGATCGTCGGCATGATGCGCGTGGTGTGGTTCGGCCAACATGACCGGCACGCCGGTCAGCCCTCGGCGCCTGGCAACGTCTCGATCGAAGAGGCGACAGTTGCTGTCTCGATGGCGGTCACGCTGGTGAACCTCTTCGCCGTTGGGCTCATGCAGCGCGGGAACGGGCCAGCCACGCCGCTGTCGGCGTGAGCACCGTGGCTAATGCCGAAGATTGCGATCGCGGGACCCCGACACTGACAGTGCCACTGAAGCTCGGGCGACACGCTGTCCACAGTCAGCTCGATCTACAGCCCCAGATGTCAGACTGGGGCTGTGACGATCGGAGCATTCGGGGAGATCCCCGAGAAGCGGTGGGACGACGGGGACCGCTCTGGCTGGGAATTGCCGAACCCTTTCGGCGAATTGCCGGACAGTCTGTGGGATTCGCGCTCGGAGCAGTTTCAAGACGACATCAGTGCTTGGGTCTACTCGCTCGGTCTGGATGTCGGCGCACTGCGACCGCAACTTCCCAATCTAGCTGCACACCACATCCTCACCGCAGCAGCGAATGACGCAATCGCGCTTCTTGCGCACGTCGACCGCTACGACGGCCGGTCAGCCGCTCACGCGGCCCGGGCGCTCTATGAGCACCTCGTCAATCTGATGGACGTGACGTCATCGGGCGCGAACACGAGCGACCGCTATCTCGACCACCGATACGTGACAGCCGATCAGGTGAGCAAACGTACCTGGCATCTGCCTCTCTTGAAAGGCCGCACCAGACGGAGGGAGAAGGACCGGCTCGACGAGCTCCGTAGGAAGGTCGCGAGGAAGGCCGCGGACGCGGTGACGAAATGGGGCAAGTCGTTCCGCCGTGGGTGGGCGGAGGGAAACCTGCTTGAACGCGCCACCGCTCACGGCATCGAAGACGGCTACGAGGGCTATCGGATCCTGTCCGGTGTTATCCACGGTAGTTCGGGCGGACTCTCGGGCCTCGTGCGAGAAGTGCAAGGCACGCCTGTTCATCGGATTGGGCCAGACATGCAACTGGCAGCCGTCGCATACCGCGAGGGTCTCCTGTCGATGTATGAGATCGCTGGCCATCTGGTTACCCTGACTGGCCGAATGGAGGCCGAGCGGCTTCGCGGACTTACGGCCAACCTCTTGCATGGCACGCAGGAGGTCATGGAAGGCCTTCAGCATGAAGACAACAAGATGTGGCCTACGGCACCGCCGCCACCGGGGCTCGCGGCCATAGCGGGGATCTACCCGTCAGGCCGTGTGCGCTGGTACGTCCTCGAGACTGCAACCGAGACGATTGCGGTGGCCGAGCCGCCGGGGAGTGAGCCAAAGGGCTTTGGTGCCGTCCGGGACAAGGTGGTCGCTGAGGCCGCTGGGGGGCCTAACGGGCGTCCCGTCACCGTCTCCTTCGACCCGGGCGCGGTGCAAATCCAACCGAAGGCCGGCGCGAAGTGGGTACCAGCGTCGAGTGTGCTGGTACCCCCGGGGCACCCCGGTCGTTTCGAGAAGCCCATCGTCCTTAAACCGCGCGGGTGAGGTCCGTGCGCGACCAAAGGGGCAGGATCCCGCGACGCGACGCGACGCGACGCGGCGACGCACCGGCTCTGCAGCCCCAACCGCGACGGCGGCAGCGTGCGGAAGCGTCGGAAGCCCTCGACGCTGTGAGGCGGCGGCGGTGACCGACACCCCCGCGGGAGATCACCATCGACTCGGCCGATTGAGGTGCGCGCGTACGCTGCAGCCTGAGACCTGAGTTCACCCGGTAGCGCGGAGTAGTCGCGCCCTGTGCGGGTGAACTCTTGCGTGATCAGGGACACGAGGGCCGCAACGCCCTGCTTGCTGCCAGACTAGCGTCGTGCCCTCGCAACAGTTCCTCGACGCTTGGCTCGACGCCCAAGCGGATCGCGTGATCGAGCGTCAGCGCTCTCAGACGGACACGGCGAAGCTCGTGACGACGTTTCTCGCTGGCATCGCGGGTGCGATGTGCGGTGTGGCGCTTCAAGTGCGTGTCGAAGGCGACGAGCGGCTCGACGTGCTCACGAGCATAGGATTCGCAGTCACGCTGCTGTTCACGCTTCTCGTCTTCGCTGCCGACCGAGTTCGCGAGCCCGACCACGTCAAGGTGCAAAGCAGGGCGCTGCGTTTTCGCTGGGACGTTTCGCGTCAGCTAGAAGAACTGCGCGAAGCTACCGAACTAGCACTGGAACTGAACGAAAGCGTTCTCCGGGCAGTCCGAGGACTCATCTGGGTGCAAGCACCAGTTGCGCTGGTCACCTCTGCTCTCGCGGCGTTCTCCATACTGGGTGCATGATGGAGTCATCATGAGCGATGTGACCAACGAGCCGCCGCCGACGCGCGTAGTGGGCTGGGGCCTGCTTCCGTTCTTCGGGGAGCGCAGACGCGAGGAGCGTGCGCTCGCGCGTGTGCGCGCGAGGCGGGTGGCTCTTGCAGAACTGCGCTTGGAGCCTCGCGCGAGTTCAGGGTCTGGCGAAGCCGCGCCGCGTCATCGACGACAGCAAGCAGAGGCTGAGCTTGACGCCCAAGAGACCGAGGCCGCTTTGGACGCCGTCGCGGTCGCGATAGAAGCCGTTAGGGCGACACAGTCGGCGAGATCATCCTCGGTCGCGCCCGAGATTCGAGATTGGGCAAGGCGCGAAGGCCAAGAGGTCATGGCGCGCAGCGACGACCCCGTCGCGCGCCGCTGAGCAGCAGCGACATTACGCCGCCCGCTTGAGCACCTTCGCCACGGTGGCAGGCCACCAGCGCCCGCCCGTCGCTGTGGCGACGCCCTCGGCGGCGAGCGCGTCGCAGATGCCCTGAAGGGTCGCGCCCTGCGCACGTAGGTCGAGGATGCGCTGCTCCGCGTACGGGGTGAGCCTGACCGGGCGCCCCATGTGTCGGTCAGGGTGCTCGGCCTTGATCTTGGCCATGCCTTCGCGGGTGCGTTCCCCGATGCGTCGGCGCTCCATCTCCGCGAACGTCGCCGTCACCTGCGCCATTGCACGGCCGGTGATGGTCGTCGTGTCGACGCCAAGGTCGAGGCAGACGACGTGCCACCGCTGCCGCTCGGCGTCGTCGAGGATGCGGGCGAAGTCCGCAACGGATCGGCTAAGTCGGTCGAGCTTCGCGACGGCCAGCACGTCGGCCCGGCCCGCCTTCAGGTCGGCCAGGGCTCCGGCGAGGACTGGGCGCCCCTTCAGGCTCTTGGCGCTCGCGGCGTCCTCGCGGCGGAGCTCCAAATCCCAACCTCGGCGCTCAGCCTCGGTTGTGAGGGCCGCGACCTGGATCTCGGGGCCGATCTCCTACTTGGCGGTGGAAACGCGGACGTAGCCGATGGTGCGGAGCGGAGCTGCGGCCATATGTCCAGTCTAGCCCAAGGGTCACTTTTGTATAAGTCTCTCCTCGACGTGCACCGCCAGCCCCTCACGCACACCGGCAACGTACCCCTCCAGCCGGGCGCGCGTGCGTAGGTCGACCCCGCTGCTGCCGTCCTCGGGCAAGGTGGCAAGTGTGGCCTCGATCAGGCGTACCTGCTCCGCGAGTTCGTCGGCGGTAGTCATTTCTGTAGCCTCCCAGCAGTGGGGGAGGGCGGCGCACCTGGCGCCACCCTCCCCGAGGTCCGTTCAGCTCGCGCCGAGCACCTGGGCGGTCGTCGCGGCGTACGCATGCACCGACTCGGGCACCTGCTCGCCCTGCACCTGGTCGCTGAGGCGTGCGCCCTCGGGCCTGGTGTCCAGCTCGTGGACGAACATCGGCGCGTGCCCGCGCTCGGCGGCGAACCGCAGGACCGCCGCGCGTGCTTCGTGGGTGCAGAGGCGGCGGTAGAGGTCGAGCGAGACGGACGTGCCCGGGTGGTCGCGCCAGCCAGTGCCCCGGTGCTCCGGTGCGTTGCCGTACCGGATGCCGTCGAGCTTCTCCAACTGATCCAGCAGGGCCCGGACCTTGCCGGCATGCGTCTCGTAGGACTTGCGAGCCGACCTCGCGGCCTCCGTCTCGTCGTCAGCCTCGGCGCGCAGGGCGGCGCGGCGGGCGACGTCGAGCCGGACGGTCGCTGTCGCGAGCGCGCGCCGCGCGGCGGATGCCCGGGAGGACGCGCTTGTGGCGTCCTGGCCGATGCGGTCGAGGTCGTCGGGGGTCGCGGGCTCGGCCAGCTCGGCGGCTGCTGCGGCGGCCTCGGCGTCGTGCAGGGCGGTGGTCCAGCGGTCGAGCTCCCCCTGAGCGGTGGCGACGGCGGCGCGTGCCTTGTCGAGCGCGCGGCTCATCGCGTGCCCCCGATCACGCGGGACGGCCCGGTCTCGGTGATCGGGACGACGCGGCGACCCTCGGCCACCGTGCGCGACGTGGCGCCACGGCGGACCGGGGCCCGCCGGGCCTCGTACGCGGCATCGGCCAGGGTGCGGGGCCGGGCGCTCGTCGGCGCGTTGGCCTGCGTGCGGGCCTCGCGGGCGGCGCCGTCGCGCTCGGCGTCCTCCGCCAGCCTCTCCGAGACGGACCGCCCGGTCAGGTGGGCGAGGGCCACGTCGAGCTCGTCGCCCGTGATGTCGCCGTCGGCCTCGTTCAGCGCGAGGGGCGCGCGACTTACCAGGGCGGGACGCCCGGCCATGCGTGCGAGCTCGCGGTCGAGCTCGTCGTCGGTCAGGTCCTTGCTCATGCGGTTAGCCTCCTGTCTCCCGCGAGGCGGGCGACGTCGTCGCGGTCGATGAGCCACTTGCCCCCGACCTTGGTTCCGGTGAGCAGCCCGCCCGCCACGAGCTGCCGAGCCCGGCGCTCACTGACGCCGAGCTCAGCAGCTGCCCTGGGGCAGCCACCCACTCGAACGATGCGCCGCGATCCTCAGGTGGCGTTACCGAGTTACCGAGGCCGGTAGCGGCGTCCTCGTCGCGGGTCGCGAGCCACTGCCTCCCGGCCTCGTGGAGGTCCAGGTATGCGTCCTCCAGGGCCGCCGCGAGCTCGCTCTGTCCCGCCACCCGGAAGTGCGCGATGGAGCGCCGCACGTCGGCGGGGTCGAGCCGCCGCAGCACCCACACCGCGGCGGGGCCGGAGACGTGCGCGTCGAGGGGACGGCGGCCCGTCACAGCCGGTCCTCCGTGAGCTGCCGCAGTGCACCGGGCAGGAGCGCGTGCGCCGCGGCCTCCTGTTCCGGGGTGAGTCCGACCCCGGCGAGCACCTGCCGGATCACTCCGGCGATGGCCTCGCCCTGGCGCCGGGAGAGCGCAGCCGTCCGCGAGTCGAGGTCGAGGCGGCCGATCAGCTCCAGGGTCCGGGTCGCCTGGTCGAGGGCGCGCGTGAAGAGCTGCACGTCGGCCTTCACGCGCTCGGTGCCGCCACCATCGGTGTACGTCAGCCGTCCGTCGAACTCGTCGAGCCGTGCGGTGAGCAGGTCGCGCCACGCGACGACCGTCCCCGCGGTGGTGAGGAGCTCCGCGTAGATCTCCCCGAGGGTCAGTGGCCCGCGGTCGGCCACGGTGCGCTGCACGGCCTTCTCGGCGGCTGCCTCGGCGAGGCGGCGTGCGGCGGCGCGGCGGACCGCAGGCGCCTTGCTCCCGTGCGAAGCACACACGTTGGTCCCTGGGGTAGCGGCGCGCCCGCAGCGCTATCCAGAGCGCCGAGAGCGTGCCGTACAGCGGCGGGCCTCCGGGACGGTGCTCACGCCCCGTCCCCGGCCGCCCAGTCGCGGAGCCGCTGCAGCGCCGCGGTCCGTGCTGCTGCTGTGTCGGCGTCCTCGGCGCGGAGCCGCGCACGCTCGGCCTCGGGGTCCGGGCCGAACGCTGCTGCCGCATACTCCGCCCAGCGGGTCGAGTCGGAGGGGTCGGCTCCAAGGGGTCCGCCCGGGGCGACGGCGTCCAAGGGGTGGTCCGTGGTCATGGGGTGCTCCTACGTGAGATCGGGGACCGCGCGTGCGTGGCGCGGAAGTGCTGGGCATGGAGGGTGCGTGCGTGGGCCGGGTCAAGGGCGACGGCCCGCCAGCCGCACCCGGCACGACGGCAGAGGGCCACCGTCGTGCCCGGCGAGACGTCGAGCCGGCAAGCCCGGCGCGTCGCGGCGTAAAGGTCCCGGTCAGCCGTGGCCATACCCGGCAACCGCGCCCCGGCTGTTGGTGTTGTAGAAGGCCTCTCGGCGACCACGCCCCCGCGCCCCTCCATAAGGAGAGGGGCGCGGGGCGCGGTTGTGGGACCGCGCCCGGGGCGCGGTTGGGGCGCAGTGGGGCGCGGGGCGGGGTCAGGCATCCTCGGCCTCCTCGAACTCGGGCGTGTAGGGCCGAACGAGGCGGTGCCGCATCGACTGACCCTTGGCCGTACGGGCCACGTAGCCGCGCTCCACGAGCGCCCGGAGCCCGAGGTCGATGGCGTCGTTCTTGCCCGTCACCTCGCGCCGCACGGCAGCCTGCGACGCGCCGGGGTGGTCGCCCGGAAGCTCCGCCAGGTAATCGCAGATCGCCCGCAGGACCCGGACCTGGGCGTCGTCCACGGACAGGCCGACGTGCGGCGGGAGGACCGTCACAACGGGGGCACCGGCCGTCGAGTCCACGACCACCCGTACCGCCTCCTGCGTGCGGTCGCCCGGGCGGTGCTCCCCTGACCTGCCACGCACGTACCCCGGGCGGTCCTTCGCGACCCTGAGGACGAGTTCTCCGCGCAGCCCGCGCCCGAGCGGGGCAGCCACGTCGACGAGGTACGCGGCGCCCGTGAGGGACGCCATCTTGGCCTGCCCGCCGATCGCGAACCGACCACGGGTGTCGGCGTTCTTCGTGACGTGGTCGATCTGAACAACAGCGGCGCCGGTCCGGTCCGCAATGCGGCGCGGCACCTTGCGCATCCACTCGATGGCCGTGGCGTTGGGGTCCTTGGACTCCCCGGTCACGACGGACATGGACTCAGACACACCGTCGATCACGGCGAGCACGTAGGGGCGGGCGTCCAGCAGCATGTACAATGCGACGCGGTCGGACTCGGATCGGTCCGGGTCGGTCTCAGGCTGCACGTAGACGAAGCAGCGGGCGATGGCCCCGGGCGACGCGCCGAGCAACAGCAGGCGCTCGACCAGCGAGCCGGGGTCGGACTCGTGGTCGACGTAGAGCACCGGCTTCCCGTCCGAGATGCACTGAACGGCGAGCGCCTGCATGACGAACGATTTCCCCGACTCCGACTCGCCGTGGAGCGAGTGGATGAGCCCGGGGTACAGCAGCGAGACACCGTCGGTCCGGGTCAGCAGCTGCGGAACCGGAGGCTCGTACGTGCCGTCGAGGAACCCGGTCAGGTCTACGCCGGACCAGGACGACACCCCGCCGTCACGCTGACCAAGAGGCACCGTCCCGAACACGTCTGCGGCGCCCTCGTGCGGCACGCCCCGTGCACCGACGTCCCGCACGGCGGCGGTCCACTTGTGCTCCGGGTTGTACGTGCCCTCCGCGGCGGGGGCGTGCTTCATAAAGTCCTCCCGGGCGTCGTCCAGCGTGTAGCTCCTGCTGGAATTGGCCGCCTCCACGAGGCGCCGAGCGGCATACCACGTGCCCCGGTCCCACCCGACGCCGTCGGGTGTGCCCGGCCAGTCCATCCGCTCGCCGTCGGCGAGGCCGGACAGGTTGTCGAGGTCGGACAGGGCGCGGTCGATCTGATGGCGCACCGCGTCCTCCGGTGCGCTCTCCACGCCGTCGAGAGCGCGGGGATACCTGCGTCCCCCGGGGTGGTGCTCGCGGCGTCTCCGGGCGTTCTCGTGACGTCCGCGTGCATGCGGTCGTACTCGGCCAGCAGCTCGTCCACCTGCAGCGGATCGCCGTCCACCACGCGGGACTGGAACCACTCCGGCCGCTGGGTGGCAGGCCGGTACATGAAGCGCTCCGGCTCGGCGCTGCCGCGGTCGAACTGTTCGGCGCCGAGGCGGTCCATCAGGACGTGCGTGACGCGCCGGTCCTCGTCGGGCGTCATCTCGCGGTCGGTGGGGAGGACGATCCGAAACCGCGGGGCGTCCGGCGTCGAACTGTGCGTGGTGTGGATGACGGCGAGCCAGCCGAACACGGTCTCGATGACCTCGGGGAGGTCGGGCCGGGCGTGGTCCGCGTCGAGCGTCACGCCGGAGCGTGACAGCACGGTGTCCTTGCGGCGGCGCCCGCCACGGAGTGTGCCGAGGACGTAGCCACCGCACTCCTTGTGGTCCGCGGGCGACTCCACCCAGCTGCACAGCTCCGCCCACGTGACGGTGCCCTGCTCCCAGCGCGTCGAGTTCCGCCGCGGGGCGGTGGCGATGGCGAGCTTCACCGGGCCACACCGCCCCGAGTGGTCGCACGCGTCGGGGCGACGGTGCGCGCCGCTGCACTCGTCACCTGGATCGTGCTGCAGCCACTCGGCCAGCCCGTGTGCTGGTGCACGCCACGGTCGAGCCGCGAGACGGTGACCTTGGTGTCCGGGGAGACGCCGGGGCGCTGGAGCCGCTGTTCGGAACGCTCCGCAGCCGTCGTGCGGCGGTAGCGACGCGCCTGACCGGGGTGGTCGCGGAACCAGCGCGCGTCGTCCGCCGAGGTCCGCTCAAGCGCACCGAAGAGGGGGCAGGAGTCCTCGTGGACGATGCGGGCGCCCTCGGCGGTGCCCCCGCAGTCCGGGCAGTTTGTAGCGCTCACCGAGCGGCACCGGTCAGGAGCGAGGCGAGGCGGTCACGCTGCGCGGCACTCAGCGGAGGCGCGGAGGCGACGGCCTCCCGGATCGCGCGCTCCAACTTGGCGCACTTGAGATTGCGGCCGGTTTCCTCGGCGCGCTCGGGGTGGTGACGGAGGGCGGCACCGTGCTCGCCCGCGAGCACCTGGACGCGGTCCTTCGGCATGTAGGGCTCTGTAGAACTGTGCGCAGCCTCTTCTCGGAGTGTGCGGTTCTACGGTTCGCGTGTCGCTGGGAGCCCTGAGTGTTGCGGAGTGTCGCGTGTCGTGTGCCTCTGGCGCCGAGGTGTAGCGCTTGGTGGGGTTACCCCGGCAGTGCGCAAGCCTAACCCATTGGGGGCCAGATGGCTACGGGTTTCGTGTCGTGCTGCGACGCGCTCACGTCGGGCCGAGCAGGCCTTGAGCTTCCGCTTCGGTGATGAAGCGCACGAACGACTTCATCATGGGGTCGAGGAACGTGCTCACGTTGTGAACGCGTCCACCCTCGTATCGCTCCACGTCGACGAGCACTCGGTCGGGGCCCGTCTTGAGGCTCTTCAAGGGTCCCGACAGTGCAGTCTGTTCAACCCGCTCGCCGAGGTTCTCTTCGATGCGAGCTCGGATCTCTTCCAGTTCGGGATACTCGGTCTCGAGCTGCGACATCGCAATGAGAATTTGCTTGCGGTACCGCTTCGGCCCGGTGTGTTCAATCGCCTTTGTGTACGCCGCGTTGAGGCGGCCGGTGTTCTCGTCGAGGTAGTTCCGCACCGCCGATTGGTAGTCCTCTCGGCTCACGTCGGCGTTCGAACGGGCCACCGCCGACTCCGCCATATCGAGGCAGACCGACTGCAAGAGTGACGGCGCACCTGCCGCAGTCCGCACTACGAGCTCGACGATACTGTCGTCGATCTCTATCTGGAGGGTCGTGAAGCCTGTGGTGACGAGGGCCCGCGCTTCCGTCGCGGTCAGTGTCGGAAGCCGCAACTCCTTTACGAAGCGGTCGATACCTGCGTCCGCACGAACCAGAGCCGTGGCGTCAGCAGATGTCCCGATCAGGACGATCTGCGGCCAGCGATCCTCCTGCCCATGACTTGCCTTAATTAGATCGGCGAGGCCACCGCGAAACTCGGGGCTCGCTCGATGCAGTTCGTCGATGACGATCGTCAGCTCGTTATCCCTGAAAAGTGCGAGAGCGCGCTCGTCGGTCAGCGTGTCGACGACGAAGCGCTCGGTGTCCTGTGTGGTGCGAGCGACCCTCCCGCCGAGTTCCACGACGAAGCTGGCGCTGAGGCCACCCTCCGTGCTGGTGGATCGCACCGATTCCACGGTCACCGTTGCCCCAAGGTGTTCTAGGGAAAGACGAATGACGTCCGAAATCGACTTCGAGGCTGTCGTGGGCATGTAGACCATGTGCGGCTCGAATCCACGATCGCGCAAGACCTTCCGCGCGACCGTGGTCTTTCCGACTCCGTACTCGCCGTAGATCAGTGGCACCTGACCACGAGACAGATAGCGCTCGATCTTCGCTTCAGCGTCGCTCCGATGGACGTAGGCATTGTGTTCTTGGAGCGGAAGCGTCGTGGGCGTGAAGACCTCCGCAGGCGCTGGCACGCGTCGGCTGAACATGTCGGGACCGTAGCAGGGACGGCGACTACCGGCGAGGGGATGGTTTGGTGCGCGAGAACGCACGCCCGGATGGCGGACGTGAGGTCAACCTCCGCTAAAGACTAGTCCAGGGGCTCCCGGAGGAGCTGGACGCGGTCCGGTCGCACGTCGCACGGTCGGGCGGACGCCCGGAGGACGTCGTCGTGCTGGGCGACCGTCGGGGCTGACGCGAGAGGGCTTTTGCGCGGCTCAGCCGCGCCGCGCCACGAAGACCCACTCGCGACCCGGGCGGTCGGGCGCGTCCCGGACGTCCACGACCTCGAACCCGCACGCCACGAGCGACGTCTCGACGTCCTCGCGCTCCCGGAAGCGCAGCGTCGAGTCGGAGTGGAGCGTGGTGCCGTCGGGCAGCACGGTCGTGTCGTGGAAGGACACGAAGGGGAGCGACACGTCGGTGAGGTCGGTCCAGGACTCGACCGGGCCGACGTCGGGCACGTCCACGCGCGTGGTCGTCGCCTCCCGGACCCACCCCTCCCAGGCCCGACGGGCGGGGACACGGGTCTCGAGCACCAGCCACCCGCCCGGCACGAGCGCGTCGTGGACGCCCCGCAGCGTCGCGGCCCACGCGTCGTCGGTGAGGAACACCTGCGCGACGTTCGCCGTCATCGTCGCGAGGTCGACCTGGAGCGGGGGGAGGGCCGTCGCGTCGCCGTGCAGCCAGCGCACGCGCTCGGCGCCCGGCTTCGTGCGGGCGACGTCGAGCGACGCACCCGCCGGGTCGAGGCCGACCACCTCGACGCCGCGCTGCGCGAGCAGGCACGCGAACGTCCCGGTGCCGCACCCGACGTCGAGCACTCGGCGCGCGCCCAGCTCGTCGACGATCGCGACGTAGGCGTCGAGGTCGGACCGGTCCGGGTCGAGCGGGTCGTAGAGGGCGG
Source organism: Cellulosimicrobium sp. KWT-B (assembly GCF_002127155.1). Taxonomy (NCBI): domain Bacteria; kingdom Bacillati; phylum Actinomycetota; class Actinomycetes; order Micrococcales; family Promicromonosporaceae; genus Cellulosimicrobium; species Cellulosimicrobium sp. KWT-B. Next base: position 859,576 of record NZ_NEDO01000001.1, on the reverse strand, counting down.
CGAGGCGGGGGTCGTCGAAGATGGCGTCGGGCACCCGACGACGCTACGAAGGCACGGCGCGCTCGGTCCACCCGATTCTGGGAAGCCCCGGTACCGACCAGGCACCTGTTCGGCGGAAGGCGGGGGTCAGGAGTTCAGGGCTTGCTCGACGTCCTCGATGATGTCTTGCGGGTCTTCCAGGCCCACCGACAGGCGCACGGTCGTCTCCGCGATGCCGACCGCGGCGCGGCCCTCGGGGCCGAGCTTGCGGTGGGTCGTGGTGGCCGGGTGCGTGACGAGGGACTTCGCGTCGCCGAGGTTGTTCGAGATGTCGACGACCTGGAGCGCGTCGAGGAACGTGAACGCGCGCTTCTTCGCCGTCTCGGGGTCGGTGCCCTCGGGCACGGCGAGGTCGAACGTCACGACGGTCCCGCCGCCGCTCTGCTGCGACCGCGCGAGCTCGCGCTGCGGGTGCGACGCGAGGAACGGGTAGCGCACGCGGCCGATCCCGGGGAGCTGCTCCAGCGCCTCCGCGACCTGCGCCGCGGCGGCGTTCTGCGCGGCGACGCGCACGGGCAGCGTCTCGAGGCCCTTGAGCAGCACCCACGCGTTGAACGCCGAGAGCGACGGCCCGGTGTTGCGGATGAACGTCTGCACGGGACCGGTGACGTACTCCTCGGTCCCGAGGATCGCGCCGCCGAGCACGCGGCCCTGCCCGTCGATGTGTTTGGTCGCCGAGTAGACGACGACGTCGGCCCCGAGCTCGAGCGGCCGCTGCAGCAGCGGGGTCGCGAACACGTTGTCGAGCACGACGACCGCGCCGGCGGCGTGCGCGAGCTCGCTCACGCGCCGCGCGTCGACGATGTCCTGCATGGGGTTGGACGGCGTCTCGAAGAACACGACGTCCGCGGGGGTGGACAGCGCCTCCTCCCACTGCGACAGCACGTGGCCGTCGACGTAGTCCGTCCGCACGCCCCACTTCGCGAAGATCTCGTCGAAGATGACGAGGCTCGACCCGAACAGCGCGCGCGCCGCGACGATGCGCGACCCGGACCGCACCAGCGCGGCGAGCGCCGTGAACACGGCGGACATGCCGGACGCCGTCGCGTAGCACGCCTCCGCGCCCTCCAGGAGGCGCAGGCGCTCCTCGAACGTGTGCACGGTCGGGTTGCCGTAGCGCGAGTAGACGAACCGGTCGAGCTCTCCCTTGAACGCCGCCTCGGCGTCGGCCGCGCGGTCGTACGTGTAGCCCTGCGTGAGGAACAGCGCCTCGGACGTCTCCTGGAACTCGGTGCGCGCGTGGCCGCCGCGCACGGCGAGCGTCGCGGGGCGGGCGCTCGCGGGCAGGGGCTTGCGGCCGGAGCCGCCGGGCACGACCGCGCTCACCGGGCGGCCTCGTCGAACGTCGTGGTGGGCAGCCCGCGGACCTTCCAGCCCTCGACGTCCCGCAGGCCCGAGAACCCTTGGGCGCCCTCGAAGCCCTCGAGCACGTTGTACGACGGCCCGAGCCCGGCGGCCGTGGCCGCGCGCGCCGCGCCGATCGACCGCTGGCCCGAGCGGCACAGGAACACGACGGGGCGCTCGTCGCCGGGGGTCAGGCCCGCCTCGACGAGCCGGTCGAGGAACCGCGGGTTGGGGCCCGCCGGGGTCACCCACTCGTCGAACAGGACGTCGCGGCCGAGCTCCGTGGCGTCGGGCACGCCGATGGTGCGCCACTCGCCCTCGGTGCGGACGTCCACGAGCACGGCGCGCTCGTCGTGGGCGAGCAGGTCCCACGCCTGCTGCGGGGTGAGGTCGCCGGCGTAGCCGACGGCGGGACGTGCCTTGGGGGGTGCCGGCCGGGGTGCCGACGCCTGCTCGGACTGGTCGCTCATGAGAGTCCTCCTCCATCGATCGTGGCAGTAGCACCCTGCGCCCGGCCGCCGAGGCGGTCCGGGGGGTTGCTGCGGCGTCGACGTGCCACGTCACTCGGCCGCTCCGGATGGTTGGCTCGGATCGTACGCCACGCGTCCGACGTGCGGAACGCCCGTCTCGGGGAGCGGCCTGTGGAGGGGTGCCCGACGCCGCGTGGCTCCGCTAGCGTGGCCGCGCGGCCGGGCGGGGGTCCCGGCGGGCAGGGGGAGTCGATGCGGACGGGACGAGCACGCGCTGCAGGCGCGGGCGTGGCGGCGGTCGTCGTCGCGGCGGGCGCCTGGTGGTGGGCCGCGTCCAGCGGGGAGGAGCCTCCGCAGGGCGTCGTGAGCGTGGGGTCTGTCGGGGACGATGCCGCGCGGACGCCCGGGGAGCGGCCGTCCGTCCACCCGGTTCGACCCGAGGCCGAGCGGCCGGAGGCCGAGCGACCCGACGCCGAGCGGCTCGACCCGCCCCCGCCGTCGTCGGACGGGGCCGCGGCGCACCGGGGCGAGCCGGTCGACCTGGCCGATCACACGGTCGGCGGGTACGAGGGCTGGTGGAGCTCCGACGGGAACGGCGCGGCGTGCGACGCCTACGCCGACGCCCACCCGGAGGTCGTGCTCGCGAGCACCCGCACGGGCGCGGTGATCGAGGCCCACACGCGCGGTGTGCGCCTCCAGCGCCCGCCGGCGACACCGCCGGGCGACCCGGCGCTGTGGCCGGCCGACTCGGTCGTCGTGCTCGACGCCGGCACGGGGGAGGTGCTCGAGTCGTTCGCGGTCGACGAGTCGGGGTGGCGCCTCGAGACGCCGGTGGACTGCGTCCCGCCATCCGAGACGCCGTGACCACCGGTTGACACGCCGCCGTCCGCGCGGACATCCTGGTCCGCAGGTCATGAGTGCCAGCGCGAAACCCCGGTTTGCTGGCCGGCAACCCTCCTCTCGCGGCGGGGTGCCCCGGGTGACGACCAGGCCGCACGCCGACCGGCGGGCGGCAAGCGCGGGGAGGTTCTCCCCGGACGACCCTGGAGGACTGTGCCATGACTGCTCTCGCGGACGTCTCGTGTCCCACCGACGCCCCGGCCCCTGACCTCGCGGCGCTCGCCGATGCGCCCGCGCTCCTGCCCGTCGTCGGCGGGGACACCCTCGTCCCGCTCGTCGACGGCCGCAGCGTCCCGTACGCCAACCTCGACGTCGCGGCGTCGGCCCCGGCGCTGCGCTCGGTCGCGGACCGCGTGACCGAGGTGCTGCCGCTCTACGCGAGCGTGCACCGCGGCGCGGGCTACCTCTCGCAGGTCTCCACGGCGCTCTACGAGGCGTCGCGCCGCACGATCGGCGCGTTCGTCGGCGCGCGCGAGGACGACGTCACGGTCGTCACGCGCAACACGACCGACTCGCTCAACCTGCTCGCGGGCTGCGTCCCGGCGAACCCGGACGGCACGCCCGGGCGCGTGCTCGTCCTCGACGTCGAGCACCACGCGAACCTGCTGCCGTGGCAGCGCGCCGGCGGCGCGACGGTCCTCGCGGGCGGCGCGTCCGTCGCGGAGACGCTCTCGGGCCTGCGCACCGAGCTCGCGCGCTTCCCGTACGCGCTCGTCGCCGTGACCGGCGCCTCCAACGTCACGGGCGAGTCCCTGCCCGTCGTCGAGGTCGTCCGCGCCGCGCACGACGCCGGGGCGCGCGTCGTGCTCGACGGCGCGCAGCTCGTCCCGCACCGCGGGTTCTCGCTCGCCGCGTCGGGCGTCGACTACGTCGCGTTCTCGGGGCACAAGACCTACGCGCCGTTCGGCGCGGGGGCGCTCGTCGGACGGCGCGACTGGCTCGACGCGGGCACCCCCTACCTCGCGGGCGGCGGCGCCGTGCGCCAGGTCGCGGTGACCGGGACGCAGTGGCAGACGGCGCCCGCGCGCCACGAGGCCGGCTCGCCGAACGTGGTGGGCGCCGCGGCGCTCGCGGCGGCGTGCGACGCGCTCGCCGCGCTCGAGCCGGCCGACCTGCACGCGCACGAGGCGGCGCTCCGCGCGGCCCTCGTCGCAGGCCTGGAGGCCGTCCCGGGCGTCCGGGTCGTGCGCGTGTGGGACGACGCCGTCGACCCGGTCGGTGTCGTGACGTTCGCCGTCGAGGGCCACGACCCGGGCCTCGTCGCCGCCTACCTCTCGGCCGAGCACGGCATCGGCGTGCGCGACGGCCGGTTCTGCGCGCACCCGCTGCTCGCGCGCCTCGGCTACGACGCGGGCGCGATCCGCGCCTCGGTGGGCGTCGGGACGACGGGCGCGGACGTCGTGCGCCTCGTCGAGGCCGTGCGCGCCTACGTCGAGCAGGGCCCGACGACCCGGTACGAGGTCGTCGACGGCTGCTGGGCCGTCGTGGACGACCCCCGCCCGGTCCCCGCGGGGTCCGGTCTGGAAGGGCTGTTCGCGACCGCGGCGGCGGGATTTCTCGCCGACGCGGCGGGCTGCGGACCGGCCGTCTGACCGGCGTCGGCGGCCGACGGCGGAGGCCGTTCACCGAAGCGTCGCCGAGCGTTGTCCACCGCGTCGCCGGACCCTCTTGGCGCGGTGTTCCGCGTGTGCTCTGATATGCGCTGTGCTGCACGACGTCGTCCTCTCGGGGCACGGTTTCCGGCTGGAACCGCTGGCCCTGGAGCACGCTGAGACGCTGGCCGGCCTCGTCGACGAGGCGATGTGGTCAGGGATGAGCATCCCCCTGCCCTACGGGGTCGCGGGGATGGCCGATCTCGTGGCCGCGACCCGCGCGGCCCCGGACCTCACCGGCTTCGTCGTGCGCGCCGTCGACCCCGACGGCGCGTCCGGCGCCGTGCTCGGCAGCACCGCGTTCCGCGACCTGTCGCTCGTCGACCGCCGCGTCGAGGTGGGCCGCACGTTCTACGCGCGCTCCACGTGGGGGAGCCTCGTCAACCCCGTGACGAAGTGGCTCCTGCTGCGCCACGCGTTCGAGACGTGGGACGTGCACCGGGTCGGCTTCCGCGTCGACACGCGCAACGAGCGCTCGCTCGGGGCCATGCGCCGTCTCGGTGCTCACGAGGAGGGCGTCATGCGCGGCCACCGGACCGCGCCCGACGGGACGCGCGCCGACTCCGTGCTGTTCTCGATCCTCGCGCCCGAGTGGCCCGGGGTCGAGGTGGGTCTCCTCGCGCGGATCACCGCCCCGCGCGTCGTCCCGGTGCTCGCCCCGGCGCCGTCGGCCGACGTCCGGCCGCTCGCCGCGTCCTGACCGCCGCGGCTCCCGGTCGTCGCGTCCTGGTCGTCGCATCGCGGTCGTCGCGCCCCGGGCGAACGGTCCCGGAGACGCCACGAGGGCCCCGCCGGAGCGGGGCCCTCGTGAGCAGAACGGTGGAGCACGTCAGCGGTCGAACGCGTCCTTGACGTCGTCGCCCGCCTGCTTGACGTTGGCCTTGGCCTGGTCGCCCTGGCCCTCGGCCTCGAGCCGCTCGTTGTCCGTGAGCTTGCCCGCGCCTTCCTTGAGCTTGCCACCCGCCTCTTCGGCGGCGTGCTTGGCCTTGTCTCCGAGTCCCATGGGTGCTCCTCTCGTCGGTACCTCTCGACCGTAACCACGGTCGGCCGGGTTCGCACGCGGTCGGGGCACCGGTGGTGTGGTGGGATGTGCGGGTGCAGCACGAGACCGTCCTCGAAGGCTTCGGCGTCCGCCTCGAACCGCTCGCCGCGACCCACGCGCCGGCGCTCGGCGCCCTCGTCGACGACGGCATCTGGGCGGGCATGTCCAGCGCCGTCCCGCGCGGTACGGAGGCGATGGAGGGCTACGTGCGTGACGCGGTCGCCGCGCCCGGCCGGCTCGCGTTCGCGGTCGTGGGCGCCTCCAGCGCTCCCGGTGGGGACGGCGCGACCGCCGACGCCGTGGTCCGCGGCTCGACGTCGCTCTACGAGTGGGTGCCCTCCCAGGGCCGTATCGAGCTCGGGTCCACGTTCTACGCGCGCGAGTGGTGGGGCGGGACGACGAACCCGGCGTGCAAGTACCTCCTGCTGCGGCACGCGTTCGAGGACCTCGGGGTCACGCGCGTCGCGCTCCGCGCCGACGCCCGCAACAGCCGGTCCATCGGGGCGATCCGGCGCCTGGGCGCGGTGCCGGAGGGCGTCCTGCGCAGCCACCGCGTCGCGCCCGACGGCTCCCGCCAGGACACCGCCTACTTCTCGGTCCTCCGCGACGAGTGGCCGACCGTCCGCGACGGCCTGCTCGCCCGCCTGGCCTGACCGTTCGGCGCGCCGAGCACGAGCCTGCGCGGCGTCGAGCACGGGGTAGGTGTCGTCATGCGCTCGAGAACGACATCAACCCCGTGCTCGGCGGCGGGGGTCAGGGGCGCGGGGTGACGCGGCCCGCGAGGTGGAGGCGGCCCTTGCCGTCCCACGCCTGGTAGGCGACGCCCGTGCCGGGGTCGCCCGCGCCGTCGGGCACGGCCGCCGCGACCTGCCCGACGGCGTCCCGCACCTCGGCGGGCACGTCGTCCGCCGGGCGCAGCGCGACGTCGACCGTGCCGGGCAGCAGCACCGGCTTGGCGAACGTGACGGTCCAGTCGTAGGCGTCGCCGCGACCGGGGCCCGCCTCGGCGAGCGCCCGCGCCGCGGTGTACATGCCGTGCGCGATGGCCCGCGGGAACCCGAACGCCTTGGCGCCCAGCGCCGAGGTGTGGATCGGGTTGCGGTCGCCCGACACCGCCGCGTACGCGCGGCCGGTCCCCGCCCCGAGCGTCCACCGCGCGGTGGGCAGGGGCGGGACGAACGCGGCCGGGCCCTCGGCGTCGGCCGGGGCGGGGCCGCCCGGGAGGGACGCGCCCTTCGCGAGGTACGTCGAGACGCCCCGGTAGGCGAGCGTCGTCGCGGCCAGCCCGCTCCCCGCGGCGCGCTCGTCGTCCGTGCGCAGCACCGAGACCTCCGTGACGAGGTCCACCTGGACCCCGCGACGGTGCGGGCGCAGGTCCTGCGCCCACGCGCGGACCTCGAGCGCGTCCCCGAGCCGCACCGGGCGCAGCACGGACACCGAGTTCGCGAGGTGCACCATGCCGAGCAGCGGGAGCGGGAAGTCGGCCCGCACCATGACGGCCGTCGCGAGCGGGAACCCCAGCACGTGCAGGTACCCGGCGGGCAGGACGTCCGACGGCGCCTCGCCCACGAGCCGCGCGTACCGCGCGAGGTGCGCGGCGCTGCCGACGTGGCCCGGCGCCGCGTCGTCGCCCGTCGGGACGGCCGCGACCCGGTAGGTGACGTCCGGGAGCGTCAGCTCCGTCCGGCCGCCCCGGACGGGCAGCCGGTGCGCCGCCGCGATCCGGCCCGACGCCGCGAGCCCGCGCACGTACAGGCCGCCCAGACCCGGGACGGCGGGCAGCGTCTCGACGCGCGCCGGGGCGCCCGCGGGCGCCGTCACCGGCCCACCACGTTCTGCCCGCACACGCGCAGCACCTGCCCGTTGACGCCCCCGGCCGCGGGCGACGCGAGGAACGCGATCGCCTCGGCGACGTCCACGGGCTGGCCGCCCTGCTGGAGTGACGCGACGCGGCGCGCGACCTCGCGCTGCACGAACGGGATCGACGCCGTCATGTCCGTCTCGATGAAGCCCGGCGCGACGGCGTTCGCCGTCCCGCCCGGGCCGTCCGGCGCCGCGAGCAGGCGGGCGAACGCGCGCGTGTGCCCGATGACGCCCGCCTTCGAGAACGCGTAGTTCGCCTGGCCGCGGTTGCCCGCGATCCCGCTCGTCGAAGCGAGGGACACGACGCGCGGCGCGGACGAGAACCCGTTCGCGCCGAGCAGGTACTCCGTGATCCGCAGCTGCGCGGCGAGGTTCACCGCGACCACCGCGTCCCACTTGTCGGGCGACATGTTGGCGAGCAGCTTGTCGCGCAGGATGCCGGCGTTGTGCACGAGGACGTCGAGCCCGCCGTGCCGTGCGCGGGCGTGCTCGAGGATCCGGGCGCCCGCGTCGTCGGCGGTCACGTCGAGCTGCAGCGCCGTGCCCTTGATCTCGTTCGCGACCCGGGCGAGCGCCTCGCCCGCCGCGGGCACGTCGACGACGACGACCTTCGCGCCGTCGCGCGCGAGCGTCCGGGCGACCTGCGCCCCGATGCCGCGGGCCGCGCCCGTGACGACCGCGACCTTGCCGGCGAGCGGCTGGTCGAGGTCGGCGGAGCTGCTCCCGGAGGCGCCGTCGGTCGCGCTCGGACCCACCCGGAGGAGCTGGCCGTCGACGAACGCGGACTTCGCCGAGAGGAAGAAGCGGAGGGTCGCGAGGACGCTCGGGCTGTCGACGGGGGCGTCGTCGGTCACCTGGATGCCGTTGGCGGTCGCGCCGTAGCGCAGCTCCTTGGCGACGGACCGCAGGAACCCGTCGACGCCCTCACGGGCGGCGGCGAGCTCGGGGGAGTCGGTGTCGGCGGGCGCGCGCGAGATCGTCACGACGCGGCCGTTGGGCGCGAGGCGGCGGAGCGTCGCCGAGAGCGCCATGACGGGCGCGGACGCGTCCTGCGGCCGCTCGATCCCGCTGAGCACGACGACGACCGCGCCCCAGCGGGTCGTGTCGTCCGGGGTCTGGCGGACGTCGAGGTCCCAGCCGAGCAGGGCCTCGGCGACGAGGTCGGCGTCGTCGCGCACGCCCGGCGTGCCGCCGAGCACGAGCACGGGCCCGACGGTGAGCGGGTCGCCCGCGCGGAAGCGGCGCAGGACCGCGGGGCGCGGGAGGCCGAGCTTCTTGGCGAGCATCTTCGTGAAGCCGGAGTTGACGGCCTGGACGTAGGAGTCGGTCACGGGTGTTCCTCTCGGTCGTCGGGGCGTCAGGCGGCGTCGGTCGCGGGGACGGACTCGAGGATCGCGGCGACGCCGAGGCCGCCCGCGGCGCACACGGAGATCAGCGCACGCGCGGGTGCCCCGGTCTCGGCGGTGCGCTGCGCGAGGAGCTTGGCCGCCGTCGCGACGATGCGCCCGCCGGTCGCGGCGAACGGGTGGCCCGCGGCGAGCGAGGAGCCGTTCACGTTGAGCCGCGAGCGGTCGATCGAGCCGAGCGCGCCGTCGAGCCCGAGCTCGGTGCGGCAGTACTCGTCGTCCTCCCAGGCCTTGAGCGTCGTGAGCACGGTCGACGCGAACGCCTCGTGGATCTCGTAGAGGTCGAAGTCGCCGAGCGTGAGCCCGTTGCGGGCGAGCAGGCGGGGGACCGCGTGCGCGGGCGCCATGAGCAGGCCCTCGTGGCCGTGCACGAAGTCGACGGCGGCGGTCTCCGCGTCGACGACGCGCGCGAGCAGCGGCAGGTCGCGCTCGCGCGCCCACTCGGCCGAGGCGAGCAGGACGGTCGACGCGCCGTCGGTGAGCGGGGTCGAGTTGCCCGCCGTCATGGTCGGGGTGACGCCCTCCAGACGCTTGCCGTACACCGGCTTGAGCGCGGCGAGCTTCTCGAGCGACGAGTCGACGCGCAGGTTGTCGTCGCGCACGAGCCCGCGGAACGGGGTGACGAGGTCGTCGAAGAACCCGGCGTCCCACGCGGCCGCGAGGTGCTCGTGGCTCGCGAGCGCGAGCTCGTCCTGCGCCTCGCGCGAGATCTCCCAGCGGGCCGTCGTGATCGCCTGGTGCTCGCCCATCGACAGGCCGGTGCGCGGCTCGTCGGTCGCGGGCGCGAGCGGCGCGAGGTCGGCGGGGCGGACCTTCGCGAACGCCTTGACGCGCTGGCCGAGCGTCTTGGCGTGGCTCGCCTCGAGCAGCGCCCGGCGCAGGCCCTCGCTCACGGCGATGGGGGCGTCGGACACGGTGTCGGAGCCGCCCGCGACGCCGGACTCGACCTGGCCGAGACGGATCTTGTTCGCGACGGCGATGGTCGCCTCCAGGCCGGTCGCGCACGCCTGCTGGAGGTCGTAGGCCGGGGTCTGCGGGGAGAGCGACGACCCGAGCACGGACTCGCGCACGAGGTTGAAGTCGCGGGAGTGCTTGAGCACGGCGCCGCCGACAACCTCCCCGAGCCGCTCGCCCTGGAGGCCGAAGCGCGCGACGAGCCCCTCGAGCGCGGCGGTGAACATCTCCTGGTTGCTCGCGGACGCGTACTTCTTGCCGGCGCGGGCGAACGGGATGCGGTTCCCTCCCACGACCCACGCGTCGCGGGAAGCGCCCGCGGGGGCGTCTTCCCGGGGGGACTGCTCGGGGGTCGGGCGGGGGCTGGTGCTGGTGGCCACTGTGCCTCACTTCCTGTCCGTGCTCGCTGCGCTGCGTTCGGTGCCGGCCCGGGAGAGCGCCTCGGCACGGCGTGCGCGAGGCGGGGGAGAGGGCCGGTTGGTGTCCAATACCAAGAGTACCTGATACTCTCGGTTTCGTGAGTCGGGTCACAGGGCTGTGCCCTGCCCCGGCACGGCACCCGTGACGAGGTGCCGACGACATCGAGGTCGGGCGCAACGGAGGACGACGTGAACGCAGGTGCCGACGCGCGACCGGTCACCCGAGGACGGGTGCAGCCGGCCGCCGCGGTCGACGGTCGGTCGACCCGCTGGGACGAGCACCGGGCGGCGCGCCGCGCGGAGCTCATCCGGGCGGCCAGCAAGGCGGTGCACCGGGGAGGCCCCGGGGTCTCCATGGACGAGATCGCGGCGGCGTCGGGCACGTCGAAGTCGATCATCTACCGCTACTTCGACGACAAGACCGGGCTCCAGGTCGCCCTGGGCTCCGCCGTCGTGGGACAGATGCACGACGCGCTGACCCAGGCGGCCGAGGCCGCCGAGACGCCCAAGCGCGCGCTGCGCGCGATGGTCGGCGTGTACCTCGAGATGATCGAGAGCTCGCCCAACGTGTACTACTTCGTCACCCGGACGAGCGCCGTCGCGGGGACGGAGGAGCCGGCCGCCCAGCTCGCGGCGAGCGGCCTCACCCAGGGCGCGGGCGGCGTCGACCGCGCCCCGCTCGCCGCCTTCCTCGACTCGGTGATCGAGCTCGTCGCCGAGCCCTTCGCCCGGGTCACCGACGTCTCCCCGACCGACGCCGCGGCGTGGGCCGCGGGCGCCGTCGGCTTCGTCCGGGGTGCCGGCGAGTGGTGGCTCGCCCACCGCGATCGCGCCGACGTCCCCGACCGCGAGCAGCTCACCGAGCGCGTCGCCGCGTGGCTGTGGGCCGGCCCCGTCGGCGTCCTCTCGCACAACCCGGGCACGACCCGCCCCGACGCCGACCGCGTCCCCTCCGACCGCCCTCCGCACCCGGCGACCGCCTCAGACCCCAAGGAGAAGCCATGACCGCCACGTCCGACCGTCCCGCGCTCGCACCGCGCACGACGAGCGCCGGCGACGCGGGCCCGACGTCGCAGGGCGACGCCCGCGTCGACGTCGCCGCCCTCGAGAAGATCCTGCTCGGCCGCTGGGCCGACCTGCGCGCGGCGGCGCGCGCGACCGCGGGCGAGGAGGCGTTCCAGCGCATCGAGGGCCAGAGCCTGCGCGAGCACCGCGAGCGCGTGCTGGAGCAGATGCACCTGCTCGTGGGCAAGGGCCAGGTGTGGCGCGGGTACCCGGAGCGCCTCGGCGGCGCGGACGACGCGGGCGGCAACCTCGCCGGGTTCGAGGAGCTCGTCGCGGCCGACCCGTCGCTGCAGATCAAGGCGGGCGTGCAGTGGGGGCTGTTCGGCTCGGCGATCCTGCACCTGGGCACGCCCGAGCAGCAGGACCGCCTCCTGCCGGGCGCCATGGACCTCTCGGTGCCGGGCGCGTTCGCGATGACGGAGATCGGCCACGGGTCCGACGTCGCGAGCATCGCCACCACGGCGACGTACGACCCGGAGACCGAGGAGTTCGTCATCCACACCCCGTTCCGCGGGGCGTGGAAGGACTACCTCGGGAACGCGGGCGTGCACGGCGTGGCCGCGGTCGTGTTCGCGCAGCTGATCACGAAGAACGTCAACCACGGCGTGCACGCGTTCTACGTGCCCATCCGCGACACCGCGGGCGAGCGCGACGAGCTCGGCCGGCTGCCCTTCCTGCCCGGCGTGGGCGGCGAGGACGACGGCCAGAAGGGCGGGCTCAACGGCATCGACAACGGGCGCCTGCACTTCGACCACGTGCGGGTCCCGCGCACCGACCTGCTCGCCCGCTACGGCTCGGTGGACGCCGACGGCACGTACTCCAGCCCCATCGACAGCCCCGGACGCCGCTTCTTCACGATGCTCGGCTCGCTCGTCCAGGGTCGCGTGTCGCTCGACGGCGCCGCGGTGACCGCGGCGAAGCTCGGCCTCGCGATCGCGGTGCGGTACGCGAACGAGCGCCGCCAGTTCACGGGCGCGACGCCGACGGAGGAGGTCGTGCTCCTCGACTACGGCACGCACAAGCGTCGTCTCATCGTCCCCATCGCGGAGACGTACGCGGCGCACTTCGCGCACGACCGCCTGCTCGACCTGTTCCACTCGGTGTTCTCCGGCGAGGAGGACACCCCGGAGCAGCGCGAGGACCTCGAGACGACGGCGGCCGCGCTCAAGGCGACGAGCACGCGGTTCGCGCTCGACGTGCTCCAGGAGACGCGTGAGGCGTGCGGCGGGGCCGGGTTCCTCACGACCAACCGCATCACGAGCCTGCGCGCGGACCTCGACGTGTACGCGACGTTCGAGGGCGACAACACCGTCCTGCTCCAGCTCGTCGCGAAGCGCCTGCTCGCCGACTACGGCAAGCAGTTCAAGGGCATCACCCCGGGCCAGATGGCGCGCGTCGTCGTCGAGCGCGCGGGCGACATGGCGCTGCACCGCACGCCGCTCAAGCGGGCCGCCCAGGCGCTCGCGGACGTCGGCGACCCGCGCCGCGCGGCCGGCCACCTGCGCGATCCCGAGACGCAGCGCGCGCTGCTCACCGACCGGGTCGAGACGATGGTCGCGGACGTCGCGCAGGCGCTGCGCCCGGCGCAGAAGGCCGACCCGGAGACGGCCACGAACCTGTTCAACGCCCACCAGGTCGAGCTCGTCGAGGCGGCCCGCGCCCACGCGGAGCTGCTGCGCTGGGAGGCGTTCACGCAGGCGCTCGGCACGATCGAGGACGCGGGCACGCGCGAGGTCCTCACCACGGTGCGCGACCTGTTCGGCCTGAGCCTCGTCGAGCGGCACCTCGCCTGGTACCTGCTCAACGGGCGCCTCTCGACGCAGCGCGCGCGCACGGTGACGAGCTACCTCGACCGCCTCATCGACCGGCTGCGCCCGCACGCGCAGGACCTCGTGGACGCCTGGGGCTACGGCCCCGAGCACCTGCGCGCGACGATCGCGACGGGCATCGAGAAGGAGCGCCAGGACGAGGCGCGCGACTACTACCGGCGCCTGCGCGCGAGCGGTGACGAGCCGCGGAGCGAGAAGTCGCTGCGCAAGGCCGCGAAGGGCAGCCCGCAGGCCCGCTGACCACCCCGGCGCCGTCCTCGGCGCCACCCCGGAACGTCCTCGGCGTCGCAGGCGGAGCGGTACCGCTGCCGAGGGTCAGGCCCGGGCGGCACGACGTCCACCAGCCGTCGTGCCGCCCGGGCCGTTGCCGTCTCGGTCTCCGTCTCGGCCGCCGAGCACGAGGTTCCTGTCGTTCCGAGGCGCATGCCGACAGGAACCTCGTGCTCGACGGGGAGGGACGTCGTGCTCGGCGGCCGAGCCGGTGTTCGGCCGAGCGGGGGGTGCGGGTCGACGGCGGGTGGTCAGGCGGGGTTGCAGCGCGCGGACATCGTGGCGAGCAGCCCGACGTCGGGCCGCCAGGGCTCGAGGTTCCACGTCGCCTTGTCCGGGGCGCCGACGGCGTGGCACACGAGCTGGTCGTGCATCGTCGGGGTGTCGGCCTCCGGCTCGGCGGCGACGACCTGCGCCCACACGAGCTCCTGGCCTGCCTGCCCCGCGCCGCGGGCCCACGCCGTCGGGTCGACGGCAAGCGACCGGCCGCCCTCGCGCTCGCCCCAGTCGGTGCTCCGCACCGCACGCGTGCCGAGCGGGACGACGACGTCCCACGCCGCGGCGTCGTCCGTCGTCGCGGTCTCGTCCGCGTCCCCGGCGGGAGCGCCCGCCGCGCCGTCCCCGCCCGACCTCGTTCCCGCCGTTCCCGCCGTCCCCGTCGTCCCCACGAGCGTCACCTCCGCGCGGTGGGCGTCGACGAGCGCGACCCGGACGCGCGGGGTCCCGGGTGCGGGGGTGTCCGCTGTGGGGCCGGCGTCCGTGCTGTCGACCGTCCCGCCCTCTGCCCCGCTCGCGCCGTCCGCGCCGTCCGCGCCGGGCGTGCCCGGCGCGCCGTGCCGGCCCACGGCGCGCGGGGCGCCGAGCCCGCCGACGGGCGTGCCGCCGTCGTCCAGGACGGTCAGCGTGCCGTCCGGGTGGCGCACGAGCGAGCCGCCCTCCACCGAGACCGTGGCGGGGGCGCCCGCGAGGGCGAGCGTGACGTCGGACGCACCCTCGGCGTCGGCCGTGACGTGGGGAGGCGTGGCCCCGCCCGACGCCGGCGGGGGCACGGCGATCTCGACCGTCGCCGTCCCGACGGGGACGCGCACGGACGCGGGCTCGGCGCCGCCGCTCCGGTCGCCGTTCGGGTCGTCCGCGGCGCCGCCGTCCTCCGTGGTGGCGCCCGGGCCGGGCGACGGGACCTGCACCGGTGCGGACGTCACCACGTCCGGGTCCGGCGGCGGGGTGCCGGGCGTGCACGCGGCCAGCGCGACCGGGACGAGGACGGCGACGGCGAGCGCGCCCAGCGCCGTCGTCCCGGGCCGCCCGCAGGCCACCCGGCGCGGGCGGGTCACGACGGCACGGGGAGCAGGCCGGCCCACCGGCGGGCCACGTCGACGAGGCCGACGCGGTCCAGCGCGTCGACCTCGTCGGGCGTGAACCAGCCGACGTCGTCGGTCGACTCGTCCTCCTCGACGCGCAGCTCGCCGCCCACCACGTGGGCCTGGTAGACGATGCGGATCGCGTGCAGCGACCGGTCGCGGTCCTCGGGCCGGATCCGGTCGGCGGCGTCGATCACGAGGCTGTCGACGCCGAGCAGGCCGTCGAGCTCGACGTCGTAGCCGGTCTCCTCGCGCACCTCCCGGACGGCCGCGGCGGCGGGGTCCTCGCCCGGGTCGATGCCGCCCCCGGGCAGCGTCCAGCCACCGCGGTCCCCCTCGCTCCAGTGGGGGAGGAGCATCCGGCCGTCCTCGCGGACGACCACGGCGTAGGCGGCGACGCGGATCTGCATGGACCCATCATGCGCGACGGCGGTCACCGTCCCGGGCCGTCGTCGTCGACGTCGTCCTCCAGGCGCGACACGTCGGAGAACGCGATCCGGCGGTGGCGCACCGAGCGGTTGTAGAGCCACGTGACGAACGAGAGCACGACCCCGAGGGCCACGAGCGCGCCCGCGATGACGTACTGCTCCTGCTGCTCGGCGCTGCGGGCCCACGGCCCGGCGAGGTACGCGCACGTCAGGGCGCCGAGCACAGCGAGCCAGGTGCGGGTGCGGAAGTGCTCGTGGTCGACGCGGTCGCGGCGCAGCACGAGGAGCGCGATGTTGACGATCGTGAAGACGACGAGCAGGAGCAGCGACGTCGTCCCGCCCAGGAGGGCGATCGCGTTGGTGCCCGCCGCGGTCCCGGACTGTCGCACGACGTACACGATGAGCGCGAACGCGATGGCCGTCGTCACGAGGATCGCGACCCACGGCGTGCGGCGGAACGGGTGCACCTGGCCGAACGCGCGCGGCAGCACGCCCTGGTTCGCCATGCCGTAGAGCAGGCGGGACGCCATGAGCATGTTGATGAGCGCGGAGTTCGCGACGGCGAACATCCCGATGAACGGGAAGATCGTGTCGAACGGCAGGTTCGGCGCGCCCGCCGCGACGACCTGCGTGAGCGCCGACCCCTTGGCGTCGTCCGTGAGGTCGCCCACGGGGACGAGCGCCACGGCGGTGATCGCGACGAGCACGTAGATCGCGCCCGTGATCGAGAGCCCGGTGAGCATCATGCGCGGGAAGTCCCGCACGGGGTTCTTGCACTCCTCCGCCATGTTCACGGAGTCCTCGAACCCGACCATCGCGAAGAACGCGAGCGTCGTCGCGGCGGTGACGGCGAGGAACACGCTCTTGTCGTCGGCGCTCTCGAACACGACGACGCGCGAGAAGTCGGCGCGGCCCTGCGTCGTCGCCCACAGCCCCACGAAGATGACGAGCAGGAGGCCGGACAGCTCGACGAGCGACAGCACGACGTTCGCCTTGACGCTCTCCCCGACCCCGCGCAGGTTGACGAGCGCGACGAGGGCCATGAAGGCGAGGGCGATGAGCAGGCGCCCGTCCCCGCCCGTCGGCAGCTCGAGCCCGAACCCGTCGGAGACGAACCCCGCGAACGCGTTGGACGCCGTGGAGGCCGACGTGATCCCGGAGCTCATGACCATGAACGCGACGACGAACGTCAGCAGGTGGATGCCGAACGCCTTGTGCGTGTAGAGCGCGGCGCCGGCGGCGCTCGGGTACTTCGTGACGAGCTCGAGGTAGGAGAACGCGGTGATCGTCGCGACGACGAACGCGAGCAGGAACGGCAGCCATGCCGCCCCGCCGACCTCGCCCGCGACCTGGCCGGTGAGCGCGTACACGCCCGTGCCCAGGATGTCCCCGACGATGAACAGCAGGAGCAGCCTGGGCCCCATGACGCGCTTGAGCTCCGGTTGCTGCCGTTCCTGCGTGCGGCCCGCGGTCTCGCTCATGAGAGGCTCCCTCGCGTCTCGGACGTCCCGGACTCCCATGGAACCCCCGCGCGGGCGTCCTGTCAGCGCGAACGCGCGCGTGTCGCGGTCGGACCGTCGGTCGCGGTCGCGTCGGGGCGCCCGCCAGCGGAGGGCGGGTCGGTCGCGACGGAGGACGCCGCCGCGTCGGGCGCGACCGCCGTGCCGGGGACGGCCGTCGCGCGAGGCACGACCGCCGTGCCGGGCGAGCGCCGCCGCCCCAGGACGCCCGTCGTCGTCGCGACGCCGAGGAGGAGCACGACGCCGCCCACCACCTCGGCCGCGTTCGGCACCTCGTCGAGCACGAGCCACGCGGCGAGCATCCCGACCGGCGGCACGAGCATCGTGAACGGCACGACCGCCGACGCCGGGTACCGCGTGAGGAGCGTGTTCCAGATCCCGTAGCCCACGAGGCTCGCGAGCCAGGCGGTGTAGAGGGTCGACAGGACCGGCGCGAGCGTGAGGTGGGTGAGCGCGTGCCCGACGGCGTCCGGCCCGTCGAGCACGAGCGACAGCCCGAGCATGGGGGCCGGCACCACGAGCGCCGACCACACCGTCATCGACAGCCCCTCCAGCCCGGGCCGCGAGGGAGATCCCTGCCTACGCGAGGTAGAGCCGCGGTCCGGCGAGGTAGAGCCCTGGTCACGCGGGGTAGAGCCCTGGTCAGGCGAGGTAGAACCCTGGTCGCGCGAGGTAGAGGCCAGGTCGCGGCGGCTCCCGGCGCGTCGGGCGACGACGTTCCCCACCGCCCACGACGCCGCGGCGGCGAGCGTCACGACGAACGCGAGGGCCGGCGTCGAGGCGCTGCGGCCCACGCCGACGACGACCAGCCCGGCCGCCCCGACCAGCACGCCCACGAGCTGCGCGCGCGTCGGGACCTCACGCAGCGCCGCGGCGGCGAACAGCACGGTGAGCCCGACCTGGGCCTGGAGCACGAGCGACGCGAGCCCGGCGGGCATGCCGAGCGCGAGCGCGGTGTACAGCAGGCCGAACTGGCCGAGGCTCATGAACGTGCCGACGAGCAGCACGTCCCGCCACCGCGCGCGGGGCCGCGGCACGAGGAACACCGCCGGGACCAGGACGACGAGGAAGCGCAGGGCGACGAACAGCGTCGGTGGCATGTCGCTGAGCCCGAGGTCGATGACGACGAAGTTTACGCCCCAGACGACGGCGACGAGGACGGCGAGGAGGGACGGGCGCAGCGGCATGGCATCGAGGGTGCGCCCGCGGCATCGTGCACGTCCAGCGCACAGTCGTGCACGGTTCCCGGTAGCGCCGCTTCCGGATAGCATCGGTCGCATGATCGACCTCGCCGCCGTGGACGCCCTGCTCGCCGTCGAGCGCACCGGCACCGTGCACGCCGCGGCGCGCGACCTCGGGTACACGCCGTCCGCCGTCTCGCAGCAGGTGAAGCGCCTGGAGCGCGACCTCGGCGCGCGCCTGCTCGACCGCGAGGGGCGGGGAGTCGTCCTCACGGCCGCAGGGCGGCGCGTCGTCGAGGAGGGCCGCGCGCTGCGCGAGCAGGTCGAGTCGCTGCGGGCCCGCCTGCACGACGCCGGGGCGCGCCCCACGGGGACCGTGCGCCTCGGCTCGTTCTCGACGGCGGTACGCGGCGTCGTCGCCCCGCTCCTCGCGCGCGTGCGCGACGACGTGCCGGACCTGCGCCTCGTCGTCGAGGAGACCGAGCCCTGGGACGCCGTCGCGGCCGTCGCGGCGGGCACCCTGGACCTCGCGCTCGTGCACCACTGGGAGGGCGTCGGCCTCGCGCTCCCGCCGAGCCTGCGCGCCGAGGAGCTGTTCCGCGACGAGGCGGACGTGCTCGTGCACGCGTCGAGCCCGCTCGCGGGGCGGGCCGCGCTCACGCCGTCGGACCTGCTCGACGAGACCTGGGTCTGCACGCCCGACGGCACCATCTGCTACGAGTGGTTCTGCCACATGTTCGCGCGCGAGCCGCGCGTCCCGCGCATCGACTTCCGGTGCCTCGAGTTCGCGTCGCAGGTCGAGGTCGTGGCCCAGGACCTCGCCGTCGCGCTCGTCCCGCGCCTCGGGCGCGGCCCGCTGCCGGCCGACGTCGTCGCGGTGCCCGTGCGCGAGCCCGTCCCGACCCGCCCGGTCACGGTCGTGTGGCGCGCGACCATGACCGACGCCCCCGCGGTGCGCTACCTGCGCGAACGCCTGCGCGCCGCAGGAACCCGGCACGGTCGCGAGCCGTTAGGCCCCCTGAGCACACCTGCCGACGAAGGGGCACGATGACCGAGCACGCGCCGACCCGACGGGTCGCCGACCCGCGCACCGTGGCGATCGCGGGGCTGTCCACCGTGGCGTGGTACGCCGTGCCCGACGCCGTCCGCCCGCGCTGGGCGCGCGCGCTCGCCAAGACCGCGGTCGCGACGGCCGCCGTCGCGCTGACGTTCACCTCGACGACCGAGGGGACCGAGGCGCGCGAGGGCCTGCGCTCCCTGCGCGACGCCGCCCGCGAGGCGGACGCGGACGAGACCGGCGCGACGGCGGGGACCACGACCGCCGGCGGCGCCCCGCGGGAGGACAACACCTGGGCGACGACCGACGACGACACCACGCCGGTGCCGGCCGGCGTCGCCGTCGCGGGCGCGGCGGCCGGGCTCGCGCTCGCGACGACCCTCGTCGTCGCGGGCGAGAAGTGGGTCTACCGGCGCGGGGAGCGGCTGCGCGACCGCGGCGTGCGGCTGCCGCACACGCGCGTCGGGCTCGTGGTCGGCGCGCTGGCCGTGGCGCTCGCGGCGGCCGAGCCGCTCCTGTGGAACGCTGAGGAGCGCTGAGGCAGCGACACCCGGCGTTACGCCGGGGTCCGCGCACCGTGCGGCCTCGCGGACCGGGAGGGACCGACGATGATCGGGTTCGGGCTGGCGCTCGCGGGGGTCGCCGCGGCGATCCACGTGTACATCTTCGTCATGGAGTCGCTCACGTGGACGAGCGACCGCACGCGCGCCACGTTCGGCACGTCGCCGCAGGAGGCGGCGGCGACGCGCGAGATGGCCTTCAACCAGGGGTTCTACAACCTGTTCCTCGCGGTGCTCGTCGTGCTCGGCATCGTCCTGTACGCGGCGGACCGGCAGGACGTCGGCCTGACGCTCGTGGTCGCGGGGGCCGGGTCGATGGTCGCGGCGGGGCTCGTGCTGATCCTGTCGTCGCCGTCGAAGGCGCGGGCGGCGCTCGTGCAGCTCGTGCCGCCCGCGCTCGGCGTGCTGGGCGTCGTGCTGGGGCTGACGCTCTGAGCCGCCCCGCGCCCCGCGGTGGCCGCGCTCGGAGTCGCGGTCGCGGTCGTGGTCAGCAGGACGCGGCGACGCGCATGGCGCTGAGCATCTCGAGGCGCGACAGGATGCGCTCGCGCTCGGCCTCGAGCTCGTCCCGGTAGCGGCCCTCCGCCGGCTCGACGGTCTCGACGGCCCCGTGGCCCACGTAGGAGCCGGTGCGCCGGGAGTAGCCGTTGAGCTGGCGCTCGACGAGCGTGAGCTCGTGGCCGAGCCGCTCCAGGTGGGGGTCGAGGAGGTCGCTGGTCCTGCTGCGGGCGGTGCCGGACGTCGGTTCGAGAAGGGTGGTCACCCCTCCATCGGAACCCGGAAACCGGGTTTCCGCACGGCGAGACGCTCGTCTCACTTCTCGGCCGCCCGCGACGCGAGACGCGCGGACGGCTCTCCGCGGGCGCCGGTAGACTGGCCGCGCGCCGTCGTGCGCTCCCCGCTCAGCGCCCACCCGAGGGAAACGATGACCGCCCCCGCACCCCAGGCTTCCGCACGCTCCGAGGCTCGTCCCGCCGCGCCGACGCTCGACACCGTCGAGCACGCCGCCGCCACGCCCGACGAGGTCCAGCCGTTCGCCGAGCTCGGCCTCAAGCCGGACGAGTACCAGCGCATCCGCGACATCCTGGGGCGCCGCCCCACGGCCGCAGAGCTCGCGATGTACTCCGTCATGTGGTCCGAGCACTGCTCGTACAAGTCGTCCAAGGTCCACCTGTCGAAGTTCGGCGCGGCGACCACGGACGAGATGAAGAAGCACCTGCTCGTCGGCATCGGCGAGAACGCGGGCGTCGTCGACATCGGTGACGGCTGGGCCGTGACGTTCAAGGTCGAGTCGCACAACCACCCGTCGTTCGTCGAGCCCTACCAGGGTGCCGCGACGGGTGTCGGCGGCATCGTGCGCGACATCATCTCCATGGGCGCGCGGCCCGTCGCCGTGATGGACCAGCTCCGTTTCGGCGCCGCCGACCACCCGGACACGGCGCGCGTCGTGCACGGCGTCGTGAGCGGCGTCGGCGGGTACGGCAACAGCCTCGGCCTGCCGAACATCGGCGGCGAGCTCGTCTTCGACTCCTCGTACCAGGGCAACCCCCTCGTCAACGCGCTGTGCCTCGGCGTGCTGCGCCACGAGGACATCCACCTCGCCAACGCCTCGGGCGTCGGCAACAAGGTCGTGCTGTTCGGCGCCCGCACGGGCGGCGACGGCATCGGCGGCGCCTCGATCCTCGCCTCGGAGACGTTCGAGGACGGCGTGCCCGCCAAGCGCCCGAGCGTCCAGGTGGGCGACCCCTTCATGGAGAAGGTCCTCATCGAGTGCTGCCTCGAGCTCTACGCGGCGCAGGTCGTGGAGGGCATCCAGGACCTCGGCGCCGCCGGCATCTCGTGCGCGACGTCGGAGCTCGCCTCGAACGGTGACGGCGGCATGCACGTGTGGCTCGACGACGTCCTGCTGCGCGACCCGACGCTCAACGCGGGCGAGATCCTCATGTCCGAGTCGCAGGAGCGCATGATGGCGGTCGTCGCGCCGGAGAAGCTCGACGAGTTCCTCGCCATCACCGCCAAGTGGGACGTCGAGACCGCCGTGATCGGCGAGGTCAACGACTCCGGGCGCCTGACGATCGACCACCACGGCGAGCGCATCGTCGACGTCGACCCGCGGACCGTCGCGCACGAGGGCCCGGTGTACCACCGCCCGTACGCGCGCCCGTCGTGGCAGGACGGGCTCAACGCCCGCACCGTGGACGCCGACGCGCTCGCCCGCCCCGAGAGCGGCGACGAGCTCCGCGCGACGGCGCTGCGCCTCCTCGCGTCGCCGAACCTCGCGTCCAAGGAGTGGGTGACGAACCAGTACGACCGGTTCGTCCAGGGCAACACCGCGCTCGCGCAGCCCGACGACTCGGGCGTGGTCCGCGTCGACGAGAGCACGGGCCTCGGCGTCGCGCTCGCGACGGACGCGAACGGCCGCTACGGCAAGCTCGACCCGCGCACGGGCGCCCGCCTCGCGCTCGCCGAGGCGTACCGCAACGTCGCGACGACGGGCGCCCGTCCGCTCGCCGTGACCGACTGCCTCAACTTCGGCTCGCCCGAGGACCCCGACTCGATGTGGCAGCTCGTCGAGGCGATCGAGGGCCTCGCGGACGCGTGCCGCGAGCTCGGCGTCCCCGTGACGGGCGGCAACGTGTCGCTCTACAACGGCACCGGCGAGCCGGGCCAGATCGACTCCTCGATCCACCCGACCCCGGTCGTGGGCGTGCTCGGCGTGCTCGACGACGTCGCGCACGCCACGCCGTCGGGCTGGCGCGAGACGGGGGAGAGCATCTACCTCCTCGGCACCACGCGCGCGGAGCTCGACGGCTCGGCGTGGGCCGACGTCGAGCACGGCCACCTGGGCGGCGTGCCCCCGCGGGTGGACCTCGCGGCCGAGAAGGCGCTCGCCGGCGTGCTCGTCAACGCGAGCCGCGACGACCTCGTGTCGGCCGCGCACGACCTCTCCGAGGGCGGGCTCGCGCAGGGGCTCCTCGAGGCGTCGCTGCGCTTCGGCGTCGGGGCCACCGTGTCGCTCGACGCGCTGACCGAGCGCGACGGCGTCACCCCGTTCGAGGCGCTGTTCTCCGAGTCGACGGCCCGCGCGCTCGTCGCGGTGCCCCGTGGCGAGGAGTCCAAGCTCGTCGACGCGTGCGTCGCGCGCGGCGTCCCCGTCCTCAAGATCGGCGAGACGGGCACGGAGCCCGGCGCCGTCGCCGAGTCGGGCGAGGCGCTCGAGGTCGCGGGCCTGTTCACCGTCCCGCTCAGCGAGGCGGACGCGGCCTTCCGCGGCACGCTGCCGGCCATCTTCGGCTGACACCCGCTCCACCGACGCCCCGGTCACCGCACGGTGACCGGGGCGTCGTCGTCCCGTCTCCCGGTCCAGCGCTCGGTCGAGCACGAGGTTGCCGTCGGCACGGACCCCGGAACGACGGCAACCTCGTGCTCGGCGGACGGGCGGGACGCTCGGGACGGGCGGGTGGGCGGGTTCCGTGGAGATCGCCGGGCGGGCCGGTGGGGCGGGTCGCGGCGGCGGGGCCGGCGCTGCGAGAGTCCGGGCATGACCTCGGCCACCACGCGCCTCCCGCCCGCGCGCGTCACGACGCGGCGCCGACCGGGCGGCCGACCCCTCACGGTCGTGCTCGCCACGGGCGCCGTCGCGGTGCTCCTCCTCACGCTCGCGCGCGTGCTGCCCGACGACGCGTGGACGCCCGTGGCGCAGCTCGTCGGCTTCACGCCGTTCGTCGCCCTGGGCGCCGCCGTCGGGCTCGTGCTCACGCTGCTCGCGCGCCGGTGGCTGCTCGCGGCGCTGCTCGCGGTCTGCGTCACCGTCCAGGCGGTGTGGCTCGTGCCCGCGTTCGTGCCCGGCCCTGCGCCGCCCGACGACGCGGTGACGCTGCGCGTGATGGGCGCCAACACCTGGTACGGCGCGGCGGACGCGGAGGCGCTCGTCGACCTCGTCCGCACCGAGCACGTGCAGGTGCTCGCCGTGCTGGAGCTGACGACGGACCTGCGCGAGCGGCTCGTCGCGGCGGGGATCGAGGACGTGCTGCCGTACAGCGCCGACGGCAAGGTCGGGCGCGGCGCCATGGGCAGCGGGCTGTGGAGCGCGCTGCCGCTCCGCGACGTGGACGTCGAGCCGTTCTCGAACGACGCGATGCCGTCGGCGACGGTGGAGGTCGACGGCGTCCCGGTGCGCGTCACCGCGGTGCACCCGATCCCGCCGATCCCGGAGTACGTCGACATCTGGCACGAGGAGACGGACGCGCTCGCCGAGCGCGCGCACGGCGACCCGCTGCCCCAGGTGCTCGTCGGCGACTTCAACTCCACCCACGACCACGCGACGTTCCGCCGGCTGCTGGGCGACCGGTTCCACGACGCGTCGCGCGCCTCGGGCGGCGGGCTCGACCTGTCGTGGTCGCCGCGCCCCGGCGTCGTGCCACCGGTGCTCAACCTCGACCACGTGGTGACCGACCGCGAGAACGTCGTGACCGACGTCGGCTCCCTGCACGTCGTGGGCAGCGACCACCGCGCGATCGTCGCGACGGTGCACGTGCCCCGCCCCTGACGACGGCGGACCCGGCGCCACCGGCCGACGAGCGGGCTCGCTCGTCGACTGGTCGCACCGGGTCCGGTGCGGGGCTCCGCGGCCTCAGCCGCGCGCGGTCTCCGGCTCGGTCGCGTCCGGGCCGGTGGTGCCCGGCTCGGTGCCGGCGTCGGGCGCGCCGCCCTGGGCCGCCGGGTCGGTCGACCCGTCGAGGTGGTGCGGGTGCCGGCGCTCGAGCGCGGCGCCCTCCACGTCGACGTCGGGCAGGATGCGGTCGAGCCAGCGGGGGAGCCACCACGCCTTGTCGCCCACGAGGTGCATGAGCGCCGGGACGAGCAGCATCCGCACGACGAACGCGTCGACGAGGACGCCGAACGCGAGCGCGAACCCGATGGGCCGGATCATCGCGCTGTGCGAGAAGACGAACCCGCCGAAGACGGAGATCATGATGATCGCCGCGGCCGTCACCACGGCCCGGCCGGCGCGGACGCCCTGCACGATCGCGACGCGCGCGGGGGCGCCGTGCGCGTACGCCTCGCGCATCCCCGAGCCGAGGAAGAGCTGGTAGTCCATCGCGAGGCCGAACAGGATGCCGACGAGGATCGTGGGCAGGAAGTTGAGGATCGGGCCCGGCGTCTCGACGCCGAACACCCCCGCGAGCCAGCCCCACTGGTAGATCGCGACGACCCCGCCGAGCGCGGCGAAGTACGACAGGATGAACCCGAGCGTCGCGACGACCGGCACGAAGATCGACCGGAACACGAGCACGAGGATGACGAGCGACAGCCCGACGACGACCGCGAGGTAGATCGGCAGGGCCTGCGCGAGCTTCTCCGAGATGTCGATGTTGCCGCTGGCCGAGCCCGCGACGCCGAGCGTGACCTCGCCGTCGAGCGGCTCGAGGGCGCGCAGCGCGTGCACGAGCTCCTCGGTCGACTCGCTCGTCGGGCCCTCGGCCGGGATCACCTGGAACGCCGCGACCGTGCGGTCCTCGGACGTCCCGATCGGCGCGACGGCCACGACGTCGTCCTGGGCGAACAGCTCCTCGGCCACGCCCACCTGGTACTCGAGCGCCTCGGCCTCGGTGGGCTCGCCAGGGAGGTCGGCGACGACGAGCAGGGGTCCGTTCGTGCCCTCGCCGAACTCCTCGGCGACGGTCGAGTACGCCCGGTACTGCGTGGAGTCGTGCGCCTCGGACGAGCCGTCGGGCAGGTTGGTCCGCAGGTCGAGCGCGGGCAGGGCGATCACGCCGAGCGCGACGACGGAGAGCAGGGCCGTCCCCACCGCGCGGACGGTCGACATGGGGCGCACGGGCTCCGCGGCGGGCAGACCGCCCGCGGCGCCCGGCCCCGACGACGCGGTCCCGGCCGACGCGCCGGCCGCCGCACCCGTCGAGGCGCCCGACGACGCTGCGGGCTCGGCGAGCGCGGCGCGCTCGCGGCGGCTGAGGATCCGCGGGCCGATCATCCCGAGCAGGGCCGGCGTGAGCGTGACGGCGATGAGCACGGCGATCGCGACGCACAGCGCACCGACCGTGCCCATGAGGCCGAGGAACGGGATGCCGGTGACGTTGAGCGCGAGCAGCGCGATGAGCACCGTCGCCCCGGCGAACACGACCGCGTTGCCCGACGTGCCGTTCGCGAGCGCGATCGACTCGTGCAGCTCGTCGCCCTGCTTGAGCTGGCGCCGGTGCCGGTTGACGATGAACAGCGAGTAGTCGATCCCGACGGCGAGCCCCAGCATGAGGCCGAGCACCGGCGTCACGGACGACATCTCCACGACCCCGGACAGCGACATCGCGGCGAGCGCGCCGATCCCGACCCCGATGAGGGCCGTGAGGATCGGCAGGCCGGCGCCCACGAGCGTCCCGAGCATGACGACGAGCACGATCGCCGCGACGACGAGGCCGACGGCCTCGCCCACGCCGAACACCTGCGGCACGCCCTGGGCGATGTCGGACGAGAAGTCGGTCTGGACGCCGTCGACCGGGTCGTCGGCGAAGACGGCCACGAGGTCGTCCTTCGTCTGCTGGTCGATGCTCATGTTCGGCTCGGTGAACGTCACGTTCGCGACGGCCGCGCTCCCGTCCGTGGACACGAGGCGGATGTCGGACGCCATGTCGAGCAGGGGAGCGGAGAGCTCGAGCTGCGCGGACTGCTCCTCGAGCGTCGCGCTCTGGTCCTCCAGCGCGGTGACCTGCTGGTCGAGCGTCGTGGCCTGCGACTCGAGCGTGGCGCGGCCCGCGTCGATCTCGGCCTGCTGCGCGTCGAGCTGCGGCGCGGCCTGCTCCAGCGCGCCCGCGGCCTCCGCCTGGGCACGTGCGGCATCGAGCTGGGCCTGGCCCGCGTCGAGCTGGGCGCGCGCGGCGTCGACCTGCTCCTGCGCGGCGGCGAGCTGCGCGCGGCCGTCCTCGATCTGCTCGCGTCCCGCGGCGATCTGGGTGCGGCCGTCGTCGATCTGCTTCCGCTGGTCGGCGAGCTCCTCCTGCGTCGCGAACGGGTCGACGACCGACGCGACGCCGTCGACCTCCTCCGCCGCGGCGAAGCGGTCCGCGATCGCCGCCTCCTGCTCGGGCGTGAACGGGGCGCCGTCGTCCGTCGCGAGGACGATCGTGCCGCTCCCGCCCGACGCCTCGGGCAGCGCCGTCTGGAGGCGCTCGGTGACGTCGGCGGTCGGGGTGCCGGGGATCGAGAAGCTGCTGGCGAGCGTGCCGCCGAACGCGACGAACGCCGCCCCGGCGAGCACGAGCACCGCGAGCCACGCGGCGAGGACGGTCCGTGCGCGGCGCGCGCACGCGCGGCCGAGGCGGTAGAGGAGTTCAGCCATGAGGGTCCTTCGGTGGGAGTCCGGTGGCGGGTGTGCCCGGGGTGCGGGGGTGATGCTGCGGGAGAGGTGGTCGCGGGGCGGGTCGGGGCTGGGAGGGTGCGGCTCGCGTCAGGCGGGGTCCGCCCAGCCGGCGCGGATCCGTTCGACGAGGCGGTCGAGCAGGCCCGACCACACCGCGCGCGAGGCGTCGTCGTCGGCGGCGCCGGTCTCGGCCCACCAGCGCCGCTGGATGACGAGGACCCCGGCCATGAGCGCACCGACGAGCATCTCGATCTCGAGCGGGTCGACGTCCGGGTGCCGGCGCGTGGTCGCCGCGACGAGGCGCTCGGCGAGGTGGGTGAAGGTGCGCACGACCATCGTCGTGACGCGCGGCGTGGGCTCGGTCGCGGTACCGCCGAGGGCGCGCGTGAGGTAGGCCATGGGGCCGACGAGGTCCGTGCCGCGCAGCGCCGCGGTGACGTCGTCGAGGGGCGTGGGGCGGTCGGTGCCCGGCTCGGCCGCGCTCGCCCCGAGCGTCTCGACGACGGTGCCCAGCACGTCCTCGCAGACCTCGACGACGACGTCGTCGAGCGACGCGAAGTGGTTGAAGATCGTGCGGCGCGCGACGTCGGCGCGGGCCGCGAGCTCGTCGACGGTGAAGCGCGCGCCGCCCTTCTCCTCCATGAGCGACGCGGCGGCGGCGACGATCGCACGGCGGTGGCGTGCGCGCAGGGCCGCGCGACGGTCCGGAGCCGCGGCGTCCGGGCCGGGGACGTCCGCGCTCGGCGCGTCCGGGGTCACGGCGCCCGTCGCGGGCGTGGTCGGGCGCTCGGGTCCGGGGAGGAGAGGCACCTCTTGACACTAGGTGCATCGATGCACTCGGTGCAAACGGGGGCCTCGACTGCTCAAAGTCGACCGATCAAGTCCAGTATGTGGGAAGGTCCCGGCGGTGCGTTGACACCCTCTCCGACCGCTCGTAGGTTCCCGGCAACCGAGGTCCACGGACCCCGGCACAGGACATGGTCATGAGCTCCGACGCGAAGCCCCGGCTCGTCGGACGGCAACCCTCCCGCGTGGCGGGGTGCCCCGGGTGAGGACCAGGTCCCGCGTCGCGCGACCTGCGCGGTGCGGGGCAACACGCGGCGCCCGGAGACGGGCACGAAGGAGACGGACGATGGACCGGCGAGAGTCGAGCACCGCGGTGAGCACCCCGCACGCGCCGACGTGCCCCTGTCCGGTCGGCGCTGCGGCCGTCGTCTCCTGTCCGGGCGGCGCCCCCGCGCGCGTCACCTGTTGTCGCTGACGACGCCCCGCTCTTGACGCCGCGCGCTCCCGCGCGCACGCCCTGACGCGCCTTCCTCCGGCCTCCCCGGCCCCGCCCTGCCGTCCCGCGGCGAGGCGACCCTGCCCACCCCCGGCACCCCGCCGCGCCCTGAGCGCGCCGCCGGCGCCTGTCCCAGAACGGATCCTCGCGATGCCCGACCCCCGCCCCGCCCGCACCGTCCACCTGGGCGTCGACCTCACCGACGCCGGTGCGCACCCCGCCGCCTGGCGGACCGTGGGCTCCCAGGCCCAGCGCCTGTTCGACGCCAAGCGCCTCGTCGAGCTCGTGGCCACCGCCCAGCGCGGCCTGCTCGACCTCGTCACGCTCGACGACGCGTTCACCCTCCAGCCGGGCCGCAACGGGTCCGTGCGCGGCCGGCTCGACGCCGCGCTCGTCGCGTCCCGGCTCGCGCCGCGCAGCGCGGGCATCGGCCTCGTCCCGACCGTCACCACCACGCACACCGAGCCGTTCCACGTCTCGAAGGCGGTCGCGACGATCGACCACGTGAGCTCCGGCCGCGCGGGATGGCAGGTCGGGTGGTCCACGACCCCGGCCGAGGCCGCGGCCTTCGGGCGCAAGGGCGCCCAGGACGAGCCCGACGCCGTCGCCGAGGCCGACGAGGCGGTCGAGGTTGTCACGCGCCTGTGGGACTCGTGGGAGGACGACGCCGAGATCCGCGACGTCGCGACGGGCCGGTTCGTGGACCGCGAGAAGCTGCACTACGTCGACCACGAGGGCATCCGGTTCGCGGTCAAGGGGCCGTCGATCACGCCGCGCCCGCCGCAGGGCCAGCCGCCCGTCGTCGTGCGGGCGAGCACGCCGGCGTCGCTCGACCTCGCGGCCCGGCGGGCCGACGTCGTGCGGGTCCGCGCCGCGACGCGGGACGAGGCGGTCGCGCTGCGGGCGCAGGTGCGCGACGCCGCCGCGGACGCCGGGCGCGACCCCGACACGCTCCGGGTCCTCGTGGACGCCTACGTCGTCGTCGGCGACACGCGGGCGAGCGCGCAGGCCCGCCTCGACCTGCTCGAGGACCTCGAGGGCGTCTCGTGGGACACCGACTCGCTGACGCACGTCGGCACGGCGCGCGACCTCGCGGCGACGGTCGAGGAGTGGGCGCACGCCGGTGCCGCCGACGGCTTCCTGCTGCGGCCGTCGTCGCTGAGCACGGACCTCGACGCGATCGTCGACGGGGTCGTGCCGCTGCTCCAGGGCGTGGGCCTGTTCCGCACCGCGTACCCGGGCACGACGCTGCGCGACACGCTCGGCCTCCCGCACCCCGCGAACCGCTACGCGGCGATCGCCTGAGCCCGGACGGACCCGACATGAGCACCCGACCCCGCAAGCAGATCCACCTCGGCGCCCACTTCCCGGGCGTCAACAACACCACCGTGTGGAGCGACCCCCGCTCGCGCAGCCAGATCGACTTCGCGTCGTTCGAGCACCTCGCGCGCCGTGCCGAGGACGCGAAGCTCGACTTCTTCTTCCTCGCCGAGGGCCTGCGCCTGCGCGAGCACAAGGGCCGCATCCACGACCTCGACGTCGTCGGCCGCCCCGACACGCTGCCCGTCCTCGCCGCGCTCGCCGCCGTCACGGAGCGGCTCGGCCTCGCGGGCACGATCAACTCGACGTTCAACGAGCCGTGGGAGCTCGCGAAGCAGTTCGCGACGCTCGACCTGCTCTCCGAGGGGCGCGCGGCGTGGAACCTCGTGACGAGCCCCGACGCCTTCACGGGCGCCAACTTCCGCCGCGGCGGCTACCTGCCCTACCCCGAGCGGTACGCGCGGGCGGCCGAGGTCGTCGAGGTCGCGCGCGCCCTGTGGGACTCGTGGGACGACGACGCCGTGCTGGCCGACCGGATCGCGGGCGAGTTCCTGCGGCCGGGTGCGGTGCGACCGGTCGCGCACCACGGGACGTACGCGGACGTCGTCGGGCTGTTCGAGACGCCGCGGGGCCCGCAGGGCCACCCCGTCCTGTTCCAGGCGGGCGACTCGGCCGACGGACGCGAGTTCGCCGCCGCGACCGCCGACGTCGTGTTCTCCGCGCACTCGACGTTCGACGCCGGGCGCGCGTTCTACGAGAACGTCAAGGGGCGGCTCGCGGCCCACGGTCGCGAGCGCGACTCCCTGAAGATCCTGCCCGCGACCGTCGTCGTGCTGGGCGACACGCCCGCCGAGGCGGAGGAGCGCGCCCGGGAGATCCGGCTCCAGCAGGTGTCGGGCCCGACGGCGATCGCGTTCCTCGAGCAGGTCTGGGGTCGCGACCTCGAGGCGTACGACCCCGAGGGCCCGCTGCCCGACGTCGACCCCGACACCGAGAACCTGTCGATCACGCGCGGCCGGGTGCGGCACGCGAAGGACCCGGCGGCGGTCGCCGCGGCGTGGCGCGAGCAGGCCGAGGCGCACGGGTGGTCGATCCGCGAGCTCGTCATCCAGGTGACGTCGCGCGGCGGGTTCGTCGGCACGCCGCAGCAGGTCGCGGACGACATCGACCGGCACGTCCAGGAGGACGCCTCCGACGGCTTCATCCTCGTGCCCCACCTCACGCCGGGAGGGCTCGACGACGTCTTCGACCAGGTCGTCCCGCTGCTCCAGGAGCGCGGCTCGTTCCGCACGGAGTACGCGGGCACGACCCTGCGCGAGCACCTCGGCCTCGCCCGCCCCGGCGCGACGCGCGGCGACCACGGGCCGACGGCGGCGCACCCCGCCGAGCTCGTCGGCTGACCGTCGCCGGCACCGCGGCGACCACCGCACCGACCACCCGCACCGACCTCGGAGGACCCATGAGCACGAGCACGCCGACCGCCACGGGCGCCGTGGCCACCGCACCCGCCGACCCCGTCGCGTCCGCGTCGCCCGACGCCGTCGCCTGGGCCGCCTGGCACGCCGAGCGCGAGGACGGGCTGCGCCCGCCGCACGGCTGGCTGAGCCTCGTCGCGTACCACGCGCTCCCTGCCGAGCCCGCCGCCCTCCCGAGTGTCCCGGGGCTCTGGTGGGCCGACGCCGACGGCGCGCACCACCGCGCGGACGAGGGCGGCGCCGTCCGGACGACGACGGGCGGCGCCGTCGGGACCGTCGTCGTCGCCGAGGGCGGGTCGACGGTCGCCGGCACGTTCCTGCCGCACGACCGGGACGCGGGCGACCCGGCGGGCGAGGGCGAGACGCGCGAGGTCGCGGTGGAGGTCGTGCGCCGCACGGGCCGCTACGCCGTCCGCGTGCGCGACCCGCTCGCCCCGGCCCGGACGGCGTTCGACGGCGTCCCGACGTTCGCCTACGACCCCGCCTGGGTCGTCGACGCGCCGGTGCGCTGGTACGACGCGCCGCGGCCCGTCGTCGTCGGCGCGGCCCGGCCCGGCCTCGTGCACCACGTGCGCACGGTCGGCGAGGTCGACCTCGTCGTCGAGCGCGACGGCGCCCGGCGCAGCGCGACGCTCGCCCTCACCGGCGCGCCGGGCGGCGCGGTGACGCTGCTCTTCAGCGACGAGGCGGACGGCGTCGCCCCCTGGCGGGTCCTGCGCGTGGACGCCGACGCGGTGCCCGGCACCGCGGGGAGCGTGCGCCTCGACCTCAACCGGGCCGTCAACCTGCCGTATGCGTTCAGCGACTTCGGGACGTGCCCGGCGCCGGTCGAGGGCAATCACGTGTCGTTCGCCGTCACCGCGGGCGAGAGGGCACCCCGGTGACCGCGGTCGCCGCGCGCCCCGCCGGGCGGGGGACGCGCGAGGTCCGGTCCGTCGCGATGCACGACCCGCTCGTGCGGCCGCTGCTCGACGAGCTCTCCCACGAGTACTGGACGCGGTACCAGCGCGTGCTCAGCGCCGAGGAGCTCCGCGCCGAGATGGAGCACTACCCCGCGCAGGACTTCGCGGCGCCGCACGGCGAGCTCGTGCTGGTGCTGGAGGACGGCGAGCCCGTCGCGGGCGGCGCGTTCCGCCGTCGGACCGAGCCGGAGCTCGGCGACCCGGCGCGCCTCGCCCGGCCGGCCGCGCGCCGCGCCGACGGGACGCCCGCCGTGCGCACCGCCGAGCTCAAGCGGATCTGGACGCACTCGGCGCACCGGCGCCGCGGGCTGGCGCGCCTCGTGCTCGTCGAGCTCGAGCGTCGCGCCGTCGAGCGCGGCTACCGGCGCGTGTACCTCACGACGGGCCCGCGCCAGCCCGAGGCCGCCGGCCTGTACCTCGCGACCGGCTACACGCCCCTGTTCGACACCGGGACCGATCCCGAGGAGATCGGCCCGCTCGCCTTCGAGAAGTGGTTGGAGGTCGCGCCATGAGCACCGTGTCGCTCCCGCAGGACGAGTCCCGGCAGCTCGCGCCGCCGTCGGGCCGGCACCCCGCCGACCCGCGCGGCGGTGTCGAGGACGCGCTGCCGCTCGAGAGCCTGCGCATCGTCCCCGCCCGGCACCCGGGCCGCTGGGCCGCGACGGCCGGCGTGGCCGTGCTGCTCGCCATGGTCGTCAGCTCGCTCGTGACGAACGACCGCTGGGAGTGGGGCGTCGTCGCGCAGTACCTCACCTGGCCCTCGATCCTCGAGGGCGCGTGGGCGACGATCCGGCTCACGCTCGTCGCGTCGGTCGTCGGGTTCGCGCTCGGCACCGTGCTCGCGCTCATGCGGCTGTCGCGCTCGCCGCTCCTGCAGTCGGTCTCGTGGACGTACACGTGGGTGTTCCGGTCCGTGCCTCTGCTGCTGCAGCTGCTGCTCTGGTACAACCTCGCCTACCTGTACCCGTACCTGAGCGTCGGCATCCCCTTCGGGCCCGAGTTCCTGTACTTCGACACGCTGTCCGTGATCGACAAGTTCTGGGCCGCGATCCTCGGGCTCGGGCTCTCGCAGGCCGCGTACTCGGCCGAGATCGTGCGGGCCGGGATCCTCTCGGTCGACCAGGGGCAGCAGGAGGCCGCCGCGTCGCTCGGCATCCCCAAGCGCCGCCAGGTGAGCCGCATCATCCTGCCGCAGGCGATGCGCTCCATCATCCCGACGGCCGTCAACGAGGTGATCGGGCTGCTCAAGGGCACGTCGATCGTCTACGTGCTGGCGTACGGCGAGCTGTTCTACATCGTCAGCGTCATCTACGGCCGCAACGGCCGCGTCGTGCCGCTGCTCATCGTCGCGTCGATCTGGTACCTCGTGCTCACCACGCTCATCACCGTCGTGCAGTACTACGTCGAGCGGCACTACGCGAAGGGCGCGGTGCGCACGCTGCCCCCGACCCCGCTGCAGAAGGCGCGCTGGACCGTGCTCGTCTGGGCGTCGCGGCTCTCCGGCCGCCCCGTGCCCGACGCCGTCCCGCCCGCGTACGCGGCCCGCGCCCGGGTGGGCGTGCTGACCCGCACCGCGCGCACGTCGGGAGGTGCGGCATGACCGCCGACGTCGCGACCGCCGGGCTCGTCGAGATCCACGGCGTCCACAAGAGCTTCGGCACCCTCGAGGTGCTGCGCGACGTGTCGCTCACCGTCCCGCCCGGGTCCGTGACGGTCGTGCTCGGCCCGTCCGGCTCCGGGAAGTCGACGCTGCTGCGCGCGATCAACCACCTGGAGAAGGTCGACAAGGGGTTCATCTCGCTCGACGGCGAGCTCATCGGGTACCGCCGCAAGGGCAACACCCTGCGCGAGCTCAAGGAGCGCGAGATCCTCGGCCAGCGCACCCAGATCGGGTTCGTCTTCCAGAGCTTCAACCTGTTCCCGCACCTCACCGCGCTCGAGAACGTCGTCGAGGCGCCGGTCTCCGCGCAGCGCCGCCGCCGCGAGGACGTGGAGCCCGAGGCCCGCGCGCTGCTCGAGCGCGTCGGGCTCGCGGACAAGGCCGACGCCCGGCCGCGCCAGCTCTCCGGCGGGCAGCAGCAGCGCGTCGCCATCGCCCGTGCGCTCGCGCTGCGGCCCAAGGTGCTCCTGTTCGACGAGCCCACGTCGGCGCTCGACCCCGAGCTCGTCGGGGAGGTGCTCGAGGTCATCAAGGACGTCGCGAGCACCGGCACGACGCTCGTCGTCGTGACGCACGAGATCGGCTTCGCCCGCGAGGTCGCCGACACCGTCGTGTTCATGGACGACGGCGTCGTCGTGGAGCAGGGCACGCCCGCCGAGGTGCTCGACCACCCGCGCCACGACCGCACCCGGGCCTTCCTCCAGAAGGTCCTCTGAACCACCGCCCTCCACCGACGCCCGCCGTCGTGACCCGCGACGGCCACCCGGCCGTCCCGCACACCCGCACTCCCTGCGTCACCCCGACGCACCACCCGAGAGGTAGGACACCCGTGACCGCAACGACCACCCGCGCCCGCGCCCCCCGCGCGCTCGCCGCCCTCGCCGTCGTGCCCCTGCTGGCGCTCGCGGCCTGCTCCGGGGTGAGCACCGAGGCCCCGGCCGCCGCGGACGAGGGCGCGGCATCCTCCGACGGCACGACGGAGAGCACGACGTCCGTCTCGGACGCCCTCGACGTGAGCACGAGCCCCGACCAGGACCGCATCCGCACGACCGAGTCGGCCGAGGCCGTCGCGCTCCTCCCGGACGCCTGGAAGGACAAGGACGAGCTCGTCGTCGCGATCTCCGCGGGCGCGGCGCCGCCGCTCGGCTTCCTCGCCGACGACGACGAGACGCCCATCGGCAACGAGACCGACATCGCGCAGCTCGTCGCCGACGCGCTCGGCAAGGACCTGCGCCTCGAGGTCAAGGCCTGGGCCGACTGGCCGCTCGCGCTCGGCTCGGGCGACGTCGACGCCGTGATCTCCAACGTCACGGTGACCGAGGAGCGCAAGGAGACCATCGACTTCTCCACGTACCGCAACGACGAGCTCGGCTGGCTCGTGGGCGCCGACTCCGACATCACGTCGATCACGAAGCGCGAGGACATCGCGGGCAAGGTCGTCGCCGTCGGCTCCGGGACGAACCAGGAGAAGATCGTGCTCGAGTGGGATCGCCTCAACCAGGAGGACGGCCTCGAGCCCATCCAGGGCCCCGAGTACTACGAGCAGTTCTCGGACGTCCTGCTCGCGCTCCAGTCCGGGCGCATCGAGACGTACGTCGGCCCCAACGCGTCGCTCGCGTACCAGGCGGCGATCTCCCCGCAGGACTTCAAGGTCGTGGGCACGCTCAACGGCGGCTGGCCCGACACGGCGCAGATCGCCGTCGCCACGAAGAAGGGCAACGAGGCGGCCCCGGCCATCACCGCCGCGATCAACCACGCCATCGAGGACGGCACGTACCTCGAGGTGCTCCAGCGGTGGGGCCTGGAGTCCGAGGCCGTCGAGGAGTCGCAGACCAACCCGCCCGGCCTGCCGAAGACGGAGTGACCCGCGCATGACCACCAGCACCCAGCACGTCGACCACCTCGTGGTCGGGGGCGGCGTCATGGGCTCGGCCGCGGCGTGGCAGCTCGCGCGGCGTGGGCGCGACGTGGTGCTGCTCGAGCGCTTCGCGCCCGGGCACGCGCACGGCGCCTCGCACGGGACGTCGCGCATCTACCGCACGACGTACGCCGAGCCCGAGTACCTCGACCTCGCGCAGGAGGCGCTGCGCCTGTGGCGCGAGGTCGAGGACGAGACCGGGACCGAGCTCCTCGACGTGACCGGCGGCGTGAGCCACGGGCGTCGCGACGGCGCGGCCGAGCGCCGCTCCGACGCGATCGGCGCCGCGTTCGCGGCCCGGGGGATCGAGCACGAGTGGCTCGACCCCGCGGCCGCGGCCGAGCGCTGGCCGGGGCTGCGGTTCGAGGGCCGGGTGCTGCACGAGGTCGCGACGGCCGGCCGGCTCCACGCCGACCGCGCCGTCGCGGCCCTCCAGGGGGCGGCGGCCGCCCAGGGCGCCGACGTGCGGCACGAGGTCGCCGTCCGGCACGTCGAGCGCGTCCCCGAGGGCGTGCGCGTCGTCACCGACGGCGCCGACGTCGTCGCGCGGGTCGTCGTCGTGACCGTCGGGGCGTGGAGCGCGGGTCTGCTGGGTTCCCCGGCGGGCGGCCTCCTCGGGCAGGAGCTCCCGCTCGTCGTCACGCAGGAGCAGCCCGCCCACTTCGCGCTCGCCCCCGGCGCGTCGCCCGCGGGGTGGCCCGCGTTCACGCACGACGTCGGTCCCGGCAGCGCGTGGCCGAGCGGCGTCTACGGGCTCGCGACCCCGGGCGAGGGCGTCAAGGTCGGCTTCCACGGCGTCGGCCCCGTCGTCGACCCCGACCGGCGCTCGTACCGGCCGGAGCCGGGTCAGCTCGCCGCGCTGCGCGACTACGTGCGGACCTGGCTGCCCGGCCTCGACCCCGACGCGTACGTCCCCGTGAGCTGCACCTACACCACGACGCCCGACCACGACTTCGTGCTCGACCGGCGTGGTCCGGTCGTCGTCGGCGCCGGGTTCTCCGGCCACGGCTTCAAGTTCGCCCCGGCCGTCGGGCGCGTGCTCGCCGACCTCGCGACCGCCCCCGGCGCCCTGCCCGACGGCGGCACCGCCGCCGAGCGGTTCGTGCTCGCCCGCCTCGCCGCACTCCCCGAGAGGACCGCCTCATGACGATCGCTCCCGCACCCGCCGCCGCGGACGCTCCGGCTCCGGCCGCGGGCCCCGAGACGCACGCCACGCACGACACCGGCGGGGCCCGTGCCGCGCTCGCGGCGCGGTACGGCGTCGACCCCGCCGTGGTCGAGGACGTCGCGTCCGGTGCGGCCGCGGGCCTGGCACCCGCCGCGGACCGTCCCGGCACCGTCCTCGCGACGCAGCTCCGGCACCGGACGGTGCGCCGCTACCGCACCGACCCGCTGGCCCACCACGTCGTGCCGACGCTCGTCGCCGCCGCGCAGTCCGCCCCGACGTCGTCGAACCTCCAGCTCTGGAGCGTCGTCGCCGTCACCGACCCCGTGCGCAAGGCGCGGCTCGCGGCGCTCGCGGGCGACCAGGAGCACGTGCGCACCGCGCCGCTGCTGCTCGTCTGGCTCGCCGACGTCGCGCGGGCCCGCGCCCTCGGCGAGCGCGAGGGCGTCCGGCTCGAGGCGACCGACTACCTCGAGACGACGGTCGTCGCGTTCCTCGACGCCGCGCTCGCCGCGCAGAACGCCGTCGTGGCGGCGGAGTCGCTCGGTCTCGGCACCGTGTACATCGGCGCGCTGCGCAACCACCCCGCCCAGGTCGCGGCCGAGCTCGGCCTGCCCGAGGGCGTCGTCGCGGTCGTGGGGCTCGTCGTCGGGCACCCCGACCCCGCGGGCGGGGAACGGGTCAAGCCGCGGCTGCCGCAGGCCGCCGTCCTGCACACCGAGCGCTACCGCGCCGCCGGCCAGGAGCAGCACGTCGCGGCGTACGAGAAGCGCATCGCGCCCTTCTACCGCGAGGAGGGGCTCGACGGCGGCTGGCGCGACCGCGTCGTCGACCGCCTGCGCGTCCCCGGCGCCCTGCGCGGGCGCGCCCACCTGCGCACCACTCTCGCCGCGCTCGGGTTCCCGTCCAAGTAGCCCGGCGGGCCCGCACGCGACCGCGTCGCCCCGAGCCACCGCACCCCACCAGAGGAAGCCATGTCCCACCAGCATCCGCACCCGACCGCCACCCCCGGCGGGCCGCGACCGGCGTCCGGCCGCGTCCCGCTGTCCGTGCTCGACCTCGCGATCGTCCCCGAGGGGGCGACGGGCCAGGACGCGGTGCGCCGCGCCGTCGGGCTCGCGCGCGACCTCGACCGGCTCGGCTACCACCGCGTCTGGTACGCCGAGCACCACCTGTCGCCCGGCGTCGGCTCCGCGTCGCCCGCCGTGCTCGCCGCCGCCGTCGCGGCCCGGACCGAGCGCATCCGCGTCGGCAGCGGTGCGGTGCTGCTGAGCACGACGAGCCCGCTCGTCGCCGCCGAGCAGTTCGGTACGATCGCCGCGCTCCACCCCGGCCGCGTCGACCTCGGGCTCGGCCGGGCGTTCACACCGCCGACGGGGGAGAAGGGGGCCGGGGCGCCGCCGCGGCGGGCCCGGCCGGCCACCGGGCCGCGGGTCGTCGACGGGCTGTACGTGCCCGGCGCGCCGCCCGCCGACGTGAACGACTCCGTGCTGCGCGAGCGGATCCTCGCGCAGAAGCGGATCGTCGGGGCGTCGCGCACCCCGGCGAGCTTCCGCGACGAGCTCGACCTCGTGCTCGGGCTGCGCGCGGGGAGCTACCGCGACGAGCGCGGGACGCCGTACGTGAGCCCGCCCGTCGAGGGTGCCGACTGGGACCTGTGGGTCCTCGCGTCGAGCGCGGGCGAGAGCGCGCGCGTCGCGGGCGAGCTCGGGCTGCCGCTCGCCGCGAACTACCACGTGGCGCCGTCGGCGACGCTCGACACCGTCGCCGCGTACCGCGAGGCGTTCCGGCCGGGCGTGCTCGACGAGCCCTACGTCGTCGTGTCCGCCGACGTGCTCGTCGCCGACACCGTCGAGCGGGCCCGCGAGCTCGCGACGCCGTTCGCGGACTGGGTGCTCTCCATCCGCAGCGGCGCCGACGGCGCGATCGCCTACCCGGAGCCGGGCACGTCGCCCGCGTGGGAGGAGCGTCCGGAGGCGGAGCGCGCGCTCGTCGCCGACCGCGTCGACACGCGCATCGTCGGCGACCCCGAGACCGTCGTGCGGCGGCTCGAGACCCTGCGCCGCGCGACCGGCGCGGACGAGCTCCTCGTCACCACCGCGACCCACGACGCCGACGACGCCCGACGCTCGTTCGCGCTGCTCGCCGAGCACTGGTTCGCAGACGCCTCGGGCAGAGGCGACACCACGACCGCCACCCCCGACGTCGCACCCGCCCTCGCCACCACCCGCTGACGCCACCACCCCGCGAAGGAGACACCCATGACCACGACCCCGCCCCTGCGGGCCGCGACCGACGCCGCCGCCCAGGTCGCCGACGGCGCGCTGCTGATCGACGTGCGCTCGGCCGGCGGTCGCGCCGCGCACGGCGAGATCCCCGGCGCCACGCTCGCCGACCGCGACGACCTCGACGCCCTGTTCGGCCCCGCCGACGCCCCGGTGATCTCGCTCGACACGCCCGTCGTCGTCGTGTGCGGGTCGCCGAACGGCTCCGGGCCGGTGGCCGAGGCGCTCGCGCGCCGGGGGTACACGCACGTGTCCCACGTCGACGGCGGCTTCCCCGCGTGGAAGGAGGCCGGCCTCCCGGCGTCCGACCCGGTCGGGGCGGCCCCGGAGCCCGCGCCCGCGGGGCCCGCGGCGTCGCCGGACCCGACGGCGCCCGCCCGGCCCTGAGCCGGCGGCCGGACCGTGCCCTGCACGTCCGGCCCCCGCACCACCGCACGCCGCACCACCGCACGCCGCACCACCGCACGCCGCACCACCCGCACCGACACCACGGAGACCCTCATGCCCGTCGAGTTCCTCGGCATCGCCACGACCAACGACGCCTCGGAGACCACCGAGCGCACGACCGCCGCGTTCGACCCCGCCTACCTCGAGCGCCTCGTGCGCGCGCACGAGGACAACGGCTGGACGCGCGTCCTCTTCGCGTACGGCTCCTCCGGCCCCGAGCCCGCCGCGCTCGCCGCCTACACCGCCGCGCGCCTGCAGTCGATCGAGCTGCTGCTCGCGCACCGGCCCAACGTGTCCTACCCGACGTACGCCGCCAAGACGTTCGCGACGCTCGACCAGCTCTCCGGCGGGCGGCTCTCCGTCCATTTCATCACCGGCGGCAACGACCACGAGCAGGGGCGCGAGGGCGACACGCTGACCAAGGACGAGCGGTACGCGCGCACCCACGAGTACATCCAGATCGTCAAGCAGGCCTGGTCGAGCGCCGAGCCGTTCGACCACCACGGGCCGTTCTACGACTTCGACGACTTCGTGCTCGACGCCAAGCCGTTCGAGGGCCGCACCCCGACCATCTCGTTCGGCGGGTCGTCGGACGCCGCGTTCCGCGTCGGCGCGGCCGAGGCCGACATCTACGCCGTCTGGGGCGAGCCGCTCGACCGCACCGCCGAGCAGATCGCGCGCGTGCACGCCGAGGCCGCCGCCGCGGGCCGCACGACGCCGCCGCGCATCCACGCCGCGTTCCGGCCGATCATCGCGCCGACCGAGGAGCTCGCCTGGGAGAAGGCGCACCGCATCCTCGACCGGATCGAGGCGCGCAAGGCCGCCGCCGGGGGACAGCTCAGCCGTCGGCACCCGATCGACAAGCCCGAGAACGCGGGCTCTCAGCGGCTGCTCGAGATCGCCGCCCAGGGCGAGCGCTTCGACACCGCGCTGTGGACCGCGACCGCGAAGGCCACCGGCGGCGCCGGCAACTCCAACGCGCTCGTCGGCACGCCCGAGCAGGTCGCCGAGGCGCTGCTCGCGTACTACGACCTCGGCGTCCGCGTCATCTCCGCGCGCGGCTACGACCTGCTGGACGACGCGGTCGACTTCGGCCGCTACGTCATCCCGCTCGTCCGCGAGGAGGTCGCGAAGCGCGACGCCGCCGCCGCCGCCGAGGCCGCCGCGGCCTGAGAGATCGGCAACCCCGCCCCGCTTCGGCAGCTCCGGTCGGATTCGGCACCTGCGGGTGCCGATCACGGCCGGAGCTGCCGAACGCGCCGGTACCGGCCCCCCCCGGACGACGACGAACAACAAGGAGAAGGACGTGCGGTTCCAGGTACTCGACATCGTGTTCAACCCGCCCCACCCCGTGACCGGGGAGGCGGTCGCGCCGTCCGACCGGTTGAACCGGGTCGTGGAGACGGCGGTGCTCGCGGAGGAGCTCGGGTTCGACTCGTTCGCGGTGGGGGAGCGGCACGCGGGAGAGGTGCTGTCGTCGGCGCCGACGGTGATCCTCGGCGCGGTCGCGGCGCGGACGTCGCGCATCCTGCTGAGCACGGGCGTCACCGTGCTGTCGCTGCTCGACCCGATCCGCGTCGCCGAGGACCTCGCGACGGTCGACCAGCTGAGCCGCGGGCGGCTGGAGATCGTCATCGGCAAGGGCAACGAGGTGCTGCAGTACCCGCTGCTCGGGCTGGACATCGACAAGCAGTACGAGTACCTCCAGGAGAACTACGAGCTGCTGCGCCTGCTGCTGTCGGAGGAGGACGTGAGCTGGAGCGGGCGGCACCGCCACGCGCTGGAGCACGCGACGACGCTGCCGCGACCGTTCGCCGGGCCGTTCCGGATCTGGCACGGGTCGGCGACGTCGCGCTTCGCGGTGGACCTCGCGGCCCGGTACGGGGACCCGATCGTCAGCGCCAACGCGCTGCAGCCGCGCGAGAACTACCAGGTGCTCATCGACCGCTACCGCGAGCAGTACGCGGCGCACGGGCACGACCCGGCGTACGGGTTCGTCGGGTCGGGCTCGGGCGGGCTGTTCCTCGCCGACACGACGGAGGAGGCGATCGAGCAGTACCGCCCGATCTACGAGGGCCAGGTCGCGGCGGCGGCGCGCCGGGGGTACGGGCCCGACGCCGTCGGGAAGGCACCGAGCTTCCGGACGGTCGAGGACGCCGTCGAGCGCGGGCCCGCGCTCGTGGGGTCGCCGGAGCGCGTGGCGGAGAAGATCCTCGACTACCACGCCTCCTACCGGCACGACCTGCAGTCCGTCTCGGTGAACCACCTGATCCCTGCGGCGCAGCAGGAGGACGTCCTGCGCCGGTTCGCGGAGGAGGTCGTGCCCGTCGTGCAGGCCGAGGTGAAGACGGACCTGTGGAGCCCCGCCGACTCCCGCCGCGCGGCGGGGTTCACGGCGTCCTGAGGTAAGCCCGCCGGACCGGAGGGGCCCGTCTCGCCTGGCGAGGCGGGCCCTCGCCGTGCTCGTGACGGCCCCGCCGACGGGTCACGACGTCGCGGAGCAGGAAACAACCGTCCGTCTGGCGGGACGGCCGTCTCGATACTTGACTCAACCGGTCGAGATTGTCTTTCCTGCTCCCAGGTGACGAGCGTCAGCACGCAGGCCCGGCTCGCTGACCAGCAACCCTTCGACGTGACGGGGTGCTCCGGGAACGACCTGACCGCGCCGCTCCCGCGGCGCGGTAAGCACGGCACCCCGGTGGGTTCCCCGCCGCGCCGGCCCTGGGCCCGGCGCGGTCGACCACCGGCGCCGGACGATCGCCGGTCCTCAGCCGGCACACGAGGAGAGCAGCACGACATGATCCCCACACCTCACCGACGCCGGTCCCTGACCGTCGCCGCGGCGGCCGCCGCGACGGGCCTCCTGCTCAGCGCGTGCGCGGGCGGCGGCTCCGGCGCGTCCGACGGCGACGGGTCGCCCAGCCCGTCCGGCGAGCCCGTGGCGGGCGGCGACCTGACGTTCGCCCTCACGGTCGACTCGCACTGCATCGACCCGCAGCAGGTCGGCAACAACGACGCCATCGCGGCGGCCCGCCAGACCGTCGCGTCGCTCACGGCGCAGGACCCGGAGACGGGCGAGATCCTGCCGTGGCTCGCGGAGAGCTGGGAGGTGAACGACGACGCGTCGAGCTACACGTTCCACCTGCGCGACGACGCCACGTACGCCGACGGCACGCCGATCGACGCCGAGTCGGTGAAGACGAACTTCGACGCGATCGTCGCGCTCGGCGCGACGGCGTCGCTCGGCTCGCAGTACCTCGTCGGCTACGAGGGCACGACCGTCACCGACCCGCAGACCCTCACGGTGGACTTCGCGGAGCCGAGCGCGCAGTTCCTCCAGGCGACGTCGACGTTCTCGCTCGGCCTCCTCGCCCCGTCCTCGGCCGACCTGAGCGTCGAGGACCGCTGCGCCGGCAAGTTCGTCGGCTCCGGCCCGTTCTCCGTGAAGTCGTACACGCAGGACCAGGAGATCGTGCTCCAGAAGGTCGCGGGCTACGCGTGGGGCTCGGAGGCGAGCGACCACCAGGGCGAGGCCTACCTCGACACGGTGACGT
The DNA here is from genome assembly GCF_002127155.1 of Cellulosimicrobium sp. KWT-B. Classification (NCBI taxonomy): domain Bacteria; kingdom Bacillati; phylum Actinomycetota; class Actinomycetes; order Micrococcales; family Promicromonosporaceae; genus Cellulosimicrobium; species Cellulosimicrobium sp. KWT-B. The sequence continues at coordinate 816,773 of NZ_NEDO01000001.1, read as the reverse complement.
TCAAGGTCATCCCCGAGGCGAGCGTGCGCAGCGGCAGCCTGCAGTCCGGGCAGATCGACGCCACGGCCGCGATCTCGACCGTCGACCTCCCGCAGTTCGACGGGAACGGGTTCTGGCTCGAGTACCGCGCCAACCCGGGCGTCGTGTTCAACCTCTTCCCCAACGAGTCGAGCCCGCTCGCGGGCGACGAGGCCGTGCGGACGGCGATCCTCAAGGGCATCGACCGCGAGCAGATCGCGGACACCGTGCTCAGCGCGCAGGACGAGCCGGCCACGAGCGTCCTGTCGCACTCGACCCCGCTCTACGAGAGCGTCGCGGACGAGCTCGCCTACGACCCCGAGGGCGCGAAGAAGATCCTCGACGACGCGGGCTGGGTCGAGGGCGCCGACGGCGTGCGCGAGAAGGACGGCCAGAAGCTCTCCACGACCGTGACGTTCTGGCAGGTGCCGGAGCCGCTCGAGCTGGTCCAGCAGCAGCTCGCGCAGATCGGCGTGGACCTCCAGCTCCAGCACGTGACCGTCGCCGAGTCGCAGGCGATCAAGGAGAGCGGCGACTTCGACTTCGACTACTACAACCTCACGCGCTCCGACCCGGACGTGCTGCGCACGATCTTCTCCGCGAACGCGCGCAACATCAACCAGCGCGACGCGGAGGAGGTCGACGACCTGCTCGACGCGTCGGCCGCGGCGACCGACCCGGCCGAGCGCCAGGAGCTCGTCACGGAGGCGTCGCGCCTGCTCGTGCAGAAGGGCCACGCGATCCCGGTCTACGAGCTCTCGACGACCATCGCGGCCGCCGACACGGTCCACGGCCTGACGTTCGAGGCGTCGTCGCGCCTCGACTTCTACGACGCCTGGGTCACCCAGGGCTGACCCGCCGGGCCCGCCTGCCCGACGCCGCGGCGTCGGGCAGGCGGGCATCCCCCACGGAAGGAGGCCGACCATGGGCCGGTACGTCCTGCGTCGCGCCGGGCAGGGCCTGTTCGTGCTCTGGGCGGCGTTCACCATCTCGTTCTTCGTCCTCTACCTGCTGCCCAGCGACCCGGCCGCGCTCATGGCGAGCGGCGGGGGCGAGGCGGACCAGGTGGACCCCGCGCTGCTCGACGCCCTGCGCGCCCAGTACGGCCTCGACCGGCCCGTGCTCGTGCAGTACGCCGACGCGCTGTGGCACGCGCTGCGGCTCGACTTCGGGACGTCGTACGCGTCCGGGGCGCCCGCGACGCAGCTCGTGCTCCAGGCGCTCCCGGAGACGCTCCGGCTCACGGCCGCGGCGCTCGTCCTCGCCGTCGTGGCGGGCGCCGGCATCGCGATCGCGAGCACGTTCCCGCGCGCGGCCTGGCTGCGCCACGCGCTCGCGTCGCTCCCTCCGCTCGGCGTCGCCCTGCCGCCGTTCTGGCTGGGCCTCCTCCTGCTGCAGTGGTTCTCCTTCCAGCTCCCGCTGTTCCCCGCGATCGGCAACCAGGGCGCGATCAGCCTCGTGCTGCCGGCGATCACGCTCGCCGTACCGGCGAGCGCCGCGCTCGCCCAGGTGCTCGCGCGGAGCCTGCGCGGGACGCTCGGCGAGCCGTACGTCGAGACGGCGCGCGCCAAGGGCGCGAGCCGCGCGCGCGTGCACTTCGGCCACGCGCTGCGCAACGCCGCGATCCCCGCGCTGACCGTGCTGGGGGTCGTCGTGGGCGGGCTGCTCGGCGGCACGGTCGTCACCGAGACGGTGTTCTCGCGCGCGGGCCTGGGACGGCTCACGGTGACGTCGGTGGACGCGCAGGACATCCCCGTGGTGCAGGCGGTCGTCGTCCTCTCGGCGCTCGTGTTCGTGGTCATCACGCTCGTGGTCGACCTGCTCTACCCCCTGCTCGACCCCCGGATCGACGCACGACAGAAGGCGGTGGCCGCATGAGCACCAGGCCGGGAGTGCGCATCGTGCTCCGGGACGAGGCCCGGGTCGCGGACCGTGCCGCGGTGGCGGACGCGCCGCCGTCGGGCGCGCTCGCCCCCGACGCCCCGCCCGCCGACGCGCCCGAGGGGCGCACGCCCGCGGAGATCGAGGTCGAGGACCGCGAGGACGCGCGCGCGATCCTGCGGCACGGCCGCGTGCGGACCCGGGGCACGGCGAGCCGGTGGCGCCGCGGGGCGCGGTACGCCGTGCGGCGGCCCGGGCTGGTCGTCGCCGTGCTCGTCGTCCTGCTCGTCACGGCGTGGGCGGTCGTCCCGCAGCTCTTCACGTCGTACGACCCGCTGACGGGCGTGCCCGCGGACCGGCTGCAGCCGCCGTCGGGCGCGCACCTGTTCGGCACCGACCACCTGGGGCGGGACGTGTACGCGCGCGTCGTCCACGGCGCGTCGGCCTCGCTCGGCGCGACCGTCATCGCGGTCGCGGTCGGGCTCGTCGCCGGGTCGCTGCTCGGCCTGCTCGCGGGGTTCGTGCGCGGGTGGGTGGACGACGTCGTCGGCCGGTTCGTCGACGTGCTGCTCGCGATCCCCAGCATCCTGCTCTCGCTCGCGATCATCACGGCGCTCGGGTTCGGGACGGTCAAGGTCGCGATCGCCGTCGGCATCACGAGCGTCGCGACGTTCGCGCGCGTCATGCGGGCCGAGGTCCTGCGGACCTCGACGTCGGTGTACGTCGAGGCGGCCCGCGCGTCGGGGGTGCGCTGGTACGGCGTGCTGGGGCGGCACGTGCTGCCCAACTCGACGGGACCGGTGCTCGCGCTCGTCGCGCTCGAGCTCGGCACGGCCGTGCTCGCCATCTCGGCCCTGAGCTTCCTCGGCTACGGGACGCCGCCGCCCGCGCCGGAGTGGGGTTCGCTCGTCTCGGGCGGGCGCGACTACCTGGCCACCGCGTGGTGGCTCACGACCATGCCGGGCCTCGTGATCGTCGCCGTCGTGCTGTCGGCGAACCGCATCGCGCGGGCCCTGGAACGGACCGGAGGGGACGCATGACCGCCACGACGCCGACCACCCAGGAGCGTCCCGGCCCGAGGTCGGGCGAGGCGCCCGCGCTCGAGATCCGCGGTCTGGAGGTCGCCTACCGCACGCGCGACGGCGGCTCGTACGCCGCCGTCCGCGGCGTCGACCTCACGGTCGGGGCGGGCGAGGTCGTCGCGCTCGTGGGCGAGTCCGGGTCGGGCAAGAGCACGACGGCGCACGCGGCCCTGCACCTGCTCGCGCGCGGGGGCGAGGTGGCGGCAGGGACCATCCGCCTCGGTGGGCGCGACGTCGGACGGCTCTCCGAGAAGGAGTGGCAGCAGGTGCGGGGCCGCGACGTCGGGCTCGTGCCGCAGGACCCGACGGTGTCGCTCAACCCCGTGACGCGCGTGGGCGACCAGGTCGCGGAGGTGCTCGTCATCCACGGGCTCGCGCGGCGCAAGGAGGCGCGCGAGCGCGCGGTCGAGCTGCTGCGCCAGGCCGGGATCGACGACCCGGAGGCCCGCGCGCGGCAGTACCCGTCGCAGCTCTCCGGCGGGATGCGGCAGCGCGTGCTCATCGCGATCGCCGTCGCGGCCCGGCCGCGCCTCGTCGTCGCGGACGAGCCCACGAGCGCGCTCGACGTGACGGTCCAGCGCCGCATCCTCGACCACCTCGACGGACTCGTGCGCGACCTCGGCGCCGCCGTCCTGCTCATCACGCACGACCTCGGCGTCGCGGCGGACCGCGCCGACCGCATCGTCGTCCTGGAGCACGGGGTCGTCGTCGAGGAGGGCACCGCCGAGCAGGTGCTGCACGACCCGCGCCACCCGTACACCCAGCAGCTCATCGCGGCGGCGCCGAGCCTCGCGAGCTCGCGCCTCGTCGCGGGCGGCACCCCCGAGGCGGTGCCGGGCGGCGGCGTCGTCCCGGGCGCGGAGGCGAGCCGCGCCGCGGTCGCGAGCCTCGCCGTCGGCCAGGGGATCGCGGTGCCCGACGGCGCCGGTCCTGACACCGCGGGCACGCCCGTCCTCGCGGTGCGGGACCTGCGCAAGGAGTTCACGCTGCCGCGCGGGTCGGCGCACCGGACGCTCGTCGCGGTGGACGGCGTGAGCCTCGCGGTCGGGCGCGGCGAGACGTACGCGCTCGTGGGGGAGTCGGGGTCGGGCAAGAGCACGACGGCGCGCCTCGCCCTCCGGCTCGAGCGGCCCACCGCGGGCACGGTGGAGTTCGCCGGCGAGGACATCACGACGGCGCGCGGCGAGCGGCTGCGGTCGCTGCGCCGCGGCTTCCAGGTGGTCTACCAGTCCCCGTACGCGTCGCTCGACCCGCGGTTCACCGTCGAGCAGATCGTCACCGAGCCGCTCCGGGCGTACCGGGTCGGCTCGCCGTCCGAGCGGGCGGACCGGGCACGTGCGCTCGTCGAGGACGTCGCGCTCCCGCCCGACGTGCTCCGACGGGGACCGCGCGAGCTCTCGGGCGGGCAGCGCCAGCGCGTCGCCATCGCGCGGGCGCTCGCCCTGAACCCGGCGCTCGTCGTGCTCGACGAGCCCGTCTCGGCGCTCGACGTGTCCGTGCAGGCGCAGATCCTCGAGCTGCTCGTGCGGCTCCAGGCCGAGCACGGGCTCGCGTACCTGTTCATCTCGCACGACCTCGCCGTCGTGCGCCAGGTGTCCGACCACGTCGGCGTCATGCACCGCGGGCGCGTCGTCGAGCAGGGGGCGGCCGAGCAGATCCTGCTCGACCCGCAGGAGGAGTACACGCGTGAGCTCGTCGCGGCCATCCCCGGCCGCCACGCGCGCCAGGGGCGCACGGCGAGGTAGAACGGCCCGCCGCGAGGTAGCACACGGCGTGCTCTACCTCGCGACGGGCCGTTCTACCTCGCGGCGGCGGGCCGGGTCAGGCCTCGCGGTTCTCCGAGGAGAGGAACCAGGCCTGCTTCTCCAGGTCCGCGATGATCTCGTGCAGGATGTCGGCGCTCGTCGGGTCCTCGGCGTCGACGTCGTCGTGCACGGCACGGACGACCTCGACCGTCTGCGCGATGCGCTCGACGACCGCGTCGACCGTGTCGCCGACCGACACGAGGCCGGCCGGGTACGGCGAGAGGTCCGTCGTCGTCGCGACGGTCTCGGTGCGGCCGTCGGGCACGACCTGGAGCGCGCGCATGCGCTCGGCGACGGTGTCGCTGTGCTCGCGCGCGGCGTCCACGACGTCGTCGAGCTGGAGGTGCAGGTCGCGGAACCCGCGGCCCGTGACGTTCCAGTGGGCCTGCTTGCCCTGGACGTGCAGGTCGACGAGCGCGACGAGCACGCGCTGCAGGTGGGCGCGGAGCTTCTCCGACGCCTCGAAGCGGGCCGTCGTGCGGTGGATGGTGGGTGCGGACATGGTGCTCCTCGCTCTCTCGGGGGTCGCCCGGAATCGTGCGGCGGTCACCCGGCTTCCGTCGGTGCCGTTCACTTGAACCATTCCAGACTAGGGGGCATTCCGCGCGCCCGCCAGCAAGGAGAGGCGTGCCTGACCTGCGACGGGACGCGTCGCGCAGCCCGGCGTGTCACGTCCTCTCGCCAGGTGAGAGGACGGCGTCCGCCCTTGCCCCCGGCGGCGCGCGGTGGTCCGCTGGGGCCATGACCGACACCTCCCGGACCCCCGCCCCCGGCACCCTCCCGTCGCGCACGCTCGGCACCGGCGGGGCGGCGCTCGCCGTCTCCGCCGTCGGGTTCGGCGGCATGTCCGTCACCGACGCCTACGGCCCCGCGGACGCCGCGGAGGCCGAGGCCGTGCTGCGCCGCGCGCTCGAGCTCGGCGTGACCCTCTTCGACACGGCCGACGTCTACGGCCACGGCCGCAACGAGGAGCTGTTCGGCCGGGTCCTCGGGCCGCACCGGGACGAGATCGTCCTCGCGTCGAAGTTCGGGCTCCCGCCCGCGGGCGGCCACCCCGACGGGCGTCCGGTCGACGGCCGACCCGAGTACGTCCGTGCCGCGGTCGACGCGAGCCTGCGCCGCCTCGGCACCGACCGCCTCGACCTGTACTACCTGCACCGTGTCGACCCCCAGGTGCCGATCGAGGACACGGTCGGCGCGCTCGCCGGCCTCGTGGAGGCCGGGAAGGTCCGCGGCATCGGTCTCTCGGAGCCGTCCGCCGCGACCGTGCGCCGCGCGCACGCCGTGCACCCCGTGACGGCCGTGCAGAGCGAGTACTCGCTGTGGACGCGCGACCCGGAGGACGAGGTGCTGCCGACGCTGCGCGAGCTCGGGGTCGGCTTCGTGCCCTTCTCGCCGCTCGGCCGGGGCATCCTCACCGGGACCGTGGACGCCACCGACGGCTTCGCGGAGGACGACGTGCGCCGCGCCCACGCCCGGTACGCCGGTGAGGCGTTCGAGCACAACCGCGGCCTCGTGCGCTCCCTGGAGCAGCTCGCCGCGGAGCGCGGCGTCACGACGGCGCAGCTCGCGCTCGCGTGGCTCCTCGCGCAGGGCGACGACGTCGTCCCGATCCCGGGGACGAAGCGCGTCGCGTACCTGGAGCAGAACGTCGCGGCGGCCGCGGTCGAGCTCACGCCGGACGACGTCGCGACGATCGGCGCGGCGATCCCGCGCGCGGCCGTCCAGGGCGTGCGGCACCCGCAGCCGGACCTCCTCGACGGCTGACCCGCCGCGCGGGCGGCGGCGAGGACAAGGGGCCCCCACCCTGCCTCGCGGGGCCGGGGAGACCTAGACTGGAGAGGTCCTGTGGGTCTCCCCGCGCAGAGGTCGGCTCCGATGTCGTGGCTGCTCATGATCTGGTGTGCGACGGCGTGCACGGCCGCCGCCGCGTGGTGGGTGCTGCGCCGGGCCGGGCGACCTCCGAGCCACCGGGCAGGCGGGCGCCGTCGTGCCGCCGCGGCACCGGACCCGCTCACGACGCTCGCGCTCCAGGTGCGGCTCACCGCGCTCGCCGCGGAGCTCCGGCGCATCGAGGCCGACCCGGACGTCTACGCGCGCGCCCACCACTACCTCGCGGTCCAGGGCGCCTACGACGCGCTGCTGCGCGAGGCCTGCCGGCTCACGGGGCTCCCGGTCGCGGACGCGCCCCTGCGCGCGGGCTTCCGCACCGGCGACGACGAGCGGTTCCGCGAGGAACTCGAGCTCAGCGCGCGCGGCTGGAGCTGGTGACGGACCACCCGTGAGGGGCGGCACGGGACGGGCGAGGGGCCCGACGGCGGGACGTCCGCCGTCGGGCCCCTCGCCCGTCGTGCGCTCAGAGCGCGGAGTGGTCGCCGATCCGGTGGTAGGTGCGGTCGTGGTAGACGAGCGGCGACGCCACCGACCCGCGTGGTGCCCCGGGCGCGGCGCCGACGCTCGACGCGAGCGCGCGCAGCGAGACGAGGTACGAGTCACCCACCGGGGTGCGCTGGACGACCCGCCCGCGCACCCACGACAGCGCGCCGTCGATCACGGGCTCGCCCGTCGGCAGGCGCGACCAGCCGCCGTCCGCGAACCGGTCGATGCCGCTCGTCGCGAACCGGGCCGAGACGTCGTCCTGGTGGTCCGCGAGGAAGCTCACGGTCAGCGTGCGCGCCGTCGAGACCGCGGGCCACGACGACGACGTGGACGCGAGCGAGAACGCGAGCAGCGGGGGCGCGGCCGAGACGGAGATGACCGACGTCGCGGTGAAGCCGACGAGGCGGTCACCATGCTCGAGCGCGACGACGGCGACGCCCGCGGGGTGGCCGCGGAACACGGCCTTGTACTCGTCGGGGGAGAGCTGGGGCTCGTCCTGCTCGGCCAGGAGGGCCTCCAGGTGGGTGAGCTCGGCGGTCATCGGGCCACCCCCGCGAACGCGTCGGCGACGGCTGCGTCGGTGCGGGCCGACGGGCGGTGGTCCTCCGCCGGGGGGAGCGGTGCCGTGGCGCGGCGCAGGGCGTCGCCCGCGCGCGCGAGCCACGCGTCCACGACCGGTCCCAGGTCCGCGAGCTGCGGCTCGGTGACCGTGAGCGACCGGGTCGGGACGACGGCGCCGAGCTCGACGAGTACGGGCCGCAGGTGCACCTCCCCGACGAGCGCGTGCGCCGGGTTCCCGGACACGACGAGCGGGACCACGACGACGCCCGCGAGCCCGTCGGGGCCGTAGAGGTCGAGGAAGGCCTTGAGCAGCCCGGTGTACGACGCCTTGTAGACCGGCGTCGCCACGACGGCGACGGTCGCCCGGGCGAGCTGCTCACGGGCGGCGTCGGCCGCCGGGTGGTCGGCGGCGAGCACCTCGCCGGCGAGCGACGCCAGGTCGACCGTGGCGACGTCGGCCGCGCCGAGGAGGTCGGCGACGCGGCGCGCGACCGTCTCGGCGGCGCCGAGCGTCCGCGAGCCGGGCCGCGGGTTGCCCGAGACGGCGAGCACCGTCGGGTGGGTGGGGTGGTGGGTCATGTGCACCTCGCAGTAGTCGTCGATCACGCTTGCCGTGCGGGCCGTCCTCGCCGGTGGCGGGGCAGGCCGGGCCCGGCCTGGTCATCTCCCGGAGCACCCCGCCGTGACAGGGGGTTGCCGGCCAGCGAGCCGGGGCTTGGCGCTGGCGCTCGTGACCTGGGGACGGGTATAGCAACCGCCCCGGGAAACTGCACCGGATCGGTAGGGTTTCTCAGTGGGTGGACGGATGTGTCGTCGTCGGTGACTCCTGTGCCGCCCCGTGCGGTCGCTCGTGCGCTGCGGCCGCCCGTGCCGGTGCGCGCGGAGTGAGACGGTGTGACGGGAGCTTCTGGCACAGGCGTACCGTCAGCAGGAGTTCCGCCCGCGTCAGACGAGGAGTACCCATGGACAGCCGACTGCAGTCCGTCTACGACGAGGTCCTGCGTCGCAACCCCGGCGAGGCCGAGTTCCACCAGGCCGTGCGCGAGGTCTTCGACTCGCTCGGCCCCGTGCTGCGCAAGCACCCGCGCTACGTCGAGGCCGCCGTCCTCGAGCGCGTGTGCGAGCCGGAGCGCCAGATCATCTTCCGGGTCCCGTGGGTGGACGACACCGGGCGCGTGCAGATCAACCGCGGCTTCCGCGTCGAGTTCAACTCCGCGCTCGGCCCGTACAAGGGCGGCCTGCGGTTCCACCCGTCGGTCTACCTGGGCATCGTGAAGTTTCTCGGCTTCGAGCAGATCTTCAAGAACTCGCTCACGGGCATGCCCATCGGCGGCGGCAAGGGCGGCTCCGACTTCGACCCGCGCGGGCGGTCCGACGGCGAGGTCATGCGGTTCTGCCAGTCGTTCATGACCGAGCTCTACCGGCACATCGGCGAGAACACGGACGTCCCCGCGGGCGACATCGGCGTGGGTGGCCGCGAGATCGGCTACCTCTTCGGGCAGTACAAGCGCATCACCAACCGGTACGAGTCCGGCGTCCTCACGGGCAAGGGCATCTCGTGGGGCGGCTCGCTCGTCCGCACGGAGGCCACGGGCTACGGCACGGTCCTCTTCGCGCAGAACATGCTGGAGACGCGCGGGCAGGAGCTCGACGGGCGCCGCGTCGTCGTCTCGGGCTCGGGCAACGTCGCGATCTACGCGACGGCCAAGGCGCAGCAGCTCGGCGCGAACGTGGTCGCGTTCTCCGACTCGTCGGGCTACGTCGTCGACGAGGCCGGGGTCGACCTCGAGCTCCTGCGCCAGATCAAGGAGGTCGAGCGCGGGCGCGTCGCCGACTACGCCGCGCGCCGCCCCGGGGCCCGCGTCGTCACCGACGGGTCCATCTGGGACGTGCCGTGCGACGTCGCGCTCCCGTGCGCGACGCAGAACGAGCTCGACGAGGCGGCGGCCAAGCAGCTCGTCGCGAACGGCGTCGTCGCGGTCGCGGAGGGCGCCAACATGCCCACGACGCCGAGCGCCGTCGCGCTGCTCCAGGAGGCGGGCGTCCTCTTCGCGCCGGGCAAGGCCGCCAACGCGGGCGGCGTCGCGACGTCGGCCCTCGAGATGCAGCAGAACGCGTCGCGCGACGCGTGGTCCTTCGAGTACACCGAGGACCGCCTCGCGCAGATCATGGCGGGCATCCACGACCGCTGCGTCGAGACGGCCGACGAGTACGGCACGCCCGGCAACTACGTGCTCGGCGCCAACATCGCGGGCTTCACCAAGGTCGCCGACGCGATCCTCGCGCTCGGCGTCATCTGACCCGAGCCGCACGACGAGGGCCGTCGGTGCCCCGCGCAGAGCGGTGGCACCGGCGGCCGTCGTGCGCGCGGGAAATGCCTCCGACCGGGAGGGTCCGGGCGCCTAGGGTGGCCGGATGGCGACGGTCAGGCAGGTCCAGGTCACGTTCGACTGCGCGCAGCCACGGCGCGTCGCCCGGTTCTGGTGCGAGGTGCTGGGCTACGTCCCGGCGTCGCCCCCGGAGGGCTTCACCACCTGGGACGACGCCGAGGCCTCCCTCCCGGCCGAGGAGCGGGACGCGTGGTCCGCGTGCAGCGACCCCACCGGGGCCGGCCCGCGCCTGTACTTCCAGCGCGTCCCCGAGGGCAAGGTCGTCAAGAACCGCGTGCACCTCGACGTGCGTGCCGGCACCGGGCTCGTGGGCGCCGAGCGCCTCGCCGCGCTCGAGGCCGAGCGCGACCGGCTCGTCGCGCTCGGCGCGACGTGCGTGCGCGTGATGGTCGCCGACGAGGAGAACGAGTCCTGCATCGTCATGCAGGACGTCGAGGGCAACGAGTTCTGCCTGGACTGACCGCCGGCCCGACCCGCGCCCCGCCCGGCGTCGTCTACCCTGGCCGACGGCCGTCGTCGTGCGGGTCGCGCGACGCGACGGCCGCCGGACCGGACGACGGGAGAGCGCCATGACGACCACCCACCCCGAGGGTGCCGCGGCGCCCGCGGCCCGCGCCGTGGCCCTCGAGCTCGCCGTCCAGGACCCCGACGGCGTCCGCGTGGCCGGGGCCGTGCGTGCGCACCGGGTCGAGCTGTGCGTCGGGCTCGGCGCGACGGGCGGGCTCACGCCCAGCGCCGGGCTCGTCGAGGCCGCGGTCGCCGCCGCGGCGGAGGCCGACGGCCCCGGGCCGCGCGTCGAGGTGCACGTGCTCGTGCGCCCGCGCCCGGGCGGCTTCGTCCTCACGCCCACCGACCTCGACGTCCAGGTGCGCGACGTCCGGGCCGCGGTGGCGGCCGGGGCGCGCGGCGTCGTCGTGGGTGCGCTCACCCCGGACGGCCTGGTCGACGTCGGCGCCGTCCGCGCCCTCGTGGACGCCGCCGACGGGCGCGAGGTCACGTTCCACCGCGCCGTCGACGTCGTCGCCGACCCGCTCGCCGCGCTCGACGCGCTCTCCGGGGCCGGGGTCGTGCGCGTGCTCACGTCGGGCGGTGCGTCGCGCAGCATCGACGGCACCGACCGGCTGCGCGCCATGGCGGCGCACGCTCGCGACGCGCTCGGCGGCCGTGTGCAGGTCATGGCCGGCGGGGGAGTGCGGCCGCAGGACGTCGGGGCCCTGGTGGCCGCCGGCGTGGACGCCGTGCACCTCTCGGCCAAGCGCGTCGTCGCGGACGACGCCGGGCCGGGTGGCGGCGGCGACGCGGGCTACGAGGTCACCGACCCCGAGGTCGCCCGTGCCGCGCGCACCGCGCTGGACGCCGCTCGCTGACCCTGCCCCGGCCAGCTGGCGGCGCTGCCGCCGTCCCGCCGCCGGCCCCGTCCCCGGCCCCGTCCCCGGCCGCTCGCGCCAGCGCCGCCTGCTGCGCCCGCACGACGCGCTGCCCGCCACGTCCTGCGGCGCCCGGACCGGCCGTGGGCAGCCCCACCCCTTCCTGACCGTCCTCGGCACCTCGGCCGGACCCCGCTCCACGGGGTCCGGCCGCACCGGTTCCGTGGCGATCCTGGTATCGATGTCTCAGTTAGGTAACTTTCCTGTCGTATTCGTAGGAGGGCCCGTGGCTATTAGTTAGTGTTCCTGCCACACGCCTGCGGGCGCCGAAGTACGACGTGAGGACGCGTCGTCCATGCGAAAGGACCGAAGATGATTCGAAGCACGGCGCGCAAGCGTCTGCTCACGGCGGCGGCGCTCGTGACGGGCGTCTCGCTGCTCGCGAGCGCCTGCACCGGCGGGGGCAATGGCGAGGGCGAGGGCAACGGCGGCGAGGCCCGTGTCCTCAACGTCTGGGCCGGCACCCAGACGCCCATGGTCGCGAACTTCAACCCGTACGCGCCCAACCCGCTGCACGTGACGAACGGCGGCATCTACGAGCCGCTGTTCTTCTACAACCGCGCCGAGGCCGGCGACCCGACGCCCCGCCTGGGCGAGTCCTACGAGTGGAGCGAGGACGGCACCGAGCTGACCGTCAAGATCCGCGAGGGCGTGAAGTGGTCCGACGGCGAGGACTTCACGGTCGAGGACGTCATCTTCTCGTACACCAACGAGGCGGCGAAGCGCGACTACCTGAACACGATCGAGAAGGTCGACGAGTCGACCGTCAAGTTCACGTTCAACGGCGCGCAGTTCACGAGCGCCGTGCAGATCCTCGGCACCACGCTCATGGTCCCCGAGCACCTCTTCAAGGAGGTGTCGGACCTCATCACGTACACGAACGAGGAGCCCGTCGGCACCGGCCCGTTCACGCTCGACACCATCACGAACGCGACCTACACCGTCGTCCCGAACGAGGACTACTGGGGCGGCGAGCCGAAGCTCGAGAAGGTCCGCTTCCTCGCGCTCGACAAGAACCAGAGCGCCCAGGACCTCCTCGCCACCGGCAAGATCGACTGGACCACGATGTTCATCGCGGACCCGGACACGGTCACCGGCGGCGGCCAGGTCTCGCTGCTCAACACCCCGCAGGACCCGACCACGATCATGTCGTGCTCGAACGCGGCGCTCGGCTGCGCGGGCCCGCAGACGGACCTCGCCGTCCGCCAGGCGGTCAACCTGCTCGTCGACCGCGGCGAGATCAACGAGAAGGCGTTCTCGGGGCACGCGGCCGTCGCGTCGCCGTCGCTCGCGCTCCTCGGTCGTGACGACCGCTGGATCTCCTCGGAGATCGAGAAGGAGAGCCCGCAGGAGGGCGACCCGGCCGAGGCGGCCAAGGTCCTCGAGGCGGCCGGCTACACCAAGGGTGCCGACGGCATCTTCGAGAAGGACGGCCAGAAGCTCTCGGTCGACCTCATCTCGGTCGACGGCTGGAGCGACCACAACGCGGCCGGTGACCTCATCGCGCAGCAGGCGCTCGAGGCGGGCGTGCAGATCAACCACGTGAAGATCACGCAGCAGGAGATGTCCGACGCCCGGACCAGCGGCAACTACCAGATGATGATCAGCGGCATCACGGGCACCTCGCTCGACGACCCGTTCGCCATCTACCGCCAGTGGCTCACGACCGAGTACACGACGCCGGTGGGCGAGACCATCGAGGCCGGCCGCTTCAACTTCCCGCGCTACTCGAACCCGCTCGTCGACGAGGCCGTGGCCACCGCCGCCGGCACCAACGACGAGGACGCGAAGAAGGCCGCGTACGCCACGGTGCAGAAGGAGATCGCCCGCGACCTCCCCTACATCGCCCTCGTCGTGAACCCGACCATGTCGTTCGTCAACACGAAGGACTACGCCGGCTGGCCGTCCGAGGACGACATGTACGCCTTCCCGCCGTCGTGGGCCACGATCAGCAACGGCGTGATCCTCTCCCAGCTCGAGCCCGCGAGCTGATGTCGCACTGCCGAAGAGGAGCTCGGGTGAACGAGGAGTCAGTCGCATGAGGTACTACGCACGGCGGATCACGTTCTACGTGGTCACCTTCTGGGCCGCCGTCTCGCTCAACTTCCTCCTGCCGCGGGCGATCCCTGGTGACCCCAAGCAGATCTACCTCGACACCATGCTCCGGAAGAACGGCGAGCTGACCCCTGGTCTCATCCAGAGCGTCGACGTCCTCTTCGGCAGTGACGACGCCTCCCTGTGGGAGCAGTACCTCGCGTACTGGAAGAACATCTTCACGGGTGACCTGGGTACGTCGGTCCTGTACTTCCCGGCACCCGTGAGCCAGCTGCTCGGCGAGGCCCTCCCTTGGACGGTGGGCCTCGTCGGGCTGGCGACGATCATCGCGTTCCTCCTCGGCGTCGGCCTCGGCGCGTGGGTCGGCTGGAAGCGCGGTACCTGGGTCGACCACATCATCCCCGCGTCGACCTTCCTCCAGGCGGTGCCGTACTTCTGGCTCGCCCTGGTCCTCATCTCGATCTTCTCGGTGTCGCTCGGCTGGTTCCCCATCGTGGGCGCGTACGACATCTTCGAGTTCGACAGCGGTCCCGAGTGGTCGTGGGACTTCGTGGGCAGCGTGATCTACCACGGCACCCTCCCGGCCGTGACGATCATCCTGTCCGCGATGGGCGGCTGGCTCCTCGGGATGCGCAACATGATGGTCTCGACCACCGCCGAGGACTACGTCACGACGGCCGAGGCCAAGGGCCTGCGCCCCTTCCGGGTCGCGCTGACGTACGCGACGCGGAACGCGGTCCTGCCGTCGGTCACGGGCTTCGGCATCGCGCTCGGCTTCGTCGTCGCCGGGTCGGTGGTCATGGAGCAGGCCTTCAGCTACCCCGGCATCGGCAAGCTGCTCTTCACCGCGGTCCAGGCGAAGGACTACGCGCTCATGCAGGGCGCCTTCCTCGTGATCACCGTGGTGGTGCTCGCGGCGAACTTCCTCATGGACCTGATCAACGGCATCATCGACCCGAGGACGCGGAACAATGGCTGACCCCACCCGTGATGCCGAGACCGTGACGCCTGCGGCGGACGCCGCCCCCGCCGCCTCCGTGGTGGTGGACGGCCTGCCGCCCGAGAACCGGACCGCCGGCATCGTGCCGGACGTGCCCATCGCCCCGCCCGAGGCCGTCGTCGCGGGCGAGCCCGTCCCGGAGAGCTCCGCGCCGAAGCGCGGTATCCGGGCGATGCTCCCGCGCCGCTCGGGCAAGCTCGTCGTCGGCCTCGTGCTGACGCTCGGGATCGTGCTCTTCTCCGTCGTGACGCCGCTGTTCAGCCAGAGCCCGCGGGCGACATCGAACCCGGCGTACCTGCCGCCGAGCACCGAGCACCTGCTCGGCACGAACAACATCGGCGTCGACATCTTCGCCCAGGTCGCGCACGGAGGCCTCGGCTCGCTGACGGTCGGCCTCCTCGCGGGCGTGATCGCGATGGTCCTCTCGCTCCTGTTCGGCATCCTCGCCGGCTACGTCGGGGGCTGGACGAACGAGGTCCTGTCCTTCGTCACGAACATCATGCTCGTGATCCCCGGGCTCCCCCTGATCATCGTGATCTCGGCCTACCTGGAGTCCCGCTCGCTCTTCCTCGTCGCCCTGATCCTCGGCATCACCGGCTGGGCGGGCGCGGCGATCGTGCTGCGGGCGCAGGCCCGGTCGCTGCGGAGCCGGGACTACGTCTACGCGGCCAAGGTCGCGGGCGAGAAGGCGCCGCGCATCATCCTCGTCGAGATCCTGCCGAACCTCCTGCCGCTCCTCACGGCGAACTTCCTGGGCGCCGTGCTGCTCGCGATCCTCAGCGAGGCCGGTCTCTCGTACCTCGGCCTCGGGCCGTCGGGGTCGGTCACCTGGGGCACGATCCTCAACGAGGCCAGCACGCAGAACGCGATGGCCTACGGACGCTGGTGGTGGTTCGTGCCGCCGGGCCTCCTCATCGCGCTGTTCGGGTGCGGGCTCGCGCTCATCAACTTCAGCATCGACGAGATCATCAACCCGAGGCTCCGGACGGCGCCCGCCGCGGTCAAGAACGTCCGGCTCGCCCGCAAGCAGCGCGCGAAGCGTGCGGCGGCGACCGCGCCGGCCGCCGGCGCTGCCGCCACGGCAGACGGCCCGGCGAGCACCCCGGCCCGAGACGACGAGAAGGTCCAGTCATGAGCACACCGACCCTCACCGCGAAGGCCGCGGGCGACTTCGGGGCCCCGCCCGGCGCGATCCCGGTGCTCACGGCGCGGAACGTCTCGATCGAGTACCAGGTGAACCCGGTCGTGCAGGCCGTGAAGGACGTGTCCCTGACCCTGCACCGGGGCGAGATCCTCGGCCTCGCGGGCGAGTCCGGCTGCGGCAAGACGACCCTCGCGTACGGGCTCAACCAGCTCCTCAAGCCGCCGGCGCTGCGCACGAGCGGGGAGATCGTCCTCCACGACAAGGACGGCGACGACATCGACGTCGCAGCCCTGTCCGGGGACTCGCTGCGGGCGTTCCGCTGGGACAAGGTCTCGATGGTCTTCCAGGGGGCGATGAACTCCCTCAACCCCGTGATCAGCATCAAGGCCCAGCTGTTCGACGTCTTCGCGACGCACCGCCCGGGGATGTCCGCGAAGGACAAGCTCGAGCGCAGCCGTGAGCTGCTGGAGCTCGTCGGCGTCGACCCGAACCGGCTCGACAGCTACGCGCACGAGCTCTCCGGCGGCATGCGCCAGCGCGTGATGATCGCGATGGCCCTCGCGCTCCAGCCGCAGGTCATGATCATGGACGAGCCGACGACGGCGCTCGACGTCGTCGTCCAGCGGGGCATCCTGCGCGAGATCATGCGGCTGCGCGAGCAGTTCGACTTCGCCGTCGTCTTCATCACGCACGACCTGCCGCTGCTGCTGGAGATCAGCGACCGGATCGCGGTCATGCTCCGCGGCGAGATCGTCGAGCTCAACACGGCCGAGGAGATCTACAACGCGCCCGCGCACGAGTACACGCGCCGCCTGCTCGGGTCGTTCCCGAGCCTGACGGGCGACCGGGGCGGGTTCGTCCGGTCCGGCGAGGACACCGCCGACAGCACGGGAGGGGTGGCCTGATGGGCACGCTCGAGATCCGGAACCTCACCAAGGACTTCGTCATCCGCAACGGGTGGAAGCGGTCGCGGCTGCGCGCGGTGAACGACGTGTCGTTCACGCTCGAGCCGGGCAAGACGATCGCCATCGTCGGTGAGTCGGGCTCCGGGAAGTCGACCGTCGCGCGGATGATCGCGAAGCTCGAGACGCCGACGTCCGGCGAGATCCTGCTCGACGGGGTCCCGTCCGCCCGGCACGGCCGCGCTCTGTCCGCTTACCGGCACGACGTCCAGATGGTGTTCCAGGACCCGTTCGCGTCGCTCAACCCGTTCCACTCGATCCGCCACCACCTGGAGCGGCCGCTGCGGATCCACGGGCTCGCGAAGACAGCCGCCGAGCTCGACGCGGCCGTCGACGAGCTCCTCACCCGCGTCAACCTCACGCCCCCGAGGACGTTCGCGGAGAAGCGTCCGCACGAGATGTCGGGAGGCCAGCGCCAGCGCGTCGCGATCGCCCGCGCGCTCGCGCCCGGCTCGCGGTTCCTCGTCGCGGACGAGCCCGTGTCGATGCTCGACGTGTCGATCCGGCTCGGGGTGCTCAACCTCCTGGCGCGCCTGCAGCGCGAGGAGAACCTCGGCGTCCTCTACATCACGCACGACCTCGCGACGGCGCGGCACTTCAGCGACGAGATCCTCGTGATGTTCCGCGGGAACGTCGTCGAGCGCGGGCCGTCGGACCAGGTCATCCTCGACCCGCGGCACGAGTACACGAAGCTGCTCCTCGGGGCGGCGCCGGAGCCGCAGAACCACGGCCGCCTCCGCGAGGAGGTGCGCCGCGAGCTCGCCGCGGCCGCGGCGGGCGGGGGCGACGCCGTCGTCCGCGACCGCTTCGGCACGCGCGGCATGTGAGACGGGCGTCGCCCGTCCCCTCATCGTCCGGGCAGCGGGGGTTGCCCGGCGGCACGCGTCGGTGGTGACGCGTGCGCGTCGCGCGGGCCAGGTCAGTCGGACGCCCTGGCCCGCGCGCTCGCCCCGTCCGTCGTCGTCCGTCCTGCCACGCAGGACGTGCCCGGCGACGGGTGGGTAGGGTCGGGCTCGTGCCCGCCCGTCACCTGCGCCTCGCGCGACCCGAGCCCTCCGCCCCGAGCACCACCGCGCTGGTCACCGACGCGCTCGCGGCGCTGCGCCGCGAGATGGAGGTCCCGGAGAGCTTCCCGGACGGGGTGCTCGTCGAGGCCGAGGAGGTCGTGCGCGAGGACCGCGCGGTGCACGGTCCGGGGCGCGTCGACCTGCGCGACGTCCCGTTCGTCACGATCGACCCGCCGGGCTCGATGGACCTCGACCAGGCGCTGCACCTCGAGCCGGCCGGGGGAGCGCCGGACGACCCGGTGGGCGCCGCGTTCGTCGTGCACTACGCGATCGCCGACGTCGGCGCGTTCGTCGTGCCGGGCGGCGCGATCGACGCCGAGGTCCACGAGCGCGGCACGACCCTCTACGCGCCCGACGGTCGCACCCCGCTGCACCCGGCCGTGCTGTCCGAGGGTGCGGCGAGCCTCCTGCCGGGCGAGGACCGCCCGGCCGCGGCGTGGCGCGTCGTGCTCGACGCCCGCGGCGAGATCCTCGACGCGACGGTGCGGCGCGCCGTCGTGCGCTCGACGCAGCGCCTCACCTACGACGAGGCGCAGGCCCGGATCGACGCCGGTGGCCCCGGGGACGCGCTCCTGCTGCTCCGCGAGGTGGGCGAGCTGCGGCTCGCGCGCGAGCGCGAGCGCGGCGGGGTGTCGCTCGAGGTCCCGGAGCAGGAGATCGTCACGCGCGACGACGGCTCGTTCGGCCTCGAGTTCCGCTCGACCCTCCCGGCGGAGGCCTGGAACGCGCAGGTGTCGCTGCTCACGGGCATCGCGGCGGCGCGGATCATGCGCGCGGGGGGCGTCGGCGTCTTCCGCGCGCTGCCGGAGGCCGACCCGCGCGACCTCGCGCGCCTGCGCCGCACGGCCCGCGCGCTCGGCATCGACTGGCCGCGCGAGACGCCGTACGCCGAGCTCGTCCCGACGCTCGACTCGCGCGTCCCGCGCCACGCCGCGTTCCTCAACGAGGCGACGTCGTTGTTCCGGGGCGCGTCGTACGAGGCGTTCGGCGGCACGGGCCAGGAGCCCGGCGTGCCCGACGACGCGGCGCACGCCGCGATCGGCGCGGAGTACGCGCACGTCACGGCGCCCCTGCGCCGGCTCGTGGACCGCTACGGCACCGAGGTGTGCCTCGCGCTGTGCGCGGGGGAGGACGTGCCGCGGTGGGTGCTCGACGCCCTGCCCGGCCTGCCGCGCACCATGGCCCGCACGGGCCAGCGCGCGAGCGCGTACGAGCGCGCGATCGTCGACGTCGTCGAGGCCGCGCTGCTCACCGGTCGCGAGGGCGAGGAGTTCGACGGCGTCGTGGTCGACGTCGAGGACGACCGCGAGCGCGCACGCCGTCTCGAGCGCGAGGACGCCGACGGGGCGGGCGGGGCGCGGCGCGGCCAGGTGGTCCTCGCCGACCCCGCGGTGCGCGCTCCCGTCGAGGGGACGGACCTCCCGCTCGGCGACCCGGTCCGCGCCACGCTGCGCGAGGCGTCGGTGCCCGGGCGCCGCGTCCGGTTCACCGTCGGCTGACGCCGGGCCGCGCGGCCTAGGCTGGTCCTCGTGCCTGCCCGACGCCGTACCGACCCCGCCGCCGGCCGCCTCGCCCTGGCGACGTGGCGCGACGACCCCACCGACCGCCGCGCCGTGACGACGGCGGTGCGGTTCACGCTCGAGGAGCTCGCCGACGTCGCGCCCGGGCACACGGTCGAGGTGCGCGTGCCGCCCGCGGGGGCCGTCCAGGCGGTCGAGGGACCGCGGCACACGCGCGGGACGCCGCCGAACGTCGTCGAGACGGACCCGCAGACGTGGCTGGGCCTCGTGACGGGGGCGGTCGCCTGGGCCGACGCCGTCGCGGACGGGCGCGTCCGCGCGTCGGGCGAGCGCTCGGACATCTCCTTCCTGCTGCCGCTCCAGGCGGCCCGGCCGCGCTGACCCCCGCGGCGGGGGCCTCGGACTTCGCTCGCGGACGGCGAGCGTGTTACCGGTGCGTAACGTTCTTGGGGCCGGTCTGGCGGAGCGCGGAGCGGGGGACTAGCGTCCCAGGATGACCGGCCGCCGTCCGCGCGGGCGCTCGCGGCACGACGACGTGCGCTGGCGTTCTCGTGGCGGTGACACGGCAGCAACCGCACGTTCATCCAGGTGAGGTGCGATGTCCCGCGGAGGCAGGGTGTCGCCCCGTCCGAGGTTCGTCCCCGACCCACGGGAACGCGCGAGCTGCTGCCCGGCCGTCCGCACGAGATGAAGGAGTCAGCGTGACCGACCACCAGCACCTGCGGCGACGGAGGGTGGTGGCGGGCACGTTGACCGTGGCCCTCGCCGTGCCGTTCTCCGTCGCGGCGGCCACCGCCGCGAGCGCGGCGCCCGACGGGTCGGGCCTCGTCATCAACGAGGCCTACCTGAGCGGCGGCAGCGCCAACGCCCCGTACACCCACAAGTTCGTCGAGCTGTACAACCCCACGCAGGCGGCGATCGACCTCTCCGGGATGTCGCTGCAGTACCGCTCGGCGACGAGCACGGGCGCCTTCACGGGCGTCACCGCGCTGACCGGCTCGGTCGCGCCCGGGGGCTACTACCTGGTGCAGGGCGGGTCGAACGGCTCGAACGGCGCCGCGCTGCCCACGCCCGACGCGACGGGCGGTCTCAACCCGTCGGGCACGACGGGCACGCTCGCGCTCGTGCGGTCGACCTCCCCGGTGACGCTGCCGGCGGGGAACGCCGCGGGCGCCGCGAACGTCGTCGACCTGATCGGGTACGGCACCTCGAACACGTTCGAGACGGCCGTGGGGCCTGCGCCGTCGGCCAACAACGTGCCCGCCTCGATCAACCGGACCGGGTACGCCGACACGGACGACAACAGCAAGGACCTCACGCTCTCCAGCACCGTGACGCCGCAGAACAGCGGCGACGACGGCGGCGGCCCGGGCCCCGAGCCGGGCGAGGTCGTCCCGATCGCGGAGATCCAGGGCACGGGGGCGGCGAGCCCGCTCGTCGGGCAGACGGTCACCACGCGCGGCGTCGTCACCGCGACGTACCCCACGGGCGGCTACGACGGCTTCTACCTGCAGACCGAGGGCACGGGCGGCGACCTCGACGCGTCGCACACGGCGTCGGACGCGATCTTCGTCTACTCGAAGGCGGGCGCGGCCGCGGTGGCGGTCGGTGACCACGTCGAGGTGACGGGCGCGGTGTCCGAGTACTTCACGCTCACCCAGATCACGCCCGCGGCGGGCGGCTGGACCGTGCTCGACGAGGCGGCGCAGGACGTCAAGCCCGCGAACGTCGCGTTCCCCGCGACCGACGCCGAGCGCGAGGTCCTCGAGGGCATGCTCGTGCAGCCGGCGGGCGACTACGTCGTCGCGGACAACTACGACACGAACTACTACGGGTCGTTCGTGCTCGCCGCGGGGACGGACCCGTTCGTCCAGCCGACGTCGGCCGGTCGGCCGGGCAGCGCGGAGGCGGCGGCCGCCGTCGCGGACCGTGCCGCGCGGGCCGTGGTGCTCGACGACGGCGCCACGACGAACTTCAACAACACCGCGAACAAGGGCGTCCCGCTCCCGTATCTCACGGGCGGGGCACCTGCGCGCGTGGGTGCGGCGGTGTCGTTCACGACGCCGGTCATCCTCGACTACCGGTTCGACGCCTGGACGTTCCAGCCGCGCACGCAGCTCACCGCGGGCGACGGCGGCAACGCCGCCACGGTGCAGCCGGTCACGTTCGAGAACACGCGGGAGGACGCTCCGGCCGAGGTCGGGGGCGACCTCTCCGTCGCGACGTTCAACGTGCTGAACTACTTCACGACCACGGGCGACCAGGTCGCGGGCTGCCAGTTCTACACGGACCGCGCGGGGAACCCGGTCACGGTCCGCACGGGCTGCGACGCGCGCGGCGCGGCGGACGCCGCGAACCTCGAGCGGCAGCAGACGAAGATCGTCGCGGCGATCGACGCCCTCGACGCGGACGTCGTCGCGCTCATGGAGATCGAGAACTCCGAGCCGTTCGGCAAGGACCGCGACCAGGCGCTGTCGGACCTCGTGGACGCGCTCAACGCGGCCGCGGGCGCCGAGGAGTGGGCGTTCGTCCCGTCCCCGGCCGCCGTGCCGACGGACGAGGACGTCATCCGCCTCGCGTACATCTACCAGGTGGCCGAGGCCGAGCCGGTCGGCGACTCCGTGATCCTGCTCGACGACCCGGCGTTCTCGAACGCGCGCGAGCCGCTCGCCCAGGTCTTCCAGCCCGCGGGCGGGATCACCGAGGGTGACGACGCGGCGAGCGACGACGTGCTCGTCGTCGCGAACCACCTCAAGTCGAAGGGCGGCAGCGACTCCGCGCCCGCCGACCAGAAGGACACCGGCGACGGCCAGGGCGCGTACAACAAGGCGCGCGTGGGCCAGGCGACGGCGCTCGTCGCCTTCGCCGAGGACGTCGCGGCCGACGCCGGGACGGACAAGGTCCTGCTCGCGGGCGACTTCAACTCCTACGAGCAGGAGGATCCGCTGCAGGTGCTCAAGGACGCCGGCTACACCGACCTCGGTGCGTCGACGGGCGAGCACACCTACCTGTTCGACGGGTACGTCGGGTCGCTCGACCACGTGTTCGCGTCGCCGGCCGCGGCGGACGCCGTCACCGGCACCGACGTGTGGAACATCAACTCGGTCGAGCCGATCGCCAACGAGTACAGCCGGTACAACTACAACGCGTCGATCCTCTACGACACGACGCCGTTCCGGTCGTCCGACCACGACCCCGTCCTCGTGGGCCTCCAGCTCGGCGCCGCCGAGCCCGGCACCACGCAGTTGGACCTGCTGGCGATCAACGACTTCCACGGTCGCATCGACGCCAACACGGTGAAGTTCGCAGGCACGATCGAGCAGCTGCGCGCGGCGAACCCCGACGGGACGGCCTTCGTCTCGGCGGGCGACAACATCGGCGCCTCGCTGTTCGCGTCGGCGCTCCAGGAGGACCGGCCGACGATCGACGTGCTGAACGCGCTCGACCTCGCGGCGTCCGCGGTGGGCAACCACGAGTTCGACCAGGGCATGGACGACCTCACGGGTCGGGTCACCGACGAGGCCGACTGGGCCTACCTGGGCGCGAACGTCTACGACAAGGGCACGACGAACCCGGCGCTGCCGGAGTACCAGGTCGTCGAGATCGACGGCCTCGACGTCGGCTTCGTGGGCGTCGTGACGGAGGAGACCCCGACGCTGGTCACGCCGTCGGGCATCGCCGACGTCGAGTTCGGCGATCCCGTCGAGGCGCTCAACCGCGTCACCGCCCAGCTCCAGGACGGCGACCCGGCGAACGGCGAGGCGGACGTCGTCGTGGGCCTCGTCCACGAGGGCGCGTCCGCGGGCACGCCCGACGGCGCGACGCTCGAGGAGGAGGTCGCCGCGGGCGGCGCCTTCGCGGACATCGTCAACGAGACCGACGCGCGCGTCGCGGCGATCTTCACGGGCCACACCCACAAGCAGTACGCGTGGGACGCGCCCGTCCCGGGCGTCCCGGGCAAGACCCGCCCGATCGTCCAGACCGGCAACTATGGCGAGTTCATCGGGCACGTGTCGCTCACCGTGGACACCGCGACCCACGAGGTCACGGCGTACACGGCGCAGAACGTGGCCCGCACGAAGGCGGAGGACGCGACCCTGGTCGCGACGTACCCGCGCGTCGCGGAGGTCAAGACGATCGTCGACGCGGCGCTCCAGCAGGCCGAGGTCATCGGCGCGCAGCCGATCGGCGAGGTCACCGCGGACATCACGACCGCGTTCGCGGGCGGCGCGTACACGGGTCCCGGCGGGACGTACGTGGGCCCCGGCCCGAACCCGACGTCCGGGCGTGACGACCGCGCCTCGGAGTCGACGCTCGGCAACCTCGTCGCGGACTCGCTCCTCGCGACGCTCTCCGACCCGGCGCGCGGCGGTGCGGACATCGGTGTCGTCAACCCGGGCGGGCTGCGTGCCGAGCTCCTGCACGGCGACGACGGCGTCATCACGTACGCCGAGGCCAACGCGGTCCTGCCGTTCGTCAACAACCTGTGGACCGTGACCCTCACGGGCGAGCAGGTCGTCGAGATGCTCGAGCAGCAGTGGCAGACGGACGCGAACGGCAACCGCCCGTCGCGCCCGTACCTCGCCCTGGGGCTCTCGGACAACGTGTCGTGGACGGCGAGCACCGCCGACCCGAACGCGGCGCCGGGGAGCAACGTCTCGTCCGTGACGATCGACGGCGAGCCGATCGACCCCGCCGGCGAGTACCGCGTCGCGACGTTCTCGTTCCTGGCCACCGGGGGCGACAACTTCCGCGTGTTCACGGACGGCACCGACCCGCGTGACTCCGGTCTGGTCGACCGGGACGCGTGGATCGCGTACCTGCAGCAGAGCTCGCCGGTGTCGCCGTCGTTCGACCGCTCGCGCGTGGTCGTCGACGAGCTGCCCGGCACCGTGACGGCGGGCTCCGACGTGAGCGTGGGGCTCTCGGGCCTCGACCTCACGTCGCTCGGGTCGCCGGTGAACACGTCGGTGGACGGGTACCTCGTCGCCGCGGACGCCACGTTCGACCCGGCGGCCCCGGGCACCCCGGCGGGCACCGCCACGGTCACGGGCGGGGCGGCGACCCTGACGGCGACGGTCCCAGCCGACGCCGCGGCGGGCGAGTACGACCTGTGGGTCGTCGCGTCGCCGAGCGGCACGACGGCGCGCATCCCGGTCACGGTCGAGGCCGCGGCCCCGACGGTGGAGCTCGTGAACCTCGAGGCCACCGCGCGCTGCACGGGCAAGTTCGTCCACCTCGCGGTCCGCGCCACCAACGGCGAGGACGCGCCGGTCGAGGTCGTCCTCGAGACGCCCTACGGCTCCAAGCGGTTCCCGAACCTCCAGCCGGGCAAGAACGCCTACCAGTCGTTCAACACCCGGGCCACGTCGGTCGAGGGCGGGACGGTCACCGTGACCGCGACGCTCGATGGTGTGACGCAGGAGTACGAGATCCCCTTCGAGGGTCAGACCTGCGGCTGACGCCTGCCTGACGCCGTGCGGCGCCGCCGAGGAGGCGACGCCACGTCCCGCGACCCGGGTCCCGTCCGACGGGCCCGGGTCGCGGTGCGTCCGGGGCGAGGACTCTGCGGGGAGTCCCAGGAAGCGCGGGTAGGGTCGTGCTCGTGAGCTCCGAGCAGTCCCGCGTGCCCGACGGCACGGCCCCCGACCCGTCCGCCGCGCCCGACGCCGTCGTGCCCGACGCCGCGCGCCCCGAGGCCGGGTCCGAGGCCGCCGAGCCCGGGGCCTCCGGGTCCGGGACCGCCGGCCCGGGGACGGGGACGGACGAGACGCTCGGCGCGGCGTCCCACGACGCCGCCTCTGCCGGTGGCGAGGAGGTCGAGATCGAGTCCGTGGTCGACCCGGCGACGGTCCGCCGCGCCCCCCGCTACCGCGCGTTCTTCACGGTCGGTATCCTCCTGGGCACGGTCCTCGGCCTGGGCATCGGTGGGGCGTGGCTCCAGTCGCCCGCCGCGGCGCCGGTCTTCAAGCCCGGCGTCTACTTCACGGTCATCCTCGTGACGTGCGCGGCGCTCGGCGCCGCGGTCGCGGGCGTGTGGGCGGTCGTCGCCGACCGCCGCAGCCTGCGCGGGCGCCGCTGACCGCTCAGCCGACGAGCGGCTCGGCCACGCGCCGGTCCGCCGGCTCGGACGCCGTACCGGTCGGGGCGCCGGCGGCGGGGGAGAGCCGCACCGCCACGCCGGGCGCCAGGCCCAGCGTCCGCGCCTCCGCGCGGGTCACGACGACGGACACCACCTCGTCGCCCGCGGTCACCTCCGCGCGCACCTCGAACCCCACGCGCGTCGTGCGCGTGACGACGCCGGTCACGCCCGCCGCGTCCGCCGTGTCCCCGATCGCGACGCCCCGGTGCGCCGACGGGTCGAGGCCCGCCCCGCCGTCGGGCAGGACCTCGACGTGGACGTCGTGCGGGCGGACGAGGACGCCGCCGAGGCGGGTCACCGGCCCGAGGAAGCCCATGACGAAGTCGTTCGCGGGGCGGTCGTAGAGGTCGTCGGGCGTGCCGACCTGCTCGATGCGGCCCTCGTTGACGACGACGATCTCGTCCGCGACCTCGAGCGCCTCCTCCTGGTCGTGCGTGACGAAGACCGTGGTCACGGGGATCTCGTCGTGCAGGCGGCGCAGCCAGTCGCGCAGCTCCTTGCGGACCTTCGCGTCGAGCGCGCCGAACGGTTCGTCGAGCAGGAGGACGCTCGGGCGGATCGCGAGCGCGCGGGCGAGCGCCATGCGCTGGCGCTGCCCGCCGGAGAGCTGCGACGGCAGCCGGTGCGCGAAGCTCTCGAGGTGCACGAGCCGCAGGAGCTCGTCGACGCGCTCGGCGATCTCGGCCTTCGGCGTGCGGCGGATCTCGAGCCCGAACGCGACGTTCCGCGCGACGCTCAGGTGCTTGAAGGCCGCGTAGTGCTGGAAGACGAAGCCCACGTTGCGGCGGCGCGCGGGCAGGTTCGTGGCGTCGCGGCCCTCGATCTCGACCTGGCCGGAGTCCGGCACCTCGAGCCCGGCGACGACGCGCAGCAGCGTGGACTTGCCGCCGCCGCTCGGGCCGAGCAGCGCCGTGAGGCGGCCGGTCGGCACGGAGACGGAGACGTCGTCGAGCGCGATGAAGTCGCCGAAGGTCTTGCGGACGTTGCGGATCTCGATGCTCATGCGTCGGCCTCCGTGGGGGCTGCGGTGCGGGTGGACCTGACGGTGCGGGGGGAGCGGCGGGGGCGGGGGCCGGCGGCGTCGTCGGAGCGCAGGAACGTCACGGCGACGATGCACGCGACGGAGACCGACGCGAGGAGGAACGCGACGGCGTAGGCGGTGCCCTGCTCGAAGTCCTGGTACCGCTGCTCGACGAGCAGCGTGGACGTCTGCGTGCGGCCCTCGAAGTTGCCGGAGACGACCTTGACCGCGCCGAACTCGCCGAGGGCGCGCGCGAGCGTGAGCACGACGCCGTAGACGACGGCCCACCGGATCGCCGGCAGGGTGATGCGCCGGAACGTCTGGAGGCGGCTCGCCCCGAGGCTCGTCGCGGCGAGCTCCTCGTCGGTGCCGAGCTCCGTGAGGACCGGCACGACCTCGCGGATGACGAGCGGGAGGCACACGAACGCGGTGGCGAGGACGATGCCCGGCGGCGCGAAGATCACCTGGAGCCCGGCGTCCTCGAGGGCGCCGCCGAACCAGCCGTTCTTCCCGTACACGAGGACGAGCGAGAGCCCGACGACGATCGGGGAGACGGACAGCGGGAGGTCGAGCAGGGCGTTGAGGAGCGCCTTGCCCGGGAAGTCGTACCGGACGATGAGCATCGAGATGCCGACGCCGAACACGGTGTTGATCAGCACGACCTGCACCGCGACGGCGGCGGTGAGCTGGAGAGCGAAGACGACGGACGGGTCGGCGAGAGCGCGCTGGAACGTCTCGAGCCCGTCGGCGAACGCGCCGCGCACGACGAGGGAGACCGGCCACCCGACGAGCAGCACGAGGTAGACGACCACGACGGCGCGCAGCGCGCGGCGCACCCAGGGAGAGCTATCCACGGCGGGCCACCCTGCGCTGGAGGAGCTGGATCGTCGCGATGACGAGCAGCGAGACGAGGAGGAGCACCGACGCGACGGCCACCGCCTGCTCGGGCTGGCCGTTCTCCAGGTAGCTGAGGATGCGCACGGAGCCCACCTCGGTGCGCATCGGCAGGTTCCCGGAGAGCAGGACGAGCGCGCCGTACTCGCTGATCGCGCGCGCGAACGACAGCGCGGCGCCCGCGGTGATCGCGGGCGCGAGGGCCGGGAGGACGACGCGGCGGAAGGTCGTGGCCCGCGTCGCGCCGAGCGACGCGGCGGCCTCCTCGACGTCCCGGTCGAGCTCGGCGAGCACGGGCTGGACGCTGCGCACCACGAAGGGCAGCGTGACGAACAGGAACGCGAGGAAGACGGCGGCGCGCGTGTTCGCGACGTCGATCCCCAGCGGCCCCGACGGCCCGTACAGCGCGAGCAGCACGAGGCCGGCGACGATCGTGGGGAGCGCGAACGGGATGTCGATGAGCACCTCGAGGAGCCGCTTGCCGGGGAACCGGTCGCGCACGAGGACCCACGCGATGAGCGTGCCCATGACGACGTTGACGGCGGTCACGGCGAGCGCCTGCGTGACCGTGAGGGTCAGCGCCGCGGCGGTCTGCGGTTGCGTCACGGCGGCGACGAAGGCGGGCCAGCCGCCGACGGACGTCTCGACGAGCACCGCGATCAGCGGGACGAGGGCGAGCGCCGAGAACCACACGAGCGCGACGCCGAGCCCGAGGCCGGAGGTCGCCGTGAGCCGGTAGGGGCCGTTGGGCGCCCGACGGCGCGTGCGGCCGGGAGGCGCGGCCGGGGCCGGGCGGCGCTCGCGCGCCGCCCGGCCCGGTCGTTCAACGAGGGTCGAGGCCACCGGTCACTGCTTCCCGGTCTCGGCCTGGATCTTCGTCACGAGGCCCTCGTCGCCGAAGAACTTGTCGTTGGTCGCGGACCAGCCGCCGAAGTCGTCGGCGATGGTGAGGAGGGTGGGGACGGCCGGGAACGGGTCGCTCGGGTCGTTCGCGCCCTCCACCTCGAAGTCGACGTCGCCGGTGAGCGGGCGGAAGCCCACGTGCGCGAACGCCTCCTGGCCCTCGGGCGTGAGGACGAAGTCGAGGTAGCTCTGCGCCTTGGGGTCGGCGTCGACCGTCACCGCGGCGGGGTTCTCGATGAGGAGCGTCTGGTCGGGGACCACGTAGTCGAACGTCTCGCCGTTCTGCCGCGCGAGGATCGCCTCGTTCTCGTAGGAGAGCAGGACGTCGCCGGTGCCGGACGTGAAGGCCGTCGTCGCGTCGCGGCCGCTGCCGGGCAGCGCCACCGCGTTGGTGAAGAACTTCCGCAGGTACTCGGTCGCGTCCTCCTCGGAGCCGCCGTTCGCGATGACGCTGCCCCACCCGGCGAGGATGTTCCAGCGGGCCGAGCCCGACGAGCCGGGGTTCGGGGTGACGATCTCGACCCCGGGCTGGACGATGTCCTCCCAGCTCTGGATGTTCTTCGGGTTGCCCTCGCGGACCACGAGGACGACGACGGACTGGCTGACGATGCCCTTGTTCTCGCCCGCGTTCCAGTCCTCGGCGACGAGGCCCGCGTCGACGAGGCGCGTCACGTCGCCCTCGAGCGAGAAGTGCACGTAGTCGGCGTCCAGCCCGTCGGCGACCGCGCGGCTCTGGTCGCCGGACGCGCCGTACGACGTCTCCCAGGTCACGCCCTGGCCGTCCTCGGTCTCGCCCCATAGCTCCTGCGCCGCGTCGTTGCCCGCCTTCGGCACGGCGAAGCCGACGAGCGAGAGCGTCGTGGGCTCGACGTCGGAGCCCCCGTCGCCGCTCGCGTCGCCCCCGCCCGACCCGTCGACGGCGGTCGGCGCGCAGGCGGTGAGGACCAGGGCGGTGGCTGCCGCGGCAGCCGCGAGGGTGATCGTCGTCCGGAGGCGTCGCATGGTGTCGTCCTTCGTCGGGGTCCCGGGGAGCGGGAGCGGTGGTGGAACGGGCCCGGCGCGGCGGCCATACTGGATCCCCGCGGTCGGGTAAGTCGAGATTCAAGCGCGGCGTTCCCACGCAGCGAAACCCCCGACCGACAGGTGGGACGACGTAACGCCACCGTGAACGGTGCTGCTGAGCCGCGCAGCCAGACGATCAGTGTCGGTGCGCCTGAGTACGGTCACGGTTCATGGGGGCAAGAGTCTGCGCACGCTGCGGATCGCACGATCGTTCGAGAGAGGTGCGGAGCCGAATGGGGCTCTGCATCGCGCTCTGCGCCGCGTGTCAGGGGAGAGAAGTGCGGGAGTCGGGGCCTCGGCTCCGTGATTACGCCCGGGTTGCGCTGGCCGCAACGGGGATCGTGTTCGCGCTGGGTGTCGGCTCGCTCTTGCCGGGTGGGCCGAGGTCTGACGTGGACCCGTTAGCAATGGTCGGTTCCGGCGTCGGCGGGTACTTCGCGACGGGGCCGGCCGCGCACGCTGTCCTCTTGGGCATCATCTCGACGGTAGCCATCGCCGTCGCGTTCTCACTGGAGTCCTCTGCGGCCCGCGGGGACGCGATAGCTGACGAGGCGCGGGCGTCCGAGACTCCGGATCTCGCACTTCAAGCGCGAGCGTTCCGTCTGGAACGCGTCGCGACGGTGCAGTACGTGGTCACGCTAGGGTTCACCGGCCTTGCGGCGGTGGTCGCGCTCGACACCATGACCGACCGTGAGGGACCGTGGCAGGTGCTGAGCACGGTCGCCTGGCTCCTTGTGGTGTGGCTGGCGAACGAAGCCGTGCGGCTGGGCTCGGTCATCGAGGTGACGGATCAGGTGCGGGACCAGCTCCGGGCTGATGACAGGCGTCGCACGCTTCTGCGCCGTCGCGCTGCGCGCTCGTTCCCTCTGCGGAGTGCAGCGTTGGCGGGCCTGGTCTTCGTGATCACCTGGGTTGTGCTGTGCATCGTCGCTGTCTCGTCGAGCGACGTCCTCGATGTCCCTCCCCTCTCCGTTTGGGCCCGGATCGTGGCGGTAGGTGTCCTCACCCTCGTAGCGCTCGTATGGATCGCTGCGATGTGGCAATCGCTACCCGGTGTCGTGGTGCCCGCGTCTCTAGCGATCCTCACGACGATCTCGGTGCTGACCGCAGTAGTCGGTTACCTCGCGCGGATCGCTGGCGAGCGGGGGACGGCGGCCTCAGTGTTCGTGATCGCCGTCCTCCTGCTCGTCGGGCTCCTGGGCGTCGCCGCGTGTGGAGCTTTTGGGCGCGGGTGGATGCGGTCGTTGAGCCGGCCCGGTGCGTGGTTGTCCGCGCCGGCGGCGCGTCTCGACGACTGGGAGGAGCGCAAGCGGACTGCGTCCGTCGCTGTATCGCGCCGATGACGGCCCCGTCGAGACGTGCGCCGTCCGCATGGCCGCGCGCTTCGGTCCCGACGCGCCTGCTGTGGGACACTGAGGTACGTGGCCCCCCGCGGAGATGGACTTCTCAACCACGACCTCATGCCCGGCGAGAAAGGCCCCCAGGACGCCTGCGGCGTCTTCGGTGTCTGGGCGCCCGGCGAGGAGGTCGCCAAGCTCGCCTACTTCGGGCTCTACGCGCTGCAACACCGCGGCCAGGAGTCGGCGGGCATCGCGACGAGCAACGGCGAGCAGATCCTCGTCTATAAGGACATGGGCCTCGTCTCCCAGGTCTTCGACGAGACGGCCCTCAACGCCCTGACGGGGCACATCGCCGTCGGGCACTGCCGCTACTCGACCACGGGCGGCGTG
Source organism: Cellulosimicrobium sp. KWT-B (assembly GCF_002127155.1). Taxonomy (NCBI): domain Bacteria; kingdom Bacillati; phylum Actinomycetota; class Actinomycetes; order Micrococcales; family Promicromonosporaceae; genus Cellulosimicrobium; species Cellulosimicrobium sp. KWT-B. The sequence goes on along the minus strand of NZ_NEDO01000001.1, from coordinate 785,730 downwards.
ACGTGGGAGAACGCGCAGCCGACGCTCGGCGCCACCGCGTCCGGGACCGTGGCCCTCGGGCACAACGGCAACCTCACGAACTCCGCGGAGCTCGTCAACCTCGTCGCCGAGCGCTACGGGAGCCAGCGCCGCGGCGAGCTCGCGCGCGGCAACACGACGGACACCGCGCTCGTCACCGCGCTCCTCGCGGGCGACGCCGACCACACGCTCGAGGCGACGGCGCTCGAGGTGCTCCCGCGCCTGCGCGGTGCGTTCTCGCTCGTCTTCATGGACGAGCGCACGCTGTACGCCGCGCGCGACCCGCAGGGCGTGCGCCCGCTCGTGCTCGGCCGCCTCGAGCGCGGCTGGGTCGTCGCGAGCGAGACCCCGGCTCTGGACATCGTGGGCGCGTCCTTCGTGCGCGAGGTCGAGCCCGGCGAGCTCATCGCGATCGACGCGGAGGGCCTGCGCTCGCAGCGGTTCGCGCCCATCGAGCGCGCGGGCTGCGTCTTCGAGTACGTCTACCTGGCCCGCCCGGACACGAGCATCAACGGCCGCTCGGTGCACGCGGCGCGCGTCGAGATGGGCCGCCAGCTCGCCCGCGAGCACCCCGTCGAGGCGGACCTCGTCATCCCGGTCCCCGAGTCCGGCACGCCCGCCGCGGTGGGCTACGCCGCCGAGTCGGGCATCCCGTTCGGCCAGGGGCTCACGAAGAACGCCTACGTGGGCCGCACGTTCATCCAGCCGTCGGACACGCTGCGCCAGCTCGGCATCCGGCTCAAGCTCAACCCGCTGCGCGACGTGATCCGCGGCAAGCGGCTCGTCGTCGTCGACGACTCGATCGTGCGCGGCAACACGCAGCGCGCGCTCGTGCGGATGCTGCGCGAGGCCGGCGCGGCGGAGGTGCACGTGCGCATCAGCTCGCCGCCCGTGAAGTGGCCGTGCTTCTACGGCATCGACTTCGCGTCGCGCGCCGAGCTCATCGCGAACGGCCTGTCGCCGCACGAGATCGGCCAGTCGCTCGGTGCCGACAGCCTCGGCTACATCTCGACCGAGGGCATGATCTCGGCGACCGAGCAGCCGTCGTCCCAGCTCTGCACGGCGTGCTTCACGGGCAAGTACCCCATCGAGCTGCCGCCGGACGACCAGCTCGGCAAGCACCTCCTCGAGCAGGCCGAGCTCCCGCTCGGGGCGCCCGAGGACGGGCTGCGCAGCCTCTCGGTGACCGCCGGCGGCGCCGGCGCCCTCCAGCACCCCTGACCCGCACCCTCCGCACCACCGGCGCGCGCGCCGCGAGACACCTTTGGAGCCGACACCATGACTGCCGACTCGCCCCGCACGGGCCTCACCTACGCCGCCGCGGGGGTCGACACCGAGGCCGGTGACAAGGCCGTCGAGCTCATGAAGGACGCCGTGCGCCGCACCCACGGGCCGCAGGTCCTCGGCGGCGTCGGCGGGTTCGCCGGGCTCTACGACTTCTCCGAGGTCGCGACCTACCGCCGTCCGCTGCTCGCGACGTCGACCGACGGCGTCGGCACCAAGGTCGCGATCGCCCAGGCGCTCGACGTGCACGACACGATCGGCTTCGACCTCGTCGGCATGGTCGTCGACGACATCGTGGTGGTGGGCGCCAAGCCGCTGTTCATGACCGACTACATCGCGTGCGGCAAGGTCGTGCCCGAGCGCATCGCGGGCATCGTGCGGGGCATCGCCGCAGCCTGCGAGGTCGCCGGCACCGCGCTCGTCGGCGGCGAGACGGCCGAGCACCCGGGCCTGCTCGGCGAGGACGAGTACGACGTCGCGGGCGCGGCGACGGGCGTCGTCGAGGCGGACGCCCTGCTCGGCCCGGAGCGCGTGCGCGAGGGCGACGTGCTCGTCGCCATGGCGTCGTCGGGCCTCCACTCGAACGGCTACTCGCTCGTGCGCGCCGTGCTGAAGCACGCGGGCTGGGGCCTCGAGCGGCACGTCGACGAGCTCGGCCGCACCGTCGGCGAGGAGCTGCTCACCCCGACGCGCGTCTACGCGAGCGACTGCCTCGCCCTGGCCGCCGACGACGCCGCCCAGGTCCACGCGTTCACGCACGTCACGGGCGGCGGCCTGGCCGCGAACCTCGCGCGTGTCCTCCCGGCGGGGCTCGTCGGGGTCGTGGACCGGGGGAGCTGGGACGTGCCGCCCGTCTTCCGCGTCGTGCGCGAGCTGGGCGGGGTGCCGCGCGGCGACCTCGAGAGCACCCTCAACCTCGGCGTCGGGATGGTCGCGGTCGTGGGCGCGGACGGCGTCGACGCCGCCCTGGCGCGGTGCACCGCGCTCGGCGTGCCCGCGTGGGTGCTCGGCACGGTCGAGGCCTTCGACCCGGACGCGGCCCGCGACCTCGCCGACGGCGACCTGGTCGCCGGCACAAAGGGCGTCCAGGCGGGCGCGGTGCGGCTCGTCGGCGACTACCGCTCCTGATCACCGCCCGGTCGGGTCGGCGCGCGGATCGCGGCGTCGGCCCGGCCAGTGCTCCGTTCCCGCGGGCGCGAGGGGTCCATCCGTCAAGGACGTCGCGGTGGGGGTGATCCGTCGCGGACGCACGACGACGGCGCCACCGCCTGCGGGCAGGCGACGGCGCCGTCGAGGTCAGGTGCGTCCGTGCGAGACGGCGGAGGGGGTGTCGCGGACGACCGTCAGCGGTCGTCGGACCAGTCGTTGTAGCGCTGGTCGTAGCGCTCGAGGTCGTCCGGCTCGGCGCCGAAGCGCGAGTCCGTCACGACATCCGTACGGCTGTGACCCGTGAGCTCCTGCTCGAGCGCACTGTAGTTCGTCTCGGGGCTGTAGTACTTCAGCGCGCGAGCGACCTTGGTCTGCTTTGCCTTCTGACGGCCGCGGCCCATGGCTCCGACCCCCTCAACGTAGAAGCGGGGCGGCAACGTACTCAGACGTGCGGCCCCGGGGTGTAGTTTCGTCTGTTCAGGGTCCAACGGTACATGCTCAGGGCCTATTCCATCCACTCAGAGACCCTGGTCGAGCCGCGGACGTGCCTACCGTCACACAGTCTCCACCGCGCGGCCTCGCCCGGACCGGGTCCGGCGGTGCGGAGAGCCCCCGCGGACCACCTGCGGCAACGCTCTCGTATGCCGCAGGAGCGCCTATCCGGCCGATCCGACCATAGAGCGCCTAATTCACCCGTCCGTCAAGTCGCCCGAAATCCGCATGCTGCGACAATGGAAGGTACTGGCGTCGTGCTGTCGTCGTGATCCGGGGTATCTGCCGGACCAGCGCGTACCAGGAGGAGGTGTCGTGATGTCCATGCACGGGGAGTCCGAGGTTCTGCTCACGCCCGCCGAGGTCGCCAGCCTTTTCCGCGTCGACCCCAAGACCGTCACCCGCTGGGCGAAGGCGGGCAAGCTGTCGTCGATCCGCACCCTCGGTGGCCACCGGCGCTACCGCGAGTCCGAGGTCCGGGCCCTGCTCGGCGCCGCGAGCGAGCCCGCGGACGGCACCGACAAGTCCTGACCCGGGGTCGCGCCCCGCCCACGGCTCACGGCACGCCGACGTGGCGGCACGTACCCGAACGGGCGCCGGCTCGACGCGCGTCCTCGGTCGGCACCGACCTTGCCACCCAGCTCTGCGCGCGTGCCACGCTCCCGCACGCCGGACGCCCCGCGTCCCCGAACCCTCCCCGCGTGCCGGACGCCCCGCGCGTCGTCGAACCCTCCCGCACGCCGGAACGCCGCCGACCCCGGGTCCGGTGGAGCACCGGCGCGGGGTCGACGGCGTTCGTCGACGGGGTCGCTACGAGCGGCGACGGAGGATCGCCGCGGCCACCAGCGCGACGCCGACCACGGCGGCGCCCAGCAGCAGCTTGACGTTGCGGGACCGGTCCGGGTCCTCCTCGGGCAGCCCGTTGCCGGAGAGGAACGCCCCGGTGTCGCTCGCCGCCTGCTTCGCCTGCTGCGCGGCGGCCTTGGCCTGGACGCGCGGGTCGAGCCGCGTCGTGAGCTCGTCGATCGTCCCCGCGAGCTCCTTGCGGGTGCGCGCGATCTCGTCCTCGAGCTGGGACGGGGAGAGCTGGGGGTCGGGGGTCTCGCCGGTTCCGCTCACGGGCGCAGTCCTTCCTTGATGGTCGCGACGTCTTCCTTGATGCTCTCGACCGCACCGGTCGGCGTCGGCGGCACGCCCCGCTGGAGCTGCTTGACGCCGACGAACGCGAGCGTACCGGCGACCAGCACGAGGACGCCGCCGACGATCAGCGCCGCGAGCCACAGCGGCATGGCGGTCGCGAGTCCCTCCATGGCGGAGTGCAGCAGGAAGCCCAAGCCGTACAGCACGAGCACGCCGCCGACGACGAGCAGGCCGATGCCGATGCCGGCGTGCTTCGCCTTCGTCGTGAGCTCGGCCTTCGCGAGGGCGATCTCCGAGCGGACGAGCCGGGTCGCCTGCTCGGACAAGCGCTCCACGAGCTGTCCGACCGTCGGCTTCTGCTCCTCGGGCGGGATGCGCCCGTCGATCCAGTCGCTCATCTCTCAGCCTTTCCGCAGGTGATCCCCCACCACTCAACCGGCACCGGGGTCGGCGCGCAACTTCCCCGGGGGTGCGCGCGGTGCCCGGGGGGAGGAGGGTCGCGCGAGGGACGCCGCGCGGGCCCGGGACGCAGAAGACCCCCGTCCGGAATCCCGGGCGGGGGTCTCTCGGTGGCTCCGACCGGCGTCGATCCGGTGACCTTTCGATTTTCAGTCGAACGCTCTACCAACTGAGCTACAGAGCCATGGGGGAAGAGCCCGGCCGGCCGATGCCGACCGGGCTCTTCGCCTCACGCGACCCTGACGGGACTTGAACCCGCGACCTCCGCCGTGACAGGGCGGCGCGCTAACCAACTGCGCTACAGGGCCTTGCTGTTCTGTGCGAGACACACCCTAACACCAGGGAACCCGGCGATTTCACCAGTGGACCTGGCGGTGTGGTGGCCCGCATTCGAACCGAGAGGATCGTACCGTACCGGTGAGCCGATCCGTAAATCCGCCGGTGACCACCGGTCCCGACGCGATCTCGCGTACCCCCAACGGGATTCGAACCCGTGCTACCGCCGTGAAAGGGCGGGGTCCTAGGCCGCTAGACGATGGGGGCTCAGGAACGTCGGCCAGTGTACAGCGGCGCCGCCGGGGGCTCCTCGTCGGATGCGCCGCCCGCGCGGGGGAGGATGGGCGGGTGGTGGAGATGACGCGGGCCGATTTCGAGGACGCCGTGCGCGACGGGCTGGACCTCGTCCCCGAGGACCTGGCGGCGCAGATGGACAACGTCGTGGTGCTCGTCGAGGACGACGCGCCCGACGACGACCCCGAGCTCCTCGGGCTCTACGAGGGGGTGCCGCTCACGGAGCGCGACCACATGTGGGCGGCGGGCGCGCTGCCTGACCGCATCACGATCTTCCGGAACCCGACGCTGGCCATCTGCGAGACGCGCGAGGACGTGGTCGAGGAGGTGGCGGTGACCGTCGTCCACGAGATCGCGCACCACTTCGGCATCGACGACGACCGGCTGCACGAGCTCGGCTGGGGCTGAGCCCGGGCGGTCCGGGCGCGCCGATCGCTAGGATCGGCGGGTGACGACGAGCGCCGCGACCGACCCCCGGCACGACGGCGCGCACGACCACGAGGCGGTCGCGCGCCTGCTCCACGCGCTCGCCGAGCCGCGCCGCCTCGCGATCGTGCACCTGCTCACGGGCTCGGAGCGCCGCGTCGTCGACCTCACGCGCGAGCTCGGGCTGGCCCAGTCGACCGTCTCGGAGCACCTCACCACGCTGCGCGAGGTGGGGGTCGTCGCGGTGCGGCGGGAGGGCCGGTCGTCCTGGTACCGCCTCGTGCGGCCGGAGGTCGCGCACCTCCTTGCCGACGCGGAGCACGTCGCCCTCGCCCCCTGACCCCTGCGCGTGACGCGTGTCACGGCGCACTCCGCCTAGAAAACATCGGTGTCCGTCGATATCATCGGTGCACACCGATGAATGGAGGATCGATGGGAGCGGGTCACGACCACGGCGCAGGTGGCCTCGACGCGCCCGACCACCGCAGACGGCTCGCCGTCGCGTTCGGCATCACCGCGACGATCCTCGCGGCCCAGGCCGTCGGCGCGGTGCTCACGGGGAGCCTGGCGCTCCTCACGGACACGGCGCACATGCTCACCGACGCGGTCGGGCTGGCCGTCGCGCTGGTCGCGGCGTCGCTCGCCCTGCGCCCGGCGACCAAGCACCGCACGTGGGGCTTCCGACGTGTCGAGGTGCTCGCGGCCCTCGCGCAGGCGGCGCTGCTCCTCGCCGTCGGCGCGTACGCCGCCGTCGAGGGCGTCCGGCGCCTGCTCGAGCCGCCCGAGGTGCCCTCCTCCGAGCTGCTCGTGTTCGGGATCGTCGGCCTCGTAGGGAACCTCGTCGCCATCGCGGTCCTCGCGTCCGGGCGGCGCGCCAACCTCAACCTGCGGGCCGCGTTCCTCGAGGTGGTCAACGACGCGCTGGGCTCCGTCGGGGTCATCGTGGCCGCCGTCGTGATCACCACGACGGGCTACCAGCGGGCCGACGCGATCGCCGGCCTGCTCATCGCCGTCCTCATCGTGCCGCGCGCGTTCCGCCTCCTGCGCGAGGCGACGGCCGTCCTCATGGAGTTCACGCCCGAAGGTCTGGACCTCGACGACGTCCGGCGGCACATCCTCTCGCTCGACCACGTCGAGGACGTCCACGACCTGCACGCCTCCACCGTCGCGACGGGGCTCCCGACCATCTCGGCGCACGTCGTCGTGGACGACGCGTGCTTCCGGGACGGCCACGCGCTGGAGATCGTCGAGCGCGTGCGCACGTGCGTCGCCCACCACTTCCCGGTCTCCGTCGAGCACTCGACCTTCCAGCTCGAGACGGCGGCCCTGCGCGACCGCGAGGCGCACGGCCACGCCTGAGGGGGCGTCGGGCCTCGCTCCGGCGTGCGGCCCGGACGCCCTGAGGACGGGCCGTCAGCGGCCGGGGCGCGCGCACTAGGGTGGTGCCATGACGATCCTCGTGACCGGCGGAGCCGGGTACATCGGGGCGCACGTGGTGCGCCTCCTCCAGGAGCGCGGCGAGAAGGTGGTCGTCGTCGACGACCTGAGCACCGGCCGCGCGGACCGGGTCGGCGACGCGGTGCTCGTCGAGGTCGACGTCGCGTCGCCCGAGGCCGTGGACGTGCTCACGCGCGCCATGACCGAGCACGACGTGCGCGCGGTCGTCCACTTCGCGGCGCGCAAGCAGGTGGGGGAGTCGGTCGAGAAGCCGGCCTGGTACTACCAGCAGAACGTCGGGGGCTTCACGAACCTCGTCACCGCGATGCAGGCGGCCGGCGTCGACCGCCTCGTCTTCTCGTCGTCGGCGGCGACGTACGGCATGCCGTCGGTGTCCCTGGTCGAGGAGAAGCTGCACGCCGAGCCGATCAACCCCTACGGCGAGACGAAGCTGGTCGGGGAGTGGCTCGGCCGGGCCGCGAGCCGCGCGTGGGGGCTGCGGTTCGTCGCCCTGCGCTACTTCAACGTCGCCGGTGCGGGCTGGCCGGACCTGGGCGACCCGGCGGTGCTCAACCTCGTGCCCATGGTCCTCGACCGCCTCGAGCGCGGTGAGCGGCCCAAGATCTTCGGGGACGACTACCCGACGCCGGACGGCACGTGCATCCGGGACTACATCCACGTCCTCGACCTCGCGCAGGCCCACCTCGCCGCGCTCGAGTACCTCGACGTGGACGAGCGTCCGTTCGACGTCTTCAACGTCGGGACGGGCGAGGGCTCCTCGGTGCGCGAGGTCATCGACGAGATCGGGCGCGTGAGCGGGCTCGACGTCACGCCCGAGGTCCTGCCGCGCCGCGCGGGGGACCCGCCGCAGCTGGTCGGGAACCCCCGCCGCATCAACGAGCTCTTCGGCTGGCGCGCCACGAACGGCCTGCCGGAGATCATCGCGTCGGCGTGGGAGGCCTGGCAGGCCGGGCCCCGCCGCATCGACACGACGCGCGAGGCCCCCTCCGAGGTGTGAAATCCGGCGTCCCGTGCGACCCTACATCCCTCAGCATGCTGAGGATTGACCGGGGAGGTGCCCCGGCGACGGAAGGCGGGACGACGACGTGGGCGACGAGAGCGACCCGGCACGGCTGTACGACCTGACCGCCGCACGCACGAGCCGGGTCGTGCTGGCGGCGTACTCGACCTCGTTCGGGCTGGGCGCACGCCTGCTCGACGCGCCGACCCGCGACGGGATCGACGCGGTGTACGGGCTCGTGCGGATCGCCGACGAGGTCGTGGACACGCGCCGCGGCGACGGCGCGGCAGACCTCCTCGACGAGCTCGAGGCGGAGACGGCGCGGGCGCTCGACCGGGGCTGGTCGACGAACCTCGTCGTCCACTCGTTCGCCCGCGCCGCGCACCGCTGCGGCTTCGGGCACGACGAGGTCGACCCGTTCTTCGCCTCGATGCGCACCGACCTCACGGTCCGCGTGCACGACCGCGAGAGCTACGAGCGGTACGTGTACGGCTCGGCGGAGGTCGTCGGCCTCATGTGCCTCGCGGTGTTCCTCAACGCGCGGCGCCGCCCGGGAGAGCCGCTGCACGTCCCGGACCCGGTGCTGGTCCGGGGCGCCCGCGCGCTCGGCGCGGCGTTCCAGAAGATCAACTTCCTGCGCGACCTGCGCACCGACCACGACGAGCTCGGGCGCGCCTACCTGCCCGGCGTCGTCCCCGGCCGACTGCGCCGCCGGGACGTCGAGGCGTTCTGCCGCGAGGTGGAGGGCGACCTCGCCGCCGCCCGGGCCGCGCTCCCCGGGCTCCCGGTGCGCCCGCGCATCGCCGTGGCCGCGACCGTCGCCGTCTACGAGCGGCTCCTGGCGAGGCTCGCCGCGACGCCGCCGGAGGACATCCTGCGTGCGCGCGTGCGCATCCCGGACACGATGAAGGTCGCGCTCGCGGCGCGCGCCGCCGGCGGCCAGCTCCTCGGCCAGGTGGCGTCCGCCCGGTCCCCGCGCCCGCGGAAGGTGCTCGCGTGAGGGCTCCGCGCGTCGTCGTCGTCGGAGGGGGGATCGCCGGGCTCGCCACCGCCGCCCTGCTCGCGCGCGGCGGCGCCCGCGTCACCCTGCTCGAGCGGCACGACGAGGTGGGCGGTCGCGCGGGCACGCTCGAGGTGGACGGCTTCCGCTTCGACACCGGCCCGTCCTGGTACTTCATGCCCGAGGTGTTCGAGCACTTCTTCGGGCTGCTCGGCGCGCGCGTCGAGGACCACCTCGACCTCGTCCCGCTCGACCCGGCGTACCGGGTGTTCTTCGAGCCGGGTGCGGACGGTACGGCGTCGACGTTCGAGCTGTCCGGCAACCCCGGGGTCAACCGGTCGCGGCTCGACGCGATCGAGCCCGGGGCCGGGGGCCGGATCGCCGCGTACGCCGAGGACGCGAGCGAGGCGTACGGGCTCGCGCTCGACCACTTCCTCTACACGACGTTCGAGCGCCCCGACCGGGCGCTGTCGCCCGCGGTGCTGCGCCGGCTGCCGCGCCTGGCCGGGCTCCTGCGCGAGTCGCTCGCCGACCGCGCCGCGCGCGCCGTGGACGACCCGCGGCTCCAGCAGCTCCTCGGGTACCACGCCGTGTTCCTCGGGTCGTCCCCCTACCGCGCGCCCGCGCTCTACTCGCTCATGAGCCACCTCGACCTCGTCGACGGCGTCCAGTACCCCCGCGGGGGCATGTACACGCTCATCGAGGCCGTCGAGCGGCTCGCGCGCGACGCGGGCGCCGAGGTGCGCACCGGCGCGGACGTCGCCGGGATCGAGGTCGTGCCCGGCGGCGGTCGCCGCGGGCGGGTCGCCGGCGTGCGTCTCGCGTCGGGCGAGCTCGTCGAGGCGGACGTCGTCGTGTCGGCCGCCGACCGGCACCACACGGAGACGACGCTCCTCGAGCCGCGCTGGGCCGACCTCCCCGCCGCAGCGTGGGAGGACAAGGGCCCCGGCATCTCGGCGCTGCTCGTGCTCGCGGGCGTCCGCGGCGAGCTGCCCGAGCTCGCGCACCACTCGCTGTTCTTCACGCGGGACTGGCCCGCCAACTTCGACGCGGTGCTCGGCCCGGACCGGCGCAGCGACCCCCGCGGCCTGCGCGTGCCGGAGCCGGCGTCGCTGTACGTGTCGCGCACGAGCGCGACCGACGGGCCGACGTCGGCCGCCCCCGCGGCGCCGCCCGGCCACGAGAACCTGTTCCTCCTCGTGCCGTTCCCCGCCGACCCGACGCTCGGCGGCGACGAGCCGTCGCAGCGCACGCTCGAAGGGCTGGCCGACCGCTACCTCGCCCAGGTGGGGCGCTGGGCGGGGGTCGAGGACCTCCCGGGGCGCGTCGTCACGCGACGCGTGCTCGGGCCGGCGCACTTCGCGACCGAGCTCTCGGCATGGCGCGGCGGCGCGCTCGGTATGGAGCACACCCTGCGGCAGTCCGCGCTGTGGCGCCCGGGCAACGCGTCCCGCCGTGTCGACGGGCTCTACCACGCCGGAGGTGGCACGATCCCGGGCGTGGGACTGCCGATGTGCCTGATCAGCGCCGAGCTCGTCGCCAAGCGGCTGCTCGGCGAGACGTCCGCGCGCCCGCTGCCCGAGCCGCTGCGGGAGGGCTTCCTCGCCGCGAGCCGCCGGCCCGAACGGCTCCGGCCGGCGGACCGGCCGGTGGCGGTCCGCCGGTGACGGGCCTCGCCTACCTCGGTGCGCTCGCGGTCTCGCTCGGCGGCCTCGCCGTGCTCGACCGCCGGTTCCGGCTCGCGTTCTGGTCCGACCCGCGGCGGGCCGCGCTCACGGTCGGGCTCGGCGTCGTCGGGTTCCTCGCGTGGGACGTCGCGGGCCTCGCGCTCGGGATCTTCGCGCGCGGGGAGAGCCCCTGGATGACCGGGCTGCTGCTCGCGCCCGACCTCCCCGTCGAGGAGGCGGTGTTCTTGACGCTCCTGTGCTACAACGCGCTGCTCGTCTGGCGGGGCGCCGAGCGCGTGCTCGCGGCCCGCCGCGCCGGGGAGGACGACGCGTGACGAACATCGTGCTCAACGTCATCGTCCTCGCGGTGCTCGTCGCGGTGTCGTGGCGCGTGCTGCGCCGGCTGCGACCCGGGCCGCTCGTGTGGACGGCCGTCGTGATGTGCGTGCTCACCCTCGTGTTCGACACGCTGATGATCGCCGCCGACCTGTACGTCTACCACCCGGACAAGATCCTCGGCGTCTACCTGTGGGGGGCGCCGCTCGAGGACTTCGCGTACGCGCTCGCCGCCGCACTCGGGATGCCGGTGCTGTGGACGGTGCTCGGCGCCCGCGGTCGCGACCGCACCGCGGGCCGCGGGTCCGGGCGCGCGCGTGCCACGGAGGACGACCGGTGAAGGACGTCCTCGCCGCGTCGCGGCCCTTCTCCTGGATCAACACCGCGTACCCCTTCGCCGCGGGGTACCTCGTGGCGACCGGCGGGCGCGTCGACCTCGCGCTCGTGGTCGGGACGCTGTACTTCCTCGTGCCGTACAACCTGCTCATGTACGGCGTGAACGACGTCTTCGACTACGCGAGCGACCTGCGGAACCCGCGCAAGGGCGGCATCGAGGGCGCGCTGGCGGACCCGGCGACCGCGCGCGTCACGCACCGGCGCATCCTGCGCGCGTGCGTCGCGACCAACGTGCCGTTCCTCGTCGCGCTCCTGCTCCTCGGCGACCCGCTCGCGGGCGCGGTCCTCGCGCTCGTGGTGTTCGGCGTCGTCGCGTACTCGGCGCCCCGGCTGCGGTTCAAGGAGCGCCCGTTCCTCGACTCGTTCACCTCCGCGATGCACTTCGCCGGGCCGCTGCTGTACGCGCTCGTGCTCGTCGACGCGGACCTCTCCGCGCGCTCCGTCTGGCCCGTGCTCGTCGGCTTCGTGCTCTGGGGCATGGCCTCGCACGCGTTCGGCGCGGTGCAGGACGTGCGCGCGGACCGCGAGGGCGGCATCGCGTCCGTCGCGACGGCGATCGGCGCGCACGCGACCGTGCTCGCCGCGGCGGCGGCGTACGTGGGGGCGGCCGTCGTGCTCGCGGTGCTCCCGTGGCCCGGCGTCCTCGCCGCGCTGCTCCCGCTGCCGTACGCCGTCAACGTGCTGCGGTTCCGCGACGTGCGCGACGACGACTGCGAGCGCGCCAACGCGGGGTGGCGGGCGTTCCTGTGGCTCAACCTCGTCACCGGGTTCCTCGTGACGATGCTGCTCCTCGCGGACGCCCTCACCTGACGCGCCCCGCGTCGCCGGGCACGGACGACGACGGCCCCGGTCCCGCGAGGTCGTCGCGGTGCCGGGGCCGTCGTCGTGGGGGAGCGGCTCGTCAGGAGATGTCGCCGTACTCCCAGTGCCAGGGCTCGTTCTTCGAGCCGCCGGCGCGGGCCCACTCGGGGTTCTCCCACCCGTAGGCCGGCGCGTTGGCGCGCATCCACTCGTACTGCGCGGTGCCGTAGCTCTGGATGCCGCCGCCGAGGTCGAGCGCGAGGGCCCAGCCGTGGTTCGACATGCCGGGCGGCGCCGCGAAGTAGCCGCGGGACGCCTTCACGGCGACCTGGGACGCGTACGAGCGGTACGAGTCCGTCACGGACAGGTTCGCGCCGAACGCCTCGCGGTACTTCTCGTTGAGGGCCTCGATCTGGTGGGCGGCGTCGCAGCGGAGCTGCTCGCCGGGCGCGAACGACAGCTCGCACAGCGCGCTCGCCGGGATCTGCCCGTTGCCGTAGCCCGCGGTGGACGTGGCCCACTGGTCGAGCTGGGCGGCGACCTCCTCGGCCGACGGCGGTCCGGGCACGACCTGGACGGTCACGCCCGAGCCGGCGGCGTCGAGCAGGGTCGTGAGCTCCGCGGTCAGCGCGGCGATCTCCTCCGTGCCGGCGGGAGCCACCGGGTCCGCCGGTGCCTCGGCGTCGGCGGCCGGGGCGTCGGTGGTCGCGTCCGCCGTGCCGGTGGTGAGGTCGGGCGCGTCGGTCGCGGTGTCCGCGGCCGCCGCGTCCTCCTCGGGCGACTCGGTCGCCGCGTCGGCGTCGGCTGACGGCGCCGCGGCGTCCGTCCCGGGCGCGTCGTCGTCGGGCGTCGTGGCCAGGTCCGGCGTCGCAGTGCCGAGCGTGGGGACCGCGGCCTCGAGCTCGTCGAGCGGCGTGCGGGCCGAGGACCGGCTCGCACGGTCGTCGGCGCGGCCGTCGAGCGCGGGCACGCTCGCGCCGAGCGTCTCGGCGGCGGTGAGCGTGTCGTCGGTCGCGGGCTCCTCGGTGGTCGCCGGGGCGCCGTCGTCCGGGCTCGCGAGCACCGACTCCGCGGGGGAGCCGAGGAGCGTGGTGGCGTCCTCGGACGGGGACGCCTCGGACACGGCCTCGCTGAGGCGCGTGCGCGCGTCCTCGATCTGGGCGACCTGCTCGGGCGTGAGCGCCGCGGCGCCCTCCCCGGTGAGGAACTGGGCCCGGACGAGCACGTCGCCCGCGGCGTCGACGGTCGCCGGGTCGGCCGTCGCCGGGGCGGCGACCGTCCCGAGGGACACGGGGGCGGTCGCGGCTCCGGAGGTCGGCGTGCCGGCGGGCGCCGCCTCGGTCGCGTCGGTCGTGGCGGACGGCGCCGCGCCGTCGGCGAAGGCGGCCGCGGCGGTGCTCGCGGTGAGCGCGACGGCCGCGACGGCGGCGCCGGTCCCGAGCGTGCGGCGGCGCCGGGGCGCGGCAGAGCCGGTCCCGTGCGTGCCACGGCGGGCGGCGGAGACGAGGGCGGCGGGGAACGAGGCCCGGCGCGCGGTGTGGCGGCCCATCTAGCGCGCCTCGCCGCGGACGGCGGGGTACGCGCCGGTGGTGCCGGTCGGGGTGGACGTGAGGTGCTGTGCAGTGGTCAAGCGGACGATCCGATCATCGGGTCGTGGTCGCGGGCGGTCGAGCGCGGCGCGCTCCGGTCCCTGGGCACCTGCGCAGGGGAGCGCGGGGTGACCACGACGGCGTGCGGTCGGGCGGGACGCGAGCGCGCCCTCTCACCACGACGCCGACAGGCACGGTCTCGGGGTGGACCGCGGAGGCCTGTCGGCTGTTCCATCTTCAACTAGACGGACGTCCAGAGGGGTGGGCTCACGAGGGGAACCCCCGGGAATGGCGTGGGGACCGTGTGCTCAGGACGTGAAGAGGGTACGTGTCACGCGTCCTGCGTCGCGCGTGACCGCCGAGCCGACGAGCGTCCCGAGCGCGATCCCGAACACGGCGACGACCGCGTTCGCGATCTCCTGCGCGGCCTCCGGGCCCCCGTTCACGAGGTCGGAGAGTCCCAGGAGGCTCAGGGCGCCGGGCACGAGGAGCCAGAACGCGGGCAGCGTCGTGACGGCCGCCGGCGGCCCGTGCCGCGAGCGCTCGACGAGCGCGGCGAGCGGGGCGATGGCGAGCGCCCCGAAGAACCCGGCGAGGGGCGCCGCGGCGAGCGACCCCAGGAGCTGGGCCGCGTAGGCGCCGAGCAGCACGACCAGGACCCACGGGAGCGACCCGCGCGGGGACGACGCGAAGAGCATCTGCCCCAGCCCGACGGCGAGGATCCCGACCCACGGCGCCCACCACCCGAGGTGCTCGCCCTGCGGCGCCGCGACGAGCGGGCCCCCGACGGCGGCGCCGGCGACGACGCCGAACACGAGGAGCAGGAGCTGCGCGACGCCGTAGACGAGCCGGCTCGCCCCCGCGACGATCTGGTTGCTCGTCAGCTCGATCGCCGCGACGGTGAGCACCGACCCGGGCAGGAACGACACGAGCGGCGGGACGAGCACGCTCAGCGGGTCGTCGCCCAGCCACGGGTGCACCACGTCCACGGCGAGGAGCGTGACGACGAACGCCGCGACGACGGGCAGGGCGGTCGCGAGCGTCGGCCAGCGCGTGCCGAGCCAGCGCAGCGCGCCGACGAGCAGCCCGAGGGCGAGGTAGACGGGCAGGAGCGGGCCCGTCGGGTTGAGCACGAGCCCGAACCCGACGGTGAGCAGCCCGTGCCCGACGACGGTCAGCGCGGCCCCGAACCGGGGCGGGCGGGCGACGATCGCGC
Source organism: Cellulosimicrobium sp. KWT-B (assembly GCF_002127155.1). Taxonomy (NCBI): domain Bacteria; kingdom Bacillati; phylum Actinomycetota; class Actinomycetes; order Micrococcales; family Promicromonosporaceae; genus Cellulosimicrobium; species Cellulosimicrobium sp. KWT-B. The sequence goes on along the minus strand of NZ_NEDO01000001.1, from coordinate 770,729 downwards.
GCAGCTGCGCCCGCGCGTCGGCGAGCGGGACGTCCGACGTGCGCAGGCGGCGCACGAGCGTCATGAGCGCCCCGATCTGGTCGAGGTTGAGACCGCTCGCCTCGGCGGCCGAGAAGTCCGCGACCGCGCCGCTCTCGGTGCTCACCCGGACGAAGACGCCCGTCGGCAGGACGAGGGTGCCGACGGTCGAGGCGCCCGACCGCCGGGCGACCGCCTCGAGGTCGTCCTCGACGTCGGTGACCGAGCGGCCGGAGTCGAGGAGCGCCGTCCCGAGCTCGCGCAGGAGAGGCACGAGGTCGGGCGAGACCTCGGGCGGCTCGGGCTCGACGGCGAGGGGCGGCTCGTCGCCCAGCGCGCGCAGCACCCGGCGCACGACGCCCGGGGCGCGCCGGACGTCGTCGAGCCAGGTCGCGTGCCGGCGGCGGGTCAGGGCGGGCCCTCCGTGCTCACGGCGACGAGCGCGAGCAGGGCGTGCGCGTAGGCGTCGGCCGCATCGGGGGCGCGGTGCTCGGCCGCCTCGCCGAGGACCTCGGTGCGCACGACGTACCCGTCGGGGGTCCGTTCGAGCGTGCGGAACGTGCCGCCGAGCAGCTCGCGGAGCTGGCCCTCCAGCGGGTGCCACAGCGCGTCCTCGAGCGCGACGGAGTCGAGCGCCCACTCCGTCGTGCCGTTGAAGCCGAGCACGACGCCGGTGTCGAACTCGTGCGGCTCGATGGTCATGTCGCTCACGGTGAAGACGTCGCCGTCGGCGCCGGTGGTGAGGAGGCGGAAGCGGTCGCCCGAGGCGGGGGACCACCGCACGCCCGCGTCGCGCAGGGCGAGCGCGAGCTCCCACGAGATCATGCCTGCCACGGTAGGCCCGGCCCGGCCGCCGCGCGCGTCGGCCCGCGTCCCGACCCGCGGGACGATCCGTCCCGCGCCCGCGCGCGTTCACGACCCGGAAACACCCGCCGCGTTCACTCGTCCCATGACCCACGACGTCCCCGGGGACGCGCGGCGGACCGGCGGCGACCCCGCCCGCGCCCCGCTCCCGAGCCCGACCGCCCGACCCCGCTCCGGCCCGGCCCGCACCGGCGCCGGTCCCGTGACCGTCGCGATCGAGCGCCGCGTCCGGCCCGAGAACGTCCCCGCCGTCACGCGCTGGGTGCAGGACGGGGTCAACCTCGCCAACCGCTACCCAGGCTTCCTCGGCTCCGGCTGGGTGCGCGCGTCCGCGGGGTCGCACGACTGGCACATGCTCTACCGGTTCGCGGACGCCGCGACGCTCGACGCGTGGGAGACCTCGCCCGACCGGGTGGGCTGGCTCGCGCGGGGGCGGGACCTCGTCGAGGAGACGCGGGTCGAGCGCCGCACGGGCATCGAGGGCTGGTTCGATACCCCGGCGTCTCCCGCACCGTCGGGCGCGTCGTCGGGCGCGTCGGTCGCCGCGGCGCCGCCCCGTTGGAAGCAGTCCGTGAGCATCTGGCTCGGGTTCTTCCCGGTGAACCTCGCGTTCACCGTGCTCGTCGGGAGCCTGGTCCCGGCGTGGGACGCGGTGCCGGTCGTCCCGCGCGTGCTCGCCACGACGCTCGTCCTCACGCCCGTCATGACCTACCTCGTGCTGCCGCGCGTGACGCAGGTGCTCGCCCCGTGGCTGGCCCGCCCCCCGCGGTCCCGGGCGCCCCGCGTCCGTCGCGCGGCCCGGAGGTGACGGTCTCGCACCCTGCCTAGCCTGGGGGGATGGACACCGAGCTCGAGAACACGACCGACGTCCTGCTCACCCTCGGTGCGGTCGCGGCGGGCGTGGTCCTGGCGTTCGTGCTGGGGACGGTGATCTCCGCCGTCGTGCGGCGGGCCGGGCGGCGCAGCGAGCTGGCGCGGGACCTGTCGCGACGGCTCCGGCGGCCGGACCGCGCGGTCCTCACCGTCGTCGCCGTCTGGATCGCGGTGCGCGTCACCACCGACGCCGGGACACCGTGGCGGCCCGCCGTCGAGCACCTGCTGCTCATCGCGCTCATCGTGGTCGGGGCGTGGTGGGTGGGCGCGATCGCGTTCGTGCTCGAGGACTCCGCGCTCCAGCGCTACCGCATGGACACCGCGGACAACCGGCACGCGCGCCGCGTCCGGACGCAGATCACCGTGCTGCGTCGGCTCACCGTCGCGGTGATCGTCGTGTGCGCGGTCGCGGGCATCCTGCTGACGTTCCCCGCCGCGCGCGCGGCGGGGGCGAGCCTGCTCGCGTCGGCCGGCCTCATCTCGATCGTCGCGGGGCTCGCGGCGCAGACGTCGCTCGCCAACGTCTTCGCGGGCATGCAGATCGCGTTCACCGACGCGATCCGCGTCGACGACGTCGTGGTGCTCGAGGGCGAGTGGGGGCGCATCGAGGAGATCACGATGACGTACGTCGTCGTGCACCTGTGGGACGACCGCCGGCTCATCATGCCGTCGACCTACTTCACGACGACGCCGTTCCAGAACTGGACACGGCGCGCGGCCGACCTGCTGGGCACGGTCGAGCTCGACCTCGACTTCGAGGTGCCGGTCGGCCCCATGCGCGCCGAGCTGCGGCGGCTGCTCGGGCTCACGGACCTGTGGGACGAGCGCGTCGGCATCCTCCAGGTGACCGACGCCGTCGGGGGCCTCGTGCGCGTGCGCGCGCTCGTCAGCGCGCACGACGCCCCGACGCTGTTCGACCTGCGGTGCTTCGTGCGCGAGGGCCTTGTCGACTGGTTGCAGCGCGCCGCGCCCCAGGGCCTGCCACGCACGCGGCTCGAGCGCGCGGTGGACGCCCTCGACCTCGACGGGCCGGACGAGCGCGACGGGCTCGGCGCGCCGGACGGGTCCGACGCGCCCGGTGGTGCCGCCCGCGACGCCACGGACGACGGCGGTCCCGTCGCCCCGGCGCGGCCGCCCCGGCTCCCCGCCGAGCGAGGTGCGCGCCGTGCCGACGCGCCCGTCGTCCTCGGCACGATCCGGCGCGCGGGCCGGGGCGCGGGCGCCGCGCCGAGCGAGGACCCGACGCGGCTCGTCGGGGTGGTGCCGGGCCCGGTCGACGGCGCAGGTCGTCCCGGCCGCACCGGGCCGTCCGCGGCGGACGGGGGCGTCGACGACGCCGAGGCGCCGGGCAGCACCCGGCCGCTGCCCGCCGTCGGGCACGACGACGACCTGCCCGAGGCCGCGGAGTCCGCCTTCTTCAGCGGGACGCCCGAGGGCGAGGAGCGCTCGCGGGCCTTCGCCGGGCCCGGCCAGGACGTCATCGAGGAGCGCGAGCGCACCGCCGAGCACGAGACGGTGCCGGACGAGACCCCCGACCACGGGACCGGCGACGGTCGAGCACGCGGTTGACGACCGGATCGGCCGCCGCGCGGTCGCGGACCCCGTGCTCGACGGCGGGGGTCGTCAAGCCAAGGGCGGGAGGGTCGGGATGTCGACGCTCGCGTCCGCGTAGGGGGCGACGAGGAGCGTCGCGGTGGCCCAACCGCGCGTGAGCAGGCCGGTGTCGGAGTCGGGCTCGGAGTGCCGCTCGGTGCCCGAGTACTGGAGCACGAGGTGCCGGTCGCCGTCCTCGTGGATGTTCGCCTGGACGAGGCCGAACGACGCGAGCGGCGCCTGCCGCAGCCCGCGCAGGCGGTCGGGGTCGACGTCGGGCACGTTGACGTTGAGCGTGCGCCGGTCGAGCGGGACGTCGGCGGCACTCCCGTCCATCCAGGCGAGCACGTGGTCGGTGACGAGCCGCGCGGTGTCCCAGTGGCGCGGCTCGGCGGCGTCGACCGAGACGGCGAGCGACCGGATGCCGTGGGTCATCGCGGACAGCGCCGCGCCGACGGTGCCCGAATGCAGGATCGCGTTGCCCGTGTTCGCGCCCTTGTTGGCGCCCGAGAGCACGAGGTCGGGCCGCGGGCCGAACCCGCCGTACGCGGCGACGAACGCGATGAGCGCGGGGGCGGCGCGCACGGCGTAGGAGGTGACGTCGTCGGGCAGGCCGGGCGCACGGCGCGGCTCGACGGCCAGCCGGCCGTCGCGCTCGGCGCCCAGCAGCGCGGCGCTCGCCCCGGACGACTCCCGGGCGGGCGCCGCGACGACGACCTCGTACCCGGCGTCGAGCGCCGCCCCGGCGAGCACCGCCAGGCCGGGGGAGTCGATCCCGTCGTCGTTGGTCACGAGTGCGCGCACGCGGTCCTCCTGAGGGTTCGGGTCCGGGTCTCGGTGTGGGGTCCCGCTCCGCGGGCGGGCGTCAGGTCACGTCCTCGACCGTGACGCTGCGCGCGAAGCGCTCGATCTGGTCGCGGCGGCCCGTCCCGAGGCCCCGCCGCGTGACGTTGAGCGCCCCGGCCGCGGCGCCGAGCCGGACGGCGTCGGGCAGGCCGAGCCCGCGCCCCAGCCCGACGGCGATCCCCGCCGTCATCGAGTCGCCCGCGCCGCGGTGGTCGACGGTCGTGACGCGGGGCGTCGTGACCCGGTACGTGTGCTCGCGCGTGACGAGCAGCGAGGGGTCGTGCGCGCGGGACACGACGAGCGCGCGCGGGCCGGCGTCGACCATGGCGCGCGCGGACCGCAGGAGCGACTCCTCGGACTCGTCGTCGCTGAAGCCGCCCTCGACGAGCTCCTCGTGGCTCATCTTCAGCACGACCCCCGGCGCGTCGGCGACGGCCCGGGCCTGGTCCGCGGAGAGGTCCGCGACGACCTGGCTGTCCGAGGCGTGCAGGTCGTGGGCGAGGCGCCGGAAGAACGACGCCGGGACCCCGACGCCCGTCTCCGAGCCGGTGAGGATCGTGACCGCCGCGTCGAGCGCGCTGACCAGGACGGTGCTGTAGAGGTCGTCGACCTCGTGCCGGTTCAGGGGGTAGGGGTCCATCGTCACGAGCTCGGTGCGCTGGCCGCTGCGCCGGTCGTGGACGAACGCCCCGTTGCCGCCGGTGCCGACCGTGCGCAGCTCGAGGTTCTCGGTGCGGGCGAGGTGCGCCGCGACGCTGCCCGTCTCGCCGCCGAACGGCCCGCAGACCACGACGTGCGCCCCGAGCGAGTAGGCCATGCGCGCGAGCCACAGGCCCTGCCCGCCCGGGTGGACGTGCACCTCGGGCGACGTCTCGGTCGGCCCGGCGGGCTCGATCTCGATCGCGAGCAGCGGCGTCAGGGCGAGCACGCACACCGCGGGCGACCGGGGCGTGCCGCCGGGCGCGGCAGGGCTCGTCGCGGTACCGGGCGGGTGCGCGCCCGGGGGCGTCGGCGGGGTCGTCGCGCTCATCCGTCGAGGCTAGGGCGACGCGGCGAGGTCCACCTCTCGGGCGCCCGCGTGCGCGGCGGGGCCGAGCCGCGCGTCGAGCCAGCCGACGAGGCGGTCGGGTCGGTCGGTCATGATGCCGTCGACGCCCTGGACCAGGAGGTCGTCCCACTCGTCCGGCGTGTCCGCGGTCCACACGTGCACGCGCAGGCCCGCGTCGCGCAGCGTCTCCACGAGGCCCGGCTCGTGCGCGAGGAGCGCGACCTCCGGGTGGCACCCCACGACCCCGAGGTCCGCGCACACCGCGACCAGCTCGTCGAGGCTGTCCGGGTGCAGCGCGAGCAGCAGCGCCCGGTCGAGGTGCGGCGCGGCGTCGCGCAGCGCGGCGACCGTGGGCGGCCAGAACGACTGGACGACCACCCGGTCCCCGATCCCGGCGGCGTCCACGACCCCCGTCACGAGCGCCGCGTCGTGCGCCGACCACACGCCCTTGAGCTCGACGAGCAGCTCCAGCCCGGGCCGCTCCGCGACGAACCGCGCCGCCTCCTCGAACGTGGGGACGCGGTGGCCCGCGAACGCCCGCGCGAACGACGACCCGGCGTCCAGCGCGCGGACCTGCGCCAGCGTCAGACCGTCCACGCGGCCGGTGCCGTCCGTCGTCTCGTCCACGACGTTGTCGTGCAGCACGACGACGTGCCGGTCGGCCGTGAGGTGCACGTCGAGCTCGATCGCGTCCGCGCCCGCGCGCCACGCCGCCTCGAACGCCGCGAGCGTGTTCTGCGGCGCGACGGACGAGTTGCCCCGGTGCCCGATGACGAGGGGCCGGTCCGCGCGGTCGGCGGCCGGTTCGAGGAGGCGGGCGCGACCCGGTGCGCCGGGCGGCTCCGCCGGCGTCCGGGGTGCGGTGCGGTCGAGCGGCATGGGGCCAGTCTCGCGCGCGGCGCGCCCGGCCGTCCTGCGCAGGACGCCGCACGCCGGACGTTCCGCCGACGTTCACCCGGTCGTCGTGCGGCGGGGGTCAGCGCGCGCGGCCGGTGAGCGCGAGGAGGCGCGTGAGGTCGTCGGCACCGTCGTCGACGTCGAGGGGACCGCGGAAGAGCGGGCCGGGCTCAAGGAACGTCGAGCGCGCCTCGGCGTAGCGCAGCGCCCACGCGACGAGCGCCGGGTCGACCTCCTCGTCCCCGCCCGTCGCCCGGGCCAGGTCCCACGCGTGCACGACGAGGTCGAACGTCATCTGCGCGCAGTACTCCGCGCCCGACTCGTCGCCGTACGAGAGGTGCACGCGACGGTCGAGGGCGCCCGGCGCGAGGAACGCCTCGCGCGCCTGGACGGACGCGTCGACCCAGCGGTCGACGGGGTCGTCGCCCAGCACGTCCCCGTCGAACACGCCGCCGACGTCCTCGATCCAGCGGCCCGCGAGGAGCTCCGGGGCCCAGAGCTGCTCGGCCGTGACGTGGTTGACGAGGTCGCGCACGGTCCAGTCCGCGTCGGGCGTGGGGAGCGGCCAGCGGTCGTCGGGCAGCGGGCGCACGAGCGCGTCGAACGCGCCGATCGCGTCGCCGTGGGCGGCGAGGACGTCCATGCGGGCCTCCCGGGGCCGGGTGCTGCGGTGCTCCTCCACCGTGGCACGCCCCGTCGCGCACCGCAGGTCGAGCAGCGCGGCCCGCGGCCCCCGGGGACGGTGGGGGCCGCGGGCCGCCGTCTCACACCGACACGACGATCTTCACGTGGTCGTCCTTGTGGTCGATGAGCTCTCGGTACCCCTTCTCCACGACGTCCTCGACGGCGATGCGGCTCGTCACGAACGGGGCGAGGTCGACCTTGCCCTCCTGCACGAGCCGGATCACGGCCGGGTGGTCGTCCGCGTACCCGATCGCGCCCTTGATGGTCAGCTCGCGGAGCAGGACCGTCATGACGTCGAGCGTCGGCGGCTCGGAGAACAGCGCCACGATCTGGAGCGTGCCGCCCGCCTTGAGCGCGCGGGTCAGCGTGTCGAGCACGGGCTGCGCGCCCGAGCACTCGATCGCGACGTCCGCGCCGCGGCCGTCCGTGAGCTCGAGGACGCGTGCGGCGACGTCGACCTCGCGCGGGTCGAGAACGTCGTCGGCTACCCCGGTCTCGAGCGCCTTGGCCTTGCGCGCCCCGCTCACCTCCGTGACGATCGCGCGCGCCCCGATCGCGTGCAGCACCGCGCACGTGAGCAGGCCGATCGGACCCGCGCCGCCGACGAGGACCGTGTCGCCCGCCTGCGCCCCCGAGAGGCGGACGCCGTGGTACGCGACGGCCAGCGGCTCGATGAGCGCCGCCTGGTCCAGCGGGACGTCGCCCACCGGGTGCACCCACCGCCGCTCGACGACGACGTGCTCCGCCAGCCCGCCGCCGCGGCCGGAGATGCCGATGAAGCCCATCTTCACGCACGCGTTGTAGAGGCCGTCGCGGCACGGCGGGCACTCGCCGCACACCATGAACGGCTCGACGACGACCGCGTCCCCGACCGCGAGGCCCTCGACGCCCTCGCCGAGCTCCTCGACCACGCCGGAGAACTCGTGTCCGAACACGACGGGCAGCGTCTCGCCCGACAGGGGGTGCGGCTGCGTCTCCGACGGCGCCGGCGGGAACGGGCCCTCGAGGTAGAGGTGCAGGTCCGAGCCGCAGATCCCCGTCCACGCGGGCCGGATCTTCACGGTCCCCGGCCGGGTCTCGGGCTCCGGGACGTCCTCGATCCGGAGGTCTTCCTTGCCGTGGTACCGCGCCGCCTTCATCGTGCTCACCTCGTCCGTCGTGCCGCGCGCACCGGTCGGTGCGCGGCGGGCGGGCCCGGACCGGTCCTCGGTGCACCCTCGGCGACCCGTGGTTCCCGACCGCACCTCCACGGTAGGCGGGCGTCCCCGCCCCGGGCCGCGCCGAAGGTCCCGCGGGGCCGGGCCGGTCGTCGTCGGCCGCGATACTGGGGCCCGTGACGCCGAACCCGACCCCGGTCCCGACCGTGACGCGCGCCGCGCGCCGTCCCGCGCAGGGCGGAGCCTGCGCGTGACCGACCGGTGGACGTGGCCCGCGTACGTCGGCCTGCTCGGGGGCGCCCTGCTCTTCGCCGCCTTCCTCGTGCCCGCGCTCGCGTGGCAGTATCGGCGGTACGGCCGCCTGAGCGGCCGACGTCTGCTCGGGGCGGCCGCCGTCGCGGTCTACGGGGTCGCGCTCGTCGCCTACACGCTCCTGCCGCTCCCGAGCGGCGACCTCGCGCGGTGGTGCGCGCAGTACGGCGTCGCGGGCGCCGAGCTCGTGCCGTTCCACTCGCTCGCGGACGTCCGACGGGACACGGCCGGGCTCGGGCTCGGCGCGACCCTGCGCAGCACCGCCGTGCTCCAGGTGGTCTTCAACGTCGTCCTGTTCGTCCCCTGGGGCGTGCTCGTGCGGCGCTACCTCGGCCGCGGGGTGCTCGTCACGACGCTGTCCGGCCTGCTCGTGTCGCTCCTCGTCGAGACCACGCAGTACACCGGGATCTTCGGGATCATCCCGTGCTCGTACCGGGTCGCCGACGTCGACGACGTGCTGACCAACACGCTCGGCGCGCTCCTCGGGGCGCTCGCGGCGCCCCTCCTGCTGCGCTGGATGCCGCGCGCGGGAGAGCTCGAGTCGCGCCGGGAGGAGGCCCGGCCGGTGACCGCCTGGCGGCGGTGGCTCGGGATGCTGCTCGACGCGCTGCTCGTCACGGCGCTGGGCGTCGTGCTGCAGGTCGCCTACCGCACGGTGCTCTACGCGCTCGGGCGCCCGCTGCCCGACGGCGCGGACTGGGCCCAGTGGCTGCTCGGCACGCTCGTGCCGTTCGTGGTCGTCTTCGTGGTGCCGACGTTCCTCGGCAGCGGCGCCTCGTGGGGCCAGCGGACGGTGTGGCTCGCCCCGCGCTGGGCCGGGCGGCGCGGCACGACGGCGCAGCGCGTCGCCCGCGCGGCGGCGGGCGGAGCCCTGTGGGGAGCGCTCGGCCTGCTGAGCGACCTGCCGGCGGGGCTGCCTGCGGCGGTGGGGGTGGCCGCCTCGGTCGCGGCGCCGCTCGCGGCCCTGTTCGCGGTGGTGTCGGTGGTCGCGGTCCCGTTCACCCGCGGGCGCCGCGGGCTCTCGGGTGCGGTGAGCGGGGCGGAGCTCGTGGACGCGCGGGAGGTGCCGGTCAGCCCTCGGTGAGCAGGCCGACGAGCAGGGCCACGGCGCCCCACACGAGAAGGCCGCCGCCGACCGCGATCGCGATGCCGCTCGCACCGGTCGACCCGGCGCGGCGCGCGCCGCGGGCGGCCGTCGCGGCGATCGCGAGGCCGGACACGACGAGCACAGCCCCTGCCACGATCCAGAACATCGCCCATACCGTCGCATACGGCGCGCCCAGCTGCATCGTGGACGGCCGTCCAGTCCGGGCGTGTCGCGCGGCGCGGACGCGTGCCCGGACCCGCGGAACCGCGCCGTTCCGCGCCTCGTGAGCGGCCGCGTCCCGACCGCCGGCCCGCCGGGTGTGCTGCGTCCGGCCGCCCGAGACGTGAGACGGGTGGCGCCCAGGACTGCGGCTGTCGGCCCGAGACGTGAGACGGGTTGCGCCCGGGTGCCGCCTGGCCGCACCGTGTGCGGGTGCCCCTCCCCACCGACGGCCCGCCCGTGCGCCGCATCCTCTTCCCCGGCCGCCACCACGTCGTCACGCGCTACCAGGTCGACTACCTCCGGGCGCTGCGCGCCGGGCTCGTGCACGACCTCGACGGTCGGCGCGTGCGCTGCGCCCCCGACGTGGAGGTCGTCTGGGTCGTGACGTCCGCCAACCACGCGGGCACCCGCCGCAACCCGCTGCCCGGGCACCGGCGCGAGGCGCTCGTCGAGAACGTCACGACCCGGGAGGGCCTCGCGTCCGTCGTCGTGCCCGTGCCCGACGTCGCGCCCGACGACCGCTTCGCCCACCTCGTCGTGACGAGCGTCGCGACCGCGACCGGCGTCGCGCCGGACCCCGCGGACACCGTCGTCGCGTGCTCGACGCCCGCGCTCGTCGACGCCTACCGCGCGCTCGGCTACCGGGTCGCGGGGGTCGAGCTCGACGCCGCCGAGCCGGGTGGCGACCTCCCCGCGCGGCCGTGGGACGTCGTCGAGCAGATCGCCGCGGGGGACGAGCGCTGGCGCGACGTCGCGCACCCCGCCGTGCCGGAGTTCTTCGCGCGCTACCGGTTCGTCGAGGACGTCCGGCGCATCTTCGCCGACCCGGTCGTGTCCGGCGACGGCGACCTCACCTCGACGCGCGACTACCGCACGTACGCCGCCGCGTTCGAGGACGCGTCGGCGCGCAAGTGGGCCCAGGTCGCCCCGCACGTGCGGCCCGGCCGGATCGTCGACATCGGGTGCGCGACGGGCGGCCTCCTGGAGCACGTGGCGCGCGAGCCGCGCCTGCACGAGTCGGACCTGTTCGGCGTCGACGTCGCACGGCACCTCGTCGCGGAGGCCGAGCACAAGAAGGCGCAGGGCGTGTTCGCGAACCCGCACGTGTGGTTCGTGCAGGCGAACATCCTCGACCGGTCCGTGATGCCCGACGCCTCCGTCGACACGACCCTCACCGTCGCGCTCACGCACGAGGTGTCGTCGTACGGGGACGGCGTGCGCGACGTCGAGACGTTCGCGCGCCGCGTCCACGCGCACACGCGGCCCGGCGGCGTGTGGATCAACTCGGACGTGTGCGGCCCCGCGGAGCCGGACCGGGTCGTCGTGCTCACCCTGCGGACCGACGACGGCGCCCCCGCGACCGGCGACGGGCCTGGCGGCGCCCGCACCGACCTCGACGACCTCGCGCGCGAGGACGTCGCGGCGTGGGTCGGGGCGCTCTCGACCGACGCGCGGCTCGTCCAGTTCGCGTACGACTTCCCGCGCCTCTCCGGGGCCGACTTCCGGCCCGAGCGCGTGCGCCCCGGGTCGTGGCGGCTCACGCTGCGCGAGGCGATGGAGTTCCTCACGCGCAAGGACTACGTCGACAACTGGCTGTCCGAGAGCCACGAGCGCTTCTGCGACCTCACCGGCCCCCGGTGGGCCGAGCTCCTCACCGCCGCCGGGTTCGAGCTCGAGCCGGGGAGCGGGGCGTGGCGCAACGAGTGGGTCGTCGAGCACGCGTTCGCGCCCGTCGCCGCCCTGCACGACGCCACGACCGGCGAGCCCGTCGACTGGCCCGACACCCACGTCCTCACCGTCGCCCGCCGCCCCGAGCTCGCCTGACCTGCCTGCCCTGCCGAGGTAGAGCTCCGGTCTCACGGCGTGCGCGAGGTAGAGCCCTGGTCGCGCGGGCTCGCGCGAGGCAGAGCCCTGGTCGCGCGAGGTAGAGCCCTGGTGGGCCGAGGGAGAGCCCAGGTCGTGACCTCGGCTCTACCTCGCCGGCCGCGCTCTCTCTCGGGAGGGCGTGGCGACGTGGTCGTAGGCTCGGAGCGTGCTCCTCGACGCCCGCACGCTGCGCGGCCTCCAGGACGGGACGGTGACGCTGGCGTTCCGCCGCTGGACGACGCCGCGCGTGCGCGTCGGGACGCTCCAGCGCACGCGGGTGGGCGTCGTCGAGGTGACGTCGGTCGAGCGCGTGCCCGTCGGTCCGGACGGCGTGCCCGTCGTGTCCGACGACGAGGCCCGCCTCGCGGGGATGACCTCGCCCGAGCGTGTGCTCGCTCGGGGCGCCGGGCGCGAGGGCGACCTCTACCGCGTGGGCCTGCGGCTCGCCGGCCCGGACCCGCGCGTCGCGCTGCGCGAGGACGCGGACCTCGACGCGGACGCCGTCGAGCAGCTCCGCACCGCGCTGGCGCGGAAGGACCGGGCCGCCGCGGAGCCGTGGACGCGCCGGTACCTCGAGCTGATCGGCGCGCACGAGGGCGTCGTCGCCCGCGAGCTCGCGGCCGGGCTCGGGATGGCCCGCGACGACTTCAAGGGGCGCGTGCGTCGGCTCAAGGAGCTCGGCCTCACCGAGAGCCTCGACGTCGGGTACCGCCTCTCGCCGCGCGGGAGGGCCTACCTCGCCGCGACGGCGGACGAGCGGCCCGCCTCGTGAGGTCGAGCGTCCTCCCTCGCAGGACCGGGCCTCTACTCCGCGGGACCAGGCCTCTACCTCGCGGACCCCGGCTCTACCTCGCGAGAACCCGCCCTTATCTCGCGGGGCCAGGGCTCTCTCGCGGAACCGGGGCCCTGCCCCGGCGAGGTAGAGGCCCGGTAGGGCCCGACTGGGGGACGCGCCACGCTCGCGCAGCGGGCTCTGGGTTCTCGAGTGCGTGCGCACCCAGGGGCCCGGCGTCGCAAGGCGTCAGCGCCCGAGGGCTTCCTGTGGCGTCGTCGTGTGAGCGGTGGGCGAGCCGTCGCCGATCGCCGGGAGGCCGTCGATGCTCGTGGTGTTCTTCGTGACGCGGTAGGCCTCGAGCTGCTCCGGGGTCTTGCGGTCGGCCCAGCGGTCGAGCAGGTCCCGGTCCTCGACGAGGGCCATGCGGGGCACGGAGAACCCGCACGAGTCGGAGACCCGCGTCACGTCGACGACCACGACGCCGCGCTGACCCGCTGTCTCGCGCTTGGGGAAGCGGGCGCGCAGCGCGTCGAACTCCGGGGTGCCGGCCTCGACGTACCGGCCGGTCCCGTGGAAGCGGACGATGTTCGGTGGGCCCTCGAACGCGCAGAACATCACGACGATTCGGCCGTTCTCGCGCAGGTGCGCGGGCGTCTCGGCGCCCGAGCCGGTGTAGTCCAGGTAGGCGACGCGGTGCGGCCCCAGCACCGCGAACGTCCCGGCCATGCCCTTGGGCGCGACGTTGACGTGACCGTCCGCCGCGAGCGGCGCGGTGCCGACGAAGAACACCGGCTGCGCGAGGACGAACGCCGCCAGTCGGTCGGTGATCTCTGCGTGCACGGTGGCCATGAGGGGAGTCTGGCACTGGCGTGGGAGGGCGTCGGTAACGTCCGGTGGATGAGCACGAGGACGGCACAGGACCACGACCCCAAGGCGACGCTGCTGCGGTACCTGAGCCGGGAGCGCGACGCGCTGCTCGCCAAGGCGGAGGGGCTGAGCGAGTACGACGTGCGCCGTCCGCTCACGCGCACCGGCACGAACGTCCTGGGGTTGGTGAAGCACGTGGGCAGCGTGCAGCTCGGCTACCTGCACGAGGCGTTCGGCGGCACGCACGACCTCGACCTGCCCTGGTTCGCCGACGGCGCGGAGGTGAACGCCGACATGTGGGCCACGGCGGACGAGAGCCGGGAGGAGATCCTGGAGCTGTTCCGGCGGTCGTCGGAGCTGTGCGACGCGACCGTGGCGTCGCTCGACCTCGACGCGCCCGGGCACGTGCCGTGGTGGCGCCCGGAGAACCGGGACGTCACGCTCCACCAGGTGCTCGTGCACGTGCTCGCGGAGGTGGCGCACCACGCCGGGCACGCCGACATCGTGCGCGAGCTCGTCGACGGCGCGACGGGCGACGGGCGGGGCAACCTGCCCGCGCTGGACGACGACGAGTGGGCCGCCTACCGGGCGCGCGTCGAGTCCGCGGCCGTCGAGGCGTCCCGACGCGCGGGGGAGCGCCCCTGAGCCGCGCGGCGCTCGCGGACGCCGGGCGAGGTCAGGCGCGCTCGAGCAGGACCGCGACCTCGTAGTGCGACGTCTGCGGGAACATGTCGAGCACGCGCGCCTCGCGCGGTCGGAGCGACGGCATGAGGGCCAGGTCGCGCGCGAGCGTCGTCGCGTTGCAGCTCGAGTAGACGACGTGCCCGACGCCGGACCGCTCCAGCCAGGTGCTGAGCGTCTCCCCGATGCCGCGCCGTGGCGGGTTCACGACGACGAGGTCCGGCACGTCCTGCCGTGAGAGGGCGAACGCGGTCGCGTCCTCGGCGAGGAAGGTCGTGCGGTCGAGCCCGGCGTCGCGCGCGGTGAGCCGTGCGCTCGCGACGGCCTCGGCGCTCGTCTCGACGCCGACGACGTCGCGACCGGGCCCCGCGACGTGCAGCGCGAACCCGCCCACGCCGCAGTAGAGGTCCCAGACCGTGGCGGGTGCGGCGTCGTCCACCCAGGCCCGGCCCTGGCGGTAGAGGGCCGCGGCGACGTCGGTGTTGGTCTGGAAGAAGCTCTGCGGGCGCAGGTGGAGGTCGATCCCGTTGACGTGCATGCGGAGCGTCTCGGCCTCGGTGAGCACGGTCTCCGTCTCGCCCTCGACGACGGCCTTGTGCTCGGGGTGCAGGTTCACGGACACGACGCGCAGCGACGGGAGAGCGTCGAGCAGGGCAGGCAGGTGCTTGCGGACCCGCGGCACGGACTCGGTGGACCGCAGGACGAACCGCGCCATGAGGTCGCCGTCGGGGGAGAGGGTGACGAGGACGTACTTGAGCTCGCCACGCCGGGTGCGGACGTCGTAGGGGACGAGCCGCGCGCGCGTGACGAACGCCGCGAACGCGGGGAACGACGCCTGGAGCGCGGACGGGTAGAGCGGGCAGTCGGTGAGGTCGACGCCGCCGCCCTCCGCGAGGATCCCGAGCACCGGGGCGTCGGTGGTGCCGGTGACGACCATCTTCGCCTTGTTGCGGAAGCCGGACTCGGCGGACTCGACAGTGGGCAGCCAGGTGAGGTCCGGCGCGAGCGGGGCGAGGAGCTCGGCGCAGTGCTCCTGCTTGCCGGTGACCTGCGCGGGGTAGGCGAGGTCGAGGAGGGTGCACGACCGGCACCGGCCGGCGTCGTAGTGGTGGCACTGCACTCGTTCGAGTCTACGGGCGACCGGCTCCCTCCCGGGGGCCGCGCACGGAGAGAGCGCCGCGGCGTCGATCCATGGCCCCCAGCGCGCCGCACCGGACTCCGGGGAGCGCTCCCTGGCGTCGCGGGCCGCTGTCCGTTACGGTCGTGGCAGCGCTTCCACACCTCCTGTGGCAACGCTGTCGCCGGAACGGTCCGGCGACCGGTTTCGACGGAGCAACCGAACAGGAGCAGATCCCGTATGCCTCACGACAGGAAGAACAGCAGCAGACGAGCGTGGGCCGCGCTGTGCGCCGCGGTCCTCGCGGTGAGCGGGGCGCTGGTCGGCGTGGCGGCGCCCGCGAGCGCGGTCCCCGCGACCATCCCGCTGACGATCACCAACGACTCGGGCAGGGGGCCGATCTACCTGTACGTCCTCGGCGAGCGCGACGGCGTCGCCGGCTGGGCGGACGCGGGCGGCACGTTCCACCCGTGGCCCGGCGGGGTCGGGCCCGTGCCCGTCCCGGCACCCGACGCGTCGATCGCCGGACCCGGCCCCGGCCAGTCCGTGACGATCCGGCTCCCGAAGCTGTCCGGGCGCGTCTACTACTCGTACGGCCAGAAGATGACGTTCCAGATCGTGCTCGACGGGCGGCTCGTCCAGCCCGCCGTCCAGAACGACTCCGACCCCAACCGGAACATCCTCTTCAACTGGACCGAGTACACGCTCAACGACGGCGGCCTGTGGATCAACAGCACGCAGGTGGACCACTGGTCCGCGCCGTACCAGGTGGGCGTCCAGCGCGCCGACGGGCAGGTCCTCAGCACGGGCATGCTCAAGCCGAACGGCTACGAGGCGTTCTACACGGCCCTCGAGAGCGCGGGGTGGGGCGGGCTCGTGCAGCGCGCGCCCGACGGGAGCCGCCTGCGCGCGCTCAACCCGTCGCACGGGATCGACGTCGGGAAGATCTCGTCGGCCTCGATCGACTCCTACGTCACCGAGGTGTGGAACTCGTACCGCACGCGCGACATGGTCGTCACGCCGTTCTCCCACGAGCCCGGCACGCAGTTCCGCGGCCGGGTCGACGGCGACTGGTTCCGCTTCAGGAACGGGTCCGGGCAGGAGGTCGCCGCCTTCAAGAAGCCCGACGCGTCGAGCGTGTACGGGTGCCACAAGGACCTCCAGGCGCCCAACGACCACGTCGTCGGGCCGATCGCCCGCACCCTGTGCGCCGCGCTCGTCCGCACCACGGCACTGACCAACCCGAACCAGCCGGACGCGAGCAGCGCCGGCTTCTACCAGGACGCCCGCACGAACGTCTACGCGAAGCTCGCGCACCAGCAGATGGCGAACGGCAAGGCGTACGCGTTCGCATTCGACGACGTCGGCGCGCACGAGTCGCTCGTCCACGACGGCAACCCCCAGGCCGCGTACATCAAGCTCGACCCGTTCACCGGCACGGCCACGCCCATCGGGAACGGCGGCAGCACCGAGCAGCCGGGCACCCCCGGTGGTCTGCCCGCCGGGACGGGCGCGCTCCGCATCGGGAGCACGCTGTGCCTCGACGTCCCGTGGGCCGACCCGACCGACACCAACCAGGTCCAGCTCGCCACCTGCAGCGGCAACGCGGCGCAGCAGTGGACGCGCGGGACCGACGGGACGGTGCGCGCCCTCGGCAAGTGCCTCGACGTCGCGCGCAGCGGGACGGCCGACGGCACCGCCGTGTGGATCTACACGTGCAACGGCACGGGCGCGCAGAAGTGGACCTACGACTCCGCGACCAAGGCGCTGCGCAACCCGCAGTCCGGCAAGTGCCTCGACGCCCAGGGCGGCGCACCGCTGCGTGACGGCCAGAAGGTCCAGCTCTGGACCTGCAACCAGACCGACGCCCAGCGCTGGACGCTCTGACCGCGCCCGTCGCCTGAGCGGCCCCGCCGCCCGGTGCCCGACGACGCCCGCTCCCGGGACGTCGTCGGGCACCGGCGTGCGGGCCGGGGGCCGGGCCCGCCGCGTGTCAGGCCGGCCGGGTCGCCTTGCCGTCGAGCCACAGCGTGTCGGAGTCGTCGCGGTGCGAGCCGTCGGACCCCACGTGCTTCGACGAGATCTGCGGGCCCTTCGTGATGACGTGGACCATCGCCATGCCGTGCCCGCGGCCCAGGCCGTAGTCGTCCCGGAGCCACTCGAGGATCGGGGTCGCCTTCGTCGTCTCGTCGAACCCGCGCTCGTGCGCGAGGTCGACCAGCTGGCGCGGGGTCAGACCGGTCTTGTCCTCGACCGCGTCGAGATAGGCCTGGAAGGACATGCGAGCTCCTCGTCGTCGGGGCAGGTCGATCGACCCGCCGCGAACGTACCGACGGCCGCCCACACCCGGACTCATCGGTCGCGGTGCACGCTCCCGCGGGGCGGCCGGTGCGCCCGCTCGCCCGAGCGCAGCACGTCCATCACCGCGTTCTCCACCAGCACCGGCACGAAGTCGCGCACGTGCGCGGCCTGGTACCGGCCCAGCTCCGCGAGCACCTGCTCACGGACGTCGTCCACCGGCACGTCCGGGAAGCGCGAGCTGACCCGCTCCACCACGACGTCGATCTCGCGGTCCTCGTCCTCGATCGCCATGGTCCGACGGTCCGGCCGCACCCGTCCCGCGCGCAACCAACGGGGGATGAACGGGCGGCGTCGGGCCGCTGACCAGCCCGGTCCCGGTGGCCGGGCCGGCGGGCCGCCGGTGAGCCGGGCGGGACGGGGTGCGGGCCGGGGGTTCGCGTGTCAGGGTGGCCGCTCCGCTCCTTCAAGCCGCTGGAGGTACCCCCGCGTGGACGACCAGACCCTGATCGACGTCCCCCTCGACGACGCCGACCTCATCACGTCGATGCCGCCCGAGGAGTACCAGCTCGTGGAGGAGTGGGTGCTCTCCACGACGGAGGAGCTCTCCGCGCTGCGCGCCGGCCTCGTGGCGACGCTCGAGAGCCAGGGCGTCGCGTCGACCGGTCGGCTCTCGTCCACGCCGGACAAGCTCGTCCTCATCGCCTCGGAGCTCGCGACCAACGCGCTGCGCCACGGCCTGCCCCCGACGATCGTGCGCCTCGCCCGCAGCGGCGACCGGTTCCTCCTCGAGGTCGCCGACCACGACGTGTCCACCGAGCCCGTCTACGCCGGGCGCCGCATCCCCGGCGCAGGCGGCGTCGGCCTGCACATGGCC
This sequence comes from Cellulosimicrobium sp. KWT-B, assembly GCF_002127155.1. Classification (NCBI taxonomy): domain Bacteria; kingdom Bacillati; phylum Actinomycetota; class Actinomycetes; order Micrococcales; family Promicromonosporaceae; genus Cellulosimicrobium; species Cellulosimicrobium sp. KWT-B. Next base: position 752,647 of record NZ_NEDO01000001.1, on the reverse strand, counting down.
CGCCAGCTCTCGCTCGACGTCGGCTGGTACCGGACCGACGACGTCAAGACCGTCTGGGCGACGTTCACCGCCTGAGCGTCTGCTGACCCGACCCGAGCCTGCGCGCGGCGCTGGCCGGCGCCGACGGGGGTGTGGCCGTCCGCCGGGTGGCGCCGTGAGAGAGCTGGGGCGTCCGCGGGTCAGGAGGTGGGCCCCGTGGGGTTCGAACCCACAACCTACGGATTAAAGGGTAGTGTGTCCCTGTCCTGCGGTGTCCGTTTCCACGTATCGCAACACCACGGGTGAATCTCGGGGTGTCTCATCCGGGATGCTTGACAGTGAGCACGTAAGAGGGGGATAACAGGGGGACAGGCAAACGGCACCCGCCCAGCCACCGACGCAGGGAGCAGTCATGGACGTCTCGCCCTCCTCATCAGCCCTCCGCACCAACCCGACCGGCGACCTCGGGGTCCTCGTGTTCGGTAGCGCCCCGATCACCGAGCGCTACCCCGACGGGTCACCCGTCCTGCCCATCCCGGCAGGTGCCACGCCCGACGACCTCACGCACGCCCAGGCCAATGGCTGGAACCTTCTCGGCATCGTCTCCGCGGGTTCGCCCGCCGGCCTGGTCGACATGTACGTCCTGAGCCGCTGACGCGGCCCACCCCGAAGCCACCGGGACCAACGGCGCAAGAGGAAGGGGAGCTGCCGTGGACCACGCGCACCAGCACCCGTCATCATCACCACCACGCTGACGCGGGCCCGCGTCGCCTGCACTCCCATGCTGACAAGTCCCTCGGCAGAGTCAGCACCAACGTCACCCCGCACCCACGGCCACCCGCCGCAGGGGCGGGGTGACTCATGCCTGGCCCTCGGAACGCAGAAGAAGCCCCACACCGATTACCGGTGTGGGGCTCTCTGTGTGCGCCTCTAGTGCGCGTGCTGGCGGCGGTCCTCCCACCGGTCTAGGGGTGCACCCAGGGCGCGCACCAGGAGAGCGCAGAACAGCGCGGAGGCTAGGCCCTCACCGCGACAGGTCAAGGTCCACCTGGTCGGCCCACGCACGAAGCTGCTCGTGGGCAGTGGCTGCGGAGACAGTCACCAACGAGGCGTGGCTCATCAAGTACGTCTCGATCTGCGTGACCTCGAATCGATGCTCGCGGGCTACGAGGCCGGCCACGGTTCCGTAGACCAACTTCGCCATCATCTCTCGATAGCTCGTGTGCATCACCGGCAGGTCGTTCGCGGCGTGCATCGCCCAGGAGGCTTCCATGCTCGCGAGAGCGAGACGGTCCACGTTCGGGAAGTGCTCCAACCAGGCGCGGACCTCCACGCGCAGGCCGTGCGGGCTCTCTGCGACCTTCGAGCACATGGGTTCGAGGTAGTCCCGAAGTGTCACCACGCCCGACTCGCGGAGCGCTAAGACCTTCGCGACTGCGCACTCGGCGCGGAAGTCCGAGGGCAAGCGACCACGCAGCGCCGCATCCGCCTGGAACAGCGCCGCGGACAGGTGCGATGCAGCATCCAGCGCGACTGCCGACTGATACTCGACCTGGCTCCAAGCCGAATCGAACGCCGCGTCGTACTCGCGCAGCCACCGACGGAGGCGTCGCTCTAGGACGAACTCACCTAGTCCCACATCCACATCCTCCTCGCCATGTCGGGCAGGAGTAGACGGTTCGGTGGGTGAAGTTTGTTCGGACTCTGCGAACTAGACAGTAGGGGGTGGGGGTCTGTTTGGGGTCTTGAGTTGACCGGCCCCTTGTTGAATCCGCGACTCTACTAAGGGGTGGTACTGTCGCGCCCTTGGCTTTCTTGCAGTCGTGTCCGAACGGAGGAAGAAATGATGGATGACGCAACTGGCGCACATCACCTGCGCGAGTGGATCGGAGACGTGCAGGCCGGTCGTGCTACCCAAACTATGACGCAGCGCGTGACATACCCCGGGCTGGCCGCGCTATCCGGGATTGGGCTGTTGAACCTAGAGCCGCTGGGGCAGGTGTACGAGATCGGGGAAGCGCCTGCGTCTGCGTCCTTCCTTCGGTTCGTCCAGCCGGAGGCGGCAACCGACGTCTTTGATCACGACCGAAACGCACTATTTGGTTCGCTTCTAACGCTCGCCTCGAACAGGCGCTGTCAAGTAGCGCCGGAAGTCGTCGCGGGTGTCGAGGGGACCGGAACGGCCCTTTTCCTTCCGATGACGCACCAGATGGACCCCGAGCTTGCGGCACCGATGCCTCCGTGGTCTCGAATGCGGAACAGCATCGCCGACTATGCTGCAAGACTTTCAACAATGGAACCCGCGGACGCCGCGGCAATCACGGCTGCAATGCGCATGCACTACAACTCCGCATTGCTATATACGCGCGACATTACGGGTGCATACGCGCTGGCAGTGGGTGGCATCGAGGCACTGGCATCCCGGTTCGGCCCATCGTACGTTGCATGGGACGACTGGCACCGAGCAAAGAGTTGGGATAAGTTCCTCGACTCCCAGAACCTGAGCGCTGATCAAGCTGCGGCGATTAGAGAGAAACTGCTCGGCGAGCAGCATGTGAAGCTCACGGAGAAGTTCACCACGTACTTTTGCCAGGGTGTCAGTCCTGAATTTTGGCGGGAAAAGGTCCGTGGATATGTCTGGGGGATCAATGCGAATACCGGCGAAGCTATCGAGGGGAGTTGGGTCGATCAGGGCCTCCGGTCGATGCAGTTCGCAGACGATCCAGGCGCGTTGCGGAAGGCTGTGCGGGCGGCCTACGGGAGGCGGTCGCAGTACATCCATGCAGGTGAACATGGCGGTGGGTTTGTGGCGGAGGTGTTCGGGGACGGTCCAGGGCGCGCCCGAAATTCGCTCTCCTATGCGCAACTACGCAGCGGCCTGAGGTTTCTCATCCTCCGCGAACTCGCGGCCCGCGGTCGTGCCGGCCTCAAGCAGGAGCAGAGGTTTGTCGTACCGGAGGCGGCGCCGATGAAGCGCCCAGGTGCAGCGTTCTTCCAGTAGCCCTCACCAGCCCCCTAACTTCACCCCCTACATGGACCCCCTACACCCCCACACGCTCAACCCCACACGCCCATCGTGTGGTGAGTCAGGACGCGCGTCTGCTCTTCAGCCCACCAATCCCGCCCGCACGGCTCCTGCCGGGGTGCCCCGGACAGCACCTGAGACGCCACCGCCTCCCGCCCAGCCAGCACCCCAGCCTTCCTCCGAGCATCCGGAACATCCGGCAACACCGTGTGATGCACCACCCACGGGAACAGCGAACCCAACCTCCGAATCCGCCCCTCCCGCTGCACCTCACGCGCAGGATTCCAAGAAGAATCCAACGACACCAACACCCCGCATGTCTGCAGATTCAGCCCGCGCTCCAACACCGACGACCCCACCAAAACCCGTGGCCCCGCCGGATCACGAAACGCAGCCACCGCACTCGCACGCCCCGCACGATCCACACCACCATCCACCCGAACAATCGACACACCCACCGAACGCAGACGCTCACACACCACATTCAGCACATCCTGAAACTCCGAAAACACGATCACCTTCGGCGTTTGGTGATAGTCAGCAGCCGTAACGAGGCGTATGAACTCATTTGCGGTCGCGGAGCTGCCTGCGGCGTACCTGGCGGCCTTGGCTCGCTTCTGGTGGCCGAAGAGTCCGGGCATGTTGGCGTAGCGGTCGTGCTGCTTTTGCTGGGGCGGGGTCAGTGGGACGAATGTGGTCTTGCGATAAAGGGTAGGGAGCGCGAGTCCGATGTCTTGGGCGGTCCGGCGAAGGGTGACGCCGCTGAGGTATTCGCGGAGGCGGGTCTCGGCGCCGGGGAGGAACCCGACGGCGCGGGGCGGCAGCGGGTCACCGAGGATGTTGGTGCCGGCGGGTGCCCATTCGACGAACTCGCGGTCGAAGGTCTCCTGATCCCAGAGGCCTGGGGTGCCGACGGCGGCGAGGGCGGCCCATGTCTCGGGGGGCACCGTCTCGACGGGTGTGGCGGTGAGGCCGATGCACCGGGTGGCGCGGGCGGAGAGGGTGCGGACCGCTTCCCAGTTCGTCTTGCCGCCCTTGACGGCCATGATTTCGTCCAGCACGAGAATGTGGGGTCGCCAGTGCGACACGAGGTTGGTGTCGAGGCGGGTACGCAGGGTGTCGTACGAGATGACGACGGTGTGCAGGTCGTGGGCGAGCGTCGCCCACTCCTGGGTGGCCTTCTTGGACGGGTTGGTGGCCCACGCCTTGTGCGTGGACGCGTCGATGGTGAGCTGGGGCAGGAGGCGCCGCAGCTCGTCGAGGGTCTGGTTGATGAGTGCGGCGTCGGTGACCCACACGACGGGCGGGCCGTCGGGGCGGCCCAGGGCCGAGAACGCGTCGTGGTGGGATGCGCGCTCGATGACGAGCGCGGCTTGGATGGTTTTCCCGAGGCCGACCTCGTCGGCCAGGATCGCGCGGGGGTGGGTGTCGAGGAAGTCGGCACCCGCGACCTGGTGCGGGTGGGGGTCGACGCCGAAGGTCTCGTTGGTCATGGGTTCCCTAGGGGTGTGAGCACGCGCGTGCCGCGTGCCGCCGACCATGTGGTGGCGTCGCGTGGGCGCGACGCTGTTGGCCGTGACGGTTGGTGGTGGGAGAGCGGCGGCTCCGCCGGCCGCTCTGATTCCCGTGACGGGATGGGTCGAGGTAGCGGCTTCGCCGCTTGACCCGGGACGGTGATGGGTGGCCCAAGGCACCCGTCACCTCGTGGTCCGTGATCGGTCCCGGAGAAGGCACCAGATTTCTGGTGCCTAATAGGCTTTACTCTATGTAGTGAATCTCTCTCTGATGGAGAGATTCACCATGGAGAGATTAGTGACTAGATTCCTGGTCTCGTCTTCACACTAGATTTCTGGTGTCTTCAGGCTGGGAGCGGTTAGGACGTAGACCAGCTTCCGCCGGTCGAGGGCTCGCAACTCCGGCACCTCCGGGTACTCGTCGGGGCTGACAACGACGAGGAACCCCCAGTCACGGAGTAGCCGGATGGACCTCTGTGCGGACTGTCCGTGGCTCTTTGCGCTGAGGCCCAGCCGCCCGTCGATGGTGGTGTTGCCGGGCCAGATGGGCCGTCGTCGTTCGGACGAGTCGGCGTACATGGCTAGGGCCGCGGCTGTGCCGATCACCGTCGGGGTCTTCCCCGGCGCTCGATAGTCGAGAAGTAGGTTGAGCCAGACGAGCGGCTGAACCGCTCGCTGGTCGGCTTCCTGTCGGGGCGTCTTCTTCGGGGCCGTCAACCGATCACCACCTCGGCCGACAGGTCGTCCGCGGCGAGGGCGCGGTTGGCCATCTGCTCAAAACCCACGTCCTCCGCGGCGAGGGCCTGGACCCACTCGGCCCAAATCTCGGCCAGCCCGGACTCCTCAGCCTTCTTCGAGTCGAGGGACGTGATGCCCAGTTCCGCCATGCGGGTGCGCATCATCTTCCGGCTCTCCAGGTAGGTCGACAGCTGCTGCATGTCGGACCGGGACGCCAGCGACTTGTTGTCCCGGATCGCCGTGCCCATCGTCGACAGGAACCGCACCGCGCCGTCGCCCGTGAAGCCGGACTCGTAGGCCGCAGCCCACGCAGGGTTCTCCTGCTTCATCTGCGACAGGAATTCGTCGCGGATGAGCCGGAAGTCCTCCGCCCCCTTGGAGCGGATCGTGGTGCCGGCTTCGTCGAGAGCGAGGTTCAGCATGGTCTGGAACTTGTTCCAGTCGTTCCAACCCTTGCTGACCTGAACCTCGTTGTACGCCTCGCCCGGGTCCTTGATCGTGCGCCACGTCTTCGACGTGCCAACCCCGATCGTCTGGCGCTTCTGCTGCTGGTACGCCCCCTGGGAGAACTCGCCCCCAAGGTTCGCCGCACCAGCGAACGCCCACCCGTACTCCGGGGTCTGCGCCACCTGGTTCCGGTACTTCTTCACCTCGTCCATCGCGGCATCCGACGCGCGCACCCCCGTCTCGTTCAGAGACAGCGAGATGGTCATGTCGAAATAGTCCGGGTAGTCCTCGCGGAACTTGTCCTCCGCGTCCTTCCCGTACTCCTCGATGTACCGGTTCCACTCCTGCCGGTACCACTCCAGACGCCCCTGAGGGGACGTCGAGAACGGCGCCTGGGAGCCGAACGCCTTCATGATGTAGAAGTTCCGGGTGCGCTTGGCGACGAGGGCCATGGTCTCGGCCTTCGTCTTGGGCTCGCTCTCGCCCGTGGTCTGGGCTTGCATCTCTTCGGCCAGCAGCTGGGCGTAGGTCTGCGCGAACCGGTCCTCGCTCATGGACTGGTCGATGGCGGTGCGCGCGTTGCGTACCCACTGGGGCAGCGCCTGGTCCGTCGCGCTGTCCGCCGTGGGCCCGTAGGGGAGGAGCCACTTCCCGATGGGGTGCTCGGCCCAGGCCGAGGGCAGCACCTTGACCAGTGCCTCGTTGGCGGGGATCGACATGAGCGGCCCCGGGCCGGGCAGCCAGAACGGCTCACCCTGGAAGATGACGTTCATAGACCCCTTGGACACGCGCACGTTGTCGTCCACGCCCGCCCAGTCCGCGAGAGCCTTCGGGATCGGGATGTGGATGTACCCCTTCGTGGGATCGGCCTCGTGGCCGATGACCTCACCCAGGGAACCGTCCTCCAGGACCCGCACCACGTCGCCGTTCGGCAGGATGCGGTTACCGTCCTCGTCCGTCACCTCGAACATCTTGTTCGGTGCCTGGTACGCCTTCAGCATCAGAGGCGCAGCCTCCCAGTGCTCACCGAAGATGCGCGCCCACTTCGCCATCGTGTCTTCCCACGCCGAGTAGAACGGCATCAGGAACCGCATGTGGTAGCCCAGGTTCGACTGCCGTGACGTGTCGAACATGACCTTCGCCACGTCCCGCCGCGCCAGCAGGTCCGCACGGTTGCGGAGCTGGTGGACCTCGGCGCGGGTGAGGGTGGCGGACTCGCGGCCGGTCTGCGAGATGAGGTGTTCGAGGCGTCGGGAGAAGGCGTCTCGGTAGAAGGGGTGACGCCCCATGACGGTCTCGGGAATCTCGGCGGCGTACTTGAAGTAGGTACTGCGAGCCTTGTTGTACCCGTTGACGAGGGGGTTGCCCTGGTCGATGGCTTCCTTCAGGTTGTGGGGGACGACGGGCCGCGGCGTCCCTTCCGGGAACGCGACGTCGATGTCCTCAGCGCGGAGGTTGCCGGCCATGGCCCGGTTCCGAATCTCCTGCGTGGGCAGGAGCGCGTCCACGTGCTCACGCTGTGAGTTGAGCAGGTCTAGCTCACTGAGCCACTTCGCTTCTCCCTTCTGGTTGGTCGCGAACGCCGCCCAATACTCACGGCCCTCCGGGGTCTCGCGCATCCAGGCCAGGAGGGTCTGGTCGTCGGCGCCGCCAGCGAGGGACTTCAGCACGTGGTCGTTGCGTACGTGCCGGTTGACGGCGTCGAGGTAGGCGTCACCCCAGCCGGGGTTCTTGGCGTCGACGAGCGCGTAGCGGCCGGAGCTTCGGAGGCTGCGGAGCGTCAGGGTCCGCTGGGTCTCCATGAGTCCGAGGATGGAGGCTCGAGCGTCGGTCAGGTCGTGCACCCGGGTGTAGGCCTCTCGCCCGCCCATGTACGGATCGGTGATGGACGGGGCGGTGAACTCGCCCGTCTTGGCGTCGAGGCCCGCGGACGAACCCTGGAACGCCTTCAGGTCCGTCTTCCCGCGGCGAACCGTACCCTCGATGTCGGGTCGCTCCGCCTTGAAGTCGTCCAGCGTCTTGTCGATGATCGACTGCTGACGGGCCCGCTCCGCGGTCGCCGCCTTCAGGCGCTTCCCCGTCAGGGACGGGATCGTCTCGTCCAGCTCCTCCAGACGGGCGTGCGCCAGCATCTTCTGCTGGTACAGCTCGACGGCGGCCTTGTCGACGCGCTCCAGGTTCCGCAGCGAGTTGCCCATGCCGCGCATCGCGGTCAGGCCGTGGCGCATCACCCCGATGTGCGCCAACGCACGAGCCTGCGTGTCGACCTGGACGCGGACGGGGTAGCCGAGGGGGCGTAGCAGCGCGACGAACTTCCAGAGGTCGTTGAAGGAGGCCAGCCCGGCCTCAGCCCACTGGTACGCGCCCGTCGCGGTCTTACGGATCATGCCGGGCGTGAGCCTGGTTCCGAGAGCGTTGTCGACGGCCTTCCAGTCGACGATGGACACGACGTCCTGGAACTGGGACGTCGCGATGGATCGAGCGAGTTCGTCGGTGAGGGCGTAGATGCCGTCGTCGGAGGCGATGGTGGTCGCGCCCTCGGCGTCCAGCGCCTGCTTGGCGCTGAGACCAAGTCGCGCCATCTCCTCGTTGCGTCGTCCGACGATGTCGCGCACGGCCCAGCGGATTTCGGGTGCGCTGACGCCATGGCGGCCCGCGTGCCGCGACACCAGGTAGTCCTCCGCGAACTTGTTGAAGTCGCGAACCACCTCGTGCCGCTGCGTGCGAGACAGGCCCGGGTCGAGCGACGACCGCGCCGACACGAACCGGTCACGAAACTCCGCGAGCAGCCCAAGCGCCTCGTCGTTCTTGTCCTTGCGGAGCATCCGCTCCACCCGGCCAGTCGCCGCCTCGAAGCCCTCGTAGGCGTCATCCGCGGACAGCTTCAACGTCTGCGGGATGTGACGGCCCGCGACCAGGTGCACCGGGTGCAGCGCCGGCGAACCCGCCAACGTCTTCACAACCGATGCCGCGTTACGGTCCGCCTTGAACGCCGCCACCATCCCCGGCGTCTCACGCACCGCAGCAGCCTGCCCGCGCTTCACCGTCGCAGACACGCCGTCGATCCCGAGGCCACCAGTGCCCGAGTCGATCACACGCTGAATCGCGCCCAGCTCGTCACGAATCTGCTGCTGCTGCACGTCCACCTGACGCTGCACCAGCGCGTCCTTGTCCAGCAGGGCAAGGGAGTCCTTGTGCGAGATGGCAGGGTTGCCCAGAATCTCGGCCGCCGCCGTGTCGGCGTTCGGCCCCACCATGCGCTCCAACTCCAGGGACAGCATGTCGGACCGCTCACGCAGCGTGTTCAACGCCTTGCGGTCGCCAGCACCCGCGTAGATCACCTGGTCCATGAGGCCCTTGGCGTCCGCCTCGTCCACACCAATCTCGCGGGCGCGGCGCATCATGAACGCCACGGCGCCAGCGTCCGTGGTCTGCGCGATCAGCGGGTCCTTCGACACCGCGGCGAGACCACCGGGCTGGTTCAGCACGTCGTAGTACCGGTCCGTGGTCCGCTCAACGGCGGACTGGAAGCGGTTCGCCTTGAACGACCCCGCCTCGACGGACTCGGCCGCGGCGCGGTTCAGGCGGGACGCGTTCGCGGCAGCCGCCACGTCCACGGCGTCCACCGCACGGGCAGCCTGGAACGCCTTCGAACCGCCCGCGGTCGCCAGGACCAGCGGGTCCGCGTAGATGTTGAACGCCGCATCCGCGACACCCGTCACCCACTTCTGCCCACCAGACCCGAAATACTCCGCACGGGCGCCCACCAGCTCGGGGTCGTCCAGAAGCGGCAGGGTCGTGCGCCCCGTCACCGGGTCGAACGAGCCAGCGTTCTTCCCCTCAGGCTGGAACGCGGCACGGCCCTGCTCCCACACCGCCTGCGAAACCGACGACTCGTTCTGCAACTCCTGCGACCAGTAGTTGTCCCGGAACTCCGGGTCAGTGAACGCGAACCCAGGCAGCACGGACCCCAGGGTCTGCAACGCGTTGACCGGGCCACCCTGCGTCATCTGGTCGTTGCCGTACCGGAACGCCGCACCGTAGTAGTCGCCCACCCAGCGGACCGGGGCACCCATCGCCTCCAGCAGCCAGTTCCCTGCGCCATCCGATCGCAGCTGCGGGTTCGACTTGACCTTCGCCTGCTCCTGCTTGAACGACGCCTGCGAGCCCGCGCCCTCGAACGACTGCCGGAGCGTCGGCTGCTGCACACCGAAGTAGGAGGACGGCTGTGCGAGTCGACCGGCTGCACGGGCCTGGTCCTGGTCGCGGGTGACCTTGGCGATTCCGACGGATGCGCCGAGGGGTGCGCCAGCCTCGAAGGCGGCGCCGATTCGGGTCATGAGGTCGTGCTTCTTGGGCTGCAAGGTTGGTCCTCTGGGTCGTCGGGGAGTGTGCGGGCACGTCAAAGGCCCGCGTATTGCTGTCTGTACGGCGATCCTGTGCGCGTCTCAGCGCTTCCGGGTGCCTGTAGTGCCCCGAGTGCTGGGGCGCGCATTGAAACGGCGCCTACGCGTTCGCGAGTGCCCGCCAGCCGTTCATGCGTTCGCGAGGGAAGGTGGCGACCAGAGGCCGGCAGGCCGCGCAAGGCTCGTGTTCAAGGGACAGGAACCCGAGCTGGTGGCCGTAGGCGGCCTGGCTGGCGCAGCGGTGACAGAGTCCGCGCGCGAGGTAGACGTTCTTGAGCCGCTCCCAGTTACGAGCCTGGCCGAGCGTCTCGGGCTTGGACTTCTTGGAAGGCCGCGCCTGCGGCCGGTGGGCCGTCTTCATACGGTCCCGCTGGTGTTGACCGCGTGCTTGTCCTCGTAGGCCTCGACGTCGGAGAGGCGGTAGCGGACGTTGAAGCCGATCTTGCGGTACACGGGTCCGCGTCGTTGCGAACGGAGTGTGGCGAGCCAGCCAGGGTTGACCTGCCAGCGGGCGGCCAACTCCTTCTCGGTCAGGAGATTGGAGGGGATGGGGTCATTGTTGATCGTCTGTGGTGAGCGCTGCATATTAAGCCATCTAAGCCGCCCCCTATGACACGACCCCCTTTTTCGGGGGTGGTTCCGGTGCATTTCGAGTGCGCTTATATACAGCATTGCGAAGCGACCTGCGCCTTTGTGGGCCCACGACTGCAAGGTCACAGTTCAGTAACGGACGCGCGCGGCCAGGACAGTTCGCCTCAATCTGGGCACTCCCGGGCCTGTGCGCCAGCCAGCCACTGGACCAGGGTTCGAACGTGTGTTCGACTAGATGCATGGGTGGGTTGGTCGAGTTCCTGCAAGAACAGTTCGCGTCGGAGGAGTGGTTGGCGCGGGACGAGCGCGGTCGCATCACGCCGCCGCCCAGGCCCAAGGGAGGGTTCTACCCGGCGCCCCTGTCGAGCCCGTTCCAGTACGTGTTCAACCCCGCCCGCGTGGAAGCCGACTGCACCATGAGGCGCACCCTCCTGCGCCTGGTCGAGTCCGACGAGCTGTCTCGTGAGGCCGTGCTCAGAGCACTCGGAGAGGTATACCGGTCGCACCCGGACTTCGACCCGTCGTGGCTGAGCAAGGCCGGGCGCCCCGGCCCTGGACTTCACCCCTGAAGCGCTGCCGCGCGCACTCCCGCGACCGGCACGGGGCCAGTAGTCTCCCGGCCATGGGGGATACCGCGCTGCCGCAGCCAGTACCTGGGGTGCGAGTTGGAACGACCGCCGACGTCGGCGCGCTGGTTCGACTTTCTGGTCATGCGCTGTGGAAGCTCCTGCGCTCGCCGGGGCTCCTGAGCATCACGTTCGTGATGGTCGGGTTCGCGATCGTGTTCATGCTCGTAGTGCTCGGGTTCTCCGCCGGCTGGGTGACACTCCTCCTGTTCCTGCCCGTGCTCGTCGTGATGCTCCTCGTCGCGGCGGCCGTGTTCGTGGTCGTGCTGCTCGTGTACTCGTTCCACGTCCTCAGCGACAAGCGGTCACGGGTGTACCTAAGCGAAGACGGCACCGCGACGGTGCGTGTTCGGCTTCGACACGGTGCCTGGCACATCCAGGACCACATGGCCGCGCCGGTCGGGCAGGGCCACGGGAGGCGGCTACGGGAGGCGTTGGTGGGGCCGCTGCTGGCCCAGGCGGACGCAACCGGGACGCGGGTCACGTTCGACGCGGTGCCCGCGACAGCGAACCAGTACGACGTCGTCCTCCTAGGGTTCGTCGCTGGCGGCCGGTCCTGGCAAGGGCGCCGCTACACGCGTGAGCCGGTGAGGCAGCGTGTCTAACTCCCACTGGACGCCGCAGCAGCTCGCGGACGAGGCAGGCGTCAGCGCCTCCATTGTGCGCCGATGGCTCCGGGAGTCCGTGGACCGTGCCGGTGACTCGGGTCCGTGGCTGATCGACGATGACCTTGCCACGCGTGCTCGTGCGCACTTCGCTGCGACCGCAGAGGCGCGGGCAGCGCGCCCAACCGAGTGCTCGGTCGACGAGTGCGACCGCACCGACATCAAGGGCAGAGGGCTTTGCCCGATGCACTACAACCGGTGGTATCGGCATGGGTCCACAGAGAAGCGCGACGGGTCTGAGTATCAGCGGGCCAAGACGCACTGCCCGCACGGGCACGAGTACACGGCAGAGAACACGATCGTGTACTCGTCGGACGGCCGGCGGCGGTGCCGAACGTGCAGACGGGTCACTCCGGGCAAAGGAAAGCCGACGCGGAAGTAACTACCATCCCGGCTGTGCCAGCGCTCAGGCCTGCCGCCACCAGGGGCGCCGTCGCCTCCTCCAACGTGGCATCGGAGTCTTGATTCGCGCAGGCCGCGTACCCCAGTTCGACGAAGAACTTTGAGCCCTCGGCGTCCAGCTTGTCACCCTCCTCCCATGATCCCGCGACGAGGGCTTCCAGGTAGTCCAACTCCGCCGAGTTGCAGTCCGGACACTCCACGGAGGTCCGCGGCGAACCCGCACACGCGGCCGAGCCGAGGACCGCGGCCGCGAGCACCAGCATCGTCGGGAGGCGCCCCTGGGCAGCAGTGATCACCTAACCAATCTGGCAGAGCGACGTGTCATTGGAAAGGGTGAAGTACGCGGCGACGGAACGCCCCCCGGCCGGCGCTAGGCCTGCCCGGGTAGTGGGATTGCTGGCGCCTCGCTGCTGCCGCGAAGCTCCTCTCCGTCCTCGATCAGGTCGATAAGGTACAAACATGCGGCTCGCGCGACAAAAAGTGATAGATGAACTGCAGCCATTAGCCGATCGGCGTCGATCGTGCTGTAGGAATCGGTTGTTGGCCCCGTCGGAACACCATGCGTTAGATAGACGATCCTGTGAGTCCCAGCGTTACGGAGGGTCTTTCCGACCGCGTATATGCCGGGCGCTTCTCCGCCGAGCCCTTCGAGGTCAATGGCTAGTTCTGCGAGTGCATGAACCGCGGACATTCGGTCGGCCGGTGCGGGCAGTCCTTGCCGTATCGCCCCGGTCTTGCCATCTCGCCAGAAGTTAGAGAATGTCACCTTACTCGGCGGAACTCCACATCCGAAGTGGTCATTTGCCGCGACCGCTATCTTGTCGAGAACGTCAAGTGTGCATCGCTGAGCCAGTACAAGCATGGCTGGGGTCTGGCCGAATAGCGAGCCGTCGCCGAGTTCGGGATAGGTGCCCGTGTCGCTAGGGTGCTGCGAATAGAGCGATTCGAGCAGCATGCGCCCACCGTCGTAGGCTAGTTTACGGGCCACTAAGAACTCAGCCTTTATACTGGCGAACCCACCAAAAATCCGTGGCGGATCAGGCTCGCCCGGTCGAACATGAACCCGGTTGACGGTTGCGGAATCCCAACGCGGATCGTCAGACCCGAGCCCTTCCACCACTTCCGAAAGTGCGAGTCGATGGCGAGTCACCCATCGCTCGTATTCACCGCCGGTCCCAGAGTGAAGCAGATGTCCTTCCGTTGGGATCAACTTCATGCTCGCCCATCGTTGGGCCGTTTCTTTCCCTGCGATGGCCTCGGTCTCGGTAAGGCGCAACTGTGCCGCTTTGACCAGCTCATTGTAAACGGCCGCGAGATGGCCGCTGTGTCCCCGGCCCGAGTAGATTCTGCGACGCAACAGCTCTGCGGCATTCCCCAACGCGTTTCCGTTGGTGGGGTCAAGTCGGATTGCTTCATCGTACGTGTCGTAGGCCTCAACCCAACGGCCCGCATCGTCGAGTGCGTTGGCGAGATTGCACAGAGCCATCGCTCGGGTTCGCCCATCGACCAATCCATCGTGGCCGACGGTGCTAAACAGCCTTCTCGCTTCGAGAAATTGCCTGCGCTCGGCCCAAAGGGCCACCTGGCGCTTTCCGGCATCGTTTCGAGTGCCGATTGCGGCCAGCGCGGCCCGAGCGTTCGCGACGTTGTAGTGTGCCTGTGCTTGGAGATGCCTCGACTGGGCCCAAGCGTCCGCTGCCTCTTCCGCCCATGAGAGGCCAAGCCTCAGGCCTTCTGGCTTGCCTAGGCGATTCGACGCATTGATTTGTAGCGAAGAGGCTCGAAAGTACAGATCGCCTCGCACCGGGTCGGGGATCGCCAGGTTCTTGAACTTATCGACGGCTTGAAGGACGCCCGCGAGCGTGACTGCGGGCATGCTCTCGGCATGTCTGGCTGCCCGTTCGAGCTCGCGATGGGCCGCCTGCTGGACACGGGACGCTTGGCGGTCATCGATCATTGGAAGTCCTTCCGCAGGCTCGGTAAGTGCAGAGTGTAGACTTGGCGTATAACTACCCCCCGGATTCGGCATGGGAGGCCTGGCGTGGCTCGACCACGAATGAAACTCGGAGAGTGGGGCAACGTTGCCACCACGCCCCAGCTCTTGGCCGACGACGGCAAGTACCGTGCCGCGCCCGCCGGGACGCGGAAGGCGGACCGCTGGCGCGCCCGCGCCAAGGTGCGCGACATGGATGGCATCGTTCGTGACGTCGAGCGCTACGGCGCCACGAAGGTCGAAGCGCGGCGCCTGCTTGAAGAGGCGCTGCGTGAGCGCGTCACCCCAGTGATGAAGGGCGCCATCACCCCGGCGACCACGTTCTCGGAACTGGCCGCGGAGTGGGAGGAAGAGCTCCAGGGCGACGAGTCACGGTCACCCAACACGAAGGCCGTGTACTCGTCGATCTTGCGCCGGTACATCACGGGCAGCCCCACCGACCCGAAGTCTCGGGGCCCGCTCGCGGGCTGGACCGTGCGCGAGCTGAACGTGGCCGCGATCAATCGGGCACTCCAGGACATCAACAAGGAGGGCGGGCCGGCGGTCGCCAAGACCGCCCGCACCGTCCTGTCCGGCATCCTCGGGCTCGCCGTCCGCAACGGAGCCATCCCCGCCAACCCGGTTCGTGAAGTCGACCGGATCAAGCGCAAGGGTGCCCCGAAGCGGAAGGGAACTGCCCGCGACACCACGCGCGCGTTCACGGAGGAGGAGCGTGCGGCGGTGCTGACGTTCATGGACACCGACGAGCACGCGTTGGCCCACGACTTGGGCGACCTGATGGCGTTCCTGGCGGGCACGGGTGCGCGTCTGGGCGAGGCGTGCGCCCTGAGGTGGTCGCGGGTCTTCCTCGACAATGGGCGGGCCACAGCGCGCATCGACGCCACCCTTGTACGCGTCCCGGGGGAGGGCGTCTCTATCCAGGAGGGCACGAAGACGAAGCGTCACGCGTCCGACTCCAGTCGCCGTGTCGTGCAGTTGCCTGAGTGGTTGGCGGACCGGCTACGCGTCCGCCGAGACACGATGGAACACACGCTGCCGGATGACGTGGTGTTCCCGTCCCCGGGCGGGAAGCTCCGCGACCCGTCGAACACGACGAAGACGATCCGTCGCATGCTGGACCGGGCCGGATTCGATTGGGCGACGTCGCACACGTTCCGACGCACGGCGGCCACACTCATGGATCAGCGGGGCCTGACCGCGCGGGAGATTGCCGGCCAGCTCGGGCACGCGTCCCCGTCGATCACGACGGACGTGTACATGGACCGTCGGCCCGCCACGACGCGCGCGGCGGAAGTGCTCTAGGTCGTTCTATCTCGCGAGCGGGTAGCGGATGCTGCACGGTGGGTACTGCGGCGCCATGGTGCTGCGGGGGCTACACCGGGTCGTGAAGAAGACCGCGATTCGGGGTGCTCTCCGTGGCGGCGCGGGCGAGCACAGCGGGAGCGACGAGAGCAGAGGCTGTGCATGAGCGTCATCGAGAAGTGGGTCAATGTTGACTGTCCGGGCTGTGGTTCAAGCGCGCGGGCGAGAGTTCAGCACATCATCAGCTGGGGTGCGATACCTGGGACCGCCGTGCCGCACCGCGTCAGCATCTTGTGCGTCCATCGGTGCGCCGTGCCCGACAGCTATGCGCGCGTTGCGGTGCGACGGTGCCCTGAGTGTGGCGCCGACGTCGCGTGAGGGATGACGCCCGTGCGCGCCCGCCAGGAACCGCGTTACCGGGGGGTTTCCAGGGGATTTAGTGGCCTACTCTCCGCCGGAGAGGCCAGAAACGTTGCAATTACAGGGCTTCTAGTGGGCCCCGTGGGGTTCGAACCCACAACCTACGGATTAAAAGTCCGCAGCTCTGCCGATTGAGCTAGAGGCCCTGGACGTCGGTGGCGTCCACGCACAGGCTACCCGCGCCCCGCCGTCGGCAGTCCCGACCGAGTTCGGCAGCCCCGACCCAGATCGGCACGTGCGACTGCCGAACGCGGCAGTACGTGCCGACCCCGGCAGTACGTGCCGACCCCGGCAGAACGTGCCGACCCCGGCAGTACGTGCCGACCCCGGCAGTATGTGCCGAACTCAGACGCCGACCCCCGCGGGCGCGCACCCTATGCGGTGCTCTGCGACGTGTCACCCGCGGTCTTGCTCCGTGAGAAATTTGGTGAGAACCGGGCGTTTCGCTTGCGACGGTCGCGGGTTCTTGTTTCGGTGGAGAAGACCGAGGAGCCCGCGGGAGGGTGCACCGACGGCAGGTCACGCCGGCCAGGCGTGGGCCGCACGGACGTGTCCCGCAGGTTCCGCCCGGCGACGAGAGGAGCTCTCGTGCTTACCCTGACCGACAACGCCCGTACCGCTGTCCACGACCTGCAGACCCAGGCCGGCGTCCCCGAGGGAGGCGGTCTGCGGATCGCCGAGTCGGCGGACCAGGCGGGCAGCTTCGAGCTCGCGCTCGTCCCCGCCCCGCAGCCCGACGACACGGTCGTGGAGAACGGCGAGGCGAAGGTGTTCGTGGAGTCCGCCACGGCCCCGACCCTCGCGAACCTCACGCTCGACACGGACCCGAACGCGCAGGGACCGGCGTTCGTCCTGACGCCGCAGGGCTGACGGGACGCTCCCGGCGCTCGCGCCGGACCCCATCGACGACGCGTCCTCCTCCTCCAGGCGCGTCCTCGGTCCCACGACGGGCCGCTCGCTCCGGCGGGCGGCCCGTCGTCGTGTCTCGACCGGCCTGCGAGGGTCGCGCTACCGGGGTGCGACCGGTACGCGAGGGTCAGGCGGCGGGCCCGACGATCCACGACCCGCCGAGCACGGCGGCGCCGACCGTCACGACGAGGAACACCCCGACCCAGAACAGGCCGGGCAGGCGGGTGAGGCGCGCGAGGATGTCGGCGTCGGAGGTGCTCGCCCGGCCGCGCGACCGCTCGGACTGCAGCTCCAGCACCGGCCGCACGGCGCCCAGCAGCAGGAACCACGTCACGGCGTAGGCGACGGCGCTCTGCACGGGCGGCGTCGCCCACCAGGACACCCCGACGAGCGCGGCGCCGGTGACGAGCACGGACCAGAGCCCGAACCAGTTGCGGATCTGCAGCAGCATGAGGGCGAGCAGCATGACGAGCAGCCACAGCAGCCCGACGGCGTACCCCTGGCGGAGCAGCGCGGCGGCGCCCAGGCCGATGAGGCCGGGGCCGACGTACCCCATGAACGCGGTGAGGACCATGCCGAACCCGCGGGGGCGCCCGGACGAGACGGTGAGCCCCGACGTGTCGGAGTGCAGGCGGATGCCCGCGAGCCGACGCCCCGTGAGCAGGGCCGCGAGCGCGTGCGACGCCTCGTGCGCGATGGTCACGACGTGCCGGGCCACGCGCCACACGGGCGTGACGAGCACGACGACGAGCGCGAGGACGCCCATCGCGACGACCACGGCGGCCGCCGGGGGAGGGACGGGCGTCGTCGCCGCGTCCCACACCTGCCCGACGACGTCCCCCACGGACGCGGCGACGTCACCGCCCGTCGTGGAGGCGTCGTCGGGCGCTCCCGCGACCTCGCCTCGGGGGAGGGCGGGCAGGACGGTGAGGGCGTTCGCCAGGGCGTGCACGCGCGACATTCCACCACAGGGCCCTGTGCCCGAGGGTGCCGAGACGCACCTCACCCGGCCGCCCGTCGTCGGGCATGAGACACTGGACGTTCGAGGGCAGCGCGATCCCGCGCGCCCGGCGTCGTGGAGATCCCCCCGGATTGCGTGCGGCGGACCCCGACCTTGAGCCCCGAGAGGCCCATCACCTGTGACTTCCTTTGCCGACTTCGGCCTGCCCACCCCTGTCGTGCGCGAGCTCTCGCGCCAGGGCATCGACTCCCCGTTCCCCATCCAGACCGCCACGCTGCCCGACTCGCTGAAGGGCCGTGACGTCCTCGGCCGCGGCCGCACCGGCTCCGGCAAGACGCTCGCGTTCTCGCTGCCCACCGTCGCCCGCCTGTCGTGGGCGAAGTCGTCGCGCCACCCGCGCCGGCCCCGTGCGCTCGTGCTGTGCCCGACGCGCGAGCTCGCCAACCAGATCAACGCCACGATGGAGCCGGTCGCCAAGGCGCTCGGGCTCGTGACGACGACGATCTTCGGCGGCGTCGCGCAGTCGCGCCAGGTCGCCGCGCTCGACAAGGGCGCCGACATCGTCATCGCGTGCCCGGGCCGCCTGGAGGACCTCCTCAACCAGCGCCTGCTCACGCTCGACGGCATCGAGATCACCGTGCTCGACGAGGCCGACCACATGGCCGACCTCGGGTTCCTGCCGGGCGTGAAGCGCATCATGGACAAGACGCCGAAGCAGGGGCAGCGCATGCTGTTCTCCGCGACGCTGGACAACGGCGTGGACCAGCTGGTCAAGCGCTACCTCAGCAACCCGGTGCGCCACTCGGTGGACGACGCCGCGGCCGCGCCCCCGCAGATGACGCACCACATCCTCGCGGTGCGCGACGCGGACGCGAAGAAGCAGATCGTGCACGAGCTCGCCTCGGGCACGGGCCGCCGCGTGCTGTTCATGCGCACCAAGCACCAGGCGAAGAAGCTCGCGAAGCAGCTCACCGCGGCGGGCGTGCCCGCCGTCGACCTGCACGGCAACCTCGGCCAGGGCGCGCGCGAGCGCAACCTCGAGGCGTTCTCGTCGGGCGCGGTCAAGGTGCTCGTCGCCACGGACATCGCGGCGCGCGGCATCCACGTCGACGACGTGGAGCTCGTCGTGCACGTCGACCCGCCGGCGGAGCACAAGGCGTACCTGCACCGCTCGGGCCGCACCGCCCGCGCCGGGTCGGAGGGCGTCGTCGTCACCGTCATGCTCCCGGAGCAGCGCGGCGACGTGCGCGACCTCACGCGCAAGGCGAAGATCACGGCCCAGCCGCAGCCGGTCGCCCCGGGCGACGCGACGATCAAGGGGCTCGTCGGTGAGGTCGCGGAGTACGTGCGCCCGTCCGACATCACGCCGCCGCAGACGCAGGCGAAGCGCGGCACGGGCTCGTCCAACGGCGGGTCGCGCGCGTCGCGCCGTGGTCGTGGCGGCCAGGGCGGCGCACGTCCGGCCGCGCAGCCCGCGGGCCAGGGCACGACGGCGGCGCGCGGCCAGGGCGGTCAGCGCCCGGCGCAGCGCCCGGCGGGTGCGGGTCGCCCCGAGGGCGGCGCCCGGGACGGCCGCGGCACGTCGGGCACCGGGAACGGCGCAGCGGGCCAGGGCGGCGGCCGCCGTCGCGGTGGCCGCGGCCGCGCGCAGCGCCCCGCCGGCGGGTCGAGCACCGTCTACTCGACCTCCAGCCCGCGCTGACGCCTGCACGCAGCGGGTGGGGCGGGGCGGGAACACGGGAGCGGTCGGCGTGGTTGGGACGGTCGGAGGTGGACCATGACCAGCCAGACCCACGAGAACCAGCCCTACGAGGTCGTGAAGACCGACGACGAGTGGCGCGCCGAGCTGTCCCCGCAGGAGTACGCCGTGCTGCGGCAGGCCGGGACCGAGCGCGCGTGGACGGGCGAGCTGCTCGACGAGAAGCGCGTCGGCGTCTATGCGTGTCGGGCGTGCGGGAACGAGCTGTTCCGCTCCGACACGAAGTTCGACTCGCACTGCGGGTGGCCGAGCTTCTTCAGCCCGCTCGCGGGCGACCGCGTCGAGCTGCTCACCGACCGCAGCCACGGCATGGTGCGCACCGAGGTGCGCTGTGCGCGCTGCGGCTCGCACCTGGGCCACGTGTTCGACGACGCGCCCCAGACCCCGACGGGCGACCGGTTCTGCATGAACTCGGTCAGCCTGACGTTCGAGGCCGGCGCGGAGTAGCCGACCGGGCGCCGACGCCCGCGTCGACAGCGCACGCGAGCGCCACGCCCACCAGATAGCAGACCAGGTCCCGCACCGCGAACGTGCTGCCCAGCAGCCACGCCGCGGGCGGGACCGCGTCGTTCACGGCGGCGGCGACGCCCGTCGCCTGGAGCGCCTCGACCGCCCAGCACCACCCCAGCGCGACGGCGCCCGCCACGAGCGGGCGCACGCGCGGCGCCACGAGGACCACGAGGACGAAGGTCGCGACGGCGTAGAGCACGTCGCCGCCGACGTCGCCCCACGGGTCGGGGACGCGCGTCGCGACGACGAGTCCCGCCACCACGACGAGCGCGAGGACGAGCGCGACGACGGGCCGCCGTCGGACCCGGGCCGCCCCGCGACCGCGCGGGGCGGCGTGGGGCGGGCGGGCGCCGTCGGGCACGGTCATGCCGCGCCGGGGGCCAGGGTCACCGGTTGGCGGCCCAGCGCACGACGTCCTCGGAGTACCGGTGCAGGAGCGTCGCGAGCGTCGCGACGTCGCGCTGGTCCCAGCCCTCCAGCGCCTCGGTGATCGACGTGACCCGCCCGCTGTGCGCCGCGTGGAGGCGGGCCTCGCCGTCGGGCGTCAGGGTGATGAGCTGGCCGCGCGAGTCGTCGGGGTCGACCTCGCGCGCGACGAGGCCGAGGTCGTGCAGGCGGCTGAGCTGGCGGGAGATCGTCGCGCGCCCCACGCCGAACTGCGCCGCGAGCTCCGAGCCGCGGACCCCGGGGTGGTCGGCGATGTGGGCGAGCAGCGGGTAGGCGCTCGCCTCGAGGTCGGGGTGGATGCGGCGGGCCATCCCCGTGGCGACCGCGCCCGCGCGGCGCAGCAGGATCCGCAGCTCGCGTTCGAGGTCGACGTACGCGTCGTCGTCGACGTGCGCGGTGTCGGGAGCGGGGCGGGCCGGAGCGGTCTCGGGGGGCACAGGGCCATCATGGCGCGAAGGGCACGGCCCGGTCACCTTCCTCCCCGGAACCTCACCCGCGCGGGGCGACGGGAGTTCCCGGCGCACGACCGAGGGGGTGGCCCCGGACGGTCCGGGACCACCCCCTCGGGGTGTGTCGGCGGTGCCCCCGTGCGGCGGGGACGCCGACCTCAGCGCGACCGGCGTGCGGTCGCCTCGTCGTCGACCACGCCCGCGGGCTCGTAGGCACCGAGCAGCGTGGACTCCGTCTCCTCCGCGAGGGTCACGCGACCGGGGGTCGCGTCGACGGGGGCGTCCGTGCCGAGCAGGGCCGCCTCCTTCTCGAGGCGCTCCTGGAGGCCGGTCTTGGTGCCGAGCGGCACCTCCTTGAGGAACGACACGGCGATGAGCGCGACGAGCGCGAGCGGCACCGCGACGAGGAAGATCTCGGCGATCCCGTCGCCGTAGGACTTCTCCACGAGGTCCTTGATCGGCGCGGGCAGGGTCGAGACGTCGGGCACGGCGTTGCCGCCGCCCATCGAGCCTGCCGGGACGCCGAGCTGCGCGAGGCCGTCCTGGATCGACGTCGTGACCTTGTTCGCGAGCACCGCGCCGAGCACGGACACGCCGATCGCGCCGCCGAGGCTGCGGAAGAACGCGACGGTCGAGGTCCCGGCGCCCATCTCCTCCACGGCGAGCGTGTTCTGCACGGCGAGCACGAGGTTCTGCATGAGCATGCCCATGCTCACGCCGAGGAAGAACAGGTAGACGCTGATGAGCGTGAAGCTCGTGTGGTAGTCGATCGTCGACAGCGCGAAGAGCGAGGCGACGAGGACCGCGCCACCGGTGACCATGAAGGCCTTGTAGCGGCCGTAGCGCGTGATGAGCTGGCCGAAGAGGGTCGACGCGACGAACGTGCCGACGATCATCGGGATCGTGAGGAGGCCGGACTCGGTCGGCGTCTTGCCCCGCGCGACCTGCATGTACTGGCTGAGGAACACGGCGGTCCCGAACATCGCGACGCCGACCGCGACGGACGCGACGACCGCGAGGACGAACGTGCGGTTCTTGAACAGGTGCAGCGGGATGAGCGGCTCGGGCGTCACGCGCTCGACGAGCACGGCACCCACGAGCGCGACGACCGCGCCGCCGACCATCGCGAAGGTCTGCCACGAGAGCCACTCGAAGTTCTGCCCGGCGAACGTGACCCACAGCAGGAGCGAGGACACGCCGGCGCTGATGAGGATCGCGCCCCAGTAGTCGATCCGGACGACGCGGCGCGCGACCTTCGGCAGGTGCAGCGTGCGCTGGAGGACGACGATCGCGGCGATGGCGAACGGCAGGCCGACGAAGAAGTTGAGGCGCCAGCTCACGGCGTCGGTGAGGACGCCGCCGAGGAGCGGCCCGCCGATCTGGCTGACGGCCATGATGCCGCCCATGAGGCCCATGAACTTGCCGCGCTCGCGCGGCGAGATGATGTCGGTGATGAGCACCGTGGCGAGCGCCATGAGGCCACCGGCGCCGATGCCCTGGAAGGCGCGCAGCGCGATGAGGGTGCCGACGTTCTGCGAGAGCCCCGCGAGCGCGGAGGACACGACCGCGACGACGAGCGCGATCTGGATGAGGACCTTGCGGTTGGTGAGGTCGGCGAGCTTGCCCCAGATGGGGGTCGAGATCGTCATGGCGAGGAGGGTCGAGGTGACGACCCACGTGTACGACGACTGCGAGCCGTCGAGGTCGCTGACGATCTTCGGGAGGGAGCTCGAGACGATCGAGCTCGCGAGGATCGCGACGAACATGCCGAGGAGGATCCCGGAGAGGGACTCCATGACCTCGCGGCGGGTCATCGGTGCGGGGGCGCCGGCGCTGCCGGGCGGTGCGGTGCGTTCTGCGGGGGTGCTGGTCATCAGGCGCTGGGTTCCTTGCTCACGAGGCCGGGACGGGGCGCACGTGTCGGGGGGCGGTGTCAGGTGGTCGGGGGCCGGTCCGCGGTGCGGCCGGTGGTCGGGGCGCGTGCCCGACGGCGCGGGGCCGCCGGGCGCCGTCGGTCACCCGGTGGTGCGGGGCGAGTCGTGGACCGCGACGACCGCCGCGGCGACGCGCTCGATGTGGCGCGTGGCCTCGACGATCTCCTCGTCGCCCCAGTCCGCGAATGTCGTCGCGGCGAGGACGTCGATGTGCTCGTACGCCCGCACCAGGAGCGCGCGGCCCGCCTCGGTGAGCTCGACGGTCCGGGCCCGCCGGTCGTCGTCGTCCACCGTGCGGCGCACGAGGCCCGCGTCGACCAGGTGGCTCACCTGGCGGCTCGCGACGGAGAGGTCGACCCGGAGCTTCGCCGCGACGTCCCCGAGCTGGACGGGGCCGCAGTGCTGGAGCATCCGGAGCAGGCCGAACGACGCCCGCGGCATGTCGAGGTCGCGGGCGATCCGGACGGCGGACTCCCGCTGGGCGCGCGCCAGGTCGTCGAGCGCGCGGACGAGTCCCGCCGCGGGGGACGGGTCCGGGGTGAGTACGGGGTCCGCGACGTCGGTCGCGGGAAGGGCGGTCACAGGCACAGGCACTCCTTGGTTGCTGCAGGCAAGCATACTCCGCGAAGTTGCTTTCAGCAACCATTGTGTGGGGCAAGGAATTCCCGGCGTGAGAGGCGGTGGTGCGAACGACGGAGCCCGGGCCCGTCCCCGTCGTCGCAGCGGCGTGGGAGGACCCGGGCTCGGCGGGGACCGGGAGGAGAGGTCAGCGCCCGGAGCGGCTCTTGGCCTGGTCGCCCATGTCCTCCAGCTCGACACCCTTCGTCTCCGGCACCTTGCTCAGGACGAAGACGAACGAGAGCGCCGCGAAGATCGCGTACATCAGGTAGGGGATCGAGGCGCCGAAGGCGGCGAGCATCGGCGGGAACGTCAGGGTGATGGCGAAGTTCGCCAGCCACTGCGCCATGGCCGCCACGCCCAGGGCGGCGGCCCGGATCCGGTTCGGGAACATCTCGCCCAGGAGGACCCAGACGAGCGGGCCCCACGACGCCCCGAAGAACACGACGAACGCGTTCGCGGCCACGAGGGCGATCGGGCCCCACGGGTCCGGCAGGCTGATGTTGTCCCCGCTCCCGCTGGCCTGCGTGAAGGCGAGCGCCATGATCCCGAGCGAGAGGGTCATGCCGGCCGAACCGATGAGCAGGATCGGGCGCCGCCCCACCTTGTCGACGAGCGCGATCGCGATGAACGTCACCGCGACGTTCGTCACGGACGTGATCGTCGAGACGAGGAACGACTGGCTCTCGTCGAAGCCGACGGCCTGCCACAGCGTCGTCGAGTAGTAGAAGATCACGTTGATCCCGACGAACTGCTGGAACACCGAGAGCAGGATGCCGACCCACACGATCGGCTTGAGGCCCAGCGCCGAGCCCTTGAGCGTGCCCTCCTGCGCGTTCTTCTCGTCGACGGCGATCGAGCGGTGGATCTGCGCGATGCGGTCGTCGACGTCCTCGTCCGGCCCGAGCACCGACTCGAGCACGGCGCGCGCCTCGTCGTCCCGGCCCTTCGCCACCAGGTACCGGGGCGACTCGGGGATGCGCAGGGCGAGGATGCCGTAGACCGCAGCGGGGACGACGCAGACGAGGAACATCCAGCGCCACGCCTCCCACCCGAGCCACAGCTCGTTGGACGCGCCGCCAGCGGTCTCCGCGAGGAGCTGGTCGGAGAGCAGCGCGGCGAAGATGCCGATCGTGATGGCGAGCTGCTGGAGCGAGCCCATGCGGCCGCGGAGGCGGGCCGGCGCGATCTCCGCGATGTACGCGGGCGCGATGACCGAGGCGATACCGATGCCGACGCCCGCCATGAACCGCCAGATGGCCAGGTCGAAGGCCGACCACGCGATCGCCGAGAGGATCGAGGAGACGAAGAACAGGACGGCGCCGAACACCATGACGCGCGTGCGGCCCCACCGGTCGGCGAGGCGGCCGCCCGACCACGCGCCGAGCGCACAGCCGAGGAGAGCGATCGCGACGACGAGGCCCGTCACCGCGGAGTCGAGGTCGAACTGGCCCTCGATCGCCGCGACGGCGCCGTTGATGACCGAGCTGTCGAACCCGAAGAGGAAGCCGCCGACGGCGGCGGCGACGGCGAGACCGATCGCCTTCCGGTGGGCGCTCCGCTCGCTCACGGTCCTCTGACCTGCTGCGCCGCTGCTCGACATCTCGCCCTCCGCTCCGTCCCGGAGCCGGTGGCAGCTCCTGTCGTCCCTCTGTCGTCACTGTAGGGCGGGGTGCGGACCGTGGCGCGGTGAACGAGGTCCAGCCCCGAGCGCCCCCTGGGAGGCTGCGCGCGGCGCGGGCCCGGGTGGAGACTGGGCGGGTGCCAGACGACGTCCCCACCCCCGGAGCCCGGCCCGACCCCGGTCGGTCCGACCGCACGCAGCGCCCCCGGCGCCCCGCCATGCTCGACCCGCGCGACGCCGACGAGCTGCCCGGCGAGCTCGACCCCGCGCTCCGCGACCGGGTCGCGCACACCACCGCGCACGCGATCGTGCACCGCGCCCGCGACACCGAGGACCCGGAGGTCGTCGAGCGGCTCGTCCACCTCGTCGAGACCGAGGGCCTCGACGTCGTGGCCGGCCTGTGGTCCGACGCCGCGCCCAACTCCCTGCCGGGGGCGCTGTGGCGGCTCTACGTGCTGCGCGAGTGGGTGCGTCGCGACCCGCAGACCGTCACCCTCCGCTATCGGCTCGGCGTCGACGCGGCGCCCGTCCACGAGGCGATCGCGGGCGTGCCCCGGCCGCCGGGGCCGCAGGACGTGCGCGACCTCGCCGACGCGGTGCTGTCCGGCGTCTTCACGGGCGACCTCGCGGTCGCGCTCGAGCGCGCGGGGTCGTTCTGCCGCATCCTCGCCACCGGCGCCGCGTTCGACGCCGACGCCCGCGAGGTCGCCGACCCCGACGGCGCCCTGCGCACGACCCGCGGCGCGGGCTCGCTGCTGCGGACGGCCCAGGAGCTCGAGCACGCCGCCGAGCTCTGGCGCGCCGACCGCCTCGACTGAGCGCGCGCTCCTCCCCGCTGCGGAGGCCCCGGTCGTCGCCGAGCAGGCGAACCTGGCGTGTCCGTGCCACCTGACGCGCCCAGACCGCCTGCTCGACCGACCGGAACCTCCTGGTCGGGCCCGTCGGGACCCCGCGGGCGCGAGGGTGCGGGATGGGCGGCGCGCCCGCACGGCGGGCGGGGGCGGTCTCGCGGAGCGCGAACACGGGTACCCCGACCGGGGTGCGGCACGTACGATGGATCTCGACGCCGGGCCGCGGTAGCCCCGGGCTCCACACTCAGCCGCTACGAGCGGCCACGCGCCGAGAGGCGCTCCCGGTCCGGCGTCACTACTTCCCCCGCGCGCCCACCGCGCGCCGCCTCTCGTGCGGTGCGCGGGCGCGGTGGCCGCACCGGCGACGAGGCCGGGCGCAGGCTGTGGGTGTCCTGAGCATCCGGGACCTTGGGCCCGACGATTCCAGCATCGCTCCGCGCGTCGGCTACATTTGACGAGAGTTCGACGTGCGTTCACCGAGAGATCATCCGACCAGAGATCGTGACCACCCCGGCCGTCCGGTTCCCCCGGCGGTCGAGCGGCCCCCGCGGCCGACGCCAGCTCAGACCCCTACCCCGCGTCCCTTCCGGAGCCCCCCGTGCGCCTGCGCCTGACACCGCGCGACACCTCGTTCTTCGACCTCCTCGCCGCCTCGGCGCAGCACCTGGTCACAGGGTCCACGCTCCTCGCGGAGCTGCTGGGGGCGGACCGCCCCACGCGCAAGCAGCTCGCGAAGCAGCTGAGCGAGACCGAGCACCTCGCGGACGACGCGACGCACTCGATCATGCGACGCCTCAACCAGACGTTCGTCACGCCGTTCGACCGGGACGACATCTACGCCCTCGCGTCGGCGCTCGACGACTGCATGGACTACATGGAGGAGGCGGCCGACCTCATCGTCCTCTACAAGGTCGACGAGCTCCCGGCCCGCGTGTCCGAGCAGGTCCAGGTGCTCCAGCGGGCGTCGGAGCTCACGGCCGAGGCCATGCCGCGGCTGCGCTCGATGGACGACCTCCCCGAGTACTGGGTCGAGGTCAACCGCCTGGAGAACCAGGCGGACAAGGTCCACCGCAAGCTGCTCGCCGAGCTCTTCGACGACGTGTCCGACCCGGTCCTCCTCATGAAGCTCAAGGAGATCGTGGAGGTCCTCGAGCAGGCGGCCGACGCCTTCGAGAAGGTCGCCAACACGGTCGAGACCATCGCCCTCAAGGAGTCCTGAGCCCCGTGGAGGCAGTGCTCGTCGTCGTCGTCGTGGCCTTCGCCCTGGCGTTCGACTACACGAACGGGTTCCACGACGCCGCGAACGCCATCGCGACCTCGGTGTCGACCCGGGCCCTCACACCGCGCGCGGCGCTCCTCATGGCGGCGGTGTTCAACCTCATCGGCGCGCTGCTCGGCACGGCCGTGGCGCAGACCATCGCGGAGGACATCGTCGCCGTCGGCGACGTGCCACCCCACCAGGGACTCGTCATCGTCCTGTGCGGGCTGGTCGGTGCCATCACGTGGAACCTCATCACGTGGTGGCTGGGACTGCCGTCGTCGTCGACGCACGCGATCATCGGCGGCCTCGCGGGCGTCGGCCTCGCGTCCGGGATCACGGTGCACTGGGACGCGATCCTCGACAAGGTCGTGCTCCCCATGATCTTCTCGCCGCTGATCGGCTTCGGCCTCGCGTTCGCGCTCATGGTCCTGCTGCTGTGGGTGTTCCGGAACGCGGCGCCCGCCCGGGCGTTCCGCCGGTTCCGGATCGCGCAGACGGCCTCCGCCGCCGCGATGGCGCTCGGCCACGGTCTGCAGGACGCGCAGAAGACGATGGGCGTCATCGTGCTCGCCCTCGTGGCGGGCGGGTTCCAGGACGACAACACGATCCCGCTGTGGGTCAAGCTGTCGGCCGCGACGGCGATCTCGCTCGGCACCTACGCGGGCGGCTGGCGCATCATGCGCACGCTCGGCCGCAAGATCATCGAGCTCGACCCGGCGCGCGGCTTCGTCGCCGAGTCGGTGTCCGCCGTCGTGCTCTACGCCAACGCGTTCATCTTCCACGCGCCCGTCTCGACGACGCACACCATCACCTCGGCGATCATGGGCGTCGGCGCGACCAAGCGCCTGTCCGCGGTGCGCTGGGGCGTCGCCAAGAACATCGGCGCCGCCTGGGTCCTGACGATCCCTGCCGCCGCGCTCGTCGCGGCCGTCGTCTACTGGATCCTCAGCCCCATCCTGCTCTGACCCCAGGGCACCGGCGACGCCGGTCCCCTCGCACGACGACGGCGCCCCGTCGGAGGCCTCGCGGCCGCCGGCGGGGCGTCGTCGTGCGTCCGGACGTCGCGCTCGGGAGCGCTGTCGCGGGGTCTCAGTGCAGCGGCGGGGCGACCTTCTCCGCGGCGACGACGCGCGGGCCCTTGGGCGTGCGCGCCACGTGGGCCACGATCATCTCGCCGGGCTCGAGGAACGGGTCGTGCGCGGGCAGGGCGTTCGCGACCGGCCGGCGCGAGTGCTGGCCGAGGACGTCGAGCACCGTGGGCAGCACCGGCCGGTGCGTGCACAGCACCGACGACCGCTCTGCCTCGAGCAGCTCCCGGACCGTCCGCGCGACGCGCGCGGGGGAGCGCTCGTGCTGCGCCTCGGTGAGGTGGTCGATGCTGACCGGGGCGAGCCCCGAGGCGGTCGCGTACGGCGCGATCGTCTGGGCGCAGCGGTCCCAGCGGCTCGTGACGATCGTCTCGACGCCGTAGGCCGCGAGCACCGGCACGAGCGCGACCCCCTGGGCGTGGCCCGCGGGCGTGAGCGGACGGTCCTGCTCGTCGCCGTGCCACGCCGACCGTGCCACGGCCTTGCCGTGGCGCGCGATGACGACGACGTGCGTCGCGAGCCGGCCCTCGTCGCGCTCGCGCACGAGCGCCTCGAGCGGCGCCCGGTCGGCCTGCCGCGTGAGGCGCCGCGCGGCGTCGTCCGCGGAGAGCCACGCGGCGCGGTCGATCTCCTGGGGCGACACCGGCGGGACGGGGGCGCGCGCGGCGAGCGCGCCGGCGTCGGACCGGCCAGACGCCCGGCGCGCGGCCCAGTAGTGCACGCGCTTCACGCGGCCCTCGGGCGTGAGGTACTGCAGCCCCGGGAGCGGGACGCCCAGCACGACCGGCTTGCCCGTCTCCTCGGCGACCTCGCGCGCCGCGGCCGCCTGGAACGTCTCACCCGGGTCGAGCTTGCCCTTGGGCCACGACCAGTCGTCGTAGCGCGGCCGGTGGACGAGGCGCACCTGCAGCTCGTCGTCGCGCACGCGCCACACGAGGGCACCGGCCGACTCGATGACGGGCGCGTGCGACACGTGCGTCGGGCCGAGCGTGTCCACGAGCGGCACGCCGCCGCGGAGCGCGGAGGACGGCACTCCCATCCGCTACCGCCTCCCGACGAGCCGGCGGCGCTGTCGCTGGACGAGGCTGGCCTGGAGGTCGACGAGCGGCGAGCCGTCGGGCGCGGTGTCGGGGCGGTGCCACGTGCCGTCGGCATCGAGGTGCCACGACGCGGTGCGCTCGGACATCGACGCGTCGAGCAGGTCGAGCAGCTCCATCACCTGGTCGGGGTCGGTGATGCGCACGAGCGCCTCGACGCGGCGGTCGAGGTTGCGGTGCATGAGGTCGGCCGACCCGATGAACACCTCCGGGCCGCTCTCCGGGCCCTCGCCGATGGCGGGGCCGGCGGAGTTGGCGAACGCGTAGATGCGCGAGTGCTCGAGGAAGCGCCCGAGGATCGAGCGCACGCGGATGTTCTCGCTCAGCCCGGGCACGCCCGGGCGGACGGCGCAGATGCCGCGCACCACGAGGTCGACCTTCACGCCCGCCTGCGACGCCCGGTAGAGCGCGTCGAGCGTCGTCTCGTCGACGACGGAGTTGACCTTGATCTTGACCCACGCCTCGTGGCCCTCGCGCGCGGCGACCGCCTCGCGGTCGATCCGCTCGACGAGGCCGGAGCGGACGGTGCGGGGCGCGACGAGCAGGCGGTGGAACCGCGACTGCGGCGCGTACCCGGAGAGCTGGTTGAACAGGCGCGTGAGGTCCTGCCCGACGTCGGGGTCGCACGTGAGCAGGCCGTGGTCGGTGTACAGGCGCGCCGTCTTCGGGTGGTAGTTCCCCGTGCCGACGTGGCAGTAGCGGCGCAGGCCGTCCGACTCCTGGCGCACGACGAGCGAGAGCTTGCAGTGCGTCTTGAGCCCGACGATCCCGTACACGACGTGCACGCCCGCCTGCTCGAGCTTGCGCGCCCACGAGATGTTGGCCTGCTCGTCGAACCGGGCCTTGATCTCGACGAGCGCGAGCACCTGCTTGCCCGCCTCGGCCGCGTCGATGAGCGCGTCGACGATCGGCGAGTCGCCCGACGTCCGGTACAGCGTCTGCTTGATCGCGAGCACCGCCGGGTCGGCCGCCGCCTGCTCGAGGAACGTCTGCACCGACGTCGAGAACGAGTCGTACGGGTGGTGCAGCAGGACGTCGCGCTCGCGGATCGCGGCGAACACGTCCGTCGGTGACGAGCTCTCCACCTCGGCGAGGAGGCGGTGCGTCGTCGGGACGAACGGCGGGAAGTGCAGGTCGGCACGGTCGAGGTCGGCGATGAGGTTGAGGCCCGTGAGGTCGAGCGGCAGCGGGATCTCGTACACCTCCTCCTCGACGACGCCGAGCTCGCGCACGAGCAGCGCGCGGATGCGCGCGCTGATGCCCGGCGTGAGTTCGAGGCGCACGGGCGGGCCGAACCGGCGGCGCAGCAGCTCCTTCTCCATCGCCTGGAGCAGGTTCTCCGCGTCGTCCTCCTCGACCTCGACGTCCTCGTTGCGCGTGACGCGGAACAGGTGGTGCTCGCGCACCTCCATGCCGGGGAAGAGGTGGTCGAGGTGCTGGGCGATGACCTCCTCGATCGGCACGAACGACGTCGGCCCGCGGTCGGGCGACGCCGTCTGCGACGTCGGCGCGCTCGGGCGTCCCCGCGCGTCCACGGCGATGAACCGCGGCAGCAGCGGTGGCACCTTGACGCGCGCGAAGTGCTCCTTGCCCGTCGTCGGGTTCGCCACCACGACCGCGAGGTTGAGCGAGAGCCCCGAGATGTACGGGAACGGGTGCGCCGGGTCGACGGCGAGCGGCGTGAGCACGGGGAAGATCTGCTTGCGGAAGAACTTGTGCAGGCGCTCCTGCTCGCGCGTCTCCAGCTCGTCCCAGTGGACGAGCGTGATGCCCTCGGCGGCGAGCGCCGGCTGGACGTCGTCGGCGAAGACCCGCGCGTGGCGGTCCATGAGCTCGTGCGCGCGCTCGCTGATCGCGTCGAGCACCTGGCGCGGCGACAGCCCCGAGGCGGCCGTGACCGCGATGCCCGTCGCCATGCGGCGCTTGAGGCCGGCGACCCGAACCATGAAGAACTCGTCCAGGTTCGACGCGAAGATCGCGAGGAACCGCACGCGCTCCAGGAGCGGCTGGCTCGGGTCCTCCGCGAGCTCGAGCACGCGCTGGTTGAACGCGAGCCAGCTCAGCTCGCGGTCGGCGAACCGGTCGTCGGGCAGCGGACCGAGGTCGAGCTCCGCACCGACCGGTTCGATCTCGGGCTCCTCGGCGATGTGCTCCGCGATGTGCGCGGCGAGGTCCGGGTCGAGGGTGCGCTGCGTGGACGTGTCGGTCATGGGTTCATGGTGGCACCAGTTGATGAACGGTGCGTGACGCGGGTCACCGCGCGGTCGGCGCGGGGGTCAGCGGGCGGGCCGCGCGTACTGCACGTGCACGGCGCGCCGCACGAACCCCGCCCGCTCGTAGGTCCGCACCGCCGGGACGTTGTCGCCGTCCACGTACAGCACCGCCGTGCGTGCCCCACGCTCCGCGAGGTGCGCGAGCCCGACGGCGGTCAGCAGCCGCCCGAGCCCCTCGCCCTGGGCGGACGGGACCACCCCGACGACGTAGATCTCGCCCTCGCGTGCGCCGTCCGGCTGGCCCGTCGGGATCTTCGTCCACACGAACCCGACGAGCTCGGGCGCGCCGTCGCCGGGTGCCGGGTCGCGCTCGAGGAGCAGGAGACCGGCGGCGTCGAACCAGTCCTCGCGCATCCGCGCACGCAGGTCGTCGACCGTGAGCCGCCCCTGCTCCGGGTGGTGCGCGAACGCGAGCGCGTTGGCCCGGACCCAGGCCGCGTCGTCGTCCCCGGGCACGAACGCGCGCAGCCGCAGACCCGCCGGGACGGCGGGGCGCGGGTGCTCCGCCGGGCCGCCCAGCGGGCGCTCGAGCACGAGCAGCTCCCGCACGACGCCGTACCCCGCCCGCGCGGCGAGGGCCTGCGCCGCGGGCAGGTCGCCGTGGGCCCACACGCGCAGCGGCGGGACGTCCCTGCCGGGGGAGGGCGCGCCGTCCGTCGCGGCCCCGTCCGTGGCGCGCTCGTCCGCAGCGCGCTCGTCCGTGGCGCGCTCGTCCGTGGTGCGCTCGGACGGGCGCGGCTCGACGGCGCGGTCCGCGGCGCTCCCGAGGAGGTGGAACCCGAGGCCGTGGCCGCGGTGCGCCGGGCGCACGACGAGCTCCGCGCTCGGTGCGTCCCCGCGCTTGTCCACCTGGGCGTAGCCCGCGAGCTCGCCCCCGCGCCACGTGAGGAGGTGCACGACGTCGTCGGTCGCCTCGCGCAGGTTGAGCAGCGGCTGCTCGGAGAGGGGAGCCACGCCGTCCTCCCGCTCCGCCGCCGCGGCGAGGTCGTGGACCTGCGCGATCTCGACGTCGTCGATGAGCGGCCCGGTGTGCCAGAGGATCGCGGTCTCCACCGGTCCATCTTGCCCCCGGCGCCCGCGCACGACCGAACGCGCGCCGCCCGCGCCCGCGGGACGCCGTCCTCGCGGCGGGAAGGTTCGGGCCGGGGTGACGGTTGTCACGTCCGTGAGCGAGCGGCCGTGAGGCGCGGGACCCGGGGGGCCGCGTCGGCCTGCCCGCCCCGCCGTCGTCCGACCGGTCGGACGACGGCGAGGGGCTGAGAGGCAGGGCGGCATGGGCGCGTGCGCGGTCGAGGAGGCGGCGGAGGTCGCAGCAGGGCGGGTCCCGGTCCCGGTGACGGTTCCGGCCCGACCGGTCGGGGAACCGACGGGACCGGCCGTCTGGTCGCGGGACTTCCGGTTCTACTTCACCGCGCGCAGCGCGGGGCTGCTCAGCTGGGCGATGCTCCCGGTCGCGGTCTCGGCCGGGCTGCTCGCCTCGGGCTACGGGCTCGCGGTCGCGGGGTACGCGATGGCGTTCCTCGTCGCCCCGTTCGCGGGGCTCGTGCTCTTCGGCGGCGTGCTCGCCGACCGGTTCACCGCGCGCCGGATGATGATCGTCGCCGACCTCGCGAACCTCGCCGCGCACGTGCTCCTCGCGGTCCTGTTCGTGCGGGGGATCGACCACCTCTGGCACCTCTACGCCCTCCTCGCCGTCGCCGGCACGGCCAACGCGCTGTTCCAGCCCGGCGCCGCGTCGACCGTGCCGCTCGTCGCGCGCGACGTCCAGGGGGCCAACGGCGTCCTGCGGACCTCCGAGGCGATCACCGGGCTCGGCGGCCCGGCGCTCGCGGGCGTCCTCGTCGGGTTCGGGTCGACCGGCGGGGTGATGATCCTCTCCGCCGTCGCCTACGCGACGAGCGCGCTGTGCCTGCTCGCGCTCCGGCTCGGCGTCGTGCCGGCGCCCCCGGCGGGCGCGGGCCTGTGGCGCAGCCTGGCCGTCGGGTGGCACGAGTTCCGCTCCCGCACGTGGCTGTGGGGCGTCGTCGTCATCTGGATGGTCTACGCGGTGCTCGCCTGGGGGCCGCAGCTCCCCCTGGCGGCGAGCGTCGTCGTGCCGACGCACGGGGCGACCGCGTTCGGCGTGCTTAACAGCGCGCTCGGGGTCGGGACCGTGGTCGGCGGGCTGCTCGCGATCCGCTACCGGCCGCGGCGGCCGCTCGCCGCGGGCGCCGTGGCGCTCGTGGCCTACCCGCTCTACCCGCTCGGCCTCGTGCTGGGCTGGCCGGTCTGGGCGCTCGCCGTCGCGCAGGTGCTCGTGGGCGTCGGGGTCGGGGTGTGGGGCGTCATGTGGGCGACGAGCGTCCAGACGCAGGTGCCCGGCGACGTGCTCAACCGGGTCCACGCCTACGAGGTCGCGGGGTCGGTCGGGATGTACCCGATCGGGGCCGCGCTCGCCGGTCCCGCCGTCGCCGCGTTCGGGACGGACCGGGTGCTCCTGGTGGGCGCGGTCGTGGGGACGCTCACGGTCGTGGCGCTCCTCGCCGTCCGGCCGATCCGCACGCTCGGGCGGGTCCCGGACCTCCCCTGAGCGCGGCCGCACGCGCGGCGGCGCGTCGCCGAGCACGGGGTTGTTCGCCGTCGACCATGGGGTTGCGGTCGTTCAGAGCGCGATGACGACGGCAACCCCGTGCTCGGCGCCTCACCTCGGGGTGGGGAAGGTTCTGTCGGGGCGGGTCGTTGTGGTCGGCGTGAGCGAGCGGACCCAGGGGCGAGAGACAGCGGCACCGGGCACGGCGGGCGCGGACCTGCTCGGCCCGGGCGGGGCCGTGCACGACGTCGTGGTCGTCGGTGCGGGCCAGGCCGGGCTGTCGTCGGCGTACCACCTGCGGCGCGCCGGGCTCGACCCGCTCGTGCTCGACGGCGGTCGCGGCCCGGGCGGCGCGTGGCAGGACCGCTGGGACTCGCTGACCATGGCCGAGACGCACGCGGTGCACGACCTCCCGGGCGTCCCGCTCCCGGCAGGCGACCCCGGCGAGCGCGCCAACGTCGCCGTCCCGCGCTACTACGCCGCGTACGAGCGCGAGAACGACCTGCGCGTGGTGCGACCCGTCACGGTGCACGACGTGCGCGACGACCACGACGACCCCGCGCTCCTGCTGGTCCGCGCCACGGTCGGCGCCGGGCCGGACGCGCGCGACGTCGTCGTCCGCACGCGCACGCTCGTCAACGCGACCGGCACGTGGACCCGCCCGTTCTGGCCGCGCTACCCCGGGATGGAGACGTTCCGCGGGCGGCAGCTCCACACGCACGACTTCCGCTCCGCCGAGGACTTCGCGGGGCAGCACGTGGTGGTCGTCGGCGGCGGGGCGTCGGCGACGCAGCTCCTGCTCCAGATCGCGCCGCACGCGTCGGGCACGACGTGGGTGACGCGCCGAGAGCCCGTGTGGGTCGAGGAGGAGTTCTCGCCCGAGCTCGGCCGGGCCGCCGTCGCGCGCGTCGCGGAGAGGACGGCCGCGGGGCTGCCGCCCGGGAGCGTCGTCTCGGTCACGGGCCTGCCGCTCACGCCCCGCTACCGCGCGGGGATCGCGAGCGGGGTGCTGCGGCGTCGGCCGATGTTCGCGCGCGTCACGGCGACCGGCGTCGAGTGGGCCCCCGGCGCGAACGACGACGGGCTCCTGCACCAGCCCGCCGACGTGATCCTCTGGGCCACCGGGTTCCGGGCCGCGCTCGACCACCTCGCGCCCCTCGGCCTGCGCGCGCCCGGCGGCGGGATCGTGCTCGACGGCACGACCGCGGCGAGCGACCCGCGCGTCCAGCTCGTCGGCTACGGGCCGAGCGCCTCGACGATCGGGGCCAACCGGGCGGGACGCGAGGCGGCGCGCGGCGTGCTGCGGGCGCTCGGCCGACAGCCCGGCAGCAGCCCTGCGGCAGGATCTCGGCGGCCGGTGGCGGTGTGAGGGCTCGTCAGCGCCCGCCGCGGAGCCCTAGCGTGCACCCGTGAGCACCGAGTCCTCCCAGGCCCCCGACCCGCACCCCGCGCGCGAGCCCGCCCCGACCGTGGTCGACGCGCCCGCCCTCCCCACGCAGCGCCGCACCCTGACGACCCTCGCCGCGACCCAGGTGCTGTCCGGCGTCGGGGTCGCGAGCGGCATCGCCGTCGCACCGCTCGTGGCGTCGGCGCTGTCCGGGTCCGACGCCATCGCGGGGCTCACCTCGACCTCGGGCGTCGTCGGCGCGGCGCTCGTCGCGCTGCCGCTCGCCCAGGTCGCGGGCCGACGCGGCCGGCGGCCGTCGCTCCTGCTCGGCTTCGGCCTCGCGACGGGCGGCGCGGTGCTCGCGACGGTCGCCGTCCTGCTGGGCTCGTGGCCGCTGCTCGTCGTGGCGATGCTGCTCTTCGGCTCCGGCACGGCCGCCGGTCTCGCCTCCCGCTTCGCCGCGACGGACCTCGCGACGCCGCAGCGCCGGGCCCGCGACCTGTCCGTGGTGGTCTGGGCGACGACCGTCGGGTCCGTCGTCGGGCCGACGCTCGCGGGCGTCGCCGACCGGGTCGCCGGGCCCGCCCTGCGCCTCGGGGACGCGCACGCCCAGCACGGGAGCACCGCGCCGAGCGCGGCCCCGTTCGTGCTCGCGACGCTCGCGTTCGCCCTCGCGGCGACCGTCGTCGCGGTGTGGCTGCGCCCGGACCCGCTGCTCGCGTCGCGCGCGCCGTCGGTGGCGGGTGCGGCGGGGTCCGTCGCGGAGGGTTCCGGCGCGACGGTTTCGGGTGCGTTGGCCTCCGGCGCGTCGGGTGGCGACGGGGGTGCGCCGGGCGCGGGCGGCGCGCCGGGCCCGGCGTCGTGGCGCGACGGCCTGCGCGCCGGCTGGGCCGTCGTCGCGGCCAGCCCGACGGCGCGCCTCGCGCTCGGCGCGATCGTGCTGAGCCACCTCGTCATGGTCGGCCTCATGTCCATGACCCCGGTCCACATGAACCACGGCGGCGCGACGCTCCAGGTCGTAGGGCTCGTGATCAGCGCCCACATCGCGGGCATGTACGCGCTGAGCCCCGTCGTCGGGTGGCTCGCGGACCGGCTCG
Source organism: Cellulosimicrobium sp. KWT-B (assembly GCF_002127155.1). NCBI lineage: Bacteria > Bacillati > Actinomycetota > Actinomycetes > Micrococcales > Promicromonosporaceae > Cellulosimicrobium > Cellulosimicrobium sp. KWT-B. Next base: position 715,705 of record NZ_NEDO01000001.1, on the reverse strand, counting down.
GGCACGCGCGCGTGCTGTACGCCGGGGGAGTGCTGCTCCTCGCCGCGGCGGTCGTCGTGGCGGGCGCGCCGGGCGAGGACTCCGCGCGCCTCACGGTCGGCCTCGTGCTGCTGGGGCTCGGGTGGTCGTGCGGGCTCGTCGCCGGGTCGGCGCTGCTCGTCGACGCGACGCCCGGCCCGTCGCGCACCGCGGTGCAGGGCCTGTCGGACCTCGCGATGAACACGGGCGGCGCCGTCGGCGGCATCCTCGCGGGCGCGATCATCGGGTTCTCGTCGTACGGCGCGCTCGCCTGGGGTGCAGCGGTGCTCGTCGTCGTGTCGGCGGTCGTGGCGGCTCCGCTCGCGCGGCGGGCCGCGCTCCGCTGACGACGGCCGCCGATCTCGCGGGGTGGGCGGCTGCAGCCAGGGTCAGGCGAGCACGGCCGGGAGCGCCGTGCGCTCGTCTCGGCGGACGGCGCCGACCTGCGCCGGGGTGAGGAACAGCGCCCGGGAGAGGTCGGTGCCGCGGGCGTCGGCGCCTCGCAGGTCGGCGCCGAGCAGGTCCACGGCGTCGAGCCGCGCCCCGCGCAGGTCGGCACCGAGGAGCAGCGCGCCCCGCAGGTCCGACGCCGTGAGGTCCAGCCCGCGGAGGTCCGCGCCGACGAGGTCCGCCCCCGGCCGCAGCCGACGTCGCACCCCCGCGCCGGGAGCCCGGAGCGTCGGCGGGGCGTCGGGCGGGGCCGCTGCGCGGGCGGTGCCGTGCGGCGACGCGGCGCCGCGGCGGCCGTCCCGGTGCCGGCGGTCGCGCGCCTGCGAGCTGTCGCGCGTCGCGCCGCGCGCCGCGTCGCGCACGAGCGCGCTCGCCCGGTCGACCAGCGGGCCGACGGCGCGACGGACGGCGCCGACGTCGAGCGCGAGCAGGTCCGCCGCGGCGAGGTCGGCGAGCGGTGCGGTGCGGTCGAGCGCCTGCCGGGCGTCGTCGTGCACGGCGGCGGCCGCGGGGAGCACGAGTACCTCCGTGAGATACCAGAGCAGCTCCTGGAGCTGCGTGACCACGGGCAGGGCGGCGAACGCCTCGCGCGCGGCGGCGGGGTCGTCGCGCCAGGTCGCGCCGTCGTGCGCCGCCCGGACGGCGGCCGTCACGCGCTGGCCCGCGCCCAGGCAGTCGTAGGCGACGCAGCCGGGGAAGCCGGACTCGGGCAGCCGGGCGTGGATGCCGCAGCCGAAGTCGGTGCGCAGGTTCGGGCAGGGCGTGCCCGCGGGCTTGTCGATCGCGAAGTCGGCGGACCGCACGAGGTGCAGGCCCACGCAGCACAGGCCCGTGCAGCGGGAGCAGTCGCTGCGCAGGTCGAGCTGCTCGACGAGGAGGGCGCGGCCGTCGGCCGCGGGGACGCGGGGCACGCCTCGACGCTACGCCGTCGCGGGGACGCCGGGCACGGGCATATCGCCGTGCGCACCGGCCGGGCGGTCGGCGCACGAGAACGGGGCCGGTGCCGTCGTCGCGCGGACGACGGCACCGACCCCGTGGTCGACGAGCGGCGCGTCAGTCGTCCGAGGACGACGGCTTCTGCAGACCTGCCGAGATGAGCTCCATCACCGACGAGTCCGCGAGGGTCGTGGCGTCGCCCACCGTCCGGTTCTCCGCGACGTCGCGCAGGAGGCGGCGCATGATCTTGCCGGACCGCGTCTTCGGGAGCTCGGGCACGACGAGGATGCGCTTCGGCTTGGCGATCGGGCCGATCTCCTTCGCGACGTGGTTGCGCAGCTCCGTCTGCACGGCGGCCGCGCCGTCGGCGTCGGACGCCCGGCCGGCGTGCTCGCCGCGCAGGATGACGAACGCGACGACGGCCTGGCCCGTGAGGTCGTCGCTCGCGCCGACGACCGCGGCCTCCGCGACGATCTCGTGGGAGACCAGCGCCGACTCGATCTCCGTGGTGGACAGGCGGTGCCCCGAGACGTTCATGACGTCGTCGACCCGGCCGAGCAGCCAGATGTCGCCGTCCTCGTCCTTCTTGGCGCCGTCGCCCGCGAAGTAGATGCCCGGGAAGCGCGACCAGTACGTGTCCTTGAAGCGCTCGAGGTCGCCCCAGATGCCGCGCAGCATCGACGGCCACGGCTCGGACAGCACGAGGTACCCGCCGCCGCCGTTCGGCACGGAGCGCGCCTCGTCGTCGACGACGTCCGCCACGATGCCCGGCAGCGGCACCTGGGCGGAGCCCGGCTTGGCCGCCGTGACGCCCGGCAGCGGCGAGATCATGATCGCGCCCGTCTCCGTCTGCCACCACGTGTCGACGATGGGCGTGCGGTCGCCGCCGATGACGCGGCGGTACCACATCCAGGCCTCGGGGTTGATGGGCTCGCCCACCGACCCGAGCACGCGCAGCGACGACAGGTCGAACTTGGCGGGGATCTCCTCGCCCCACTTCATGCACGCGCGGATCGCCGTCGGCGCGGTGTAGAGGATCGAGACCCGGTACTTCTCGACGATCTCCCACCAGCGGCCCTGGTGCGGGGAGTCCGGGGTGCCCTCGTAGATCACCTGCGTCGCGCCGTTGAGGAGCGGGCCGTAGACGACGTACGAGTGGCCCGTGACCCAGCCGATGTCGGCGGTGCACCAGTAGACGTCGGTGTCGGCCTTGAGGTCGAACACGTTGCGGTGCGTGTACGCCGCCTGCGTGAGGTAGCCGCCCGTGGTGTGGAGGATGCCCTTGGGCTTCCCCGTGGTGCCCGACGTGTAGAGGATGAACAGCGGGTGCTCCGCCTCGACCCACACCGGGGTGTGCATCGTGTCGGCGGCCTCGAGCGCGTCGTGCCACCACACGTCGCGGCCCTCGGTCCACGCGGTGTCCTGGCCGGTGCGGCGCACGACGAGGACGTGCTCGACCGTCGTCGGCTCCGCGCCGTCCTTCGGCGCGAGCGCCTCGTCGACCGCCGGCTTGAGCGCGGAGGCCGCGCCGCGGCGGTAGCCGCCGTCGGCCGTGATGACGAGCTTCGCCTCGGCGTCGGCGATGCGGCTGCGCAGCGCGTCGGCGGAGAACCCGCCGAACACGACCGAGTGCGGGGCGCCGATGCGCGCGCACGCGAGCATCGCCACGACGGCCTCGACGACCATCGGCAGGTAGATGACGACGCGGTCGCCCGTCTCAACGCCGAGGGCCGCGAGCGCGTTGGCCGCGCGCGAGACGTCGCGCTGCAGCTCGGCGTACGTGACCGTCCGGGTGTCGCCCGGCTCGCCCTCGAAGTGGATCGCGACCCGGTCGCCCAGACCCGCCTCGACGTGGCGGTCCACCGCGTTGTACGCGGCGTTGAGCGTGCCGTCGGCGAACCAGCGCGCGACGGGCGCCTGCGACCAGTCGAGGGTCTCGGTGAACGGGGTCTGCCACGTGACGAGGTCGTTCGCCTGCCGCGCCCAGAACGCGAGCCGGTCGGCCCGCGCCTCCTCGTACAGCTCGGGCTGCGCGTTCGCCTGCGCGGCGAACTCGGGGCTCGGGGGGAAGCTCCGGGTCTCGTGGAGGAGGTTCTCCAGGCTGGACGTGGTGGCCGCTGCTGCGGCCTCGGGCTCGTTCTCTGGCACGCTGACCTCCGGTGCGCATCGACTCTGGTGCGGTCCCGCCGACCGCGGCGGCCGCCCGGGGGCGGCGTGACGGTACGACGGTACGACGGGGCGGACGGCCGCACGACCGGGGCCCCGACCTGGCGAGTGTAGACCTCCCGCGGTGAGCGCGGTCACATCCGTCCGGGATTCGGCGAGAGTGCTCGCAAAGGAGCGGGTGAGCGCCCGGGACGGCGGGGGATCACGCCGTCGGACGGCCCGCCGGGCGCCCCGGCGCGCTGTTGCCGCGCGGAGGGTGGTGCCCCACCATGGGCTCACGTTCCTCGCGGAGCGTACGGCCTCACGGCGAGGCACAGGGGGCGGGTTGGCGTACGCGGCGGTGCGGGGCGCGCGGTCGCGCCCTGCCGCGCCCGCACGCCGGGACGGCGGCGTCGACGTCGCGTCCCGGGACCGCGTGCTCGCCGTCGCCGTGGCCGCCGGGCTGCGCGCCGTCGGCCGCTGCGGGGCGCGGACGGTCCCCGAGGACGCCCTCCGGCCGGGGTCCGGCGGCCGCCGCGGGCTCGTGCTCGTGGCCGACGACGCGGGCTCCCTCCCCGGCCCGCCGCTGCTCGCGGTCCTGCGGCGCCCGGGCCCGGTCGTGGTCGTGGGCGGCGCGGTGGCGGCGGACCGGCTGCTCGTCGCCGCGCGGGCAGGCGCCCTGGTCGTCGCCGCGGAGCGGCCGTTCGGCGACCAGGTGCGGACGGTCGCCCGCATGCTCGCGGGGGACGTGCGCGCGGGCGACGCGCTGCTGGTGGACCAGCTCGTCGGGGTCGTGCGCGACCGCCGGGCGGTGGCGTCGCTCACGGGCCGGGAGACCGAGGTGCTGGAGCACCTCGCGGGCGGTCGGTCGGTGGCCGAGATCGCTGCTGCGCTCGTGCTGTCGGTCGCGACCGTGCGCGCCCACGTCCGCTCGATCCTCGGCAAGCTCGGCGTCTCGTCGCAGCTCGCGGCCTCCGCCGCCCTGGCGCGGGCGCGGGGCGGCCGTCCCGTCCGCAGATAGTCAGAACTGACGATGTGGGGCGGTCGGCGCCCGGCGGATCCTGGCGACGGACCCGGACGAAGGCACCGGGCCGACGGCGGGGCGACGCAGCCCCGCCGACGCACGAGAGGGGGCACGACATGCTGGTGGTCTGCACACAGGACGACGACATCCGCGAGGCCGTCGAGAGGCACGGTTCCGGGGCGGACGCGTGGGGCGAGGTCGTCCTGCTTCCGAAGGGCTCACGGGCCGCGGCGGAACGGGCGCTCGTCGCGACGCTCGCGACGGCGCGGGGCCCGGTCTGCCTGTCCGCGCACGGCAACGACGAGGAGATCGGCGACGAGGGGAACGGCGCCGACGACTGGGGGTGGAACCGGCGGCAGGTCGCACGGCTCCTCGCCCGGGTGCCCGGGCCGGTCGGCCCGGTGCTCGTGCACGCGTGCGCCGAGAACGTCTCCAACTTCTCGGCGGGGCTCGCCCTCGCGCTCGAGGAGGAGCGGGCGCTCGAGGGCGTCTGGGTCTACGGCTACAACCGGCCCGTCCCGGCGGACGCCCGCTACCCGCGGCCGGACGCGCTGAGCAGGCAGGTCGACCTGCAGGGCACGCAGGTCGTCTTCTGACCTCGCGCCACGGGGGCGGGGCGGTCGCCGCGCTCCGACACCGCACCACACGTCATCGGAGGAAGTCATGTCGCTCGTGAGAGACATCGTCAAGCAGTTCGACAACAGCGACGAGCTCGCGCAGACGCAGCGCGAGGTCGTGGAGTCGCTCGCCCGGCTCGGGGAGACCAAGGCCGAGCTGTTCGAGGCGAAGATCCAGGAGTCGCTCCGCGGGGCGGGAGGCACGAACTCGACCGTGCCCATCACGTCCATCCTCGCGTCCAAGAAGGAGGTGCACGCCTTCACGTCCACGTCGGCGGAGCACCTCGCCGACACCGTGAAGTCGTCGCTCAGGTCGTTCGTCTCGGGGACGGCGGACAGCATCATCGACGGGGTGGGCGGCCTCATCTCCGAGGCTCTCACCGTGTTCCTCGGCGGCGCGTCGGCGTCGACGGGCACGATGGAGGAGTACTACGTCGTGACCGAGGGCCTGTCCATCGTCCGGGTGGACCTCAAGGCGTGGTACCTCAACGTCTCGGCCCGCGGCATCTACGAGAAGATGGAGCGCATCAGCGCGTTCGTCGCGGTCAAGTCCACGGTGGACCTGACGAAGATCGACTTCAACACGTTCCTGTACCTCTACCAGAACCAGCTGACCGCGGCTCACCTCGACAAGAACCAGGTCAAGCAGGCGCTGCAGGAGGCGAAGGAGATCTACCAGGAGTTCAACGGGGCCGGCCTGCGCACGCAGGCGGTGCACCACATCACCCGGGCTCCGGGCAGCACGGCGCCGCGCTCGTCCTGACGCGGGGACGACGGCGGGTGCGGCGCCCCCTGGGACGCCGCACCCGCCGTCGGACGTGTGCCGACCGCCTCCGTGGGTGCCGTCAGCGCGCCCGGCGCTGGCGCACGGCCTCGTACAGCACGACCGTCGTCGCGCTCGCGGCGTTGAGCGAGCTCGCCGAGCCGAGCATGGGGATGCTCACCATGACGTCGCACGCCTCGCGCCAGCCCGCGCTGAGGCCGGTGGTCTCGTTGCCCGTGACGACGAGCGTCGGGCCTGTGAGGTCGTGGTCGGCGAGCTCGACGTCGCCGTGCTCGTCGGTCCCGAGCAGGGTCAGCGGGACCCCGGAGGAGCGCTGCGCGGCGACCCAGTCGAGGACGTCGCGCCCCGCGGGGACGCGGACCGTCGGGACGGAGAAGATCGAGCCGGTGCTCGCGCGCACGGCGCGCGGGTCGTACGGGTCGGCCGCGTGCCCGGCGACGACGAGCCCGCTCCCGCCGAACGCGTCGAGCGACCGCGCGACCGTCCCCACGTTGCCCGGGCTCGTGGGCCGGTCCAGCACGACGCCGAGGAAGTCGGCGCCCACGGTGCCGCCGCCGATCCGGTCGAGGTCGTCGGGCGGCGTCGCGACGACGGCGAGGAGCTCGGGCGTCTCGTCCTCCTTGCCGCCGAGCTCGCGCAGGAGCGCGGACGACACGGCGAACCGCTGCGCGCGGACCCGGTCGAGCATCGTGCGGGCCCACGACGACAGCGACCGGTCGGCGTCGACGAGCCACGTCCGCACGGTCCACCCGGACTCGACGGCGAGCGTGATGGGCCGGACCCCCTGGACGACCATCTCGCCCGCCCGGTGCCGCTTCGTGCGGTTGGTGAGCAGGGCCTCCCACTGCTGGAACGCCGCGTTGCGGGTCGTGACGCGCTGCACGCTCAGGCCTCCGGGGCGGTGGTCGGGGCGGACGTCGTGGTCGCGACGCGCGGGAGGCCACCGGTCAGCGCGGGAGGCTCGGCGACGCCGTCCTCCCGCGCGGCGCGCTCGACCGCCGCGGCGACGAGCGTCGTCACCTCGGGGTTGAACACGCTCGGGATGATGTAGGTCGGGTTGAGCTGGTCCTCGTGGATCGCGGACGCGAGCGCGCGGGCGGCGGCGAGCAGCATCGCGTCGGTGATCCGGTGCGACCGCGCGTCGAGCAGGCCGCGGAACACGCCCGGGAACGCGAGCACGTTGTTGATCTGGTTCGCGAAGTCGGAGCGCCCGGTGCCGACGATGGCCGCGTGCTCCGCCGCCTCGACCGGGTCGACCTCGGGCCGCGGGTTCGCCATCGCGAACACGATGGCGTCGGGGGCCATGCGCGCGACGTCGTCGCCGGTGAGGACGTCCGGCGCGGAGACGCCGATGAACACGTCCGCGTCGACGACGGCCTCGCGCAGCGTGCCGGTGACGCGCCGCGGGTTCGTGTTGACCGCGGTCCACGCGAGGGACGGGGACAGGCCCGGGCGGCCCGGGTGCACGACGCCCTCGATGTCCGCGACGACGACGTCGTGCGCGCCCGCCGCGAGGAGCAGCTTGAGCACCGCGGTCCCGGCCGCGCCCGCGCCCGAGAGGACGATGCGCACGTCGGGCAGCTCCTTGCCGACGACCTTGAGCGCGTTGGTCAGCGCGGCGAGGGCCACGATGGCCGTGCCGTGCTGGTCGTCGTGGAACACGGGGATGTCGAGCTCGGCCCGCAGCCGCGCCTCGATCTCGAAGCACCGGGGGGCCGAGATGTCCTCGAGGTTGATGCCCGCGAACACGGGCGCGATCGCCTTGACCGTCCGCACGATCTCGTCGACGTCGGTCGTGTCGAGCGCGATGGGGAACGCGTCGATGTCCGCGAACCGCTTGAACAGGGCGGCCTTGCCCTCCATGACGGGCAGCGACGCGAGGGGGCCGATGTCGCCCAGCCCGAGCACGGCCGACCCGTCGGTGACTACCGCGATGGTGTTGCGCTTGATCGTCAGGCGACGGGCGTCGTCGGGCTTGGCGGCGATGGCCTCGCACACGCGCGCGACGCCGGGCGTGTAGATCATCGACAGGTCGTCGCGGTTGCGGATCGGCACCTTGGACTCGATCTTCAGCTTGCCGCCCAGGTGCAGCAGGAACGTGCGGTCGGAGACGCGGTCCACGACGACGCCCGGGAGCGCGCGCAGCGCCTCGACGATCTGCCCGGCGTGCTCCTCGCCGCGCGTCGCGACCGTGACGTCGACCGTGATGCGTTCGTGGCCCGACGCCGTCACGTCCAGGGCGGTGACGATGCCCCCGGTGTGCTCGATCGCCGTCGTCAGCTCGCTCACGGCGGTGGGGCGGGCCTCGACCTGGAGGCGGGCGGTGATGGAGGAGGAGACACTCGGCGCTGACGTCATGGGCCCCAGTATCGCCCGGCCGGCGGGCCGCGACGCGGGAACGGGGGGCGTGAGCCCGGACACGACGACGGCGCCCTCGCGGACGCCGTGGTCGCCAGCGGCGGCGGTGAACAGGCGCGCTCGCTCCAAGTCGCTGCAACGGGTCGGGGGCCGTCGTGGCCTGGTCCGCCCCGGTCAGCGCGTCCTTCGGTGGACTGCCCTGCGCGTGGGTACCGCCGCGGTGCTGTTGTCCCTCCATCACAGCCCGCCGGGGCGGCGGGCGCAAGCGCTCCGAGGGTTCTTCCACACCGTGTTCTACCGGGGTTCGAACACGCCGGTGCGGTTGGTCCGGGAGGTCCGGATCGGGCCCTTCGGCGGTCGTCCGCGGACGCCGGACGCGCGGGTCAGCCGCGCGGGCGGCGACGCTGAAGAGGGTCAGCCGCGCGAGCGGCGGCGCCAGGCCCGCCACACGAGCCACCCGACGACGCCGAGCCCGACGAGGCCCGCGGCAGCGAGCACCGGCGTCGGCGCGGCGAGCTGCGAGCGCAGGGCGACGGGCCGCGAGAACGTCAGCGCGCCCCACCCGTGCTCGGCGGCGAGACGACGCAGCGTCCGGTCGGGGTTGACGACGAACGCGTGGCCGACGGCGCTCAGCATCGGCGCGTCGGTCACCGAGTCCGAGTACGCGTAGCTCGCCGCGAGGTCGTAGCCCTCGCGCTCCGCGAGCTCGCGCAGGGCGACGGCCTTGTTCTCGCCGTACGCGTAGAAGTCGATCGCGCCGGTGTAGCGCCCGCCCTCGACGGCCATCCGGGACGAGATGGCGTGGTCGGCGCCGAGCACCGCGGCGATGGGCTCGACCACCTCGCTGCCCGAGGCGGAGACGATGACGACGTCGTGCCCGTGCTCGTGGTGCGACTCGATGAGCTCGACCGCCTCCGCGTACACGACCGGGTCGATGTGCTCGTGGAGCGTCTCCTCGACGATGCGGGAGACGGTCGCGACGTCCCAGCCGGTCACGAGGTTCGACAGGTGCGCGCGCATGCGCTCCGTCTGGTCCGCGTCGGCCCCGCCCACCATGAACAGGAAGTGCGCGTACGCGCTGCGCAGCACGTCCCCGCGGTTGATGAGCCCGCCCGCGAAGAACGGCCGCGAGAACGCCGCGGCCGACGACGTCGCGATGATCGTCTTGTCCAGGTCGAAGAACGCGGCGACCCGGCCGGCGCGCGGCGGGTCCGTCGGGTCCGGGAGCGGGGTCACGGTCGCGAGCCTAGCGGCGGAACGTGGCCGTCCCCAGGAGCGCTCGCCGACCGGCCCGTCCCCAGGGCGAGTGACGGGCCGACGGCGGCCCGCGCCCAGGGGGCACGGTGGTCCCCGGTCGACGGAGGGCGGGGGAGCGCGATGGACGGAGCGGTCGTGGCGGTGGTCGGTGCGCGCGGCGGGGCGGGGGCGAGCGTCGTCGCCGCGTCGTTGGCACGGGCGGTCGCGCGGCGGCGCGCGCCGACGTGCCTGGTCGACCTCTCCCTCCTGGGCGGGGGCCTCGACGTCCTGCTCGGCGTCGAGCAGGACCCGGGCGTGCGCTGGCCGGACCTCGCCGACGCGCGGGGCCGGATCGACGGCGACGACCTCCTCGCGCGCCTGCCCCGCTGGGGCACCGTGCCGGTCGTCAGCACCGAGCGCGGCGGGGGCCCGGAGCAGGCGGCGCTCGCCGACGTCGTCGCCGCGCTCGCCGAGGCCACGGCGGCGAGGTCCGGGGTGCTCGTGCTCGACGCCGACCGCGCGGCCCTCGGGGCGGGCGCGGCCGGGGCGTCGCTGCTCGAGGCCTGCGACGAGGTGCTCCTCGTGACCCCGCTCGACGTCGCCGGGGTCGCGGGCGCCGCCGCGGTGCGCGACCGTCTGCCGGGCCGGGCCGCCCTCGTCGTGCGCGGCCCCGCGCCCGGTCGGCTCTCGCCGCCCGAGGTGGCCGCCGCCGTCGGGCTGGACGTCGCCGCCACCGCCGGGTGGGACCGCGCGCTCGCCGGCGCGGTCGAGCGGGGGCACGGGCCGTGCGTCGGGCGCGGGCCGGTCGTCCGGGCCGGTCGCGAGCTCGCCGCGCGCTACCTCGGGCCCGCCCGGTGAGCGGGCGGGAGGCGCGTGCGCCGCGCGGTGGGCGTGGTCGTGACGGGGGTGTCGCGGACGTGGCGCAGCGCCGCGGGGAGGCGCCGCCGCGTGCCGAGCGCGGCCGGGTCGCCCTGCTCGACGGGGTCCGGGACCGCCTCGTGCGGTCGGGCGACGAGCCGGGCGGCGCCACCGAGGCGCTCGGCGACGCGGCCGTCGCGGACGCGCTGCGGGCGTCGGGCCGGGTGCTCGGCACGACCGCGCTGCGCGAGCTGACCCGGACGGCCCACGCGGAGATCTTCGGGGCCGGGCCGCTCCAGCGGTACCTCGATGAGCCCGGCGTGACGGACGTGCTCGTCAACGGGCCCGACGACGTGTGGGTCGACCGCGGGGCCGGGCTCGAACGGGTCGAGGTCGCGCTCGGCGGCCCCGAGGCGGTGCGGGCGCTCGCGGTGCGCCTCGCCGCGGCGGGCGGGCAGCGGCTCGACGACGCGTCACCCGTCGTCGACGCCCGCCTCCCGGACGGGACGCGCCTGCACGCCGTCGTCGCGCCCGTGTGCGCGACGGGGGCCGTCGTCTCGCTGCGCGTCCTGCGGACCCGGACGTTCCGGCTCGACGACCTCGTCGCGGGCGGCACCGTCCCGCACGCGTGGGAGCCGGTGCTGCGCGGCCTCGTCGCGCGGCGCGCGAACGTCCTCGTCTCCGGCGGCACCGGCACCGGCAAGACGACGCTCCTCGCTGCCCTCCTCGCGCTCGTCCCGCCCGACGAGCGGGTCGTCTGCGTCGAGGAGGCGCGCGAGCTCGACCCGGACCACCCCCACGTCGTCCCGCTCACCGCGAGGCGGCCCAACGTCGAGGGCGCGGGCGGCGTGGACCTCGCCGACCTCGTGCGCGCCGCGCTGCGCATGCGGCCCGACCGCATCGTGCTGGGCGAGTGCCGCGGGCCGGAGGTCCGCGAGGTGCTCATGGCGCTCAACACGGGCCACGACGGCGGCCTCGCGACGATCCACGCCAACGACGTCGAGGTGGTCCCCGCCCGGCTGGAGGCGCTCGCGGCGCTCGCGGGGATGGACCGGGCCGCCGTCGCCGCGCAGGCCGCGGGCGGGCTCGACGTCGTGCTGCACCTGCGCCGCGTCCGCAGCGCGGGCACGACCCGGCGCGTCCTCGCGCAGCTCGGCGTCGTGCGGCAGGACGAGCGCGGCGCCCTGCGCGTGGACGTCGCGGGGTCGTGGGACGGGACCGTCGTGCCGCCGGGCGGTGGGTCGCCCTGCGGCGGGTCGACGGTAAGCGGGTCGCCAGGCGGCGGGTCGACGGGCGTGGCGGGGCCGGTCGCGGGACCGGCGTGGGACGAGCTCGTGGGGCGGTGGTCCGCATGACGCGACGACGCGCCCGGGGCCTCGGCGCCGGTGCGGCCCGGACGGTGCGCGGCGGGGGAGTACGCGCATGACGGTCCTCGTGGGTCTCCTCGTCGGTGGCGCGGTCTGGTGCGCCACGGCCCGGGGCGGTCGGTCGGCGCGCCAGGTCGTCGGTCGGTCGGCGTCGCGGGCCGTGCGGTGGTCGGTCCTGCGCCGTCCGGCCCGACCCCAGGCGGTGCCCGAGCTCGTGCGCGTCGTCGTGACGCAGGTGGGGGCGCTCCTGCGGTCCGGAGCCGCACCGGGTGTCGCGTGGGGTCGTGCGGTCGGGGTCCGGGTCGACGGCGGGGGTGTCCCGCGGGTCGCGGACCTCGCGCCGCACGTCGGCGGCCCGGCGACGGCGCGTGCCCTCGTCGCGGCGTGCCGGCTGGCCGCGGAGCTCGGTGCGCCGCTGGCGACCGTGCTCGACGAGGTCGCCGTGTCCGTGGCCGCGGACGCCGAGGCGCGGGCCGAGCGGGAGGCGGCGCTCGCCGGACCGCGCGCGACCGCCCGCGTGCTGCTCTGGCTCCCGGTCGTCGGGGTCCTGCTCGGCTACGTGCTGGGCGCCGACCCGCTCGGCACGGCGACCGACGGCGGCCTCGGGACGGCGGGCGTGCTCCTCGGGGTCCTGCTGCTCGTCGCGGGCCGCACGTGGTCCGCGCGGCTCGTCGAGCGGGCGCGCACCGCGGGGGACGACCGGTGACCACGCGGCGCGCGGAGCGGCCCGCCCGGGAAGGAGAGCACCGGTGACCCTCGTCCTCGTGGCGCTCTGCGTCCTGGTGGGCGCGGCGCCGTGGTGGTCCGCACGCACCGAGGCCGGACGGCGCGCCGTCGCCGTCGGGCGGGCAGCGCCCGGGCCCGACGATCCCGCCGACGGCCCGGGCGGCCGACGGCGCCGGGGCGACGGCCGCGAACCCGGCATCGAGACCGGGGTGCTCCTCGAGCTCCTCGCGGCCGCCGTCGGGTCGGGGGCGGCGATCCCGCGAGCGCTCGACGTCGTCGGGTCGTGCGTCGGGGGCCGCGACGGTGCGGGGCTGCGATCCGCCGGCGCGGCGCTCCTCCTCGGGGCGTCGTGGGACGGGGCCTGGGCGGGTGCGCCGCCGCGGCTCGGGGTCGTCCAGCGCGCGTTGCGGCCCGCGTGGCTGCACGGCGCTGCTCCGGCGTCGTCGCTGCGGGCAGCGGCCGGGGCGTCGCGCCAGGACCGGACCGGAGCGGCCAAGGCTGCCGCGGCACGGCTCGCCGTGCACCTCGTGCTCCCGCTCGGCGCGTGCTTCCTGCCCGCGTTCGTGCTCGTCGGGCTGCTGCCGGTCCTCGTCTCCCTCGGGGCGGGTCTGCTCTCCGGATAGGCGTCGGAGGTCCGGAGGCAGAGGCGGGCGTCGGTGTGAATATCGGGCCGGGGCCGGGGCCGGGGCCGGGGCCGGGGCCGGGGCTGGGGCCGGGGCCGGGTCGGGTCGGGTCGGGTCGCTACGGTGGCCGCATGGACCGGTCCCCTGTCTCCGATGTGCCTGCTGCGCTCCGGGACGACGCCTGGCGGGGCGTCGGGAGCGGCGAGTCCTCGGCCCGCGTGCTCGTCAGCGCGGACGGCGCACGGCACGCCAAGGTCGTGGGCCCGGACCAGGCGGCCGACCTGGCGGAGGAGCGGGACCGCGCGCTCTGGGCGGCTGAGCGCGGGATCGTCGTCCCCGAGGTGCTGGCGTGGGAGGACACGGGGGAGCAGGCCGTCCTCGTGACGCGCACGGTGCCGGGCGTGCCCGCCGACACGGTCCGCCCCGACCAGGTCGACCACGCCTGGACGAGCGTCCTCGCGGCGGCGCGGACCCTCCACGACCTCTCCGTGGCCGACTGCCCGTTCGACCGGAGCCTCGACGCCATGGTCGCCCTCGCCCGCGACGTGGTCGACGCCGGCCGCGTGCACCCGGAGTTCCTGCGGCCGGAGCAGGAGTCCCGTGACCCCGCGGACCTCCTCGCGGAGCTCATCGCCGAGCTGCCGTGGCGGCGGGAGCAGCAGGCGACGGACCTCGTGGTCTGCCACGGCGACCTGTGCCTGCCCAACGTCCTGCTCGACCCCGAGACGCTGGAGCTCCGCGGGTTCATCGACGTCGGGCGGCTCGGGGTCGCCGACCGGCACGCCGACCTCTCCCTCCTCCTGGCGAACGCCCAGGACACCTGGCCGGAGCACGCGCGTGCCCTGGAGGAGTCGCTCGCGCCGCGCTACGGGTCCCCGGTCGACCCGGGCAGGCTCCGCTTCCACCTCGAGCTCGACCCGCTCACCTGGGGCTGACCGCGTGCCCTGGTGACCGGGGCTGCTCGCCCGACCCGTCGACGGGGTGCTGGTGACGCAACGCGCCGACGGGGTGCTGACCGCGCGACGGGGTGGGCCCTGGAGGCTGTTGGTTGCGCGTCCTGTCGACGGGGTGCTGATCGCGCGACGCGGTGGGCCCTGGAGGCTGTTGGTTGCGCGTCCTTGTCGACGGGGTGCTGATCGTGCGACGGAGTGCTGGTGGTTCGACCCGTCGACGCGGGCGGAGCGCGCGCTGCCGTGCACAGGTCGTCGTCTTGAGGGCCCGTCCACCGACGCCCCGCGGTGGGGTGCGGCAGGGGTGCAGGTCCCGGCAGGGTCTCCCCGACCGCCCGCACGACGCGGGCCACACGAGGGGAGCCGGAGATGACACGACAGCCGCGACGCGCGTTCGCGCGCCTGACGGGGACGAGCACGGGGCAGGACGGCGAGGCGGGTCTCGCGACGGCGGAGTACGCCATCGCGACGGTCGCGGCGGCGGGCTTCGCCGGGCTGCTCATCGTCGTGCTGAAGAGCGGCGAGGTGCGCGAGATGCTGCTCGGCATCGTGCGCAGCGCGCTCTCGCTGGGCTGAACCCGTGCGACGGGACGCCGGGGCGGAGAGCCGCCGGCCGAGGGGTCGGGTCCGTGAGGGCAGCGAGCGCGGTGCGGTCACGGCCGAGCTCGCGGTCGCCCTGCCGGCGGTCGTCCTGGTGCTCGTCGTGGTCCTCACCCTCGCCGCGGCGGCGGGCGCCCAGATGCGCTCCGCCGACGCGGCGAGGGCCGCCGCCCGGGCGGTGGCCATCGGTGAGGACGACGCGACGGTGCGCGCGACCGCGCTCCGGGTCGCCGGAGCCGGCGCGACGGTCGGCGTGCTGCGCGGCGACCCGTGGGTCGAGGTGCGCGTCACGACGCCCGTCGTGGGCGGGTGGCTCGCCGGGTCGCCGTTGCGAGCGAGCGGCGCGGCAGTCGCGTGGGCCGAGCCGTGACCGCGGGGCGGCCTCCGCGGGGGCGGTGCACCGAGACCGAGACCGAGGCCGAGGCCGAGACCGAGACCGAGACCGAGACCGAGACCGGGTCCAGCACCAGGACCCGTACCGAGACGCAGGCTGGACGCGGGACCGAGACCATGGCCGGGGCTGGCACCGACGGACGAGCGGGTGCGAGGCTCACGGGGGCCGTCCGCCCAGACCCCGAGCACGGAGCAGGCACGGTGCTGGTGCTCGGGGTCGTCGCGGCGGTCCTCGTGCTGGCGCTCGCGCTCGCCGGGCTCGCGCAGGCGCAGGCGGCGCGTGGCACCGCGCAGACCGGAGCCGACCTCGCGGCGCTCGCGGCGGCGACGGCGGTCCGCGACGGGTGGGAACCTTGCGGCCGGGCGCGCGAGGCCGCGGCGCGCAACCGGGCCGTGGTCGTCGCGTGCACGGAGCAGGGCGCCGGGGTCGTCCGGGTGGACGTCGAGTCGAGCGCCGGCGTGACGTTCCTCGGCGTCACGCTCGGCCGCGCGACCGCCGCCGCCCGCGCCGGCCCGGCGAGCGCGCGATGAGCGGCCGCCACCGGCAGGGGCAGAGGTCCGTCGGACGGCGCGAGCGTTGTGACCGGCGGGCGCGGTCCTTCGTGGGACGGGTGCGGTCAGCGACCGGACGGTACTCGTCCTCGACCCTGCGGACGTGCCGTGCCCTATCGCGGGAGACCTGCGGTCCGCCCCGCGGCATCGGCTTCGGCTTCGGCGTCGGTCTCGGTCGCGGCGGCCGGGGCGTGCGCCAGCACGGCGTCGAGCAGCCGGACGGCGGCGGCCTTCTCGAGCGGGGCGTTGTACGACCCGCACTTGGGCGACTGCACGCACGCCGGGCAGCCGTCGTGGCACGGGCAGCGGGCGATGGCGTCGCGCGTCGCGCGCAGCCAGGTCGCGCCGAGCTCGAACCCGCGCTCGGCGAAGCCGGCCCCGCCGGGGTAGGCGTCGTGGACGAACACGGTGGCCTCGCCGGTGTCGGCGTGCAGCGCGGTCGACACCCCGCCGAGGTCCCAGCGGTCGCACGTCGCGAGGAGGGGGAGCAGACCGATCGACGCGTGCTCGGCGGCGTGCAGCGCACCGGGCAGCTCGTCGGCGTCGACGCCCGCCTCCTCGATCACGGAGGCGGGGGCGGTCCACCAGACGGCCATCGTCGGCAGCGTGCGCTCGGGAAGATCGAGGGTCTCCGTGCCGAGGACCTGCATGTCGAGGAGACGGCGGCGCTGGAAGCTCACCACCTGGGAGCACACGTCGACCGGGCCGTAGCCCCAGCCGACCGGACCCCAGCTGCGCTCGACGACCTCGCGGCCCGTCGCGACGTCCCCATCGGTGGGCTCGTCGACGATCGTGATGGACGTGGTCGACCGGGACCACGTGCCGTGGTCGACGTCCTGCCGACGCACGAGCGCGACGTGGTCCGCGAGGTCGAGGTGCTCGACCACGTAGGTGCGGCCCTGGTGGACGTACACCGCGCCGTCGTGCACGGAGCCGTCCGCGGAGGCGGCGTCGACGGTCCCGAGCAGCCGGCCGGTGCGCGCCTCGGCGACCCGGACGGGCGCGCCGCCGGAGCCGCGCAGGTCGGTCATGCCCGACGCGGGCTGCGCGTGCGTCCAGTACCAGCCGGAGGCCCGGCGCCGCAGGGCGCCGCGCGCGACGAGCACGTCGAGCAGGCCGCGCACGACGTCGGGCGTGCCGAACGCGGCGAGGTCCTCGGACCGCAGCGGCACCTCCGCCGCCGCGGCGCACAGGTGCGGCGCGAGGACGTAGGGGTTCGCGGGGTCGAACACGGTCGCCTCGAGCGGTGCGTCGAACACCGCCTCGGGGTGGTGCACGAGGAACGTGTCGAGCGGGTCCTCCCGGGCGACGAACGCGACGAGGCCGTCGGCGCCCGCCCTCCCGGCGCGGCCCGCCTGCTGCCACACCGACATGCGGGTACCGGGCCAGCCCGCGATGAGGACGGCGTCGAGCCCCGAGATGTCGACGCCCAGCTCGAGCGCGTTGGTCGTCGCGAGGCCGAGCACGTCGCCGGTGCGCACCGCGTCCTCGAGCTCGCGCCGCTCCTCGGGCAGGTAGCCGCCGCGGTAGGCGGCGACGCGGCGCACGAGCCGGGGGTCGACGACGCGCACGCTGTCCTGCGTCTGGACCGCGACCGACTCCGCGCCGCGGCGCGAGCGCGTGAACGCGAGCGTGCGGGCGCCCGCGATGACGAGGTCGGCGAGCAGGTCGGCCGTCTCGGCGGTGGCGCTGCGGCGGGGGTGCTCCGGCCCCTCGGCGGGCGTCGCGACCGCCGGGTCGTCGTCGTGGCCCTCCGCGGGCCCGTCATCCGCGGACGCCTCGAAGCCCACCACGACGGGCGG
Source organism: Cellulosimicrobium sp. KWT-B (assembly GCF_002127155.1). Lineage (NCBI taxonomy): Bacteria > Bacillati > Actinomycetota > Actinomycetes > Micrococcales > Promicromonosporaceae > Cellulosimicrobium > Cellulosimicrobium sp. KWT-B. The sequence continues at coordinate 698,266 of NZ_NEDO01000001.1, read as the reverse complement.
CTCCCACAGGGCGAACGTCTTGCGCCCCGCGGGGGAGGTGTCGCGCGCGACGGTCACGACGTCGTCGGGCTCGACCCCGACGAGCCGCGCCGCGCTCGTCGCCGGGTCGGCGGTCGTCGCCGACGCGACGACGAACGTCGGAGGCGGGTCGCCCTCGCGCGCGTAGTGCGCCGCGAGCCGGCGCAGGCGCCGCAGGACGAGGGAGACGTGCGCGCCGAACACCCCCCGGTAGGCGTGCCCCTCGTCCACGACGACGTACCGCAGGTCCCGCAGCAGACGCGTCCAGCCGCGGTGGTGCGGCAGGAGCGCGAAGTGCAGGAAGTCCGGGTTGGTGAGCACGACGTCGGCGTGCTCGCGCACCCACCGGCGCTCGTCCTGCCCGGTGTCGCCGTCGCACGTCGCGACCCGCACGTCGCGCGTCCCGGCAGCGTCGAGGAGGCGCTGGAGACCGGAGAGCTGGTCGGCCGCGAGCGCCTTCGTGGGCGAGAGGTAGAGCACGGCGCCGCGCCGTGCGACCGACTCGATGCGGCCGGGGTCGAGCACGCGCGCCGCGGCGTCGGCGCGCACGGCCGTGAGCGCCGGGAGCCAGAACGCGAGCGACTTGCCGGAGCCGGTGGAGGTCGCGAGCGCGACGTGCCGGCCCGACCACGCGGCGTCGGCGGCCTCGACCTGGTGCTCCCAGGGGCGCTCCACGCCGAGCGCGCGGTACCCGGCGACGAGCGACGCGTCGGCCCACGCGGGCCACTCGCCCTGGGTGCCGGGGCGCGCGGGCAGCTCGCGCACGTGCCGCAGCCGCTCGTCGCGCCGACCGCCCGCGCGCAGCACGTCGAGCAGCGTCGCGCTCGTCGGTCGCGGGGAGGTGGTGGGGGCGTGCAGCACGTCTCCGAGTGTCCCACCTCGGGCCCACGGTTCGGCCGAGGGCCGTGCTCGGGACCTCCGGCCCTCGCGCGGGGAGGGCCGCACGGCCGACGATCGACGCATGGCAGCGTGGCGTGGGGTCCGGGTCCTGACGACGACGGCGCTCGCCGCCGGGGCGCTCCTGCTCACCCGGCGCATGACCCAGACGTGGGGCACGTGGGAGGGCGAGCACGAGTGCGTGCTTCCCGGCGACGACCTCGTCCCCGACGCGCGCGCCGTCGTCGCGACGCGGGCCGTGACGGTCGACGCGCCGCCGGCCGACGTCTGGCCGTGGCTCGTCCAGCTCGGCCAGGGCCGCGGCGGCTTCTACTCCTACGACGCGCTCGAGAACCTCGTCGGCCTGGGCATCCGTAGCGCGGACGCGATCGAGGAGCGCTGGCAGGGCCTCGCGGTGGGCGACGACGTCCACCTGGCCGACGAGGCCGTCCTGCGGGTGGCCGCGCTCGAGCCGGGCTCGCACCTCGTGCTGCTCGGCGCGCCGGGCCCCGGGCAGCCGGACACGATGCCGTTCCGGTTCTCGTGGGCGTTCGTCGTGCGTCCGCTGCCGCCGGGGTCGGACGGCACCCCGCGGTCGCGCCTGCTCGTCCGCGAGCGGTACGTGCCGCTGGGCGCCGCGGGCCGCGCGGTCGTCGAGGCGGTGCAGCCGGTGAGCTTCCTCATGACGCAGAAGATGCTGCGGGGCGTCCGCGCCCGCGCCGAGCGCCACTGACAGGTCCCGAACATGCGGTCGTCGCCCGTCCGGCGCTCGGCACGGTCCGCAACCACATGCTCGGCCGCGGGGGGAGAGGGGGAGACTCAGCCGCGGAAGATCTCGACCGCGGCACGCGAGAGGTACCACGGGTCCACGACGGCGGTGAGCTCGCGCGCGGAGTGCATCGAGAGGATGGGGACCCCGACGTCGACCGTGCGGATGCCGAGGCGGGTCGCGGTGAGCGGTCCGATGGTCGAGCCGCACGGCACGGTGTTCTTCGAGACGAACTCCTGGCTCGGCACCCCGGCCCGGGCGCAGGCGCGCGCCCACGCCGCGGCGCCGTGCGCGTCGGTCGTGTAGCGCTGGTTCGCGTTGATCTTGAGGATCGGACCGCCGCCCGCGAGGGGCCGGTTCGCGGGGTCGTGCCGCTCCGGGTAGTTCGGGTGCACCGAGTGGCCGACGTCGCTCGACACGCACAGCGACCCCGCGAGCTGGCGGTGCCGCTCCTCGTCCGTCGCGCCGAGGCCGGCCGCGACCCGGTCGAGCACGTCCGCGAGGAACGGGCCCGACGCGCCGGAGCGCGACTCCGACCCGATCTCCTCGTGGTCGAACGCGGCGAGCACGGGGATCGTGGCGCCCTCGACGGGCCGGTCGGGCGTGCCCGCGACCTCGAGCAGCGCGACGAGGCCGGCGTGCACCGACAGCAGGTTGTCGAGCCGCCCGGACGCGAGGAACGCGCCGTGCGCGCCGAACACGCGGGGCGACTGGGTGTCGGCGACCACGACGTCGTACCCGGCGACCTCGCTCGCCCGCACGCCCGCGTGGTGCGCGAGCTCGGCGAGCACGTCCCCGCCGCTCGTCCCGTGCGGCGCGCCCGCGACGTCGGACCCGGCCGGACCGGACGCCGACGCGAGCCCCCACACGGGCTGCGTGTGCTGCTGCTTGTCGAGCGTGAGCCCGTCGTTCGCGGCGCGGTCGAGGTGGATCGCGAGCTGCGGGATGCGCAGCAGGGGGCCCGTGCGCACGAGATGCTCCTCGCCGTCGGCCGTGACGAGGCGACCGGCGAGCTCGAGCTCGCGGTCGAGCCACGAGTTGAGCAGCGGGCCGCCGTAGATCTCCACGCCCGCCTGCCACCAGCCCTCGCGGCCGACGCTCGGGCGCGGCTTGAGCTTGAAGCCGGGCGAGTCGGTGTGGGCGCCGAGGATCGCGAACGGCGTGGTCGCCGTCGCGCCCGCGGGCACGGCCCAGGCGATCACCGCGCCGTCGCGCACGACGACGTACCGCCCGCCCGCGGGCCCGTCGCCCTCGGTCACCGACGGCCACGCCGCGGTCTCTTCCAGGCGCTCGAAGCCGACGGCCTCGAGCCGGCGCGCGACCTCTTGCGCCGCGTGGTACGACGACGGGGACGCCTCGACGAACGTCGCGAGGTCGTGCGCGTGGGCGAGGGCGCGGTCGTGGAGGGTCGGGTCGGTCACGGGGGTGCTGGGCGTCGACACAGGCTCCACCCTACGCACGCCCAGGAGCGCTCCGTAGGGTGGTCGCACCGCGAGAGAGGGAGTCCGCATGACCTGGGTCGTCCTGCCGGGCCTGGCGCTCACGCCCGAGGACTTCGCCCCGCTCGCACGCGCCCTCGGCACCGCGACCGGCACCGACGACGTCCGCGTCCTCGACGCGTGGCGCGTGCCCGTGACGGGACCGGTCGACGTGGTGCGGAAGGGTCTCGGCGTCGACGGGTCGCGGCCCGTGGACCTCGTCGGGCACTCCGTCGGCGGGCTCACCGCGATCGAGTGGGCGCTGCGGCACCCGGAGGAGGTCCGCCGGCTCGTGCTCCTCGACCCGACGAGCCCGTGGGAGGCCCATCTCCCGGCCCTGCACACGGGGCGGGTCACGGCCCGGGCCGGCACCGCGGCGGCGGGCGTGCTCGCGAGCGGCCTCGCCGTGACGGGAGCGACCCTGCGCCGCGTGGGCGTCCGGGTCGTCACGCGCGCCCCGGACCGCCTCCCGCACGACGTCGCGCGCGCCCGCTACGGCTCGCGCGAGGCGTGGACGCTGCTCGCCCACCAGTGGTTCGCGAGCTGGGAGCAGGCGCCGCGGGTGCGCGACCTGCTCGACGACGGCCGCCGTCTGCCCGCGGGCGCCGAGCCGCTGCTCGTCACCGGCCTGCGGGCGAGCGCCCGGTTCCTGCGCGCGCAGCGCGAGCTGTCGGACCGGCTCGGGGTCCCGTGCGTCGGGCTCGCGGGCGAGGGCCACCTCTACCCGCTCACCCGGCCCGACGCCGTCGCGCGCCTCGCCACGGGTCCCGCCCCGGACACCGGCGGAGGGGCCGCGCGACCGCCGGGCTGACGGGCCCCGGGGCGCCGTCACCGGGCGCGCTCGTGACGTCGTGCACGAGTGGTCGTGACGTACGACACACGTGCGTAGACTCACCCCCATCGCTCCGGCAGGGGACCGGCGCGACGGTCGCGCGGTTCGTCAAGGAGGACGGATGCTCACGCTCGGTACGGAAAGTCTCACCATCGTCGCGGTCATCGCGGCGATCGCCCTCGTGGCCCTCGCCTTCGCGGTCGTGCTGCGCAGACAGGTCCTCGCCGCGGACGAGGGCACGGCGAAGATGCAGGACATCGCCCAGGCCGTGCAGGAGGGCGCCGGCGCGTACCTGAGCCGCCAGTTCCGCACGCTCGCGCTGTTCGCGGCGATCGTCTTCGGCCTCCTGTTCCTGCTGCCGGGCGACGGCGGCATCCGCGTGGGGCGCTCGGTCGCGTTCCTCGTGGGCGCCGGGTTCTCGGCGGCGATCGGCTACCTCGGGATGTGGCTCGCGGTGCGCGCGAACGTGCGCGTCGCGTCGGCCGCGACCCGGCCGGGCGGGCGCTCGGAGGGCGCGCGCATCGCGTTCCGGACGGGCGGCGTCGTCGGCATGTCGGTCGTCGGCCTCGGCCTGCTCGGCGCCGCGGGCGTCGTGCTCGTCTACAAGGGCGACGCCCCGGCGGTGCTCGAGGGCTTCGGGTTCGGCGCGGCGCTGCTCGCGATGTTCATGCGCGTCGGCGGCGGCATCTTCACCAAGGCGGCGGACGTCGGCGCGGACCTCGTCGGCAAGGTCGAGCAGGGCATCCCCGAGGACGACCCGCGCAACGCCGCGACCATCGCGGACAACGTGGGCGACAACGTCGGCGACTGCGCGGGCATGGCGGCCGACCTGTTCGAGTCGTACGCGGTGACGCTCGTCGCGGCGCTCATCCTCGGCAAGGCGGCGATGGGCGAGGAGGGCCTCGTGTTCCCGCTCGTCGTGACGGCCCTGGGCGCGCTCGTCGCGGTGCTCGGCGTGTTCATCACGCGCGTGCGCGGCCAGGAGAACGGTCTCAAGGCCATCTACCGCGGGTTCTACCTCTCGGCGCTCATCGGCGCGGTGCTCGCCGCCGTCGCCGCGTTCGTCTACCTGCCGTCGTCTTTCGCCGCGCTCGACGGCACGGCCGACCTCGGCGACCTGTCCGGGATCGCGGCCGACCCGCGCGTCGTCGCGAGCCTCGCCGTCGTCATCGGGATCGTCCTCGCGGGCATCATCCTGTGGATCACGGGCTACTTCACCGGCACGACGTCGAAGCCCACCCTGCACGTCGCGGCCACCTCGCGCACGGGCGCGGCGACGGTCGTGCTGTCCGGCATCGGCGTCGGGTTCGAGTCGGCCGTGTACACGGCGGGCGTGATCGCCGCGGCGATCTGCGGGCTGTTCCTCCTCGCGGGCGGGTCGGTGTGGCTCGCGCTGTTCCTCGTCGCCCTCGCCGGGTGCGGCCTGCTGACGACGGTCGGCGTCATCGTCGCGATGGACACGTTCGGTCCCGTCTCGGACAACGCCCAGGGCATCTACGAGATGTCGGTCGGCGAGTCCGGCGACGGCGACGCGGAGGCCGCGCAGATCCTCACGGACCTCGACGCGGTGGGCAACACGACGAAGGCGATCACCAAGGGCATCGCGATCACGACGGCCGTCCTCGCGGCGACCGCCCTGTTCGGGTCGTACGCCGACGCCGTGAGCCACGCGCTCGCGGACGTGCAGGGCGTCGGCAGCGGTCTCGTCACGGCGATGCTCGACTACCAGATCATCTCGCCGATCACGCTCGTGGGCGTGATCCTCGGCGCCGCGACCGTGTTCCTCTTCTCGGGCCTCGCGATCGACGCGGTGACGCGCGCGGCGGGGGCGATCGTGTTCGAGGTGCGTCGCCAGTTCCGCGAGCACCCCGGGATCATGACGTTCCAGGAGCGCCCCGAGTACGGCCGGGTCGTCGACATCTGCACGCGCGACTCGCTGCGCGAGCTCGCGACCCCCGGCCTCCTCGCCGCGTTCGCGCCCATCGCCGTCGGCTTCGGCCTGGGCGTCGGGCCGCTGGCCGGCTTCCTCGCGGGCGCGATCGGCGCGGGCGTGCTCATGGCCGTGTTCCTCGCCAACTCGGGCGGCGCGTGGGACAACGCGAAGAAGATCGTCGAGGACGGCGCGTACGGGGGCAAGGGCTCGGAGGCGCACGCCGCGACCGTCATCGGCGACACGGTCGGCGACCCGTTCAAGGACACCGCCGGCCCGGCGATCAACCCGCTCATCAAGGTGATGAACCTCGTGTCGGTGCTCATCGCTCCCGCGGTCGTGCTCATGAGCGTGCCCGAGGACGCGAACCACGCCCTGCGCATCGCGATCGCGGTCGTCGCGGCGGCCATCGCGTTCGGCGCGGTGATCGTGTCGCGGCTGCGTGCGGCGCGCGTCGACCGCGAGGAGTCCGCCGTCGAGCGGGAGCGCGTCGCGACGGGCGCCTGACGCCGGGCCACCGCAGACGACGGAGGGCGCCCGGGTCGACCCGGGCGCCCTCCGTCGTGCGCGGGACTAGCCCGCGACGGTGAACGACGCGCGCAGGAGCGCGTCCTCGCGCGACGACGGCCCGACCCGCAGCTCGAACTCGCCCGGCTCGACGACGCGGCGCCCGCGCGCGTCGACGAGCGTGCAGTCCGCCACGGGTACCTCGAGGCCGACGGTCGCCGACTCGCCCGGCGCGAGGTCCACCTTGCGGTAGGCCTTGAGCTCCTTCTCGGCCCACGTCACCGACGTGACGGTGTCGCTCACGTAGACCTGGACGGTCTCGCGCACCGGGCGCGACCCGGTGTTCGTCAGCGTGACCTCGGCGCGCACGACGTCGTCGGGCCCGTGCTCCGTGCCGAGCACCCGCAGGTCGGCGTACTCGACGGTCGTGTAGCTCAGGCCCTCGCCGAACGCGAACGCGGGGCTCTGCGTGAGGTCGGCGTAGCGGACGCCGTGCTGGCCGCGGACCACGTTGTAGTACGTCGGCTGCTGGCCCGCGTGGCGCGCGAACGAGATCGGGAGCCGGCCCTCGGGCTCGATCAGCCCGAGCACGAGCTCGGCGACGGCCTGGCCGCCGCGCATCCCGGGGTTGGCCGCCCAGACGACCGCCGCTGCCGCGTGCGCCGACGGCGGCAGGACGAGCGGCTTCGACGCGACGACGACCACGACCACGGGGGTGCCGGTAGCGACGAGGGCGTCGAGCAGCGCGACCTGGCCGCCGACGAGCTCGAGCGTCGCGGTCGAGCGGCCCTCGCCCACGAGCTCGATGCGGTCGCCCACCACGGCGACGGCGAGGTCGGCGTCGCGCGCGGCGGCGACGGCCTCGGCGATCAGCGCGTCGTCGGGCGCGGCCGGGACGACGACCTGGGGCCGCGGCTGACCGTCGGGGAACAGCTCGCCCTCCGGGTCGGGCGCGAGCGTGAGGATGTCGGCGCCGCGCGCGTGGGTCACGGCCCAGCCCTCCGGGGCGAGCGCGCGGAAGCCGTCGAGCACGGTCGTCGTCATCTCGCGCGGGTGGCCGTCGGGCAGCCAGTCGGCCTGCCCCGACGCGCCCGCCCAGTCGCCGAGCTGCGTGTGGTCGTCGTCCGCGTTCGGGCCGACGACGGCGATCGTCCGGGCGGGCGCCCCGGCCGGGGCGAGGGCCCGGCCGTCGGGCGTGCCGGCGGCGCGGGCGAGCCCGCCCGCGAACGGGAGGGTGCCGTCGTTGGTGAGGAGCACGAGGGAGCGGCGCGCGACCTCGAGGTTCACCGCGGAGTGCTCGGCCGACGCGATGACCGCCTGCTGGCGCGCGACGTCCGGCCGCCGCGGGTCCTCGAACAGGCCGAGGCGGAACTTGAGCGTGAGGATGCGCCGGACGGCGGCGTCGATCGCCGCCTCGTCGACGAGGCCGCGGTCCACCGCCTCGAGCGCGCCCTCGAAGAAGCGCGGCGTCGTCATGACCATGTCGTTGCCGGCGCGCACGGCCGCGGCGGACGCGTGCACGTAGTCGGGCTGGATGTGCTGCTCCCAGACCATGCGGCCCACGTTGTCCCAGTCGGTGACGAGCGTGCCGGTGTACCCCCACTCGCCGCGCAGGACGTCGTCGAGCAGCCAGCCGTTCACGGTGACGGGCACGCCGTCCATGGACTGGTAGCCGAGCATGAACGTGGCGCAGCCCTCGCGCGCGACCCGCTCGAACGGGGGCAGGAACCAGGACCGGAGCTTGCGCTGCGAGATGTCGGCCTCGCTCGCGTCGCGCCCGCCCTGCGTCTCGGAGTAGCCCGCGAAGTGCTTCGCCGTGGCGAGGACGCCCGTCGGGTCGGACAGCCCGTCGCCCTGGTAGCCGCGGACCATCGCGGACGCGAGCTCGCCGATGAGGAACGGGTCCTCGCCGAACGTCTCGTCGACGCGGCCCCAGCGCAGGTCGCGCGCGATGCAGAGCACGGGGGAGAAGGTCCAGTGGACGCCGGTCGCGGCGACCTCGACCGCGGTCGCGCGCGCGACCTGCTCCACGAGCGCGGGGTCCCACGTCGCGGCCATGCCGAGCTGCGTGGGGAAGATCGTCGCGCCGACCCAGAACGAGTGGCCGTGGATGCAGTCCTCGGCGAGCAGCAGGGGGATGCGCAGCCGCGTCCGCCCGGTGAGCTCGTGCGCGGCGAGGACGTTCTCCGGCGAGGTGTGCAGCAGCGAGCCCGCGTGCTTCTCGAGCACCGCGGGGCCGACGCCGTCGCGCGCGTCGAGCTGGAGCATCTGGCCGACCTTCTCGGGCAGCGTCATGCGGGCGAGGAGGTCCTCGACGCGGTCGGCCACGGGCACGGCGGGGTCGAGGTAGGGCAGGGTGCTCACGGACGGTCCTTCCACGGCGGCGGCGACGGCGCCCGGCGGTGCCGCGGGTGCGGGCACGGCGTCGGCGGACCGGGCGCCGTCACTCTACCGGAAACCAAGTAACTGGTCAGTAAGTTTGGACTCAGCGCCAGTGGTCGAGGAAGCGGGCGACGGTCCGCGTCGCGTGGTCGAGCACGTGACCGTCCTCCGCGGCGGCACCCGAGAGCAGCGCCGCGTCCACGACGTGCGCGACGAGGTCGGTGTCCGTCACGTGCCCGTGGCCCGACGCGTCGAGCACCGTCCGCGCGGCGGCCAGCAGGCGCGGGCGCGACGCGCGCATGATCGGCCGCAGCGCCGGGTCCCGCATGGCCGTGAGCATGGGGTCGAGGCGCACGTCGACCACCGAGTCGTCCACGTGCGGGGCGTACAGCGTCTCGATGAGCTCGCGCGCCGTCGCGGTGCTCGAGCGGCGCCGGCGGGCGAGGGCGTCGGCGTGCTCCTGCGCGGCCGTCGCGCGCACGTCCTCCGCCGCCTCGACGGCGGCGGCGACGAGCGAGGCGCTCGTCGGGAAGTAGTACGAGGCCGACCCCTGCGGCACGCCCGCGGCGCGCGCGACCTGCCGGTGGGTCACGGCGGCGAAGCCCTGGTCGATGAGCAGGTGCGCGGCGGCGTCGACCATCGCGCGCTGCCGCTCCGCGCTGCGCCCCTGGACCGTGGTGCGTGCGCCCCGCGCGCCGCTCGCCGCCGACCGGTCCCGGGCACCCGCAGCGTCGTCCACGCGGCCATCGTAGTGAGGAATAACCTATACGCGCGTATGGTTATCGCCCTCGGACCGCGAGCGCGGCCCGTGGAACGAACGAGGAGTGGAGAAGGATGGTCGCCGCCGAGGGGCTCGTCATCGACTGGGCGCAGATGCCCACCTACAACACCGTGATGTCCGTCGCCGTCGGCGCCGGGCTGATCCTGCTGGTCATGCTCGGCCGCGAGCTGCTGCGGGCGCCCGGGAAGATCGTCGTGGAGGGCTGGTCGCTCGCGTTCGGCGTGCTGGGCACGATCCTCACGGCGACCGGGCTGCACATGACGCTCACGTGGCCGCTCGCCGCGGGCGGCTTCCCGTTCGACAACATCATCTTCGGCGAGACGAGCCTCGCGTTCGGCGTGCTGCTCCTCGCCGCCGCGTTCTACCTCTGGACGCGCGGCCGCGCCGCGCTCGAGCGGGCCGACGCCACCGAGCACCTGCAGGCCGTCGCGCGCCCCGTGTCGGTGTTCGTGCTCGGCATGGGCCTCGGCCTCGTCGCCATCGCGATCGCCGGCGTGACGTACCAGCTCTTCGCCGCGCCGCCGGAGGAGCCGATCTCGGGCGCGTTCGCCGCCTACCCGCTCGTCGAGGCGATCTTCATGTCCGGGCTCATCGCGCTCGTGGGCGTCGGCGCGATCCTCTTCCCGTTCGCGGTCCGCTCCGGGCGCCGCGTCGTGCGGGTCGTCATCGGGTGGGCCTGGGGCCTGTCCGGCGTCGCGTTCCTGCTGTTCGGCGCGATGAACTTCTTCACCCACATCGGCCTCATCGTCAACACGATGGGCTGACGCCGCGGCGACCCCGAGGACCCCGCCGGCCGACCAGGCCCGCGGGGTTCTTCGCGCTCGCGGGAGGCGTCATCATAGGGGCCATGCAATCACCGGTGCGCGCCGTGGCCCACGCCGCGGTCCTCGCCGTCGTCGCCGGGCTGTGCCTCGCCGTCGTCGCGAGCGGGGCGTTCGACGTCGTGTCACTCCCGGGCGCAGCACCCGCCGCCGCACCGCCCCCGCCCGCCGCACCCGCGGCGTCGTCCCCGGGTGCCGGGGACGACGCGGACGACGGCGCGGCACCCGCCGGCGGCACGGACCCTGCCGAGACGGACCTCGCCGCGACCACCGCGCCCGACGACGGCACGGACCCGGGGGCGGGCGCCGTCGACCCGGCGTGCCGGGAGGCGGAGGTCGCGTGGGGCGCGGCGGCCAAGGCGCAGGTCAACCTCACGGTCGACCACCCCGAGGCCCTCGTCGAGGGGTTCACCACCGCCCGCGACACGCTCGCCGGGGCCACCCCGCCCGCGGCGGTCGCGCGCGACTGGGCCGTCGTCACGACCTACCTCACGATGATCGCGGACGAGGTCGAGGCCACCGGCACGCGGGACACGGGCGAGCTGTCGCGGGCGATCGACCGCGTGGGGCGCCGGATCGACACGGCGGCGCTCACGTCGTCGTCCCGGGCCGTCACCGAGTACTTCCGGGCCGGCTGCGCGCGCTGACCGGCACCCGCCGGAACTTCACCCCGTGGCGATGGCCACATGGGGAGCGGTCCCCACTTCGAGGCTTTGAGGGCGCGCGACGCGCGTCCGTGGGAAACCATGGTCGTCATGCGCACCCGACTGACGATCACCAAGACCACGACCGCCCTCGCGACGAGCGCCCTCCTCGTGCTCGGCCTGGCCGCCTGCGGTGGCTCCGGCGACGACGCGAGCACCGACTCCGAGACCACGCCGGCGGAGGAGACCAGCACGTCGGCCGAGGAGGAGACCACCCCGTCCGAGGAGCCCGCCGAGGAGGAGTCCGGCGACACCGAGGCGTCGGGCGACTTCTGCACCGCCTACGACGCCCTGCTCGACGCCCAGACGACCCTGAGCTCGATCGACACGAGCGACCCGGCCGCCGCCGTGACGCAGTTCGAGACGTTCACGGCGTCGCTCGAGGCCGCCGAGGCCCCGGCCGAGATCAGCACCGACTGGGACAACGTCACGGGCGTCTTCCGCCAGCTCACCGACACGCTCGAGACCGCGGTCGACGACCCGGCCAACGCCGACATCTCCTCGATCACGTCGCTCATGACGGACGAGACCTTCCAGACCTCGGCGCAGAACGTCGCGGTCTACGGCACGCAGAACTGCTGACGACGTCGTCCCCCACGGACCCCCGGCACGCCTCGGCGCGCCGGGGGTCCGTCGCGTCCGGGGCGGCGCGGGCCCTCGGCCGCCGCGCGCGGATCGGTGAGGATGGAGCCATGCCTCCCGCCTCCAGCACCCCGAGCCCGCCGTCGCGCACCGCCGCGGACGGGCCCGGCCCCGTCCCGCCCGGCGCCGGCCTCGCCCCCGCCGACCTCGCCGCCGCCGCGGCGACGCTGCGCGAGGACCTCGCGGCGGCGGGCTTCACGGTCGACGGCGTCGAGCGCGTGCTCGGTCCCGTCGCGTCCGCCGCGCTGCACCGCGAGCAGGCCGTCCCGGCGCGGCGCGCGCTGCGCGACCGCGGTCGGGAGGGGGCCGACCCCACGGCCGCTCTCGCCGCCCTCTTCCTCCTCGGCGACGACGTGCCCCGGCGCGCCCTCGACGCGGCGCTCGGGCGCACGGGGGTCGACGGCGCACGGCGGCTGGGCCTCGTCGAGGCGGCAGGCGCGGGCGACGACGACGCGGTGCGCGCGCTCGTCGACCTGCGGCCGTACGCGGCGACCGACGCCGCGGGCCCCGTCACGTGGTGGCTGTCGTCGGACCTGGGCGAGCTCGCGACGGGCCGCCGGCTCGCCCCGGACCACGTGCTCGGTGCGGGTGGCGCGTCCCTGACCCTCGCCCAGGTGACCGTCCGGACGCCGGTCGGGCGCGTGCTCGACCTCGGGACGGGCTGCGGCATCCAGGCCCTGCACGCCGCGCGGCACGCGCGCGCGGTCGTCGGCACGGACATCTCGCGCCGGGCGCTCGGCTTCGCCGCGTTCAACGCGGCGCTCGACGCGGCGTTCGACGAGGCGTCGGGCCCCGCCGCCGGAGCCGCACCCCACGGCCCGGCGACCGGGCGGGTCGAGCTGCGCGAGGGCTCGATGCTGGAGCCGGTCGCGGGCGAGCGCTTCGACCTCGTCGTGTCGAACCCGCCGTTCGTCATCACCCCGCGCGCCGCCGGGGGCGCGCTCCTGGACTACGAGTACCGCGACGGCGGCCGCTCGGGCGACGACCTCGTGCGCGACCTCGTGACCGGGGTCGGTGCCGTGCTCGAGCCCGGCGGCGTGGCGCAGCTCCTCGGCAACTGGGAGCACCGCCGCGGCGTCCCGTGGGACGAGCGCGTCGGCGCGTGGCTCGACGAGGCCGGCCTCGACGGCTGGGCGGTCCAGCGCGAGGTGCTCGACCCCGCGGAGTACGCCGAGACGTGGATCCGCGACGGCGGCACGACCCCCGAGCGCGAGCCCGCGGCGTGGGCGGCGGCGTACGGCGCGTGGCTCGACGACTTCGCCGCGCGCGACGTGGAGGCCGTCGGCTTCGGCATCGTCACGCTGCGTCGTCCGCTCGCGGGCGCGCGCCCGACGCTGCGGCGGCTCGAGGAGCACACCGGGTCGGTGCGCCAGCCGCTCGGCGCGCACCTCGCGGCGTCGCTCGCGGCGCACGACTGGCTCGCCGCGCGCGACGACGCGGCCCTCGCGGGCGAGCGGCTCGCCGTCGCGCCCGACGTCACGGAGGAGCGGTTCCACACGCCCGGCGCGCCCGACCCCACGGTCGTCCTGCTGCGCCAGGGCGACGGTCTGGGCCGCGCCGTGCGGGCGACGACGGGGCTCGCCGCGCTCGTCGGCGCGAGCGACGGCGAGCTGACGGTCGGGCAGCTCGTGGGGGCGATCGCGGCGCTGTTCGAGGTCGGCGCCGAGGACCTCGCGGGCGAGCTCCTGCCCGACGTGCGCGGGCTCGTGCGCGACGGCTTCCTCGCACCCGTGGGCTGACGCGCGCGACACGCCCCGGCCGCACCGTTACGTTGGGGCGGCATGGACCTCGAGGTGCGGCACCTGCGCATGATCGTGACGGTGGCCGAGACGGGCAGCGTGACCAAGGCGGCGGCGTCGCTGGGCCTCGCGCAGCCCGCCCTCACCGCCCAGCTCAACCGGATCGACCGCACGCTCGGCGGGTACGTGTTCACGCGCGACCGCCAGGGCGCGCGGCCCACGGAGCTCGGCGAGCTCGTGCTGCGGCACGCGCGCGTCGTGCTGCCCGCCATGTCCGCGCTGGTCGACGACGCCCGGCGGCTCACGAGCGAGCACGGCACGGTCGGCCGCGTGCACGTGGGGACGGTGAGCTCCGCGATCGGCGGCCTGTTCGCGAGCCGGCTGCACACCGCGCTGCCCGGCGCGCTGGGGGTCGACGACCTGCTCGTCACGACGGCGACGTCGTGGTCCGTCGAGGAGACCGCGGACCGGCTCGCGAGCGGGACGCTCGACGTCGCGCTCGTCGGCATGTGCGGGGACGCGTCCCCGCCCGCGGCCGGGGGCCTGGTGTGGACGGCGGTGTCCACCGACCCGGTGTTCGTGCTCGTCGACGAGTACCACCCCGTCGCGGGGCGCGACGCCGTCGGGCTGGGCGAGCTCGCCGACGCGCTGTGGCTCACGGCACCCGGGAGCGGGTGCTTCGAGCGCTGCTTCGTCGGGGCGTGCGCGCGGGCGGGCTTCACGCCGCGCGCGATGGGGGAGTCGGACCGCACGTCGTGCATCGACCAGGTGCGCGGCGGGCACGCGGTCGCGCTCGTCCAGCCCGTGCTCCTCGACGCCCCGGGCGTGCGGACCGTCGCGCTCGAGGGCGCCCCGCTGCGCTGGACGCACCACGTGGGGTGGCGGCGCGACGCCGTCGACCGCCTCCCGGTCGACGCGGTCCTGCGGGCCGCGACGGGTGCGCACCGCGACGCCGTCCAGCGCTCGCCCCGCTACCGGCGGTGGCGCGCCGAGCACCCGGTGGAGACCGCGTAGGGGCGAGCCCGCACATAGCGCCCGCGTATGACCTGATCGTGATCTGGGCGCGCCCTGGACGTGTCTCTAGCGTGGCCTCGACCGGGCCACCCGGGCCCGGCGAAGGGAATGGACGACATGACACGACCACTCCGCAGGAGGCTCGCCGCGGTCACCGCCGCGGCGACGCTCCTGGCGGGCGGGGCCGCGACGCACGCCGTCGCCGCCACGCCCGCACCCGACGACCAGCGCGCGACGGTGCGCGCGGTCCCCAAGACGGCCCCCGGCCTGGAGCGCGCGCTGGAGCGCGACCTGGGCCTCAGCGCGCGGGACGCACGGACGCGCCTCGCCTTCCAGTCCGACGCGGCGGGCACCGAGGCCGCGCTCGAGCGGCGCCTCGGCGCCGACTACGCGGGCGCGTGGGTCGACGACGCCGCGAACGTCCTCTACGTCGGCGTCACCGACGCCGCCGACGCGCGCACGGTGCGCGCCGAGGGCGCCACCGCGGTCGACGTCGACCACACGCTCGCCGACCTCGAGACCTGGCGCGCGACGCTCGACGGCGCGCTCGCCGACGACCCGGCGGCGCTGCCGGGCTGGTACGTCGACGTGACGCGCAACCGCGTCGTCGTCTCGGTGCGCGAGGGCGGCCAGGCCGACGTCGCCGCGCAGGTCGCCGCCGCGGGCGTCCCCGCCGACGCGGTCGCGTACGAGGAGACGACGGAGTCCCCGCGGCCGCTGATCGACGTCGTGGGCGGCAACGCGTACACGATCGGCGGCGGCAGCCGGTGCTCCGTCGGGTTCGCGGTCCAGGGCGGGTTCGTCACCGCCGGGCACTGCGGCTCGACCGGCGCGCGCACGTCCGGGCCGGCGGGCACGTTCCGCGGGTCGAGCTTCCCGGGCAACGACTACGCGTGGGTCCAGGTCGACGCGGGCAACACGCCCGTCGGCGCGGTGAACAACTACGCTGGCGGCCGCGTCGCGGTCGCGGGCGCGACGCAGGCGCCGGTCGGGGCCTCCGTCTGCCGCTCGGGCTCGACCACCGGCTGGCACTGCGGCACCGTCCAGGCGTACAACGCGTCCGTCACCTACCCGCAGGGGACCGTCACGGGCCTCATCCGCACGACGGTGTGCGCCGAGCCCGGCGACTCCGGCGGCTCGCTCCTCGCGGGCAACCAGGCGCAGGGCGTGACGTCCGGCGGGTCCGGGAACTGCAGCTCCGGCGGGACGACGTACTTCCAGCCGGTGGGCGAGATCCTCTCGGCGTACGGCCTGACCCTCGTCACGAGCGACGGCGGGGGCGGCACGCCGCAGCCCCCGACGGGCTGCAGCGGCTACGCCCGCACGTACACCGGGTCGCTCGCCGCGGGCACGACGGCGGTCCAGCCCAACGGGTCGTACTACACGGCCGGGGCCGCCGGGACGCACCGCGCGTGCGTGAGCGGTCCGAGCGGTGCCGACTTCGACCTCTACCTCCAGCGCTGGAACGGGTCGACGTGGGCGACGGTCGCGCAGTCGACCTCCCCGGGCGCGAACGAGTCCGTCTCCTACTCGGGGGCCGCGGGCTACTACCGGTTCGTCGTCCAGGCGTACTCCGGCTCGGGCGCCTACACGCTGGGGGCGACGACGCCCTGACCCGCCTGCCGCGCGCCGAGCACGAGGTCGCCGTCGTTCCCGTCCGCTTCCCGGGAGCAGCCTCGTGCTCGGCCGCGTGGGCCGTCAGGCCAGCAGCGCCGGGCCGTACTTGAGCAGCACGAGGGCGGCGAGGCCCACGAGCCACGCCGCGACGAGGTAGCCGTACGCCCCCGACCGCACGAACCCGAGCAGGCGCGCCTGGGCGCCGCGCGGCAGGTAGAGGTTGTCCTCCAGGACGTTCCAGTGCAGGAGCGACGCGAACACGAGCGTCGTGGAGACCGTGATGAGCAGGCACCACGGGCACAGCGCCCCGATGACGAACATCGACTGGTAGAAGAGCCAGTACGCGAACACGACCCCGAGCAGGTACACGCACTGCGCGGCGAAGAGGAACCACCGCGGGAAGCGGGTCCCGCCGAGCGCCGCGACCGCCGTCGTGATGACGATCGGCTCCGCGATCAGCCCGAGGAACGCGTTGGGGAAGCCGAACACCTGCGCCTGCCACGACTGCGCGACCGTCCCGCACGACAGCACGGTGTTGACGTCGCACGACAGCACCGCGCCGGGGTCCCCGGCGAGGAGGACGGCGTCGTACGACAGCACGAACGCCGCGGTGAGGCTCAGCAGCCCGAACAGGAGCATCTCGCCGAACAGCACGCCGCGGGAGTGGGTCCAGCCGGTGGGCCGGGCGAAGGGGTCGAAGCCCGCGTCCGGCGTGGTGCCCCACGCCGTCGGGCCGGGCGAGCGGGCGTCGTCCGCGAGCGCGGTGGTCGTTCCGGTCACGGGCGGTCCTCGGGTCCGCGGGGCCCCGCCGGAGAGGTCCGGCGGGCGGGGCAGAAGGTGGCGCCGGCCGGCAGGGTGGGCGCGCTGCCGGCCCGGCGCCGCACCCAGCGTACGAACGTGCGCGGCGGGGCCGACAGGGACCATGGTCCCGGATCCGGGGCGCTTCTCGGGCGGTCCCGGGCGACCGGTCGGGCGTCCGCCGAGCCCGGCGGGAGGGCGGCCTCGCGGTGGGTCGTGGGGGCGGTGGGGGCGGTCCGCCCTAAGATCTGGGGGCGCCCCCTCGCGTGGCGCGCCCTGGCCGCCGCGCCGGGCACCGACCCGCCCCGCCCGAGAGGACCTGCGTGCAGCACGACGACGTCGACTCCCTGCGACGGTCGAGCGCGGCGTGGCGGCTCCTGCGCGCGGACACGGCGCCGCTCGTGCTCTCGTTCCTCGGCACGCTCTTCGTCGAGGACAACGTGCGCGCCATCCCGGAGAGCGAGCTCGTCGCGCGCCTCGACGACCACCTGTGGGCCGTCGACGGCCGGGCCGCGCGGGCCTCCGGCACGGAGCCGCGGTACCCGCGCGCCCCGCAGGCGTACGTCGACCACTGGACGCACCCGGACCAGGGCTGGCTGCGCGCCTGGTACCCGCCCGGCTCGGCCGAGCCGCACTACGACGCGACGCCCGCCGTCGAGCAGGCCGTGCGCTGGGTCGCGTCGCTGCGCGGGCGCGGGTTCGTCGGCACCGAGTCGCGGCTCAACACCGTCTTCGAGCTGCTGCGCCAGCTCGCCGTCGGCACGCAGACCGACCCGGCCGAGCGGCTGCGCGAGCTCGAGGAGCGCCGTGCCGCCATCGACGACGAGATCGCCCAGGTCCGCGCGGGGCGCGTCGCCGTCCTCGACGCGGCGGCGCAGCGCGACCGCTACCAGCAGCTCACCCAGACGGCGGCCGACCTGCTCTCCGACTTCCGCGAGGTCGAGGCGAACTTCCGCTCCCTCGACCGGGAGCTGCGCGAGCGCATCACGGGGTGGGACGGCGCGAAGGGCGAGCTGCTCGAGGAGGTCGTGCGGTCGCGCACGGCCATCGCGGAGTCGGACCAGGGGCGGTCGTTCCACGCGTTCTACGACTTCCTCCTCGACCGGCGCCGCCAGGAGGAGTTCGCCGCGCTCGTCGAGCGCGTGCAGTCCCTCGACGCGATCGCGCCCGACGTCGTCCGGCCGGCCCCCGGGACGCCGGGCCCGGCCGTGGACGCCGCCGCGCAGGCCGCGGCCCGGGAGCAGGAGCACCGGCGCCTGCGCCGCGTCCACTACGACTGGCTCGACGCCGGCGAGCGGACCCAGGCGACCGTGCGGACCCTCTCCGAGCAGCTCCGCCGCTTCCTCGACGACCAGGTGTGGCTCGAGAACCGGCGGGTCATGGACATCCTGCGCGGCGTCGAGGCGAAGGCGCTCGCCGCGCGCGACGTCGCCCGCGCGGCAGGCCGCGCCGGTGCGCCGCCGGGGATGCCGGTGGACGCCGTCGCGCCCGAGGTCGTGCTGCCGACGGAGCGGCCGCTCTTCACGCCGCGCCCCACGGCGCGCCTCGACTCCGACCACGTCGAGGTCGGCGACGACGACTTCGAGGTCGACGCGCTCTACGACCAGGTGCACGTCGACCCGGAGCGCCTCGCGCGCACGGTCCGCGCGACGCTCTCGCGGCCCGGCGGCCCGGGGGAGGTCGCGCTCGCGGACCTGCTCGCCGAGGCCCCGCTCGAGCACGGGCTGGCCGAGCTCGTGACGTACCTGTCGCTCGAGGACCCGCGGTTCGTCGTCGTGCACGACGACGAGCGCACCGACGAGGTGCGCTGGGAGGGCGAGGCCCCGGCAGGGCCCGTCGCCGAGGACGGCGCACCCGACCCGGTGGTGCGCGTCGCGCGCCTGCCGCGCGTCACGTACGCGCGGCGGACGAGCGGCTCCCCGCCCGGCGGGCCCCCTGCCGCACGACCTGACGCACGACCCGACGCCGCCCCCGACCCGAGCCCGGAGGAGACCCCGTGAGCACGACCCGCACCGCGCGCGACCCGGAGCTGTCCGTCGTCGTGACGTCGCTGCTCAAGGGCGTCGTCTACCGCGAGTCCGGCGAGGCGCTGTGGCGCGACCTGCTCGCCCGCGAGGCGCAGGTGCGCGACGCCGTCGCGATGCTCGGGCTGCAGGTCGTCGTCGACGAGGGCGACGGCTACGCCTACCTGCGCTCCCAGCCCGAGCACGAGCGCGACGAGCGCGTGCCGCGGCTGATCCCGCGCCGCGAGCTGCCGTTCGACGTCAGCCTGCTGCTCGCCCTGCTGCGCAAGCGGCTCGCGCAGGCGGACTCGGAGGGCGGCGAGACGCGCCTCGTGCTCACGCGCTCGGAGATCGTCGACCTGCTGCGGGTCTTCCTCACCCAGGACGCGGGCGCCGCGGCGAACGAGGCACGGCTCGTGGACCGGGTGGACGCGCTCGTGCGGCGCGTCGTGGAGCTCGGCTTCCTGCGCCCGGCAGGGCGCCCGGACCCGGACGGGCCCGACGCCGGCGCGCCGGGGGACCCCGGCGACCCGGCCGACGCGGAGGCCCGGCGGTACGAGGTGCGCCGCATCCTCAAGGCGTTCGTCGATGCCCAGTGGCTCGCGGACTTCGACGCGCGCCTCGCGCAGTACCTGGAGCTCGCCGCCGAGGGCGGCGGCCCGGGGGCGGGGACGCGCACCGGAGCGGCGGGCGCGGGGACTGGCCTGGCGACGGGTACGGCGGGCACGACGACGAGGACGGTGGCGTGATGGAGGGCCTGTTCAGCGCGGTCGAGCTGCACGACCCGGCGGCCGACCTCGACGCGCGCGCCGGGTTCCGGCTCGAACGGCTCGAGGTGCTCAACTGGGGCACGTTCGACCAGCGCGTGTGGGCGTTCGACCTCGACGGTCGCAACGCCCTGCTGACCGGCGACATCGGCTCGGGCAAGTCGACCATCGTCGACGCGGTGACGACGCTGCTCGTGCCGTCGCACCGGATCTCGTACAACAAGGCCGCCGGGGCGGGGGCGCGCGAGCGGTCGCTGCGGTCGTACGTCGCGGGGCACTACAAGTCCGAGCGCGACGAGGCGACGGGCACGACGCGCCACGTGGGCCTGCGCGAGCGCGGCACGTACTCGGTCGTGCTGGGGCGGTTCTCGAACCGCGGGTTCGACCAGGAGGTCACGCTCGCGCAGGTGTTCTGGCTCGCCCCGGGCCAGGCGGGCCAGCCGGACCGCTTCTTCGTCACGGTGGACCGCCCGCTGACGATCACCGAGGACTTCGCGGGCTTCGGCGGCGACGTCACGGCGCTGCGCCGCCGCCTGCGCGAGTCCGGCGCGCAGGTGCGCGACCACTTCCCCGACTACGGGCGCGACTTCCGCCGCCTGCTCGGCATCCCGTCGGAGCAGGCGATGGACCTGTTCCACCAGACGGTGTCGATGAAGTCGGTCGGCGACCTCGGCGAGTTCGTGCGCGAGCACATGCTCGAGCCGTTCGACGCCGACCGCTGGACGGACCGGCTCGTCGCGCACTTCGACGACCTGACGAGCGCGCACGACGCCGTCGTGCGGGCGACCGCGCAGATCGAGCGGCTCGCGCCCCTGCTCGCGGACTGCGACGCGCACGACGCGCTCGGGGAGCGGGCCGAGGCGCTCGTCGCGCGCCGCGACGCCCTGCGCGCGTTCACCGCGTCGCGCCGCGTGGCGGACCTCGACGGCCTCACCGCCGCCCTCGACGAGCGCGTGGCCGACGGCGAGGCCCGCCGCCGCCGCGTCGTCGACGAGCTGGGGCTGCTCGGCGCCGAGCGGCAGCGGCTCGAGCTCGAGCGCGCGGGCCACGGCGGCGACCGGCTCGCCGCGATCGAGGGCGAGGTCGCGCGCCGCGAGGTCGAGCGCGCCGCGCGCGAGCGCCGCGTCGCCCAGCTCGCCGGCTACGCGGCGGCGGCCGGCCTGACGCTCGGCGCCCCGGACGGCGCCGACGCCGCGGCGGGGGACTCCGGCCCGGCGGGGCCGGGGCAGGGCGCCACCGCGGGCGCGGTGGCCGCCGCGCTCGTCGACGCCGAGGCGTTCGCGGCGCTGCGGCGCGCGGCCGACGACGCCGCCGTGCGCGTGCGCGACGACCTCGCCCGGGCCGAGGAGCAGGCGAGCGAGGTCGCGGCGCAGGTGCGCGCCGTCGAGCAGGAGACCGCCGACGTCAAGGCCGAGCTCGCGAGCCTCGCCGACCGCCGGTCCAACCTGCCGCGCACTCACCTGGAGGTCCGGGACCGGCTGTGCGACGGCGTCGGGCTCGCGCCGGGCGACGTCCCCTTCGTGGGCGAGCTGCTCGCCGTCCGCCCCGAGCACGCCGACTGGGAGGGTGCGGCCGAGCGCGTGCTGCGCGGCTTCGCGCTCTCGCTCCTCGTGCCGGCGGCGCACTACGACGCGGTGTCCGCGTGGGTCGACCGCGAGCACCTCGGGCTGCGGCTCGTCTACCACCGGGTGCCCGAGCGCGTCTCCGCCGCCCGGCCGGCGCCGCGCGAGGACGGCGTGCCGCTCCTCGCCGACCTGCTCGACGTGCGCCGCCTCGACGACGCGCCGACCCTCACGGCGTGGGTCGAGGCCGAGCTCGAGCGCCGCGCCGACCACGCGTGCGCGCCGGACCTCGACGCGTTCCGCCGGCTCCCGCGCGCGATCACGCGGGCCGGCCAGGTCAAGCACTCGCCGGACCACCACGAGAAGAACGACACGCGCGCGGTCGACGACCGCCGGGGCTACGTGCTGGGCTGGTCGACCCAGGCGAAGATTGACGCGCTCCTCGAGCAGGCCGCCGAGGTCACGGCGCGTCGCGACGCGCTCGCACGGCGTCGGGACGAGGCAGCCGCCACGCGCGAGGCCCTCCAGGCCCGTTCCGCAGCGCTCGGGCGGCTCGACGTCTACCGCGACTGGGACGAGCTCGACCGCGGGGCCGAGACGGCGCGCATCGCCGAGCTCGCCGAGGAGAAGCGGCGGCTCGAGCAGGCGAGCGACGAGCTCGGCCGCCTCGCGGCGCTCCTCGACGACAACGCGCGCCGCCAGGCGGAGCTCGAGGCGGAGCGCGACCGCGTCGTCGCGACGCTCGGCGCCGACCGGCACGCGCTCGACGAGGCGCGGACGGCGCGGGAGCGGGCGCGCGCGGTGCTCGACGGCGCGGGCGAGACGCTCGACGAGGAGACGACGGCGGCCCTCGCCGCGGAGTTCGACCGCGAGCTCGCCGGGTTCGGCGCGGCGGGCCCGGGCGGCGCTGCCGACCGCCCGACGCGCGCGGCCGACCTCGACGCGGTCGAGAGCGCGGTGCGCTCGCGGCTCACGGCCGAGGCCGAGCAGGCGCAGCGCGAGCGCGCGGACCTCGGGACGCGGATCGCGGGGCAGATGGCCTCGTTCCGGTCGGCGTACCCGGTCGAGACGGCGGAGCTCGACGCGGACGTGCGGTCGGCCGACGGCTACCGCGAGATCCACGACCGGCTCGTGCGCGACGACCTCCCGCGGTTCGAGGCCGACTTCAAGGCGTACCTCAACACGAACGCGATCCGCGACATCGCGGGCTTCGCGGCCGAGCTCGCCAAGCAGGCCGACGTCATCCGCGACCGGATCGACACGATCAACGACTCGCTCCGCGCGATCGACTACAACCCGGGCCGGTACATCCGTCTGGAGATGTCGCGCACGCCCAACCTCGAGGTGCGCGAGTTCCAGCAGGACCTGCGCGCGTGCACCGACGGCGACGGGATCCTCGCGGAGGACGACCGCGCGCTCGCCGAGGGCGACGGGTCGCTCGCCGACGGCGCGCTGTCGTACTCGGAGGACCGGTTCCTGCGGGTCAAGGCGCTCGTCGAGCGGTTCCGCGGCCGCGAGGGCATGACGGACCTCGACGAGGCGTGGCGCCGCCGCGTGACCGACGTCCGCAACTGGTTCGTGCTCTCCGCGTCCGAGCGGTCCCGCGCCGACGACTCCGAGCACGAGCACTACTCCGACTCCGGCGGGAAGTCCGGCGGGCAGAAGGAGAAGCTCGCGTACACCGTGCTCGCGGCGTCGCTCGCCTACCAGTTCAAGCTCGACTGGGGCGCGGTGCGGTCGACGGCGTTCCGGTTCGTCGTCATCGACGAGGCGTTCGGGCGGGGGTCGGACGAGTCGACGCGCTTCGCGCTCGAGCTGTTCCGCCGCCTCGGGCTGCAGCTGCTCATCGTCACGCCGCTGCAGAAGATCCACGTCATCGAGCCGTACATCTCGGCCGTCGGGTTCGTCGACAACCCCACCGGCCGGTCGTCGCGCCTGCGGACGCTGTCCATCGCCGCGTACCGCGAGGGCCGCCGGGAGGGCGACGCCGCGCCGTCGGAGGGCGGCGCGGTGCCGTCGGACGGCGGTGCCGAGCCCGCGGTCGAGCCGGTGCCCGAGCCCGTGCCGGAGAGCGTGACGACGTAGCGCGTCAGGCGAGCGGGCGGGCGCGGTGGGCGCCCGCCAGGGTCGCGGCGAGGACGGCCTCGATCGCGAACGCGGTCGCCTCCGCGAGGTCGACGGCGTCGGGGTCGAGGAGCCACTGGGTCTGGAGGCCGTCCATCGCGGCGATGATCGTCGACGCGGCGAGGTCGAGCGCGCGGTCGTCCGGCACGGCCGCCGTCTCGTCGCCTGCCGCCCGCCGTTCCTCGACGACCTCGCGGAGCGCACCGGCGACGTCGGCGCGCAGCCCGGCGAAGCGCGCGGTGACCCACGCGCGGGCGGGATGGTCGTCCGTGACGGCCTCGCCGGCGAGGACCGTGTAGGTCTGCACGATCCCGGGGCGCTCGGCGTTCGCGGCGGCGGTCGCGACGAGGTGCCGGAACAGGTCGAGCCCTCCCGGCATGTGCTGCCCCTCGAGGTGCGCGACGCCGTCGCGGTCGCGGGACGCGAGGACCTCGGTGAGCAGGCGCTCCTTGGACCCGAAGTGGTGCAGCACGCCGGCGTGCGTGATGCCCACCTGCTCGGCGACCTCGGCGAGCGACCCCTGGTGGTAGCCCCGCGACCCGAAGACGCGCATCGCCGCGCGCAGGATCTCCTCCCGCCGCTCGGCGGTCCCGGGGCGCGGGCGCCGGGGCCGCGGGCTCCGGGGGCGCGGGCTCCGGGAGGACGCGGAGTCGCTCGCGTCGGCGTCGCCGGGGGCGCTCGGCGCGGGGGAGGCGTCGGTCATGGCGTCACCCTACTGGCGGCCCGCGACGCCGTGCCCGGGCCCCTCGGCCCGGAAGGGCGGGCCGTGCCCCGGACCGGTCCGGGGCAGCGCCCGCAGCTCTTCCCGTCGTCTTCCCCGAATGCGCACACGCGTCCTCTACGGTGGTGGGATGCCTTCCGACCACGCCCCGACCCGGCCGCTGCCGACCAGCGGCGGGGCGGGTACGCGGCCGCTCCCGGCGACGCAGCCGATGCCGCCCACGCCCGGACCGACGGCCGCGCCGCCGCCCGCCGCAGCGCCCCCCGCCGGGACCCCGTACCCGCCCGTCCCGCAGGCCGCCGCGGGCGGTCCCTCCGCCCCGGCGCCGCGCCGGGCGCCGCACGCGCACGCCGTCCCGGGTCCCGACGGACCGAGCACCGGCTCGCGCGTGGTCGCGGCCGTCGTCGCGCTGCTCGCGGTCGCGGGGGCGTGGCTCGTGTGGCGGTTCTTCGTCGACACGTTCGCCGGGCAGATGCTCGAGCGGGCCGCGTTCGACGGTGCCGTGACCGGCCAGGGAGAGCTCTGGGCGGTCGCAGAGCCCGTGCTCGACACGGTCTCGGTCGCGTTCGTCGTCGGCGGCCTGGGTGCCGCGATGGGCATCGCGCTCCTGCGCCGCCGCTGGGGCCTCGCGGTGCAGGTCGCGTTCCTCGTCGTCGGCGCGAACGTCACGACACAGCTCGTCAAGCACTCCCTCCTCGGCCGCGAGGAGCTCATCGGCGGCTGGCACTGGGAGAACTCGCTGCCCAGCGGCCACACCACCGTCGCGGGGTCGGTCGCGGCCGCGCTCCTGCTCGTCGTGCCGCGCGGCGCCCGGGCGCTCGTCGCCGTCCTCGGCGGCGCGTACACCGCGGCCACCGGGGTCTCGACCCTGGTCGGCCAGTGGCACCGCCCGAGCGACGTCGTCGCCGCCGTCCTCGTCGTCCTCGCGTGGGCCGCCCTCGTGTGCGTCTTCACGCCGAGGTCGTCGCTCGACCCGGGCGCCGGGCCCACGCCCGGCTCCACCGTCACCGCGGTGCTCCTCCTGCTCGGCGCGGCCGCGGCGGGGGTCGCGGCGGCGCTCGCCCTGCGCGCGACGCCCGCGACCTGGGGCACGACGGCGGCCCAGGAGGTGACGGCCTACGCGGGCGGCGTCGCGGGCGTGCTGGCGGTGACGGCCGCGGCGTTCGCGGTGCTGCTCCTCGTCCGTCAGTCCACAGCCCGCCCCGACCGTCGTCCCGTTCGGGGGTAGGGTGCGTGCGGCTGGCGCGACGGGAGTAACGTCGTAGGCTGCCACGGCGGGCGACCGGACGGTCGTCCGGGTCGCCGGGGCCCCGGCGGGGCCCGCCGCCGTCGGGCAGGGAGCGCCCGCCACGGACACGTACGCACGGACGAAAGCAGGATCGGATGCCACGCAAGCTCGTGATCGTCGAGTCGCCCGCCAAGGCTCGCAAGATCCAGGGCTACCTCGGCGACGACTACGAGGTCGAGGCGAGCGTCGGGCACATCCGCGACCTGCCGCAGCCGTCCGAGCTGCCCGCGGACATGAAGAAGGGCCCGTACGGGAAGTTCGCGGTCGACGTCGACCACGGCTTCGACCCGTACTACGAGGTCTACGCGGACAAGAAGAAGAAGGTCGCCGAGCTCAAGCGCGCGCTCAAGGACGCCGACGAGCTCTACCTCGCGACCGACGAGGACCGCGAGGGCGAGGCCATCGCGTGGCACCTCCTCGAGGCGCTCAAGCCCAAGGTCCCGGTCAAGCGCATGGTCTTCCACGAGATCACGCGCGAGGCCATCCAGCGGGCGCTGCAGAACACGCGCGACCTCGACGAGCACCTCGTCGACGCGCAGGAGACCCGCCGCATCCTCGACCGCCTCTACGGCTACGAGGTCTCGCCCGTGCTGTGGCGCAAGATCGCCCAGGGGCTCTCGGCCGGTCGCGTGCAGTCGGTCGCGACGCGCCTCGTCGTCGAGCGCGAGCGCGAGCGGATGGCGTTCGTCCCCGCCGAGTACTGGGACGTCACGGGCACCTTCGAGCACGCCGACGCGTCGGCGCCGGACGCGGGCAAGGCCTTCGGCGCCCGGCTCGTGCAGCTCGGCGACGCGCGCGTCGCCTCGGGCCGCGACTTCGACGACCGGGGGCAGCTCAAGCCTGCGGCGGCGCGCGACGGCGTCGCGCACCTCGACGAGACGACGGCGCGCGCCGTCGTGACCGGCCTCGCGGACGCGGCGTTCGCGGTGCGCTCGCTCGAGACCAAGCCGTACACGCGCCGTCCCGCGGCGCCGTTCACGACGTCGACCCTCCAGCAGGAGGCGAGCCGCAAGCTGCGCATGTCGTCGCGCCAGGCCATGCGCACCGCGCAGTCGCTGTACGAGAACGGCTACATCACCTACATGCGTACGGACTCGCCGTCGCTGTCGGCGGAGGCCACGACGGCGGCCCGCCGCCAGGCGGCCGAGCTGTACGGCCCCGAGTTCGTCCCGGAGAAGCCGCGCGTCTACGCCGCGAAGAACCAGGGCGCGCAGGAGGCGCACGAGGCGATCCGCCCCGCGGGCGACTCGTTCCGCACGCCCGCGCAGGTCAAGCGCGAGCTGAGCGACGACCAGTTCAAGCTCTACGAGCTCGTGTGGAAGCGCACCGTCGCGTCGCAGATGGCGGACGCGAAGGGGTCGACGGCGTCCGTCCGCCTCGGCGCGAGCCTCTCGGTCGCCGCGGGCGACGTCGCTGGCCGCGACGCGGTGTTCGCCGCGTCGGGCACCGTCATCACGTTCCGCGGGTTCCTCGCCGCGTACGAGGAGAGCTCGGACGTCGACCGCTACGCCGAGGACGCGCCCGTCGTCGGGGCCAAGGGCGGCGACGAGGCGCGCCTGCCGCAGATGAGCGAGGGCGACGCCCTGCGCGCCGACGACCTCACCGCCGACGGCCACTCCACGTCCGCGCCGCCCCGGTACACCGAGGCCAGCCTCGTCAAGGCGCTCGAGGAGCTCGGGATCGGGCGGCCGTCGACGTACGCCTCGACGATCTCGACGATCCAGGACCGCGGGTACGTGCTCTCGCGCGGACAGGCGCTCGTACCGAGCTGGCTCGCGTTCGCCGTCGTACGGCTGCTCGAGGAGCACTTCGACCGGCTCGTCGACTACGACTTCACCGCGCGCATGGAGGCCGACCTCGACGAGATCGCCGCCGGGCGCCGCGACCGCGTCGCGTGGCTCACCGAGTTCTACTTCGGCGACGCCGCGAAGGGCGAGGACGCCGAGGGCCTGCGCGACCTCGTCGCGAACCTCGGCGACATCGACGCGCGCGGCATCAACTCGGTGCCGATCGGCGAGGGCATCCAGCTCCGCGTCGGGCGCTACGGGCCCTACGTGGAGGACCTCTCCGTCCCCGTCAAGGAGGGCGAGAACCCGCCGCGCGCGTCCGTGCCCGACGACGTCGCCCCCGACGAGCTGACGGTCGCCAAGGCGCGCGAGCTGCTCGCCGCGGGCGCCGACGACGGCAAGGTGCTCGGCACCGACCCGGTGTCCGGCAACGAGATCATCGCGAAGGCGGGCCGCTACGGCCCGTACGTCACCGAGGTGCTCGACCTCCCGCCGATCGACACGAGCCTCTCGGCCGCCGCGCAGAAGAAGGCGAAGGCCGCGCAGCCCAAGCCGCGCACGGCGTCGCTGCTCAAGACGCAGTCGCTCGACACGATCACGATCGACGACGCGCTGCGCCTGCTGTCGCTGCCGCGCGTCGTCGGGACGGACCCGGAGTCGGGCGAGGAGATCACGGCGCAGAACGGCCGCTACGGTCCCTACCTCAAGAAGGGCACCGACTCGCGGTCGCTGCCTGACGAGGAGTCGATGTTCACCGTCACCCTCGACGAGGCGCTCGAGCTGTACAAGCAGCCCAAGCGCGGGCGCGGCCAGCGTGCCGCGACGCCGCCGCTGCGCGAGCTCGGTGACGACCCGAACAGCGGCAAGCCGATCGTCGTCAAGGACGGCCGGTTCGGCGCGTACGTCACCGACGGCGAGACGAACCGCACCCTGCCCCGCGACGTCACGCCCGAGTCGATCACGCCCGAGCAGGCGATCGAGCTCCTCGCGGAGAAGCGCGCGCAGGGCCCGGCGAAGAAGCGCACCACGGCCCGCAAGCCGGCCGCGAAGAAGGCCCCGGCGAAGAAGACGGCCGCCAAGAAGTAGCCGCGGTCAGCCCTCACCCGTCGGCCGTCACCCGTCGGCCGACCAGGTGATCGTGGTACGTCCGGGCCGCCGGACGCGCCAGATCCACCTGGTCGAGGGGTCGGGACCGCCTGGTCGCCCATCCCGGGCCGGGCCCCTCCGGCGACGGCGGGGCCCGGCCCGGGGCGAACGGTCAGTGCGCGGTGTGCTTGACCGGCTCGGGGAGGCCGGCCTCGGCGCGGACGCGGCGGGAGAAGCCCTCGATGGAGCGCAGGGCGTCGACGAGCTCCGGCACGCGCACGGGGAACGGCATGGCGTGGATCGTCTCGCCCTCCGCGGTGGCCGCCTCCGCGACGCGCGTGAGGTCGTGCACGTCGTCGGCGGTCAGACCGATCTCGGTGAGCGTGTTCGGCAGGCCGACGCGCGTGGTGAAGCGCACGAACTCCTCGATCTCCTCGGTCGGCGCACCCTCCAGGACGAGCTGCGTCACGGAGCCGATGTTCACCTTCTGGCCGTGCGTGAGGCCGTGCGTCTGGGGTGCGGCGGTGAGGCCGTTGTGGATCGCGTGCGCCGCGGCGAGGCCGCCGGACTCGAAGCCCAGCCCGGACAGGAGCGTGTTCGCCTCGACGACCTTCTCGACCGCGGGCGTCACGAGGTGGTTCTGCACCGCGTCGATCGCGGGCAGCGCGTTCTCCCAGAGGATGTCCCACGAGAGCTGCGCGAGCGCCGTGCCCGTGACGAGAGGGAGGCCGCCGGCCATGGTCGACGCGTTCGCCTCGGCGACGGCGCGCGCCTCGATCCACGTCGCGAGCGCGTCGCCGACGCCGGCGACGAGGAACTTCACGGGCGCGTTCGCGACGAGGCCCGTGTCGACGAGCACGAGGTCCGGGTTGTGCGGGAAGAACCGGTACTCCTCGAACGCGCCGTCCTCGGTGTAGATGACGGACAGGGCGGAGCACGGGGCGTCGGTGGACGCGACGGTCGGCACGGACACCCAGCGGATGCCGCGCAGGTGGCCCGCGGCCTTCACCGCGTCGATGGTCGAGCCGCCGCCGATGCCGACGATCACGTCGGCGCCGAGCTCGTCGATCTCGCGCGCGAGCCGGTCGACCTCCGCGGCGGTGGCGTAGGTGCCGAACCCGGTGCGGTGGCGGGGGAGGTCCTGCTCCTGGAAGGACACGGCGACCGTGTCCTGGACGATGCCCCACACGACGTCGTCGGCGACGAGCAGCGGCTTCGTGCCGATCGGTCGGACGAACTCGCCGAGCCGCGTGAGCGCACCGCGGGCCTGGACGTAGCGCAGCGGGCTGATGAGCGTGCGGACGGGAACCTCGGACATCGTGGCCTCCTGTGGAGTCGGTGGGTCGCCGTCGGGCGCGCCGCAGCCGTGCGAGGCCGGTGCCCGCCGGCCATCCCCACCGTGTCACGCGTCCCCGGGGACCACCACCGGGACGCCGGGTCGCGTGACCTAGGTCCCCTCCCGGCTCAGCGGACGAGCACCGTGATCGTCCCGAGCACCACCGTCACGGCGGGCAGGAGCAGCACGCCCCAGCGCCCCGTGCGGTCGGTGCGGGCGTGCGGCGCGTCGTCGAGCGGGTCGACGACGGGGTCGCCCGAGCCCTGCTCGCGCAGGCCCCAGACGGTCCCCACGACGAGCGCGACGGCGGCCGCGACCAGGACCGGGACCGCAGGGAGGCTCGCGACCGGGGCGCGCAGCGTGACCGCGACGGCCACGAGGGCAGCCGTCACGACCATGTTCCCGAGGACGGTCAGCACGGGGTGGGCGAGCGCGGCGCGCAGCACGCGGTCGCCGGCGCGCCACAGCCCGACGAAGCCCGCGAGCGCGGCGACGAGGACGAGCAGCATCCCGACCGGGACCACGAGGGCGCCGCCGTCGAGCGCGGGCCGCAGCGACCACAGCACGCCGAGCATCCCGACCGTCTGCACGGCGGAGGCGGCGACCGTCCGCCCGATCGAGGAGCTCGACTGCGCGGGGTCCTCGGGCAGGTCGAGCGAGCGCGCGTACGCCACAGGGTCGCCGAACGCCTCCTGCGCGGCCTCGCCGGAGTCGACGACGTGCGCGTCCACCTCGGCGAGCACCGCGCCGATGCGCGCTCCGGCGACGCCCTGGAGCCGCAGCTCCAGCAGGAGCGCCTCGGCCCAGCGCGGGTCGACGTGCGGCGCGTGACGGCGCTCGATCGTGTAGCGGGTCGTGTCGCTCATCGGGGAGTCCTTGTCGGGGTGGGGTCTGGAGGGGGTGCGTCGGCCGGGATCGCGCCCGGCTCGTGGATCGGTGCGGTTCCCGGGTCGGGGTCCGGGCGCGCGCCGGCATGCGGGTCGAGGCCCGCGGCCGGGCGCGGACGGTCCGGCGAGGGCGCGCCGGACGCGCCCGCGACGAGGGTGGTCGCCGCCGTCGTCACGGCGTCCCAGCGGGAGGTCGCGTCGGCGAGCGCGACGCGACCCTGGTCCGTGACGGCGTAGTACCGACGGCTCGGCCCCCGCTCGCCCTGGTGCCAGGAGGTCGTGACGAGGCCGTCGTCCTCCAGCCGCTGCAGCAGCGGGTAGAGCGTGCCGCCCTTCACGGTGCCGAGGCCCGCGTCGGTGAGCGACCGCGTGATCGCGTAGCCGTAGGTGGGGCCGTGGGTCGCGACGACCGCGAGCACGCACAGCGGCAGCACGCCGCGCAGGAGCTCCCGGTCGAGCCGCTCGTCGAACCTCATGGCTAGACAGTACGACTATCTAGTTAGGGCGGCAACCTAGTGATCGGTGGGCCGGCGTCCTGCGATTCGCATGAGTGCTGTTATAACAGTGCTATGACTTCTCTGGACCCGACCACGGTCCCTGGCCGGTGGGACTCCCTGCACGCCGTGCTCCGACGCCTCGACGACGAGATCGAGACCGTCTACGCGGACCGGGGGATCGTGGGGGTGCGCCCGCGGTTCGTCTACCCGCTCATCCGGCTCGCGCACACCGGCCCCCTGACCATCCGGGAGCTCGCCGCCTCGCTCGGCCGCACGCACTCGGCGATGAGTCAGACGGTCACCGCGATGCGGCGCGAGGGCCTCGTCGAGACCGCGCCGGGCGCGGACGCCCGCACGCGCCGCGTCGCGCTCACGGCGCGGTCGCGCGAGCTCGTCCCGCTCCTCGAGGCGGAGTGGCGGGCGACCGAGGAGTCCGTCGCCGAGATCGACGACGAGCTGCCGCACGCCCTGAGCGCGGTCGTCGTCGAGCTGGAGCGCGTGCTCGCCCGTCGGTCGCTGCGCGAGCGGCTCGTCGAGCGCCTCGACGCGGCCGGCCACCCGGCGCCGCGGGAGCGCTGAGGTGCGCCACCACGTCCTCGACCTGCGGCCGCTGCGCGCGAGCCGCGCGTACCGCGACCTGTGGGCCGGGTCCGCAGTGGGCGGCCTCGGGTTCCAGATCGCGAACGTCGCGGTGCTGCTCCAGGTCTGGGAGCTCACCCGCAGCCCGCTGTGGACGGGCACGATCGGCCTGGCCACGGCGGTCCCGCTCCTCACGCTCGGCCTGGTGGGCGGGCACCTCGCCGACGTCCACGACCGCCGCACCCTCATGCGCCTCGCCGCGGTCGGGCAGGTGCTCGCCGCGGCCGGTCTCGCCGCGCAGGCGCTCGCGGGGAACCGGTCGGTGTGGCTCCTGCTCGGGCTCGTCGCCGCCGGCGCGGCGTGCAACGCGCTCGGCTCGCCGGCGCGCCGGACGGTGCCGCCCCGGCTGCTGCCGCCCGACCAGGTCGCCGCGGGTCTCGCGCTGCAGAACCTCGCGTTCCAGGTGGCCATGCTGGTCGGGCCCGCGCTCGCCGGCCTGGTCCTGGCGCGCTGGGATCTGCCCGCGGCGTACGGCCTCCAGGCGGTGGCCGCCGTCGTCGCGCTGCTCGGGCTCGTCCGCCTCCCGCCCCTGCCCCCGCTCCCCGTCGGTCCCTCGGCCACGACGGGCCCGGCCGCCGCGCCGCCCGGGCCCGCGCCGCGCCGTCGGGCGGCCGCGGGCGGGTGGTCGATCGTGTGGCGCAAGCCGACGCTGCGCGGCGCGTTCGCGACGGACGTCGCGGCGACCGTGCTCGCCATGCCGATCTCGCTGTTCCCGCTCGTCAACGAGATCCGGTTCGACGGCGACCCCCGCACCCTCGGCCTGTTCCTCTCGGCGGTCGCGGTGGGAGGGATCGGCGCCGGACTGCTCTCCGGGGCCGTGACGCGGGCGACGCGCTCGGGCGCGCTGCAGCTCGCCGCGGCGGCGACGTGGGGCGTCGCGCTCGCCGGGTTCGGGCTCGCGGGGCCGCTGTGGCTCGCCCTCGCGTGCCTGGCGGTCGCCGGTGCGGCGGACACGGTGTCGGTCGTGACGCGCGGCGCGCTGGTGCAGCTCGAGACGCCCGACGAGTTCCGGGGCCGCGTGTCCTCGGTCGAGCACGTGGTGGGCGTCGCCGGCCCGGAGGTCGGGAACTTCCGCGGGGGAGTGCTCGCGTCGCTGACGTCCGCGCCCGTCGCGCTGGTGGCGGGCGGGCTGGTGGCGAGCGCCGTCGTCGGGCTCGTCGCGTGGCGCAACGCCCCGCTGCGCCGCTACCGCACCCCGGCACCGGACCCCCTCCCCGTCCCGTGAGCGCCGGAGCTCGTCGCGCCCGGGCGTTCGGACGCGACGAGCTCCTGCACTCAGGGGGAGGCGGTCAGTCCACGGTCACCGCGTCGAGGACCGGGAGGCGGGCGGCGCGGATCGCGGGCCAGACGCTCGCGACGAGCCCGATGACGACGGCGACGCCGAGGATCGCGAGCACCTGGCCCCACGGCACGGCGAGCGTGCTCAGCCCCTCGTCGGCGAGCACGCCCGGGAGGGCGGCGCCGATGCCGATGCCCGTCGCGACGCCGAGCACCGTGCCGTAGACGGCGGTGAGCACCGACTCGATCGCGATGACCCCCGCGAGCTGGAGGCGTCCCAGCCCGACGGCGCGCAACAGCCCGATCTCGCGCGTGCGCTCGATGATCGACAGCGCGAGCGTGTTGACGATGCCGAGCAGCGCGATGACGATCGACAGCGCGAGCAGGGCGTAGAGGATGACGAGCACCTGGTTCACCTGGTCGGCGAACGCGGACGCGGTCTGCTCCCGATCCAGCACCGTGACGACGAGGAACGGCTCGACCGCCGACGTCAGGGCGATGCGCAGCTCCTCGACGTCGGCGGGGCTCGCGCCGTCGGCCGCGGACACGTAGACGATCCGCACGCTCGCCTGGGCGGCCGGCACGACGGCGTCGAACACGTCGTCGCGCACGAGGACGCCGGTCCCCACGAGCTGGCTGTCGATCACCGCGCCCACGCGCGCCTCCACGGCGGCGTCGCCCTCGCCGAGCCGCAGCGTGTCGCCCACCTCCCAGCCGCGCTCGCGCGCGGTGCGCCGGTGCACGACGACGTCCCCGTCCTCGAGCGTCGCCGTCGGGTCCCCGGCGAGCGTCACGGGTTCGAGCGCGGTGTCGAAGAACCCGGCGGGCACGCCCGCGACGTCGGTCCCGCGCGCGCCGTCGTCCGTGCCGTCGGCCGCGCTGCCGTCCGTGCCGGAGCCGCCGCCGACCGTGGCGACCGACGCCGACCCCAGCCGCACCGTGTCCACGACCGCGGCGCCCGGCGTCGCGGTCACGGCCTCGACCGCGCCCTCGGGCACGACGAGCGTCGCGGAGTCGACCACGAGGTCGGCTCGCACCTCGTTCTCGACGATGCTCCGCACGGACGCCTGGGTCGAGGCGGCGATGACGCCCGTGACCGACACGAGCGCCATGCCGATGAGCAGGGCTCCCGCGGTGCTCGCGGTGCGGCGGGGGTTGCGCGTGACGTTGCCGCGCGCGAGGCGGCCGAGCGGGCGCAGCGCCACGACGAGCGGCCACGCGAGGACCGCGAGCACGCCGCGCGCGACGGCCGGCGACCCGACGAGCACCCCCACGAGCACGAGCCCGGCCCCGACGCCGAGGAGCAGCCGGGGGCTCAGGTCGTCGACCCAGGCCCAGCCGGTCGGCGCGTCCACGACGGAGGACCCCAGGTACGCCGCGAGCCACAGCACGCCGGCGCCCGCCGCGACGACGACCACCCCGCCCACCGCCCGCAGCCCGGTGCCACGGTCGGGCGCGACGTCGTCGCGCATCGCCTGCACGGGCGGGATCGCGGCGGCCCGCCGCGCGGGCAGCACGGCAGCGAGGACGCTGACGACCGCCCCGAGCGCGACGGCGGCCACGACCTGCGAGGTCCCGAGCGGGACCCGGCCGGAGAACTCGAAGCCCGCGAGCGCGAGCCCCCACCGGATGACCCGCACCAGGCCGGCCCCCGCGAGCACGCCGAACCCGCCACCCACGAGCCCGACGACGAGCGCCTGGACGAGGACCGACGCGAACACCTGGCCCGGCGACGCGCCGAGCGCGCGCAGGAGCGCGAGCTCGCGCAGGCGCTCGCGCACCGACATCGCGAACGTGTTGGCGATGATGAACGCGCCGACGAACAGCGCGATGGCGGCGAACACCAGCAGGAAGGTCTCGACGAAGCCGAGCACCTCCTCGACCGCCTCGCTCGCCTCGGCGCGCGCCTGCTCGCCCGTGACGGCCTCCGCGCCGGACGGCAGGACCGACGCGACGCGGTCGGCGAGCGCGTCCTCGTCCACCCGTCCGCTCGCGTCCGCCCAGACCGCGATCTGGGGCACCAGCCCGTCGGGCGCGTAGACCTCGCGCGCGGTGTCGCCGTCGATCCCGACGAGGACCGCACCCGCGGCGGCAGCCTCGATGCCGAACACGCCGGACACGGTCACGGGGCGTGGCTCCCCGCCCAGCACGACCGTGGTCTCGTCGCCCGTGGCGAGGTCCGCGGTCTCGGCCGCGCTCTGCTCCAGCACGATCTCGCCCGCGCCGGGCCACGCGCCGTCGAGCAGCGTGAGGCTCGGGTCCTCCGGGTCGACGGAGAACGCCGTGCTCGGCGGGCCGGTGGTCACGACGGCGGTGCCGTCGGCCGCGACGAGCACGACGGGGCCGGACACGTCCGCCACGGCCCGCTCGACGCCGTCGACCCCCTCGACCTCCGTCGTGAGGTCCGCCGGGACGAGCGTGCGGTCGCCCGCGAACCCGCCCCCGCCGGCGGCGCCGCCGCCACCGGGCCCGGACGCGTCGCTCTCGACCTCCTGCGCGCCACGCACGTAGACGTCGGCCGTGAGCGTCGTCGCGATGATGTCGTCGAAGGTGGAGGAGAGCATGCCGCGGAACGCGAACGTGCCCACGACGAAGGCGACGCCGAGCGTCACGGCGAGCACCGACAGGACGAACCGCACGACGTGCGCGCGCACGCCCCGCAGCGCGACGCGGATCATGCGCCGGCGTCCGCGGCGAGCGCGAGCGCGTCGAGGATGTCCTGCTGCGTGGGGTCGTGCAGCTCGCCCGCGAGGCGACCGTCCGCGAGGAAGACGACGCGGTGCGCGTACGACGCCGCGCGCGGGTCGTGCGTGACCATGACGACCGTCTGGTCGAGCTCGTCGACGGAGCGGCGCAGGAACGTGAGCACCTCGCCCGCGGAGCGCGAGTCGAGGTTGCCGGTCGGCTCGTCGGCGAACACGATCGAGGGCCGCGACACGAGCGCCCGCGCGCACGCGACGCGCTGCTGCTGCCCGCCGGACAGCTCGGATGGGCGGTGGTGCAGGCGGTCGGTGAGCCCGACGGCGGTCGTCACCTCGTCGAACCAGTCGCGGTCCACGCGGGTGCGCGCGATGTCGAGGGGCAGCGTGATGTTCTCCGCGGCCGTGAGCGTCGGGACGAGGTTGTACGCCTGGAAGACGAACCCGACGCGCGTGCGGCGCAGCGCCGTGAGCCGCCGCTGCGACATGCGGCTGATCTCCTGCCCGTCGATCACGACGCTGCCGGACGTCGGGGAGTCCAGGCCGGCGAGGCAGTGCATGAGCGTCGACTTGCCGGAGCCGGACGGCCCCATGATCGCCGTGAGGCGGCCGCGCGCGAAGTCGACGTCGACGCCGTCGAGCGCGCGGACGGCCGTCGGGCCGGAGCCGTAGACCTTGACGAGGTCGCGCGCGCTCGCCCGTGCCTCGGGCTCGGGTCCGGCGTCGGTCGGCGTGCCGGTCCGGGGCGCGGGGGTCGTCATGCCCCCCATCGTGACGTGCCGCGCGGCGGCGCGCACCACCCGCGCGGGGGAGGGCTGCTCGCGGGCCCGGCGCGCGGCCTGTGGACGAGCGGCGGCGGCGCCCGCGCGGGGCGATAGCGTGGGCCGCATGAGCACCGTCGCCCCGCCGCCCGCCGCGCACCCCGACGAGACCCCGGCCGCCTCCGGCGTCCACCCGTTCCCCGACCTGTCCGCCGAGGTGACGGGCACGGTCCCCGACCCGCGCAGCGCCCCTCCGATCCGCTGGGGCATCCTCGGCGCGGGCGGCATCGCGTCGTCGTTCGCGGAGGCGGTGCGCCTGCACACGCAGGGTCGCGTCGCCTCGGTGGGCTCGCGCGACCGCGTGCGCGCCGAGCGCTTCGCGACCGCGCACGGCGTCCCCACGACGCACCACGGCTACGACGAGCTCGTCGAGGACCCGCAGGTGGACGTCGTGTACGTCGCGACGCCGCACTCGCACCACCACGAGCACGCCCTGCTCGCGATCCGCGCGGGCAAGCACGTCCTCGTCGAGAAGGCGTTCACGCGCAACGAGGCCGAGGCGGTCGAGGTGCTCGACGCCGCGCGCGAGGCGGGGGTGTTCGTCATGGAGGCCATGTGGACGCGGTTCCTGCCGCACGTCGCCGCGTTGCGCGGCGTGATCGCGCGCGGCGAGATCGGCGACGTCGTGAACCTCAGCGCCGACCACGGCCAGTGGTTCCCGTTCGACCCCGAGCACCGGCTCTACGCGCCGGAGCTGGCGGGCGGCGCGCTGCTCGACCTGGGCGTCTACCCGGTGTCGTTCGCGCACGACCTGCTGGGCGCGCCGTCGACCGTGACGGCCGTCGGTGCGCTCACGGAGACGGGCGTCGACGGGCAGGCGAGCATCGTGCTCGGCTACGGCGACACGCAGGCGACGCTCTCGACCACGCTGTGGTCGCGCACCGCGAACACAGCGGTGATCTCGGGCACGGCGGGCCGCATCGAGGTCGAGGGCACGTTCTACGCGCCGACGTCGTTCCGGGTCGTCCGGCACGACGGCGCGTCCTGGTTCTACGACGGCTTCTCCGGCGAGGGCAAGCAGTACCAGGCGGCCGAGGTCGCGCGCCGCGTCGCCGCGGGCGAGACGCAGAGCCCGCGCATGTCGTGGGACTCGACGCTCGAGGTCATGCGCACGCTCGACGAGGTGCGCCGCCAGGTCGGGGTCGTCTACCCCGGGGAGTGACGCCCGCGGGCGGGCGTCGCGTCAGTCGGTGTGCTCGACGACGTAGCTGCGGCCGTCGGGGCCGGTGACCCGCTCGAAGCGGGTGCGCAGCTCCTGGTCGCGCTCGCGCTCGGCGTCGGACACGCCGCGGCCGTCGGCCTCCTGCCGCCCCAGCTGGGCCGGGCCGAAGATCGGCAGGAAGCCCTCGGTGATGCGCATGCCGAGCGTGCGCTTGTCGTTCTTGCGCGCCACGGTGTCCTCCGCTGGTGTCGCGTCGCCGGCCCGGGGGCCGGTGGCTGGTGCTCGTCCGCTGATGGTTGGTGCACCAATGATTGGCGTACCAAGAATAGCGCGATCCTCGGTAGCATGGCGCCATGACGAGCGAGGAGAACGGCGGGGCGTCAGCACCGGGCGCGGCGACGCTGTTCGCGGACCCGCTCGCGCTCGAGGCGCAGGTGTGCTTCGCGCTCTCGGCGGGCGCGCGCGGCATGGTCGCCCTGTACCGACCGCTGCTCGAGCCCCTGGGCATCACCCACCCGCAGTACCTCGTGCTGCTCGCGCTGTGGCAGGACGACGCGGCGGGCACGACGTCGACCGTCGGCGACCTCGCCGCGCGGCTGCACCTCGACGCGGGGACGCTCTCGCCGCTCCTCAAGCGGCTCGAGAGCCTCGGCTACGTGCGCCGGTCCCGATCGCCCGACGACGGCCGCCAGGTCCGCGTGACGCTCACGCCCGAGGGGCGCGCGCGGCGTCGTGACGCGGAGCGCATCCCGCCCGCCATCGTCGCCGCCACGGGCCTCACCCTCGACGAGCTGGCGGAGATCCACGCCGCCGCGTCGAAGGTCGTCGCGGCCGCCCAACGCGCAGGGGTCTACTGACCGACGGCAGCCCGCCGAGCATGCGGTTCTGGCCCGTCCGGGGACGAGGACGGGAGACGACCCCATGGTCGGCGCGTGGTCAGGCGTCCGTGACCCGGATGCCGTCCGGGCCTGCGGCGAAGCGCACCCACGCCAGGCCCGCCGCCAGCGCGTCGGGTGCAGGGGACGCGGACGCGAGCTCGTCGGCCGTGTGCGTGCCCGTCACGACGAGCACCGCGCACCCCGCGGCGCGGGCGGACGCGACCCCGGCGGGGGCGTCCTCGACGACGAGGCACCGCGCCGGGTCCACGCCCAGGCGCTCCGCGCCGAGGAGGAACGGGTCCGGGTCGGGCTTGCCGTGGGCGACGTCGTCCGCGGTGACGACCACCGACGGCGCGACGAGGCCCGACGCGGCCATGCGCGCCGCCGCGAGGGGGCGCGTGCACGACGTGACGATCGCCTGCCGCTCCGGGGGCAGGGCGGCGAGCGCGTCGCGCGTCCCCGGCAGGATCGTCACGCCCTCGTTGTCCTCGAGCTCCAGCTCGTGGATGCGGTCGTAGGCGGGCTCGACCTGGTCGGCCGGCAGGAGCGTCGCGATGAGCGTGCGCGCGGGGGTGCCGTGCTGGATCTGGAAGTCCTCGGCGTCGGGCAGCCCGTGCTCCGCAGCCCAGCGACGCCAGTTCCGGTCCACCGCCGGGACCGAGTCGATGAGGGTGCCGTCCATGTCGAACAGCACGGCGTCGAACGTCCGCCCGGCGAACGCGACGCCGGGGGTGGGCAGAGGAGCGGGCGCAGGGTCCGTCGCGGGGGCGGTCACGGGATCGGGCATGGCCCGAGGCTATCCCGCGCGTCCGGCGCCCGCGGTTGTCCCGCACGTCCGGCGGCCGGGGGACCGGCCCGTGTCCGACGTCGCGACTAGGGTGGTCGCCGTGAGCGCACCCGGGTACTTCATCTCCTTCGAGGGCGGCGACGGCGTCGGCAAGTCGACGCAGGCGCGCCTGCTCGGGCAGTGGCTCGGCGAGCTCACGGGGCGCGAGGTCGTGCTGACGCGCGAGCCGGGCGGCACGGAGCTCGGCAAGGAGCTGCGTGCCGCGGTGCTCCACGGGCAGGACATGGACCCCCGCACGGAGGCGCTCCTCTACGCCGCGGACCGCGCGCACCACGTCGCGAGCCTCGTGCGCCCCGCGCTCGAGCGCGGTGCGATCGTCGTCACGGACCGCTACCTCGACTCGTCGGTCGCGTACCAGGCGGGCGGGCGCGAGCTCGGCGCCGACGAGGTCGAGCTCATCTCGCGCTGGGCCGTGCAGGACCTCCTCCCGGACGTGACGATCCTGCTCGACCTCGATCCCGCGGTCGCCGCCGGGCGCATCCGCCGCCAGCACGACCGCCTCGAGCGCGCGGGCGCGGAGTTCCACCGCCGCACGCGCGAGGCGTTCCTCACGCGCGCGGCGTCGGACCCGGACCGCTGGGTCGTGCTCGACGCCGCGGGCTCGGTCGACGACCTCCAGGCGCAGATCCGGGTCGACGTCGCCGCGCGGCTCGAGCTCACGCCCGTCGTCGAGGAGGCCGAGGACACGGTCGCCGCGCTGCCCGACGACGGCTTCGACGACACGGACAGCGCGATCGGCTACGCGCCGGGCACGGACCTCCTGCCGGGCGCCCCGGCGCGGCCTGCCGGGGACGCGCGCGCATGAGCGTCTGGGACGACGTCGTCGGACAGGAGCAGGCCGTCGCGACGCTCCGTGCCGCGGCCACCGACCCGGCCGCGATGACCCACGCGTGGCTGCTCACCGGCCCGCCCGGGTCCGGACGCTCGAACGCCGCGCGCGCGTTCGCGGCCGCGCTCCAGTGCGAGGAGGGCGGCTGCGGGCGCTGCCAGGCGTGCCGCACGACGCTCGCCGGGACGCACCCGGACGTGACGCTCGTCGCGACCGAGCTCGTGACCATCAAGATCGACGACGTGCGCGACCTGGTGACGGTCGCGAGCCGCAGCCCGTCGCAGGGCCGGCGCCGGGTCATCGTCGTCGAGGACGCCGACCGCATGGCGGAGCGCACCACGAACGTCCTCCTCAAGGCGATCGAGGAGCCCGCCCCGCACACGGTGTGGATCCTCTGCGCCCCGAGCCCGCAGGACGTGCTCGTGACGATCCGCTCGCGGTGCCGCGGGGTCGTGCTGCGGGTGCCGCCGGTCGAGGCCGTCGCGGGCCTGCTCGTGCAGCGCGACGGCGTCGACGAGCACGTCGCCCTCGTCGCGGCGCGCGCGGCTCAGAGCCACATCGGTCTCGCCCGGCGCCTCGCGCGGGACGCGGGGGCGCGCGAGCGCCGCACGTCCGTGCTGTCGCTCGCCCGGCGGGTCCGCGGGGTGGGCGACGCCGTGCTCGCGGCGGGGGAGCTCGTGGACCTCGCGCAGGCCGAGGCGAAGGCGGCGACGGAGGAGCGCGACGCCGCGGAGAAGGCCGAGCTCCTGCGTGCGCTCGGCGTCGCGGACGGCGAGACGCTCCCGCCGCGGCTGCGCTCCCAGCTCCGCGACCTCGAGGCCGACCAGAAGCGGCGCGCGACGCGCCACCAGCGCGACGTGCTCGACCGCGCGATGGTGGACCTGCTCTCCCTGTACCGCGACGTGCTCGTGGTGCAGCTCGGGGCGCAGGTCGAGCTCGTCAACACCGAGCTCGCCGAGACGGTCGCTGCGCTCGCGCAGGACTCGACGCCCGAGCAGACGGTGCGGCGCATGGACGCGATCGGCGTCGCGCGCGAGCGGCTCGAGGGCAACGTCGCGCCGCTGCTCGCCGTGGAGGCGATGGTCGTCGCGCTGCGCCCCCAGGGCTGACGGCCGCTAGCTCGACGGCGCCGCCGCGCGGAGCTTCTCCAGGAGCGGCCCGGCCGCGGTCTCGAGGAACTCGCGCTGC
Source organism: Cellulosimicrobium sp. KWT-B (assembly GCF_002127155.1). NCBI lineage: Bacteria > Bacillati > Actinomycetota > Actinomycetes > Micrococcales > Promicromonosporaceae > Cellulosimicrobium > Cellulosimicrobium sp. KWT-B. The sequence continues at coordinate 656,959 of NZ_NEDO01000001.1, read as the reverse complement.
CCGACCTCGCCCACCTGGACGAGCGCGAGGTCGGTGAACCCCGCCTCCCACCACGCGGACGCCGCCTCGACGACCGCGTCCACGTCGGGACCGCACGGGATGGACGCGGCCACGTCCTCGGGCCGCACGAACGCCGTCGCCGCCTCGAACGCCTCGGTCGTCGGCAGGTCCGCGTTGACGCGCCAGCCGCCGCCGAACCACCGGAACTGCTCGTGCGCGCGCGCCACGGCGGTCTCCTCGTCCGGGTCCCAGCAGATCGGCATCTGCCCGACGACGCGCGAGGGCGCGAGCTCGGCGCGCTCGCGGACCGAGGACCACCGCTGCACGACGCCGGCTTCGGGCTCGGTCGTGACGAGGTGGTCGGCCAGCGGCGCGAACCGCTCGATCGACTGCGGCCCGGAGACGGCCACGCCGATCTCGACGGTCTCGTCGGGCAGGTCCCAGAGCTTGGCGGAGTCGACGCGATAGTGGACGCCGTCGAACGTGAGGCGCTCGCCGTCGAGCAGCGAGCGGATGATCTCCACCGCCTCCTCGAGCATGTCGTGCCGCTCGCCGACGGCGGGCCAGCGCTCGCCCGCCACGTGCTCGTTGAGGTTCTCCCCGGCGCCGAGCCCGAGGGTGAAGCGGTCGTCGGACAGGAGCGCCACGGTCGCGGCCTTCTGCGCCACGACCGCGGGGTGGTAGCGCAGGAGGGGGCACGTCACGTACGTCATGAGGCCGACGCGCTCGGTCGCCTGGGCGACCGCCCCGAGCACGGACCACGCGTACGGGGCGTGGCCCTGGGCGTCGAGCCAGGGGAAGTAGTGGTCGCTCATCACCTCGAAGTCGAAGCCGACGCGCTCCGCGTCGACCGCGTGCTCCACGAGCGCACGAGGGCCGGACTGCTCGGTCATGAGGGTGTAGCCGAAGCGGGTCATGTCTCGATCGTCGGACGGGCCGGGCGCACCCGCACGCGGGTACGCCCGGCCCGGGGGAGGGAGGGACGGTCAGGCGAGCGCCTTCGCCTTGAGCTGCGCGAACTCCTCGGGGGTGATGGCGCCCGAGTCGAGGAGCGACTTGGCGTGGGAGATCTGCTCGGCCGGCGACGTCGTCGCGACCTGGCGGATGTAGGCGTCCGTGTCGTGCTTCGCCTGGACGACGGCCGCGGCCTGCCGCTCCGCCATGCCGCGCCCGCGCGCGATGAGGTAGACGAGCGACGTCAGCACGGGCAGGAAGATGAGGAAGATGATCCAGACCGCCTTCCACCACCCGGAGAGCTCCCGGTCACGGAACAGGTCCGCGATGATCTGGAAGAGCACGATGAGGTACGCGATGAAGAAGAAGCTCCACACGAGGAGCCAGAAGAAGTCCCAGAAGTCCACGGTCACGCCCTTTCTCGACGGGTCCCGCGACGCGACGGCCTGCTGCCCCGCGCCATCAGGGCGAACGTAGCGACGTCGCGACGATCGCGCCCGGCGAGACGCGCGGGGCCCGGCTCACGGAGTCCCGGACGGCGCCTCGGGCGGTGGCCCCGTCGGCGCGCCCGGCCCGTCCGACGGCGCACCCGACGGCTTGTCCGACGGCGCGCCCGACGGTGGGGTCGGGACCCGCCGCGCGCGGACCACGTCGCCCACGATGACCGCCAGCAGGACGCCGTCCGTCATCCAGTTGAGCGCGAGCGGCGAGAGCCACGCGTGGACGGCGAAGAGCACGCCGACGGCGACCGCGCCCAGCACGTGCGGGAGCGACCAGCGCCCGCCCGTCGCGCGCCGGAACAGCGCGTTCCCCACGAGGTACGTCGCCGCCGCCCCGCACACGAGGCCGGCGGTCCAGGCGTCGGCGTGACCGCCGTCGTGCCCGAGCGGGTGCAGGAGCACGAGCTCGTCGGCGACGGCGGTGAGCACGATCCCGGCGACGATGACGAACGGGACGTACGTGTACGCCGTCTGGGCGACCATCCCGCGCTCGGCGCGCGACGTGAAGTACTCGGTGGCGCGCCGCTCGGACCGGTCGAAGAACAGCAGCCACATGAGCACGGTGCTCGCGAACGCGGAGCAGAACGCGGAGACGGTCGTGAGGTCGAGGGGGAGTTCGGCGAACGCGGCGCCCGTGACGATGATCGACTCGCCCAGGCAGATGATGACGAACAGGCTGACTCGCTCGGCCATGTGCTCCCCGCGCACCACCCACGTGCTCGCGCGCGACGCCCCGATCCCGGGGAGCCAGAACATCGCGCGCGGCCCGGCGACGTCGATCGCGGCCGCGAGCGCCCACAGCAGCAGGCGGTGCTCCTCGACGAGGCCGCCCGCGACCCAGAGCACGCCCGACGCCGCGAGCCACGTCGTGATGCGGACGAAGTTCACCGCGTTCTCGGGCCAGACGCGGCCCATCGCGACCATCGTGAAGAGGCTGCGCCCCACCTGCATCGCGACGAGCATGACGGCGAACAGCAGGCCCTTGTCGCCGAACGCCTCCGGGATCGCGCTCGCGAGGACGAGGCCCAGCAGCATGAGCACCACGAGCAGGCCCCGCACCGGCAGGCGCTCGGGGTCGAGCCAGTTCGTCACCCACATCGTGTCGACCCACACCCACCAGACGGCGACGCCGAGCAGGAGCGTGTGCCCGAGCGCCTCGACGCCGGGGTGCGCGATGAGCCCGTGCGAGAGCTGGGTGACCGCGAACACGAACACCAGGTCGAAGAACAGCTCCACGTACCCGACGCGGCTCGAGTCGCCGCCGTCGCCGTGCCGCAGGAGGTCGGTGCGCAGGCCCCAGCGCAGCGAGGGCCGCTCGGTGCCGCGGGTCGGGTGCGGTGCGTCCATGCGGGGATGCTCCCACCCCGGGTCACCGTCGGGTCACGATCCCGCGGCGCGTCGGCGGTTCGGCGCGCGCGAGGTCCCGGCGCGGACCACGATGGTCGCGCACCCGTCGTCGACCGAGGAGTCCCCATGGTCCCCGCCCGTCGTCCCGCCGCCCGGACCGCGCGCCTCACCGTGGCGCTCGCGCTCACGGCCACGGTCGCCCTGCTCGGGGCGTGCGCGTCCGGAACCGACGGGGGCGGTGACGGCACGAGCGCCACCGAGGAGACCACGGAGCCCGACGGCGACCCCTCGTCGGACCCCTCCACGGAGCCGACCGACGACGCCACCGACGACCAGCAGGGCCTGCCCGACGCCGCGACGATGGACGTCGTCGCGGGCGCGCACGGCAAGGGCCTGCCGCCCGGCGCGGACGCGCCGACCGAGGGCGGCACCGGCGCCGCGTGGAGCGCCGAGCCGGGCCTGCTGCTCGTCGTGACGTTCGGGTCCAGCTCGTGCCCGCTGCTCGCCGAGGACGACGCCGCGGTCGAGGGGAGCGACGTCGTCGTGTCGTTCGTCGACATCCCCGCCGACACCGCGTGCACCATGGACTACGTCCCCGCGACGTCCGTCGTCGCGGTGCCCGACGACGTGGACACGAGCGCCGACGTGAGCGTCGTGCTCGGGGACCGCGGGACCGTCGTCGTGCCGCCGCCGGCCGAGGGCGCGGCCGGCGAGTTCGCCTGGACCGCGGGGTGACGACCCGCGCGGTGAAGAGCGCGTGAAAGGACGGGCCGCCGCCGGTGGGCCGTCTCCCGCGCGACGGGCGAGCGGCTACCGTGTCCGGGTGACGACGTCCCCCTCCTCCCGCCCCGCTCGCCGCGCCCTGGCCTGCGCCGCGACCCTCGTGCTGGCCCTCGTCGCGGGCGCGTGCTCGGCGCCCCCGAAGCAGCAGACCCCGGTCGAGGACGTCCCGACCGCGTCGTCGACCGGCACGGGCGAGACGGGACCGGAGGGCTTCGAGGAGTTCTACGGGCAGTCCCTCGCGTGGGAGGAGTGCGGGGCCGGCTGGGAGTGCACGACGGCGCGCGCCCCCCTCTCCTGGCAGGACCCGGCGGCGGGCGAGATCGAGCTCGCGGTCAAGCGCCAGCCGGCGACCGGCGAACGCATCGGCTCGCTCCTCACGAACCCCGGCGGGCCCGGCGCGTCGGGCGTCGACTTCGTCGCGTCGCTCGCGCCGACCGTCGGCGAGAGCGTCACCGCGGCCTACGACCTCGTGGGCTTCGACCCCCGCGGCGTCGGGCAGTCGTCGCCCGTCGTGTGCCTCGACGACGCCGCCAAGGACGAGTCCCTGTCGCGCGACTTCGACACGGACGAGGCGGGGCTCGAGGCGCTCGCGGAGGACCGTCGCGCGTGGGCCGACGCGTGCGCCGAGAACACGGGCGAGCTGCTCGGCCAGGTCGACACCCAGAGCGCCGCGCGCGACATGGACATGCTGCGCGCCGTCCTCGGCGACGAGAAGCTCGCGTACCTCGGCTACTCCTACGGCACGCAGCTCGGGGCCACGTACGCCGGGCTGTTCCCGGACAAGGTCGGCCGCATGGTGCTGGACGGGGCGATCGACACCTCGCTCGACCCGGACGAGATCTCCGAGCAGCAGGCCGTCGGCTTCGAGAACGCCCTGCGCGCGTACGTCGAGGACTGCCAGGCCGGCGGCAAGTGCCCCCTGAAGGGCGACACGGACGCGGGGATGCGCCAGATCCGCTCGCTCCTCGACGCCGCGAAGGCGAACCCGCTCCCGACGGACTCGGGTCGCAGCGTCACGCAGACCCTCGGCTTCTACGGCGTCGCCGTCACGCTGTACAACGACCAGAGCTGGCCCGTGCTCACGCAGGCGCTCACCGAGGCGTTCGAGGAGGGCACCGGCAACGGCCTGCTCTACCTCGCCGACTTCTACAACGACCGGAACGCCGACGGCACGTACTCGTCGAACTCGTCCGAGGCGTTCCGGGCCGTGAACTGTCTCGACGGGCGCCAGGACGACGACCCGGCCGCGATGCAGGCCCAGCTCGAGCGGCTCGAGGAGGAGGCCCCGACGATGGGCTACTTCTTCGCGTTCGGCGGGCTCACGTGCGAGGGCTGGGCGTACCCCGTCGTCGACCAGGAGTTCGACCTCGCCGCGGAGGGCGCCGCACCGATCCTCGTCATCGGCACGACCAACGACCCGGCCACCCCGTACGTGTGGGCCGAGGGCCTCGCCGACACGCTCGACTCCGCCGTCCTGGTCACCTGGGAGGGCGAGGGGCACACCGCGTACGGGCGCGCGAACGACTGCCTGAGCGACGCCGTGGACGCCTACCTCGTGGACGGGACCGTCCCCGAGGACGGACTCCGCTGCTGAGCCGAAGGGCGCCCGACGGCGGCCCCCGGGCCCGCTTTGGAATCTGGCCCGGTCGTTGGGTACAGTAGGCGCTCGTTGCCCACCGGTTCGCCGAGCGGACCGGGACGTAGCACGCCGCCTTAGCTCAGTCGGCAGAGCGATTCACTCGTAATGAATAGGTCAAGGGTTCGATTCCCTTAGGCGGCTCGGTCACGAAGGCCCGGAACCCACGGTTCCGGGCCTTCGTCGTGCTCAGGGGGCGGCACGGAGGGTGCGACACTCGAGCCCCGACGCGCGGCGGCCGGACGCCGCACGGGCCGCACGATGCACGTCGGCCGCACGACCCGGCCCCGAGGAGCGAGATGTCCCGCAGCGTCGCAGTCATCCTGATGGTCCTCGGCCTCGTGCTGGTGGTCGCCGGGGTCGTCACCGGTTACACCGTCGGCGTCATCTCCGACGACCCGCTGGCGGAAGACGGCGTGCCGCGCGTGCACGTGACCCTTCTCCTGGGTTGTGCGGCCACGACGGCGGCCGTCGGAGGGATCGTCGCCGTGCTCGGGCTCCTCGGGCTCTTCGCCAGGGCGGTCCCGCGCGCCGAGGTCCGTGCGCAGCCGCGAGACCCGGACCGCAGGACAGCGGTCTGAGCGGCTGAGCAGCGCCGCGCACGTCTCGTCGCGAGACCTTGCGGCACGTGCCGCGCGCTCCCGGTGCTCGCGGGCCAGCGGGGAGCGCCGGTCCGGCCGGACGACGGCGGGCACCGCCCGCCGCTGAGGGCTCAGCCCACGCGGCGCACGAGCAGGATCACGCCGCCGGCCGCGGCGGCGACGAGCCCGCCGACACCCACCGCGGCGAAGGTCGGGAAGCTCTCGCCGGCGGGCGGGGGCGGCGCCGTGCGGTCGACGGACGCGAGCGGGACGCGCGCCGGCTCGGGGCCCGCGGTCGTGGGCGCGGCGGTCGGCGTCGGCTCGACGGGGGCGGCCGTGGTCGGTTCCTCCGTCGGCTCGGCGGTCGGCTCCTCCGTGACGTCCGGCTCCGGCGCGTCCGGCGTCTCGACGGGCGCCTCCACGACCGCCGCGGTCGGCGGCGCCTCGGCCGTCGGGGCCGAGGTCGCGGGGGCGTCGGGGGTCGGCGCCGGGGGCGGCGTCGTGGGGGAGGGCGCGGCCTGCGCCGTCGTGCAGACGGGGTCGTCCCCGTTCCAGCGCGCGTGCTGCGCGCGCAGGCCGGACACCTGGGCCCACGTGACGCAGTAGCCGTCGGGGAACGTGCGCGCCGGCACCGAGAAGGCCAGGAACCCGTCCGCGGAGTCGCGCGGGCCGTAGGAGTCGGAGTAGTACCGCTCGCGGCTCCCGTCCGGCGCGCTCACGGCGTAGGAGACGGCGCCCCACTCGGACCAGAGGCGCTCCGGGTCGAACGAGACGCCGTCGACGCTCACCTCGAGCCCGCTCTCGCCGTCCCGGCCGACGGCGGTCGCGGGTGCGGCGGCGACGGCCACCACGAGCACCGCCAGGGGTGCGAGGGCGAGCAGGCGGCCAGCGGCACGCATCAGCACCTCCGGGTCGTTCGGGAGCGGTCCGCGGCACATCGTACGCAGTCGTGCGGGCCGGTCGGAACGCCGGGGCGGTGCCCTGGGTGCGTCAGGCCCCGAGCGTCGCGAGCCACCGGACGACGGCCTCGCACACGGCCGCGTCCTGTCCCTTGAGGTCGTGGGCACCGGGCAGCTCCACGCGCGTGACGGGCCCGGGGATCGCGGCGGCGTGCTCGGCGAGCTCGCCCGGCGTCGCGAACGGGTCGGTGCGCCCGGAGACGAGGAGGACCGGCACGTGGAGGTCCGGGAAGTGCTCGGTCCGCAGCCGCTCGGGCTTGCCCGGCGGGTGCAGCGGGTAGCTGACGAGGGCCAGCCCGGCGGCGGGGAGCCCCTCGGCGACGGCCATCGAGCACATGCGTCCGCCGTACGAGCGGCCGCCGAGCACGAGGTGGTCCGTCGTGGTGCCGAGCTCGGCGGCGAACGCCTCCGCCTCGGCGCGGACGTGCGCGATCGCGACGGGCGGCCGGTCGGGCATCCGCTTGCCGGCGATCCGGTAGGGGAAGTCGACGCGGCGCACGGGGACGGGCGGGTCGAGGGCGGCCAGCGCCTCGTCGATCGCGACGAGCGCGCGGTGGTCGCGGCTCGCGCCGGCGCCGGGCGTGAGGAGGACGCCGGCGACGGGCCGGTCGTCGGGGTGCGGCATGGTCACCGGCCCAGTCTCGCAGCGCGCACGGGGTCCCTCACGGTCGAGCACGACCTTCCGCGCGGCCGACCACGAGGTTGCTGTCGTCCTGCCCGGCAGAACGACAGCAACCTCGTGGTCGAGGGGGCCTCGCGGCCCGGGTCACCGCGACGCGAGCCGGGCCGGGTCGAGGTCCGTGCGGCGCAGCAGCTGCGCGTTGAGCGCGACGATGACCGTCGACGCGGACATGAGGATCGCGCCCACCGCCATCGGCATGACGAACCCGACGGGCGCGAGCACGCCCGCGGCGAGGGGCACGGCCGCGATGTTGTAGCCCGCGGCCCACCACAGGTTCTGCTGCATCTTGCGGTACGACGCGTGCGACAGCTCGATGATCGACAGCACCGCCCGCGGGTCGGAGCTCGCGAGGATCACCCCGGCGGACGCGATCGCGACGTCGGTGCCCGCGCCGATCGCGATGCCGACGTCCGCCTGGGCGAGCGCCGGGGCGTCGTTGACGCCGTCGCCGACCATCGCGACGACGCGCCCGCCGTGCTGCAGCTCGGCGACCTTCGCGTCCTTGTCCTCGGGGCGCACGCCCGCGAAGACCTGGTCGATGCCGAGCTCGCGCCCGACCGCGCGGGCGACGGGCTCGGCGTCGCCGGTGATCATGACGACCCGGATGCCGCGCCGGTGCAGCGCGTCGACGGCCTCGCGCGACTCGGGGCGGATCGCGTCCGCCAGGGCGAACGCGCCCACGACCTCGCCGGACCGCCCGTCCGGTGCGGTGCCGGTGCGGGTGCCGGCGTCGTCCGAGACGACCACGTGCAGGACGGTCGACCCGTCCTCGGCCCACGCCGCGGCGTCGGGCAGGGGGTCGAGCCCGCGCTCGCGCAGGAGTGCCGGCCCGCCGACCGCGACGCGGCGCGCGCCGTCGGGGGTCGGGACGGTCGCCTCGACGCCGACGGCCGTGAGCGACCGGAAGCCGGTGGCGCGGGGGACGTCGTCGCCCCGCTCCTCGGCCGCCCGCACGATCGCGCGGGCGAGCGGGTGCTGGCTGTCCGCCTCGGCCGCCGCCGCGAGCGCGAGCAGCGCGGCCTCGGACGTGCCGCCCGCGGTCGCGAGGTGCACGACGACCGGCTCGCCCGCGGTGAGCGTCCCGGTTTTGTCGAACAGGACGGTGTCCACGGTGCGCATGCGCTCGAGCGCCAGGCGGTCCTTGACGAGGACGCCCGCCTTCGCGGCGCGCTCCGTCGACAGCGAGACGACGAGCGGGATCGCGAGGCCCAGCGCGTGGGGGCACGCGATGACGAGGACGGTGATCGCCCGGATCAGCGCCTGCTCGGGCGTGCCGAAGACGAGCCACAGGCCGATCGTCAGGGCAGCGGCACCGAGCGCGTACCAGAACAGCCACCCGGCGGCGCGGTCCGCGAGGCGCTGCGTCTTCGTCGACGACGCCTGCGCGTCCGCGACGAGCCGCTGGATGCCCGCGAGCGCGGTGTCCTCGCCGACGGCCGTGATCCGCACGCGCAGCGCGTCGTCCGTCGCGACGGTCCCCGCGACGACGGCGTCCCCGACGGCGCGGCGCACGGGGCGCGACTCGCCGGTGATCATCGACTCGTCGACGTCCGCCGAGCCGGACGCCACCTCGCCGTCCGCGGGCACGCGCCCTCCCGGCCGGACGACGACCAGGTCGCCCACGCGCAGGTCCGTCGGCGCGACGGTCGTCACGGTCCCGTCCTCGGCGACCCGCTCCGCCTCGTCCGGGAGCAGTGCGGCGAGCGAGTCGAGCGCGGACGCGGTCTGCGCGAGCGAGCGCATCTCGAGCCAGTGGCCGAGCAGCATGATGACGACGAGGAGCGCGAGCTCCCACCAGACGTCGAGCTCGTGCGCGAGCAGGCCCAGGCTCGCTCCCAGCGACGACACGAACGCGACCGTGATGGCGAGCGAGATGAGCGTCATCATCCCGGGCTTGCGGCTCCGCAGCTCGCTCACCGCACCGGTGAGGAACGGGCGCCCGCCCCAGGCGTAGATCACCGTGCCGAGGACGGGGGACACCCAGGGCACCCACGCGGCGTCGGGCAGGTCGTAGCCCAGGAGCATCGCGAACATGGCGTTCAGCGCGACCGTGGGGACCGCGAGGACGAGCATGATCCAGAACAGGCGGCGGAACTGCCCGACGTGGTCGCCGTGCCCACCGTGACCCCCGTGACCCGCCATGTCGTGCCGGGCGTGGCCCGCCGTGCCGTGACCGGCCATGTCGTGGCCCTCGTGCCCGGCCGTGCCGTGGCCCGCGGTGCCGTGACCGGCCGCGTGGTGGTCCTCGTGCCCCGCCGTGTCGTGGCCGCCGTGCGCGGCCGGGGCGTGCGCGGCGTGGTCGACGGCGGCGGTCGCCGCCGCGCCGGGGTGCCCGTGCGCCTCGGGGTGCGCGTGCGCCTCGTGGTGCCCGCGCTCGCCGTCCGCGCCGGTCCGACGCCCGGGGCCGTGCTCCGTGCGGTGGTCCACCGTGTCTCCTCTCGGCCGCTGATACCCCTAGGGGGTATCTCCTCCTCCCGATCATGCCCCGGTGGTGCTGATCCGTCAACCGTTCGGGAGCGACGCGACGGGGAGGGTCCTGCGTCAGAGCGCGGGGGTGGACTCCCGCAGCACGACCGAGCACGCGACCGCCACGCGCCGGGGTGCGTCGTCGTCGTCCGGGGCGAGCGCGAGGCGCAGCGCCTGCTCGCCGACCTCGGTCAGCGGGATGCGGACCGTCGTCAGGCCCGGCGTGACGTCGCGCAGCGTCACGATGTCGTCGAAGCCGGCCACCGCGACGTCCTCCGGGACGCGCAGCCCCGCCTCGCGCGCGGCCGCCATCGCGCCGACGGCCATGACGTCGTTCACCGCGAAGACGGCGCGCGGTGCGCCGTCGGGCCCGGCGGCACCCACCCGGGCGAGCAGGTCGCGCATCCCGCCGTGGCCGCCGTCGCGCGTGAACGCGCACTCGGCGACCGCGTCCGGCGGGACCGGGGACCCCAGCGCGGCGAGCGCGGTGGTGAACCCCTGCGCGCGGTCCACGGCGGTGCGGTGGCTCGCCGGCCCGGCCAGCACGCCGAACGCGCGGTAGCCCAGCCCGTGCAGGGCGCGCGCGAGGGCGGCCGCGCCGTCGGCGTTCGCGATCTCCACCGCGGGCAGGTCGCCGAGCGGCTGCCCGACGAGCGAGACGCCGCCCCCCGACGCGCGGTACCGCTCCAGCGCGTGCCGCAGCGCGCCGTCGGCGTCGTCGGCGAGCCGGCCGCCGCCCAGCACGACCGCCCGCGCCCGCTGGCGGTCCATGAGCTCGACGAACGCGCGCTCGCGCTCGGGGGAGTGCCGGGTGCTCGTCAGCGTGACGATGAGCCCGTCGTGGTCGGCGGCCTCCGCGACGCCCGCCGCGAGCGAGGAGAAGTATGGGTCCGCGATGTCGTGCACGACGAGACCGACGCTCGTCGTGCGGCCGCGGGCCATGGCCTGCGCGCTCGGGTCGGGGGAGTACCCGAGCCGACGCGCGGACGCGAGGACCCGCTCCCGCAGGTCCGGGCGCACCGTGCGGTTCGCGCTCCCGTTGATCGCGCGGGACGCGGTCGCGAGGGAGACGCCGGCGTCGCGAGCGACCTCGCTCAGGGTGGGTCCGGGCACGGGAACAGGCTAGCGGGGGCGCCTCGTCGCCGGGTGGGCCGCCCCGCGAGCGGTTACGTTCGGAAGAGCCCGGTCGACCGGGCCCCACCACGCCGCAGGAGGACCTCATGACGTCCCAGCACGCAGCCGCGCCGCGCGGCACGACGGCGGTGCTCGCCCGGGCGCTCGCGCTCGGCGTCGCCGCGGGCTCGCGCAGCAGCCTCGGGGTCGCGGCGCCGGTGCTGGCCGGCCTCGTGCGGCCCGGCGGGTCGGGCCGGTCGGGTCACGGACCCGGGCCGCTCGCGCGCGGCGCGGCGCTCCTGGGCGTCGTCGGCGAGCTGGTCGGCGACAAGCTGCCGCAGACGCCGAGCCGGCTCGCGCCGCCCGGCCCCGTCGTCCGCGTCGCGAGCGGCGCCGTGGGCGGGGTGCTCGTCGCCCGGCACCGGACCGGTCCGGTCGGGCTGGTCCTCGCCGCCGCCGCGGGAGCCGCGGGCGGGGCCGTCGGGACGTGGGGCGGTGCGGCGTGGCGACGCCTCGCCGTCGGCGAGCGGCCCGACTGGCCCGGCGCCGTCGCGGAGGACGTCACGGCGCTGGCCCTCGCCGCCTGGGCCGTCCGGGGCTGAGCGCCCGCCACGGCGACCCGGGGCACGACGTCCCGGGAGTCAGTCTCCCGGGTGGGAGGGCGCCGTCCGTCAGCAGCCCGCCTGCTCGTAGCGGCACAGCAGCTCCCACGCGGCGCGGGCCTGCTCCGCGACCGTCTCGCGGGCCGCGCCCACGGTGCTCTCCCCGCCGTCGAGCGCGACGAGCGTGACCGCGGCACCGCGGCGCGTGGTCGCCAGGTAGGTGCCGAGCGCCGTGTCCAGGTCCCCGCTCCCGCCCGACCCGTAGTAGTCGGTGGCCAGACCGCTGCCCTGGGCGCCGACGTCGAGCGGCTCGGCCGTGTACGTCGTGCCCTCCGCGCCACCCTGCGCCGCGCACGCGGCGAGCAGGTCCGCGAGCCGCGCGGCCTCCGCGGTGGCGGCGTCGGCGTCGGCGAACACCGCGACCTGGTGGACCCCCACGGTGCCCTCGGCCGCGCCGTCGCCCTCGGTCGCGGTGCGCATCGCCGTGGCGTCCGCGGGGCCGCCGTCGGCGCACGCCTCCGGAAGGTGCCAGTCCGCGACCCCCTCCGCCTCGTCGCGTGCTCCCTCGCCGCCCCACGCGCCCGCGGGGAGGAGGACGTCGGCGGGCGCGTCCGTCGGGAGCGCCGCGGCCGGATCGCCGGGTGCCGGGGTCGAGGGCGCGGTCGAGGGGTCCGGGGCCGACGGTTCCGGGGTGCTCGGCGCGTCGCCGGGGGCCGCGGTGCAGGCCGCGAGGACCAGGGCGCTCGCGGCGAGGACGGTCGTCGTTGTCGAGGCTCTCATCCGCACCACCCTGGCAGCCGTGCGGGCGGTTCGCAGGAGCAGGCGCTCAGCTGCCGGGGACGCTCGTCACGGTCGTCAGGAGGAACGCCGCGTCCTCGATCGCGCTCACCGCGTGCCGCTCGTGCGTGAGCACGCGCAGCTCGCCCTCGCCCAGCTCGACGTCGCCCTCGCCGAGCGCCGTGACCCGGACCCGGCCGCGCAGGACCTGGATCGACGCCGCGGGCGGGGAGTTGTGCTCGCCGAGCTCGACGCCCGCGCGCAGCGCGAGGATCGTCTGGCGCAGCGGGCCGTCGTGCAGCACGACCTCGGCGCTGCGACCGTTCGGCGCGGTGCGGGCGGTCGTGAGGTGGGCTTCCGTGAGGAGGTCGACGTTCGTCATCGGGGCTCCGGCCTGTCGGGGAGCTCCATCATGCCGCGCCGCGGACGTCGGTGCCGCCCGTGCCGCGGCCGTGCGGCGCTGGTCGCCGCGACCGGCTCGGGCGGGCGGGGCGCGCCGGTGGCGCGTGCTGGTGGTCTGCCGTGCGGTCCGGAAGAGTGGCCGCCATGCAGGTGGTCTCCGGTCTCCTCGTCGGTCTGTTCGGCCTCGTCTTCACCGTCGGCATGCTGCTGCTCCTCGCCGCGACGGCGCGGCGCGTCATGGGCGCGCCGGTCGGCTGGATCCGCTCGGCGGTCGTGGCCCTCGCGATGCTGTCGGTCGCGTCCTGGGTGCTCACGGGCGGCCTGCTCGACGCCGGCTGGTCGCGCCCGGACGGGACGCTCACCGTCGCGCCGGGTGTCGCGCTCGTCGCCGTCGTGCTCGCGTTCGCGTGGGCGTTCGTGCTCGGGCTGTGCGTGCTCCTCGTGCTCGAGCTCCTCGTGCCGACGGGCTCCGTCCCGGGGCCGTGGCGCGCGCTCCGGGGGCTGCGCCAGGGCCGCCGCGAGACGCGGCGCTACGCGCAGATCCTGGGGATCGGCGTCCGGCACGGCCTCGGCGGGGCGCTCACGCGCGGGGCGCGGCAGCCGGACGGTTCGCGCCTGTCGCGCACCGACCAGCGGCGCCAGGCCGCCGCGCTGCGCGACGCCCTCAGCGACGCCGGCGTGACCTTCGTGAAGTTCGGCCAGGTGCTGTCCACGCGCCGGGACCTGCTCCCCGCCGCGTTCGCGGACGCGCTCGCCACCCTCCAGAGCGAGGTCCCGCCCGCGCCGTGGTCGCAGGTGGAGGCGGCCGTCACGGGCGCGCTCGGGCGCCCGGTCGACGAGGCGTTCGCCGACTTCTCGCCGGAGCCCCTCGCCTCGGCGTCCGTGGGCCAGGTCCACGCGGCCCGCCTGCTCGACGGGCGCGACGTCGTCGTCAAGGTGCAGCGCCCGGGCGCCCGTGCCCAGGTCGAGACGGATCTCGCGATCCTCGGGCGGCTCGCGCGTCGCATCGAGCGCGACACCGCGTGGGGCCGCTCGCTCGGCGTCGTCGACCTCGCCGACGGCTTCGCCGCGTCGCTGCGCGAGGAGCTCGACTACACGGTCGAGCTGGAGAACACGCTCGCGCTGCGCGCCGCGCTCGCGCGGGGAGCGGCGGGGGACCGGCGCCCCGACGACGACGCCGACCCGGGCACGGGCCCGCGCGTCCGGGTCCCCGACGTCTACCCCGAGCTCTCCGGGACGACGCTGCTCGTCATGGAACGGCTCGACGGCGTTCCCCTCGGCCGCGCCGCGGACGTGCTCGCCGGCCTCGACGACGCCGTGCGCGCCGACCTCGCCTCGCGGCTCCTCACCGCGACGCTCGAGCAGGTGCTGGTCGCGGGCACCTTCCACGCCGACCTCCACCCCGGCAACGTGCTCGTCACCGCCGACGGCCGCCTCGGCCTGCTCGACATGGGCTCCGTCGGCCGGCTCGGCGAACCCGACCGGCTCGCGCTCGCTGCGGTGCTGCTCGCGGTCGACGCCGACGACGCCGTGGCCGCGACCGACGCCCTCCTGGAGCTGCTCGACGCCCCGGCCGACCTCGACGTGCGCCGCCTGGAGCGCGCCGTCGGGCAGGTGATCGTGCGGTTCCGCGGCGCCGGCGCGAGCGGCGCGATGTTCACCGCGCTCTTCCGGCTCGTGACCGACGCAGGCCTCGCCGTCCCGTCGCAGGTCGCCGCCGCGTTCCGCACGTTCACATCGCTGGAGGGCACGCTGCGCCTGCTCGACCCCGGGTTCGACCTCGTCGCCGCGGCCCGCGCGACCGCGCAGCCGCTCGTGCGGCGCGTCGTGACGCCGGAGGGCCTGCGCGAGCGCGCGACGAGCCTGTTCCTCGGCCTCGCGCCCGAGCTCGAACGGCTCCCGCGCCGGCTCGCGAAGATCACGAGCGACGTCGAGGCCGGGCGGCTCACCGTCACCGTCCGCTCGTTCGCGCACCCCGAGGACCGCGCGTTCCTCACCGGCCTCGTGCAGCAGGTCGTCTCCACGGTCATCGCCGCCGCGGCGGTGGTCGCGGCGGTCGTGCTGGTCTCCGCGGACTCCGGCCCCGAGCTCGTCGAGGGCCTGCGCCTCTTCGCCGTGCTCGGTGCGGCGCTCGGGTTCGTGGGCACCGTGCTCGCCGTGCGCGTCCTCGTGTTCGCGTTCCGGGGGACGGCCGCTCGGCGCGGGTGACCTCAGCCGTCGTGGGTGCCCGACGGGTGCGTCGCGTCCGCGGGCCGCACGACCGTGACCGGGCAGTGCGCGTACTCGACCGCGTGCCGGCTCACCGAGCCCAGGAGCAGCCGGTCGAACCCGCCGACGCCGCGGTTGCCGAGCACGAGGCGCTCCGCGCGCGACGACGCCTCGATGACCCCCTTGGCGGCGTGCACGTGCTGCACGCTGCGCACGAGGCGGTCGTCGGGCAGGTCGACCCCCGCCGCCTCGAGCGCGGCGTCGAGCTTCTGGGCGGCGAACTTCTCGTAGTCGTCGATGGGCGGCGTCCATCCCCACGAGTCGGGCAGGGGCGCGAGCGAGACGATCTGCCAGCAGAACAGGGCCTCGAGCGTCGCGCCCGTGCGCCGCGCGACGTCGGCGCCGTGCCGCAGCGCCTGGACCGACGTCGACGACCCGTCGACCCCGACGACGACGGGCCGCACGTGGTCGTGGCGCACGTCGGGCGTCCCGCGCACCACGGTCACGGGGACGGTCGCGTGCTGCACGACGGCGGTCGGCACCGACCCGAGGACCATCCGCCCGAGGCGGCCCCGGCCGCAGCGGCCGAGGACGAGCAGGTCGGCGTCGTCACCGTCGGCGGCGTCGGGCCGCACGTCGTCCTGGGCGGCCTGCGCGACGCGCGGCTGGGCGAGGGCGAGCAGGACGGCCGCAGGGCTGCCGCGCTCGGCGACGGCCGTCGCGGCGACCGCGTCCGGGCCGATCCCCGTGCGGGCGCGCGCGGCGTCGAGCCACTCCTGGACGAGCGCCCGCTTCTCCTCGGCCGCCGCGTCGGGGCCGTCGCCCGGCCCCTGCCGCGACTCGAACGCGAGCACGGCCGTCAGTGGCACCGCCCGGTCCGCCGCCTCGCGCAGCGCCCAGTCGAGCGCGCCGCCCGACTCCTCCGACCCGTCGACACCGACGATCACGCCGCGCATCTCGCCACCTCCGCCCGGTCGGCCGACCGCGTGCGCCGTCGGCGTGCTGTCCCCGACGCCGTCGGCGGCGCCGGTGCTGACTCGACCCTAGGCCGCGGGGCCGCGCCGCGCCCGGGACGGGCGTCCCGAGGAGGTGGACGAGAGTCCCGCGGCGCGGCGCGCGGAGCCGGTCAGAACCGCGGGTCGGGCTCGTCCTGGAGGATGTTGCGCAGGGGGCGGGTGACGACGTCGACCCGCGCGAGCAGGTCCGCCGGGCCCGAGACGACCAGCGCCCGGTCCTCGACCGGGACGTACGCCGCGGCGTGCTCCCGCACGGTGACGTACAGGCAGGGGCGGGTCTCGCCGTCGACCCGGAACGTGGTGCGCACGACGGGCGCGACGTCCACCTCCTCGACGATCGCGCGCATCGCGGCGCGGTACTCCTGGTAGGAGTCGAGGAAGTCGTCGTCGCCGGGGGTGTCCGAGTGCAGGGGCGCGGCGAGCGCCCCGCTGAGCGCGGTGCGGGCGATGTCCTCGGCCTGCTCGTCGTGCGCGGCGCGCACCCGCAGCGTCTCGACGTCGAGCGTCTCGCCCGTGAACGACACGTAGGAGCGCAGGAAGCGCTCCTCGGCCGGGTCGTGCGCGCCGTGGCCGGCACCCGTGAGCGTCTCCTCGTCGAGGTCGAGACCCCAGGTGAGCGGGTCGTCGACCTCCGCGACGGCGCCGTGGAACCGCGCGACCACCTGCTCCCACGACGCGGCCGAGCCCGTGGGGCGTGCCTCTCGCTCGTCCGCGTCCGGTGCGGGGGTGTCCTCCGGCGGCTGGTCCGGTTGGTGCATCGCTCTCGCCACCCTTCTGGACGTCGTGCGGGGCGCACTCCCGAGCCTGCCCGTGGCGCGGGCCGCGGTCAACGCCCCCGGCGCGTGTCGGGCCGGGTGATCTCCGCCGTCGTGCGCCCGGGACCACCCGGCAGGTCACGGCGCGACCCCTCTTTCACGCCCCTGGCGAACAACGGCATACGGAGGGGGTGCGGCTCGTTCGAACCGCATAGAGTCAATGCGGTCAGGCTTGTACCCGTCGTCCGGCGGGCAGGTGTACGCCGCTCACGAGGAGCAGCACATGTTCGAGAGATTCACAGACCGAGCCCGTCGGGTCGTCGTCCTCGCCCAGGAAGAGGCGCGGATGCTCAACCACAACTACATCGGCACCGAGCACATCCTCCTCGGCCTCATCCACGAGGGCGAGGGTGTCGCGGCCAAGGCGCTGGAGTCCCTCGGGATCTCCCTCGACGGCGTCCGCACCCAGGTGACCGAGATCATCGGCGAGGGCCAGCAGGCCCCGAGCGGGCACATCCCGTTCACGCCGCGCGCCAAGAAGGTGCTCGAGCTGTCGCTGCGCGAGGCGCTCCAGCTCGGCCACAACTACATCGGCACCGAGCACATCCTGCTCGGCCTCATCCGCGAGGGCGAGGGCGTCGCCGCCCAGGTCCTGACGAAGATGGGCGCCGACCTCAACAAGGTGCGCCAGCAGGTCATCCAGCTCCTGTCCGGCTACCAGGGCAAGGAGCCGGTCGCCGCCGGCGGTCCCACCGAGGGCCAGCCGTCCGGCTCGGCCGTGCTCGACCAGTTCGGGCGCAACCTCACCCAGGCCGCGCGCGAGGGCAAGCTCGACCCGGTCATCGGGCGCAGCCTCGAGATCGAGCGCGTCATGCAGGTGCTGAGCCGCCGCACCAAGAACAACCCCGTCCTCATCGGCGAGCCCGGCGTCGGCAAGACGGCCGTCGTCGAGGGCCTCGCCCAGGACATCGTCCGCGGGGACGTCCCCGAGACGCTCAAGGACAAGCAGCTCTACACGCTCGACCTCGGCGCGCTCGTGGCCGGCTCGCGCTACCGCGGCGACTTCGAGGAGCGCCTGAAGAAGGTGCTCAAGGAGATCCGCACGCGCGGCGACATCATCCTGTTCATCGACGAGATCCACACCCTCGTCGGGGCGGGTGCCGCCGAGGGCGCGATCGACGCCGCGAGCATCCTCAAGCCGATGCTCGCGCGCGGCGAGCTGCAGACCATCGGCGCGACGACGCTCGACGAGTACCGCAAGCACGTCGAGAAGGACCCGGCCCTGGAGCGTCGCTTCCAGCCCATCCAGGTCGCCGAGCCGTCGCTCCCGCACGCCATCGAGATCCTCAAGGGCCTGCGCGACCGCTACGAGGCGCACCACCGCGTGTCCATCACGGACTCCGCGCTCGTCTCCGCGGCCACGCTCGCGGACCGGTACATCAACGACCGGTTCCTCCCGGACAAGGCGATCGACCTCATCGACGAGGCGGGCGCGCGCCTGCGCATCCGCCGCATGACGGCCCCGCCGGAGCTCAAGGAGCTCGACGAGGAGATCGCCGAGGCGCGCCGCGAGAAGGAGTCCGCGATCGACGCGCAGGACTTCGAGAAGGCCGCCGGCCTGCGCGACAAGGAGAAGCAGCTCACCGCGAAGCGCGCCGACAAGGAGAAGGCGTGGAAGTCCGGTGACCTGGACACCGTCGCGGAGGTGGACGAGGAGCTGATCGCCGAGGTCCTGGCCATGGCCACGGGCATCCCGGTCTTCAAGCTCACCGAGGAGGAGTCCAGCCGCCTGCTCAACATGGAGGACGAGCTGCACAAGCGCGTCGTCGGCCAGGAGGCCGCCATCAAGGCGCTGTCGCAGGCCATCCGCCGGACGCGTGCGGGCCTCAAGGACCCGAAGCGCCCCGGTGGGTCGTTCATCTTCGCCGGCCCCACGGGCGTCGGGAAGACGGAGCTGGCCAAGGCGCTCGCCGAGTTCCTCTTCGGGGACGAGGACGCGCTCATCCAGCTCGACATGTCGGAGTTCTCCGAGAAGCACACCGTCTCGCGGCTGTTCGGCTCGCCCCCCGGCTACGTCGGGTACGACGAGGGCGGCCAGCTCACCGAGAAGGTGCGGCGCAAGCCGTTCTCGGTCGTCCTGTTCGACGAGGTGGAGAAGGCCCACGCGGACATCTTCAACTCGCTCCTGCAGATCCTCGAGGACGGTCGCCTGACCGACTCGCAGGGCCGCGTCGTGGACTTCAAGAACACCGTCATCATCATGACGACCAACCTCGGCACGCGGGACATCGCCAAGGGCGTCCAGACCGGCTTCAACGCCGGCGGCGACCTGGTCACGTCCTACGAGCGCATGAAGGCGAAGGTCAACGACGAGCTCAAGCAGCACTTCCGGCCGGAGTTCCTCAACCGCGTCGACGACGTGGTGGTCTTCCCGCAGCTCTCGCAGGCCGAGATCATCCAGATCGTCGACCTGATGATCGCCCGTCTCGACGCCCGCCTGCGGGACAAGGACATGGGCATCGAGCTCACGCAGCCCGCGAAGCAGCTTCTCGCCGAGAAGGGCTACGACCCGGTCCTGGGTGCTCGTCCGCTGCGCCGCGCGATCCAGCGCGACATCGAGGACGTGCTCTCGGAGAAGATCCTGTTCGGCGAGCTCAAGGCCGGCGAGATCGTCCTGGTCGACGCCGAGGGCGAGGGCCTGCTCGGCGAGTTCACCTTCCGGGGTGTCTCGAAGGGCGAGCACGACCGCGGCCCGGTGAGCGTGGGCGCGGCCGCCGCGCTCGACGCCCCGACCGGCGTCTCGGTCCGCGACCTGCCCCCGACGGGCGAGCTGCAGGCCGGCGCCGAGTGACGCACTCCTGAACGCCTGACACACGGGCCCCGATCCTCCTCCGGGAGGGTCGGGGCCCGTCGTCGTCCCGGCGCCCCCTCGCCCGCCGAGCAGGTGGTCGTGGCGCGTCCGGGACGACCGACGCACCACCATCGCGTGCTCGGCCGACACAGAGAACCTGGTCGGCGGGCGAGGGGCCGTTGCACGGCGTTACGTCCGTCCTCGTCGTGGGACAGGGGTCGACCGCCCTTTGCGGGGCGTGCGCACGCTGGCACAGTCGCCCGCATGCCGACGACACCGGGGGGCCTCGTCGCCCTCCCCGCCACCGACGCCGGGCACGTGCCCGGGCTCGCGTGTCGTCGCGCCCTGCGTGCGCGACTGCGCCGTCGGGCCGCGTGTCGTCCGACCGCGTGCCGCTGAGCACCCCGACGCACTGACCGACGGCCGCCCCGGGCCGCCGTCGGGCCGTCCCACCACCCTCCCGCGCACGGCACCCGCGCGCCCTCGTGCCTCCCCGTGCGCTCTCCCTGAGAGGACCCGTCATGCGTGCTTCCCCGCTCCGTCGTTCGTCCGCACCGCCCGGCCGCCGGAGGGCGACGGCCGTCGCGCTCGGTCTCGTCGCGCTCCTCGCCGCCGGTGCGTGCAGCACCGCCGAGGCGTCCGGGGGCGGTGACCCGGCCGACGGCGGCACGCTCGCCCCGGACGCCGAGCTGCCCACCGAGGTGCCGGAGGGCACCGTCCTGCGCGTCGGCGACCCGACGACGCAGAAGGCGTTCGAGCTCGCGGGCGACGACCTGGACAGCGACTTCTCGTTCGAGATCGAGTGGGCCAACATCTCGGGCGGCCCGGCGACGACGGAGGCGTTCCGGGCCGGGTCGCTCGACGTCGGCGCCGTCGCGGAGATCCCGCCGATCCACGCGACCTGGACGGGCCTGGACGTGCAGGTCTACGCGTCCGTCTACCGGGAGAACTGGGAGGACGCACCGGTCTACGAGTTCGCGGGGGCGCCGGGGGTCGAGCTCGACTCCCTCGAGGACTTCCGCGGTCACCGCATCGCGTTCAGCCCGGGCCAGGCGCAGGGCGCGATCGTCCTCAAGGCGCTGGAGGAGGCCGGGCTCACGCAGGACGACGTCGAGCTCGTCGAGCTCCCGAGCACGGGCGACGTGTACTCGACCGCGCTCGCCGCGGGCGAGGTCGACGTCGCGCCGCTCGGCGGCACGCAGCTCTTCCGGTACCTCGCGACGTACGAGGCCGACGGCGCGACGTCGGTCGAGCACCACCTGCGCGACGACGCGTCGCACCTCTACGGCCCGACCGAGGTCGTGCGCGACCCGGCCAGGGCGGCGGCGCTGCGCGAGTACGTCGCCGCGTGGGCGGCGGCGAAGGTCTGGGTCGCGGAGCACCCGGAGGAGTGGAAGCAGGGCTACTACATCGAGGACCAGGGGCTGAGCGAGGAGGACGCGCAGTACCTCGTCGACCACGCGCCGGTCCCGGACGTCCCGTCCGACCTCACCGAGGGCATCGAGCGCACGCAGGCGACGGTCGACCTGCTCGCGGCGGAGCTCGACGAGCAGCCGCTCGACGCGGCCGACCTTTTCGACGTGCGCTTCGGCCCGGTCGCGGGCGAGGCGGCCGCCGCCGCGCGGGACGGGGGCGCCCAGTGAGCGCCGCGGTCGCCGACCGGGTCGACGTCGCGGTCCCGCGGGCCGACGCCGGGCCGTCGACCCCGGCGGACGTGCGGCCGCGCGGCACGCGCCTCGGGCTCGGCCGGCCGGTCCCGCTCGCGGCGCTCGTCGGGGTCACGCTCCTCGCGGTCGTCTGGTCGGTGGGGTCCGCGACGGGGCTCGTCGACCCGCGCGTGCTCTCGGCGCCGTGGACGGTCGTCTCGACGGGCGCGGAGCTCGTCGCGAACGGCAAGCTCGGGGCGCACCTCGGCGTGTCTCTGACGCGCGCCGCGCTCGGGCTCGCGGCCGGCATCGTCGCGGGCGTCGTGCTCGCGCTCGCCGCCGGGCTGAGCCGGGTGGGCGACGCGGTGCTCGACGGCCCGATCCAGGTCAAGCGCGCCATCCCCAACCTCGCGCTCCTGCCGCTGCTCATCCTGTGGTTCGGCATCGGCGAGGAGATGAAGGTCATCACCATCGCGCTCGGCGTCTTCATCCCCATCTACCTGCACACGCACAACGGTCTGCGGGCGATCGACAGCCGCTACGTCGAGCTCGCCGAGACGGTGCAGCTCTCGCGCCGGCAGTTCGTGCGCCGCGTCATCCTGCCGGGCGCGCTGCCCGGGTTCTTCCTCGGGCTGCGGTTCGCGGTCACGGGGTCGATGCTCGCGCTCGTCGTCGTCGAGCAGGTCAACGCGACGGCCGGGATCGGCTACATGATGGAGCTCGCCCGGACGTACGGGCAGACGGAGATCATCCTCGTCGGCCTCGTCGTCTACGGCGTGCTGGGCTACTCCGCGGACCTCGCCGTCCGCCTCCTGCAGAGGAGGGTGCTCTCGTGGCGGCGCACGCTGGAGGACTGACCACGCAGGAGGCCCGCCCGACGACGCCGGGCGCGGCCGTGCGGGTCCGCTCGCTCGTCCGGTCGTACGGGGAGCAGCGCATCCTCGACCACCTCGACCTCACCGTGGACGACGGCGAGTTCGTCGCGATCCTGGGCCGGTCCGGCTCGGGCAAGAGCACGCTCCTGCGCGCGCTCGCCGCGCTCGACCACGGGGTCGCGGGCTCGGGCGAGGTCGTCGTGCCGGACCAGGTGTCCGTCGTCTTCCAGGACTCGCGGCTCCTCCCGTGGGCGCGCGTGCTGGACAACGTGGTGCTCGGGCTCGACGCCGGGGCGCGGGGGCGGGCCGCCGCGCGGGACGCCGGCCGCGCGAGCCTCGCGGAGGTCGGCCTCGCCGGGCGCGAGCGCGCGTGGCCGAACGAGCTCTCGGGCGGCGAGCAGCAGCGCGTGTCGCTCGCCCGCTCGCTCGTGCGCTCGCCGCGGCTCCTGCTCGCCGACGAGCCGTTCGGCGCGCTCGACGCCCTGACCCGCATCCGGATGCACGCCCTGCTGCGCGACCTGTGCGCGCGGCACCGCCCCGCGGTCCTGCTCGTCACGCACGACGTGGACGAGGCGATCGTGCTCGCGGACCGCGTCGTCGTGCTCGACGAGGGACGGATCGCGGCCGAGCGCCGCATCGACCGGAGCTACGGCCCCACCGAGGCCCGCGACCCCGCGGACCCCCGCTTCGCCCGGCTCCGCACGGAGCTGCTCGACGCGCTCGGCGTCGTCCGCGACGCCCCGACGACCTCCGACCGGAAGGACACCGCCGCATGACCCGCCACGCCTCCTCGGGCCACCGCCCCGGCCGCCTGCACCTCAACGCGTTCCTCATGAGCACGGGCCACCACGAGGCGTCGTGGCGCCTGCCCGAGAGCGACCCGTCGTGGACGTCGACGAACATCGCGCACCTCCAGCGGCTCGCGCAGGTCGCGGAGGCGGGAAAGCTCGACTCGATCTTCTTCGCGGACGGCCCCGGGCTGCGGTCCGACGTCGGGCGCCGCCCGGCGGGGTCGCTCGACCCGCTCATCGTGCTGACGGCGATCGCGACCGTGACCGAGCGCATCGGGCTCATCGCGACGGCGTCCACGACGTACAACTCGCCGTACAACCTGGCGCGGCGCTTCGCGTCGATCGACCACGTGTCCGGCGGCCGGGCCGGGTGGAACGTCGTCACGACGGCCGGGCCGGAGATCGCGCGCAACTTCGGCCTCGACGACCAGCCGGCGCACGCCGTGCGGTACGAGCGCGCGGCCGAGTTCCTCGACGTCGCGTTCCGGCTCTGGGACTCGTGGGAGGACGACGCCGTGCTCGCCGACAAGGCCGCGGGCGTCTGGGCGGACCCGGCCAAGATCCACGGGCCCGCGCACGTCGGCACCCACTTCTCCGTGCACGGCGCGCTCACGACCCCGCGCTCGCCGCAGGCGCGCCCGCTCATCGTGCAGGCCGGGTCGTCCGAGGACGGCAAGGACCTCGCCGCGCGCTACGCCGAGGCCGTGTTCACCGCGCACCAGACGCTCGCCGACGCCCAGGCGTTCTACTCCGACCTCAAGGCCCGGGCGGCCGCCGTCGGGCGGGACCCGGGGACGGTGAAGATCCTGCCCGGCATCGTCCCCGTCATCGGCTCCACGGAGGCGGAGGCGCTCGCGCGGGAGCGCGAGCTCGACGAGCTCATCGTCCCCGAGTACGCGCGCGCCCAGCTCGCGAAGACGCTGCGCCTCGCGCCCGAGGACCTGCCGCTCGACCGCGAGCTGCCCGACGGCCTGCCCACCGAGGACGAGATCGAGGGGGCCAAGAGCCGGTACACGCTGATCGTCGAGCTCGCGCGGCGCGAGCGGCTCACGGTGCGCCAGCTCATCGGGCGCCTCGGCGGCGGGCGGGGCCACCGCACGTTCGCCGGCACGCCCGAGCAGGTCGCCGACGCGATCCAGGACTGGTACGACGCCGAGGCCGCCGACGGGTTCAACATCATGCCTGCGGTGCTGCCGTCGGGGCTCGAGCAGTTCGTCGAGCACGTGCTGCCCGTGCTGCGCGAGCGCGGCCTGTTCCGCACCGAGTACGAGGGCCGGACGCTGCGCGAGCACTACGGGCTGGAACGGCCCGCGAACCGCTACACGGACGCGGCCCCCGCCGGGACGTCGTCCGACGGCGGGGCACGAGTCGTCGAGGGGGCCTTCGCATGAGCGCGGAGCACCTCTGGTACATCCCGAACCAGGTGCGGCCGGGGCACCGCGGCGACGACACCACCGAGGACCACAACAGCCTCGACACCCTGACGAGCCACGCGCACGCCCTGGAACGCCACGGGTTCGCGGGCGCGCTCCTCGGGACGAGCTGGGGGCGTCCCGACACGTTCACGGTCGCGACGGCGCTCGCCGCCCGCACCACGACGTTCGAGCCGCTCGTCGCGATCCGGCCCGGCTTCTGGCGGCCGGCCCACTTCGCGTCCGCCGCCGCGACCCTCGACCACCTCAGCGGCGGCCGGCTGCGCGTCAACATCGTGTCCGGCACCGACGGGCAGGAGGCGTACGGCGACGGCGAGGCCGACCCGGCGCACCGCTACGCCCGCACGCGCGAGTTCCTGCAGATCGTGCGGCGCCTGTGGACGCAGGACGAGGTCACGTACGCGGGCGAGCACTTCTCGGTGACGCGCTCGTCGCTGGGGCCGCGGCCCGTGGTCCGCGGCGACCGCGCCCACCCGCGGATCTACTTCGGCGGCGCCTCGGAGGCGGCGGAGCGCGTCGCGGCGACCGAGGCCGACGTGCAGCTCTTCTGGGGCGAGCCGCTCGACGGGATCGCGGAGCGCATCGACCGGCTGAGGCGGCTGAGCGCCGAGCTCGGCCGTGAGCACGCACCGCTCGAGTTCGGGCTGCGCGTCACGACGTTCGTGCGGGACACGACGGAGGAGGCGTGGGCCGACGCCGAGGCGAAGGTCGCGCAGCTCGCGGCCCGCTCGCCGGAGCGCGAGGCGTGGTCGGCCCGGGACCGGGGGCGGAGCACCGCCGTCGGGCAGCAGCGCCTGCTCGACCTGGCCGAGCGGGGCGAGGTGCTCGACGACAACCTGTGGACCGCCCCGGGCCGGTTCGGCGGCGGGGGAGCGGGCACGACGTGGCTCGTCGGTTCCGCGGAGGACGTCGCGAAGTCGCTGCGGCGCTACGAGGACCTCGGCGTGACGCACTGCGTCCTGTCCGACACCCCGTACCTGCGCGAGATCGAGCGCCAGGGCACCCGGCTCCTCCCGCTCCTGCGCGACTGACGGTCACCGTCGCGGGGATCGACCCGTGCGTCATGGGGTCGACCCTCTGCGGGTCGGACCGGTGCGTACGGGTCGATCCAGGGCGCGGGCTGATCCCGGGCGCGCGGGTCGATCGCGGGTCGGTCGACGGACCCCGGGCGGCCGCGACCCGGAGTACCGTCCGGAGCGTGGACCAGAGCCGGCTCGACGACCTCACCGCCCGGCTGCGCGCCGCCGGGTGCGTCTTCGCGGAGGACGAGGCCGCGCTCCTCGCCGAGCGGGCCGACGACGACGCGCACCTCGAGGTGCTCGTCGCGCGCCGGGTCGCGGGCGAGCCGCTCGAGCACGTCCTCGGGTACGTCGACTTCCACGGGCTCCGGGTCGCCGTCGACCCCGGGGTGTTCGTGCCGCGCCAGCGCACCACGTTGCTCGTCGACGAGGCGGTCGCGCTCGGGCGGCGGGCCGGGCGCCCGGCGCCCCTGTCCGACGGCGGCCCGGCCAGCGTCCCCGGCGGTCGTCCGGAGGGTGGCCCGGACGGCCGGACGGTCGTCGTCGACCTGTGCTGCGGCGCCGGGGCGCTGGGGCTCGCGACGGCGGTGGGCCTCGGCGGCGACGAGACCGTCGCGCTGCACGCGAGCGACGTGGACCCGGCCGCGGTCGCGTGCGCGGCGCGCAACGTCGCGGCCGCCGGCGGGACCGCGTACGAGGGCGACCTCTTCGACCCTCTGCCCGCCGGTCTGCGCGGGCGGGTCGACCTTCTCCTCGCCAACGTGCCGTACGTGCCGTCGGGCGAGATCCCGCTCCTGCCGCGCGAGGCGCGCGACCACGAGGCGCAGGTCGCGCTCGACGGCGGCGGCGACGGGCTGGACGTGCTGCGCCGCGTCGCGGCCGAGGCGCCCGCCTGGCTCGCCCCCGGCGGCCACCTGCTCACCGAGTCCGGCGAGCGCCAGGCGGCGGGCGCCGTCGCGGTGCTCGACCGCGCCGGGCTCGTCGCGCGCGTCGTCCGGGACGACGACATCGGCGCGACGATCGTCGTCGGGACGCTCCCCGCCGAGACGTGAGAAGTGGCCCCTGCGACGCGCGGGTCAGGGGCCACTTCACACGTCTCGGCAGGCTTCCGCGCGTACCTAGGCCGAGGCGGGCCGCAGCAGCGCGCGGATCTCCTTCTCGGCCTGCGCGGGCGTGAGCGCGCGGCAGCCGAGCGACTCCCAGTGCCGCACGAGCGCGGGCTCGGCGCGCAGCAGCGCCCACCCACGCCGGAACAGGGTGAGCGGCGGCTTGCGCATCTCGGCGAGGTCGCGCAGCAGGCGGAACCAGAACGTCACGAGGCGCGGTCGGTAGAGGCAGATCGCGTCGGCCAGCACGTCCTGCGCGCGGCAGGCCGCGACGATCTCCGCCGCGAAGATCCCCTCCGCCAGGACGACGCGCGAGCCCGTGACGTCGACGTGGGTCGTGCCGGTGCGGCGCGACGTCGGGATGTCGTAGACCGGCACGTCGGCGTGGCCCGTGCGCGCGAGGTCGACGAGCGCCGCGACCGCGCCCTCGGCGTCCCACGAGCGGGGGTCGTCCCAGTCCACGATGCCGAACCGCTGCGGCAGGTCGGGGTGGTCGTGGTCGAGGTAGAAGTCGTCGAGCGCGACGACCGGGAGCCCGAGCCGACGGGTGAGCGACGTCTTGCCCGAGCCCGACGCCCCGGTGAGCAGCACGATCCGCGTCGGGACCTCGCGCGACCCGGGCGGGAGGTCGAACAGCGCCGGGTCCCCGGCGGGTCCGGTCGGCACCGGATCGGTCCGGGTGGCGGCGTCGGTGGGGCCGCCGTCGGCGTCGTGCTGAGGGTCGCTCACGGGACACCATTGTCGCAGCGTCCGGCGCGAGCCCCGAGGCGGGGCGTCGGGTGGGGCGCGTAGCCTTCCCCGGTGACCGCTCCGGACCCCGCCGCCCTGCTCGCCCGCGACGCCCTCGACCGCCTCGACCGGTGGGAGCCCGTGGATCCCCGTCAGGAGGCGCTCGCGTCGGAGTACCGCGCGTTCGTCCGCGGCGACGCCGGCCCGCGCGCCGAGGCGGTGCGGCGCGACGGCGGTCCGCAGCACCTCACGGCGAGCTGCTTCGTGCTCAGTCCCGGTCTCGACCGCGTGCTGCTGTGCTTCCACCGCAAGGGCCGGTTCTGGGTCCAGGTGGGCGGCCACACCGAGCCGGAGGACACGACGCTCGCCGGTGCCGCCTACCGCGAGGCGCGCGAGGAGAGCGGCATCGAGGACCTCGTCCCGTTCGACCCGGACCCCGAGCCGGGCGTGCCGTCCGTGGTCGGGTCCCGGGCCGTCGCCGCGCCGTCCGCCCCGGTGGACGTGCACCGGCACGACCTCGCCGCGGCGTTCGGCACCTGCCGCACGCACTGGGACGTCGGGTTCGTCGCGTTCGCCGACCCGGACGCGCGCACGGTCGTCAGCGACGAGAGCGAGGACGTCGCGTGGTTCCCGGTGGACGCGCTGCCGCCCGGCACGCCCGCCGACTTCCCCGTCCGCCTGGCGACGGTCCTCGCGGAGGTGCGCCACCGCCGTCGGGCAGGACTCCCCACGAGGTAGAGCCCCGGTCGCGCGAGGTAGAGCCCTGGTCACGACCAGGGCTCTACCTCGGCCAACCAGGGCTCTACCTCGGCGGACCGGGGCTCTCCCTCGGCGGGGCGAGGACGACGTGGAGGGTGCGGGGGCCGTGCACGCCCTCGACGCGGGAGAGCTCGATGTCGCTCGTCGCGCTGGGGCCGCTGATCCACGTCTGCGGGCGCCCGGGGTGCGCGGCGAGCAGGCGCACGGCCTCGGGCACGGTCTGCACCACCTGGTCCGTGCGCACCACGCACACGTGCAGGTCGGGCACGAGCGTGATCGCCCGGCGGCCCTGGTCGGGCTCGCCGTCGAGCACGATCGTGCCGGTGTCGCCGACCGCGACGCGCGCCGCGGTGACGACGGCGTCCGTGCGGTCGAGCTCGTCGGGCGTGCGCGGGTCGTCGCGCGCGTCCCGCACGACGGCGGTCCCGGCGCCCAGGCCCGCGAGCCACGCCTCGTCGAGACCGGCCGGCACGACGACGGACGTCGCGTCGGCGAGCAGGTCGCCGACGACCGTGGCCACGTCCGCTGCCGTCTCGGCACGGTGCACGTGCGCCCGGTAGTCGACGAGCCGGTCGACGAGCACGTCCACGACCTCGGGCGAGCCCGGGGCGAGCTCGCCGTGCTCGCGGTAGGCGCGCGGCACGCTGCCCGACGCCGCGGGGCCGCCCGTCGCCGTCGACCCGCCGAGCGCGGTGCGCACGCGGGCGAGGACGTCGTCGCGCGCGCTCACCGGTCCTCGCCTCCCTCGGTGCGGGGCTCGTCGGCCGGGCGGTCGCGCCACCAGTCGCGGAAGGTCTGCTTCGCGGGCGCCGGGAGGTCGCGCGAGCGGGTCCACGCGGACGCGGGCGGCGGGAGGGTCGAGATCCGGCCCTTCGGACCGGCGACCAGGCGCCCGACCTCCGCCGCCTTCTCCGCGAGCTCGAACCGGCGCGCGTCGGACATGACGAACGAGGCCGCCTTCATCGCGGCGCCCCACCCGGTGGGGCGGCCGCGGTCGGCGTCGACCTCGCGCGCCCGGAGCTCGACGAGGATCGACGGGATGTCGATCTTCACGGGGCACACCTCGTAGCACGCGCCGCACAGCGTCGAGGCGTAGGGGAGCGACGCGTTGGGGTCGTGGTGGCCGGAGAGACCGCCGGAGGACTTCGTGAGCTGCGGCGTGAGGATCGCGCCGATCGGGCCGGGGTACACCGACCCGTACGCGTGGCCGCCCACCCGCTCGTACACCGGGCACACGTTGAGGCACGCGGAGCAGCGGATGCAGTGCAGCGCGGCCCGCCCGACCTCGTCGGCGAGGACGTCGGTCCGCCCGTTGTCGAGCAGCACGAGGTGGAACTCCTGCGGGCCGTCGCCGGGCGTGACGCCCGTCCACAGGGACGTGTACGGGTTCATGCGCTCGCCCGTCGACGAGCGCGGCAGGAGCTGGAGGAACACCTCCAGGTCGGTGTACGTGGGCACGACCTTCTCGATCCCCATGACCGTGATGAGCGTCTCCGGGAGCGTGAGGCACATGCGGCCGTTGCCCTCGGACTCGACGACGGTCAGCGTCCCCGTGTCCGCGACGCCGAAGTTCGCGCCGCTGATCGCGACCTTCGCCGAGAGGAACTTGCGGCGCAGGTGGGCGCGCGCGGCCATCGCGAGCTCGCGCGGGACGTCCGACAGGTCCGGCGGGGCGTCGCCCATGCGGGCGAGGAAGATCTCGCGGATCTCCGCGCGGTTGCGGTGGATCGCGGGCACGAGGATGTGCGACGGCATGTCGTCGGCGAGCTGCACGATGAGCTCCGCGAGGTCCGTCTCGTACGCCGCGATCCCCTCGGCGGCGAGCGCCTCGTTGAGCCCGGTCTCCTGCGTCGCCATGGACTTCACCTTGACGACCTCGTCGACCCCCTTGGCCTTGACGAGCTCCGCGACGATCCGGTTGGCCTCGTCCGCGTCGCGCGCCCAGTGCACGACGCCGCCCCGCGCCACGACGTTGCGCTCCAGCTCCTCGAGGAGCTCGGGCAGGCGCGCCATGACGTCGGTCTTGATCGCGGAGCCCGCGTCGCGCAGCGCCTCCCAGTCCGGCACCTCGCCGACGACGGCGGCGCGCTTGGCCCGGATGGTCGACGTCGCGTGCGCGAGGTTGCGCCGCAGCTGCGTGTTCTGGAGCGCCTCGCGCGCCGCGTCGGGGAACGACCCGCCCCAGCGCAGCGGGGCGTCCGGGTGCGGCACGTCGCCGAACGCGTCCGACGCCGCCCCCGCGCCCGCCGAGGTGCCGTGCCCGCCCGGGTGGGCGACGTCGTCGGGCAGGGTGCGCGCGCCGCGCCGGACGGGCAGGCCGAGGAACGTGCGGCTCACCGGGCACCCCCGCGCGTCGACGGGCCGACCCCGGCGGGGGCGGGCGTGTCCTTGGTGGACGCGAGGATCTCGGCGAGGTGCAGCGTGCGGACGCCCGCGCGGATGCGCGACAGGCCGCCGCCGATGTGCATGAGGCACGACGCGTCGCCCGCGGTGAGGACCTCGGCGCCCGTCGCCTTCACGTGCGTCATCTTGTCGGCGAGCATCGCCGTCGAGGTCTCGGCGTTCTTCAGCGCGAAGGTGCCGCCGAACCCGCAGCACTCCTCCGCCGCGGGCAGCTCGACGAGGTCGATGCCCTCGACCGCGCGCAGGAGGCGCAGCGGCTTGTCGCCGACGTGGAGCATGCGCAGCGAGTGGCACGTCGGGTGGTAGGTGACCCGGTGGGGGAAGTAGGCGCCGACGTCGGTCACGCCGAGCACGTCGACGAGCAGCTCGGACAGCTCGTACGTCTTCGCGGCGACCGCGTCGGCGGTGCGCGCGAGGTCGTCGAGACCGGCGCGCCGGCAGACCATGCCCTGCTGGTGCCGCACGGACCCGGTGCACGACCCGGACGGGACGACGATCGCGTCCCACTCGCCGTCGAGCACGGGGGAGAACGCCTCGACGTGGTTGCGCACCACGGGGACCGCCTCGTCGAGGTACCCCGTGTTGACGTGCATCTGGCCGCAGCAGGCCTGGCGCTCGGGGAAGAACACCTCGTGGCCGAGGCGCTCGAGGAGTTGGGCGGTGGCGCGCGGTGCCTGGGGGAACATCACGTCGCCGATGCAGGTCGCGGTGAGGGCTATGCGCATCGTTGCTCCGGGGGAGGGCGAGTCGGTCCAGTC
Organism: Cellulosimicrobium sp. KWT-B; assembly: GCF_002127155.1. Classification (NCBI taxonomy): domain Bacteria; kingdom Bacillati; phylum Actinomycetota; class Actinomycetes; order Micrococcales; family Promicromonosporaceae; genus Cellulosimicrobium; species Cellulosimicrobium sp. KWT-B. The sequence continues at coordinate 625,808 of NZ_NEDO01000001.1, read as the reverse complement.
TCGCCGGGCCGCGTCCGTGCCGCCTGCCGAGACCGCCGCGGTGAGGCGCCGCGGCTGTGGTCTGACCACAGTCCGTCCACTGTAGACCACGCGGTCGGCGTGGTCTGACCACAGCGTGCCGGGGTCGCCTACCCTGAGCGGGTGCGCACCCACGAACGCGTCCTCGCCCGCATCGAGGCGGACCTCGCCGCGGGCCGCTGGGCGCTCGGCGAGCGCCTCCCGGCCGAGCGCGCGCTCGCCGAGGAGCTCGGCGTCTCGCGCCCCTCCGTGCGCGAGGCGCTCCGCGTGCTCGAGGCCATGGGCATCGTGCGCACGGCCGTGGGCTCCGGGCCCGACGCCGGCGCCACCGTCGTCGACCGGCCCGCCGCCGGGCTGGGGGCGGCCGTGCGCCTGCACGTCGCGTCCGGGACGCTCGCGGTGCGCGACGTCGTCGAGACGCGCGTGCTGCTGGAGACGTGGGCGGTCCGGGCCGCGGGGGAGCGGGTCGGCGCGAGAGACGACGAGGCCGCGGCGACGCTCGCGGAGGCCGGCGCCCTGCTCGACCGCATGGACGACCCGACGCTGCTCGCGGCCGACTTCCGCGAGCTCGACGCGACGTTCCACGTGCTGCTCGTGCGGCTCGCGGGCAACGCGCTCGTCGAGGCCGTCATGACGGGCCTGCGCGGCGCGATCGAGTCGTACGTCGCGGCGGGCAGCGCTGCGCTCCCGTCCTGGGAGCGGACCGCCACGCGCCTGCGCGCCGAGCACCGCGCGGTGCTCGGCGCCGTCGCGGGCGGCGACGGCGAGCGCGCGGCCCGCGCGGTGCGCGCCCACATCGAGGGCTTCTACGCCGAGACGGGCCTCTGAGCGGACCGTCGCGCGCGTCCCGCGAGGGGTCTCGCGGCGGCTAGGTCGATCTGGCGCGAGGCAGGCCGGACAGGCGGCGCTCCAGGAGCCGGCGGTCGCCCTCGCGGTCGACGAGCTCGAGCGCGCGGCGCAGGTCGACGGCGGCGTCCGCGGGGAGCCCGGCCCGCACGAGCAGCTCGGCGCGGACGGCGGGCAGCAGGTGGTAGCCCGCGAGCGCCGGCTCGTCCGCGACGGCGTCGACCGCGGCCAGCCCCGCGTCCGCGCCGTGCACCTCCGCGACCGCGACCGCGCGGTTGAGCGCGACGACGGGCGAGCCGGTGAGGTCGAGCAGCACGTCGTAGAGACCGAGGATCTGCGGCCAGTCGGTCGCGGCCGCGTCGGTCGCCTCGTCGTGGAGCGCCGCGACGGCGGCCTGCACCTGGTACGGCCCGGGCCGCCCGACGGCGAGCGCCGCGTCCAGCTCGGCCAGCCCTTCGGCGATCTCGCCGTGCCGCCAGCGTGCGCGGTCCTGCTCGGCAAGTGTCCGCGTGACGCCGTCGGGGCCCACGCGCTCGTCGCGGCGCGCGTGCTGGAGCAGCAGCAGGGCGAGCAGCCCGCGGGCCTCGGGCTCGTCGTCGAGCAGGCGCGCGGTGAGCCGCGCGAGCCGGACGGCGACGTCGGCGAGCGCGCGCCGCTCGGTCGAGCCCTCGACGGCGTCGACGGGCTCCGCCCAGGCGTCGTACCCCTCGGTGAACAGCACGTACAGCACCGCGAGGACGCCCTCGACGCGCTCGGCCCGCAGCGCGGCCGGCGGCACGCGGAAGGTCATGCCGGTCGCGCGGATGCGGCGCTTGGCCCGGACCAGGCGCTGCGCCATCGTCGCCTCGGGGACGAGGAAGGCGCGCGCGACCTGGGCGGTCGTCATGCCGGTCAGCGACCGGAGGGTGAGCGCGACCCGCGCCTCGGCGGGCAGCACCGGGTGGCAGCACGTGAAGAGCAGGCGGACGATGTCGCCGTCCGGGTCGTCGGCCTCCCAGGGGTCGTCGTCGAGGCCGCGCGCGACCTGCTCGACGACCGGGTCCGCGGCTCGGCTCCCGCCCCGGGGACCCGGGTCGACGCGCTCGCCCAGGCGGCCCGCGGCCGCGACCCGCTCCGCCTCGACCCGACGGCGGCGCAGGACGTCGATCGCGTGGCGGCGCGCGGTCGTCGTCAGCCACGCGCCGGGACGTTCGGGCACGCCGTCGCGGCCCCACGTCCGCAGCGCCGCGGCGAACGCCTCCTGCGCGGACTCCTCGGCCAGGTCGAGGTCGCCCGTGCTGCGCGCGACGGCGCCGAGGACGCGTCCCCACTCGGTGCGGAACGCGTCCTCGACGGGGCCCGTCGCGGCCGGCAGCTCAGGACCCGTCGAGGTCCAGCGGCCACGCCGGGTGCAGCTCGATCGCGCCGCCGTACGCCATGGGGTGCTCGGACGCGATGGCGATCGCGGTGTCCAGATCCGGCGCCTCGAGGACGTCGAAGCCCGCGATCGACTCCTTCGTCTCGGAGAACGGCCCGTCCGTGACGAGCACCTTGCCGCCCCGGACCCGCACGCCCACGGCGTCCTCCGGGGGGCGCAGCCGGTCGCCGACCACCCCGGCGCCGCTGCCGTAGTGCCGCCCGACCCACTCCCCGATCGGGGCCGCGGCCTCGGCCTCCTCGGGCGGCAGCCCCGGGTCGTCCGGGGTGCCGAGCACGAGCATGAGGTAGCGCATCAGAGGTCCTCCGCCCTCGTCGCCGCGGGCCGGCGGAGCACCGTCGGCCCGGAGGACGCGACGTCGGCGGCGGACGTCCCGTCCCCGGCGCAGCGTCGCCCGTCACGGTACCGCGCACGGTCCGGCGGGTGCTCGCGGTCCGCCGCGAGGATCGTCTCCAGGAACGTCGTCATCGGGCCTCCTCCTCTCGTACGGCCCGGGCGGCCGTACGGGAGGACGACGAAGCCCGGCCGCCGGGATCGACATCGCGGCGCTACCGGACCGGACCGCGCGGCGAGGGATAGGAAGCGCGGGGCAGGTGGTACGCGAGGTCGACGGCGGTCTCGACCGCCTCGTCCAGGTCGAGCCGGTGCTCGGCGACGAGGCGCGCGAGGAACCCGGCGTCGATGCGGCGCGCCAGATCGTGGCGCGCCGGGACGGAGCAGAACGCCCGGGTGTCGTCGACGAACCCGCTCGTGTTGTAGAAGCCGGCGGTGTCGGTGACGGCCTCACGGAACCGGCGCATGCCGTCGGGGCTGTCGAGGAACCACCAGGGGGCCCCGAGACGCAGCGCGGGGTACACGCCGGCGAGAGGCGCGAGCTCGCGGGAGTACGCGGTCTCGTCGACCGTGAACGCGATCATGCGGAACCCCGGGTGATGGCCGAACGCGTCGAGGACCGGTCGCAGCGCGCGCACGTACTCGGTGCGCTCCGGGACGTCGTACCCCCGGTCGGGTCCGTACGCCCGCGCCACGCCGGCGCAGTGGTCGCGCAGCACCCCGGGGTGGAGCTGCATCACCAAGCCGTCCTCGGCGGACATCGCCGCCATCTGGAAGAGCATGTGCGCCGCGAACGCCCGCGCCTCCGGCGCCGTCACGACCCCGCGCAGGGCGCGGTCGAGCACCCGGGCGGCGTCGGTCTCGTCCATCGGCGTCGTGTCGGCCGTGAGATGACCGTGGTCGGTCGCGCGCGCGCCCGCGGCGACGAACGCGGCGCGACGCTCGCGGAGGGCGTCGAGGTACGTCCCGTAGTCGACGACGTCCGTCCCCGCCGCGGAGCCGAGCTCGGCCACCTGCGCGCCCCAGTCGGCCCGGTCGACGTGCAGGAGCGGGTCGGGCCGGAAGGTGGGCACGACGCGCTCGCCCCAGCCGTCGGCCGCCAGGCGGGCGTGGTCGGCGAGCGCGGACTGGGCGGGGTCTGTGGTCGCGAGGGTCTCGATGCCGAACCGCTCGAACAGCGCCCGAGGGCGGAACTGCGGTCGTGAGAGCCGGTCGACGAGATGGTCGAACAGCTCGTCCGCCGTGGCGGCGGACGGCCGGACGGGAGCCTCGAAGACCTCGACCAACACGTGCTCGAGCCAGTAGCGCGTCGGAGTGCCGCGATAGATCCGCCACCCGGCGCAGAACCGCCGCCAGATCGTGCGGGGGTCGGTCTCCGCCGGTGCCGTGCCCGCGGGCGCCGACGCGAGGGGCGCCGCACCGAGGTCCTGCACACCGCGCACCCCGGGGGCGCCGTGCGGCGAGGTGCCCTGCGCGACGAGCAGGCGCACGAGGTAGTGGTCCGGGGTCACGAGGAGCGCGGCGGGGTCGCCGAACGCCGCGTCGTCAGCCAGGAGCGCCGCGTCCACGTGCCCGTGCATCGAGACGATCGGCAGGCCGCGCGTGGCGTCGTACACCTCCCGTGCGACGCGCCGCAGGGCAGGGTCCGCGGGCAGCGCGCGGTCGGGGTGCAGGACCCACGGTGCCGTCGTGGTCCCGGTCTCGTGGTGCGTCGTGCTCGTCACGGGTGTCCTCCAGTGGTGCGCGGTCGTCGTCCCTTCCTCCGGTGGTGACCGGAGGGCGTGGTCGTGCGCGCGGTGGTCGGTCTCGGGGTGGGTGCGCGGCGCGCCCACCGACGCGTCGGGCCCGGTGCCGCCGCCCGCGGACGGGTGGGCGGCATCCGGGCCCGACGGTGGAGCGTCAGCCGCAGGTGGGCAGGCCGTGCTCCGGTGTCGCGACGGTCTCCCGCTCGTCAGAGGTGTCGGACGGGCGAGCGGTGACGGTCACGGACCCTGCCGCCGGGGTCTCGTCGCCCCGGACGGCGAACGCCTGGTAGGCGTTCTTGCCGGGGGCGACGCCGGTGAACGCCTTGGAACCGAACGGCGTGTCGAGGACGACGTCCAACGGGACGGTGTCGTCGTTGAGCGCGCGGACCGCGACGTACGGCGTGCCCGCGAGGCAGCGGACCTCGGCGGTCGCGGTGACCGCCACCTCCGACGGGGCGGGCTCCTCCACGCTCGGGAGGCGCTCGATCCAGACGTTGCGGAACCGCGGGTTGAGGCCGGGGTCGCCGTGGTCCTGGAGCTTGATGTACCCCGACGTCGGGCCCTCGTCCTTGCCGTTGCCGGTCTTCCCGTCGACGGCGACGTCGTCGTGCACGAGCTGCCCGTTCCACACGAGCGTGATGCGGGCGTCCTCGGTCTTGGCGCCGTCGGGGCCGAACCGCGCGGCCCGGAACTCGAGGTCGTACGTCTGCCACGTGCCCATCGGGGTCGCCGCGTTCACGTCGGGCGCCTTCTTCAGGTAGATGGCCCCGGCGTCGTTGTTCTTCGGGGGGTCGATCCCGAACGACTCGAGCACCTGGACCTCGTAGCGCTCCTGGATGTAGACGCCGCTGTTGCCGCGGGCCTGGCCCGTGACCTCGGGCGCGTGCTCGGGCTGGTACCACTCGACGTGCATCCGGAAGTCGTCGAACTTCTCCTTCGTGCGGATGTCACCGCCGAAGGACTCGAACGAGCCGTCCGCGATCGGCCACGTGGCCGGGCCGCCGCCGTTGACCGCGGCCCACGCGTCGAGGTCGTCGCCGTCGAAGAGCGTGATGCGCTCGCTCGGGGTGACGGTGAGGCTGTCGAGGTTGACGTGCCCGAGGTCGTCGTCGTCGTGCCGGATCGTCACGGTGTTCGCACCCTCGCGCAGCGGCACGGTCTCGACCTGCGTCGCCCACGTCGACCAGCTCACGGTGCTGTCGAACCAGACCTGCTTGAGCTTCTCGCCGTTGACGTACAGGCTCAGGTTCCGTGGCGTCGGCCGCGGGTCGCTGTTCTGCCCGTTGGCGTAGCGGATCGCGAGGTCGTGGGGTCCGGCCTTCTCCGCGCGGACCGCGAAGGTCGTCTGCGCGCCCGGCTCCCAGTTGCGGTCCACGAACCCGCTGCCCGAGTAGCCGGCGTGGTTGCTGTTCCAGCCGGCGCCGCCGGAGATGTCGGCGGCCTCGGCCTCGTAGACGGGCGGCGCGACGGAGCCGTCCGGCAGGCGCGTGAGGGTGTACCACGCCTCGGTGCTCCACAGCTCCTGCCCGCTCTCGGACGCGAACGGGCGCGGGGAGTGGACGTTCACGACACGCCCGGGCTTCAGCCCGTCGATCTGCAGCGTGACGGTCCTCCGGTCCTCCGACACGGTCGCGGCGGCGACGTCCAGGACCTCCTCGTCCACCTTGGGGCCGCCGTACTGCGGGGTCGCGACGTAGCGCCACTGCGCGGCCGTGTACTTCGACGCGAGGTCCTGCGCCGTCTCCTCGGAGAGCGGCTGCGTGTACTCGATCTCGAAGCCGCCCTCGACGGCGCGCATCGCGAGCATGTCGAAGGCGTGGTTGCCGTCGTACGTGAGCTTCTGGAGACCGTACGAGAGCTTGCCCGCCTGGCCCCAGTTGCCCGACCAGCCGATGCCGCCGACGTAGATCGCGCCGTCCGGGCCGACGCTCGTCCGGCTCACTCCCGACTCGAGGCCCTGCGTCATGCGGAAGACGGCGCCCTGCTCCTGGCCCGCGACGTCCTCGAGGTACGCACGCTGGAGACCACCGTACGTGACGTCCCCGATCGCCAGCTGACCGGCGAACACGCCCTCGGTGAGCACGACGGGGTTGCTCGGCGAGTTCGAGATCTCGCTGTGCGGCATCCACAGGACCGGCTCGGTGACGGGCTGGTCGTCGTACGGGCCGTCGGGGTTGGTGAAGTGGTTGTAGAACGCGCCCTCCTCGACGCGCACGAGCTTGGAGGTGGGGATGCGGACGCCCTGGTTGTCGGTGACGTACATGCCGCCGTCGGCGCCCCAGCCGAGCCCGTTCGGCGTGCGCAGGCCGCCCGCGACGTACTCGACCTCCCCGGTGTCCTTGCTGATTTTCATGACCGAGCCGCGGTTCTCCGCGAGCTGCGGGTCGAGCGAGTTGCCGCCGGGCACCATCGCGATGCCGGTGGTGACGTAGAAGTAGCCGTCCTCGTAGAGGAGGCCGAACGCGAACTCGTGGTAGTTGCCGCCGAACGGCCAGGTCGCGATCGTGTCGTGCTCGTCGGCGACCTCGTCGCCGTCGGTGTCGACGAGCGCGGTCAGTCCGTCCTTCTCGGACACGTAGATCGTGCCGTCGACGTACTTCAGGCCCATCGGCTCCGTGAGGCCCTCGGCGACCTTCGTGTAGGTCACGTCGTCGGCGCCGGTGTCACCCTGGACGTGGTCGACGAGGTAGACCTCGCCGCGCTGCGTGAGCCGGTCGCCGCCCCAGGTGGAGATGGCCAGACGGCCGTCGGGCAGCCAGTCCATGCCCGTCACCTGGGGCTGGAAGCCCTCGGGGCGCAGGTCCGTGAGCGTGTAGTCGGGGTGCACCTCGGTGAGCGGCAGCCCGTCGCCCGGGGCCTCGGTGACGCCCTCGCACTCCTTGCGACCGGGCGACGTGACGCGCGTGACGTCGGCGTCGGTGCTCAGCACGGAGCTCGGGACGACGACGTAGCCCGACGCGCCCGGCGGGCGCCACTCGAGCTTGAGCCGCTGGTCGAACTCGCCGTCGAAGTGGTCGATGCGCAGCGCGCGGTAGCCCGCCTCGAGCTCGATCGACCCCTCCTTGGACGTCGCGCCGTGGCGTCCCGGGTGGTCGACCACGAGCTCGTCGTCGAGCAGCAGCCGTGCGCCGTCGTCGTTCGTGATCCGGAAGTCGTACGTGCCGGCTTCGGGGACGTTCAGGTACCCCGTCACCTCGGTGACGAACTTGTCCGTGAGACCGAAGTCGGCGGCCGTGGTCCAGTCGACGGTCGGCATGATCTTGTCGACGTTGGGCGTCTGCCCGGGCTTGAGCGTGCAGTAGTCGTCGAGGATGACCTGCACGTCGAAGACGCGCAGGGTCACGCCGGGCTCCTGGGGACGGATGTCGGCCTGGGTCGCGGCGGGGACGGCGACCAGTGCCGCTGCCTGGGCGGTCAGGACGCCGGAGGGGACGGCGAGCGCGGCGAGCGCCGCGACGACGGCGCGCCGTCGTCGACGCCGTGCCGCGCCGTGCGGAGGTGGTGCCAGGTTCGAGGGGTGGTCCATCAGCCTTGCCTCTCCATCGAGGGCCTTGCGTGTCCGGGACGGTGCGCGCGGCGCGCATCGGTGCGCGCCGTGCGGTCACTATCCGGGGACGCGCGGGACCGGGGCAACGAGTTGCCACTTGTTGCCCCTGCCCGACCGGCGCGGTGCGCCGAGCGCCGCTCAGGCGGGACGGGCGGTCGAGCCCCGTTCCACGAGCTTGGCGGGCAGGAGCGTCGGCCCGACGGCGGCCGGGGGCGACGAGCGCAGCTGGGCCAGGAGACGCTGGACGGCGAACGACCCGAAGTGACGCAGGGGTGCTGCGACGGTCGTGAGCGGGGGAGTGCAGAAGTCCGAGCCGAAGATGTTGTCGAAGCCGACGACGCTCATGTCCCGCGGCACCTCGACGCCGAGCCGGCGCATGCCGCGCATGGCACCGATCGCGATGAGGTCGTTGTAGGCGACGACCGCCGTCGCGGCGTGCGCGACGAGCGCCTTCGCCGCGGAGAGCCCGCCCGCGAGCGTGGGCGGGTACGGGCCGACCCGGCGGGCCTGCACGTCGACCTCGCGCGTCGCCTCGCGGAACGCGCGCCAGCGCATGCCGTCGGCCCAGGACGCCTCCGGCCCGGCGACGTAGGCGAGGCTCGTGTGCCCGAGTCCGGCGAGGTGCTCGACGGCGCTGCGCATGCCCTGGGCGTTGTCCGTCAGCACGCTGGGGACGTCGGTGACGTGGCGGTTCATGACGATCGTCGGTCGCTGCTTCGCCGCGACGCGGATCGAGGAGTCCGAGAGCCGCGACGTCGCGAGGATCATGCCCTCCACGAGGGGCAGGGTGCGGTCCAGGGCCCGGCGCTCCGCCTCGTCGGACTCGTGCGCGTCGACCATGAGCAGGGTGTACCCGGCGTCCTGGGCCGTCTTCTCGGCGCCGCGGAGGATCTCGAAGAAGAACGGGTTGGTCACGTCGGCGACGACGATCCCGAGCAGGGACGTCCGGCCGGTCGGCAGCCCGCGGGCGAGCGGGTTCGTCCGGTAGCCGAGCTCGCTGGCGACCTGACGGATACGTTCCGCGGTCTGGGCGTTGACGCGGCCGGGCCGTGAGAACGCGCGCGAGACGGTCGAGGGCGCGACGCCGGCCGCCTGGGCGACGTCGTAGATCGTCGGGCTGGCACCATTGCCGGCGGGGGTCATGCGGTCGGACTGTAACGTCGCTGACAGCGATGGACAACAACCGGTTGTCGTTGCCGTGTCGCGCGTGGAGGGTGCCGGAGGCAACCGACGGCAACTCCTTGACGACCACCGGAGGGCGCCGTCCAATGGCTCCGTGGAGCCGCGACCGACCCCGTCCTCGACCCTGCCCACGGCTCGGCGCAGACCCGGCGGCCGAGCGCCGGCCGCGACCGCGCCCGTGGCGGGGACCGCGCCCGTGGCCGCTCCGGAGGTCGGGTCCCACGGGTGCCGTCGATGAGGCGCACCGCGCCGTCGCCGGACGTGACCGGCCCGGCCCTGGCCCCGGTCGACCCCCGGGGCGCGGTCGAGGAGGCCGTGCAGGTGGAGACGGCCGAGAGCGAGCTGCGGCGGCTCGGGCTCGACGATCTGCGGGTCCACCACCACGGCGACCTGGCCCGCATCGAGGCGCCCTCTACCGACCTGCTCGCGGTGACGAGCGAGCCGCTCCGTGGCGAGGTGCTCCGGGCGGTCCGTTCGGCGGGCTTCCGCCTCGTCGCGCTCGACCTCGCCGGACCGCCCGACCCCGGCGCCTGACGACGGCCGGTGCCGACGGTGCCGACGGTGGCAACCGGTGGCAACCGGCGTCCGGGGCACCCGGTCGGGCGCACGCCCCGGCGAGCACCCGCGGAACCCGGGGGCCGTCGCGCGCGGGAGGGGCCGCGGCCGTCGGGGGGCAACAAGTGGCAACTCGTTGTCCACCCGCAGGCGCGCCCCTACTGTCCATGCCAGGCGCACCGAGAACGAGCTCCGTGCGCAGGACCTCGACACCGTCTCGTCGACCCGCCCCCCACCTCCGTGCACCGCCCGTCCGGCGCCTCCCCGCGTCGGCGGCCGCCGGACGGTGGCCGCCGCGCCGTCGCCGGGAGACGACCAGAAGGGAGGACGCACGATGTGGACGCTCTCGGGCTTCGCGGACGAGATCTCGCCCGAGGTGGAGACGCAGTGCGTCGTCGCCTCCGAGCTCGGGCTGCGCTTCGTCGAGCTCCGCAGCGCGTGGGGCACGAACGTGCTCGACCTCGACGACGACCAGCGCGGGGAGGTCGTGCGCCTGCTGCACCGCCACGACCTCCGGGTCTCGAGCATCGGCTCGCCCGTGGGCAAGATCGCGGTCGACGAGGACTTCGACCCGCATGTCGACCGGATGCGGCACGCCGCGCGGCTCGCGCAGGAGCTCGACGCGCCGTACGTGCGGGTGTTCTCGTTCTTCGTGCGCCCGGGGACGGACCCGGCGACCGTGCGCGACGTCGTCGTGCGGCGCATGCGGGCGCTCGCGGAGGTCGCGCGCACGGCAGGCGTCGTGCTGGTCCACGAGAACGAGAAGGGCATCTACGGCGACACGCCCGAGCGGTGCCTCGACGTCGTCGAGTCGGTGGGGTCCGAGCACCTCGCGCTCGCGTGGGACTCGGCGAACTTCGTCCAGGTGGGCGTCCGGCCCTTCACCGACGGGTACGCGCTGCTGCGCCCGCACCTGGTGTACGTGCAGGTGAAGGACGCCGTCGCGGCGACGGGGGCCGTCGTGCCCGCGGGCCGGGGCGACGGTGAGCTCGTGGAGACGGTCCGGGCCCTGCGCGACGACGGCTTCGACGGGTTCTTCTCGCTCGAGCCGCACCTGAGCGACGCCCACAGCCTCGGCGGGTTCTCCGGTCCTGAGCTGTTCACGGAGGCGTGGGAGGCCTTCACCACGATCCTCGACGCCGAGGGGGTGCCGTACCGATGACGAGCGCGCCGCCCCCGGACGTCCCGCGCAGCACCCGCACCACGACCATGGAGGACCGCACGATGACGACAGCCCAGGAAGTGCGACCGGTCCGCCCCGCGGCGGGCCCGCCCGTCACGGCACCCCGACGTGCGGGTACGGGCGGACGGCCCACGACGTCGCTCGGCGCGCGCTCGCTCGCCGTCGTGTCGGCGGCGTGGCGGCCGGCGCTCGTGCTCCTCGCCCTCCTCGCGGCGTGGTGGTTCGTCGCGTGGCGGGAGCTCGTCCCCGCGTACCTCGTCCCCTCGCCCGGCGCGGTCTGGGACACGATGGTCGCCGACTGGCCCATGCTGCTCGAGCACACGTGGGTCACGACGATGGAGACGGTCGTCGGGTTCGTCCTCGCCGCCGTGATCGGCGTCGCGACCGCGGTGCTGCTCGTGTACTCGCCGACCGCCGAGAAGTCGCTCTACCCGCTCATCCTGTTCGCGCAGGTCATCCCCAAGATCGCGATCGCCCCGATCCTCGTCGTGTGGTTCGGGTTCGGCGCGACGCCCAAGATCGTGCTCGCGGTGCTCATCGCGTTCTTCCCGGTCGTCGTCTCGGCCGTCGCCGGGCTGCGGTCGATCGACCCCGAGCTGCTGGAGATGTCCGCGACCATGGGCGCGTCGCGCTGGAGGACGTTCCGCAAGATCCGCTTCCCCGGGTCGCTGCCCCAGCTCATGTCCGGGCTCAAGGTCGCCGTGACGCTCGCGGTCGTCGGGGCGGTCGTCGGCGAGTTCGTCGGTGCCGACCGTGGCCTCGGGTACGTGCTCCTCCTGGCGAGCGGCAACCTCGACGCACCTCTGCTGTTCGCCGACCTCATCCTCATGTCGCTCATCGGCGTGGTGCTCTTCCTCCTGGTCGAGCTGCTCGAGCGGCTCCTCATCCCGTGGCACGCGTCGCGGCGCGGGAACCTCGTCCTCGCGGCGTCATGACCTCCCGGGCCGCCGGCGCCCGCCGGCGTCCGGGTCCAGCACACCCCGCCCCTCGACGACGAGGCGGCACGAGCAGAAGGGCTCTTCCCATGCGCGGTGGACAGTTCGCAGTGACGCTGGCGGTGGCCGGCGTCGTGGTGGCAGGGACGGCGGCCTGCGGGCAGTCCGACCCGTCGGAGGCCGGTGGCGGCGAGGGGAGCGACGGTCTCACCGAGGTCACCGTCACCCTCAACTGGGTCCCGTACGGCGAGCACGCGCCGTTCTACTACGGCGTCGACCAGGGGATCTTCGAGGAGGAGGGCATCGACCTCACCATCCAGCCGGGCAACGGGTCGGGGAACACGGTCCAGCAGGTGGCGCAGCGCAACACCGACTTCGGGTGGGCGGACACGCCTCCGCTGGCCAACGCGATCAGCTCGGGGATGCCCGTGCGCAGCGTGGGCGTCTTCCTGCAGACGGGACCGAGCTCCGTCGAGTTCTTCGCCGACCAGGGCATCGCCGAGCCGGCCGACCTCGTCGGCAAGACGGTCGGCGGCACGCCCGGCGACGCGATGTACGGCACGTTCCCCGCGTGGCTCGAGCTCAACGGCGTCGACCCGGCGGACGTGACGGTCGTCAACGTCGACGCCGCGGGCAAGATCGCCGCCCTCATCGAGGGCAAGGTCGACGCCATCCAGGGCTTCCACCACGACCAGGCGCCGACCATCGAGAACCAGACGGGCGAGGAGGTCGACGCGCTGCCCTTCGCCGACTTCGGGATGAACCTGCTCGGCACCGGACTCGTGGCCCACGAGCAGCTCATCGCCGACGACCCGGAGCTCGTCGAGGCGATGGTGCGCGCGACCTCGCGCGCCTTCCTCGCGGCGTCCGAGGACCCGGAGGGCGCGGTCACGGCGATGGCGGCCGGCGCCGAGCAGGCGCCCGACGACGCGGTGCTGGCGGCGCAGCTCGCGGCGACGGTCGAGCTGCTCGGGCTCGACGACGCCCCGGCACCGGGCGTCAACACCGAGGAGCAGTGGACGAGCACCCTGACGTTCCTCTCCGAGAACACCGACTTCGACGGCGGCACGACCCCGGCGGACTTCTGGGACGGCTCGTTCGGGGCGGACCTGTGACGGCGGCCCCGGAGCTCGCCGCTCCGGCCGCGGACGCCCGCGCCGAACCGGTCATCGAGGTCCGCGACCTCACGATGCGGTTCAGCTCGAAGCGGTCCGAGACGGTGGCGCTCGACGACGTCTCGCTGACCGTCCGCGCGGGGGAGCTCGTGACGATCGTCGGGCCGTCCGGCTGCGGCAAGTCGACGCTGCTCAAGATCGTCGCAGGTCTCACCGCGTACACCGAGGGCGAGGTGCGCCTCAACGGGCAGGTCGTGACGCGCCCCCAGCGCGACATCGGCTTCGCGTTCCAGCGCTCGGCGCTGCTCGAGTGGCGTGGGGTGCGCAAGAACATCCTGCTCCAGGCGGAGATGCGCGGGATGGACCGGCGCCGCGCCCAGGAGCGCGCCGACGTGCTCATCGAGCTCACGGGGCTCACCGGGTTCGAGAAGGCGCTGCCGCACGAGCTGTCCGGCGGCATGCAGCAACGCGTCGCCCTGTGCCGGGCGCTCCTGCACGAACCGCGGGTGCTCCTCATGGACGAGCCCTTCGGCGCCCTCGACGCCCTCACGCGCGAGCAGATGAACATCGAGATGAACCGCATCTGGCGGGAGACCGGGACGACGATCGTCCTCGTCACCCACTCCGTGCCGGAGGCCGTCTTCCTGGGCAGCCGGATCGTCGTCATGAGCCCTCGCCCGGGCCGGATCGTCGAGACGCTCGAACCGGGGCTGCCCGCCGAGCGCGACTACGGGACGACCCTCGTCGACCCGCGGTTCACGGGTGCCGCCGAGCGGCTGCGCGACCTGCTCGGCGCCAGCCACGTGGTCGAGTGAGCAGGGCCGTGGCCGGGGGGCCGGGTGCCGCGGGCGTCGTCGGGGTCGGCATCGTCGGGACGGGGAGCATCGGCGCGCTGCACGCCCGGGCGTTGCTCGACCTGCACCCACGGGCGCGCCTCGTCGCCTACAGCGGGCGCGGCCTGCCCGACGACGCGGCGAGCGGCGGCCCCGCGGTGCGCACCACGCCGGACGACGTGGTCCGTCGCCCGGACGTCGACGTCGTCGCGGTCTGCACGCCGAGCGGGAGCCACGCGCGGCTCGCGCTCGCCGCGCTCGAGGCCGGCAAGCACGTGGTCGTGGAGAAGCCGCTCGCGCTCACCGTGGAGGACGCGCTGCTCGTCGAACGGGTCGCGCGCGAGCGGGGGCGCGTCGTCTCGATGGTCTCGCAGCGCCGCTTCGAGCCGCAGCACCAGGAGCTGCGGCGCGCGCTCGACCGCGGCGCGCTGGGCGAGCTGCGGCTCGTCGCGACGCACGTCCCGTGGTTCCGCGACGACGACTACTACGCGGCAGCGCCGTGGCGGTCGGACGAGCGCGAGGGCGGCGGGTCGCTCGTCAACCAGGGCGTCCACAACGTCGACCTCCTGCGGTGGCTCTGCGGGCCGGTCGAGTCGGTGACCGCCCAGGCCGCGACGCTCGCGCGCCCGGCGGGCGCCGAGGACACCACGGTCGCGACCCTCCGCCTCGCGTCCGGCGCGCTCGGCGTCGTCACGACGACGACGGCGACCCCGCCCGGCTTCCCCGCGACGCTGACGCTCCACGGGTCGCTCGGCTCCGTCGAGCTCGCGCAGGACGAGGTGGTCCGGTGGGAGGTGCCCGGCGTCCCCGCCCCCGCCTCCGGCAGCGCGGCGGGCGGGGCGGCGGACCCGCTCGCGATCGGCCACGCCGGTCACCGCGCGCAGTGGGAGCGGGTGCTCGCGGCGCTCGACGGGACGGCACCGCCGCCGGTGGGGGCCGCCGACGCCGTGGAGACCGTCCGGCTCCTGTGCGCGATCCGGCAGGCGGCCGCGACCGGGTGCACCGTCCGTCCCGCCGACCTCGGTCGCGTCGGACCCCGGGAGGCCGCGTGACCGCGCGGCTGCACCGGGGAGGGCCGCCCTCGCTCCGGCCCGCGCCGGTCGACCCGGCGCACGTCGGCATCGTCCATCTCGGGATCGGCGCGTTCCACCGGGCGCACCAGGCGGTCGTCACGGAGGACGCCGCGCTCGCCACGGGCGAGGACCGCTGGGGGATCCTCGGCGTGACGCAACGCTCCGCGACCGTGCGGGACCAGCTCCGTCCGCAGGGTGGCGTCTACACCGTGCTGACGGTTGGCGCCCGCGGGGCGTCCGCACGCGTCGTGGGCTCGGTGACGGACGTGGCGTGGCCGGCCGAGGAGACGCCGCGGATCCTCGCGGCGCTCGCCGCGCCCACGACGCACGTGGTGACGCTCACCGTCACCGAGAAGGGCTACGCGCGCCGCGCCGACGGGCACCTGGACACGATCGCGGTGCGCGCCGACCTCGACCTGCTCGCCGCCGAGGAGACGCGGGAGGTCGCCGACGAGGACACCGGGGCGGCGACGACCGCCGTCGGGCTGCTGGTGCGCGGGCTCGCCGCGCGTCGTCGGGCCGGCGCAGCGCCGCTCACCGTGCTGAGCTGCGACAACCTCGCCGACAACGGCCGCGTGCTCGCGCGCCTCGTGCGCCAGGCGGTCGACGCCGCGCTCCCCGGGCCCGCGGGCGACGCCCTGCGCGGCTGGCTCGCGACGGCGGTGACGTTCCCGTGCAGCATGGTCGACCGGATCGTGCCCGCCACCACCTCGGCGCAGCGCGACGAGGTCGAGGCGCTCCTCGGCGCGCGCGACGAGGGCGTCGTCGTCGCGGAGCCGTTCCTCCAGTGGGTCGTCGAGGACCGCTTCGCCGGGCCCCGCCCGGCGTGGGAGCTCGGCGGCGCGACGCTCACGCGCGACGTCGCGCCGTACGAGCGCGCCAAGCTGCGCCTGCTCAACGGGGCCCACTCGTACCTCGCCTACGCCGGGTCGCTCGCGGGCCACGCCACGATCGCCGACGCCGTCGCCGACCCGGTGCTCGCGGCAGGGGCACGCGCGCTGCAGGCCGACGCGCTGGCGACGCTCGTCGCGCCGGACGGCGTCGACCTCCGCGCCTACGCCGAGGCCCTGCTGGACCGGTTCGCGAACCCCGCGACGGGACACGCCACCCGGCAGGTCGCCATGGACGGCACGTCGAAGATCCCGGTGCGGTGGGGCACGACGCTCGGGGACCTCCTCGCGGGCCGGCCCGGCGACGCGGCCGCGCCGGGTGTCGTGGGTGCCCTCGCCGCGTGGGCCGCGTTCGTCGTGGCAGAGGTGCGGGCCGGGCGCCCGCTGGACGACCCGCGCGGCGACGAGCTGCGCACGGTCGTGGAGGGAGCGCCCGACGACGCGGCGGCGGCCCGCGCGCTCGTCCGCCTCCCGGGACTGCTCCCGGGCGTGGTGGACCCCCGGCTGGACGAGGTCGCCGACGCCGTCGTCGGCGCGATCACGACGAGGGACGAGGTGGGTGCACGGTGAAGATGGGTTTCCGGTGGTACGGCGAGGGCAACGACACGGTCACGCTCGACCACGTCCGGCAGATCCCCGGGGTGGAGACGATCGTGTGGAGCCTCCACGGCAAGCAGGCGGGCGAGGTCTGGGAGCAGGCGGAGATCGACGCGGAGGTCGCGCGGATCACCGGGCTGTCCGCCGAGGCCCGTGCACGAGGGATCACCCGGACGTTCGACGCCGAGGTCGTCGAGTCGGTCAACGTGCACGAGTCGATCAAGCTCGGCAGGACGGTCCTCGGCATGGGCCGCGACGAGGCGATCGAGAACTACGTCACGACCGTCCGGCGCCTCGGGCGGGCCGGCGTCAAGGTCGTCTGCTACAACTTCATGCCCGTCCTCGACTGGCTGCGCACCGACCTTTGGCACCCGCTGCCGGACGGCTCGACCGCCCTCTTCTTCGAGCGCGCCGTGGTCGACGCCTGGTCGCCGCAGCGGCTCATCGCCGAGATGGAGACGAGCACGCACGGGCTGACGCTGCCCGGCTGGGAGCCCGAGCGGCTCGCGAGCTTCAGCGAGCTCGACGCCGCCTACGAGGGCGTGACCCACGACGACATGTACGCGCACTACCGGTACTTCCTCGACGCCGTGGTCCCCGCGTGCGAGGAGGCCGGGGTGCGGCTCGGCGTGCACCCGGACGACCCGCCGTTCGACGTCTTCGGCTGGCCGCGCGTCGTCTCGACCAAGGACGACCTGGCCCGCGTCCTCGCGCTCCACGACAGCCCTTACCACGGTCTGACGCTGTGCCTCGGCAGCTTCTCCGCGAACCCCGAGCAGGACGCCGTCGACGCGGTGCGCACGTTCATGGACCGCATCCACTTCACGCACGTGCGCAACATCAAGCACCTGGGGGGTGGGGACTTCACCGAGGTCGCGCACCGCGCGTGCGAGGGCAGCGTCGACACGACCGGAATCATGCGCGCCTACGCGGAGGCGGACTACCAGGGCTACGTCCGCCCCGACCACGGGCGTCACCTGTGGGACGAGAACACGACCAACAGGCCGCGCCCCGGCTACGGCCTGTACGACCGCGCGCTCGGGATCCAGTACCTGCTCGGCGCGTGGGACGCGTTCCGTCACGGCTCCTGACGGCCCCCCGGGCCCTGCGGCAGGTGCTACGCGTCGTCGCCGGCCTTCGCCTCGCCCCAGCCGTACCAGCGCTCGACCTCGACCCAGGCGCTGACGCGCGGGTCGGTCCGGTTCGCGTACTCGTGGCCGGTGTAGTGGCGCGAGATGCGGTCGATGTCGGTCAGGCCCTCGTCGGCGCGCAGCTCGACGACGCGACCGATGAGCGTCACGTGCGTGTACCAGTTCTCGTCGAGCACCGTGAGCGAGACGCGGGGATCGTTCCGCAGGTGCTTGAGCCGCACGCGGGACTCGTCGAGGTTGACGAGCACGCGGCCGTCGTCCTCCCAGACGTACCAGGTCGCGGCGGTGACGGGGGCGCCGTCGGAGCGCACCGTCGCCATCACGGCGGCGTTCGGGCGGCGGAGCATCTCGACGAGACGGGAGGGCAGCGGCGGACGGGACACGACGGCTCCTTCGGTGGCACGACGGCGGACCTCCCGACGGTACGTCACGGGTGTGGCGCACGACCTCCCGGAGCCCCGCCCGAAGCGTTCTGACGACGAGCGGCCGCGTGACATGATCGTCCTCATGCTCACTCCCGCCACCGGCGCGGCCGGGTCGCGCATCGTCGGCCTCGGTCACTTCCAGCCCGAGAAGACGCTGACGAACGACGACATCGCGCAGCTCGTCGAGACCAACGACGAGTGGATCCGCTCGCGGACGGGCATCGTCACGCGGCACGTCGCGGACGAC
Organism: Cellulosimicrobium sp. KWT-B; assembly: GCF_002127155.1. Lineage (NCBI taxonomy): Bacteria > Bacillati > Actinomycetota > Actinomycetes > Micrococcales > Promicromonosporaceae > Cellulosimicrobium > Cellulosimicrobium sp. KWT-B. Next base: position 607,716 of record NZ_NEDO01000001.1, on the reverse strand, counting down.
GACACGACCGTCGCCGACATGGCGACCGCGGCGGCCCGCCACGCGCTCGACGACGCGGGCGTCGACCCGGCCGAGGTCGACCTCGTCATCGTCGCCACGGCGACCGCGACGGACCGCTCGCCCAACACGGCGGGCCGCGTCGCGTACCACCTGCGCACCGGCGTCATGCCCGGGCAGTCGACGCCCGAGGAGGCGTCCGAGCTCGACCTGCGGGGCGTCGTCGGGCCCGCGGTGCTCGACGTGAACGTCGCGTGCTCCGGCTTCGCCCACTCCGTCGGCCTCGCCGACCAGGCGATCCGCGGCGGCTCGGCGCGCACGGCCGTCGTGATCGGCGCAGAGAAGCTCACCGCGTTCACCGACTGGACCGACCGCAGCACCTGCATCCTCACCGCGGACGGCGCGGGCGCGGCCGTGCTGCGCGCGACGGACGAGCCCGGCGTCGGCCCGGTGACCTGGGGCTCCGAGCCCGACCTCACCCCGGCCGTGCTCATCGAGGCGCCGCAGGAGAAGTTCGCCCAGGACGGCCGCGCCGTCTTCAAGTGGGCCATCACGCGCGCCGCCGAGCGCGCGCGCACCGTCGTGGAGCGCTCCGGCGTCTCGCTCGACGACATCGAGGTGCTCGTCGCGCACCAGGCCAACCTGCGCATCATCGAGCCGCTCGCGAAGGCGCTCGGGATGGAGTCGAAGGTCGTCGTCACGGACATCGTCGAGTCCGGCAACACGTCCGCGGCGTCCATCCCGCTCGGGCTCTCCAAGTGGTGGCACGCGGGCAAGATTCCCGCGGGCGTCCCCGCGCTGCTCTTCGGGTTCGGCGGCGGCTTCGCGTGGGCGGGCCAGGTCGTGGAGACCCCGACCCGCTGACGTCCCCCGCGTCCCCACCTCGCCGCAGCGGCGGCACGACCCGAATCCCCCTCTCGCCCCTGCGCTCGTCCGCTCCGGTTGCGCTCCGCGCGGCAGGGAGGAGCCTGGTCGTGGCCGCACCGGGCCGACCGACGGAGGGGTGAGCATGGCTGTTGTGGACACGCTGCGCACGGTGGAGGACTGGGAAGGCTACTTCGACTCGTTCAAGGACCATCTCGCCCCCGTGGCCCACGAGGCGGGGCCGAGCATCTCGGTGACCGAGCCCGCCGACACGGTGCACCCGGAGCAGACGGCGTGGGCGCGCCAGATGCCGCGGCGGATCTACGAGCCGGTCGAGGGCCGGGTGTACGTGGCGCACGGGTACCAGCTGTGCTCGACCACGATGATCGTGGGCGAGGACGGCGTCGTGATCGTCGACCCCGGCGAGTCGGACGTGGCCTCCGCCGAGCTGCTCGCCGACTTCCGCCGCTTCTCCGACCTGCCGGTCAAGGCCGTGATCTTCACGCACCGCCACCCCGACCACTGCTACGCGCTCGGTGGTCTCGGCGTGACGGCCGAGGACGTGGAGTCCGGCGCCGTCGAGATCGTCGCGCACGAGACGTTCGAGCAGTGGCTCGTCAACGACGCCGGCATCGTCGGACCGATCCTCACCGCGCGCACGAGCCTCGTGACGTTCGCGGGGTTCGGGCCGACCGGCGTCGTCCAGGGCGCCCTCGGCCCCGTGGCCGCGCCGGGGCCGAAGAGCACTCACCTGCCGACCCGGACGGTCGGCGACGTCGAGGAGCTCGAGATCGCCGGGATCCGGATCGTCGCGTTCCACGCGTACGGCGACGCGCAGGACGAGATCGACCTCTGGCTCCCCGAGCACCGGCACGTGCACGGTTCCGAGACGATCCAGGGCGAGACCTTCCCGAACCTGTACACCCTGCGCGGCACGGCCTACCGCGACGTCGAGGCGTGGCGCGAAGGCGTGGACACGCTGCTCTCCTACGCACGGCAGGCCGAGACGTACTCCGGGTCGCACATGCGCCCCTGGGTCGGCAACGCGTTCATCGTCGAGCGGATCACCAACTACCGGGACGCGATCCAGTTCCTGCACGACCAGTCGATCCGCCACATCAACAAGGGCGCGACCGGTCCCGAGCTCGTGGAGCTCGTGGCGAAGCGGCTGCCCGACCACCTGCGCGACGACCCCTGGCTCCAGCCCTACTACGGCAGCCCCGAGCACTGCGTCCGCGCGATCTACGACGGCACCCTCGGCTGGTTCTCCGGCGACGCGACCGAGCTCGCGGCGCCCCTGCACGCCGACCGCGCCCGCCGCTACGTCGAGGCGCTCGGCGGTCGCGACGCCGTCCTCGACAAGGCTCGCGTCGCGCACGAGGCCGAGGACTACGGCTGGGCCGCCGAGCTGCTCACGCACCTCGTCCGGTCCGACCCCGCCGACACGACGGCCCGGCACGCCAAGGCCGAGGCCCTGCGGCGGTGGGGCTACCTCCAGAAGAACATGTACTGGCGGACGATGGCCATCGGCGGGGCGAACGAGCTCGACGACGCGGTCGACTACTCGCAGACCTACGAGTTCCAGCCGCCCGACGTCCTCAACGCCATCCCGGCCGAGAAGGTCGTCGCGGGCCTGCGTGTGCGCCTCGACCCGGACGTCGCGGCGGACGTCGACCTCACGGTGGCGTGGGTCTTCCCCGACACCGGGGGATCCGTGGCGCTCCAGGTCCGCCGCGGGGTCGCCGTCGTCCACGGCGAGGTGCCCGACGACGTGGACGCGACCCTCACGATCGACGCCGCCGCGGTGCGTGGCCTCAGCAAGGACCTCGCGGACGCCGACGAGGTCCTGGCCCGGGCGACCACCGTCACGGACGCCGACGTCGTGCGGCGCTTCCTCTCCTGCTTCGACCCCGTGCCCACGACGCCGGTGACGCTGCTCGCGCGCTGACCGTCGGCTCCGCCCGGCCGCCCGGCCGCCCGGCGCGGCCGGGCGCCCGGCGGTCCGGCGCGGCCGGGCTGGGCGTCGCGGCCGGCGCGCGCCAGAATGGGCCCATGCCTCTCGCCCCGCGCTACCTCGCCGCCGACGACCGCTACGACACCATGACCTACCGGCGGACGGGGCGCAGCGGCCTCGACCTGCCCGCGATCTCGCTCGGTCTGTGGCACAACTTCGGTGACGTGAACCCGTTCGAGACGCAGCGCGCGGTGCTGCGCCGCGCGTTCGACCTCGGGATCACGCACTTCGACCTGGCGAACAACTACGGCCCGCCGTACGGCTCGGCGGAGGAGAACTTCGGCCGGCACCTCGCGCAGGACCTCGGCGCGTACCGCGACGAGCTCGTCATCTCGTCGAAGGCCGGCTACGACATGTGGCCCGGCCCCTACGGCGACGGCGGCTCGCGCAAGTACCTGCTCTCCTCGCTCGACCAGTCGCTCCGCCGGATGGGTCTCGACTACGTCGACGTCTTCTACCACCACCGTCCGGACCCGAGCACGCCGCTCGAGGAGTCCATGCGCGCGCTGCACGACGCCGTCCAGCAGGGCAAGGCGCTGTACGTGGGCGTCTCCAACTACTCGCCGGCGCGCACGCGCGAGGCCGCGGCGATCCTCGCCGACCTCGGCACCCCGCTGCTCATCCACCAGCCGAGCTACTCGATGCTCAACCGCCACGTCGAGGACCCGACGCACGAGGACGCGTACGACGGCGTGCAGACCGAGTCGCTGCTCGACGTCGTGGGCGACCTCGGCGTCGGCACCATCGTGTTCTCGCCGCTCCAGCAGGGCCTGCTCACGGACCGCTACCTCTCCGGGTCGGCGCCCGAGGGGTCGCGCGCGGCCCGCACGGACTCGCCGTTCCTGTCGGAGAAGAACATCGACGAGACGTACCTGGAGCGCGCCCGGGCGCTCAACGAGATCGCGGGCGCCCGCGGCCAGACCCTCGCGCAGCTCGCCCTCTCCTGGGTCCTGCGCGACGACCGCGTCACCTCCGCCCTCGTCGGGGCGAGCAGCGTCCGCCAGCTCGAGAACAACGTCGCGGCCCTCTCGGCGCCCCCGCTCACCCCCGAGGAGTCGGCCACCATCGAGTCCGTCCTCGCGAGGTAGCAGCACCGGTCGCGAGGTAGAGCCCGCGGCGTTCTACCTCGCGTCGGGAGGTTCTACCTCGCGGGTCAGCGGAAGCGCTGGACGGCGAGCGGGGCGGCCTCGGCGAGACCGCGGACGGCCGGGTGGTCGGCGCCCGGGGCGGTGCCCGCGAACACGTCGCGCAGCGACCCCGACGCCACGAACGTCCCGTCGGCGAGCACGTGCACGGTGGGGCACATCCGCTCGACGAGCTCGAGGTCGTGCGAGACCAGCAGCACGGCGGTGCCCAGCGCGGTCGTCGCGTCGGCGAGGCGGCGCACGACGTCGCCGCGCATCGCGGGGTCGACGGCGGTGAGCGGCTCGTCGAGGAGGAGCGCCCGGGGGCGCGTCGCGAGCGCGACGGCGAGCGCGACCCGCTGCTTCTCGCCGCCCGAGAGCGACTGCACGGTGCGCGGCGCGTAGCGGGGCTCGAGCGCGACGTCGCCGAGCAGGTCCTCGACGGAGCGTCCGCTCGGGCGGCCGGCGCGCCGCGCGTCCTTGAGCGCCGCGGACAGCGTGCGGTCCACCGTCCAGCGGGGGTCGATGCCGATGCCGGCGAGGCCGTCCTGGGAGACGCGGCGCACGTCCGCCGTGAACTGCTTCTTGTCCCGGCGGGAGAGCTTGCCGACCGTCCGCTCGGCGTAGGTGACGTGGCCCGCCGTGGGGCGCACGAGCCCGACGAGCGCGCGCACGATCGTCGACTTCCCGGCGCCCGACTCCCCGACGATCCCGACCGGCGCGGTGCCGGGCGTCACGTCGAGGTCGATGCCGTGCACGACGTCGGGGCCTCCGTAGCCGGCCGCGAGGCCTCTGGCGCGCAGGAGGGGGGTCGTCGTCGTGCTCATGGGTCACCTTCTGGTCGTCGGGGTCCGGGCGGGCGGTCCGGGCTCCCGCTCGTCCGACGAACGACGCTACCGCGGAGTTCCGTGGCGTCGCTCACGGGGCTCACCCACCGACCTCCCCGGAGGCCCGGCGCACGAACGGGCGGCGAAGCGCGGTAGCCTGAGGCACGCGTCTCCGGATCCTCGAGCCAAGGTGGTCCGCCGACCGTAGTACGGCAACCGTCCCCGGACGCGATGCCCGGACGGAGGATCGTGACCAGGACGGTCGACGAGCCGGAGCTTCTCGCGCCCGGCGAGGCGGTGGACCTCGACAACTGCGCCCGCGAACCCATTCACGTCCCCGGCATGATCCAGCCGCGCGGGGTCCTGCTGGTGGTCCGCGAGGCGGACGGCGTGCTGCTCCAGGCGTCGGCGAACGTGGAACGGCACCTCGGCGTCCCCGCAGAGGAGCTCGCGGGCCGGCCGCTCGCCGACGTGCTCGGCGAGGAGCCCGCGCGCGACCTGCTCGCGCACGCGGCGGACGGGAGCGACCTCGCGACGCGCAACCCCGTGACCCTGCACCTCGACCGCTGGGACGGCAGGCCGCTCGACGTCGACGCCGTGCTCCACCGGCCCCCGCTGCCCGAGCAGGGCCCGGGGTCCGAGCCGGTGCTCGTCGTCGAGATCGAGACCGCGTCGGGCGCGCGCCCGCTGACGTTCCCCAACACCTACCTCGCCGTCCGGCAGGCGCTGCGCGACCTCGAGCGCGCCGCGACGCTCGACGAGCTGTACGACGACGCGGCCCGCCACGTGCGCGAGCTCACGGGCTTCGACCGCGTGATGATCTACCGCTTCGACGCGGCCTACAACGGCGAGGTCGTGGCCGAGGCGCGCCGGGACGACCTCAACGCGTTCCTGGGGCTGCACTACCCGGCGTCGGACATCCCGCCGCAGGCGCGCGCGCTGTACGAGAAGAACTGGATCCGGCTCATCGCGGACGTGGACTACGCGCCCCAGCCGATCGTCCCGACGCTGCTCCCCACCACCGGCGCGCCGCTCGACCTCACGTACTCGACGCTGCGCAGCGTCTCGCCGATCCACCTCGAGTACCTGCGCAACATGGGCGTGCGGGCGTCGATGTCGATCTCGCTCCTGCGCGACGGCCGGCTGTGGGGTCTCGTCGCGTGCCACCACTACTCCGGCCCGCACGAGCCGCCCTTCGAGGTCCGCACCGCCGCGGAGTTCCTCGGGTCCGCGCTCTCCGTCCGGCTCGTCTCCCAGGCGGAGGACGAGCGCGAGACCGAGGTGCGGCGCGCGGAGGGCGTCCTCGCCCACCTGGCCGCGGACAGCCGCGACGAGAGCGTCCCCATCGGCATCGCCCTGACGCGCTCGGGGTGGCTGCGCCGCCTCGTGCGGGCCGACGGCGCGGTCGTCGTCGCGGAGGGCGGCCTCATCGCGGTCGGCAACGTGCCCGACGAGGACGGGTGCCGTGCGCTCGTCGGGTGGGTCCTCGGCCACGGCGAGGACCTGGTCATGTCCGACGCCCTGCACCGGGACGCGCCGGACGTCGCGGCGCTCGTGCCCGACGTCGCGGGCGTCCTCGGGATCGTGCTGCCCGAGGGTCAGGTCGTGCTGTGGGTGCGCGACGAGGTCCTGCGGCACGTGGACTGGGGCGGCGACCCGTACAACAAGGAGATCGCCCGCGGCGAGGACGACTCGGTGCGGCTCAGCCCGCGCAAGTCGTTCGAGCGGTGGCGCGAGGTCGTGCGCGGGCACAGCGTGCCGTGGACGTCGGACCAGACGGACGTCGCGACGTCGCTGCGCGGCCACCTCGTCGAGGCCCTCTACCTGCGCGGCCGCAAGGCGGTGCGGGCGACGGAGGAGCTCCAGCGGAGCCTCCTGCCCGCGCTCCTGCCCGACGTCCCGGGCTGGACGCTGCAGTCGCGCTACGAGTCGGCCGGCACGGGTCTCGTGGGCGGTGACTGGTACGACGCGCTCGTGCTGCCGTCCGGGCGGCTCGCGCTCGTCGTGGGCGACGTGACGGGCCACGGGCTCCAGGCCGCGGCGACGATGGGCCAGCTCGGCACGACGCTGCGTGCCGCGCTCGTGAGCACGGGCTCCGCGGTCGAGGCGGTGACGCTGCTGGGGGAGGTCGCGCGCTGGACGCTCCCCGGCGAGGTCGCGACGATCGCCGTCGCGGTGCTGGACCCGGTGACCGGCGTCGTCGAGCACGTGTCCCTGGGGCACCCGCCGCTGCTCGTCGTCGCGCCCGACGGGACGACGAGCTGGACGGAGAGCGCGATCGTGCCGCCGCTCGGCCTCGTGGACCGCGTGCCGCCCGCGCAGCACGTCCAGGTGCCGCCCGGCGGCGCGCTCGTGCTGTACAGCGACGGGCTCGTGGAGCGGCGCGAGGAGTCGATCCTCGACGGCCTGCGGCGGCTCGCGGCGTTCTTCGCGGCGGAGCCGGGGACGGTCGACGTCGACGGCGTCGTGGCCGCCGCGCGCGACCCGCGCTCCGCGGACGACGCGACCCTGCTCCTGGTGCGGCGCGACGCCTGAGGCGCGCGCGCCGGGGCGCCTGCGTGCGGGGGTCGAGCGACTCGGCGGGGGAGCGGTGCGGCGGAGGGTCAGCCGACGGGGAGGAGCGCGCTGCGCACGCCCGCACCGCCGCGGAAGACGGGGACGTCGAAGCGCGCCCAGACGTGCTTCTCGCCGGTCCCGGCGCGGAACCAGCCGACGGCCGTCGAGGCGCGCTGCGCGAGCACGAGGCCGAACCCGCCCGCGCCCGGCGAGCGCCGGCCCGCGATGACGGGGACGTCCGGCGAGTGGTCCACGACGTCGATGACGAGCTCGCGCCCGTCGCTGAGCAGGCGCACCTGCGTCGGGGGGAGGCCGTGGCGCAGCGCGTTCGTCGCGAGCTCGCTCGCGACGAGGACGACGCGCTCGGGCGTGGCCTCGAGCGCGCGGTCCGCGGGCAGCGGGGCGCCGGTGAGCATGCGGTGCAGGCCCTCCCGCAGGGTGGCGAGGTCCGCCAGCGTGCGCAGCGGCCAGGCACCGATCTCGACGAAGCCGGGCGGCACCGCCGCGTGGGCGAAGGTCACGCCTCGTCCTCGGCAGGTCCGGCGTCGTCGGTGAGCTCGAACAGCTCGGCGACACCGCTGAGCTCGAGCAGGTCGCGGACGCGGCGCGGGACGCGCTCCAGCACGGGTGCCCCCGAGCCGGCCGTGGCGGCGTGGTAGAGCAGGCGCAGGCCGCCCGAGTCCATGAAGGTGACCGCGCCGAGGTCGATGTGGATGCGCCCGTCCGCCGACTGCGCGAGCCGCAGCAGCTCGTCCTCGCGCCGGGCCTGGACCGCGGCGTCGATCTCGCCGCGCATGGTCCAGCGCGTGCCGCCGGCCGTCGTCAGGACGTCTCCGCTCGTGGTGGGGGTCACGGTGGTGGGCTCCTCCTCGGTCCCGGCACTGTACCGGGCACCCGGGATACGGTACGCGGCTCCGCCGACGCACGCGAGGCAGTGTCGCGGCGTGGCCGCGATCATCGGGTGACGTGCCTCTCCCGCGCCGCGGAGGGCAGCGCGGGAGAGGCACGACGAGGGCCGCCCGGCGGGCCGGGACGGCGTCGCGGAGGACGCCGACCCGGCCCGCCGGGCGGCCGGACGGCTCAGCAGGAGCGCGCGTCGAACGCGACCTCGAGCGGCGCGAACCCGTCGACCGTCACGACGGCCGTCCCGCCCGGGACGGACGCCGCGCGCGACGCGAACGACTGGTAGGCGCTCGCGCCCGGCGCCACCGCGGCGACCGTGCGCGTGCCGTACGGCGTCGTGAGGGTCACGTCGAGGGGCGCGTCGCCGTCGTTCGTGGCGCGGACCGCGACGTACACCTTGCCGGCCAGGCACCGCGTCTCGGCGGTGACCGTCACGGGCGCCGCACCGGCGTCGGCCGTCCAGCGCAGGGCGTACGCCCGCTTCGTGCCGTCCTCGGCCGTCACGCGCACCGTCGTCGTGCCGGGGACGGCGTCGGCGGCCTCGACCGCGACCGTCGCCCAGGGGTCGTGCGCCACCGCCTCGACGGCGGGCACCCCGCCCGCGACGGGCACGTCGTACGCCGTGACGGCTGGGTCGAACCCGGGGAGGGGCTCGCCGGCCACGGTGATGCCCGACGCCGCGGCGTCGGTCCCCGTACCGGGCACCTTGGCGAGCACCTCGATCTCGGAGACGACCAGGTGGGTGTTCGCCCGTGCTGTGAGGACGACGCGCACGGACGAGGTCCGGACGTCCGCGGGGATCTCGACCGCGGGCGCGGGGCCGTCGGGCGAGGCGTCCACCGTGACGGGCGCGCCGACGTCGGTCCACGTGCCGCCCACGAGGGCCTGGAGCCGGACGGACTGCGCCCAGCTCGCGCTGGACCCGTCCTTCCAGAACCGCGTCACGACGCCCGTGACGTCGCGATCGGCGGGGAGCGTGACGGTGAGCGTGTCGGACGTCCGCTTGGTGCCCGACACCCAGTTCGACCACGCCTTGTCGGTGAGGTTGCCGTTCACGACGCCGCCGACGGCGTAGCCCGGCTCGGTGAACGTCGCGCTCGCGGTCGTGCCCGCGGCGAGCGCGCCGTTGGCGGACGCCGCCTCGGTCACCTGGACGCGGACGGTGGCCGGGAGCGTGTCGCCCGCCCCGGCGTCGGCCGTGCCGGCGAGCTCGACGACCCCGACGGCGTCGTACGCGCCCGCGGGGGCGTCGTCCCAGACCACCGGGCGCTGGACCTCCGCGCCGCCCGCGGCGACCGCCGTGACGGTCGCGGGCAGGGTCGGGGTGCCGCCCGCGTACGCCTTGGCGCGCGCGGGGAGCGTGGACGTGAGCTCGTCGACGACGACGGTCGCCGTCGCGGCGACCTCGCCGCCGGTCGGCGTGGCCACGGTGCCCGTCACCTCGACGGTGCCGGGCTCGGCCCACGCGTCGTCGTCCGGCACGTCCCACGTCACCGGGAGGGCGCCGCGCGCCCCGTCGCGGTAGACCGGGGTGACGGTCGCAGGGAGCTCGGGCGCGGTGCCCGGCGTCGTGAACGCCTGGACGGGCTCGGTGCCGAGGACCGTCTCGTCGACCACGCGCCAGCGCTGGTTCACGCCGGAGTTCGCGAGGTACGTGCCCACGGGCGAGCCGTCCGCCGTCGCCTGGCCGCCGACCTCGAGGAGGGTCTTCGAGGACGCGTTGACGAGCGTGAAGGTGCCGTCGCCGGTCGTCGAGAGGATCCACTGCGCGGCGAGCGGGGTGTCCGCGACGTCGGCGGGCGCGTCCTGGAGGACGGCGGACGTGTCGGCCGCGACGGCGAGCTGGCGGCCCGTGGCCGCGTTCGTCACGGCGTAGCGCGTGCGGTGCGTGCCGGAGCCCTCGGGGGCGCCGAGCGCCGTGAGCTCCCACGCCTGCTCCGCGACGGGCGCGTCGGTGCGGATCACGACGCCCGTGCCCGACGCCGACGGCGCGAGCGAGCGGTCCGCCTGCACGCCGTCGAGACGGTAGGCGTGCCCGTCCTGGACGAGCGCGGCGTCGTCCGCGACGCCGGAGACGCCGTCGACGACGAACGTCGTCACGGACTCGGCCGGCACGACGAGCGTCGCGCCGGGGCCGTCCGCACCCGTCGTGACCGCCACCGGCTCGCCCTCGACGAGGTAGCCGGCCGTGCTCGTGACCACGGGGGTGACGGTCGCATCGGACCCGACCGCACCGAACTTCGACAGGTCGAGCGTCACGGCGCGCTCGCCCTTCGTGGCGTTGACGTGGACGACCGTCGCGGACGTGCCGTCGGCCGACACCGCGGCCGTGCTGCTCGCGTCGTCCGAGCGGATCAGCGAGTCGCCCGGCTCGATGTAGTGCGTGAAGTTCTGGGTCGCCCAGTACTTCGTGTTCGTGTAGATCGGGCACGTCTCGAGCGTGTCCTCGGCCGTGCAGTCGAACGGGATCTGGATCTCGCCCCAGTTCATGCCGTTCGCGCTCTCGCCGCCGGGGGCCATGTTCGCGTAGTCCTCGACCGGCTGCCAGAACACCCACGCGCTCGGCTCGAGCTCGCGCAGGTCGTCGACGATGTGCTGCGCGCTGCCGAGGCCGGACTCCATGGTCTCGAAGTCCTGGCCCGTCGAGCTCCAGTTCCCGCCGACCTCGCTCATCCACAGCGGCTTGTCCTCGCCCTTGGCGATGTCGCGGACCGTCGTGCGCTGGCCCGTGCCGTAGGTGTGGACGTTGAGCTGCGACACCTGGTCGCGGACCGCCTGCGGGTACGCGTTCCAGTTGGTCGCGAACGTGCCGGGGTTGGTCTCGTCCATCGCCGAGATCACGGCGTCGGTCGAGGAGCCCTCGAGCGCCGCGGCGAGCGCCGGGACGACCTTCGCCTGGAGCGCGGGGCTCATGTGGGCGCCCTCCTGACGGCCCCCGGTGGGGTTGCCGTCGGCACCGAGCTGCGTGCCCCAGTAGTTGGTGTTGGGCTCGTTGAACGGGTCGATCGTGTCGACCTCGATGCCGTGCGCGTCCTCGAGGCGCTCGGTCACGCCGACCAGGTAGGCCGCGAAGTCGTCGATGCTCTCCGTCTTGAGCTGGTCCGCGGTCGAGCTGAACCCGCCCGAGACGTACCCGCTCACGGTCATGAACCACGGCGGCGAGTTGCTGAACGTCTCCCAGTGCGTGACGTCGTCCTTGATCCGGTCGACCCACCAGCGCTGCGTCGCGTCCGCGTCCTCGTCCCAGTGGTCCGGGTTCTCGGGGTCCCACCAGTCCACGTCGGTGCGCGTCGTGCCCTCGGGCGCCTTCCACCAGCCGTCGACGGCGCCGCCGGCGCGCAGGTAGTCCGGCACGTCGGGGGCGTTCCCGCCGCCGACGTTGTAGCGCGCGATGTTGAGGTTGAGGCCCTCGTCGCCGAACACCATGTCCGCGAGCCGGTCGCGGATCTCGTCCGGGTAGCCGCCCGTGGCGTTGGCGAACCACACGAGGCTCGTGCCCCAGCCCTCGAACGGCGCGCCCGCGTACGACGGGTCGGGCGTCACGGTGACGCCCGCGACGTCGGCGGGGGCCGCCGTCGTGCCGGTCGCGGCGACCGCGCCCGCGGGCGAGGCCTGCGCGGGCAGGGCCGCGAGCGCGCAGCCCGCGACGAGCGCCCCGGCACCGAGGCCCGCGACGACGCGGGCCCCCGTCCGGCGGGCGGCCGGGCCGCCCGGGCCCGTGCGGCGAGGACCGGGTGGTCCACCCCGCGTGGTCGTGTCGGTCTCGGTCGGGCTCATCCCTGAGCCACCTCCTTCGCGTCGCTGCGAACCGGCGGGGTGCACCGGGTGCGGGTCGTTCCCGCGGGGACTGTTCTGCCGAGGTAGAGGCGCGGTCTCGCGAGGTAGAGGCCTGGTCGTGACCACGCCTCTACCTCGGCCTACCAGGCCTCTACCTCGTGGTACCGGGGCTCTACCTCGGCGGGGTCGGTTCGGCCGGGCGTCGTACCACGGCGACGCCGCGCGGCTCGAGCAGGAGCGCGCCGGTCTCCGGGGAGCCAGTGCCCGACGGCGCGAGGCGGCGCCCGGCGAGGACGTCGCCCGCGACGTCGGGCACCTCGACCGGACGGGCGGTGCGGTTGACGAGGAACCAGAAGTCGTCCGTGCCGTCGGTGCGCACCGCGAGCTCGACGTCGCCGCGCACGGCGGCGGGCAGCTCGCTGCGCACGCCCGCGTCGTCGAGCAGGCGGGCGAGGACGGGGACGAGGCCCTGGCGGCCGAAGCGCGTGGAGACGTACGCGGCGGAGCCCTCGCGGGCGCCCGAGCCGTCCCCGGTCCGGACCGTCCGGCGCGTCACGGCGGCGCGGCCGGCCTGCTCGCCGGTCTTGTACCAGCCCAGCACCTCGACGTCGGGGTCGACGACGTCCACCGGCTCGGTCCACACCGTGCCCTCGAGCTGCTCGCCCGCGAGCTCGACCGTCGCGCTCTCGCCGTCCAGCAGCGGGGCGAACTCCTCGACCCGGATGCCGAGCAGGTCGCGCAGCGCGCCCGGGTAGCCGCCGAGCCACGCGTGGTCGTCCTGGTCGACGACGCCCGAGAAGTAGGTCGTGACGAGGTGGCCGCCCGCCTCGACGAACGCCGTGAGGCGGTCGCGCAGCCCGGCCGGGACGACGTGCAGCACCGGCGCCACGACGACGTCGTACGTCGCGAGGTCCGTCGCGGACGGCACGACGTCCGCGCGCACGCCGAGCGCGAGGAACGCCGAGTACCAGTCGAGCGCCTCCTGGCGGTAGCGCAGCCGGTCGGTGGGGTGGGAGTCGAGCTCGCTCGTCCACCACGAGTCCCAGTCGAAGACGATCGCGGCGCGCGCGGGCTTCTGCGTGCTGCCCGCGACGGGCGCGAGGTCGCGCAGCGTCGCGCCGAGCGCGACGACGTCGCGGAACAGGCGCGAGCGCTCGCCCGCGTGCGGGACCATGCCCGAGTGGTACTTCTCCGCGCCGGCCGCGGACTGGCGCCACTGGAAGTAGCAGACCGCGTCGGCGCCGTGGGCCACGTGGGTGAGCGAGTCGCGCGCGAGCTCGCCCGGCTTCTTCGCGACGTTGACGGGCTGCCAGTTCACCGCGCTCGTCGAGTGCTCCATGAGGAACCACGGGCGGTGCCGGGCGATGCCACCCGTGAGGTTCGCGGAGAACGACAGCTCGTCGAGCGCCTGCGGGCCGGGCAGCACGTAGTGGTCGTTGGAGACGAAGTCGAGCTCGTCCGCCCACGCGGCGTAGTCCATGCCCTTCGTCTCGCCCATGACCATGAAGTTCGTCGTCACGGGCACGTCCGGCGTGACGCGGCGCAGGATCTCCGCCTCGGCGCGCAGGTACTGCCGGAGCGCGTCGGACGAGAAGCGCTTGAAGTCGAGCTGCTGGGTCGGGTTCGGGTGCGACGCGGCGAGCCGCGGCGGGAGGACCTGCTCCCACGCGCTGTAGCGCTGCGACCAGAACGCGGTGCCCCACGCGGCGTTGAGCGCGTCGAGCGTCGTGTAGCGGTCGCGCAGCCACGCGCGGAAGGCCGCGGCCGCGTCGTCGGAGAAGTCGTAGACGTTGTGGCAGCCGAGCTCGTTCGACACGTGCCAGGCGACGAGCGCCGGGTGGTCGCCGTACCGCTCGGCCATGCGCTCGACGAGGCGCAGCGCGTGCTCCCGGAAGACCGGCGACGTCGGGCGCCACTGCTGCCGCGCGCCCGGCCACAGGGTCTCGCCCGTGCGGGTCTGCGGCAGGACCTCCGGGTGCTTCGTCGTCAGCCACGGCGGCGGCGAGGCGGTCGCCGTCGCCAGGTCGACCGTGATGCCGTGCGCGTGGAGCAGGTCCATCGCGTCGTCCAGCCACGCGAAGTCCCACGTGTCCTCGGTCGGCTGGATGCGGGCCCACGAGAAGATCGCGAGCGAGACCACCGTCACCCCGGCTTCGCGCATGAGGCGCACGTCCTCGTCCCAGACCTCGCGCGGCCACTGGTCCGGGTTGTAGTCCGCGCCGTAGGACAGGCCCGACGGCGTGTGCGCGCCGGGCTCGCCCGGCGGCGTGTGCGGCCCGGGACGGCGCAGCCAGCGGAACGGGGTGGGGGAAGACATGCAGGCTCCTCAGGTGCTCGCAGAGCGGTCGACGGCGGGGTGGGCCGTCGGCGGGGTGCCGCGTGGTCGCGCCGGGAAGCGCGACCACGCGGCCGACGGGGCAGGGCCGGGCGCCCCGGTGGGCGCCCGGCGGGGCCGGGTCACTCGGTGACGGTGAACCCCTGCTCGGTGCCGTACTTCGCGGACGCGTCCTGCCAGGCCTTCAGGCCGTCGGCGAGGGTCGTGCCCGAGACGTAGGCCTGGCCTACGGTGTCGTTGAAGATCGAGTTCGCGTAGACCTGGAACGGCAGGTACGACCAGCCCTCGACGACGTCGGACGCCGACTGCGCGAGGACCTCGTTGATCTTCTGGCCGCCGAAGTACTCGGACTCGAAGCCCTGGAACTCGTCGGACTCCAGCTCGGCCGTCGTGGCCGGGAACGCGCCGCCGTCCACGCGCGTCTGCACGCCGTCGCCCGCGTTCGCGTACTCGAGGAAGCCGTACGCGAGCGCCTGGTTCGAGCTCGCGGCCGGGACGGACAGCGCGGAGCCGCCGTTCTCGGCGCTCGCGGACGCGCCCTCCTCCCACTGGGGGAGCGGGGCAACCCGCCACTTGCCCGCGCCGTCGGGCACGCCCGACTCGAGGTTCGCGGGCATCCACGCGCCGATCGCGAGCGTCGCGATCGTGCCGTTGCCGAGGCCCTGGTACCACTCGTCGCTCCACGAGCTGACGGGCGCGAGGAGGTCCTCGTCGATGAGCGTCTGCCAGGTCTGCGCGAACTGCGTGCTGCCCTCGTCCGCGAGGTCGATCGTCACGTCCGTACCGTCGACCTGGAACGGCTGGCCGCCGGCCTGCCAGATGAGCGACGTCGTGAACCCGGCGTCGCCCGTGTCGTTGGTGATGTACACGTTCGGGTCGGCCGCGTGCAGGGCGCGCGCCGCCTCGACGAAGCCGTCCCACGTCGTCGGCACCTCGATGCCGTGCTGCGTGAAGACCTCCTCGTTGTAGAAGAGGGCCATGGGGCCGGAGTCCATGGGCAGGCCGTAGATGCCCTCGCCCTGCTGGACGGCGTTCCACGGCCCGGGGGTGAAGGTCCCGTCGAGCTCGTCGGCACCGAACGACGACAGGTCGGCGACGGCGTCCGACAGCGCGAACTGCGGGAGCGCGTAGTACTCGACCTGCGCGACGTCGGGCACGCCCTTGCCGGCGGCGATCGCGTTCTGGAGGGCGGTGTACTGGTCGTTGCCGGTGCCCGCGTTGACGAGCTCGACGTCGACGTTCGGGTACTCGGCCTCGAAGTCGCTGACGACCTGCTCGAGCGTGGGCTCCCAGGCCCACACCGTGAGGCTGCCGCCCTCCTCGAGGGCCGCGGCGACGTCGTCGGCCGAGCCGGCGTCCCCGCCGGAGTCGTTGCCGCCGCCCGAGCTGCAGGCGGCCAGGGCCAGCGCGACGACGCCGGTGGCGGCGACGGCGCGCAGGGCGCGGGTGGTGCGGATGGACATGAGGGTTCCTCTCACTTCGTCGTCAGACGGATCGGGCGGGGTGGGTGCGGGGGTGGTGGGCCGGCCCGTGCGGCGGCGCGGGCGTCACTCCTTGACGGACCCGGCCGCGAGGCCGGACTGCCAGTAGCGCTGGAGCAGGAGGAAGGCCGCGACGAGCGGCAGGATCGTGAGGAGCGAGCCGGTGATCACGAGGTCGAAGATCGCCTCGCCGCCGGCGGTCGCGGCCTGCGCGTTCCACGCGTTGAGGCCGAGCGTCAGCGGGTACCAGTCGGGGTCCTTGAGCATGATCAGCGGCAGGAAGTAGTTGTTCCACGTCGCGACCATCGTGAAGAGCAGGACGGTGACGATCCCGGGCGCGAGCAGCGGCAGCGACACCTGGAAGAACGTGCGCCCTTCGCTCGACCCGTCCACGCGCGCGGCCTCGAGCAGCTCGGTCGGGATCGACTCGGCGGCGAACACCCACATGAGGTAGAGGCCGAACGGCGAGATGAGCGACGGGATGATGACCGCCCACGGGGTGTTCGTCAGCCCCATCTGGCTGAACATGAGGAACGTCGGGACGGCCAGGGCCGTGCCCGGCACCGCGACCGCGCCGATGACCGTCGCGAACACGCCGCGCTTGCCGGGGAAGTCGAACTTCGCGAGCGCGTAGCCGCCGAGCACCGCGAGGAACGTCGCACCGCCGGCCCCGACCACCACGTACAGCAGCGTGTTCGCGAACCAGCGGCCGAAGATGCCGCCGTCGTAGGTGAGCGTCCGGGCGATGTTGTCGAAGAGCGCGAAGTCGCCGCTGAACCACAGGCCGAACGAGGAGAACAGGCTCGACTGCGTCTTGGACGCGTTGACGACGAGCCAGAACAGCGGCACGAGCGCGTAGAGCAGGACGATCCCGGTGAGGACGGTCAGCAGGACGCTGCGGCGCGGGCGGGCGACGCTGTGCGGGGCGCGCGAGCGCAGGCGCACGGGCTTGCGCGTCGTGGCGCTCGTCGTCGTGCGGGACGTGGCGGGGACCGCCGGGGTCGAGGGGGTCGTGGCGGTCATCGTCAGGCCTCCTTGCGCATGCCGCGCAGCTGGACGACGTAGGCCACGATCATCGTGAGGACGCCCATGATGATGGCGACGGTCGCCGAGTAGTTGTACTGCTGGCCGGAGAACGACAGCGAGTACGCGTACAGGTTCGGGGTGAAGTACGTCGTGATCGCGTTCGGCGCGAGGCTCTGCAGGATGCTCGGCTCGTTGAAGAGCTGGAACGAGCCGATGATCGAGAAGATCGTCGCGATGACGAGCGAGCCGCGGATCGCGGGGATCTTGATCGCCCGGACGACCTGCCACTGGGACGCGCCGTCGAGCTCGGCGGCCTCGTAGAGCGAGGTCGGCACGACGCGCAGCGCCGAGTAGAAGATGAGCATGTTGTAGCCCACGAACTCCCAGGTCACGATGTTGCCGATCGACAGCAGCACCCAGTCGGGGGAGAGCGGGTTGGGGATCGTCGTGCCGAGCGCGTCGTTGATGTTCGCGACGAGGCCGAAGCGCGTCCCGTACATGAAGCCCCACATGAGCGTCGCGACGACGGCCGGGACGGCGTAGGGGAGGAAGATCGAGATCCGGAAGAAGTTCCGCCCGTACAGGCGTCCGGAGTCGATCGCGAGCGCGACGAGCAGCGCGATGCCGAGCATGATCGGGACCTGGACCACGAGGAACAGCCCGACGCGAGACACGCCCGACCAGAACTGCGGGTCGGAGAACGCGCGGGCGTAGTTCTCGAACCCGACGAACTGCGTGCCGCCCACCATCTGGGTGCGGAACAGGCTGAGGTAGATCGAGTACGCGATCGGTGCGAGGAACACGAGCGCGAAGACCGCCATGAACGGCCCCACGAAGCCCCAGCCGGTCCACGAGCGCCGTCGGCGCCGCGCCGGGAGGGACGAAGGAGCGCCGACCGGTGGCCGGAGCGCTGCCACGGGTGGGGACGTCGTCGTCATGCTGTGGTCCTCGTCATCGGGGGACGGCGACGTCCGTCGTCGCCGTTGTTTGCGTAAACATGAGCATGGCACGAGGTTCGGTGTTTGCGCAAACATCGCCTACTGTGGGTCCTGACCGGCCACGACACCGGTCCGGCACGGGTACTGTGCCGACACCACGAGGACGAGGACGCCATGACCGACGGGCTCGACGACGAGACCTCCGCCCTGACGCGCACCGGGGGGGCTGCCGTCCGCACGGCACGGCGCGTCTCGATGGCCGACGTCGCGCGCGTCGCCGGGGTCTCCGCGCAGACCGTCTCCCGCGTCTCCAACGGGCACCCGGGCGTCGTCGAGAGCACGCGCTCGCGCGTCCTCGAGGCGATGACCGAGCTCGGCTACCGGCCCAACAGCGCGGCCCGCGCGCTGAAGAGCGGGTCGTTCCGCACGATCGGCGTCATCCTCTTCTCGCTCGCGACCACGGGCAACGTCCGCACGCTCGAGGCCATCGCGACCTCGGCCGCCGCCGAGGGCTACGCCATCACGGTCATCCCCGTCGCGGCGCCCACCCAGGACGGCGTCCACGGCGCCTTCACGCGCCTCGGCGAGCTCGCGGTCGACGCGATCATCCTGCTCATGGAGGTGCACCTCCTCGACGTCGCGCAGGTCAGCCTGCCGCCCGGCGTCCAGGTCGTCGTCGCCGACTCCGACGCGGGCGAGAGCTACGCCGTCGTCGACACGGACCAGGCAGACGGCACCCGCCAGGCCGTGCAGCACCTGCTCGACCTCGGGCACCGGACCGTGCACCACCTCGCCGGGCCCGCGCTCTCGTTCGCGGCCGAGCGCCGCACCTCCGCGTGGCGGGCCACGCTCGAGGACGCGGGCCGCGAGGTCCCGCCGATCGAGCGGGGCGACTGGTCGCCGTCGTCCGGGTACGAGGCCGGGCTGCGCCTCGCGCGCCGCGACGACCTCACCGCCGTGTTCGTCGCCAACGACCAGATGGCCCTGGGTCTCGTCCGGGCCCTGCACGACTCCGGCCGACGGGTCCCGCAGGACGTGAGCGTCGTCGGGTTCGACGACCTGCCCGAGTCCAGCGAGTTCCTGCCCCCGCTCACGACCGTCCACCAGGACTTCGCCGAGGTCGGGCGCCGGCTCGTCGAGCAGGTGCTCCGGCAGGTCCGCGAGGGCGTCCACGAGGCCGGCACCCGCCTCGTCCCGACCCGCCTCGTCGAGCGAGCGAGCACCGCCCCGCCCCCGAGGTAGACCCCAGTCCGCCGAGGTAGAACCCTGGTCGGCCGACGTACAACGGTGGTCGCGCGGGGTGGAACCGTGGTCCGCCGAGGTAGAACCGGGGTTGTTGTGCTCGACGGCGTGTGGTCGCCTGGGTGGTCGGGGTGGGTGGTGGTGCCGCGTCTACCATCCGCCGCTCGTTCCTCGCGGCTCCCGCCAGGCCCGACCACGACGCGGCACCACCACCCACCCAGCCCGGCGTCGTCTCGCCCTGCTCTCTGCTCACGCGGGCGACCGCCCGCGGTGCCCGTTCGCCCACGCCGCGGCGGACGACCCGATCGCGTTGGGCTGCTCTGACGTCGTCGTTTCCCTGCCCATCCGATGCGTGTTGGGTGCAATGACGTTGGCGCTGAACGGGTGCTGCTCGCCGGGAACGGAAACTAGACACCAAGGCGGGCCAACCGGCGTGCATCGAGCCCACGTGTTCACGAGTGGGCGCACGGGTGGGAACGTCGCCGACGCCCTAGCATCGCAGCATGCCAAAGCGCGAACGCAGTTCGAACGGCGCCCGTCCGCTCCCGTTTGAGTTCAACCTGCTGACGCCGGCGTACGAGCCGGCGCACCACGAGATCTACCTGGGCCTGCTCGACGCTGCGCTCGCGGAGCCGGACGTCCGGAATGTGGCACTCACCGGGGCCTACGGCACTGGGAAGAGCAGCATCCTCGTCGGGCTAACCGAGGCCTACTCCCAGAAGGAACACGGTGTCCTCGCCAGGCTCACAAAGATCACAACGGCCAAGAAGCACAAGTCGCTGAACATCTCGCTGTCGAGCATGGGTCTTGACACCACCGCGGATCTGACGAACCAGATCCAGAAAGAGATCGTCAAGCAGATTCTCTACACTGTCGCGCCTGCGAAGGCGCCACGCTCCCGCTTCGACCGGACCTCTCGCGGACGGAAGCGAGACGGCCTGCTCCTGGCGGCGCTCGTCGGCGCTGCCGTAGCCGCGGCTGTCACGCTCGGGCGGAGTATTGGCTCGAGCGTCGTGCACGGGTTCTCGAACCCTACGCTCGCGTTCGTAGTCACGTTCCTGCTCTTCGGCGCCATCGCATACCTAGTGCGCCGGATGATGGGTGGCCGCGTGTCGGTAGACCAGGTGGCGGCAGGACCAGCGAGCATCTCGCTCTCGCGGGCCCCGACCGCGAGTTACTTCGATCAGTACCTCGACGAGATCGTCTACTTCTTCGAGGTCACCGAGTACGACCTCGTCATCTTCGAGGACATCGACCGGTTCAACGACACGGGGATCTTCGAGGCGCTGCGCTCGTTGAACACGCTGTTGAACTCCGCGCCGCAACTCCGCCGCAAGCCGGTCCGGTTCGTGTACGCGATGCGCGACTCACTGTTCCAAAAACTCGAGGACGACCTGAAGGAACTGACGGCCGATCCGGACGGGGCCGCCAAGTCGCAGAGCGGATATACGGCGACAAAGCCGCATGACATTGCAAGTCAGGACGTCCAGCGAGCCAACCGGACGAAGTTCTTCGACGTCGTCATCCCAGTCGTCCCGTTCATCACTCGGGAGAACGCCCGGGACATCATGACAAAGGCCTTTCGCGCCGATGGCTTCGGCGTCAGCGATCGCCTACTGAACATCGTCGCCCGGCACATCGCGGACATGCGGCTCGTGACCAACATCCGCAACGAGTTCAAGGTCTTCCACCACCATCTCATCGCCGGTCCTCACCCGGTCCCCGAAATGGACGCGGACAAGCTGCTTGCGGTGGTCGTCTACAAGAACGTGCATCTGCAGGACTTCGAGAAGATCCGATTCGGCACGAGCAACCTGGACGTTCTCTATGAGCTCGGCCGAGACCTCGTCACCCACAACGTCAAGGAGCGGACGCAGCGCGTCCAGGACCTGCGCGCCGCACTCGCCAACCAAGACGCCGCGGCGTACCGCAGCGAGATGCTCGGCCGCCGGCTTCATATCGTGATGGGCGACCTCAGCGCGCAGGTCACATTGCCGCCGTACAACCAGGCCGTGCCGCAGGAAGTCCTCACGTCGACAGAATTCTGGCGCGACGTAGCCGGAGGAGTCAGCAACGCATCAGTTGCGACGCGCCACGGGTCGTGGCCATTAACACCCCAGCTCGCGGCGGTGTTGCTGAACGAGCCGCTGACAGCAGAGAGCTGGGACACGCAGGCGCGTCCACAGATGGAGCGTGAACTCGCGAACCTCGAGCGAACCGTAGCCATGCTTTCCCGCGCGACCTGGAAGGTGCTCTTCGGGTCCCCGAGCACGCCTACCGCGTCCGGGAAGACGTTCACGGACGCAACGCGGCGCATCCTCGGGTCCGAACTCGCCGCCGACCTCGTGCAGCACGGCTACCTGGACGAGTACTTCAGCCTGAACATCGCCCCGTTCTACGCCGAGCAGGTCTCCCTCAACGCAATGAACTTCATCCAGAGGAACATCGACAGGGGCGTTTCAGACCTGCTGTACGAGCTGACCGACGCTGACGTCGGCGCGGTCTTGAACGACCGCCCGAACGCGCTCGAGGACGTTGGCGCCTACAACGTCACCCTGCTCGACCACCTGCTCACAAAGGCGCCGCACCATGCACGCACCGTCATCACGAACGTCGCGAGGATGGGCGCGGAGGAGATCGGGATGCTGTCTGCATACGTCGAGTACGGAAGCATGCCCGGGAAGTTTGTCGAGCAACTCACGCCGTTGTGGTCTTCGATTCTCGCCTACCTGGTCGAGGACACCCGCGTTGACGTCTCGCGTCTTCGGGGCATGGTCGACGCGGCGCTCAGCTCCTGGAGCGACGAGGTCACCTACGACCTCGGCTCAAGCGTGCGCTCATTCATTGAAGCTAACTACCTTCAGCTGACATCCTTCCGTGGTGCCAGTTCAAACCGCAGGGCGGCTGAGCTCGCGGTGAGTGCGGGCGTCATCTTCGCTGACCTCGACCCGGTCGGGGAAGAGGCACTTGCGCCAATTAAAGAGGCGCGGGCTTACCCAGTGACCGCCTCCAACCTTGCCCGCGTCACAGGGCTCTCATCGTTCAGTCTCGATCGCCTCGCAGCAAATGATGGCGTCGTGCACGCGACCGTCCTGGACCGCCTCAGTGACTATCTGCATGCGACAGGGAGCGAGCCGACCGTCGAGGACCCCGCCACGTTTGCCGACGTCCTGGGCGACCTCGCGAACCTCGACGAGGCACTTATCGGTGCCGTCGTGGCACGGGCGAACCCGGAGTGCGTGCTTGTCGATCTGACTGCCTCGCCACCGAGCACTTGGTCGGCGCTGGCATCACACGGACGCTTCGTGCCGAGCATCGCGAACCTGAACGCGTACATCTTGAGCCGGTCGGTCGACGCCCCGCTGGTAAGTCTGATGGAGACGAAGGGCCCGATCGTTGACTGGGATGAATCCGAGACCTCAAGGGCCGTCGTGGTCGCTGTTGTGGGAGCCTCCGAAGCGATGCCCGACCCGGCACAGCGAGTCGACCTAGTGTCGGAAGCCCGGGTCGCACGGCGCCTCGCCGGAAGTGAGATCCCGGACGAGCAGACAAGCATTGTGAGGATGCTCCTCGATCACGACCTCGTTGACGACGCGCCAGCAACCTTCGCGCCCACCGCGATCTCTGACCCCGACGCCTTCGCCTCCGCCGTCGCGGCCTCCGAGGAGTTCCGCACCTTCATGTCACCGGCTGTGGTGACGGTCGACCGCGTCGAAGCGCTCATGCGTCACGACGAGGTCGACGACACGATCAAGTGCGCAGTCGTGACCGACCTGCGCTCGTACCTCGCCGGAGCGTCCAGCAGTGCATGTGTCGCGCTAGCTGAGTACAGCCTGAGCCATGACTTGGTGCTGGACGAGACGGAACTCGCGACTCTGCAAGGCAGGGTCCCCCCGCCCCTGATGGTCCGGCTCCTTGCCAGAACTGACCTCTCGGGGGGCGAGCTTGTCCCTCATCTGCGTGCTCTGGGCGGGGTATACGCAGACCTGGTCGAGCACGACGGTGGCAAAGTACAGCTGCCGGAGGACGAAGTTCACGCGCAGATTGCCAACCGGCTGAAGGCCGCCACAATCGTCTCGCGGGTCCGGAGAGACGGGAAGGGGAACCTGAACGTGTGGCGACACGTCGAAACGAGCTAGCGGGAGCCGCGCGCATAGCCCAAGGACTGCTCACTGCGGCGCAGCGCCCGCGATCTGGCTAGGCGTTCTGTGGTCGGTCCGCCGTTTACGAACCAGACCAACACGGTTGGTGTACCTGGCCTCCGTGTAGATCCCCGCCGCGCAGACAAGCGCGGGTCGCGGCCAGTCGCTGGGTGGGTGTCGCCCGTCCGCCGCTGCTCACTGCCGGGCGAGCGCGAGGTCGAAGTCGGCGCCGACTGTGTTACAGGCGTCGGGCGGGCGCGACGGCGAAGTGCGCCGACTTGCTGCGCGGCTCAAGCCCAGTTCGTCGGAGCCGCGGTTGCTGTCGGCGCCACCTCGGTGTTCGTTCCGGTTCGCCCGACGAGCCGTCCACGGATTTCCCTATGCTCCGACCTACTCACGCGCGGTCGGGCGCAGCGAAGGCGGACTGGGGTGACGTTGGTCGCCTGAGCTTGGCTGAGTGCGGGAGCATCACATCGCGATAGCCGCACCAGGCCCGATGCGCGGCGATGATCGCCGGTCCGGCGCCCTCCACGACCGCTGTCGCCCGTTCCAGTAGCGGCGCCATTGACTCTGGCGAGATCGGAGCCGTCGAGTTCTCGCCTCGACCACGGTTCTCCCTCAGCGGAGGTCAGTCCTCGGCGACCCAGGCGCTCGGGTCCTCGACGACGCCGCGCAGGACCTCGCGCGCGCCGCCCGTGAGCGCGGCGTGGTCGCCGACGGGCGCGGGCAGCAGCACGACGTCGGTCCAGGGGGCGGCGAGGACGCGGGCCCGGAGCTCGGCCTCGGCGGCGGGGCGCAGGTAGGGCAGGAGCGCGGGGTAGATGCCGCCGAGCAGGACGGTGTCGATGTCGACGAGGTTGACGTAGTCGGCGAGGGCGCTGCCGAGCGCGGTCCCGGCGCGCTCGACCGCGGCGAGCGCGTCCGGCTGGCCGGCGTCGAGGGCGGCGACGAGCGCCCCGGTCGGCGCGTCGACGGGCAGGCCTGCGCCGCGCAGGAGCGCGTCCTTGCCCGCGTACTGCTCCAGGCAGCCCGTCGCGCCGCAGCGGCACCGGGGGCCGTGCGGGTCGACGACGACGTGCCCGACCTCGCCCGTCCAGCCGTGGCGGCCGTGGAACAGGCGGCGGTCGACGACGATCGCGGACCCGATGCCCACGTCGCCCGACACGTACAGGTAGGTCGAGGGCGCGGGCCCGGTCGCGTCGTCGGGCACGACGCCGTGGCTCGCCTGGGCGAGCGCGGCGAGCTTGGCCTCGTTCCCGATCTCGACGGCGACGTCGGGGCCGAGCCCGAGAAGGCGGACGGGGTCGAGGTGGGACCAGCCGAGGTTCGGTGCGACCTCGAGCCGGCCGGCGCGCGGGTCGACCAGGCCGGGCAGGGCGAGGCGCGCGCCGGCGACCGTCATGCCGTCGGCGCGGACCTGGGCGAGGAGGTCGTGCGCGATGCGGCCGAGGCGGGCGAGCACCTCGGTCGGGTCGCTGTCGTGGAGGTCGTCGGGGTCGACCTGCTCGGCGACGACGGCGCCGGTGAGGTCGAGCACGCGCCCGCCGAGGTAGTCGACGTTCACCTCGAGCCCGAGGCCCACGAGGGTGCGCGGCGCGGGGGCCAGCGGCACGGCGGGCCGCCCGGCGCGCTGGGGGGTGGCGGGCGGCAGCTCGGCCACGATGCCGGCGGCGACGAGGCGGTCGACGAGCGTCGAGACGGTGGCGCGCGTGAGCCCGCTCGCGCCGGCGATGTCGGCGCGCGAGCAGGGGTGCGACGCCTCGAACACGGCCCGCGCGACCAGCGCGAGGTTGTGCTCGCGCAGCGTGGCCTGGCGGGCTGCTGGGGGACCCGTCCGGGTCGCGACGCTGCGGTTCACGGTCTTGACCTTACCGACCCGGACGGATAAGTTCAGCCGTACGACATAAATAGGCCGGGGTCGACCGACGTCGCTCCGGCCCTCTCGACGAGGAGACCACCGTGGCCGACGAGACCACCCAGGACATCAACTTCTCCTTCGGTCTGTGGACCGTGGGCTGGACCGCGCAGGACCAGTTCGGCAGCGCGAGCCGCCCGGCGCTCGACCCGGCCGAGTCGGTGCGTCGTCTGGCCGACCTCGGCGCGTGGGGCTTCACGTTCCACGACGACGACGTCGTCCCCTTCGGCGCGGACGACGCCGAGCGCACCAAGCGCCTCGACGCGGTGCGCCAGGCCGCCGAGGACACGGGCCTCGTCATCGAGATGGTGACGACCAACCTGTTCAGCCACCCCGTCTTCAAGGACGGCGGCCTCACGTCGAACGACCGCGGCGTGCGCCGCTACGCGCTGCGCAAGGTGCTGCGCAACGTCGACCTCACCGCCGAGCTCGGCGCCAAGACGTTCGTCATGTGGGGCGGCCGCGAGGGCACCGAGTACGACGGCGCCAAGGACCTGCACTCCGCGCACGAGCGCTACGCGGAGGGCCTCGACCTCACCGCGGCGTACATCAAGGAGAAGGGCTACGACCTCAAGATCGCGCTCGAGCCCAAGCCGAACGAGCCCCGCGGCGACATCTTCCTGCCGACCATCGGCCACGCGCTCGGCCTCATCGCGAAGCTCGACAACGGCGACATCGTGGGCCTCAACCCGGAGACGGGCCACGAGCAGATGGCGGGCCTCAACTACACGCACGGCCTCGCGCAGGCGCTGTGGGCGGGCAAGCTCTTCCACATCGACCTCAACGGCCAGCGCTCGATCAAGTTCGACCAGGACCTCGTGTTCGGTCACGGCGACCTGCTCTCCGCGTTCTTCACGGTCGACCTGCTGGAGAACGGCTTCCCGAACGGCGGCCCCACGTACACGGGCCCGCGCCACTTCGACTACAAGCCGTCGCGCACCGAGAACGAGGTGGGCGTGTGGGACTCCGCGCGCGCCAACATGGAGACCTACCGCCTGCTCGCGCGCAAGGCCGCGGCGTACCGCGCCGACAGCCGCGTCCAGGAGGCGTTCGCGCACTCGGGCGTGTTCGAGCTCGGCCAGCCCACGCTGGGCGAGGGCGAGTCCGTGGCCGACCTGCTCGCGGACCGCGGCGCGTACGAGGAGTTCGACGTCGACGCCGCGGCGAACCGCGACTTCGGCTTCGTGCGCCTCAACCAGCTCGCGCTCGAGCACCTCATCGGCTGAGGTGGCCACCGACGCCAGGACGTCCGACGCCGGCGGCGAGCGCGTGCTCGTCGCCGGCGTCGACACGTCCACGCAGTCCTGCAAGGTCGTCGTGCGCGACGCCGCGACGGGCGCTCTCGTGCGCACGGGCTCGGCCAAGCACCCCGACGGCACCGAGGTCCACCCCGACGCGTGGTGGGACGCGTTCCGCGAGGCCGCGTCCGCGGCGGGCGGGCTCGACGACGTCGCGGCGCTCGCCGTCGGCGGCCAGCAGCACGGGCTCGTCGCGCTCGACGCGGACGGGAACGTCGTGCGCGACGCGCTCCTGTGGAACGACACGCGCTCGGCCCCGGCCGCGCGCGACCTGATCCGCGAGCTCGGCGAGGCCCGCCTCGCCGAGGGCGTCCCCGACGCCCACGACCGGGTCGAGTCCGCGACCGAGGCGGGCGCCCAGGCATGGGCCGACGCGATCGGGTCCGTGCCGGTCGCGTCGCTCACGGTGACGAAGCTGCGCTGGCTGCGCGACGCCGAGCCGGAGAACGCGGCGCGCGTCGCCGCCGTCGCGCTGCCGCACGACTGGCTCACGTGGCGCATCGCGGGGTACGGCCCCGCGGGCGACGAGTCCGCGCCGCTCGGGCCGGACCTCGACGCGCTCGTCACCGACGCGTCCGACGCGTCGGGCACCGGCTACTACGACGCGACGAGGGACGACGGTCCCGACGGTCGGGGCGCGTACCGCCTCGACCTGCTGGAGCTCGCGCTCGGACGGACCGACGTCGTGCTGCCGCGCGTCGTCGGGCCGTCGGCGACGGCGGGCGTCGCGCACGCCTCGGTCGCCGGGAGCGCGGTCGAGGGCGGCACGCTGCTCGGCCCCGGCGCGGGCGACAACGCCGGTGCCGCGCTCGGCCTCGGCATGGTCGCGGGCGACGTCGCGGTGTCGATCGGGACGTCGGGCGTCGTGTCCGCCGTGACCGACGACCGCACGGCGGACGGCTCCGGCCTCGTCAACGGGTTCTCCGACGCGACCGGCCGGTACCTGCTGCTCGCGGTGACGCTCAACGCGAGCCGGGTGCTCGACGCCGCGCGCGCCGTCCTCGGCGTCGACCACGCGGGGCTGTCGCGGCTCGCGCTCCAGGCGCCCCCCGGCGCGGACGGGCTCGTGCTCGTGCCGTACCTGGAGGGCGAGCGCATGCCCAACCGCCCCGACGCGTCGGGCACGCTGCACGGGATCCGGCTCGGCACGTCGACGCCGGAGCACCTCGCGCGCGCGTACGTCGAGGGCATGCTGTGCGGCCTCGCGGACGGGCTCGACGCGCTGCGGGCGCTCGGCGTCCGGGTCGAGCGCGTGCAGCTCATCGGCGGCGGCGCGCAGTCGGAGGCGGTCCGGCGCATCGCGCCGCAGGTCCTCGGCCTGCCCGTCACGGTCCCCGAGCCCGGCGAGTACGTCGCCGACGGCGCCGCGCGCCAGGCGGCGTGGGTCCTCGCCGCGCACGAGGCGGGCGGCTCCGGGGCGGACGTCGCCCCGCCCACGTGGGCCGCGTCGTCGGCCACGCTGGTCGAGGCTGACCCGGTCCCGGCGATCCGCGAGCAGTACGCGGCGGTCCGCGACCTGGTCTGACACGACCTCGCGACAGCAGGGAAGGGCCCGGCCCCCCGTGAGGGGGTCGGGCCCTTCGTGCGCCCACGACGGTGGGCAGGAGCGGTCAGAGCACGCGCACGACGGGGCCCGTCACGCCAGCCTTGCGGCCCACCGCGGCGGCGCCGGTCACGCCCCAGACCGGTCCGGCGATCTCCACCGACGCGACCGACGTCGTCGAGACCGACCGGTTGAGGTTCGTCCCGTACGCGTTGCCGTAGACCTCGAGCAGCACCCAGTCGCACGTGCCCGCGCTGACGGTGAAGACGTTCCCGGTCCGGGTCACGTCGAACGTGCACACGCCGCCGTCGTAGGGGGCCGCGCTCGCCGAGGGTGCGATCGCGACGGCAGCGGCGACGAGGGCGGAGACGGCCAGGGCGCGCAGTCGGAGAGTTCGCATAGAGCTCCTTTGCTCAGGTGTGGGGGGCCGCGATCAGCCCGGCCACAGTTCACCGTGGCGCTGCTCTGTCAGCAACTCGAGGGCTACGTAAATTTGACCCTCGCCAGGTACGTGCTTTCCCTTATGTGCCGCCCGCGAAGCCCGTCTGGCGCCACGCCTCGTAGACGGCGATCGACGCCGCGTTGGTGAGGTTGAGCGACCGGCGACCGGGCAGCATGGGGATCTTCAGCTGGTCCGTGATCCGCTCGTGGGCCAGCGCGGCGTCGGGCAGGCCCGTCGGCTCGGGGCCGAACAGCAGGACGTCGTCGGGCCGGTACGTCACGTCGGTGAACGACGTCGTCGCGCGGGTCGTGAACGCGAACACCCGGCCCGGGAGGGTCGCCAGCGCGGCGTCCAGGTCCGCGTGCACCTCGACGCTCGCGAGGTCGTGGTAGTCCAGGCCGGCGCGGCGCAGCTTGGGCTCGTCCAGGTCGAACCCGAGCGGCTCGACGAGGTGCAGACGCGCCCCGGTCACCGCGGCGAGGCGGATCGCGTTGCCCGTGTTCCCCGGGATGCGCGGCTCGAAGAACACCACGTGCGGCAGGGTGGACGGCGGTCGGGCGGCCGGGTCGGCGATGTGCGGCCGCCAGTCGGCGCGGGGGTCGGGGGTCTCGCTCACGCCCCCGATTCTCGCAGCGCTGCGAGGGAGGTGCGCCCCGCGGCACAGGGCGCGCCCTGCCGAGGGAGAGGGCTGGTCTCGCCGAGGTAGAGGCGTGGTAGCCAGCCAGGGCGGACCTGGGCTCTACCTCGGCGGACCAGGGTTTTACCTCGGCGGACCGGGGCTCTACCTCGCGGACCTCGGCTCTACCTCGGTAGCGTCGACGGGTCGACGACGACCACCCTGGAGGTTCTCGTGCACCAGAACGTTCCTGCTCGCCCCGTGGCGGGCCACCGATGACCGAGGAGCGCGGCCGCGAGGAGGTCATGGCGTGGGTCGCCGCGTACGAGGAGGCGTGGCGCGCGAGCGACACCGACGCCGTCGAACGGCTCTTCACCCCGGACGCGACGTACCTGCGCTCGCCCTACGACGACGAGCCCCTGCACGGCCACGACGCGATCCGGGGGTTCTGGCGCGTGGACGAGGACGCGCGCTTCACGGTGACGGCGGAGCCCGTCGCGGTGGACGGCCCGGACGCCGTCGTGCGCCTCGAGGTCCGCTACCTCGCCCCGCGCGAGCAGGAGTACCGCGACCTGTGGGTCCTGCGGTTCGCCCCCGACGGCCGCGTCGAGCACTTCGAGGAGTGGGCCTACTGGCCCGGCCGGTCGTACAGCGCCGGGTGACGGGCGGCGTCGGGCCTCAGCGCGCGACCGGCACGGCGGCGCCCGCGCGCGCGACCGCGCGCAGCTCGTCGAGCACCGCCCGGGCGGGCGGCGTCGAGGCGGCGGCGTCGCGCACGACGGCGTAGACCGACCGGACGGGCGCGGGCCGCACGACCGGGACCGCGACGAGGCCGGGCGGCAGGTGCACGGCGCCGAGCCGTGGCAGCACCGTGATGCCGATGCCCGCGCCGACGAACGCGACCGCCGTCGGGTAGTCGTGGGCCTCGACGTGGAACGGCGGGCTGAACCCCGCCGCGGTGCACGCCTCGACGAGGTTGCGGCGGCACCACCCGCGCGCGAAGTCGTTGTCGACCCAGCGCTCCGTCGCGAGCGCGGCGATCTCCACCTCGGCCCGCCCCGCGAGCGGGTGGTCGGCGGGGAGGACGGCGACGTACGGGTCGTCGAGCAGGTGGTGCGCCCGGAACCCGGTGCCGGGGACGAAGGCGGGCGACGCGACGGCGACCTGCACGTCGGCGCGGGCGTCGGGGTCGTCGGGGATCGCCTCGCCGAGGGCGAGGTCGAGCCGGACCCCGGGGAACTCGGTCGTGAGCCGTCGGACGACGCGCGGCAGCCACGCGGAGCCCGCGGAGGCGAAGTACATGAGCGACAGGGACCCGGTCCGCCCGGCGCGCAGGTCCGCGACGACGGCCTCGACCTCGCCGAGCCGGGCGAGCACGCGGTCGGCCTGCGCGGCGAGCTCGAGCCCGGCGGACGTCGGCCGGACGCCCCGCCCGGCGCGCTCCAGGAGCGCGAGCCCGGTCTCGCGCTGGAGCGCGGCCACGTGCTGGCTCACCGCCGACGGCGTGTACCCGAGGTTGGCGGCGGCGGCCTGGACCGAGCCGCTCGCGACGACGGAGCGGAAGATCCGGAGACGGTGCACGTCCAGCATCCCCTCACGCTACAGCCGTACTGCATCGAACGGTAGGAACACGTGCTGGTGCTGAACGGTGCGGTGGGGCGACGATCGACCCGTGACCGCACCCGAGACCTCGACGACGACACCCGTCGGCTCCGCCCGGCCGGGCCTGCCCTCCGCCCGCGGGCCGGCGGGTCGCGCCGGGCTGCCCGTCGTCCTCGCGGTGGCGGTGACCGTCGTGCTGTGGGCGTCGGCGTTCATCGGCGTGCGCGCCGCCGGGCACGACTACGCGCCCGGGTCGCTCGCCCTGGGTCGCCAGCTCGCGGGCAGCCTCGGGCTCACCGCCGTCGTCGCCGTGCGGTGGCTGCGCAGCGGCCACCGGCCCGTGCTGCCCCGCGGCCGGGTGCTCGCGGGCGTCCTCGCGTGGGGCGTGGGCTGGTTCAGCCTCTACAACCTCGCGCTCAACGCGGCCGAGCAGCACCTCGACGCCGGCACGACGGCGCTCCTCGTCAACGTCGCGCCCGTCCTCGTCGCGGTGCTCGCCGGCGTCCTGCTCGGCGAGGGCTTCCCGCGTCGCCTGCTCGTCGGCATGGCCTCGGCGTTCGCCGGGGTCGCGATCATCGCGGCCGCGACGTCGTCGGGCGAGCGCGACGTCGTCGGCGTGGCGCTCGGGCTCACCGCCGCCGTCCTCTACGCCGCGGGTGCGACGTCGCAGAAGCGCCTCCTCGCGCACCTCGACGCCCTGACGATGACGTGGGTCGGGTGCCTCGCGGGCACGGTCGCGCTCCTGCCGTTCGCCCCGGCGCTCGCGGCCGACGCCGCCGCGGCGCCGCCGTCGTCGACGTGGGCGGTCGTGCTGCTCGGGCTCGGCCCGACGGCCGTCGCGTTCACGACGTGGGGCTACGCGCTCTCGCGCCTCAGCGCGGGCCGTGCCGCGGCGACGACGTACCTCGTGCCGCCGCTCGTGGTGGTGCTCTCCTGGCTCGTGCTCGCGGAGGTGCCCGCGCCGGTAACCTTCGCGGGCGGCGCGCTGTGCCTCGCCGGGGTCGCGATCGCGACGCTCCCGCGGCGGCGGGTCGCCCCGGTGCCCCCGGTGCCGGCCGCGCGAGCCTGACCCGCTCCGGCCGGTAAGACCCGGCCCGACGTACCGATCCCGCCCGGTGCGACGCGCTCCGACCCGGCCCGCCGCGGGCTCAGCCCATGCGGTCGAGGTCGGCCTCGCGCACCTCGTGGACCAGCGGCTCCCCGGCGCGGAAGCGCTCGAGCTCGTCGACGACGATCGCGCCCTGCGCGAGCCGGCCCTGCACGGTCGCGGCGGCGTGGTGCGGCGTGAGGAGCACGTTCCGCAGACGGCGCAGCGGGTGGTCCTCGGGCAGCGGCTCGGCGTCGTAGACGTCGAGCGCAGCGCTGATCCGCCCGCTCGCGAGCTCCCGGACGAGCGCGTCCTCGTCCGTGAGCCACGACCGCGCGGTGTTGACGAGGCCCGCGTGGTCAGGCAGGAGCGCGAGCTCGCGTGCGCCGAGCAGGTGGTGGGTCTCGGGCAGCACGGGTGCGTGCAGCATCGTCACGCGGCTCGTCGCGAGCAGCTCGTCGAGCCCGACGAGGGTCGCGCCGAGCGCGGCGGTGTCGGCGGGGGAGAGGGTCGGGTCGGCGACCACGACCTCCGCGCCGAGCGCGCGCAGCATCGCGATCGCCGCGCGCCCGGTGCGCGACGCCCCGACGACGCCGACGCGCGTGCCCGCGATCTCGTACCGCGGGGGTGCGGCCTCGGCGTCGGCCCACGGGACGCCGTCGTGCAGGGCGTTGTGGAACGCGGGGACCTGGTGGAGCAGCGCGAGCGCGAACGTCACCGAGACCTCGGCCACCGGGCGTGCCATCGCCTGGCCCGCCTGCGTCACGCGGACCCCGCGCTCCCACAGCGCGGGCGTGACGAACGGCTTGACGGAGGCGCCCGTGTGCGCGACGAGCCGCAGGCCGGGGAGCCGGTCCAGGAGGTCCGCGTCCAGGGGCGGCGTGCCCCAGGAGACGACGAGTGCGTCGACGCGGTCGCGCGCCGCGGGGCTCAGCCGGTCGAGCGCGGCGCCGAGCGCGCGCGGGTCGTCGACGACGTCGAACGGTCCCGCGCCCGCCAGGCGCTCCCACACGTCAGGGGCGAACAGCTCGGTGCGCAGCCATGGCGCGACCGCGACGACCGCCCGGGCCGCCCCGGTTCCCGGGCCGGGGCCAGCGACGGTCTCCGGGCCGGGCGCGCCGGTCATCGCAGCCAGTCCTCGAGGTGCTCCGCGACGAGCGCGTCGTCCGCGGCGGCGAGCCACGGGTACGACGCCGTCACGCGCGTCAGCTCGTCGGCCTGCCCGGGGGAGAGGGTCTCGTCCGGGTCGAGGCACCAGATGCCGTCGAGCAGGCCCTGGCGGCGCAGCACCTCGTGCACGCCCGCGATGACGCCCGCGAAGTCGTGCGCCGCGTCGAAGACGGCCGCGTTCGCGTCGGTGAGGCCGGCCGCGCGCGCGGTGAGCGTCGCGAGGGCGGCGGCGTCGGGCACGGTGGCCCCGCCGTCGGGACCGATGCCGTGCGCGGCGTGCGCGAGGGCCAGCGTCTCGACCGCGCCCCGGGTCCAGACCGCCCACTGCCCGAGCAGGCCGCCCACGAACCGCGCCGTGAAGGTCGAGGCGCGGCCCTCGGCGTCGGTCACCGGGACGTCGAGGCGCTGCGTGAGGTCGGCGACGATCGCGTCGTCGTTGCCCGTGTACAGCGCGATCTCGTCGCCGCGACCCGACGCGGCGACGCCGCGCAGCACGTCGATCGTCCGGTAGCGGTGGAACGGCGCGGCCTTGATCGCGACGACCGCCTCGATCGACGCGTACTCGCGCCAGAAGCCGACGGACAGGCGCGGGCCGCCGATCGCCTCCTGGAGGTAGAACCCGATGACGGGCAGCACCTCGCCGACGGCGCGGGCGCGGTCGAGCAGCACGCGCTCGACCTCCTCGCGCGAGCCGGCGAGACCGGGCACGCGCGGCGCGAGCAGCACCGCGTCGTAGCCCAGCGATGCCGCGAGCTCCGCCTCCGCGACGGCCTGCCGCACGTCGCCGGCCGCGCCCGCGACCTGGACGAGCGGGCGGGGCCCGGTGTGCAGCGAGCCCGCGGGCGCGTCGCCCGCGACCGTCGCGCGCGACACCTCGGCCGCGAGCTCGAGCACGGGCCGCAGGAGCCCGTGCTCGCGGATCTCGAACTGCGTCGTGTGGACCCCGACGGCCACGCCGCCCGCGCCCGCCGCGTGGTAGTACCGCGTGAGCGCGCGCTGGCGGCGCTCGTCGAGGCGGCGGTCCGCGTCGAGCGCGAGGGGCTGGGCCGGGATGACGGTCCCCGCGCGCAGGAGCGCGGCGACGTCGTCGGCGAGGCGCGGGGTGGCCGACGCCGCGGAGGGGGTGGTGGGGGCCGTCATCAGAACGCCCCGTCGCGCACGGCGAACTTCGTCGGCTTGCCGCTCGTCGGCAGCCCGGCCGCGAGCCACTGCGCCTGCCAGTCCACGAGCGTGCGCAGCGGCACCTGCGGGTAGCCGAACAGCTCGTGGCAGCGCGTCGCGTCGTTGAGCAGCGCCGTCGGGGCGGGCTCGCCCGTGAACGACACCTCACGGTCGAGGCCGCGGCCGAGGAGCTCCGCGAGGCGCCGCACCGACGCCGTCTCCGGTCCGGTGAGGTTGATCGCCGTCGCGGGCGACGACGCGAGCGCGAGCGAGCGCAGCGCGACCTCGTTCGCGTACCCCTGCCACACGACGTTGACGTGCCCGGTGGTGAGGTCGACGGGCTCGCCCGCGAGGATCGGCGACGCGACGTCGAACAGGACGCCGTAGCGCAGGTCGACGGCGTAGTTGAGGCGGATCGTCACGACCTTCGTGCCGCGCGAGAGCGCGGCGTGCTGGAGCACGCGCTCGCGCCCGAGGCAGCTCATCGCGTACTCGCCGACCGGCCCGACGGGGTGCTCCTCGGAGCACCCGCCCGACTCGACGGGCACGAGCGGGTAGACGTTCCCGGTGGAGAACGCCGCGATGGTCGAGTCGGCGTAGCGGCGCGCGACGTCGTGCACGAGGGCCGCGTTCGCGGCCCACGCGAGCGACGGCGCGGACGACGTGCCGAACTTGGCGCCCACCATGTAGACGACGTCCGCGCCGTCGGGCAGCGCGGCGAGGTCCGCGTCCGGCGTGAGCAGGTCGGCCGCGACGACGTTCACCCCGGCGTCGCGCAGACGGTCGGCCTGCTCGGGGTCGGACCACCGCGAGACGGCGTGCACGGCGTCGCCCGTGCGCCCGGCCGCGTCGAGCGCCCGGCGGGCGAGGACGGTGAGGCTCGGGCCCATCTTGCCGCCCGCGCCGAGGATGACGAGGTCGCCCGAGCGGGCGGCCAGGTCCTCCACGAGGGCGGGCGACGGCGTCGTGAGCAGCTCCTCGAGCTCCGCGACGGACGTCGGGGCCTTCAGAGCGGTGGTGCTGGTCTGCGTGGTCATGTGGTGAGTCATCCCTTGATGCCGGACGAGGTGACGCCCTCGACGAAGAAGCGCTGGGCCACGAGGTACGAGGCGAAGATCGGAACGAACGAGATGGTGGCGCCCGCGAGCACCATGTTGAGCGGCACGTCCTGCTGCTGGAGCGAGGCGATGCCGACGGTCAGCGTCCAGTGGTCGGTGCCCTGGCCGATGATGAGCGGCCACAGGAAGTCGTTCCAGTGCCACAGGAAGACGAACGTGCCGAGCGTCGCGAGGATCGGCTTGCACAGCGGCAGCACGATGCGCAGGAAGATACGCCACTCCGACGCGCCGTCGAGCTTCGCGGCCTCGAACAGCTCGTCGGGCAGGTCGAGGATGAACTGCCGCATGAGGAACACGGCCTGCGCGTTCGCGAGCGTCGGCAGGATCAGGCCCCAGTACGTGTCGAGCCCGCCCGCCTGCGCGATGAGGATGAACGTCGGGATGAGCGTCACGTGGTACGGGACCATGACCATCGCGAGGAACGACCAGAACATCGCCTCGCGCCCGGGGAACTTCTTCTTCGCGAACGCGTAGCCGGCCATCGACGCGAGCAGCAGCACCGCGACGACGGAGACGACGGAGTACACGAGCGTGTTGACGAGCCAGGTGCCGATGTTGCCCGCGCCGAGCACGCGCCCGTAGGCCTCGGTCGTGAGGTTCGTCGGCAGGAGCGACGCGGGGAAGTCGATCGCGGCGGCCGGCTTCAGCGACAGCACGACCATCGCGTAGAACGGGAAGATCGTCACGACGGCGGCGAGCGAGAGCACGACGTAGCGCAGCACCTTGCCGCGCAGCGACAGGTCGCTCGCGCCCTTGCGGCCGCGCCGGCGGCGGGTCGCGGTGGGGCGCACGGGCATCGCGGCGCCCTCGAGCACCCGCCCGGTGGTGGTGGGGTCGACGGCGGTCACTTGTCCCTCCCGATGGCGTAGCGCTGGATCAGGGCGACGACCAGCGTGACGACGAACAGCGCGACGCCGAGCGCGCTCGCGTAGCCGAGGTCGAAGTACTTGAAGCCCTGGTCGTAGATGTAGAAGACGAGGTTGTAGCTCGCCCGGGCGGGCCCGCCCGCCGTCATCACGTAGACGAGGTCGAAGATCTGGAACGACGCCGTCGTCTCGATGACGGCGAGGAAGAACAGGGTCGGCTTGAGCTGCGGCGCGATGATGTGCCAGAACCGCTTCCACGGCCCGGCGCCGTCGATCGCGGCGGCCTCCTCGAGCTCGCGCGGCAGGTCCTGCATGCGCGCGAGGAGGATGAGCATCCCGTAGCCGAAGCGCGACCAGATCGCGACCATCGCGAGCGCGGGCAGCACGAGCAGCGTGTCGCCCAGCCAGGAGTCGGTCGAGAACCCGAGCGCCCCCATGAGCTTCGACCACGGGCCGTTGGTGGAGAACACCCAGGTGAACACGGTCGCGGCGAGCACGAGGCTCGTGACCACGGGCAGGAAGAACACCGAGCGGTAGAAGCCGGAGCCGCGGAACGAGCGGCGCACCATGAGCGCCATGAACGTCGAGATCGCGAGCGACACGGGGACGATGAGCACGCTCAGCACGACCGTGACGCGCAGCGCCGACCAGAAGATCGGGTCGTCGACCATGCGCCGGAAGTTCTCGACGCCCGTCCACTCGGCGCCGACGCCGATGGTGTAGTCGAAGAAGCTCAGCGCGACGCCGGCGATCGCCGGGCCGAAGCGGAACAGCAGGAACAGCAGGAACGCGGGGAGGGCGAACAGCAGGCCGATCCTCGCCTCACGGCGCTCCAGGACGCGGCGGGTCGTGCCGCGCGAGGGCCTCGACGGCGTCGGGCGCCGGTCGGGCCCGTCGGCGGTCAGCCCGTCCGAGGTGGGGGCGGTCGCGGTCATGGGTTCTCCTCTCGTACCGCGAGGTACCGCGGCGCGGGCAGCAGGGGGACGGCTGCCCGCGCCGCGGCGTCGGTCAGCCGAGCAGCGGGTTCGCCGCCGCGGCCGCGTCCTTCAGGGCCTGCTCCGGCGTCTTCTCGCCGATGAGCGCGGCCTGGAGCTCCGGGGCGAGCACGCCCATGACCTCACGGGACTTCTCGTTGACCTCGCCGGCCGTCGTGTACTGGAGCGTCTCCTCGAGCGCGGACAGCACCGGGTCGTCGGCGTAGAGGCCCGACTCGCTCTCGTACGGCGAGAACCAGCCGGCGGCCTTGGCGTACTCGGCGCTCACCTCGGGCGAGGTCGCGAACGCGGCCCACTTGCCCGCGGCGTCGAGGCTGTCGGCCGTCTTGAGCACGGACAGCGAGCCGACGGTGCCGAACGCGACCGCCTCCGCCTCCTTGAGCGGCGGCAGGACGACGACGTTCTCCTCGCCCCAGAAGCCCGCGACGTCCGCCGGGCCCTGCTGCCAGGTGCACGCGATCTTGCCCTTGGCGGTGTTCGTCTGCTCGAACGCGGGGATGGTCGTCAGCAGGTCCTTCTCGATGTACCCGCCCTCGGCGAGGTCGACCGCGAACTGCAGCGCCTCGACGCCCTCGGGGGAGTCGAACGCGACCGACGAGCCGTCCTCGGAGAAGACGGACCCGCCCGCCTGCCACAGCAGCGGGTAGAAGGACTCGTTGAGCGTCGCGTCGACCGAGCCCCAGTAGTTGGTGACGTCGTAGCCGGCGGCCTGGAACGTCGGCGCGAGCGCCATGAGGTCGTCCCACGTCTCCGGGTAGTTCCCCGCCTCGCCGACGGCCTCGAACGCGGCGGCGTTGCACACGAGCGGCTTGCTGTTCATGATCAGCGGCGAGCCGAGCATCGCGCCGTCGACCGTGACGGCCTTCGACGCGTTCTCGCGCAGGTCGCCCACCTGGTCCGTGACGTAGTTGTCCACGGCCGCGAGGGACTTGCCGTACTTCGGGATCTGGTCCGGGATGAGGTAGACGACGTCGGGGCCCTTGTTGCCCGCGATCGCGGTCGCGAGCGTCTCGTCGCGGCCGGCCCACGGGTAGATCTCGACCTTGACGTCGACGTCGGGGTTCTCCTCCTGGAACGCGGCGACCTGCTCGTCCCAGAAGGCCTTGTGGGCGGCCTCGTCGGCGATGACGGGGTACGTCCACATGGTGACGGAGCCGGACGCGGCGCCGTCCTCGGGCGTGGGGGTGGAGCTGCCGGCGCCGGCACCGCCGGCGCAGGCGCTCAGCGCGCCGAGCGTGCCGACCGCGAGCGCGGCGGTCCAGAGGCGCTTCGTCGTGCGCAGGGTCATCGACGTGTCTCCTTGGTGAGGTCCCGCCCGGGTGGGCGGGTGGGGGTGGGGGTGCTGCTGGGCGGTGTGGTGCTGTAGTGGTGCGGTCGTCGGGCCCGGCGCGTCAGCGCGCCGGGACGTCGACGACGGTGCGCCGGTGGCGCGACTCCTCGGCCGCGAACACGGCGAGGTGGCTCTGCAAGGACTCGACGGCGCCCGACCGGACGTGGCTCGGGTCCCCCGTCGCGACGGCGCGCACGAACGCGTCCATCACCCCCGAGTCGCCGCCGCCGTGGTCGTCGGCGGCGTTCGTGGCGCCGTGGTGGCCGCCGTCGTGCACGGTGACGCTGCCGTCGCGGAAGTCGGTCACGCGGACCTTCTCCCCGTCGCCGTCGAGGCACCCGTGGGTGCCGAAGATCTGGGTCTTGCGGTGGTCCTGCTCGGAGAACGCGGTCATGGTGAACGTCGCCGCGCCGCCGCCCTCGAGCTCCATGGCGACGACCTGGTGGTCGACGACGTCGTTGTCCGAGGCGTAGACGCAGCGGCCGTAGTCGGTCGTGCGCAGCGCCTCGACGACGCCCGCCTCGTCGGTCGCGTCCGTGATGACGGCGACCGGCCAGATCGGGCCCTTCTCGCGCAGCGTCGACAGGTACAGGCGCGGGGCGGAGTACGGGCACGTCGGCTCGAGCGGGCAGTCCAGGCAGCGGTCCGCCGCGCCCGCGGGCCGCTCCTCGGGCCGGAAGTGCTTCAGGGAGCCGAAGCTCGCGACCGTCGCGATCCGCTTGCCGGTGACGTAGCGGATCCAGTCGAGGTCGTGGCTCGACTTCGCGAGGAGCATCGGGCTCGACGTCTTCTCGGAGCGCCACGGGCCGCGCACGTAGGAGTGGGCGTCGTGCCACCAGCCGACGGGCTCGAG
Organism: Cellulosimicrobium sp. KWT-B; assembly: GCF_002127155.1. Taxonomy (NCBI): domain Bacteria; kingdom Bacillati; phylum Actinomycetota; class Actinomycetes; order Micrococcales; family Promicromonosporaceae; genus Cellulosimicrobium; species Cellulosimicrobium sp. KWT-B. The sequence goes on along the minus strand of NZ_NEDO01000001.1, from coordinate 568,494 downwards.
GTGCTGGACGTTGACGATCTCGCCCAGGACGCCCGAGTCGACGACGGACTTCACGAGGTCCGTGTACGGCATGTAGCGCATCACGTGGCAGACGCCGAAGAGCACGCCCGACGCCTCGACCGCGTCGACGACGTCCCGGCACTCCTCCGGGCTCGGCGCGAGCGGCTTCTCGACGAGGATCGCGTACCCCTGCGGCGCCAGCGCGACGACGGGGTCGCGGTGCTCCCGGTCCTGCGTCGCGACGATCACCATGTCCGCGACCCGGCCCGTGCCCCCCGCGGCCCGGTCGGCATCGCCGGCGGCGACGAGGTCCTGCCAGCCGGCGAACTCCGCGACCTGCGGGAGCGCCGCACCCAGGCCGACGGCGGGCGCGGACGTGTCGGCCGCGAGCGCGGCGGCGGTGGTGGCGGCCGGCGTGACGGCCGGGTCGGCGGGACCGCCGGTCTGGGCCGCGGCGGCCTGGGCCGCGACGGCCTGGTCGACGACGAGCCCGCGCTGGTGCGCCCGAGGGTCGGCGACGGCGACCAGTCGGGCGCGCTCCGGGTGCTCGGCGATCCAGCGCGCGTACGTCTGTCCGCGGTTCCCGGCGCCGACGAGGGCGACGGTGACAGGCTGGGGGGTGGGGGTCACGTGTGCGGTCCTTGCTCCGTTGCGATGGTCCTGCGGGGCGGGGGTCTCCCGCCCCTGGCAGGCCTCGTTTGCTATTTGCTATAGCAAGCCTGCCATGCCGATGTTACGCCAGATCGGCGCTCGTGTTAACTCGCCCACGACGCGATGCGGAGTTGTGACCTTTCGTCCCGCGGCGCGGGCTGCCGACGCGGTGGTCGTCGTGGGCCGGGGCCGGGGGTGGTGAGTGCGGGTCTACCATCCGCGCTGCTCGTTCCTCGCGGCGCTCCCGCCAGGCCCGCCACGACCCGCACTCACCACCCCCGGCCCCTTCGTCGTCTCACCTCGCGCGGGGGAGCGCCGGCCTGCTCCGCGCTCCTCGTCGTCCGGCGACGAGGAGCGCGGAGGAGAGGCCGGGTGGTGCCGACCCTCGGGTCAGACGACGAGGTTGCCCGTCGTGACGACGCGGTCGCCGTCGTCGGGGAACGCCGTGCGGGTGACGCCCTGCTCGACGTTGCCGCTGTGCAGGACGAACGAGTCGCCGCCCAGGGCGGACGGTGCGAGCGCCAGGGTCCCGCCCGCGAAGGTCGAGCCCGTGGCGGACCAGTTGTTGATACCGGCGTCGAGGTTCACGTGCCCAGTGTCGCCCGACGGCGCGGTGCTCCGGACGCCGTCCAGCGCCCAGGTGACCGGCTTGTCCGCCTTCGCCCGGCGCAGGAAGCTCCCGCCCGCGGGCTTGCCCTCGAGCCGCGCGCCGCCGTCGAGCCGGACGGTCTGCTCGGCCGCACCCGCCGCGACGACCGCGACGTTGCGCACGACGCCGCCGCGCACCGTGAGGTCGCCGCTCGCCGTCACCGTGCCCTCGCCCTCGGCCGCCTCGAGCGTGCACGTGTCCAGCACGACGGGGCCCTTCCCGGCGAACGACGCGTTCTTCAGCCCGTTGAGGGTCGTGCGCACGAGGTGCACCGGGTTCGTGACGTTCGCCTGGGTGATCGCGGTGTCCGGCAGGACCGCGAAGCGCGACCCCTCGATGACGTTGGGCCGCTTCGACAGCGCCGAGGCCTGGGAGATGATCAGCGTGTCGTCGGCCTGGCAGCCGCGGAGCTGCACGCCGTCGGCGTTGACCCACAGCATCCCCGAGCCCGCGAGGCCGTCCTTGCGGATGACCTGCACGTCCTCGAGCGTGAGGTCGGTGACCTTGACGCGTGCGACGAACCACGAGCACACGTGCCGCGTCACCGTGATGCGCTTGGCCGCGCCGCCCCAGGCCGCACCCGAGTTGGCGAACGTCATGAGCCCCGAGTTCCCCACGTACGTGAGGTCGTGCTCGTACTGGCCGTGCGTGACGAACGGGCCCTGGTCGTCGCCGTCGCCGTGGCAGTTCTCCACGAGCCCGTACGACGACGCGGTCCAGTCGTTGAGGTGCCGCGCGTTGGTCGTGTGGCAGTCCACGACGTGCCCGTAGTTGCAGTAGATCTGCTGCGTCAGGTAGCCCGCGCCGCCCCACGTGACCGACGCCGGGTTGGTGAGCGAGCAGCCCGCCGTGCGGAAGAACGTGCTCCAGCGGCGCATGACGAGCGGCCAGAACGTCGCGACGCCGTGCACGTTCTCCACGTCGCAGCGCACCGCGTACTCGTAGGCGATCGGGTGCGAGCCGGTGTACTGGTCGCCGTCGGGCCGGCCGCGGAACGCGAGGTTGCGGACGTGCACCTGCTCGACGGGCTCCACGCGCGTCCACGTGAGCGTGCGGCCCTTCGCGAGCGACCAGCCCGCCTTGTAGTTGACGCGCACGTGGGTGGCGTCGACGACCTGCGTGATCTGGACGAGGCGCTGGAGCTCTCGCTCCCACCGGCCGGCGAGCGCGTTGACCTCGACCGCGTACCACTGGCCCACCTCGAACTGCGAGGAGTCCGCGACCTCGTAGTCGTCGCGCAGCTCCGGCATCGTCGCCGAGAGGGTGTTCTTCCGGACGTCGTCCGTGACCTTCCCGCGGAAGAACAGCACGGCCGCGAAGGGGTCGTCCTGCCCGGCGTCCTCGATGCCCTCGGTCGTCATGAGGTGGTTGCCGAAGTCGAGCTCGACGTTCGAGCGCGTGAACGTGTGGCGCCGCGTGAAGTTGAGGTCCGTGTGCGCCTCGATGCGGGCGACGCTCGGGTCGTTCACGAGGGCGTCGAGCGCGTCGTCGGCGGGGTTCTCGGGGCCGAAGAGGCCGAACCAGCGGAAGTCTCCGGTGCCGGTGTGCAGGGTGTGCCAGCGGCCCTTGGCTCCCGCGTCCTGCGGGGCGAGGACGGTGCCACCGTTGGCGGCGGCGGTGGACCTCGCGTCGTACCGCAGGAGCCGGGCGGCGCCGTCGCCGGGGGTCGCGTGGCCGAGAAGCTGGGCGATGGTGCCGTCGTCGAGCTTCTTGGCCTTCCAGCCCGTGAGCTCGGCGACGGTGGCGGCGACGAGGACCTCGGCGTCGGGCTTGTCGCCTTTCTTCGCCGCGAGCGGCGCGCCGACGAGGGGCGCCGCGTGGGCGCTGCCGCTGCCGAGGGCGACGGCGCCCGCGGCGAGGGAGGCGATGCCGGCGACGCGCAGCAGGTTGCGCCGCGAGGGCGGCTGGGCGGCCTCGCCCGTCGCGGCCGTCGTCGGCTCGGTCGTGGTCTCGAGGGTCATGGGGGTGTCCTTTCGTCGGCCCGGCGCGACGGCGCGGGTGTCGGTGGGGAGGCGGGAACAGGGTGCCCGGGCGTCGCCCGGGCGGGTCACACGGTGAGGTTCGCGTCGACGAGCACGCCGTCGCCCGCGGTCGGCAGCCCCGCGCGGTCGACGCCGGTCTCGACGTTGCGGGCATGGAGGACGCGCACGCCGTCGGGCAGGTCGAGGCGGCCGCCCGTGAACCGCGACCCGGTCGCGGCGTAGCGGTCGCCCGCCCGCAGCGCGACGTGCGCGGTGCCGTCGGCGGCCCGCAGGTCGGCGCCGCGGAGCGTGACGTCCACGGCCCCCGCGCCGGTGCCGCGCGAGACGAGGGCCCCGGCCGTCGTCGTGCCCGCGGCCCGGACGCCGTCGAGCACGAGCCGCTGGTCGCGTGCGCCGCTGAGCCGCACCCCCACGCCCTGCCACGACCCGCCCGTGACGGTGACGTCCGCCGAGCCGAGGTCGACGGGCGCGGCCGGGGCGTCGTCCGTGCCGCCGACGAGCTCGCAGTCGGTGAACGTCACGGGGCCGGCGCCGCGCAGGATCGTGCCGTCCACGCCGGTGATGCGGGTGCGCACGAAGTGCACGGGGTTCGTCACCGGCGTCTGGTGCAGCACGGACCCCGCAGGAAGCTCGAACGCGCAGTCCTCGACGACCGTCGGGCGCCGCGACAGCGACGACCGCTGCCCGACGGCGAAGAAGCCGGCCGTGCAGCCGCGCACCTGCGCGCCGTCGGCGTTGATCGTCAGCGTGGCCTGCGGGTCGAAGGTCGAGCGCGCGACGACGTGCACGTCCTCGAGCGTGAGGTCCGTGATCTTGGTGCCCGCGACGAACCACGAGCACGTGTGGTGCTTGACCGTGATGCGCTTGGCCGCCGTGCCCCACTGACCGCCCGAGTTGGCGATGTCCATGAGCCCGCTGTTGCCGACGAACACGAGGTCGTGCTCGTACTGGCCGTGGGTCGTGAAGGGGTTGCCGCCCTGGTCGTCCCCGTCGCCGTGGCAGTTCTCCACGAGGCAGTACGCCGACGCCGTGAGGTCGTTGAGGTGCCGCGCGTTGTGGCTCGTGCAGTCGGAGACCCGTCCGTACAGGCAGTAGATCTGCTGCGTGAGGTAGCCGGCGCCGCCGTAGAACACCGTCGGCGGGTTGGCGACCGAGCACCGCTCCGTGACGAAATGGGTGTTCCAGCGCCGCATGATCACCGGCCACCACGTGCGGTGGCCGTGCACGTCCGAGACGTCGCAGCGCACCGCGTACTCGAACGCGACGGGGTGCGAGCCGGTCATCTCGCGGTCGTCGGGCAGCTCCCCGTTCGCCGGGCCGTCGAAGGGCCCGGAGCCGTGGAACGTCATCGCGCGCACGTGCACCTGCTCGACGGGCTCGACGCGCGTCCAGGTGAGCACGCGCCCCGCGGGCAGCTCCCAGCCGTTCTTGTAGTCGACGCGCACGTGCGTCGCGTCGAGCACCTGCGTGACCTGGACGAGGCGCTGGAGCTCGCGCTCGTCCCCGCCGCCGCCCGGGCGCTCGTCCGAGCGCAGCGCCCACCACTGCCCGACGGCGAACGCGCCCGCGTCCGCGACCTCGAATACGTCCGTGAGGTCGGGGAGCGTCGCGGCGAGCGTGCGCTGCTGCGTCTCGTCCGTCACGCGACCCTGGAAGAACAGGACCGCGCCGAACGGGTTGTCGTGGGCGTTGCGCTCGATCCCCTCCGTCGTGACCGTGCGCCCGCCGAAGTCGAGCTCGAGGTTTGAGCGGGTGTAGGTGTGGCGCCGGGTGAAGTTGAGGTCCGTGCGGGCCTCGATGCGGGTGATGCTGGGGTCGTTCACGAGGGCGTCGAGGGCGTCGTCGGCGGGGTTCTCGGGGCCGAAGAGTCCGAACCAGCGGAAGTCCGCGGTGCCGGCGTGCAGGGTGTGCCAGCGGCCGGTGGCACCGGCGTCGCCGGGGGCGAGGACGGTGCCGCCGTTCGGGGTCGCGGTGGACCTCGCGTCGTAGCGGACGAGGCGGGCCGCGCCGTCGCCCGGGGTCGCGTGGCCGAGGAGCTGGGCGACGGCGCCGTCGTCGAGCTTTTTGGCCTTCCAGCCGGTGAGCTCGGCGACGGAGGCGGCGACGAGGACCTCGTCGTCGGGCGTGTCGTTCTTGCCCGCGGGGAGCGTGCCGACGAGGGGCGTCGCATGGGCGCTGCCGGTGCCGAGCGCGACGGCACCCGCGGCGAGCGAGGCCATGCCGGCGACGCGCAGCAGGTGGCGGCGCGAGGGCGACGACGCCGCCTCGGCGGTCGTGGGGTCGGTCGCGCCGGTGTCGTCGGACGCGGGGCGGGTCTGGGATGGGGGAGTGGACAACGGGGGCACCCTTCGTGACGTCGGGAGGACGCCGTGCGGGCGGGCGACGCGGTGGCTCCGGCGGCCCGGGGCTGCGGGGTGTTCCGGGGGAGCGGTGCTGCGGGGGTCGTGCGGTTCCGGTGCTGGGTCGGGGGTCAGCGGGTTCGTGCGCGTCGTTGCGACGGTGAACCGGACACTCGGAGAGTAGCGGGATGCTATGGCATCGTCAAGAGCAAGCGAGCCCGCATCCGCGCAGGTCAGACCGCTGTGCCGCCTCGAAAACTGCCATAGCAAGTGCCTTCTGACGGGAGCGCACGTGCCGACGACGCCGAGGTAGAGCCGTGGTCGCGCGAGGTAGAGCCGTGGTCGCGCGAGTAGAGCCGTGGTTACGCGAGGTAGAGCCCCGGTTGCGTGACCAGGGCTCTACCTCGGCGGACCGGGGCTCTACCTCGTGGGGTGGGTCAGTCGGTCAGAGGTAGTCGCCGGGCCAGTGGAAACCCACCCCGGCCGCGGCGGCGTCGCGGAGGTGCGCGACGACGTCGGCCGCCGCGCGGACGGGCCGGAGCATCCCCGTCGTGTCGGTCGCGACGACGGGCGCGTCGAGCACCGCGGCGGCGAAGCGGTCGGTCAGGGCGTGCGCGGGGAGGCGCACCTCGACGGCGGGGGCGCCGTGCAGGTGCGCACGGTGGAGCGTGGTGCGAGCGAGGGCGTCGACGAGGTCGTGCGCGCGGTCCGACGCCGGGTCGACGCCGAGCTCGCGGACCTTCAGCACGTCCGGCTCGGGCTCGAGGACGAGGTAGCCCACGACCTCCCCCTCGGCGGCTCGTGCGGTGAACACCTCGGAGCCGGAGTACCAGAGCGGGATGCGCTGCTCCCAGTGCTCGGCGGTGCGTCGGGTGGCGAGGGGGCGCGGCCCGTCCGCCACGGTGTCGAACGCGTCGTGCAGCACGGCGAGCTGCTCCCACCGCAGCGCGACCGACCACGCGGGCCACGGGACGCCGGGCAGGCGGTCGGTGCGGGTCCGCACGGGGGCGTCGCTCACGAGGCCCGACGGCGCGGCGTCCGTCGGGAGCCCGTCGTCGTCGAGGTCGTCGCGCCCGGTGTCCACCTCGTTGACCGGACGCGGTGCACCGCGCCGGAGCGGCACGTCGAACGTCTCGAAGCCGCTCGACCGGTAGACGTCCGGGGTGCCGGTGAACAGCAGCGCGACGTCCGCGCCGTCCTGCTCCATCTGCTCGACGGCCCGCGCGAGCAGCGCGCGGACGAGGCCCCGGCCCCGCGCCTCGGGGGCGGTCGCGACGTTCGCGACGCCGCCCGCCCGGAGGGTGCCGCCGTCGGGCCCGCCGAGCTCGCGCGGGGTCCAGTACACCGAGCCCACGACGCGGCCGTCGTCCGGGTCGACGGCGACGTGCGTGCGGTCGAGCCGGCCGTCGTCCGTCTCGTAGACCGGCACCATGAGCGGCGCGTCGAAGGCGCGGTCCCACAGCGCGAAGAGCGCGGGGACGTCGTCGGGCGTGGCGGTGCGCAGGTGCATGGCAGTCCAGGGTCCGGGCCGGTGTTGACGGGATGCTATAGCAAAAGTAGGGTCGCGGGACGACCGTCGGCGTGCGACGCGACGGACCGTGCGGGCCGGGCTGGGCGCGCACGAACGCCCCGGATGGCGGCGGTGCCGCCATCCGGGCTCCCGCCCGCCTGATCAGCCGAGCCGACGGGCCGCCTGCCGGACGGACGGGCGCGGGTCGTCCGCCGCGAGCGCCGCGTACGTCGCGAACCGGGGTGAGCCCACCTCGTGCAGGACGTGCAGCGCCACGATCCGCTGGTGCTCGAGACCGGACTCCCAGGCGGCGACGGCGCACCGTTCCGCGGCCGGTGCCCGGAGCGTGCCGAGCGACAGCAGCGCGCGACGCCGGACGTACTCGTCGTCGTCGGCGAAGAGCGTCAGGAGCAGCGAGGTCGCATCAGGCCCGATGGCGGGAAGATACGCCGCGATCTGCCACCGTGCGTCGGGCTCCGCGCACTCCGGCGCAGCGCAGACGTGCTCGGCGACGCCGGCCAGCGTCGCCGGGTGCTCAGAGAGCAGGTCCGCCAGCTCCTCGACCTCGTTGTCACGCGCCAGCAGAGAGAGGAAGGAACTCTTCTCTGCGTCGTTCCACTCCGGGAAGGGTCGGTCGTTGAGGAAGGCCCGGGCGCAGTCGTACGCCACGGGCCACTCCGGGTCGTCCGTCTCCCACTCGCCGAAGTCCTGGGGATGCGTCCGCGCCCAGGCGGCGAACGCTTCGGCGGCGCGCACGATGTCCATCCCGCGACCCTAGGCGGCCCGGGGTCGCGAGAGTCGCAGCACGGCGCGGACGCCGCGGCGGTCAGCCGTTCGCCGCGGCGGGCTCGGCCTCGTCGTCCGTGTGGCTCGCGAGGCGTGCGGCGGCCTCGCCGATGTGCTCGGCCATGACGCGCTGGGCCGTACCCGGGTCGCCGCCCGCGATGGCGTCGACGATGAGGTCGTGGGTGCGCGCGTGCGCGACGCGCGCCTCGGGCTCGAGCGCGGCGTTCGCGGCGCGCAGGAAGCCGGTGATGCGGCTGCGGAGCTGCGCGTTGAGCGTCATGAGCATGCGGTGGTCGGCCATCTCCCAGAGCTGCTCGTGGAAGCGTCGGTCGAGCTCGAAGACGCGGGCGTTGCTGCCCTTCTCCGCCGCCTGGACCATCTGCTGGACCGTCTTGCGCAGCTTCGCCTCCTTCGCCGGGTCCCAGGCGTCCTGGACCCGCACGACGGCGAACTGCTCCAGCAGGGTGCGCAGGCTCGAGATCTCCTCGAGGTCGCGGCTCGTGAGCGCGGCGACGCGTGCGCCGCGGTGGGGGAGCCGCTCGACGAGGCCTTCCTGGGTCAGCCGCGTCAGTGCCTCGCGCACCGGGATGTGGCTCGTGCCGAGGCGTTCGGCGAGCTTGCGCTCGACGAGCCGCTCACCCGGGGCGAGGTCGCCGCTGAAGATCGCCTCGCGCAGCTCGACCGTGACGCGGTCGGCGACGTTCTGGTCCGGCACGCTCTTGAGCGCCATGGTTTCTCCGTGGTGTCGTGGGGGCGGCGGGCTCGGATCGTCGAGGGTGGGGCGCCGCTGAAGGATAGCGGCCACGGTGCCGTCCCGGGGGCGTCCCGACCGGACTACATGCTATAGCATCGGCACTCCCGAGCCCAGAGGAGGTGCGATGGTCGCCCTGCACACGCGGGCCCCCGTCCCCGCGTTCGTCGGCCTGGCCGGCGTCGCCGTCCGCGACGTCACGCCCGCCCCGGGTATCCGGGCGCGCAACTGGGGCCCGGCCGACTGGGACGTCTCCGAGGGCGCCCACCGCGCGATGACACTGACCGCCGTCGCGCTCGCGGAGGAGCGCCCCGACCCCGGGGCCTCCGAGCCTTTCGTCCTCGTGACGATCGACGGCACCTGGTGGCGCCGGGTCGACGACGAGGCGACCCTGCGCGCGACCGTCCTCGACGCGACCGGGCTGCCCGTCGAGCGCCTGCTCGTCTCCCTCTCCCACACGCACGCCGGGCCGGTCCTCTGCTCGGGCGACGCGGACCTCGCGGGCGGCGACCGCGGCGTCGCCTACCTGCACGACCTCGCGCGCGCAGCGGCCGACGCCGCCGTGGAGGCGATCGCGTCCCTCCGGCCCGCGACCCTCGAGTGGACGACCGGCCGCTGCGGCCTCGCGTCGAACCGCGAGGCGCTGCTCGACGGCTGCGCGGCCGGGGACGCGGGGACGGCCGCGGGAGCCGTTGCGGAGAGCACGCCGCCCCGGCCGCTCGTCGGCTTCAACCCCGACGCCGGCACCCCGCGCTCGCCCGGCGCCGACCCCGCGGACGACACGGTCGTCGTCGGGCGCCTCACCGCACGCCCGGCGCCCGCCGGGGAGACGCGGCCCGACGGCGCCGCGCCCGCAGGCGAGGACGTCACCCTCGCGACGATCGTCAACTACGCGTGCCACCCCACGACGCTCGCCTGGCAGAACCGGCTCGTCTCGCCCGACTACGTGGGCGCGATGCGCGACCTCGTCGAGCGCGAGACGGGCGCCCCCGTCGCGTTCCTCCAGGGCGCGTCGGGCGAGCTCGCGCCGCGCGAGCAGTACACGGGCGACACCGTCGTCGCGGACCGGCACGGCACGTCGCTCGGCCATGCCGTGCTCGCGGCGCTCGCGGAGCTCCCGCCGCCGGGCACGGAGCTGGAGCTGACCCACGTCGTCGAGTCCGGCGCGCCGCTCGCGGTCTGGGAGCCCGCGCCCTCGGCCGCGCTCCCCGGCCCCGGCACCGGCACCGACGCCCAGCCTGACGCACGGCCCGATGCCCGCACGCTCGCCGCCGTGACGGAGCCCGTCACGCTCGACCTGCGCGACCTCCCGACGTGGGACGAGCTCGAGGCCGAGTGGGCCGACATCGACCCGCGCTCGCGCGAGGAGCGTCTGCGCCGCGCGCGGAACCTGCGCGACGGCTACGTCACCGGCCCGACCGTCCAGCACCCCACGTGGGTGTGGCGCGTCGGCGAGGCGCTGCTCGTCGCGCACCCGGGCGAGGCGTACTCGCGCCTCCAGCGCACCGTGCGCGCCCATGCCGGGACGCGGCCGGTCGTCGTCGCGAACCTCACGAACGGCCCCGGCTTCGTCTACCTGCCCACCCGCGAGGCGTACGACGTCGGCGCCTACCAGGCGTGGCAGTCGCCGCTCGCACCGGGCTCGCTCGAACGCCTGGAGCGGCACGCGTGCGCCGTCGTCGACGACGTGCTCGCCGATGCCGCCACCTGGCCCCCCGGCGACGCGGCACCCGCCGCACCGACGCCCGCCGCACCGACGTCCGCCGCGCCCCCGACCCGTCCCGTCCCCGAGGAGGACCAGTGACCACCCCCGCCCCCGACGCCCCGCGCGTCCCGCTCGCCGTCGTCACCGGGGGAGCGGCCGGCATCGGCCGTGCCGTCGCCGAGCGTCTCGCGACCGACGGGTTCCGGGTCGTGTGCGCGGACGTCGTGCAGCACGACCTCCCCGCGCTCGACCTCGGTGCCGTCCCCGACGCGGCCGGGCTCGTCTGGGCCCCGCTCGACGTCACCGATCACGCCGCCGTGCGCGCCGCGTTCGACGACCTCGCCGCGGCGTTCGGCGGGATCGACGCGCTCGTCAACAACGCGGGCATCCAGCGCCACCGCGCGCTCGAGGACCTCACGTGGGACGAGTGGTCGGCCGTCGTGGACGTCAACCTGCACGGCGTCTTCGCGTGCCTCCAGGCCGCGGGCCGCCACATGCTCGCGGCGGGCCGGGGCGCCGTCGTCAACATCTCGTCCGTCTCGGCCCGCGGCTCCGCCGGCCGGGCCCCGTACTCCACGACCAAGGCCGCCGTCATCGGGCTCACCGCGACCGCGGGCGCCGAGTGGGCCGCGCGCGGCGTGCGGGTCAACGCCGTCGCGCCCGGGTACATCGACACGGGCGTGTTCCGCCAGGGCGTCGCCCAGGGCACGCTCTCGGAGGAGACGATCCTCGCGCGCATCCCCGCCCGCCGGCTCGCCCAGCCGGAGGAGATCGGCAACGCGGTGAGCTGGCTCGTGTCCGACCAGGCCGCGTACATGGTCGGGCAGACCGTCTACGTCGACGGCGGTTTCCTCGTCGACTACGGCGTGCCGCTCGCCAAGAAGCCGGAGTGAGCGTGGGGACCGCCGCGCGCGTCGTCGCCGTCCGCACCGCGACGACGGTCGTCCCGCTGCCGCAGCCGCTGCGCCTCGGCGCGATGACGGTCGAGCGCCGCGAGTACGTCGGCGTGCGCGTCGTCGCCGAGACGGACGACGGCCGCACCGTCGCCGGGGAGTCGTACGCGCTCACGCGCGAGGCGCCCATGGCCGAGCTCGTGGACCGGCTCGTCGCCCCGCACGTGGTGGGCCGGGAGGTCGTCGCGTCCGACGGCGTCGCCGCGCGCCAGAGCGTCGGCGCCGCGTGGGACGCGGCCCTGCGCGGGTCCGCGATCGTCGGCCGCGTGGGTCTTGTGCGGCGCGCGATCGGCCTGGTCGACGTCGCGCTGTGGGACCTCGCGGGCCGGCTCGCCGGGCGTCCGGTGTGGTCCCTGCTCGACGACGGCCCGCACCTTCCTGGGTCGACGCACCCGTCGGCGGCGGAGCCCGGCGACACGACGTCCGCCGCGCCACGCCCCACGATCCTCGTCGCCGCCTACCCGACGCCCGGCCGCACCGCGCGCGACGTCGCGGACGAGGTGCTCGCCCACGCGCGCGCCGGGTGGCCGCTGCTGAAGATCTCGCGCTCGCCCGACCGCGCCCTCATGCGCGACCTGCTCGCGATCCTGCGCGCCGAGCTGCCCGACGTCACCGGCCGCCCGACCGTCGCGGGGCGCAGCGGCGTCGTGGTCGACGTGGGCTTCGGCTGGCGCGACGCCGACGAGGCGCTCGCGGACCTCGACGGGTGGGGCGTCACGGGTGCGGCGGGGGAGAGCGCGCCCGCGCTCGCGTGGCTCGAGGACCCGCTGCTGCCCGAGGACGCGGCCGGCGCGGCGCGCGTCCGCGACGCGTCCGGGCTGCCGCTCTCCGTGGGCGACGAGGTCACCGACCCCGAGGTCTTCGCCCGGCTCGACGCGCTGGGCGCGCTCGACGTGCCGCGCGTCGACGTCGTCGCGATCGGCGGCATCACGGCCGCCGACCCGCTCGTGCGCGCGTGGGCGGCGCGGGGGAAGGTCGTGTCCAGCCACGTGTACCCCGAGGTGAGCGTGCACCTGGGCGGAGCGGCGGGCATCGGCGTCGAGACGTTCGACCGCTCGCCCGCGGGCAACCCCTACGACCCCGCGCCGCTGCTCGTGCGCGGCGGTCCCGTGTTCGACGGCGGCCACGCCACCCCGCCCGACGTGCCCGGCCTGGGCTTCACGCTCGACCCCGACCGCTTCGACCTGGAGGCAGCCCCGTGACCGGACCTTCGGCTGGACCCGTGAGCGAGCGTCGCAGCGTCGTCGTCACCGGCAGCGGCAAGGGCATCGGCCGCGCCGTGGCCGCGCGCCTCACCGCCGACGGGTGGACCGTCGTCGGGCTGGAGCGCACCCCGGGCTCGGGGACGGTCGAGGAGGGGGTGTGCGCCGCCGTCGTGCTGGGGGACTCGCGCGACCGCGAGGCGCACCGCGAGGCCGCGCGGACCGCGCGCGACCTCGCGCCGCTCGCCGGATGGGTGAACAACGCGGGCATCACCGTCCGCACGCCGCTGCACGCGCTCGCCGACCCGGAGCGGGCGACGCAGGTCGAGCAGGACGCGCGCGACGTCGTCGAGATCAACGGCCTCGGCTACCTCTGGGGCTGCGCCGCCGCCGTCGAGGCGTTCACCGACCAGGTGAGCGGCGGGTCGATCGTCAACATCGGCTCGATCCACGGCCGCGCGGCGTTCGCCGACCACGCCGCCTACGAGCTGACCAAGGGCGGCATCGACGCGCTCGCGCGCTCCGTCGCCGTGACGTACGGGCGGTACGGCATCCGCGCCAACACCGTCGCGCCGGGCGGGGTGCGCACCCCGCACCTCGACGCGCAGATCGCCCGCGCGGCCGACCCGGCCGCCGAGGAGCGCGCCCTCGCCGAGGGCCCGCCGCTCGGCCGCATCGCCGAGTCCGCCGAGATCGCGGCGCTCGTCGCGTTCCTGCTGTCCGACGAGGCCTGCTACGTGTCCGGCCAGTCGATCGCCGCCGACGGCGCCTGGACCGCGTCGTTCGGCAACCCGCCCCACGACCCCGACCTCGACGCGCGCTACGGCCTTACCTGACCTGGGGTACAGGAACCCGACGAGCCCCCGCATCGTCGATGCGAGAAGTGAGTTGTGGCCCCTGGCAGGCTGGCGACAGGGGCCATTTCTCGCCTCTCGTCCCGTCTTCGCGGCGGCGACCGAGCGGAGGACCCACGGGACCGCTGGGCGGCTACGCCCGTGCGACGGGGAGGACGCGGCCAGGGCGTCAGCCCTTGACCATGCTCGCGCGGGTGATGAGGCCGTCGCGGACCTCGAACGTCGCGACGGTCTCGCCGGTGCCGTTCGACGTGGTGACGAGCTCGCGCGCGACGAGCCAGCGGTCGCCGAACGTCACGGACGCGTCGATGACGCAGTGCAGCGCGGTGTCCTCGAACCGGCCCGCGTAGAACGCGCGCAGGGCGTCGCGGCCGACGATCGGCTCGGGGGTCACGCCGCTCACGACGGCGTCGGGCGCGTAGGTCGCGCAGAAACCGTCGAGGTCGCGGACGTTGAAGGCGTCGACCTGGGCGGTGACGACGGCGGACGGGGACGTGCTCATGGGTGCCTCCTCGGGCAGGGGTGGGCGAGTGTCGCGACGGACCGGCGGTCAGTCGATCCGGACGCCGCCGTTGACGTCGTACGTCGCGCCGGTGACGAACCCGGCGCGCGGGGAGGCGAGGGACGCGACGACCCACGCGACGTCGTCGGGCGTGCCGAAGTCCCCGAGGGGGATGGACGCGGTGAGCCCGGCGCGGGCGTCGGGGGCGAGCTGGTCGGTGATGGCGCTCGTCACGGGGCCGGGCGTCACGGCGTTCACGCGGATGCCCTCGCTCGCGAGGATGCGCGCGAAGGAGCGCGTGATCGCGAGGATCGCGGCCTTGCTCGCGGCGTAGTGCACGCCGGTCTTGAGCGCGCCCTGCTCGCCCGCGATGGACGAGAGGTTGACGATCGCGCGGTCGCGCGCGGTCCGCTCGTCGGGCGTGACGGTCGCCCCCGCGGGCTCGGGCCGGTCTGCGCGCAGCAGCGGCAGCGCGGCCCGCGACAGCACGAACGTGCCGCGCGCGTTCGTCTCCATGACGAGGTCCCACTCGTCGAGCTCGATGTCGTCGAGCGCGCGGTACGGGCACACGCCGCCGTTGTTGACGAGCACGTCGAGGCGTCCCCAGGCGTCGGTGACCTCGGCGACGAGCGCCTCGACGGACGCGGTGTCGCGCAGGTCGAGGCGCGAGACGCGGGTCGCGGCGCCCTCCTCCTCGCAGCGGGCGGCGGTGGCGCGCGCGCCGGCCTCGCCGCCGGTGTACGTGAGCCAGACGTCGTGCCCGTCGCGCGCGAGCTGGAGGGCGGTGGCGGCGCCGATGCCGGAGCTGGCGCCGGTGACGAGGGCGAGGCGGCGGCGGGCGCCGTCCGGGGCAAGGGTCATGAGCCCACGCTATAGCATCCGACCGACCCGAGGGTTGGTCGGGGGTGCTATTTGCTATAGCATTCCTTGCATGACAGCCGACACCGTCGTCATCACCGACTGCGACCTGCCCGGGACCGCGTGCGAGGACACCCTGACCGCCGCCGGGCTGCGGGCCGTGCGCGCCGCGGCGCGCACCGAGGACGAGGTGATCGCCGCCGTCGAGGAGGCCGCCGCGAGCGGGTCCGCGCCCTCCGCGCTCGTCGTGCAGTGGGCCCCGATCACGGCCCGCGTGCTCGACGCCGTCGCCGGGCCGGGCGGGGTGCGCATGGTCTCGCGCATGGGCATCGGCTACGACATGGTCGACGTCGCGGCCGCCACCGAGCGCGGCGTCGCCGTCGCGAACACCCCGACCTACTGCATCGAGGAGGTCGCGAGCCACACGGTCGCGATGATCCTCACCCTCGACCGCGGCCTCGTCGCCTACGACCGCGCGCTGCGCGCGGGCACGTGGGCCCCGACGGCGCAGCACGCCGCGCGCCTGTCCAGCACCGTCGTCGCCGTGATCGGGTACGGGCGGATCGGCTCCGAGGTCGCGCGCTCCGCCCGCGCGCTCGGCTACCGCGTGCTCGTGCACGACCCGTTCGTCGACCCGCAGGCCGTGGCGTCCGACGGGCACGAGGCCGTGGGGATCGACGAGGCCGTCGCGCGCGCCGACGTCATCACGCTGCACGCGCCGCTCACCGAGTCGACGCGCCACCTGCTCGACGCCCGCACGCTCGCCGCCGCGAAGCCGGGCGTGCGGGTCGTCAACACGTGCCGCGGGCCGCTCATCGACGAGGACGCGCTCGCCGACGCGCTCGCGTCCGGCCACGTGGGCTCGGCCGCGCTCGACGTCTACGCGACCGAGCCGCTGCCCGCCGACTCGCGCCTGCGCACCCTGGACAACGTGCTGCTCACCCCGCACGCCGCGTGGTTCTCGCCCGAGGCCATGCAGGACCTTCCCGTGCACGCCGCGCGCAACGCCGTCGACTTCCTCGCGGGCCGCCCCGTGCCGTCGATCGTCAACCCGGACCACGCGCGCGCCCTCGCCTGAAGACCCGCGCCACCCGCCCCGACCTAGGAGACCCACCCGTGCAGCTCGTCCGACTCGGCCCCCTCGGCCAGGAGCGTCCCGCCGTCCGCGAGGACGGGGTCGTGCACTCCCTCGACCCGCTCACCCGCGACATCGACGGCGAGTTCCTCGCAGCCGACGGCGTCGGCCGGGTCCGCGCGGCGCTCGCCGCGGGCGCGCTGCCCGTGCTCGACGGCGCCGACGAGCTGCGCGTCGGCGCGCCCGTCGCCCGGCCGACGGCCGTCGTCTGCATCGGGATGAACTACGCGGAGCACGCCGCCGAGTCCGGCTCGACGCCGCCCGACGTCCCAATCGTCTTCTGGAAGCACTCGAACACGGTCGTCGGCCCGCACGACGACGTGCTCGTGCCGCCCGGCGCGACGACGGTCGACTGGGAGGTCGAGCTCGGCGTCGTGATCGGTCGCCGGGCGCGCTACCTGTCGTCCCCGGAGGAGGCGCTCGACCACGTCGCGGGCTACGTCCTGTCGCACGACGTCTCCGAGCGCGACTACCAGATGAAGGTCTCCGGCGGTCAGTGGTCGAAGGGCAAGAGCTGCGAGACGTTCAACCCGCTCGGCCCGTGGCTCGTCCCCGCCGACGAGGTGGACGTCCAGAACCTCGGGCTCCGGTCCTGGGTCAACGGCGAGCCCCGCCAGGACTCGACGACGGCCGACATGATCTTCGACGTCGCGTACCTCGTGCACCACCTGTCGCAGTACATGGTCCTCGAGCCGGGCGACCTCATCAACACCGGCACCCCGCAGGGCGTCGCCCTGTCCGGGCGTTTCCCCTACCTGCGGGCGGGCGACGTCGTCACGCTCGAGATCGACGGTCTGGGCCGCGCCGAGCAGCGCGTGCGCGACGCCGTCCGCTGACCACCCGCGGCGCCGCTCAGCCCGCGAACGGCAGGGCCGGGAGCCCCCGGACCCCCGGGTCCGCCACGAACAGCGACCCCGACGCGGCCTCGTCCGCGTCGGGGTCGTCCAGCCCCTGGCGCGACGTCGTGACGAACAGCCGGTCGAGGTCGTCGCCGCCGAACGTGCACGCGCTCACCTGCGACACCGGGAGCGGC
The DNA here is from genome assembly GCF_002127155.1 of Cellulosimicrobium sp. KWT-B. NCBI lineage: Bacteria > Bacillati > Actinomycetota > Actinomycetes > Micrococcales > Promicromonosporaceae > Cellulosimicrobium > Cellulosimicrobium sp. KWT-B. Next base: position 551,584 of record NZ_NEDO01000001.1, on the reverse strand, counting down.
ACGACGGCACCGAGCGTGCCGTCGGGGGAGTAGCGCCGGACCGCGCCGCCGCCCCACAGCGCCACCCAGACGCCGCCCTCCGCGTCGACCGTGAGGCCGTCCGGCATGCCGTCGTCGGGGTCGATCTCCACGAACGGGCGACGCCGCACGAGACCGCGCGGGTCCTCCGCGGCCGGGACGACGTCGAGCACGTCGATGCGCCGCGTCGCGGAGTCGACGTAGTAGGCCCGCGACCCGTCCGGCGCGAACCCGAGCCCGTTCGACACCTCGACGCCGTCGAGCACGACGCGCGAGGACCCGTCGGCCTCCACCCGGTACAGCGCGCTGGGCCGCTCGCCCTCGGCCTGGCCGCCCACGTAGAACGCGCCGTCGGGCGCCGCCGCCCCCTCGTTGAGGCGGATCGCCGGGTCGTCGACGAGCGTCGCGATCGTGCGGACCGGGGCGTCGTCGCCGTCCGCCACCGCGACCGACCGCGCCAGCCCGACGACGAACCCGCCCCCGGTCCGCGGCCGCACCACGGCCGCGTGGTCGCCCACGTGGAGGCGGTCGACGCCGCCGTCGGGCCGCAGCGTCAGGAGGTCGCCCGCAAGCATGTCCACGTACCGCAGGCCGCCCCAGCCCGGCCACCACACCGGACCCTCCGCGTGGTAGGCGACGGGACCGGTGACGTTCTCGACGGAGATCTCAGGCATCCGACCATTCTCGCCGAGGGCCGTCGCCCCGCGCGGCGGGCGTAGGGTGGACGCATGATCACGCAGAGCTGGTGGTGGCTGCCTCCGCAGCCGTGACCAGTCCTGCCCACGTCCCGAGCTGCGCGCCGCAGCCGGGACGTCGTCATGTCCGGGCCGGTCCGGTCCTCGACCGGGCGTGGTGCGTGGCTCCCCACCGAAGGAGAGCACCATGACCACGACCCTCGACCCCGCGCCGTCGGCCCTCTCGTCCGCGACGCCGTCCGGGCTGTCGGCGTCGACCGCGTCCGTCGCGGCGGCCCGCGAGCGGTCCGCGCAGATCGAGGCCCGGCTCGCGACCGACCCGTCCGGCTTCCGCGTCCTCACCGGCGACCGCCCGACGGGCGCGCTGCACCTCGGGCACTACCTCGGCACCCTCGCGAACCGCGTCCGGCTGCAGGACGACGGCGTCGAGGTCGTGCTCGTCGTCGCCGACTACCAGGTCATCACCGACCGCGACCACGCCGGGGACCTGCGCGCCACCGTGCGCGAGGTCGTCCTCGACTACCTCGCGGCCGGGATCGACCCCGCCCGCACGACGGTCTTCGCGCACTCCGCGGTCCCCGCGCTCAACCAGCTCCTGCTGCCGTTCCTCAGCCTCGTGACGACCGCCGAGATCGAGCGGAACCCGACCGTCAAGGCCGAGGCCGTCGCGGCCGCCGCACGGCAGGGCCGCCCCATGAGCGGCCTGCTGTTCACCTACCCGGTGCACCAGGCCGCCGACATCCTGTTTCTGCCACGGCAACCTCGTGCCCGGCGGGCAGGACCAGCTCCCGCACGTCGAGCTCACGCGCACCGTCGCACGACGCTTCAACCAGCGCTACGCCGCCGCGCAGCCCTACTTCCCCGAGCCCGACGTCCTGCTCGCCCCCGCGCCCACCGTGCTCGGCACCGACGGGCGCAAGATGAGCAAGTCCGCGGGCAACGCGCTCGAGCTGCGCGACGACGAGGACGCCACCGCGCGTTTCGTCCGCCGCCACCGCACCGACTCCGAGCGGCACGTCACCTACGAGCCCGAGCGCCGGCCCGAGGTCGCGAACCTCCTCACGCTGGGTGCGTTCGCCGCCGGGACGACGCCCGAGACGCTCGCCGACGAGGTCGGTGCCGCCGGGGCGGGCCGCCTCAAGCAGGTGGTGACCGAGGCGCTCGTCGAGCACCTGCGTCCCCTGCGGGCCCGCCGTCGTGCCCTCGCCGCGGGGGACGGGCCCGACCCGCTCGACGTGCTGCGCGAGGGCAACGCCCGCGCCAACGCGACCGCGGACCGCACCCTCGCCGAGGTCCGCGAGCTCATGGGCACGGCCTACTGAGCGGTCATCCGCCCATGCCCGCGCGGTCCACCTTGCGGTGGAACCGCATCCCCGCGATACCGCCGAGAACGGCGCCCACGAGGCTCACGACGGCGGCGGCGACGAGCGCGATGACGCCGCCGGTCGTGAGGTCGTTCGCGCTCACCGGGATCTGCGGGAACGTGTTGAGCTGCGACAGCACGTTGTACTGGCTGCCCGCCACCAGCCCCAGCAGCGCCAGCACGATCGCGATGACGACCGCCCAGAGCCACACCGCGAGGCCTTGCTTGGCGCCGTCGAAGCGCGCCATGCGGCCCGCGACGTAGCCACCGCAGTAGTAGGCGACGAACAGGACGACGACGAGCACGATGCCGCCGACGATGCCGATGGTCTCCGCGTTCTCGGTCGCCTGCTCGACGGCGTCCTGCGCGTCCGTGGTCCCGGACAGGCCGAAGGCCGCCCCCGCGGCGGCGGCCAGCGCGGTGAGCAGGACGGCCGTCCCGGTGGCGGTGAGCCACCCGAAGAAGGCGGAACCGATCTTGATGCCGCCGTACTGCTCCTTCTCCCGGGCGACGACGGCCTCCCGGTCGGGTGCGACACCGCCCGTCGCGGGGTCGGCAGCACGGTCGGCGGACCCGCCGGGCTCGCGTGCCGGAGGGTCGTTCTCGGGCCGGGTCGACCCGTAGCTGGTGCTCATGACTGACCGTCCTCTCCGGAGGTCTCGCGACGGGCGTCGTCCGGCCCCTCCTCGTCCGGCGCCGTCTCCTCGACGTACTCGGTGACGACGTACCGGCGAAGCCGCATCCTCGTGGGCGCCTGCTCGCCGGTGGGGGCCGGGTCCGCCGGGAAGGCAGCGAGGTCGTCCGCCGGCCCGGCGGCGTGCCTGCCGACGACGTCGCCCTCGTCGGCGGCGCCATCGTCCGGATCGTCACCCCTGGCCCCGACGTCCTGCGCGGACCGGTCGTCCGGGCCGGGCCGCTCGCTGTCACGCTCGCCGCCCCCGCGCGCCGCGTCGGAGGTGTCGCGCCCGTAGTAGCGGTAGAGCGCGTCCTCCTCCTCGTGGGAGAGGTGGCCCCCTGCGTCGTCCACCCGCGGGGCACCCTTGACGCGATCCTTGCCGAAGGGGACGCGGATCTCGTCCCCCTGGACGTCGGCCTCGGCGAGCGGGACGAACGACTCGCCGGTGCCGAACAGGCCGGTCTTCACCGTGACCCAGTCGGGCTCGCCGGTGCGGTCGTCGACGAACACCTGGCCGACCTTGCCGATCTTCTCGCCGTCCTCCGTGACGACGGTTCCTCCGGCGAGCAGTCGCTCGATCTGGTCCGTGCTGATCATGGGGAGTCCTTCGGTCGGAGCCGCAGCAGGGAGGGGGCCCGTCTGCTGGAGCCGACCACTTCATGGTGCGAGCGAGCGCCACCGCACGCACCCGGGGACGTCGGGTGCGTGCGGCGGCGCTCGGCGTCAGGCCCCCAGCCTGTCCCGCAGGCGCGCGAGCTGCGCCCAGAGCTCGTCGGGCACGCGGTTGCCGAAGGTGTCGAAGAACTCGGCGGTCAGCTCGGCCTCGGCGAGCCACTGCTCGGGCGAGACGTCGAACAGGGCGTCGAGGTCGGCGTCGTCCAGGTCGAGGCCGCCGAGCTCGAGCGCGCCGGGCGCGGGGAGCAGGCCGACGGGGCTCTTCACGGCGCCGCTGTCGGTCCGGACGCCGCGCGAGCGGTCGACCTGTGCCGCGATCCACGCGACGACGCGCGCGTTCTCGCCGAACCCGGGCCAGAGGAACCGGCCGTCGGCGTCCTTGCGGAACCAGTTGACCTGGAAGATCTTGGGGCGCTTCTCGGGGTCGAGGGAGGCTCCGACGCGGAGCCAGTGCGCCCAGTGGTCGGCCATGTTGTAGCCGCAGAAGGGCAGCATCGCGAACGGATCGCGACGCAGCGCGCCGACGGTGCCCTCGGCGGCGGCGGTCTGCTCGGAGGAGATGGTGGCGCCCATGAAGACGCCGTGCTCCCAGCCGTACGCCTGCGCGACGAGCGGGACGTTGGTCGCGCGGCGCCCGCCGAACACGATCGCGTCGATCGGGACGCCGTCGGGGTCCTCCCAGGAGTCGGCGATCGTCGGGCACTGCGCCGCGGAGACGGTGAACCGCGAGTTCGGGTGCGCGGCGGGGCGGCCGGCGTCGGGCGTCCAGTCCTGGCCGGTCCAGTCGATCAGGTGCGCGGGCGGCTCGGGGGTCAGGCCCTCCCACCAGACGTCGCCGTCGTCGGTGAGCGCGACGTTCGTGAAGATCGTGTCGCGCGCGAACGTCTCGACGGCGGCGGGGTTGGTCTCGACGCCGGTGCCGGGCGCGACGCCGAAGAAGCCGGCCTCGGGGTTGATCGCGCGCAGGCGGCCGTCGGGGCCGGGCCGCAGCCACGCGATGTCGTCGCCGATGGTCTCGACGGTCCAGCCGGGGATCGTCGGTCGCAGCATCGCGAGGTTGGTCTTGCCGCACGCGGACGGGAAGGCCGCGGCGAGGTGGTAGGCCCGGCCCTCGGGCGACGTCGCGCGGATGAGCAGCATGTGCTCGGCGAGCCAGCCCTCGTCGCGCGCCATCGCGGACGCGATGCGCAGCGCGAAGCACTTCTTGCCGAGGAGTGCGTTGCCGCCGTACCCGGAGCCGTACGACCAGATCTCGCGCGTCTCGGGGAAGTGGACGATGTACTTCGTGTCGTTGCACGGCCACGGCACGTCCTCGGAGACCGCCCCGGTGTCGTCCACGAGGGGCGCGCCCACCGAGTGCACGGCGGGCACGAACGCGGCACCGGCGTCGATGAGGTCCATGACGGCCGTCCCGACGCGCGTCATGATCCCCATGCTGACGACGACGTACGGCGAGTCGGTGACCTGGATGCCGACCTGGGAGAGGGGGCCGCCCACCGGGCCCATCGAGAACGGCACGACGTACATCGTGCGGCCGCGCATCGAGCCCTCGAACACGCCGCGGAGCTCGGCGCGCATGGCGTCCGGCTCGCGCCAGTTGTTGGTCGGGCCGGCGTCGACCTCCTCGCGCGAGCAGATGAACGTGCGCGACTCGACGCGCGCGACGTCGCTCGGGTCGGAGCGCGCGAGGTAGCTCCCGGGGCGCAGCTCCGGGTCGAGGGGCAGGAGCGTCCCGGCGTCCACGAGGAGGTCGGTCAGGCGCTGCTTCTCCGCCGCGGAGCCGTCGCACCAGACGATCGCGTCCGGCTCGGTGAGGGTCGCGATCTCCCGCACCCAGGCGCGCGTGTCGCGCGGACGAGGGTCGGCCGTGCCGCCTCGCTGCCCCGGCGACCGGTCCGTCGACAGCCCGGCGAGGTCGGTCTCGACGTCGTCGAGCAGCGCGGCCTGGCGGGTGCGGCGGGTCTGGCGGGGGCCTGCGGCGGTGGTCATGGGTTCTCCTCGCTCGGCGGGTGGGCGGTGCTGTGCCTCCAGCCTCACGCGGAACTGGCGTGGATTTCGCCCCAGAACGCTGTGAAGATTCGTTGATCTTGACGTATTGTCAAGCCATGGCCAGCACGACGTCGTCCAGCCGCCCGGGGGACCGTCCCGAGCCTCAGCCCACGGCCCAGGCGGACCTCATCACGCTCGGCCGGCGCGTGCGGCACTTCCGCACGGCGCGCGGCCTCACCCTTGACGCGCTCGGGGAGGCCGTGGGCACCGCGCCGAGCCTGCTGTCGATGATCGAGAACGGGCGCCGCGAGCCGCGGCTGTCGCTCCTCCAGCAGCTCGCCCAGGCGCTCGACGTCCCGGTCGCGGACCTGCTCACGGACGAGCCGCCGTCGCGCCGCGCCGCGCTGGAGATCGCGCTCGACCGCGCCCAGCGCGGCCCCCTGTTCGCGGGCCTCGGGCTGCCCGCCGTGAAGGCGAGCCAGAAGCTGCCCCTGCCGGTGCTCGAGAACCTCGTGGGCCTGCACGCCGAGCTCCAGCGCCGCGCGACCGAGGCCGTCGCGACCCCCGAGGAGGCGCGCCGCGCCAACACCGAGCTGCGCCTCGAGCGCCAGGCGCGCGACAACTACTACCCGGAGATCGAGGCGCTCGCCGAGGAGATGACGCGCAAGGCCGGGTACACCGTCGGCGCGCTCACCCACCGCACCGTCGCGCGCATGGCCGAGCAGCTCGGCTTCACCATCTGGCACGTCGACGACCTGCCGCACTCGACACGCACCGTCACGGACCTGGAGAACGGGCGCATCTACCTGCCGCCCGCGTCGATCCCCGGCGGCCACGGGCTGCGCTCGCTCGCGCTCCAGGCCATCGCGCACCGCGTGCTCGGGCACGAGCGGCCGCGCTCGTACGCCGAGTTCCTGCGCCAGCGCGTCGAGATCACGTACTTCGCGGCGTGCTGCCTCATCCCGCAGAGCGCGGCCGTCGACTTCCTGGAGCGGCGCAAGCGCGAGAAGGACCTCGCCGTGGAGGACCTGCGCGACGCGTTCGGCGTGACCCACGAGGCCGCCGCGCAGCGCTTCACGAACCTCGCGACCGTCCACCTCGGCATCCCGCTGCACTTCCTGCGCGTCGGCGACGACGGCGCCCTGTTCCGCGGCTACGAGAACGACGGCCTGCCCCTGCCCGCCGACGTCACGGGCTCGATCGAGGGCCAGATGGTGTGCCGCAAGTGGGCCGCCCGCGAGGCGTTCACGCGCCGCGACCGCGCGCAGGAGTCGTACCAGTACACCGACACGCCCGCGGGCACGTTCTGGTGCTCCACGCAGACCGGCACGACGACGTCCGGCCAGTTCTCCATCGCCGTCGGGGTGCCGTTCGCCTCGGCGAAGTGGTTCCGCGGCCGGGACACGACGGTGCGGCGGCAGTCGTCGTGCCCGGACGAGTCGTGCTGCCGCCGCCCGGCCGCGGACGCGGCCGCGCGCTGGGAGGACGCGTCGTGGCCCAGCGCGCGCATGCACCAGCACGTGCTCTCCGCGCTCCCGAGCGGCGCGTTCCCCGGCGTCGACGCGACGGAGGTCTACGCGTTCCTCGCGAAGCACGCCCCGCGGGACGCCTGACCGGGCGCCGGGCGAGCGCGCCTCAGGCGACCGGCCGGCCCGAGAGCGCCGCGACCTGCCGGTGCACCTGCGCCGTCTCGATCTCCGACCGCAGCGCGACGCGGTCGAGCCCGACGGCCGCCGCCTGCGCGACCGGGCCGAGCACCATGCGCAGGTCCGCGACGGCGTCGAGCGCGGCCCGCCTCGTCGTCGCCCGCTCGGCGCTCGCGGTGACGAGCGACAGCGCGAGCCCGAGGTCCTCGGCGACGAGCTCGCGCGGGGAGAGCAGCGTCGACGCGATGCGCGCGAGCGTGCCGACCTGCCGGCCGAGCTCGCGCGCGGTCGCCCGGCCGCGCCCCAGGCGGGCGGCGCGCTCGCCGAGCTCGCGGGCCACGAGGGCCGACGACGCGTCGCGCAGGTCCTCGACGTAGGTCCGGGACTCGCCCGGCCCGGCGAGGGGCCGGTGCACCCGGTCGAGCGACCACGCCGGGTCGCGCCCCTCGGCCTGCAGGTGCCGGTCGAGGTCCACCGCGTCGAGCGCGGCGTCGGCCGCGCCGGCGAGCCACGCCTCGACCCGGGCGACGTGCGCGCGGTCGTCGACGTCGAGCCCCACGGTCGACAGCACGTCGAGCCACGTCCCGGTCGTCACGTCGAACAGCGGGACGAGGTCGTGGTCCTCGGGCCCGGCGGGGCGCACGAACCGGTCGTGCGCCGGGTCGTGCAGCAGGACCCACTCCTGCCCGTCGAGCGTCACCGGGCCCGCCTCGGTGAGCTCGAGCACGACGCGCAGCGCCCACTCGTCGTACGTCTCGCCCCACGTCTCGCCCGTCACCGGGTCGCGCAGGACCCGCGGCGTGCTCAGGCGCTCGGGCAGCCACAGGAGCGGGTGCCACATCGCCTCGGGACGCACGGTGGCCCACCGCCGCCGGCCCGCGGGCACGGTCCACGGCAGGGGGAGCGGTGACGCGGACAGGGGCGAGAGCAGCACCTCGCCGTCGGCCAGGCCGGCGAACGCCTGCCAGCGGTGCAGGCGGGCCACCGTCTCGATCGCGGAGGAAGGGAGCAGGAGGCCCGCTCCCGGTCCGGCGTCGAACGTCCGGCGTCTGTGCTCCACAGGGGTCCTCTCGTCGTGGTGGTCTCCACGCCTATGCGGCGGGGGCGTGCGCCAACCTGCGCGGGCCACCTCGCCCGCCGCCCGCCATGGTGTGACGGACATCACAGCGCTGCGGGGCTGCGAGCGGCCGATTTTCGCGCGGGCGCCGCACACACCCTCGCCATGCACACCTCGACCGTCGCCACCGACGTCCCCGCCCCCCGCACCCACGACCGCGCGAGCGACGAGCTCGACCGCCTCACCACCGACCTCGCGCTGCGCGTGCGCGCCGGTGCGCTCCCCGAGCGCGAGGCCCGCATGGCGGTCTTCGAGGCCGTCTTCCGGACCGGGATCATCCCGTCCGAGACGCTGCGGTACTGCCACCGGCACGACGTCGCGCGGTTCCTGCACGACGACATGGTCGAGGCGGCCGTCGACTTCTACACCCGCAAGCTCCTCGACCTCCCGAGCGCCGACGGCGCGACCGGCGACTCGACGGGACGCAACGGCACCAAGTTCTTCGACCTCGAGGTGTTCGCCGACGGCGCGAGCGCGGCCGGCTCCATCCGCCAGGCGCTCGGCGACTACACGCTCATGCACCGCACGCTCCTGCGCACCGTGCGCAGCGCGCGCCGGGTGGGGCAGATCGTGTCGACCGACCTGCTGGAGGGCACGGTCGACGACGAGGGCCGGCTCGCCGGCCTCCTGCACGAGCTGCCGGTCGTCCCCGACCCCGCGACCGACGTCGTCGACGCGGGGCGCTCCGCGCAGCTCGAGCAGCTCTACGAGACGCACGTGAGCGCGGCCGCACGGCAGCGCGGCGTGCTCCGCACGCAGATCGACGCGGGCGCGATCCGCGAGGCGTTCGACCTGCCCGAGCTCGACCGCCCGCTCGACCCGGACGTGCGCGCCCGGATGCTCGGGTGGGTCGAGGAGGACGAGAACCTCGCGCTGCGGTCCGTCGTCGGGCTCCTCGCCCCGACCGACGAGCGCCGCGCGGTCCTGCTCGGCCGGCTCTGGGCCGCGTTCGACCGCGACCGGCTGCAGACCGTCGCCGACCACGAGTACGGCGCGCGGATCGCGGAGCTGCTCGTCCGCGACGCGCTCGCCGACCGCGCGCGCCCCGGCCGGCCCGCCGTCTCCCGCACCCGCGTCGCCGTCAAGCAGGCCGTCGCGGGCTGCGGCGTGGACGCGGTCTGGGTCGCCGAGCTCACCGCCGTCTTCCTCGAGCACGAGCACGAGGCGCGCTCCGCGTGGGACCCCGAGCGCGGGACCAGCGAGACGACGCGCGACGCGGCGCGCTACCTCGCCGCCCTCACGACGGCCGCGGCGCTGCCCGGCGCCCCGCTGGGCGCGACGCCGCTCGCCGTGCGCCGCGCGCTGGCGGACCTGGTGGCCGCGGCCCGCACGGGTGGCCAGAAGCGCTCGCTCGTCGCATAGGACCTCACGACCACCGACGCGCCTCGCCCGCGAGGCACCGAGAGGAGACCCCATGGCCGCCGTCCCGGCACGCCCGCGCACGACCATCGCCGAACGCTGCGCCCCGCTGAACAAGGAGCTCGCCCGGCGCCGGTCCGGCTCGCCGCTCAACCCGCGCGACGTGCACGAGCTCATCGCCTCGCTGGTCGAGGAGCTCGTCCTGCAGGGCATGACGCGCCCGGAGGCCGCAGGCCTCGTGAACCGCGCCGCGCAGAAGGCCACCGCCTGACACGACCCCGGACGACCCGCACCCCACGAGGCGGCAGCGCGTACCGAGAGTACGCCGTGACCGCCCGTGCCGAACGGGTCGGCCACCCGGGCACCCGCGGGGGTACCCGGGCCGCACGCCGGACACCGGCGACGAGACAGACACACGCCAGACATGGCGGGGAGGTACGGACGTGGACGAGATGGACGAGATCGTCCACGAGTTCCTGGTCGAGTCCTACGAGAACCTCGACCAGCTCGACCAGGACCTCGTGGCGCTCGAGAGCGACCCGTCGTCGCGCGCGCTGCTGAGCAGCATCTTCCGCACCGTGCACACCATCAAAGGCACGAGCGGCTTCCTCGGGTTCGGCAACCTCGAGCGCGTGTCCCACGTGGGCGAGTCGCTCCTGTCGGAGCTGCGCGACGGCGAGCGGGCGATGGACCAGCCGACGGCGGACGTGCTGCTCGCGCTCGTCGACACGCTGCGCGCCATCCTCGCGAAGGTCGAGTCCGGTGCCGGGGACGACCTCGACGTCGACCCGATGGTCGCGCGCATCGTCGCGGTCCAGGACGGCACGGCGGCGCCGGAGCCGGACCTCGCGACCGCCGTCGCGGGCGGTACCTCGCCCGACGCCGCGGCCGGCACCGCGCCCGAGACCGACCCCGAGCCTGCACCCGAGTCGGAGGCGGAGCCGGAGCCGGAGCCCACGCCCGCGGCGGGCACGGCACCCGAGCCGGCGCCCGTACCCGAGCCGGTTCCCACGCCCCGGACCGTCCCGGTGCTCGCTGCCGAGCCGGCGCCCGCACCCGCCGTCGGACCGGCGCCCGCGCCCGAGCCGCCACCCGAGCCCGAGCCGCACACCCGCAACGCCGCGGACGGCTCGATCCGGGTGGACGTCGACCTCCTGGACACGCTCATGCGGCAGGTCGGCGAGCTCGTGCTGGTGCGCAACCAGATCGACCGGATCGCCGGCGCCGGCGAGGACCAGGAGACCAAGCGGTCCGCGCAGCGCCTCAGCCTCATCGCGTCCGAGCTGCAGGAGGGCGTCATGAAGACGCGCATGCAGCCGATCGAGCACGTGTGGTCCAAGATGCCGCGCGTCGTGCGCGACCTCGCGAAGATGCTGGGTCGCGACGTCCGGATCGAGATGACGGGCGGCGACACCGAGCTCGACCGCTCCCTGCTCGAGGCGGTCAAGGACCCGCTGACGCACCTGGTGCGCAACGCCGTCGACCACGGGATCGAGGCGCCCGAGGACCGGCGCCGCGCCGGCAAGCGGCCCCAGGGGCTCGTGACGCTGCGCGCGTACCACTCGAACGGCCAGGTCGTCGTGGAGATCACGGACGACGGCGCGGGCATCGACCCCGAGAAGGTCGGCCGCACCGCCGTGACCAAGGGGCTGCGGACGGCGGGCGACGTCGCCGCGATGGCCCCGTCCGAGCTGCTCGACCTGCTGTTCCTGCCCGGCTTCTCGACGGCGGCGAAGGTCACGAACGTGTCCGGGCGCGGCGTCGGGATGGACGTCGTCCGCACGAACATCGAGGCCATCGGCGGCTCGGTCGACGTCGAGTCGACGGTCGGGACCGGCACGACGTGGCGCATGCGGATCCCGCTGACGCTCGCGATCATGCCCGCCCTCACGGTGATGTGCTGCGGCGCGGTCTACGCGATCCCGCAGGTCAGCCTCCTCGAGCTCGTCGCCCTCGGCGACCAGCACGGCGAGATCGAGCACGTCGGCACCGCCCCCGTCTTCCGGCTGCGGGGCACGCTGCTCCCGCTGCTGTCGCTCTCCGAGGTGCTCGGGCTCGACCCGGAGTCCGAGGGCCGCGTCATCGCGGTCGTCGAGGCCGACGACCAGCGCTTCGGCGTGATCGTCGACCGCGTCCTCAACATGGAGGAGATCGTCGTCAAGGCGCTCGCGAACCGGCTCAAGCAGATCGGCATGTACTCCGGGGCGACGGTGCTCGGCGACGGCGGGGTGGCGCTCATCCTCGACCTCCAGGCGATCGCCCGCAAGGTGCTCACGTCCGACGCCGCGGACATGGCCCGCGCGTACGCGCAGGACACGACGGAGAGCGCCACGACCGTCGAGCAGATGCTCGTCGTCGGGGCGGGCGACCGCCGCGTGGCGATCCCGCTCTCCGCGGTGACGCGGCTCGAACGGATCCGCGCCGCCACGATCGAGCAGGTCGGCTCGCGCGAGGTGCTCCAGTACCGCGGCGCGCTGCTGCCGCTCGTCCGGCTCGACCAGCTCCTGGGCGCGGCGGGCGGCCCGCCCGCGGACGAGCTCGACATCGTCGTGTACACCCGCGCGGGGCGCAGCATCGCGATGGCGGTCACGGAGATCTTCGACATCGTCGAGGACGACGCGCGTCGGCGCAGCGACATCGACGGCCACGGGCTCACCGGGTCGACCGTGCTCAAGGACCGCGTGACGGAGCTGCTCGACGTCCGCAGCGCCGTCCAGGCGGCAGACCCCGGCTTCTACGACGACCTCGACCCCTTCGACGACGCGACGGCCGAGAACGACCTGTCGCTGGCAGGTGCCCGATGACCACGCAGCAGCTCGTGACGTTCACGCTGGCCGACCGGCTCTGCGGGATCCCCGTCGACCGCGTCCAGGAGGTGCTGCCGGGCCGCGCCCGGACGCGCGTTCCGCTCGCGCCCGACGACGTCGGGGGCCTCGTCAACCTCCGCGGGCAGGTCGTGCTCTCCGTCGACCTGCGGCGTCGCCTCGGCATGACGGCCCACGACGCGGACCAGATGATGGTCGTCGTCTTCGTCGGCGACGAGACCGTGAGCCTGCTCGTCGACACGATCGGCGACGTGCTCGAGGTCGACGCCGACCAGTTCGAGACGCCGCCCCAGACGCTCCCCGAGGAGCTGCGCGCCGTGATCCGCGGCGCGTACAAGCTCTCCGACCGGCTGCTGCTCGCGCTCGACGTCGACGCCGCGGCGTCCTGAGCCCGACCGGCTCGCCCCCCTTCCTCTTCTCGTCCCCACGTCCCCAGGAGCTCCTCATGTCCACGCTCGAGACCCCGCGGCCCGCCGCGCGCCGGCGTCGCTTCGCCGACTTCTCCGTCCGCACGAAGATCCTCACCGCGCTCGGCGTGCTCGCCGTCGTGCTCGTCCTCGTCGTGGGGTTCGCCCTGCAGAGCCTGCGGTCCACGTCCGACGACACGGCGTCGGTCGCGAGCGTCGCGAGCTCGCTCCTGCGCAGCAACGCGGAGGTGGACCACGGTGCCCAGGAGGCGTGGCGGCTCACCTACCAGTACGACATCGTCCAGGGCGAGGCCCGCGAGCAGACCGTGGAGCAGATGGCTGCGACGGACGCCCTCGTCGAGGAGCAGATCGGCGTGATCGACGCGGTGCTGGCCGCCGACGGGGTGGACGAGCCGAACTGGAACGCGTTCAAGGCGAGCTGGGCCGAGTGGCTCGCCTTCCGCGACGCGACGCTCATGCCGGCCGTGGAGGCCAAGGCGGTGACGCCCGAGATCCAGGCGGCCAACGACGAGATCATCGAGTCCTACCGGGCCTCGCTGGCGGCGTCCGGCGACGCGGTGTACGCCTACCTCGACACCGTCGCGGACGACGCCGCGGCGAAGGCCACGCGGGCCTTCCTCCTCATGATCGTCGTCGCCGCCGTCGGGCTGCTGCTCGCGGTCGTCGTGGGCGTGCGCGTCGCGAACGGCATCCGGCGCTCCGCCGGCACGGTCCAGCACGCGCTCGGCGCGCTCGCCTCGGGCGACCTCACGGTGCGGGCGCAGGTGGAGGCCCGTGACGAGCTGGGGCAGATGGCTGCGGCGTTGACGAGTGCGCAGGAGAACTTGCGGGGGATCATCGCGGAGGTGGCGGGGACGTCGGAGGCGGTGGCTGCGGCGACGGAGCAGCTGTCTGCGGCGGGTGCGCAGTTCTCGGCGTCGTCGGACGAGACGGCGGCGCAGTCGGGTGTGGTGGCGTCGGCGGCGGAGCAGGTGTCGCAGAACGTGCAGACGGTGGCTGCGGGTGCGGAGGAGATGGGGGCTTCGATCCGGGAGATCGCGCAGAACTCGAACGAGGCGGCGAAGGTGGCGAACAAGGCCACGGAGCGTGCTGCGGCGACGAACGAGACGGTGCAGAAGCTGGGGACGTCGTCGCAGGAGATCGGTGACGTGATCAAGGTGATCACGTCGATCGCGGAGCAGACGAACTTGTTGGCGTTGAACGCGACGATCGAGGCGGCTCGTGCGGGTGAGGCGGGCAAGGGGTTCGCGGTGGTGGCCAGCGAGGTGAAGGAGCTGGCGCAGGAGACGGCGAAGGCGACGGAGGACATCGCGCGTCGGGTGGAGGCGATCCAGGGGGACACGGTGGGTGCGGTGGAGGCGATCGGGGAGATCGCGGACATCATCGGGCGGATCAACGACTACCAGCTGACGATCGCGTCGGCGGTGGAGGAGCAGACGGCGACGACGAACGAGATGTCGCGGGGGGTGCAGGAGGCGGCGACGGGGTCGAGCGAGATCGCGGGCAACATCACCGGCATCGCCGCCGGCGCCTCGTCGACGGCCCAGGCCGTCGAGCAGATGAACGGGTCGATCGCCGAGCTCGCGCGCATGGCCGCCGAGCTGCGCGGCCGCGCCTCCCGGTTCACCTACTGACCTGCTGACCCCTGACACCCACCCACCCACGCGGAGAGACGACCACGATGACCACGAACCAGCAGCAGGACGCGCCCCGACGCCTGTGGGGGGACCGCCCCGTCCTCGTCAAGATCCTCACGTCGGTCCTCGTGATGGTGGTGGTGACCGCCGTCATCACGGCCGTCGCGCTCGTCTCGATGCGCCAGCTGCGATCGGACGCCGACGAGATGTACCGCGGCAACGTCACGCCGCTGCAGCAGCTCACGGAGATCCAGCGCGCCTTCCAGGGTGACCGCGCCCGCGTGGTCCAGTACGGGATCGCGGACGCGGAGACCCGGGCGAGCCTCCTCGACGAGCTGGTGGAGCGCAAGGTCGACCTGGAGGCCCAGATCGAGGCGTACCGTCCGAACGCGGTGAGCCAGACCGACGTCGACGCGCTCGTCGCCGCCCTGGACGCGTACTACGCGGCGGCCGAGGGCGAGCTGTTCCCGCTGGCGGACGCGGGTGACACCGCGGGCTTCGCCGCGTACTTCGACGACACCGTCCGCCCCCTGACGACGGGGGTCCTGGACGCGATGCAGGTCGAGACGGTGTCCCAGGGCGAGCAGGCGGCGGAGCTCGCCGAGGAGACGGACACGCTCGCGGCTCGGGCGCTGCTCGCCACGATCCTCGTCGCGGTGCTCGGCGCCCTCGCGGCGACCGCGCTGTCCTACGTCGTGGCGCGCGGCATCGCCGTCCGGATCGGTGCGGTGTCGAGGAGCCTGACCGCGCTGGGCGACGGCGACCTCACGGTGCGTGCGGAGGTGGTGGGCCGTGACGAGCTGGGGCAGATGGCTGCGGCGTTGACGAGTGCGCAGGAGAACTTGCGGGGGATCATCGCGGAGGTGGCGGGGACGTCGGAGGCGGTGGCTGCGGCGACGGAGCAGCTGTCTGCGGCGGGTGCGCAGTTCTCGGCGTCGTCGGACGAGACGGCGGCGCAGTCGGGTGTGGTGGCGTCGGCGGCGGAGCAGGTGTCGCAGAACGTGCAGACGGTGGCTGCGGGTGCGGAGGAGATGGGGGCTTCGATCCGGGAGATCGCGCAGAACTCGAACGAGGCGGCGAAGGTGGCGAACAAGGCCACGGAGCGTGCTGCGGCGACGAACGAGACGGTGCAGAAGCTGGGGACGTCGTCGCAGGAGATCGGTGACGTGATCAAGGTGATCACGTCGATCGCGGAGCAGACGAACTTGTTGGCGTTGAACGCGACGATCGAGGCGGCTCGTGCGGGTGAGGCGGGCAAGGGGTTCGCGGTGGTGGCCAGCGAGGTGAAGGAGCTGGCGCAGGAGACGGCGAAGGCGACGGAGGACATCGCGCGTCGGGTGGAGGCGATCCAGGGGGACACGGTGGGTGCGGTGGAGGCGATCGGGGAGATCGCGGACATCATCGGGCGGATCAACGACTACCAGCTGACGATCGCGTCGGCGGTGGAGGAGCAGACGGCGACGACGAACGAGATGTCGCGGGGGGTGCAGGAGGCGGCGACGGGGTCGAGCGAGATCGCGGGCAACATCACCGGCATCGCCGCCGGCGCGCAGGAGAGCGCCCGGTCGATGGAGCAGCTCAACGTCGCCGTCGGCGAGCTCGCCCACGTCTCCGAGCTGCTCGACGCCCAGGTCTCCCGGTTCCGGCTCTGAGACCGCCGGCCATGACGCTCGCACCCCGCTCAGCCGGCGCGCGCCGCGCCCGAGGAGGTCGGCGATGATCCGCGTGCTCGTCGTCGACGACTCCGTCGTGATCCGTCGCCTCGTCGCGCAGACGCTCGACCGGGACCCCGAGATCACCGTCGTCGGCACGGCGGCCGACGGCCGCCTCGCCCTCGCGAAGGTCGAGCAGCTCGATCCCGACGTCGTCACGCTCGACATCGAGATGCCCGTCATGGACGGCATCGAGACGGTCCGGGCGCTCCGCGCGGCCGGCCGGCGCATGCCCGTCGTGATGTTCTCGACGCTCACCGAGCGCGGGGCGGCCGCGACGCTCGACGCCCTCACGGCCGGAGCCACGGACTACGTCACCAAGCCGAGCGGGAGCGGGTCGGTCCAGACCGCGCTCGAGCGCGTCGGCCTGGAGCTCACGCCCAAGATCAAGGCGCTCGTCCCGCGCGCGCCCGCCGCCCCGACGGCGCGGTCCGGCGGGACGACGACCGCGGTCCGGCGTCCCGCCCCGGCCCGACCGGTGCGCGCGGTCGTCGTCGGCTCCTCCACGGGCGGGCCGGAGGCGCTGCGGGCCGTGCTGTCGTCCCTGACCACGCCGCTGCCCGTCCCGATGCTCGTGGTCCAGCACATGCCGCCGGTGTTCACGCGGCAGCTGGCCGAGCGCCTGGACCGCGCCGGACCCACGACGGTAGTCGAGGCCGCCGGCGGCGAGGTGCTCCGTCCCGGTCACGCCTACCTGGCGCCCGGCGGCCGGCACCTCGAGCTCGGCCGCCAGGGCACGGGCCTGACGACGCTCGTCACGGACGGGCCCCCCGTCAACTTCACGCGCCCCGCCGTCGACGTCCTGTTCCGCTCCGCGGTCCGCACGCTCGGCGGCGACCTGCTCGCCGTCGTCCTCACGGGGATGGGCTCCGACGGCCGCGACGGTGCGGGGGAGATCGCCCGCGCCGGCGGCCACGTGCTCGCCCAGGACGAGCAGAGCTCGGTCGTCTGGGGCATGCCGGGCGCCGTCACGACCGCGGGGCACGCCCACGCGGTCCTTCCCCTCGACCAGGTCGCCCGCGCCATCGCCGGTGCGGCCGAAGGAGCGCACGCATGACCGTCTCGACCCAGTCGTTCGCCTACGTGAGCGACCTGGTCCGCAAGCACAGCGCGATCCAGCTCGCGCCGGGCAAGGAGTACCTCGTCGAGGCCCGGCTCGGGCCGCTCGCGCGCGAGAAGGGCCTGCAGGGTCCCGACGCCGTCGACAGCTACGTCCGCCGCTACCTGCGGGGCGGCTCCCCGGCGGAGACCGTGCGGGTCGTCGAAGCCATGACGACCAACGAGACGTCCTGGTTCCGCGACACCTCGCCGTTCACCGCCCTGCGCCGGGCGATCCTGCCGGAGCTCGCGGGCGCGGACCTCAGCATCTGGTCCGCGGCGTGCTCGACCGGCCAGGAGCCGTACAGCATCGCGATGGTCCTGCGCGAGGAGCGGGTGCGGAGCTACCGGATCCTCGCGACGGACATCAACGCGCAGGTCGTCGAGCGGGCGCGGACGGGCCGGTACAGCCAGCTCGAGATCAACCGCGGCCTGCCCGCGCCCATGCTCGTGCGCAACTTCCGGCGCGTGGGCGCCGAGTGGGAGGTCGACCCGGCGCTGCGGGAGAACCTCACGTTCCAGCAGCACAACCTGCTCACGGCGCCGCCCGGGCCGCGGATGTTCGACATCGTCTTCCTGCGCAACGTGCTCATCTACTTCGACATGCCGACCAAGCAGTCGATCCTCGCCCGGCTCCGCAGCCGGGTGCGGCCGGGCGGCTTCCTCCTGCTGGGGGCCGCCGAGACCACCGTCGGCGTCGATCCCGCGTGGGAACGGGTCGACGTCACGCAGGGCTCCATCTACCGACTCCGAGGAGGCAGCGCATGAGAGCGCTGATCATCGACGACGCCCGCGTGATGCGCCGCATCGTCGCCACGACGCTGAGGGATCTCGGCTTCGAGACCGCCGAGGCGGGTGACGGGCGCCAGGCGCTCGACCTGCTCGAGGCGGGCGAGCGCTTCGACCTCGCGTGCGTCGACTGGAACATGCCGGTGATGGACGGGCTGCAGTTCGTGCAGGCCGTGCGCGCGCGCCGCGAGTGGCGCGACCTCACGCTCATGATGATCACCACGGAGTCCGAGCAGTCGCGCATCGTGCGCGCGCTCGCCGCCGGTGCCCACGAGTACCTCATCAAGCCGTTCACGCCGGACGCACTCATGGGCAAGCTCGACATGCTCGGGCTCCTGCCGACCAAGGAGCTCGCATGATCGACACCCGGGACACGCTCACCCGGAGCGTCCTGCCCATCGCCCAGGACCTCTTCGCCGCCATGGTCGACGGCGAGCCGGGCCTGCTCGAGCCCGTCGACGCCCTCGGGGCGCCGATCCCCGACCCCGTGCACGCGTGGGTCGACATCGTCGGCCCGACCTCGTGGCGCACGCTCGTCGTGACCGCCCGCCCGACCGCGGACCGCATCGCGCGCGCGCTCCTCCAGCTGGACGACGACGAGACCGTGGGCCTCGACGACGTGCGCGACGCGCTCGGCGAGGTCGCGAACGTCGTCGGCGGGAACCTCAAGGGCATGCTCGACGGCGGCTCGTCGCTCACCCTGCCCGTGGTCGACACCACGGGCCCGGCGGTCGCGCGGGCGGCCGACCACGCGCAGGCGCTGCTGTGGCGCGGCGAACCCCTCGTCATCTCGTTGTGGACCTCGAAGGACGGAGAACAGCTGTGAGAGTCGTCGTCGCGGACGACAGCCGCGTGATGCGGCAGATCGTCGTCCGGACCCTGCGTCAGGCCGGGTTCAAGGACTGGGAGATCCTGCAGGCCGGGGACGGCGCCGAGGCGCTCGCCCTCACCCAGGCGGAGCAGCCGGACCTCGTGCTGTCCGACTGGAACATGCCGGAGATGAACGGCATCGACGTCCTGCGCGCGCTGCGCGCCGCCGGGTCGACCGTGCCGTTCGGCTTCGTCACGTCGGAGGGCTCGCCGCAGATGCGCGAGCTCGCGGACGCCGAGGGCGCCCTGTTCCTCATCGCCAAGCCGTTCGACGCGGACACGTTCGAGGACGTCCTGCGTCCCCACGTCCGTTGACCCGACGCACGTCCCCCCGGAGGAGCCCCCTGTGACCACCACCCCCCTGCCCGAGCTCAAGGAGATCCGCGACCTGTACGCGGGACTGGTCGGCCGCGGGTGCACGGCCGTGCGCGCGAGCGCGCTCATGACGCCCGAGACGCGACCGGGCGTCATCGCCGCGACCTACGTCAGCCACCGGGCGCAGGTCGAGGCGGTCGTCGCCGTCGACGTCCCGCTCGGCGCCCACCTCGGCGCCTCGATCGGCCTCGTGCCGCCCGGCCCCGCCCAGGACGCGGCGGCCGAGGGCACGCTGAGCGACGTCCTGCTCGAGAACCTGTCCGAGGTCCTCAACGTCACCGCCGCCCTCTTCAACGCGGAGGACGCGCCGCACCTCAAGCTCGCGGAGGTGTTCGACTCGACGCGCGGGCCGCTGCCCGGCGCGCCCGTGTCGTTCCTGCGCAGCACCGGTCGCCGGCTCGACGCGGAGATCGAGATCGCCGGCTACGGCGGCGGGGCGCTGACGGTGGTCCTCGCCTGACGGCGACGGGACCGAGACCCGTGCGGAGGCCGGGCCGGGGGCGCACGCCCCGGGCCCGGCCTCTCGTCGTCCCCCCGGCTCGGTGCTCGTCCCCGGTGCCCGCCCCGGCGCGCGTCCCGGCACCGGACGGCACGGCACGACGACGGACAGCCACCCCGGTGCCGTGAGCGGCGCCGGGGTGGCTGTGGTCGGGGTGGGGACGCGGTCGTCCGCGACGTCAGGCGGTGACGAGGGTCCGCCGCAGGTCGAGCCCCTGGCCGTCGAGGACGGACTGGACCGCGGCGCCCGTGTCGGGGTGCACGAGCACCGGCGCCATGAGGTTCGCGTGCACGCCGCCGGCGCGCACGCTCGCGACGACGAGCACGAGCGGGTCGGTGTCCTCGGCCCCGATGCGCGCGAGGTCGGACGACGGGATCGCGGGGGAGTAGCCGGGCACCCAGCGGCCGGGGTCGAGGACGAGCATCTCGACGCCCGGGGTGTCGAGCGCGGACAGCGTGTAGACGCCGTCGCCCTGCTCGGTGAGCAGCTCGAACCGGCGGGCCGCGAGGCCGGGGGGCGGGGTGACGAAGGTGAGCGTGGTCATCAGCGGAGGTAGTCCAGGAGGGAGGGCTGCAGGAGGGTGGCGCCGATGCTCAGGGTCGCCTGGTAGGCGACCTGCTTGAGCTGGAGGTCGATCGCGAGCTCGGCGAGGTCGACGTCCTCGATGGCGCCGCGGCGCGTCTCGAGCGAGGTGCGGTTGCCGAGGTTGGTGTCGGCGGCGCGCTCGAGCTGGTTCTGGCGCGCGCCGACGGTCGTGTGCTGGGTGAGGACCGCGTCGAGCCGTGCGTCGACGGCGGCGAGATGGCCGCCGCTGCCGTTGCCGGCCCGCAGGTCGGCCGCCACGGTGTCCAGCAGGGCGAACACCGAGCCGGACCCGGTGCCGAAGACGGCGGCGCCGTCGATGTCGACGCGGACCGTCGAGTCGACGCCGATGCGGCGCTCGACGGACGCCCCGCCGCCCGTGAACGAGTAGTCGTCGCGGAACGCGACCCCCTCGTCCGAGGTCCCGGCGAAGACGGTGCGCCCGAGGTACGTGGAGTTCGACTGGCGCAGCAGCTCGTCGCGCAGCTCGACGAGCTCGGCGGCGACGGCCTCCCGGCCCTCCGTCGACGTCGTGTCCGACGCGCCCTGGAGGACGAGGTCGCGCACCCGCTGGACGATGTCGGTCACGGTGCCGAGCGTCGAGTCGAGCGTCGCGAGCCAGCCCTCGCCGTTCGCGATGTTGCGGTCGTACTGCTGCTCGGCCGCGAGGCGGCCGCGGATCGCGAGGGCGTCCGCCGCGGACGACGGGTCGCTCGAGGCGCGCGTGAGCTTGCGCCCCGAGGTGCCCTGCTCCTGGAGCTCGGCGATCCTCGCGAGGTTGGACTGCAGGCTCCTCGTGACGTACGAGGCCTGCATCTGGTTGGTGATGCGCACGGTTCTCCCCTTGCGGACCTGGTCGTGGGCTACAGCCCGACGCGGCCGGTGCGGTTGATGAGGTGGTCGAGCATCTCGTCGACGGCGGTGAGCACGCGGGCCGCGCCCTGGTAGGCGTGCTGGTACTGCATGAGGTTCACGGTCTCCTCGTCGAGCGAGACGGCGGAGTGCGAGAGCAGGTCGCTGAACGCCGCCGTGGAGGCCGTGGTCGCGAGCTTCGCGTCGTAGCCGGCCGAGCTCGACTTCACGGCGAGCTGCGTGACGTGCGTCGACCACACCGCGTCGGGACCGCCGCCGGCGCTCCCGAGCGCGGCGATGCGGTCGGCCACGGACCCGTCGAGGGACCCCGCCCCGACGGCGGCGGTCGCGACCTGGCCGGGCGCGGTCACCGCGACCCGCAGGCCGGCGCCCGCCGACCTGCCGGGCTCGATCGCGAAGAACGCGCCGCCCGGCGTGCCCGACGGCGTCAGGCCCGTCGTGTGCAGCGCGTTGACCTGCGTGACGAGCGCCGACGCGAGCGCGTCGTAGCCCGCCGCGGCCTGGGCGTAGATCCCGCCGGACGACACCGGCGCGAGGGCCGACAGGTGCCCGGCGAGCTCGCCGCCCTCGAGCCCGACGGCCGCGCCCGGGCGGTGCGACCACTCGAGCCGCACCGCGTCGTCGGCCGCGCCGTCGAGCGTCGAGGACCCGACGAGCCGGACCTCGTTCACGTGGTGGCCGTCGACGAGGAGGTTCCCGCCGAGGAGCACGTTGACGGTGCCGTCGGGGTTCGTGCTCGTCTGGGCGCCCGCGAGGCGCGCCAGGTCGGCGGCGAGCTGGTTGCGCTGGTCGACGAGCTCGTTGGCGGAGCCGTTCTGGCCGGAGGCGTCGAGGATGCGGGTGTTGAGCGCGGCGATCTTGTCGGCGACCGTGTTGATCTCGGCCACGAGCGAGCCCGCGCTCGTGCGCGCCTGGCCCCACGCGGTCTCCACGCGGGCGCGGCCGTCGACGATCCGGTCGACGACGGCGCCGGCCTCCTCGACCACGACCCAGGCCTGGGCGTCCTTGCCCGGGGAGTTCGCGGCGTCCTGCCACGCGCCCCAGAACGACTGCAGCGCGGCGGACAGCCCGGTGTCCGAGGGCTCGCCGTGGATGTCCTCGACGGCCGTGAACGCCGCGGCGCGCACGCTCGCGTACCCGTCGGCGGACGCCGTCTGGCGCACGCGCGACTCGAGGAAGAGGTTCCCGAGCCGGGCGACGCCGTCGATCGTCACGCCCTGGCCGGACCGCGCGGACTGCGAGAGCCGCCCCAGGCCCATCTCGGTGAGCGGGGCCGTGGCCGACTGCTGCACGCGCTGGCGCGTGTAGCCCGGCGTGTTGACGTTGGCCACGTTCTGACCGGTGACGTCGATGCCCGCCTGGGCGGCGCTCATGCCCCGGAAGGCGGTGTTGAGGATGGAGAACGAGCTCATGGGCGGGACTCCTTACAGCACCGTGTCGAAGAGGCGGGCGACGTCGGACCGGTCCGTGGTGGCGCCGGTCGCGTCGTAGGTGCGGGGCTCGCCGCCGAGCGTCGCGAGCGTCTCCTGCGTGGAGCGCGACGCGTGGTTGACGAACTGCGTGTTCGTGTCGCGGACGGTCTTGATCCGCACCGTCAGCTCCGTGAGGCCCGTGAGGTGGCCCTCGAAGATCTCGCGCCAGGGCCCCGCGGCCGGGGCGGCCGCGGCGATCTCCCGCAGCGTGGCGTCGGGCGCCAGGCCCCACTCGGCCGCGACGGTCTCGGACGCGACGGTGCGCACGAGGGTCGCCTCGCGCACCTTCTCCATCACGGTCTCGACCTCGCGGTTCGCGTGGGCGAGCCAGCGGGTGCGGCCGGCGGTGAGGAGCAGCTGCTCCTCCTCGAGCTTGAACAGCAGCATCTCGAGCAGCTCGCGCTCTCGCCACAGCAGGGTCGACAGCTCCTGAGGGCCCAACGTGGCTCTCCCTTGTGTGCGCGGTGGTCGGTCGGGGCGGCGGGCAGCGCCCGCTCGAGACCCACTGTCGGCACGCACGGCGCGCATGTGGCGGCTGATCCCCGCGCCCGCTGCATGGGAGAGGTCAGGACGCGGTGCCACCGCGTGCCTCACCCGCGTCTCCCGGTGCCGTACCGGGCCCGCCCCAGCAGAAAGGTGCTTCGGCGTGAACCTCTCCGAGCGCAACGCTCTCGTCGTCGACAACCTTGCCCTCGTCGGCTTCCTCGTCTCCGACCTGTGCGCGCGGGCCGACCACCTCTCGCGCGAGGACCTCGCGTCGGTCGGCGCCGTCGCCCTCACCACGGCGGCCACGAGCTTCGACCCGACCCGCGGCGTCCCGTTCGGCGCGTACGCGCGGCGCCGCATCGTGGGGGCGCTCGCCGACGAGCTGCGCTCGCAGGACTGGGCCCCGCGCTCGGCCCGCCGCCGCATCAAGGCGCTGACGGCCGTGACGGCGTCGCTCACCGCGTCCCTCGGCCGCGAGCCGACCGACGCGCAGGTCGCCGAGGCGATGGGCGTCGGGGTCGCGGACGTGCGCGCGGCCCGCGACGACGCCGGCCGCTCGATCGTGGCGATGGAGGACACCACCTACGACCACGTCGCGCTCGAGGCGCCGACCCCGGAGGAGCAGGTCCTGTCCGTCGAGGAACGGCACGTGGTGCGCGAGGCGGTGGCGGCGCTGCCGGACCAGCTGCGGCACGTCGTCGAGCAGGTGTACTTCGCGGGGCGCAGCGTCGGCGAGCTCGCCGCCGAGCTGGGGATCAGCCACTCGACCGTCTCGCACGCGCGGATCGAGGCGGTCCGCCTGCTCCGCGAGGGGCTCGAGGCCCACTACTCGGGCCGCGAGGCGAAGGGCCCGGCCGCGCCGCTCACGGCCCGCCGGCGGGAGTACCTCGCTGCGATGGGCGAGCGCGTCGCGGGCGGCGCCACGCAGCGGTCCGCGTGGGCGGTGCCCGCGGCGTCGTGACCCGGGGCGCGACGGCGTCGACCGGTGTGTGGCCGACGTCGGCCACCGTCGGGCCGCGGCGTCCGACAGTCCCCAGGAGCAGGCCGGTCGAGGTGACGGGCCGGTACCGGACGAGCCGGCCCGCCCGGGGCCGCGCGGGACAGGAGCGCACGCATGGGTCTCTCGATCGTGACGAACGTGGCGGCGACGACGACGTACCGCCGCCTCGCGACGACGCAGCGCGAGCAGGGCGCGTCGGCGGAGCGGCTCGCGTCCGGCCTGCGGATCACCACCGCTGCGGACGACTCCGCGGGCCTGACGACGGCGGAGGGCCTGCGGGCCCAGGCGAACGGCAGCGCCGTCGCGCAGCGCAACGCGGCGGACGCTGTCGCCATGCTCGAGACGGCGGACGGCGCGCTCGGCGGCATCCAGAGCATGCTCCAGCGCATGCGCGAGCTCGCGCTCCAGGCCGCGAACGACACGAACGGGCCGGACGCGCGCGCCGCGATGGAGGACGAGCTGTCGGCGCTCGCGCGCGAGGTGAGCCGGACCCACAACGAGTCGGCCTTCGCCGACCAGCTCCTCCTCGCGAGCGAGCCGACGGTGACCTTCCAGGTCGGTGCCGAGGGGGACGCCGCCTCGACGATCGCCGTCCAGCTCCCGCGGGTGACGTGGGCGGTGTCGTCGGTGCTCGTCGCGGGCGACGGCGACCTGCGCGTGAGCCTGACCGGCGCGGGGTACCCCGAGCTCGCGCACATGACCTCGCGTGCGGCGGTCGAGGCGATCGACCGCGCGATCTCGCGCGTCTCGGAGGAGCGCTCGCGCATGGGCGCGACGATCAACCGGCTCGACCACGCGGCGCGCGTCGCCGGCAGCACGGGGGAGAACCTGCGCGCGGCGGAGTCGCGGATCCGGGACGCCGACCTCGCCCAGGAGCTGCGCGACGGCGCGCGCCTGAACGTGCTCGCGCAGGCGGGGACGGCGATGCTCGCCCAGGCCAACCAGGCGCCGTCGTCGGTGCTGCAGCTCCTGGGCGGAGGCTCCTGAGGCTCTCGAAAAGTGACGCAGGTCACTGGCCACGAGGAGGCGGTGGGTGCCGAGAGTGCTCGGTGACCGGCCCATGGATGGGCTGGGGGATCATCCACTCGCCCGTCTCACGGAGGACTCATCATGGGCTTCAGCGTCAACACGAACGTCTCGGCACTCAACACGTACCGGAACCTCACGAGCACCCAGAACAGCCAGAGCAAGTCGCTGGAGAAGCTGTCGTCGGGTCTGCGGATCAACCGTGCGGCGGACGACGCCGCGGGTCTGTCGATCGCCGAGGGTCTCAAGGCCCAGGTGAACGGTTACAGCGTCGCGGCGCGCAACGCGCAGGACGGCATCAGCGTCGTGCAGACGGCGGAAGGTGCGCTGGGTGAGGCGCAGTCGATCCTGCAGCGCATGCGCGACCTCTCGGTGCAGGCGGCGAACGACACGAACAACGCCGACGCGCGCACCGCCATCAAGTCGGAGCTCGACGAGCTCGCGGACGAGCTCGACCGGATCGTCGACTCGACGAACTTCAACGGCATCGACCTGCTCAAGTCCAGCGCGACCGACCTGACGGTCCAGGTCGGCGCCGAGGGCACCGGTGACGGCAACACCATCACCATCGACCTCACCACCAACGACCTCCAGACGGTCATCGAGGCGGGCGTGTACGCCGCCGCGGGCGGCAGCTCCCTCACGGTGAACACGGCGGCGAACGCGCAGGCGGCGATCGAGACGATCGACACGGCGCTCAAGGCCGTGTCGACGGCTCGCTCGGGCCTGGGTGCGACGCAGAACCGCCTGGAGTACGCGATCTCCAACATCAACGTCGCGACGGAGAACCTGACCTCCGCCGAGTCGCGCATCCGCGACGTCGACATGGCCAAGGAGATGATGAACTACTCGCGCACCAACATCCTGTCCCAGGCCGGCACCGCGATGCTGGCCCAGGCGAACCAGGCCAGCTCGGGAGTGCTCCAGCTCCTCGGCTGACCCTGACGGCCGCGCGGCCGGTCCCGCGCGGCCGTCCCCACCGACGGCGTCGCACCGGAGCACCCGGTGCGGCGCCGTCGTGCTGTGCGCACCGCGAGCGCCCCGACGGGACGGGGAGCTCGTCGAAAGTCGCCCCCCACGACGTGATGGTGGCTGCCGAGAGTGCTCGGTGACCGGCCCATGGATGGGCTGGGGGATCATCCACTCGCCCGTCTCACGGAGGACTCATCATGGGCTTCAGCGTCAACACGAACGTCTCGGCACTCAACACGTACCGGAACCTCACGAGCACCCAGAACAGCCAGAGCAAGTCGCTGGAGAAGCTGTCCTCGGGTCTGCGGATCAACCGTGCGGCGGACGACGCCGCGGGTCTGTCGATCGCCGAGGGTCTCAAGGCCCAGGTGAACGGTTACAGCGTCGCGGCGCGCAACGCGCAGGACGGCATCAGCGTCGTGCAGACGGCGGAAGGTGCGCTGGGTGAGGCGCAGTCGATCCTGCAGCGCATGCGCGACCTGTCGGTGCAGGCGGCGAACGACACGAACAACGCCGACGCGCGCACCGCCATCAGCTCGGAGCTGGGCGAGCTCGCGGACGAGCTCGACCGGATCGTCGACTCGACGAACTTCAACGGCATCGACCTGCTCAAGTCGACGGCGACGGACCTCACGGTCCAGGTCGGCGCCGAGGGTGCCGGCGGTGGGAACACCATCTCGATCGACCTCACCACCAACGACCTGCAGGGCATCATCGAGGCCGGCGTCTACGACGCCACCAACGGCGGGACGTCGCTCAACGTCGCGACCGCCGCCGGTGCGCAGGCGGCGATCGAGACGATCGACACGGCGCTCAAGGCCGTGTCGACGGCTCGCTCGGGCCTGGGTGCGACGCAGAACCGTCTGGAGTACGCGATCTCCAACATCAACGTCGCGACGGAGAACCTGACCTCCGCCGAGTCGCGCATCCGCGACGTCGACATGGCCAAGGAGATGATGAACTACTCGCGCACCAACATCCTGTCCCAGGCCGGCACCGCGATGCTGGCCCAGGCGAACCAGGCCAGCTCGGGAGTCCTCCAGCTCCTCGGCTGACCCTGACGGCCACCCGGCGGGCGGCACGGACCGCCCTCCGCGCCGTCCGCCGGGTCTTCTCCGCACCACGTCCCCAGCACGTCCCCCGTCCCACACCTGGAGGTGATCCGCGTGGGCATCTCCTTCACCGGGCTGTCGAGCGGTCTCAACACGGCAGACCTCGTCAAGCAGCTCATCGCCGTCGAGTCGATCCCGCAGCAGCAGCTCCAGGCCAAGGTCAAGGCCGAGCGCTCCGAGATCACCGCGCTCCAGGACCTCAACACGCGCGTGGCCGCGCTCGCGAAGCTCGCCAAGGAGCTCACCGCCGGCGACGCGCTCGCGCTCTTCACCGCGAAGGGCTCGTCCGACGCGGTCTCGGTCGCCGCCCGCGCCGGCGCCTCCCCGGGGAGCATCGACGTCGTCGTCGACGCCGTCGCCACCGCGCAGAAGTCGGTCACCGCGACCCTCACGACGGCGCCCACCACGCGCTTCACCCTCACGGACGCCGCGGGCGAGCACACCGAGCTGACCGCGGCCTCCACGTCGCTCGACGACGTCGTCGCGGCGATCAACCGCGCCGACGCGGGCGTCACCGCGGTCAAGGTCGGTGCGGGCACCGACGCCGCGACGGGGGAGAAGCTCTACCGCCTCCAGCTCACGGGCGCCGCGACGGGCGCCGCGGGCGCGTTCTCGTTCCACGCCGGGACAGCCGCCGAGGTGGACGCCGGCACCGCGACGAACCTGCTCGCCGCTCCCGGCGCGGCCACCGTCACGGCGGCCGCCGACTCCGTGGTGCGCCTCTGGGCCGGCACCGCCGCCGAGCAGACCGTCACCTCGGCGTCGAGCACGTTCACCGACCTCCTCCCCGGCATCGACGTCACCGTCTCGAAGGCGTCCGCCGACCCCGTGACGGTCACCGTCGGCGAGGACCCCGAGGCGCGCGCGAACAAGGTCCGCAGCCTCGTCGACGCCGTGAGCGCGATCCTCGCGCGCATCGGGACGCAGACCAAGGTGACGATCGGGTCCGACGGCTCGACCTCCGGCGCGACGCTCGCCGGCGAGTCCGTCGTGCGCAACGCGCGCCAGTCGCTGCTCGGCGCCGTCACGGACCCGGTGGACGGGGCGTCGCTGTCGTCGATCGGCATCGAGATCACGCGCTACGGCGAGGTCACGTTCGACGCCGAGAAGCTCTCGGCGGCCCTCGCCGCCGACCCCGACAAGACGATGAGCACGTTCAAGCAGGTCGCGACGCGCGTCCAGAAGGCCTCCGAGATGCTCTCCGACAAGTACGACGGCCTCCTCACGACGTCCGTCAAGAACCGCGAGACCCAGGCCACCCGCCTGGACGACCAGATCGCCCGGTGGGACCAGCGGCTCGAGCAGCGCTTCAAGCGCCTCACCGCGCAGTACACCGTCATGGAGGTCCAGCTCGCCAAGCTCGACTCGCAGCAGCAGTGGCTGACGGGCCAGCTCGCGACCCTCATGCCCTCCTCGTCCTCGAAGCGCTGAGCCGCACCTCCCGCGAAGGAACCGCCGTGACCCACCTCGCCCGGAGCGCCTACGGGCGCGACGCCATCCTCACCGCGTCCCCCGCGCGCCTGCTGACCTTGCTCTACGACCGTCTCGTGCTCGACCTGCGCCGGGCCGAGGCCGCGCAGGGCGAGGAGCGGTGGGCCGCCGCGTCCGAGCAGCTCCTGCACGCGCAGGCGATCGTGGCCGAGCTCATGGGCTCGCTCGACACCACGGTCTGGGACGGTGCCGAGGACCTCATGGCCCTCTACGTCTACGTCCACGAGGCGCTGGTCGCCGCGAACGTCCACCGCGACATCGGGCGCACGCACGAGGTCCTCGAGATCGTCGTGCCGCTCCAGGAGACGTGGCGCCAGGCCGCGGAGGTGCTGCCCGCCGGGCACGGGAGCGCCGCGGCGCACGGCGGCGGAGCGACCGGTGTCGCCTGACCGCGCGGGCACGCTCACGGCCTGGGCCCGTGCCCTCGACGAGCTCGACGCGATGGCGTCGGTCGCGGGCGAGCACGCCGGCGAGACGGCCGTCGCCCACCTGGCCGCGTGGACCCCTCCGACCGGGCTGGGGCGGCTCCCGGCCGAGCTCGTGGACCGCGCGCTCGAGGTCCTGGTCCGCCAGGCCGACGTGGTGGACCGCCTGCACGCCGCCATCGTGGAGAACCGGCGGCACTCCCGTGCCCTGACGTGCGTGCCGCGCGCCCACGACTCGACCGCGGCGGCGTACCTCGACGTGAGCGCCTGACCCTCGCGACACCTCCGGCCCGGCGGCGCTCCCGGGCGAGTGCGGCTCACGCGTCGCGACCCTGCATAGGGGTCGGGTGAGCACACGACCGACCGCGCAGCACGCGTCCCCGCTGCGCGTGCACGACGCACGGCGGCGGCCCCTCGGCCGTCGTCGGCTCAGGGTGAGCACGGACCGCTCCCCCCGCAGGCCATCGGACGGCCGACACCGACGACGTGGGGAATCCGCGACCGTGTTCGACTCCGTCACCTCCGTAGCGATCCAGAGCGCGCTGGACGGGCTGTCCGCCCGGCAGAGCGCCATCGCCGAGAACGTCGCCAACATCAACACCCCGGGCTACACCGCGAAGCGGGTGCAGTTCGAGGAGGCGCTGGCGGCCTCCGTCGCCGACGGCGACGCCCGGCGCACCGCCTTCACCGTCGACCGTTCGCTCGAGCCGACCCGGCTCGACGGCTCGAACGTCAACCTCGACACCGAGACCGTCTCGAACGTCGACACCGTCCTGCGCTACCAGTTCGCGACCCAGGCCGTCGGCGGCGAGGCCGCCGCCCTGCGCGCGGCGATGCGGACGGCCTGACATGACCTACGACGCTCTCGGCATCGCCGGCACCGGCCTCACCCTGCACCGCAAGTGGCTCGACGCCGTCGCGGACAACCTCGCCAACGTCAACACCGTCACGTCGACCGACGACGCGGCGTTCCGCGCCCGCTACGTCCTCGCCACCGAGGGCGGCGAGAAGAACCCCGGCGCGTACGTCGCCGGGGCGGCGTGGGGGAGCGCGGAGGGCCGGCTCACGTACGAGCCGGACCACCCGCTCGCGGACGAGGACGGCTACGTGCGCTACCCGGACATCGACATGTCCGAGCAGATGGGGAGCCTCATCCTCGCCCAGCGCGGCTACCAGGCGAACGCCGCCGTGATCGACCGCGCGAAGACGGCCTACGAAGCAGCACTCCAGATCGGGAAGTGATCCTCATGTCCATCCCCTCCGTCGAGGCCACGACCGGCACCGGGTACCTCACCGGCGTCGAGAGCCTCTCCGCGACCGTTGCCGCCGCGCCCGGGTCGACCGGTGCCGCGGGCGCGAGCGCCTTCGCCGACGTGCTGGGCGGCGCGGTCGACAGCACGCAGCAGCTCCAGGGCGCCGCGAACGAGCTGACGATCGCCGCCGTCACGGGCGACCTCGAGAGCGTCCACCAGGCGACCATCGCCTCCACCCGTGCCCAGACGACCCTCGAGCTCGTCGCCGCCGTGCGCAACAAGGCGGTCGACGCGTTCAACGAGATCATGAGGATGCAGGCCTGACGATGCCCGAGAAGATCAGGTCGACGTTCGGCCGCGCGTTCGGCGCCGTCCGCGACTTCACCATCGCCCAGCGCACGCTCGCGCTGCTCGCGCTCGCGATCCTCGTGGTCGGGATCGTCGCGCTCGTGTCGTGGGCGTCGCGCCCCAGCTACACGCCCCTGTTCTCCGGCATGTCGAGCGCGGACGCCGCCGCGATCGTCGACCAGCTCCGCTCGCAGGGCGTGCCCTACGAGCTGACCGACGGCGGCGGCACGGTGCTCGTGCCCGAGGAGCGGGTCTACGAGCAGCGGCTCGCGGCCGCGACGGCCGGCCTGCCCGCCGACGAGTCGACGGGCGGCTACTCGCTGCTCGACGAGATGGGCGTCACGTCGAGCGAGTTCCAGCAGGACGTGACGTACAAGCGCGCGCTCGAGGGCGAGCTCGCCCGCACCCTCTCCGCGATGGACGGCGTCGAGACGGCGACCGTCCAGCTCGCGATCCCCGAGGAGACGGTCTTCGCGGCCGAGCAGGGCACCCCGACCGCGTCGGTGTTCGTCGCTCCCGCCCGGGGCCAGAAGCTCACGACCGAGCAGGTCGAGGCGATGGTCCACCTCGTCTCGGCGTCGATCGACGGCATGGCGCCCACCGACGTCGCGGTCGTCGACGCGCAGGGCGAGGTGCTCTCCGAGGTCGGCGTCGGGGCGCGGTCGTCGGGCGAGCAGGCCGGGCAGTACGAGGAGAAGGTCTCCGGGCAGGTGCAGGCGATGCTCGACCGCGTCGTCGGCGCGGGGAACTCGACCGTCGCCGTCACCGCCCAGATGGACGTGGCGAGCTCCGAGCGGCTCGAGGAGACGTTCCGCACCCCGGAGGGCGGACCCGTCCTCAACGAGTCCACGACGACCGAGGAGTACACCGGCGGGGCCGGGGGTACGGCGGGGGTGCTCGGGCCGGACAACATCGCCGTCCCGGGCGGCGCCGGCGCGGACAGCAGCTACACGTCCGAGGACGCCACGCGCAACAACGCGATCGACAAGGTCACCGAGACCACGACGACGCCCGCCGGCGCGCTGACCCGGCAGGCCGTGTCCGTCGCGCTCGACGCCGAGGTGGCCCGGGGCATGGACACGGCCGCGATCACCGCGATGGTCTCCGCCGCCGCCGGCATCGACGCCGAGCGCGGGGACACCGTCGAGGTCGCGGTCCTGCCGTTCGACACGGGCGCCGCGGAGTCGGCCCAGGCCGCGCTCGCCGCGGCGGAGGAGGCGGCCGCCGCCGAGAGCCGGGCGCAGATGCTGCGCACCGCGGCGGTCGTCGCCGGGGTGCTCATCGCCCTGGTGATCGTGCTCGTGGCCGTACGGCGCGCCCGTCGTCGCCGCGAGCGGCGCGAGACGGTCGACCTCGAGGACCTCCGCATGACGACCCTGCACGAGCTCGACCGCGACGACGAGCACCCGGCGCTCCTGTCCGGCGGCGGTCAGGGCGAGCTCGAGCCCGTGCCCGAGCGGCCGGAGATCCAGCCGCCGACCCCGCGGTTCACGAGCCTCGACCAGCGTCGGGCCGAGATCGACGCGCTCGCGGCGACCGACCCCGACAAGACGGCCGAGTACCTGCGGGTGCTGCTCGCCGAGGACCGGGCGGGGGCGCAGCGATGAGCGTCACGACGGCACCGCCCGAGACGGCGCCCGCGGGCACCGGCGCCGCCGGCCTGGCGGCCGCCCTCGACCCCGCCGCCGCGGCCCTCGCGACCGAGGCGGCGCGCAAGGTCGCCGCGATGAGCGGGGTGCAGAAGGTCGCCCTGGTGCTCATGCAGCTCAGCCAGGAGCGGGCGGCGACGGTCCTGTCGCTGCTCTCCGAGGAGGAGGCCTCCGAGGTCGCCGCCGAGATCATGCGCACCCAGGTGGTGGACGAGGACCTGGCGGTCGCGGCCCTCGACGAGTTCTACGACATGGCGCTGTCCGGCACGCCGCGCCCGCGCGGGGGCAAGGACTTCGCCGTCGGGCTGCTCGAGGCGTCGATGGGCGCCGACCGGGCGGCCGACGTCGTCGAGCGCCTCGTCGCGAGCATGCAGGGCAAGGCGTTCGAGTACCTCGACGGCACCGAGCCGGGACAGATCGTGTCCCTGCTCGACGGCGAGCACCCGCAGACCGTCGCGCTCGTCCTCGCGCACCTCAGCTCGGGCGTCGCGTCCGCGGTGCTCGCCAAGCTGGCCGACGACTACCGCACCGACGTCGCGCAGGCGCTCGCGACCATGGGCACCGCGTCGCCCGACGCGGTGAAGATCGTGTCGGAGCAGTTCCGCACCCGCATGGGCGCGAGCATCACCCCGCGCCAGCCGGTCGAGATCCTCGGCGGCGTCCAGCCGCTCGTCGACATCATCAACCGCTCCGACGGGGCCACCGAGAAGGCGGTCCTCGAAGGGCTCGAGGCCCGCGACCCGCAGCTCGCCGAGGAGGTCCGCTCGCGCATGCTGACCTTCGAGGACATCGCCTCGTTCGAGGCGCGCGACGTGCAGATCATCCTGCGCGGCGTCGAGATGTCGGTGCTCGCGCTCGCCATGAAGGGCACGACCGCCAAGGTCGTCGAGACGATCACGAAGAACATCTCCGAGCGCAACCGGGCGCTGCTGGAGGAGGAGGTCGCCGGGCTGGGCGGGGTGCGCATCAGCCAGGTCGAGGAGGCGCGCGCGGAGATCGTCCGCGTCGTCCGCAACCTCGAGGCCGACGAGAAGATCACGATCCACCGCACGGACGGGGACGAGCTTGTCTACTGACGCCTCCTTCGTGCCGCGGGCCGTGCCGGTCCTGCGCAGCGACCGCGTCGCCGAGGTCGAGGCGGCCGCGTCGGCCCGCGGGTACGCCGCCGGCTACGCGGCCGGGGCCCGCGCGGCCCGCGACGAGGCGGAGCGCCTGCGCGCCGCGCTCGAGGCGGACCATGCCCGGCGCACCGCCGAGCGCGACGAGCGGACCGCGCGCGCGGTCGCCGTCCTGCGCGAGGCCGCCCGGGCGCTCGGCGAGCGGACGGTCCCCGTCGTCGCCGCGGCGCAGGACGCCACGGTCCGGGGCGCGCTCGACCTCGCGGGGTCGGTCCTCGGGTACGAGCTCACCGACCGGCCGGGGGCCGCCCGCGCGGCCCTCGCGCGCGCGACGGCCGTCGCCGACGGCGCGGTCGTCGCCGTCCGGCTGCACCCCGACGACGTGAGCCTGCTGACCGAGGCCGGGGTCGACGACGTCCGCCTCGTCGCGGACGCGTCCCTCGACCGCGGCGACGCCGTCGCGGAGCTCGAGCACGGCTTCCTCGACGCGCGCGTGCGCGCCGCCGTCGACCGGGCGCGGGCCGAGCTGGCGCTGCTCGACGTCGGGCCCGACCTCACGCCCGACGGCGGGCCCGGCGCGTCCGGAGGGTCGTCGTGACGGCCCCGGTCGGCTCGGCCGTCCCGAGCACCCGCACCGCGGCGGGCGCGACCCGCCCGCACTCCCGCCCGCCCGCGCTCGACTCCCTCGTCGCGGTGGCACGGCCCGAGCGGGTCGGCGTCGTGACGTCGGCCGTCGGGCTGAGCCTCGAGGTCGCGGGCCTGAGCTGCGGCATCGGCGACCTCGTCCACGTCGGCGACGGCCCGCACCCCCTCGACGCGGAGGTCGTCGCGACCGCCGAGGGCAGGGCGCGCTGCATGCCGCTCGGCCGGCTCTCCGGCATCCGCGCGGGCGACCCGGTGCGCACGCGCGGCACCGGGGTCCTCGTCCCGACCGGGCGCGGGCTGTTCGGCCGCGTGGTCGACGCGCTCGGCCGCCCCGTGGACGGGCGCGGCCCGCTCGGGCGCGCGCCCCGCGTGCCCGTGGACGCGGACGCGCCCGCCGCGATGGAGCGGGCGCGCATCGACACGCCGCTCCAGACCGGCGTGCGGGTCCTCGACACGCTCACCACGCTCGGCCGGGGGCAGCGCATCGGGCTGTTCGCCGGCTCCGGCGTCGGCAAGTCCTCGCTGCTGTCGATGGTCGCGCGCGGGACCGACGCCGAGGTGTCGGTCATCGCGCTCGTCGGCGAGCGCGGGCGCGAGGTGCGCGAGTTCCTCGAGGACGACCTCGGCCCCGAGGGCCTGGCCCGGTCGGTCGTCGTCGTCGCGACGTCCGACGAGCCCGCGATGATGCGGCGGCGCGCAGCCTTCACGGCGACCCGGATCGCCGAGTCGTTCCGGGAGGCCGGGTCGCACGTCGTCCTCATGATGGACTCCCTCACGCGCGTGTCCATGGCGCAGCGCGAGATCGGGCTGTCCGTGGGGGAGCCCCCCGCGACGCGCGGCTACCCGCCGTCGACGTTCTCCCTCATGGGGAACCTGCTCGAGCGCGCGGGCACCGCGGCGACGGGCTCCGTCACCGGGATCTACACCGTCCTCGTCGACGGCGACGACCACAACGAGCCGATCGCCGACCAGGCGCGCTCGATCCTCGACGGGCACGTGGTGCTCGACCGGTCCATCGCCGTCTCGGGCCACTACCCGGCGGTCGACGCGCTCGCGTCGGTCTCGCGCGTCGCGTCGCGCGTGACCACGCCCGAGCAGCGGTCGGTCGCGCTCACGCTGCGCCGGGTCCTCGCGGCGCGCCGCAAGGCCCAGGACATCCTCGACATCGGGGCGTACAAGAAGGGCACCGACCCCCTCGTCGACGCGAGCCTCGAGCACCAGGGGGCGATCGACGCCTTCCTGCAGCAGGTCATGACCGACAGGACGCCGGCCGAGGAGTCGTGGGCGCGCCTCACGCGGCTCACCCAGGTGCTGGCCGGAGGGGAAGAGTGATGGCGGGGAAGTTCCGGCTCGCGGGCGTGCTGCGCCTGCGTCGCCTCGAGGAGGACGGCGCCAAGGCGGCGCTCGCGGGAGCGCACGCGGACCTCGCGCGCACCGTGGAGGAGGCGGGCGGTCTCGCCGCCTACCTCGACGCCTCGCCCGAGCGCCCGACGACGAGCGCGGCGCTGTCCGGTCTCGCGGCCTCGCGCGCCGCGGCGAGCGCGCTGTTCTCCGTGCTCGAGTCCGAGGAGCGCGTGCGCGCGCACGCCGTGGACGAGGCGCGCGCCGAGCTCGCGCGAGCCCGCGCCGCCGCGCTGGGCCTCGAGAAGCTCGAGGAGCGGCACGACGCCGAGACGGCCCGCGCGGAAGGGCGCGCCGACCAGGCCGCGCTCGACGAGATCGCCTCGGCCGCGCGGCGCACGACGGCCGGGGGGTCGACGACGTGAGCATGACCCAGGCGCTCGCCCGCGTGGGCGAGATCCGCACGGAGATCGTGGCGCTGCACGACGTCGTGACCGCCCCCGGCCGGTCGACGCCGACGTCGTCGTCCACGAGCGCGACCGACTTCGCGTCGGCGCTCTCGGCGCTCTCGGCGCTGCCGACGACGGGCGCGGCGGGCACCGGCTCGAACGTGGTCGGGCGCCTGCTCGGCACGTTGTCCGGGGCGACGGGCGCCGACGAGCTCGCGCGCAGCGCATTGTTCGGGGCGGGGGCGTCGCCGGGCGCTGCGGTGGGGGCGGCCGTCGTGCCCGCGGCCCCTGCGGCGCCCGCCGGCCCGGCGACCGCGCCCGACGGCGCGACCGACGGCGTGGCGGGACGGTCGGTCGTCGAGACGGCGCGCCAGTACCTCGGCGTGCCGTACGTGTGGGGCGGCGAGAGCCTCGGCGAGGGCGGCCTCGACTGCTCGGGCCTCGTCCAGCTCGTGTACTCCGCGCACGGCGTCGACCTGCCGCGCGTCGCGCGCGACCAGATGCGCCAGGGGACCGAGGTCGGCTCGCTCGCCGAGGCGCGACCCGGCGACCTCGTGGTGCAGCGCGGAGGCAAGCACATCGGCATCTACGTGGGCGACGGGCAGATGATCCACGCGCCCAAGCCCGGCCGCACCGTCGAGATCACGGACGTCACCGACGCCTCCGTGACGACCATCCGCCGCGTGATCGGCTGAGGAGGACCACGATGACCCTGACCACGAACGCCCTGGTCGCGGCTCCGGCACCGGCCACGACGGCGCGGCCCCGGGCGGCGTCCGGAGCGTCGGCCGACGCGTTCGGCCGCAGCTTCGACGCCGCGCTCGGCGAGGCGGCCCGCGGCCGCCCCGAGCCCGCACGGCCTCCCGGCGGCGCCCCTGCCGACCGGGCCGTCGACGACGGCGCGACCACCGCCGGGTCCTCGACCGACAGCACCTCGACCGCCGGGCTCTCGACCGACGGGCCCTCGACCGACGGGCCCGCAGCCACCGGGGCCCCCGGCGCCGACTCCTCGGCGGACGGCGCCACCGCCGCGGACGACCAGCCCGCCGGGCCGCCCGTGCCCGTCGGCCTGCCGGGCCTGCCGGTGCTCCCTGACGCGGCGCCCGTCGGTCTCGACGGCGCGCTCGCCGGCACCGCCACGCCCGACGGCGCGGCGCCTGCCGCCGTCGCGGACGACGCGGCGGCCGGCGACGCGCACGGCCCGGCGGGCGCGGCGCCGTCGGACGACGCCACGGCGGCGCCGGACGCGCCCGCCCCGGCCACGGGCGACCGCCCGGGCGCACCCGGCACAGCCTTGGCGGCCGGTACAGCCTCGGCGGTCGGTGCAGCCTCGGCGGCCGGGCCTGGCGAGGCCTGGACGCCGACCGGTGCGCCGTGGTCGTCCGACGCGACGGCGACGGCGGTCGGCCCGGCGACCGTGCCCGCCGCGACGCGGGCGAGCGGTGCTGCCGGAGAGGCCGTCGCCACGGCCGGACCCCTGGCGAGCGCCGGGCCCGGGGCCGGGACGAGCACGACCCCGCCGCCGGGTCCGGTCCCCGCCACGCCGGGTGCGCCGGTCCCCGCCGCGCCGGGTGCGCCGACCGGCCCCGGGGGCGTCGCCGTCGGCCCAGCGCCGGGGGAGGCGGACGGCGTGACGGCCCCGGCCCCGACCGGCCCGGAGGGCACGGCCCTCGCGCCGGACGCCGCGCCGCGGGCCTCCGCGGAGCTCTTCGCCGCCGCCCCCGTCGGGGCCCCCGCCGCACCGGCCGCCGCCGGCGCGCCCGCGGTGACCGCCCCGGCGGCGGCGTCGCACCCGGCACAGCCGCTGCACGCCCAGGTCACCGGGCCCGTCGTCCGGCTCGCCGAGGCGGGTGACGGCGACCACGTGCTCACGCTCTCCGTGACGCCGGAGAACCTCGGGCCCGTGACGGTCCGCGCGCACGTCGCGGGCGGTGACCTGCGCATCGAGCTCTACGCGCCGCACGACACGGGCCGCGAGGCGCTGCGCGCCATCGTCGCCGATCTGCGGCGCGACCTCGCGGGCATCGCGGGCGGGGCGTCGTCGGTCACCGTCGCGGACGCGGGAGCACCGGCCGCGGCTGTGGATGGTCGGGACGGTCGGGACGGCCGCGGTGCCACCGCCGACGGGTCCGGCGCACGTCGCGACCCGCAGGAGCCCGGCGCGCGCGACCACGGCCCGGCCCGCCCGCACCGAGGGGCCACCGAGCCCGAGACCGAGCCGACAGTGGTCGGCAGGACGTACGGCGCCGCCCGGCGCCTCGACGTCCTCGTCTGAGGAGAGGAACCACGTGCCCGTCGAACCCGTGAGCGCGCCGGCGCCGGCATCGATGTATGCCACGAAGAGCGTGCGCGCGCCCAAGCAGGAGTACGACAGCGAGCTCTTCCTCGGGCTCCTCGTGACCCAGCTGCGCAACCAGGACCCGTCCAGCTCCATGGACACCGGCGAGATCGTCTCGCAGACGACGTCGCTCGCCATGATGGAGGCGCTCACGCGGATGACCGGGCTCGTCGAGGAGTCGTTCGCGCTCCAGATGCGCCAGTCGGCCGCCGACCTCCTGGGCAACAAGGTCTCCTACCTCGACGCCGACGGCGTCGAGCACACGGGCACCGCCACCGCGGTGTCGTACCGCGACGCGGTACCCACCGTGACGATCGGCGGGGTGACGGTCGACCTCGACCACGTCTCCGCCGTCACCTCCTCGGTCAGCACGGATGCCACCGGGACCCCGGCAGCCACGGACGGCGCCACCGACGACCACGGCAGCTCCGCCGCCTGACCCGAAAGGACTCTCGTGCTCCGCTCCCTCAACACCGGAATCTCCGGCCTGCGCGCCCACCAGAACATGCTGGACGTCACGGGCAACAACATCGCGAACGTCAACACGACGGGCTTCAAGTCCTCGCGCACCCAGTTCCAGGACACGCTGTCCCAGCTCGTCGCGGCGGGTGTCGCGCCGGACCAGCAGGTCGGCGGCGCGAACCCCGCGCAGATCGGCCTCGGCGTCACGACGGCCGCCATCACGACGCAGTTCACGCAGGGCGCCGCGCAGACCACGGGCGTCCCGACCGACCTCATGATCGACGGCGACGGGTTCTTCGTCGTCGAGCGGGGTGGCCAGGCGTACTACACGCGCAACGGCGGGTTCACGTTCGACGGCGCGGGCCGGCTCGTCAACGCGAGCGGCGACCTCGTCCAGGGCTGGACCGCCACCGACGGCGTGGTGAACACGAGCAGCCCGCTCGGCAACCTCACGATCCCCGTCGGGGACGTCATCCCGCCCCGCGCGACCACGGGCGTGACGTTCGGGGGCAACCTGCCCTCGGACGCCGCGGACGGCACCGAGCTCGTGCGCGACGTCGAGGTCTTCGACGCGGCGGGCCGGGCGAGCAAGCTCTCGCTCGTCTTCACGGCCGCGGGCGGCGGCTGGTCCGTGAGCGCCCGGGACGGCGCGACCGGCGCCACGCTCGCCGGCCCGCAGGCCCTCACGTTCACGGGCGGCGCCCTGACGGGCGGCGGGTCCCTCGCCGTCGGCGGCGTGACGGTCGGCCTCGACGGGCTCACCTCGTACGCGGGGCTGTCGAACGTCGCCGTCGCGAGCAAGGACGGCGGGGCCGCCGGGTCGCTCACGTCGTACTCCGTCTCCGGCGACGGCTCGATCGTCGGCCGCTACTCGAACGGCCGGACCGAGGTCCTCGGCCAGGTCGCGCTCGCGACGTTCACCAACGCCGGCGGGCTCGAGAAGGCGGGCGACTCGCTCTTCGCGGCGACGCAGTACTCGGGCGACCTGCTGGTCGGCGCCGCGGGCGACCCGGGCCTCGGCTCGATCACTGCGGGCGCTCTCGAGATGTCGAACGTCGACCTCTCGCAGGAGTTCACCAACCTCATCGTGTCGCAGCGCGGGTTCCAGGCGAACTCGCGCGTGATCACGACGTCCGACGAGGTGCTCACCGAGCTCGTCAACCTCAAGCGCTGACCCGGGCGCGGTGGGGTGCCTCCCGGCCCGACCGGGAGGCACCCCACCGAACCCCGCACCGAACCCCGCACCGAACCCCGCACCGAACCCCGCACCGAATCCCGCACCGAACCCCGCACCGAACCCCGCACCGGACCCCGCACCGCCTTCCGACCCGCACCTCCGTCCCGAACCCGTCCGCACCTGACCCGGACCCGTCCCACCCGAAGGGAGAGCCGTGATCGTCCTCACGCGCTTCAGCTCCGAGCGCATCGCGATCAACGCGGACCTGGTGGCCCGCGTCGAGACCAACCCGGACACGCGCGTGACGCTCATCGACGGCTCGCGCTACATCGTGACCGAGCCCATGGAGGTCGTGATCCGCCTCGTCGAGGAGCACAAGGCGCGCGTGCTCGCGCTCGCGCGCTCCCTGCCCGCCCCCGCCGAGCGCGCGCCGCTCGAGGTCGTCCGGTCCGCGCCCGACGACGCCCCCGCCCCCGGCGACCGCCCGGTCGCCCTCGCACCCCTGCCCGACACGAGGACGAAGTAGGCCATGGACCCCGCAACCATCATCGGCATCCTCGTCGCGTTCGGCTCGCTCATCGCGATGGTGTACCTCGAGGGGTCGCAGATCACCTCGATCCTGCTCCCGGCACCGATCATCCTCGTCTTCGGGGCGAGCATCTTCGCCGCCGTCGCGTCGGGGACGCTCAAGGACTCGGTCCGGGCCTTCAAGACGCTGCCGCGCGCGTTTACGGGCAAGGCGCCCCGTCCCGCGGAGGCCATCGAGGAGGTGGTCCGGGCCGCGGAGATCGTCCAGAACGACGGCGGCCTGCTCGCCCTCGAGGCCGAGTCCCAGAAGACGGACGACCCGTTCCAGCGCAGCGCGCTGCAGTCGCTCGCCGACGGCTCGGACGCCGAGCAGCTGCGCACCCTGCTCGAGGAGCGGATCGAGACCAAGGCCCGCGAGGACGCCGTCGCGTACGACTTCTTCAACGCGATCGGCGGCTACGCCCCCACGATCGGCATCGTCGGCACCGTCGTCTCGCTGACCCACGTGCTGGAGAACCTGTCCGAGCCCGAGAAGCTCGGCCACATGATCGCCGCGGCGTTCATCGCGACCCTGTGGGGCATCCTCTCCGCCAACTTCATCTGGCTGCCCATCGGCGCGAAGCTCAAGCGCCTGTCCGACCTCGAGATCGAGCGGCTCCACGTCCTCCTGGAGGGCTACATGTCGATCCAGGCGGGCTCGCGCGCCCGGGTCATCGACGAGCGGCTCAAGACGATGGTCCCCGAGTGGTCGTTGCCCGAGGACAAGGCCGCCTGATGGCGCGGCGTCGCAGGGGCGGGCACGGCGGCGGGGGCGGCGGTGGCGGGCACGACACGGGCGGCTCCGGCCGCTGGATGGTGTCGTACATGGACATGGTGACCGTCCTCATGTGCCTGTTCATCGTCCTGTTCGCCATCAGCTCGGTCGACCAGGGCAAGTACCAGGAGCTGAAGTCCTCCCTGGCGGAGGGCTTCGGCAACGTCGAGGACGCCGCGGTCGTCGAGGAGGTCGTCGAGAACCCGGCGGAGGTGCCGGTCGAC
Organism: Cellulosimicrobium sp. KWT-B; assembly: GCF_002127155.1. NCBI lineage: Bacteria > Bacillati > Actinomycetota > Actinomycetes > Micrococcales > Promicromonosporaceae > Cellulosimicrobium > Cellulosimicrobium sp. KWT-B. The sequence goes on along the minus strand of NZ_NEDO01000001.1, from coordinate 510,028 downwards.
GTCGAGACGGACCTCGAGCGCGCGCTCGACGAGGTGTCGGACCTCGCGGCGCTGCGCGACGCGATGGCCCGCGACCTCGCCGCGCACGGGCGGTCCGACACGGTCCGGTTCGACATCGACGAGCGCGGGCTGACCGTGCGGCTCGTGTCCGCGGACACGTTCTTCTCGCCCGGGAGCGCGGACCTCACGCAGGAGGCGCGGGCGGTGCTCGACGTCGTGGGCCCGGCGCTCGCGCCGACCGCGCACGAGATCCGCATCGAGGGCAACGCGGACTACACCTCGACCGTGACGTCGGTCTTCCCGTCGAACTGGGAGCTGTCGTCGTCGCGCGCCACCGCCGTGCTGCGCCACCTCGTCGAGCAGGACGGTCTCGCCGAGCACCGGATCGCCGCGGTGGGCTTCGGCTCGGCGCGCCCGCTCGCCGAGGGCACGAGCCCCGAGGCGCTCGCGACGAACCGCCGCGTCGACATCATGGTGCTCTCGTCCGCGCCGGAGGCCGTGCGCGCGCTCATCCCGCAGGTGCTCTCGGGGCAGCTCAGCGCGGCGGACGTCCCGGCCGCGGAGGCGGACGCGCGGGCTCTCGCGCGGGCCGCGGAGACGGCGGGAGAGGCGGGCGCTCCGGGGGAGTGACGCGGCCCGTCGAGCCTGCGCGACGTCGCGCAGGCTCGCGTCGTGCGCGCCCGCATAGGAGCGGTCGTGAGCACGACGACACCCGAGCGGGTCCAGCAGCCCGCACCGAGCCGCAAGGTCGAGGTCTACGACTTCCGCCGCCCGACGACGCTCGTCCGCGAGCACCACCGCATCCTCGAGATGGCGTTCGAGAGCTTCGCGCGCCAGTGGGGCACGCAGCTCACGGCCCGCGTGCGGGTCGTGAGCCAGGTCAACCTCGCCGCGGTCGCGATGCGCACCTACGACGACTACGTCGCCGAGCTGCCCGTGACGACGACGTTCGTCGTGTGCGAGCTCGAGGGGATCGGCCCGCGCGCCGTCCTGCAGTTCCCGCACACGGACGCCCTCACGTGGATCGCCCACATGCTCGGCGCCGGACCGAGCATCCCGGTCGTCGACCGCAAGTTCACCGACGTCGAGCGCACGCTCGTGACGTCGCTGCTCACCGAGACGCTGCGCGACCTGCGCCACTCGATGGGCCGGCTGCTCGAGAACCCGCTGCGGATCGCGTCGATCCAGCACAACTCGCAGTTCGCCCAGGCCGCCCCGACCGCCGAGCTCATGATCGTCGCCGAGTTCGACCTCCGCGTCGGCGAGCGCGCGTGCCGGGCGACCCTCGCCGTGCCGTCGGTCGCGCTGCTGCCGCACCTCGGCGAGGCCAACCCGGCGGACGACCCCGCCGACGCGACCCGGCGCACGCGCCAGCACGTCGCGCGCTCGCTCGTCGACGTCACCGTCGAGCTCACCGGCGCGTCCATGACGCCGACCGAGGTGCTGGACCTCGCCGTCGGCGACGTCGTGCACGTCCCCCACGCCCAGTCCCGCCCGCTCGACGTCATCGTCGACGGCCACGTCCTGGCCCGCGGCGCCGTCGGCTCGTCCGGCTCCCGCCTCGCCTGCCGCATCGTCACCACCGAGGAGAACTGACCCATGAGCACCGCCACCCCGGTCGAGCAGTCCGTCGTCGAGGCCGCGTCCGCCGCCGCCCACGCGCTCGTCGAGCTCGTCCCGACCAGCACCCCGCTGCGCGCGGCCCTGCGCGGCGGCGCCCCCGTCGGCCCGCAGGCCGCACGGGCGGTCGTCGCCTCGTACGTGGGGGACTCCGGCACCGACCTCGCGCTCGCCCTCATCGACCAGGACGCGCTCGCCGACGCCTCCCAGGAGGCGGCGCTCGACGTCACCGACGTCCTGCGCCCCGCCCTGGAGGCCGCGGGGGCGACCACCGGCGTCGGCGTGCTCGGGGAGGTGCGCGTCGCCGACGCGACCGCGCTCTTCGAGGACCCGGAGTCCGTCGTGTTCGAGCTCTCCACGGACGACGGCCCGACGGCGGGCTGGTTCGTCGTGCGCACGCGCCGCGCGCTGCAGAGCCTGCCCGACGAGGCCGTGACCGGCGCCCGGCTCGCCCGCATCTCCAACGTCGAGATGCGCCTCTCCGTGATCGTGGGCCGCACCCGGATGCCGGTGCGGGACGTGCTCAGCCTCGAGCCGGGCGCCGTCGTCGAGCTCGACCGGTCCGCCGGGGCGCCGGCGGACGTGCAGCTCAACGGCCGCACGATCGCCAAGGGCGAGGTCGTGGTCGTCGACGGCGGCGACTACGGGGTGCGCATCACCAAGATCCTCGACGCGGACGACTGACCGGCATGGACGTCACCACCGTGCTGCGCGTCGCCTTCTCGCTGGCGGTCGTGCTCGGGCTCCTGTGGGTCTCGTACCGCGTCGCGAGCAAGACCTCGCGCTCCGCGCCGCGCGGGCGCCAGGAGCAGCTGACCGTGGTCGCGCGCCAGGGGCTGTCGCAGAAGAGCGCCGCGGTCCTGCTCGAGGCCGGGGGTCGGCGATACCTCCTCGGCGTGACGGAGTCGTCCGTGACCGTCATCGACGGCCCGACTCCCGTCCCGTCCGACGTCCCGCCCACCGCGGTCACCGCGGTCACCGCCGCGGACGCGACGCCCGGTGCCCCGACCTCGGACGAGCCGTCGTTCGACGACGCCGTCACCGCGGCACGGCTGTGGCTCGCGCAGCCGCCCGCGAACGGGGACGCCCCGGCGTGGAACGGCGAGCCCGGCTCGGTTCCCGCCGACGTGCCCACCGGCGCGCCCGCGGCCGCGCCCCCGGCCGTCTCGGGGCCTCGGGTCGGGACCCCCGGGACCGCCGTCGTCGTCGCGCCGGCCGCGCCGACGAGCGCCCTGCGCACCTTCCTCGCGCCCGACACGTGGCGCAAGGCCGCGCGGGTCGTGCGAGGAGGTGCCCGGTGACACGCGCCCTCCCGTCGCGCCGCGCGCTGCGCGTCGCGGTGCTCGTCGGGGCGGTCCTGCTCCTCGTCGCGGTCGCGACCGTCCTGCTCGCGCCCCACGCGGGCGCCGCGGTCGTCGACCCGACCGACCCGGCCCCGCCCACCCAGCCGGTCGACCCGCAGGACGGCGGGTCCACGCTCTCGGTGGAGATCAACGGGCCGAACGGCGAGCCGTCGTCGTCCCTCGTGACGCTGGTCGGCATCACGCTGCTGTCGCTCGCGCCGACGCTGCTGCTCATGATGACGTCGTTCACCAAGATCTTCGTCGTCCTCGCCCTGACCCGGAACGCGCTGGGCACCGCCACGGTGCCGCCCAACATGGTTCTCGCCGGGCTCGCGCTGTTCCTCTCGCTGTTCGTCATGTGGCCGGTGTTCGGCGAGATCAACGACGCCGCGGTCCAGCCCTACCTCGACGGCACCACGACCTTCAGCCAGGCGCTCGACGCGGGCGCCGTGCCGCTGCGGGAGTTCATGCTCGCCCACACGCGCGAGGAGGACCTCGCGCTCATGACGCGCGCCGCCGACCTCGAGAACCCGGCGACCCCCGTCGACGTCCCCCTCACGACGCTCGTCCCCGCGTTCGTCATCTCGGAGCTCCGCGCCGCGTTCATCATCGGGTTCGTCGTCTTCGTGCCGTTCCTCGTCATCGACCTCGTCGTCGCCGCGGCCCTCATGAGCATGGGCATGATGATGCTGCCGCCCACGATGATCTCGCTGCCGTTCAAGCTGCTGCTCTTCGTCCTCGTCGACGGGTGGGGTCTCATCACGACGTCGCTCATCGGCTCGTACGGGATGGGTTGACCGTGGAGACCGCCGCCGTCCTCGACGTCGCCACGCAGGCGCTCGTCCTCGCCGCCAAGCTCGCGGCCCCCGTGCTCGTCACGTCGCTCGTCGTGGGGCTCGCCATCTCGATCGTGCAGTCCGTCACGCAGATCCAGGAGATCACGCTGTCGTTCGTCCCCAAGGCGCTCGCGGTCGCCGTCGCGCTCGTCGTGTGCGGCAACTGGATGATCGGCGAGATGGTGACGTTCACGCACGAGATGTTCGACCTCATCCCGTCGCTGCTGAACGGGGGCTGACGTCCCGTGCAGCTCGAGATCGACCTCGCGTGGCTCCAGGCGACGATGCTGGCGGGCGTGCGCATGGCCGCGTTCATGACCATCGCGCCGCCGTTCTCGCACCACGCCATCCCGCGCCAGGTGCGCGCGATCCTCGCGGTGTCGCTCGGGCTCGTGGTCTCCGGTCGTGCCGCCCCCGGGTACGAGGCGACCGGCACCGCGACGTTCCTCGCGCACCTCGTCGCCGAGGCGGTCACGGGCGCGATGCTCGGGACGCTCGTCATGGTCGTCTTCTCGGCGATCACCGCCGCCGGCGCCCACCTCGACCTGTTCGGCGGGTTCTCGCTCGGCATGGCGTACGACCCCCAGACGAACGTCAACGGGTCGCAGTTCACGCGCCTCTTCGCGCTCCTCGCGGTCGTGCTCATGTTCGTCTCCGACGCGTACCAGCTGATGGTGCTCGGCCTCGCCCGCTCGTACGAGGCCGTCCCGGTGGGCGGCCTGGCCGGCGTCCCGGCGGCGTCGTTCGTCGAGGCCCTCACCGGCTCTTTCGTGGCGGGGCTGCAGATCGCCGGGCCGATCGTCGTCGTGCTCTTCCTGGCCGACGCCGGGCTCGGCCTCGTCAACCGGGTCGCCCCCGCGCTCAACGCGTTCGCGATGGGCTTCCCGCTGAAGATCTTCCTCACGCTCGCGCTCGTCGGGACCGTGCTCGTCGCGCTGCCGCACGTCGTCTCGGTGCTCACGGCCGAGGCCGTCGAGCGCATGGGCGGGGTGGGCTGATGGCCGACTCCACCGAGGAGAAGACCGAGCAGGCCTCCGACCGGAAGATGAAGGAGGTCCGGTCCAAGGGCCAGCTCGGCAAGTCCCAGGACCTCACGGCCTGGGTCGGGGTCGGCATCGCCGGCGCGGTGATCCCGCTGACCGTGAGCGCCGCGGCGCGGGCCGCGACCGACCAGGTGCTGTCGCTGCGCACCGTGATCGAGAACCCCGAGCCCGCGGTCGCGCTCCGGCTCGCGCAGGACGCGCTCGGTTCCGTGGTGCCGACCATGCTGCCGCTCCTCGGGGCGATCGCCGTCGCCGTGCTGCTCGCGTCGGTCGCGCAGGGCGGCCTGCACCTGAAGCGGCTGAGGCCCGAGGCCGACCAGTTCAACCCGATGAGCGGGCTCAAGCGGATGTTCGGGGCGCAGGCGCTGTGGAACGGCGCCAAGGCCCTGCTCAAGACGACGGTCGTCGGCGTCGTGCTCTACGCGGTCGTCCAGTCCCTCATGCCGGTCCTCCTGGCCGCGGGCGGCCTACCGATCGCCTCGCTGCTCGAGGCGGCGGGCTCCGGCGTGCGCTCGCTCCTGGTCTGGGCGACGGCGGCGGGCCTCACGCTCGCGCTGTTCGACGTGCTCGTCGTGGCGCGACGCAACCGCAAGAAGACGCGCATGACCAAGAAGGAGCTCAAGGACGAGAACAAGAGCACCGACGGCGACCCGCTCGTGAAGTCGCAGCGCCGGTCGATGGCGCGCTCGATGACGCGCAACCGCATGATCGCCGCCGTGGCCGACGCGGACGTCGTCGTCGTCAACCCGACCCACGTCGCCGTCGCGCTGCGGTACGAGCCCGGGCGCTCCGCGCCGCGCGTCGTCGCGAAGGGCGCCGACCACGTCGCCGCCCGCATCCGCGAGAAGGCCGAGGAGTCGCGGGTGCCGATGGTCCGCGACGTCCCGCTCGCGCGCGCCCTGCACCGGGCGTGCGACGTCGGGCAGGAGGTGCCCGTCGAGCTCTACATGGCCGTCGCGCGCGTCCTCGCGTTCGTCATGGCGCTCACGCGCCGCGGCGCGGCGGCCTCGTCCGTCCCGCACCGCATGGCCCGCCCCGCGATCGCACCGGGCGAGTGGCCCGCCGCCGACGACGCGCGGGCCGCATGACCCCGCCCGGCGCAGCCGTCGGCGCGCGCTGCGGCGGACACGACCTGCATAGGACGTCGCGTCAGCAGCCGCCGACGCCCCGGACCCGGAAGGACCAGCGTTCCGCGTGAAGAACCGATCCCTCGCCATGATCGCCGTGCCGCTCGGCGTCGTCGGCATCGTCCTGCTGCTCGTCGTGCCGATCCCCGCAGCCCTGCTCGACGTGCTCATCATCGTCAACATCCTGCTGTCGCTCGTGATCCTGCTGACGTCGATGTTCGTCAAGAAGCCGCTCGACTTCTCGGTGTTCCCGTCGCTGCTGCTCGTCGCGACGCTGTTCCGGCTGGGCCTCAACGTCGCCTCGACGCGGCTCGTGCTCGGGGACGGCTACGCGGGCGAGGTCATCGGCGCGTTCGGCCACATCGTCGTCGACGGGAACCTCGTCATCGGCATGGTCGTGTTCCTCATCCTCGTCGTCATCCAGTTCCTCGTGATCACCAAGGGCGCCGAGCGCGTGGCCGAGGTCGGGGCGCGCTTCACGCTCGACGCGATGCCGGGCAAGCAGATGGCGATCGACGCCGACCTCAACGCGGGGCTCATCAGCGAGCAGGACGCGCGGGCCCGCCGCGCCGAGATCTCCGCGGAGTCCGACTTCTACGGGGCGATGGACGGCGCGTCGAAGTTCGTCAAGGGCGACGCCATCGCGGGCATCGTCATCACGCTCATCAACCTGCTGGGCGGCATCGTGATCGGCGTCGTCATGCACGGCATGCCGGCCATGGAGGCCGTCGACACGTACTCCATCCTCACGGTGGGCGACGGGCTGGTCACCCAGGTCCCCGCGCTGCTCATGGCGGTCGCCACCGGCATGATCGTCACGCGCTCGAACTCCGGCGAGGGCGACGTGGGCTCGCAGGCGTCGAGCCAGCTCGTCCAGTCGCGGCAGGCGCTCGCCATCGCGGGCGTCGCGGCGCTCGCCATGGCGCTCATCGAGGGCATGCCGAAGCTGCCGTTCCTCGTGCTCGGGGTGGGCCTGATCATCGCGGCCCAGCAGATCAAGGCGAGCCAGCGGCGGGCCGAGGTGGCGCGCGCCGCGGCCGAGCAGATCGAGAAGGAGACCACGCGCAGCGACGGCACCGAGGACCTCCTCGAGCAGATGCGCGTGCACGCGCTCGAGATCCTGCTCGCGCCCGACCTCGTCGACCTGGTCACCGGCGCGCACGACGACCTGCTCGGACGGGTCCGCGCGCTGCGGCGCAAGATCGCGACCGACCTCGGGGTCGTCGTGCCCCCCGTCCGCACGCGCGACTCCCTGGAGCTCCCGGCGTCGACCTACGCGGTGCGGATCGCCGGCGTCGAGGCCGGTCGCGGCCAGGCGCCGGCCGGCAAGGTCCTCGCGCTCGGCGACGACCTCGCCGCGCTGCCCGGGCTGGCGACCGTCGACCCGGTGTTCGGCATGGACGGCAAGTGGGTCCCGGTGGAGATGCGGCACAGCGCCGAGATGGCGGGCGCCACGGTGATCGACCGGGTCTCCGTGCTCGTCACGCACCTGTCCGCCCTCATCGCCGCGAACGCGGCGCGGCTGCTGTCCCGCGAGGACGTGCGCGTGCTCACCGACGAGGTCAAGCGGACCAACCCGTCGGCCGTCGACGAGCTCACGCCGGCCCTGCTGTCGCTCGCGGAGGTCCAGCGCGTCCTGCAGGGGCTGCTCGAGGAGCAGGTCGCCGTCAACGACCTGCCCCGGATCTACGAGGCGCTCGCGCTCGCCGCCAAGCGCTCGACCGACCCCGAGCACCTCGTCGAGGCGGCGCGCGCGGCGCTCGGACCGGCGATCCCGGCCCGGCACACGGTCGCGGGCACGATCCGGGTCGTGACGATCGCCCCCGCCCTGGAGCAGGCGATGCTCGCGGGCCGCCAGCCCGGCGGCGACCAGGGCACCGCGATCGTCGTCGACCCGGCGCGCCTCGACGCCTTCCGCTCGTCCGTGGGCGAGCGCGTGCAGGCGGCCCGGGCCACCGGCGAGGACGTCGTCCTCGTGTGCGCGCCGTCGCTGCGCGCGGCGGTCCGGCGCCTCGTCGCGACGCAGGTGCCCGACCTCGCCGTGCTGTCGTACACCGAGGTGACGGCGGGCAACGCGCTCATCGAGACGGTCGGGGTGGTGAACGATGCCCCGGCGATTGCGGCTCGAGGGTGAGTCCCTCGACGCCGTGCTCGCCCAGGCACGGCGCCTGCACGGCCCGGACGCGCGGATCGTCTCCGCCGAGCGGGTCATCACGGGCGGCTTCAAGGGGCTCTTCGGGCGGCAGCACTACGAGGCGGTCGTCGAGGTGGGCGACGCGCCGCCCCGGACCGCCGTCGGGCCGGTCCGGTTCCCCGCGGCCCGCCGGGCGGGCATCGCGGCGTTGCTCGACGACGCCGACGAGGGCGACGCGCTGCGCCCGGCGCCGTCGGCCGCGGTCGAGGTCTCGACCCGCGGCGACGACTTCGCGGCGCTGCTCGACGAGCTCGTGGCCGAGACGGCGGAGCCGCCGCCCGCGGCCGTCACCGCCCCGCCCGCGCCCGTGTCGCCGCTGCCGCGCGCGGCGCCGGGCGACCTCGTGGCGCTCGTCGGGCTGGCCGCGGACGTCGTCCCGGCGGCCCGCGCGCTGGCGCAGCGGCAGGGCCTGCTCACGGCCTGCGCGGGCAGCGCGACCGACGGCGACACGGTGCGCGTCGACGACCGGCGCGCGGCGACCGAGGCGCGCGCCCGCGGGGTTCGTGCGGCCCGCGCCACGGTCGTGGCCGTCGGGGTGCGCGTGGACGCGGTCGGGGTGGCGCGGGTCCTCGACGAGCTGGGCGCCGAGCAGGTCGCGGTGGTGGTCGACGCCTCGCGCAAGCCCGCGGACACCGAGCGCTGGGTCGCCGAGGTGCAGCGCCTCGTGCTGGTCCGCGCCATGGTCGTGGTCGGGCGCGAGCTGACGACGACGCCCGACTCCGTGCTCGCGCTCGGGCTCCCCGAGCTGCGGCCCGCAGGCTGACCCGGGCCGCGCCCGCATAGGTCCTCCGAACGGTCAGGATGACACGCGGGACGTCAGGAGGACGTGGCGATGCTGGTGCTGGGACGCAAGGTGGGAGAACGGATCCTCGTCGGCGACGACGTCGTGGTCACGGTCGTGTCGGTGGGCCGGGACGGGGTGCGCGTCGGGATCGACGCGCCCCGCGAGGTGCGGGTCCACCGTGCCGAGATCGTCGACCAGGTCGCCGCGGACAACCGGGCCGCCGCGCTCGGGGCGCCCGGGAGCGAGGCGCGCGCCCGCGCGCTGCTGGGGCTCGACGCGGGCTCCTGACGCGCCGCACGGGGCCCGCGACGGCGGAGAGCAGCCGTCGGGGGCCCGTCCCGCTGGGAGGCCCGCCGAGCGCTACCCGCGGCCCCCGCGCCCGTCGCGGCCGCCGCCGTGGCCGCGGTCCTGCCGGCCCGCGTCCTTGTCGGTGCGCCGGTCGTCGCGGGTCTGCGGCTGCGGCTTCGCCGTCCCCGGCCGGGACGAGCCGCGCGCCTCGTCGGACCGCGGTGCGGGACGGTCGGGCTTCGGCTGAGCCGGGCGCGTGACGGGCGGCCCCGGTCGCGCGGGCACGGGCGTCGGTGCGGGACGAACGGCCGGCGCGGGCTTCGGCGGGGGCTTCGGCGACGGCTTCGCCGCAGCCGGGGGTGCGGGCTGGGGCGTGGCAGCCGGTGCGGGTGCCGGCGCCGCTCCCGAGGCGGGGGCGGGAGCCGGCGCGGGCGTCTCCGGGACGGCCGCGCCCGGTGCGGCCGGCACGACCACGGGCAGCGGCTCGACCACGGGCTCGGCGGCGGGCGCGTCGGCGGGCGCGTCGACGGCGTCGTCCACCCGCGGACCGACCGGCTCGTCCGCCGGCTCGTCGACGAGCTCGACGGCGGGTGCCGTCGACGGCGCCAGGCCCGTCAGCACCGGGGAGGACAGGTCGAGGCGGACGGACGCGGCGCCGGCGCCGTCGAGCGGCGCCCACGCGGTCGAGCCGGTCCCCGGGGTCCTGCCCAGGAGCACCTGCTCGGGCCGTGCCGAGACGCCCGGGCCACCACCGCCCTCGTCCTGCGCGGGCGCGACGACGACCCCGAAGGCGAGCGTCGCGGCCGAGAGCACCGCGGCGGCGCCCCAGCGCACGGGACGGCCCGGGCCGCTGGAGCGCGTGCGTCCCCGCACCCCGGGCACGCGGCGACGCTCCCGGCGTGCGGGGGTGCGCACCGGCGAGACCGTCGCTGCCGACCGGGACGTCGGGAGCGGGCGCGAGGCGGTGGCCTCGTCCAGCGGGTGCGGCGTGGGCGGAAGCCCCGCCGCCACGGCGCCCGTGCGGACGACCTCCCGCGGCGCGGGACTACGGTCCACGACGCCGGCGGCCTCGCGGAGCAGCAGCAGGGCGGCGCGGTCGGCCGCGAGGCGGTGGCGGTACGGCGGGACGGCGACCGCGCCCTCCGCGGCCAGCGCGCGCACGGCGCGGAGGGCCTCGAAGCGCACGGTGGGCGACCAGGCGCGACCCTCGAGCGGACGGCGACCGGCGACGAGGTCGTCGAGCACGGCGCGCTGGGCGTCGGTCACCGCCCGCAGCGCGGCGACCTGGTCCGTCCCCGAGACCCCCGCGGCGCGCACGTGCCGCCGGGCGTCGCGCGCGAGCCCGACGGCGTGCGCGGCGACGAGGCCGGCCACCGCGCGCTCGCGCTCGCCCTCCGGCACCGTCGCGGCGACGACGCGTGCGTCCTCGACGACCGAGCGTCGAGACCCGGGTCCCTCGTCAGACATGTCCTGCTGCCCCCGTGCTCCTGCGCCCGCCCTGCGGCCGCCCCCTGGTCCCCGTGCGCGCCACGGTGCGGTTCTCCTGCTCGCCGCGGTACGCCGCGGGCCTCCCGGCAGGTGCGGGTCGTGGAGCGACGCTCGCGCTCACACGCTGTCCACGGCGTCGAGGACGATGCCGATGTCCCGGAGGTGCTGCGCCGCCAGCACCCGGACCCGGTCGATGTGGGCGACGGTCCGGTGCCGGGGCAGACCCAGCGTCCGGGCGATCCACACGACCGTGTCGTGGCCCGGGAGCGGGCCGCCGCCCCCGTACGCCTCGGACATCCAGAGCGCCGCGACCCGTCCGCGGACCGGGTCCTCCGCGTGCGCCGCGTCGACGACGGAGCGGACGAGCGCCGGGACCTCGACCGCGTGCAGCACGCAGTCCGCGTGCGCGTCCGTCGTGCGCGCGGAGTCGAGGGCCTCGTCGAACGACAGCGCGCCGCGCAGCACGAGCTCGTCGGCCTCCGTCACGACCATGCCCTGCCGGACGACGTCGGCCCGGTGGGCGCCGAGGCGCTCGTTCGTGGCGCGGACGGCCTCCTCGACCGAGGGCGCCGCGCCGCGCAGCGCGGCGAGCTCCGACCGCGTGCGCGCGAGCTCGCGGCGGCGACGCTGCGCGGCCACCATGCCCGACGCCGGCGCGGTCGCGTGGTCGAGGAACGAGCGCACCCGGGGCCGGGCCGTGTAGACGACGATGGCGAGGAACGAGCGCATGCTGCGCAGGTACGCCGGGTCGCGCCGGGACCGCTCGAGCATCTCCCAGGCGGTCTCCACGACGATCGCCGCGACGTCGTCGAGGTGCTGGGCCGCGGGCACCGAGTTGGTGCGGCACAGGCGCGCCGCGATCCGGCGCCACTGCGTCGCGTGGGCGGCGAGGAGGGCCGAGACCTCGGCGCGGTACCGGTCGTCGTCCTCGATCGCGACGACGCGGGCGACCTCGTCCCGGAGCGACCCGGGGTCGTCGTCCTCCTGCGGGCCCTCGTCGACGGCGCGCACGGGACGCGCGTCGCGCACCCGCTGCGGGCGCGGGTCGAGCAGGGTCCGGTCGGTCACGGTCCAAGCATGCGGACCCGGAGGGGCTCCTGGCGCGCGGGACACCGTCTTTCACACCGGACTTCACCCTCACGTGCCCCGGGCAGCGGGTGATCTCCGCACGCTTCGCCCGCCGCGGGTGTTTCGCGGACGTCGCCACGGTGGGATGCTGTCCTCGGCGACGGGCTCGCCGGCTGGACAGGGCAGGACGAGATCAGGAGGTGGACCGGGTGCACGCAGCGTCCTGCGCTTCGACGGCGTCGCCGTGCCGGGCCGCCGACGCCCCGGGCGGGGTGGTGTCGCGGTGACCCCGGAGGAGGACGGCGCCGGCGCGCCGTGGGACGACACGACCTGGGCCATCTGGGCCGTGGGCCTCGTGGAGCCGCTCATCGACCCCGACGACCGGCTCGCGACCATGGCCGCGATGCGCGCGCAGGCGAAGGCGCACCCGCTGCGCGCCGTGACGCTCCTCGCCGGCGCCCTCACCGACCTCCTGGACTCGTTGCCCGACGACGACCCGTGGCGCCACCTGGACCCCGCGACGTTCGGCACGTACCGGGACGGCCTGGACCTGGTCCCGTCGGAGGCCGTCGTGATCGCCGAGGACATCGGCCTCGCGGCGCTCGCCCGGCCGCTCGGGCACGGCGGGGCGCGGGTCATGAGCGAGGCGCAGCACGGCTGGGAGAACGCCGCGCACGCGGCGAACGAGCTCGAGGACCCGGTGCGCACGCTCACGCGCGCCGTGGCGTGGGCCGCCTGGCGCCGCCGCGTGTACGTGGGCGAGGACAGCTACCCCGTCCTCGTGGTCTTCTCGTGGCTGCCGCGCGCCGCGCTCATCGCCGCGGGCCGCGAGATCGACGACGACCTCGCGCGCGCAGAGATGCGCGCGTCCGCGAAGATCGTCGACGACCTCGTCTGACCGTCCCGGGCCTCAGCGCCCGTCGGTGCCGCTCGCGGGCAGGGGACGCTGGGCCGGGAGCAGTCCCAGCTCGATCCCGCGGGCGAGGGCGTCCTCGCGCCGGCGCACGCCGAGCTTCCGGTAGATCGAGCGGAGCTGGCTCTTGACCGTGTTCACGGACACGGTGAGGCTCCGCGAGATGTCGACCGCGGTCGCGTGCCGCATGAGGGTGTCGAGGACGACGACCTCGCGGTCGGACAGGGGCTGGGGGAGGTCGGCCGTCGCGGCGAAGAGCTCCGGCACGGGTTCCGCGTCCCCGATGAGGCGCTGCGCCGTCTGGTCCTTGCTCCGCGCCGCGAGCTCGACCAGCGTGAGGAGGTCGTGCCGGGCGGGGAGCGCGAGGGCGAACCGCAGCCGCCGGTCCTCCGCGACGCCGGCCAGCTTGTCCAGGGCGTCGCGCGCCTGCGTCTCCTCCTCCGCGTGCGTGAGCGCGGCGGCGAGCAGGACGGCGTGCGCGGCCCGCAGGCGCGGCGCGGCGGTCCGCGGCGGCGTGTGCGCGACGAGCACGTCCCGCGCGGTGGACCACCGGCCGGTGAGCAGCGCCGCGTGGGCCCGCAGCAGCCAGGTGAGCGACGACGTCGCCGGGGCGACCTTGAGCCAGGAGTGCACCGCGCCGACCTGGCCGCGCGCGAGCCCGAGCAGGCCGCTCACGTAGTCGAGGTGGTCGATGTCGCCCGCGGAGATGCGTCGGCGGCCGCGCTCGGACTCGATGTAGCGGCGCAGCCGCTCGATGCCCAGGGCCGGCTCGAAGGACACCAGGTCGACGTACGCCTGGACCGTGGCGACGACCGGGCGGGTCTCGAGCGTCGCGAGGTGCGGTCGCAGCACGTCGAGGTGGGCCTGGGCGCCGCGGGCGTCGAAGCGCTCGAGGCACACGATCGCGCGGGCGATGCGGTACAGGTGGTCGTCGCGCCCCGCGCGGACCTCGGCGTGGGGCGACGCCTCGATGACCTCGAGGTCGCGCACGGCCTCCGGCAGGTCCCCGCGGAGCGCGAGCACGAGCGCACGCAGCGACAGGCCGTAGAGCGTGCGCGGGTCGACGGCGGGGGAGCCGCCGAGGTCCTCGAGCGTGGCGAGCGCCTCGTCGTCCGCGCCCGCCCGTGCGAACGACATCGCGACCTCGGCGCGGAGCCGGGGCAGCTCGCGGACGAGCTCGCGGCGCTCGTCCACACCCAGCTCGTCGAGCGTCTGCCGAGCCCGGCGCGCCGGCTCGAGCGCGCGCTGCGTCGCGTTCGTCGAGCGCAGCGCGACGCTCTCGAGCACGTCCAGGACGACGCGTTCCGTCGTCGAGGTCGTCCTCGCCCGGGGGCGCAGGGCGGCCAGCGTCAGCTGGTACGTCTCGATCGCCTCGGTCCGCTCCCCGGGGACGCTGTCGTGGTGGATCGCGAGGGCCCCGGCGAGCAGCGGCCAGCGCCGCAGGTCCGTCTGCGGGAGGCTCTTGAGGACGTCGAGGCGAGGCAGCGCCTGCGGCTCGAGCAGCTCGCCCCAGTACCGCGAGACGGCCGAGGACGCGAGCGCGAGGTCGCCCGCGCCGACCGCGTGCCGCAGCGCCTCGACGGGATAGCCGTTCGTCAGGTACCAGCGCGCGGCGGCGAGCTGGGCGAGCCCCCACTCGTCCGGGTGCTCCTTGCAGACGCGCTCCGCCACGAACGTCCGCACCACCGGGAACAGGACGAAGACCCGGCCCGCGGGACGTCGCTCCCACGCGCCCAGCCCGCGCTCCTCGAGCATCCACAGCAGCTGCGGCGCCGCGGGCTCCCGCGTCAGCGCCACGGCGAGGTCGGCGGTGAGGACGTCCGCGACCGCGCACCGCCGCAGGACCTGCTCGAGCCGAGGGCGCTCGGTGCCCTCGAGCTGCTTCTCGAGCGCGGCCCGCAGCAGCTCGTCGGCGACCTGGACGTGCGCCGGTGTCCCGTGGGAACCGGCCATCTCCGCGGCGAGCATCGCGACCCGCAGGTACAGCGGCTGGCCGCCGGTGAGGACGTGCGCCTCCGCGGGGTCGAGGTCCACGCCCGCCTGGCGCAGCATGCGGGCCGTCTCGTCCCGGGTCAGCGGCAGCTGGTCCGCCGTGATGACGGTCCGGTCGAGCTCGAGCCCGACCGAGGCGGCCTCCAGGGGGGAGACCGTGCTCGTGGCCACGGCCACGGAGAGGTTCGGGCACAGGCGCAGCAGGTCGAGGACGTCGTCGTGGACCGCGGCGTCCGTGACGTCCTGGTAGTCGTCGATGACGACCACGACCTCTCCGGGCACCGCGAGGAACGCGTCGGCCAGGCGGCCGGGCACGTCCTCGGGGGCGAGCTCCGCCGGCCCCAGCGCGGCCTCGAACGCCTCGAGCCCGGCCCGCGCGGCACGTCGCGCGACCGCGCGCCAGAGGTCCGTCCGGGACATCTCCGGGATGACGGACAGCCAGAGACCCGGCGTGGCCCGGCGTCGGGACCACTCGGCGAGGAGGGAGGTCTTGCCCGCACCCGCCGGGCCGCGGACCACGCGGAGCGCGGCGTCCACCTCGAGCCGGTCGAGCAGGCGCTCGCGGACGAGCTCGGTGTGCGGGGGGCGTGGCGCCCCGTACAGACGGAACGTCGTCGTGTCCGTCACCGACATGCTGCCTCCGTGCTTCCCCCGCTCCACGGGCGGGCGGACGGACGGCGGCGAACCGCGTCCGGCCACGGCTCCGCCCCGAGAGCCGGCACCGCGCCGTGATCCGCTCTCACCCTAGGCGAGGAGGTGCGCCGGTTCTCGGGGAAGGCGGGTGAAGCGCTCGAACCGCGTCGCCCGCGGCTCCCGCCACCCCGGACGAAACCGGACGCGCGGGGACGATGCGGACAGCGTGGGCCGTGGCGTGCATAGGGGTCTCGGGCGCGTCCACCCGCGGACGCGACCGGAGAGGAGCCGCACGCCCATGTCTGTGCACCGGGCCCGCCCGCGGACCGCGCTCGCCGCGGTGCTGGTGTGCGCCGTCCTGGTCGGCGCGTCCGCGACGGCCCACGCCGCCCCGGTCGCCCGCGCCGCGGCAGACCCGGGCGTCGCGCCCGTCACGACGGAGACCCTCGCGCGGGTCGCGGAGGACGGCCGGCCCGGTGCCGCGGGTGCGGCGACGTCCACCGCTGCGGCCGACGGCACGGGCCCCGACGCGGCATCGGGCACGGACCCCGGCGCGGGCATGGACTCCGGTGCCGGCGCGGGCGCCGGCACCATCGGCGTCGGGCCCGTCGTGCCTGCCGTGCCCGGCGCGCCCGACGCTCCCGTGCCGGACGGACCGGAGCCTCCCGCGCCCGGGTCGGCCGCGCCGGAGGAGGGCGCGTCTCCCTCCGTCCCCGCTCCCGACCCGGCGGCTCCGGAGGAGGACGAGACGCCCCCCGGCCCCGACCCCACCGTGCCCGACGGCGAGCCCGCGCCCCGCGTGGTCGTGCTGCCGCCGGTCCTCGTCCGTGCGGCGGCCGGGGACGCGGTCTACCTCGTGCCGGTGGTCGAGGGCGTGCGCTGGTCCCTGGGAGGCGAGCCGATGGCGTGCACCGTGGTCCTGGCCGACGGGTACCGGACCGTCGAGGCGCCGCGGGACGGCGGCGTCCTGCGGGCGACGGCCGTGGCGGAGGACGGCCACGTGCTGCAGCTCCCGGACGGGCGGACCGCCGCCGAGGCGGTCACGGAGCTGCTCCCCGTCGTCACGGCGGTGCTCCCCGCCGCGCAGGACGGCCCCGGTATGGCGGACACGTACACCGTGCCCGACGCCGAGGGCCTCGTCGTCCGCGACGCGACCGGCGCGGTGCTCCCGCCCGGCAGCACGCACGCCGTCGAGGGGTACCTCGACCACGTGGCGCGCGTCGTCCTGACGCTCTCCCCGGCCGCGGGCCTGCGGCTCGCGGCGGAGGGCGAGGCGGAGCCGGTGCTGCCGGGGTCGGACGGGTCGCGCGCCGTCGAGCTCGTGTTCTCCGGTCTCACCGAGGTCCGGGCGCCGGCGCCCGTGGTCGTCGCCGCGCGCCGGGGTGCGGCGGCCGCGGTCGAGGTGCCGCGGGCCGACGGCGTGGAGTTCGTCCTCGACGAGCGGGTCCTCGCCCCGGGCCGCCATCCCGCCCGGGGCACGGTGACCGTGACGGCGCGCGCGCTCGAGGGCTACGTCCTCGTCGGCGAGACGTCGTGGGAGCTCGTGCTCGACGGGCCGGCCGTCCCCGAGGCGCCCGCCGCCCCGCCCGCGTCGCCTGCTCCGGCCGCCCCGGCGCCCGCTGCGACACCGGACGCGTCCGCGCCGACGACGGCGGGCGGGCCCGCGCTCGACCTGGCGCCGGTGGTCGGCACGGCGGACCCGTCGCGCGCCGTCGTCGTGGCCGCGAGCGGGGCGCCCGCCGCGGTGCCACCGGCCCCGCCGCGCGGGGACGCCGGGTTCGACCTGCTCACGCTGGTGCTGGGCGGCGCGCTCGCGTCCGGGGCGTGGGTGCTGCGCGCGCGCCGCGACCAGACGGCCTGACTGTCCACCAGGAGTCAGGGGGCCTGGCGCCCCGCCCCGTCCAGCCGGCCAGGCGCGGCACGCCTCAGGTGCGCGGGCCGCCGCGGGCGCCGAGCCGCTCGACCAGGCGCGCGAGGACGTCGCCCGTGCGCAGGCCGTCGTGCTCGAACTCGTTCGTCACCCACGTGCGGACGTTGCCCACGCGCGCCGCCGTCTCGAGCGAGAGCCCGGCGTCGACGAACATGTCGTCGAAGTACACCGCCGCCTCGACCGGCACCTCGTTGCGCGCGAGGACGTCGAGGTCGTACAGGTCGGGCCACTCCTCGCGCGCGGCGAGCGCCTCCGCCGCCGCGCGGAACGGCCGGAGCGCGGCGATCTCCTCGAGCATCCAGGGGTAGATCATCTCGCCGGTGAGGAGCAGCGGTCGCGCCGCCGGGTCGAGGGCCGGCTCCTCGGCGCGGACCGCCTCGGCGGCCCACGCCGTCGGGCCGGTGCCCGACTGCGCGTAGATCGACTCGTGGAGCACGGCGTAGAGCGGGTTGGTGCGGAACGACGTCGCCGCCGCGACCTCCGCGAGGAACGTGTCCGTCAGGGTGTCCGGCGCGTCCGCGTCGAACGCCTCGTCCACGAGCCAGTGGATGCGCTCCGGGCCGGGCTTCATCCCGAGGTCCGTGCCGAGCGACTGGAGCCGGCGCACGGTGAGCCGGTCGCCGTCGGGCAGGCGCATGTCGTCGGCCGCGAGAAGGTCCGCGACGCGCGCGAGGCGGGCCGCGTCGTCCGGGTACCGCTCCCGGTAGGCGGCGTTCTTCGCGACGACGCGCGGCTGGGTGCGGCGGTACACCTCGCGCGCGTCCGCCGTCAGGCCGGGCAGCCCGCCCGTCACGTAGCACGCAGCGAGCGCCTGGGGCGCCCGCGACAGGTACGTCATCGTGAGGAAGCCGCCGTAGGACTGGCCGAGCGACGTCCACCGCCGCCCGCCGTACACCGTCCGGCGCACGTGCTCGGCGTCGGCGACGATCGCGTCCGCCCGGAAGCGGGAGAGGTACTCGGCCTGGGCCGCTCCCGGGCCGCGCGCGGCGAGCGCCGCCCCGCGCACGGCCGAGGACCGGCCGGTGCCGCGCTGGTCGAGCAGCACCACCCGGTGCGTCGCGAGCGCGGTGCCGACCCAGCCGTCCGGCCCGGTGGGACGGGGCCCCTTGCCGCCCGGGCCGCCCTGGAGGAACACGAGCAGCGGCAGGTCGTCGTGACGCCGCACCGGGTCGACGAGCTCGCGCACGAACAGCGTGAGGCGGCGGGGGTCGGTGTCGTCGTCCCACACGAGCGGCACCTCGAGCTCGCGGTCGGTGACGTGGATGCCGGGCAGGGTGTACGCGGTCTCGCGGGCGACGCTCACCCGGCCACCCTAGCCGCGCCGCACGCTGCGGCCTCGGCGGACGGCGGTGGGCGTCACAGCTCGACGGTCTCGTTCTCCCCGCCGTCGTAGCGCGAGCCGGTGACCTTCGCCTTGACCAGGCTGAACAGCGTCGCGACGCGGCCGCCGGGGGAGTCCCAGTACTCCGCGGAGTCGGCGTGCAGCCGGACGAGCACCACGCCGGGCGTGTCCGGGCCGTCGGGGAACCAGGCGTCGGCGACCGTGTTCCACAGCTCGCGGATCTTCTCGCGGTCGCGGACGACCGCGGCGCGCCCGGACACGGAGACCCAGGACGTCGAGCCCGAGAAGGCCGCGTTCGCCGCCGAGTCCCGCGCGATCTCGGCGACCTTGTGCGAGTCGGCGGCGGCGAAGAACCACAGGTCGCCGTCGAAGTCGACGGCCTGGACGCCCATCGGCCGGCTCACCAGGCTCCCGTCGGTCGCGACGGTGGTCAGCATGGCGATCTTCTCGTCCTTGATCAGCTCGCGGACCGTGGCGACCTCGTCGGAGCTCGCGTGGGGCTGCTCGTGGTGCGTGCCGGTCATGTCGTCTCCCGTCGTCGGGCCGCGGGGCGCGGCACCTCGACGCTAGGCACGACGCGCGCCACTCGCCCCGTGGGAGCACGACGAGGGGGTGGGGTGCCCGGCGCCGCGACGCCGTGCACCCCACCCCCTCGGCGGGTGGTCCCGGGACGGGTTACTGCTCCACGTCCTCGTCGACCCACTCCATGGTCTTCGTCACGGCCTTCTTCCAGTTCCGGTAGAGGCGCTCGCGCTCGCCGGACTCCATCGACGGGCTCCAGCGCTTGTCCTCGGCCCAGTTGTCGATGACGTCCTGCTCGCCCTTCCAGAAGCCGACGGCGATGCCCGCGGCGTACGCGGCACCGAGCGCCGTCGTCTCCGCGACCTTGGGCCGCACGACGTCGACGCCGAGCTGGTCGGCCTGGAACTGCATGAGGAGCTCGTTGGCGACCATCCCGCCGTCGACGCGCAGCTCGGTGAGGTCGACGCCCGAGTCGGCGTTCATCGCGTCGACGACCTCGCGGCTCTGGAACGCCGTCGCCTCGAGCGCGGCGCGCGCGATGTGGTTGCGGTTGACGTACCGGGTGAGGCCCACGAGCGCGCCGCGCGCGTCGGGCCGCCAGTAGGGCGCGAACAGCCCGGAGAACGCCGGCACGAAGTAGGCGCCACCGTTGTCCTGGACCTTGCCCGCGAGCCACTCGACGTCGGGCGCGTCCTCGAACATGCCCAGGTTGTCGCGGAGCCACTGCACGAGCGAGCCGGTCACGGCGATCGAGCCCTCGAGCGCGTACACCGCGGGCGCGTCGCCGATCTTGTAGCAGACGGTCGTGAGCAGGCCGTTCTTGCTCATGACCTTCTCCGTGCCCGTGTTGAGCAGCAGGAAGTTGCCGGTGCCGTACGTGTTCTTGGCCTGGCCGACCTCGAAGCACGCCTGGCCGAACGTCGCCGCCTGCTGGTCGCCGAGGATGCCCGCGATCGGGACGCCGGGGACGAGACCGCGGGGACGGCCGTGGCCGTACACCTCGGACGACGACCGGATCTCGGGGAGCATCGACAGCGGGATGCCCATGTCCGCGGCGATGTCCTCGCGCCAGGAGAGCGTGTCGAGGTCCATGAGCATCGTGCGCGACGCGTTCGTCACGTCGGTGACGTGCACGCCGCCCTCGGTGCCGCCCGTCATGTTCCACAGCACCCACGTGTCGGTGTTGCCGAACAGCAGGTCGCCCTTCTCGGCCTTCTCGCGCGCACCCTCGACGTTGTCGAGGATCCACTTGATCTTCGGGCCGGAGAAGTAGGTGGCGAGCGGCAGGCCGACGATCGACTTGTACTTCTCGGGGCCCTCGTCGCCGCCGAGCTCGTCGACGATCTTCTGGGTGCGCGTGTCCTGCCAGACGATCGCGTTGTAGACGGGCTTGCCCGTCGTCTTGTCCCAGACGACGGCCGTCTCGCGCTGGTTCGTGATGCCGACGGCCGCGATGTCCTCGTGCGTGAGGTTGCCTCGGGTGAGGGCGAGACCGACGACCTCGCGCACGTTGTTCCAGATCTGCTCGGGGTTGTGCTCGACCCACCCCGCGCGCGGGAAGATCTGGTCGTGCTCGAGCTGCCCGGTGGAGTAGATCTCCCCGGAGTGGTTGAAGACGATGGCCCGGGAGCT
This sequence comes from Cellulosimicrobium sp. KWT-B, assembly GCF_002127155.1. Taxonomy (NCBI): domain Bacteria; kingdom Bacillati; phylum Actinomycetota; class Actinomycetes; order Micrococcales; family Promicromonosporaceae; genus Cellulosimicrobium; species Cellulosimicrobium sp. KWT-B. The sequence goes on along the minus strand of NZ_NEDO01000001.1, from coordinate 489,273 downwards.
CGTGGTCCCCTGGTCGATGGCGAGAACGTAGTCGGCCATGGTGCGTTCAGTCCTTCACGTCGGTGTGGGTGTGGTTGCGGCGTAGGTGCCCGGCGCCCGACGGCGCGGGTCGCGTGACCGGGGAGGCCCCCGGCTCCCCGGTCACGCGGGGGAGAGGTCCGGTCGTCCGGGTCGGTCAGACCCAGGCGGCCCCGAGCAGGCCGGCGAGCACGCCGCCGACCAGCGGACCGGCGACCGGGACCCAGGCGTAGGCCCAGTCGCTCGAGCCCTTGCCCCGGATCGGCAGCACCGCGTGCGCGATGCGGGGACCGAGGTCACGGGCAGGGTTGATGGCGTAGCCGGTGGGACCACCGAGGCTCGCGCCGATACCGACCACGATGAGCGCGACCGCGAGCGGCCCCAGGCCGGACGGGGTCTTGCCGGACGCCACGACGAAGAACACGAGCACGAACGTCGCGATGACCTCCGTGACGAAGTTCCACGCGTAGGAGCGGATCTCCGGGCCGGTGGAGAACACCGCGAGCTTGGTCGCGCCGGGCGCGTCCTCGTCGAAGTGCTTCTTGTACGCCAGGAACGCCAGCACGGCGCCGATGAAGGCACCGATCATCTGGGCCCCGAAGTACAGGAACATGTTGCCGACCGTCGGCTCGATGGTCGCCGTCACGAGCCCCTCGGGGCCGGTCACGGAGAAGAACGGCTCCTGGGCGGTGAAGAGGCCGATGGTCACGGCCGGGTTGAGGTGCGCACCCGACTTGTAGGCCACGTAGACGCCGGCGAAGACCGCGAGGCCCCATCCGAAGTTGATGAGGAGCCAGCCGCCGTTGAAGCCCTTGGTCCTCGGGAGGACGACGTTCGCGACGACGCCCGCGCCGAGGAGGATCAGTGTCGCCGTGCCGAGTATCTCGGACCAGAAGGCGTTCATGAGGAGTTGATCCATCGTGCTCTCTCTTTCGTGGTGGACTTCTCTGTCTCAACCGTCCCGACGCACCTGAGCGCCGGGTCCTCGGGTCGGTCCGCCGTCGGCGTGGCGCCCCGTGGGGTCGGTGTGCGGGGCCCCGGGGGCCGACCCGACGGTCGGCACCCGGGGCTCGCTCGCGGCGATGTGCAGCTGTCAGGTCGTGCGGAGCGGCTGGAGCGGCGCGACGTCGGGCGCCTCCAGCCGGGTGCGCTCGGCGGACGCGTCGTCGGGCTCCTGCTCGGCGGCGGCCTCGGCCTCCGCGCGGGCGGTGTAGCTCGCGATCTCGGCGTCGCGCGTCGCGTCGTCCCACCCGAGGATCTCGGCGGCGACGGCCGCGATCTCGGGCAGCGCGGCGAGGCCCCGGTCGGGCACCTCGTAGTTGAGCCGCGTCCGGTGCAGCAGCAGGTCCTCGAGGTGCAGCGCCCCCTCGTGGGAGACGCCGTACGCGATCTCCGCGCGCAGGTAGGCCGGCGCGTGCTCGAGCGGGCGGGCGAGGTCCGGCTGCGCCTCGCACAGCTCGACGAGCTCGCGCAGGTTCGACCCGTACCGGTGCAGGAGGTGGTCGACCATGGCCGGGGTCCAGCCGTACCGGGACGCCCAGGGCCGCGCCTGGCGGCGCACGGCGTCGAGGCCGACGGCGCCGAGCAGCGGGATCTTGTGCGTGATCGACGGCAGGGCGCTCGCGCGCTGGCCGATCGCGAAGTCCACCGCGTCCTTCGCCATGACGCGGTAGGTGGTGAGCTTGCCGCCGGCGATGACCGTGAGGCCCGGGGTCGGGGAGGCCACCGTGTGCTCGCGCGAGACCTTCGCGGAGCTGGTGCCCTCCTTGGTGCCCGGCTGGAGCAGCGGCCGCAGGCCCGCCCACGTGCCGATGATGTCGTCGCGCGTGAGGGGGTGGGCGAGCACGGCGTTCGCGTGCTCGAGCACGTAGTCGATGTCGGCCGCGGTCGCGACGGGGTGCTGGAGCTCCTGCTCCCACGGGGTGTCGGTCGTGCCGATCACCCAGTACCGGGACCACGGGATGACGAACAGGACCGACTTCTCGGTCTGCAGGATCAGCCCGACCTGGCCCTTGATGCGCTCGCGCGGCACGACGATGTGGATGCCCTTGGACGCGAGGACCCGCAGGCCGCCCTCGCTGCCGGCGAGCGCCTCGGTGTCCTCCGTCCAGACGCCGGTCGCGTTGATCACGGCGCGCGCCCGGACGGTGATCTCGCGGCCCGTCTCGAGGTCCTGGAGCACGGCGCCGTTCACGGCGCCCGTCGAGCCCTTGGTGAGCGAGACGACCTGCGTGCGGGAGGCCGCGTGCGCGCCGTACGACGCCGCGGTGCGCACGAGCGTCGAGACGAGGCGGGCGTCGTCGACCGACGCGTCCCAGTACTGGACGGCACCGACGGCCGCGTCGTGCGCGAGGTCGGGGAATTTCTTCTCCATGCGGCTGCGCGACAGGTGCCGGTGCAGCGGCATCGCGCGGCGACCGGGCGCGACGCTCGCGAGCGTGTCGTAGAGCGCGATGCCCGCGCCGACGTAGGCACGCTCCCACACGCGGTGCTCGAGCGGGTACAGGAAGGGGACAGGGCGCACGAGGTGCGGCGCGATCTCCTTGAGCAGGAGGTCGCGCTCGGTGAGCGCCTCCTTGACCAGGTGGAAGTCGAGCATCTGCAGGTAGCGCAGACCGCCGTGCACGAGCTTGCTCGACCGGCTCGACGTCCCCGCCGACCAGTCCTGCGCCTCGACGATCGCGGTGGAGAGCCCGCGCGTGACCGCGTCGAGCGCGATCCCGGCACCGGTGACCCCGCCGCCGATCACGAGGACGTCGAGCTCGGCGTCCGCGCTGGTGCTGGCCTCGAGCGCGGCGAGCGCCTGCCGCCGGGAGTCCGCGGTGAGTCTCGTGGATGCCATCCGTCTTCCTCTCTCGTCCCTCGGTGCTGCGGCACGCCGCGGGACGATCGCGCCCACGGTGCGCTCACAGCGACGGTCCCACGCCCGACCAGGGTGCGCGAGCGGGAACCGCCGTGCGTGCACCGGGGTCTCCGGCGCTGAGGCACACGCTCCAGACCACCACGCGGCGAACGCCCGCGCAACCGTGGTGCACGAACGTGCAGAATGGGGGTGACGGGAAGGAGACCGCGATGGTCGATCGGGAGCAGGACGTCCTGCGCGCGGCGTCGATGTACTACCTCCAGGACATGAAGATGGAGGCGATCGCCAAGCACCTGCACACGTCGCGGTCCACGGTGTCGCGGCTGGTGAAGCGGGCGCGCGAGACGGGGCTGGTCGAGATCTCGCTGCGGCCCGCGCGCAGCCGCGGGCCGGGGCTCGGGCAGCACCTCGCGAGCACGTGGGGGATCGACGCCTACGTGGTCCCCGTGCCCGACCAGGCGCCGCAGGTCGAGCGGCTCGAGCAGGTCGCGCTGACGACAGCGCGCCTGCTGTCGACGTGGTTCGACTCCGACATGATCCTCGGGATCGCGTGGGGCACGACGCTCTCGGCCGTGTCCCGGCACCTGCCGCGCAAGCCGACCCGGGGGAGCGCCGTCGTGCAGCTCAACGGGGCGGCGAACACGCGGACGTCGGGCGTGCACTACGCGGGCGACCTCATCGCGGGCTTCGGCAGCGCGTTCGACGCCCACGTGCACCATTTCCCAGTGCCCGCGTTCTTCGACTACGCGGAGACGAAGCGCGCGATGTGGCGCGAGCGGTCCGTGCGCCGCGTGCTCGACGTGCAGCACCGGGCGGACATCGCGCTGTTCTCCGTCGGGGCCGTCGCGGGCGGCGTGCCCTCGCACGTGTACTCCGCGGGGTACCTCGACCCGGACGACATCGCGGTCCTCGACGCCGAGGGTGTCGTCGGCGACGTCTGCACCGTGTTCCTCCGCGCCGACGGGACCTACCGCGACATCGCGCTCAACGAGCGCGCGACGGGGCCCGCCCCCGAGGAGCTGCGGCGCGTGCCGCGGCGGGTGTGCGCCGTCGCGGGCGACAACAAGGTGGCGCCCCTGCGCGCAGCCCTGCGCGCGGGCGTGGTGACCGACCTCGTCGTCGACGAGATCACGGCGGCCCACCTCGTCGGGGGCTCCTGAGCGCAGAGCGCAGATATGCGTCCTGATGCATGACTATGCAGCGGGTGCTCCGCGCGCGTACAGTGTCGCGGTGCCCACGACCTCTGCCGTCCGTGTCCGTCCCGCCCTGCCCGCGGACGTGCGGACGGTGCGTGCGCTCGTGCAGCCCTATGCCGAGGACCGCATCCTCCTGGCCAAGGAGATGGTCGGGTACTACGAGGCGGTCCAGGAGTTCGTCGTCGCCGAGGTGCCGGACCCGGACGCGGCGGACGGCGCGGACGCGCGGCGCGTCGTCGGGTGCGGGGCGCTGCACGTCATGTGGGACGACCTCGCGGAGATCCGCACGCTCGCGGTGGACCCGGCGTGGCGCGGGCACCGCGTCGGGCACGCGCTCGTCGTCGAGCTCGTCGCCCGCGCCCGCGCGCTCGGCCTGCGGCGCGTGTTCTGCCTGACGTTCGAGGTCGACTTCTTCCGCGCGCACGGCTTCCGCACCATCGAGGGGACGCCCGTGTCCCCCGAGGTGTACGCCGAGCTCCTGCGCTCGCACGACGACGGCGTCGCGGAGTTCCTCGACCTCGCGCGCGTGAAGCCCAACACGCTCGGCAACACGCGCATGCTGCTCGACCTCGACGACGTCGACGACAGCGGCAGCGGCGTCGCCGCGGACTCCGTGCTCAGCTGATCGGGACCGTCGACGCGCGGGTCACCACGCGGCAGGGGAGCTCCTCGACGCCCGGGCGCACCGTGCCGTCGATCGCGGCGAAGAGGCGCTGCGCCGCGACGCGCCCGAGCCGCTCGAGGTTCATGTCGACGCTCGTGAGCTGGGGGCGGGCGTTCGTCGTGAGCACCTCCCAGTTGTCGAACCCGATGACCGACACCTCGCCCGGCACGTCGCGGCCGAGCTCGCGCAGCGCGTCGAGCACGCCGCGAGCGATCTGGTCGGAGCCGCAGAAGAACGCGTCGACGTCGCCGTGCTGCTCGACGATCATGCGCGCCGCGCCCCGTCCCCAGCCCTCGCTCCACGAGCCGAAGTACGTCTGTCCGCCGACGAGCTCGAGCCCGGCGGCGGCCACCGCCGCCTCGGCGCCCGCCGCACGGTCCTGCGCGGCCTTGTACCCGGGGTCGCCCGAGACGTGCGCGACCCGGCGGCGCCCGCACGAGAGCAGGTGCTCGACGGCGAGGCGGCCCGCGCCCACGTTGTCCGCGGTGATCGAGACGTCGGAGAGGTCCTCCGACGGCGCGTAGGCGTAGACGACCGGGACGGGGACGTCGGCGCTGAGCGGGGGGCGCGGGTCGGTCCGCGACCCCACGACGATGAGGCCGTCCACGCGCCGGGAGAGCAGGGCACGCACGTGGTGCTGCTCGCGGATGGCGTCGCCCCGCGCGTCGCACAGGAAGACGGACACGCGGCCCGCCCCGAACGCGTCCTCGGCCCCCATGAGGACCGGGATCGAGAACCGGCCCTCGAGGTCGCTCGTGAGGAGGCCCACCGTGCCCGTGCGGCCCTTCAGCAGTCCGCGGGCGAGCGCGTTGGGCGCGAACGACAGGCGCTCGGCGGCCTCGAGGACGCGCAGGCGGGTCTCGGCCTTGACCTGGTCGCGGCCGTTGATCGCCTTCGACGCGGTCGCGATGGACACGCCGGCGAGCCGTGCGACGTCGGTGAGGGTCGCCGCGCGCGGCGAGGCGCTCCCGCTCTGGGTCGTCATGAGGCCGTTCCCCCTCCTGCCGGTGCGCTGCGCTGCGCTCTCGACGATCGAGCCGTGATCGAACTGTAACCCGCTGCCCTGCTTGACGAGGCTATCGCGCTGCCATACATTCAGAAAACCTTTTCGGTTAGTTTCGGCACCAGCGACGACGCGAGCACCCCGCTCACGGTCGACGCCAGGACATCGAACACTAGCCGCCTGAGGGGAGGGTCGGCCACGTGGAGCGCGCCGCAGCGCGACACCGTGACCGAAAACGTGTTCGCCCGAAGCGCGAGCACGGGGCGCAGGTGCAACGGCTCGAAGACGAGTACGAGGAGACACGAGATGACACACCACCGCGGGACCTCGTGGAAGAGGTCCGTGGCCACGACGACGCTCGCCGGCCTCGTCGCGCTGGGGCTCGCCGCGTGCGGGTCCGCCTCCGGCGGCGACGACGCCGCGACGGGCGGCACGGGCGAGGGAGGCGTCGAGGGCGTCGACGACGGCAGCACGCTCACCCTGTGGACGCGCGCGCCGCTCGAGAAGCAGGCGAAGCTCCTGGTGGACGCGTACAACGCGAGCCACGAGAACCAGGTCGAGCTCACCATCGTCCCCAACGACGACTACGTGGCGAAGGTCGGTGCCGCCGCGGGCAGCGGCGGCCTGCCGGACCTGTTCGCGGCCGACATCGTGTACGTGCCGAACTGGGTCGAGCAGGGCCTCTACCAGGACGTCACCGGGCGCATCGACCAGCTGGACTTCGCGGACGAGATCAACCCGGGCCACCTCGAGGCCGGCACGTACGAGGACCAGGAGTACATCCTCCCGTTCGTCCTCGACGTCTCCGTCCTCTTCTACAACAAGGACCTCTACGAGCAGGCGGGCCTCGACCCCGAGGCGCCGCCGACGTCGCTCGCCGAGTTCGCGGAGCAGGCCAAGGCCGTCGACGCGCTCGGTGGCGGGGTGGACGGCACGTTCTTCGGCGGCAACTGCGGCGGGTGCCTCGTCTTCACGTGGTTCCCGTCGATCTGGGCCGCGGACGAGGAGGTCCTCGGCGACGGCGGTGCCGAGTCGCTCCTGGCGAGCGACACCGCGCAGGACGTGTACGCCGTCTACAAGGACCTCGTCGACTCCGACGCCGTCGGCGCGGGCACGCGCGACGAGACGGGTGCCACGTGGGTCGCCCCCTTCCAGGAGGGCAAGATCGGCGTCATGCCGTACCCGGCGACGCTCCTGTCGACGGCCGACGAGACGGTGGACGTCGGCGTCGCGCCGATCCCCGGACCCGACGGCGGCGGGTCGACCTTCGTCGGCGGCGACGGCATCGGCATCTCCAAGGACAGCGAGAAGTCGGACCAGGCGTGGAACTTCCTGTCCTGGATGATGTCCGAGGACGCCCAGGTGCAGGTCCTCGCCAAGAACGGCGACGTCGTGTCCCGTGCCGACCTGGTCGACAACGAGTTCTCGTCCGCCGACCCGCGCGTCATGACGATCAACGAGATTGCGAGCCAGGGCCGCACGCCCGTCGCGCGCAACTTCCAGCAGGCGTTCAACGCGCCGAACAGCCCGTGGCTCACGCTCGTGCGCAACGCCGTGTTCGGCGACGGCGCGAGCATCGAGCCGGACAACGAGGAGATCACGGCGGTCCTGTCGCAGTGAGGCCCCGGGAGGTCCCGGCGCCGCCGGCGACCTCCCGCGGGTCCACCGCCCGACCACCGACCCGGTCGACCACAGCGCTCGCCGCCGCCCGCAGGCCGTGCGGCGGCGAGCCCGGTCCGGCTTCCCTCGCCCCCGTCCCAGGAGACCAGCCATGTCCGTGCAGTCCGCGCCCTCGACGCCGCCACCACCCGTGCCGCACGGCCCGGCGGCCCGCGGGCCCGTCCCGAGCGACGACCGACCGCCCCGCGCCGCCGGGACCGCGGGCGCCGCGCGCCGCCGTCGGCCCGGTCGGTCGCAGTCCGCCCGCGGGTGGGCCTACGCCGCGCCGACGGCCGTGTTCGTCCTCGTCCTCTTCGTCCTGCCGGTGCTGCTCGTCGGCAAGATGTCCGCGTCCGACTGGCCGCTCCTGGCGGGCAACCGCGGCGTGAACTTCCCCGACAACTTCCGCGACGCCGTCGAGAACCGGTTCTTCTGGGACTCCGTCGTCTTCACCCTGAAGTACACGGCCATCGCCACCGTGCTCCTCATCGCGCTGGGGCTGGGGTTCGCGCTCCTGGTGCAGGAGTCGAGCCGGTGGAAGAGCTTCCTGCGCACGTCCATCCTCGTGCCGAGCGCGCTGGGCCTCGCGTCCGCGTCGCTGCTCTTCTACGCGCTGTACTCGCCGCAGGTGGGGCCGATCTCGCCGCTGCTGGAGCGCCTGGGGCTCGTCGACGAGCCCGTCTCGTTCCTCGGGTCGCCCGACGGCGCGCTCTGGTCGACGGTGTTCCTCATCGTCTGGCGCTTCGCCGGCTTCTACATGCTGCTGCTCATGGTGGGGCTGCAGGGCATCCCGCACGAGGTGTACGAGGCGGCCCGCATGGACGGCGCCAACCGGTGGCAGACGTTCGCGCGCGTGACCGTCCCGCTGCTGCGCCCGTCGCTCGCGCTCTGCACGATCCTCTGCGTCACCGGGTCGCTGCTCGCGTTCGACCAGTTCTACATCCTCACCAAGGGCGGGCCGGACAACAGCACCATCACCGTCGTCCAGCTCATCTACAACATCGCCTTCCAGGGGCAGAACGACCTGGGCGTGGCCGCCGCGCTGTCGATCATCGTGCTCGCGGCCCTCGTGCTCATCAACGTCGCGCAGGTCCGTGGCATGCGCGCACCCGAGGAGAAGTGACATGGCCGTCACGGCAACCGCCCCCGCCCGCCCCGCACCCGGGGCACGTCCCGCGCCGGCTCCTCGTGCCCGCATCGCGGGCATCCTCACGCGCACCCCGTACTGGGTGCTCACCGGAGGGCTGGCGATCGTCTTCCTCTTCCCGCTGGTGTGGGCCGGCGTGGCGTCGTTCTCGCCGCAGCCCGGCAGCAACCAGGTCGACGGCTGGGGCTTCGGCAACTACGTGACGCTCGCGGGCTACCAGGCCGGCATCGGCCAGTACCTGTGGAACTCCGTCGTCGTCTCCGGGCTCACGGTGCTCTTCACGCTGACCGTCTCGCTGCTCGGCGGGTTCGCGTTCGCACGGTTCCGGTTCCCCGGGCGCGACGTGCTGTTCCTCGTGACGCTCGCGATCCTCATGGTGCCGTACGCGACGCTCCTCATCCCGCTCTACGTGCTGCTCAACACGCTGCACCTGCAGAACTCGCTGCTCGGCCTGGCGCTGGTCCTCACGATGTTCCAGCTCCCGTTCGCGACGTTCATGATGCGGATCTCGTTCGAGTCCGTCCCGCGTGAGCTCGACGAGGCGGCGATGGTCGACGGGTGCTCGTCCTTCGGGGCGCTGCGCCGCGTGCTCGTCCCCGCGGTCAAGCCCGGGCTCATCACCGTGGGCCTGTTCGCGTTCCTCGCCGCGTGGAACGACTTCGTGGCGCCGCTCATCCTCATCACCGACTCGACGAAGGCGCCGCTGCCGCTCGCGGTCGCCAACATGCGCCAGCAGGTCATGGGGATCGTCGACTACGGCGCGACCCAGGCGGGCGTCGTCGTGCTCGCGGCGCCGTGCATCGTCCTGTTCCTGCTGCTCCAGCGCCACTACGTGCGCGGCTTCATGTCCGGGGCGCTGAAGGGATGACGACGCACGTCCCCGACCTCGACCCCGCCCTGCGGCCTACCGATCCGACGCCGTCCGGCGTCGTCCCCGACGAACGACGAGGCGACCCCGTCGCCTCGGGAGGTGCTGCCATGACCACGACCCCGACGGTGCCCCGGACGACGGGGACCGGTGCCCGCCCGACCGACGGCGGACGCCCGGTCGTCCCCGCGACCGGGCGGCTGCAGCCGCTCGGGCTGGCGCAGGTGCGCATCACGGGCGGGTTCTGGGGCGAGCGCCAGGAGGTCAACCGGACCGCGACGCTCGCGCACATCGAGCACTGGCTCGAGGCCGAGGGCTGGCTCGGCAACTTCGACGCCGTCGTGCGGGGCGACGTCGCGACGACGCGGCGCGGCCGCGAGTTCAGCGACTCCGAGGTGTACAAGCTGCTCGAGGCGATGGCCTGGGAGCTGGGGCGCCGGCCCGACGACGCCCTCGAGCGCCGCTTCGCCGCGATCGTCGAGCGCGTCGCCGCGGCGCAGGCACCCGACGGGTACCTGTGCACGAGGTTCGGCCACCCGGGGCAGCCCGCCCGGTACACGGACCTCGAGTGGGGCCACGAGCTCTACGTGCAGGGCCACCTCCTGCAGGCGGCCGTCGCGCGCGTGCGCACCGGCCACCCCGACGACCTCCTCGTCGAGGTCGCGCGGCGCTCCGCCGACCACGTGTGCGAGACGTTCGGGCCCGACGGCATCCAGGGCGTGTGCGGGCACGCGGAGGTCGAGGTGGCGCTTGCGGAGCTCGGGCGCGCGCTCGACGAGCCGCGCTACGTGCGCCAGGCGGCGCTCTTCGTCGAGCGCCGTGGGCACGGCACGCTCGCGGACATCGAGTGGGGCCGCTCGTACTACCAGGACGACGTCCCGGTGCGCGAGGCCACGGTGTTCCGGGGCCACGCGGTGCGCGCGAACTACCTCGCCGCAGGGGCCGTCGACGTGGCCGTGGAGACCGGGGACGACGAGCTCGTCGCCGCCGTGGCGCGGCAGTGGGAGCGCACGCAGGCCGCGCGCACCTACGTCACCGGCGGGCAGGGGTCGCACCACCAGGACGAGGCGTTCGGCGACGACTTCGTGCTGCCGCCGGACCGCGCCTACTCGGAGACGTGCGCGTCGATCGGGTCGGTCATGGTCGCGTGGCGCCTCCTGCTCGCGCAGGGCGACGCGCGCTACGCCGACGTCGTGGAGCGCGCCCTGTTCAACGTGGTCGCGACGTCGCCCGCGCACGACGGCCGCGCCTTCTACTACGCGAACACGCTCCACCAGCGCGTCCCGGGCGAGCCGGCCGCGCCGGACCAGGTGAGCAAGCGCGCCGAGTCGTCGCTGCGCGCGCCGTGGTTCGAGGTGTCGTGCTGCCCGCCCAACGTCGCGCGCACGTTCGCGAGCCTCGCCGGGTACCTCGCCACCGTCGACGACGGCGGGGTGCAGCTCCACCAGTACGCACCGAGCGAGGTCCGCGCGACGCTCCCGTCGGGAGAGCCGGTCGCGCTCGACGTCGAGACCGACTACCCGGCCACGGGCCGCGTCCGCGTGCGCGTCGTCGAGGCGCCGGAGCGGTGGGCGCTCACGCTCCGCGTCCCCGCGTGGTCGGGCTCGGGGCTGCTCGTGGTCGACGACGGCCCCGCCCGCCACGTGCCCGCGGGCACCGTCGCGGTGCCGGACCTGCGACCGGGGAGCGTCGTCACGCTCGACCTCGACGTGGCGCCCCGGTTCCTCGTGCCCGACGACCGGATCGACGCCGTGCGCGGGTGCGTGGCCGTGCAGCGGGGCCCCGAGGTGCTGTGCGTGGAGTCGGTGGACCTGCCCGGTGGCCGCGACGTCGCCGACCTGCGCGTCGACGTCGCCGTCGCGCCGCGCGAGGAGGACGGGTACGTCGTCGTCCGCGGGCTGCTCGTCGACCCGGCGCCCGGCCACTGGCCGTACGCGCCCCTGCACGGCGGCGCCCCGGGACGGACCGGGTCCGCGCGCGCCGCGGTCGCCCCGGCGGAGCCCGTCGACGTGCGGCTCGTGCCGTACCACGACTGGGCGGGCCGGGGTCCGTCGACGATGCGCGTGTGGCTCCCGACCGTCTGACGGCGGGTCAGGCGGGGAGCCGGTAGAGCACCCCGCCCGGCCCGTCGACCTGCTCGACGAGCCCGTCCTCGACGAGGCTCGCCACGCACCGGTCGAGCTGCGCGGCGTCGTGCCACACCTCGGCCACGACGCCGCGCGGCACCGGGCCCGGCGCGTCGCGCAGCGCCGCCATGACCCGGCCCCGCGCCTGCCGGTCGGTGCCGGCCCAGGCCTGCGTTCGGCGTCGGGCCGCGTGCTCGTCGCCGGGGCGCCCGGCCAGCCGCCACGCGCACGCGTCGCGGACGGGGCAGACGCCGCACCGGGGCGCGCGCGCCGTGCAGACGAGCGCGCCGAGCTCCATCGACGCGGCCGCCCACAGCACCGCGTCGTCGTCGTCCGGCGGGGCGACCGCGGCGGCGGTCGCGCGCTCCGCGGCCGTGTACGACGGCGCGGGCAGCGCGACGCCCCCGACCGCCCGCGCCAGGACGCGGCGCACGTTCGTGTCGACGACGACCGCGCGGCGCCCGTGCGCGAACGCGGTGACCGCCGCGGCGGTGTACTCGCCGACCCCCGGCAGGGCGCGCAGCGCCTCCTCGCCGCGGGGCACCTCGCCCTCGTGCCGCTCGACGATCGCCCGGGCGCACTCCTGCAGGCGCAGCGCGCGCCGCGGGTAGCCCAGCCGGCCCCACGCGCGCAGCACGTCGGCGGTCGGCGCGGCGGCGAGGTCGGCCGGCTCGGGCCAGCGCTCCATCCAGGCCCGCCAGGCCGGCTCGACGCGCACGACCGGCGTCTGCTGCAGCATCACCTCGCTCACCAGCACGCCCCACGCGGTGCGGTCCGCGGCCCGCCACGGCAGGTCGCGGGCCGTCTCGCCGAACCAGCGCCCGACGGCGTCGCGCAGCCCCGCGTGCGGGTCCCCGGCCATGGCCGAGAGCGCGGTCGAGGGCGCGGTCGAGGGTGCCGTGCGGGCGGGGCCGTCGGCGCGCGCCGGGCGGGGGGCGGGGGCTGGCACGGGTGGTGGGTCCTCGGGAGGGTCGGGGTCGGGCCGCACACATTGTGCCCCGACCTGGGCCGCCGTCGGCGCGGCACCGGTCCCGCGGGGCGCCCCCACGGCTAGCGTGGTCCCGACCAGCACGAGCACGACGGAGGACCCGTGAGCACGCCGCGGACCGACCGCACCCCGAGGCCGAGCACCCGCCCGAGCACCGGGCCGGGCGCGCCCACGCGCGCCGCCCTGGTGCGGCGTCGGCTCGTCGCGCTCCTCCTCCTCGTGGCGCTCGTCGTCGGCCTCGTGCTGCTCGGCCAGGTGGCCGTCCGCGCCGTCGGGCCGCTGCTGAGCGGCGACGCGAGCGCGCAGGAGGGCAAGTCGCCGCCCCCCACGCCCGAGGCCGCGGGCCCGCCCCGCGACTGCACGGCGGCGTCGCTCGAGCTCGCCGTGACGACGAACGCCGCGGAGTACGAGCCCGGTCGCGCCGTGCAGCTCGACGTGACCGTCCGGCAGTCCGGCGGGCGGCCGTGCCTCGTCGACGGGTCGGACGCGGGCCGTCAGGTGCTCGTCTACTCGGGCGACGAGCTCGTGTGGTCGTCGGCCCACTGCGGGTCCACCGAGCGCCTGCTCCTCATGAGCACGGGCGACGAGGACCCGTCGCGGCTCGTGCGGTGGGACCGCCACCGCTCGGTCGAGGGCTGCGCGCCCGACCAGCCCGAGGTCGACCCCGGCACGTACACGGCGGTGGTGAGCATCGCCGGCGTCGACGGCGCGACGAGCGAGCCCGTGACCTTCACCCTGCTCGCACCGCCCGCCCCCACGCCGGACCCGGCCGAGACCACCGCACCGGCCGACGGCACCGCACCCGCTGAGGGCACCACCCCGGCGGACGGGACCGCTCCTCCCGCCGAGGGGACCCCGCCCGCGGACGGGACGGCTCCCGCGGACGGGACGGCGCCCGCGGAGGGCGCCGCGCCGCCGGACGCGACGACCGACGGGGCGTAGGGCCGAGCCCGCTGCGCGGCGACGTCGCGCTCCTCGCACCCTGCGACCCGCTGCCGGCCGGACCTTCCCCGCTCCTCCCTGTGCCCTGTGCTCGCCCGTGCCCCTCTTCCTCGCTGCTCCGTCCTCGCGGTACCCGCGGCGCTCCGCCCGCGAGGGGGCGGGGCGGCCTCCCCCGTGCGGGTCACCTCGGCGAAACGGATGGAAGGGTGTTTTCGGAGGCTGGTCGTGTCGATGGCTCTGCCGGTCGATGAGATGGCGTCGCAGCATCCCATATTGCAGCGGGCAGAACGAATATGCGCCAGCAGGGTCGCAGTGCGCTGACCCGGCGGCGCCGCGAAGTCGAGACCGAAAACCATTGCGGTGGGCGCTCCTGGCTGGTTGACTGGCTCGCGACTGGCGACCTCATCGCGGAGGGAGCGGGGGCCACGAGCCCCGGGTACGGGACTTCCGCGGTGCGGCGCGAGCCGGCACGACGATCGGGTTCACGCGTCCCGCAGCGGGGCGGGCGGACGAAGCAGTCCACCCGCGCGACGCGTGGTGCCGTCGTCGTCCCGGACCTGTTCCGGTTCCCGATGGAGAGGACTTGGTGATGTCGGGGAGAGCGTGGAGAAGGGTCGTCGCCTCGGCGATGACAGGTGCGATGGCCGCCACCGGCGTCGCACTGGCACCGGCGGCACAGGCCGACGTGGTGCCGGGGAACGAGAGCGACATCGGTGTCTACACCGACGGCACGACGGACTCGATGGACATCGGCGACCCGGTCTACAGGAACCTGGACCAGGTCGCCGCCGCCCTCGAGCCGGGCGTCCCGTGGACCGCGGGCTCGATGCACGGGTCGATCTTCGAGAAGGACCTGGCCGCGGGCGGCACGGACTACTACCTCGACCGCGTGCTCGGGGTGAGCGGGACGGCGAGCAACAGCGTGCTCCAGACGCGCGGCCGGTCGCTCTACCTGCGGGGCAACAGCAACTGGGCGGTCATGGGGTTCGCGGGCTCCGCGTTCGCGGGCGGGCCGAACAACCTCGGCAACCTCTACACCGTGACCGTGCCCGGGCAGACGATCACCGAGGTCGGGGCGCAGCGCTTCAACGCGCCGAGCCACGCGAAGGCGCGCTACACCGTCGGGACGACGGGCGTCGTCGCGGACCTCAAGAAGCTCATCACGTACGACAACGTGGCGCTGTCCGCGCTGACCTTCACCAACCCCGGCGCGAGCGACGTGACCTTCACGGTGCGCGCGTCCTCGCCGCTCGCGACGGCCGCAGCCGACGCGGCCGACGAGCTCACGGGGACCCGCACGCTGACGAGCGGGTCGAACAACGGGCTCGTGGACACGCCGTGGTCCACCGTGACCGTGGGGCTCAAGGCCCCGGGGTTCGAGCGCACGGGGACCAACCTCGACCGCGAGGTCACGGTGCCGGCGGGCGGCTCGGTCGACCTCTCCGTGCTCGGCGTGCTGTCCAGCGACACGCTCCCCGAGTCGGTGGAGAGCTTCCACGAGTACGCCGCGCTGACCCCCGCGGAGGCGTTCCGCACCGGCGTCACGGAGTTCAACCGGCAGTGGGCGCAGGACATCCCGTACATCGACGTCCCGGACGAGGCGATCGAGAAGGCGATCGTCTACCGCTGGTGGGGCGAGCGGTACAACAGCCTGGACGCGAACGAGCCCGGCTACGTGTACCAGTACCCGACGACGATCGAGGGCGTGAACCTCTACCAGAACTCGGTGGCGCTCACGCAGCCCATGCACCTGCAGGACACCAAGTGGATCCGCAACCCGTACCTCGGGTACGGGCAGATCCTCAACATCGGTGAGCTCTCCGGGGCGTCGGCGTTCCTCGACAGCCCGGGGCACACGAGCTGGAACAACCACTACTCGCAGTACCTCGGCACCGCGGGCCTCGAGGCGTACAACGTGCACGGCGGCGGTCCGGCGGTCGCCGAGCGCTTCGCGACGTACTTCGAGGGCGACGGCACCGGGCAGCTCGAGCACTACGACGGCAACGACGACAAGCTCATCGCGTACGACACCAACTACATGCCGGGCAACGACTCCGACGCGATCAGCTTCGGGTACCCCAAGGTCGACGCGGGGGCGCCGGGCGCGCGGACGATCGAGCGCCCGGAGTCCGCGTACGTGTGGGGCGCGTTCGACGCCGCCCGCCAGCTCTACGCGATGGCGGGGGCGGACCCGGAGAAGGTCGCAGAGATGGGGCAGACCGCCGACGAGATCCGGGACGCGATCCTCGGGCGGCTGTGGAGCGAGGAGACGCGCATGTTCCTCGCGGGGACGTCGCACGGCGCGACGTCGGGCGGGAACCAGAACCCGCTGAGCCAGGCCGAGCGCGACCTCATCCCGGCGAAGGAGTCGAACCTCTACGACATCTACGCCGAGAACCTCATCCCGGTCGAGGACGCCGACACGTACGTCGACGGGTTCCGCTTCCTGCGGTACGGGGACAACTTCCCGATCTTCCCGTTCTACACGGCCAACCAGTACGACCGGGCCAAGTACGGCATCGGGGGGTCGAACAACTTCTCGAACATCAACTTCACGGTCCAGTACCGGGGCGTGCGGTCCGCGCTGCGGCACTACGACCCCGACCACACCTACGTCACGCCCGAGTACGCGGCGAAGCTCCTCGACTGGATGGCGTGGAGCATCTACCCGAACGGCGACACCCTCGTCCCCAACCAGGCCGAGTACTACTCGAACTGGAACGCGAGCACGCAGACGTTCAACCGCAACAACCCGAACCACGTGATGCTCGGCAACATGAACTACATCTACGTCGAGGACATGGGCGGCATCCAGCCGCGGTCCGACGACAAGATCGAGCTCTGGCCGATCGACCTCGGGTACGACCACTTCATGGTCAACAACCTGCGGTACCACGGCAAGGACGTGACGATCGTCTGGGACGAGGACGGCTCGCACTACGGCCTCGGCGAGGGCTACAGCCTCTTCGTCGACGGTGAGCGCAAGGCCGCGGCCGACGGCCTCGGCCGGTTCGTCTACGACCCGGCGGCGAACGAGGTCGTGGAGTCGGACGAGGGTCTCGCGGTCCAGGTCGTCGCCGACGAGGGCGCCGACGTGCCCACGGCCGTGGACACCCCGATCGAGGACGAGCGCGTCGTGTCGTACCTGAGGACGGCCGGCATCGACCTCACGGAGGACGCCGACAACCTCGCGCGCGGCGCGGAGCTGTCGTCGTCGGCCACCCAGCAGGGTGCGCGCCCGACGCCGTGGCGCCAGTTCCACACGCCGGGCTGGAGCACGGGCTCGATGAACTACACGCCGGGCGCGATCAAGGAGACCGAGCGGCCCGTGTCGCTCGACGCGGTCACGGACGGCAGCACCGCCAACGAGCCCTTCTGGGGCAACTACGGCACGGAGGGCGACACGGGCTACGTGGAGCTCGACCTGGGCGAGCCGACGACGTTCGACAACGTCAAGGTCTGGTTCGTCAGCGACCGGCAGGCGGGCGGGTACCGCGAGCCGCTGCGGTACTCGGTCCAGGTGCCCGACGGGTCCGGCGGCTGGACGACCGTGCCGGACGCGTTCAAGGCGCCCAAGGTCCCCGGGCCCAAGTTCAACGAGGCGCTGTTCGAGGCCGTGACGGCGGACAAGGTCCGGGTCGCGTTCACGAACACGCCGTCGTCCTGGACGGCGATCTCGGAGATCCAGGTCTTCGACTCGGGCCGCGAGGTGCCCGAGGTCGTCAACGACGCCCCGGCGGTCGGGGTGAACGTCGACCGGTCGAAGGACGGGAACCTGTCCACCACGCTCGTCGGCACGGTGACCGACGACGGCATCCCGGAGGACGGGACGCTCACCTACGGGTGGTCGACGGTCTCCGCGCCCGACGGGGCCAGCGTCATCTTCGGTGCCGCCGACGCCCTCACCACGACGGTGACGGGCACGGCCCCGGGGGTGTACACCTTCCGGCTCACGGCGTCCGACGGCGAGCTCACGACCGAGCGCGACGTCGAGGTCGAGCTCACCGAGAAGGCGACGTCCGCCGAGTTCGGGACGCTCGCGACCGTCACGACGAGCGGGTCCGCCTCCTGGGAGAACCCGCTCCGGGTCAACGAGCCCTCGACGCCCGCGAGCTCGAACCCCGGTGCGGGCAACGGCTGGGGCACGTGGGGACAGCCTGCGAACGGCACGAGCGCGCAGAACGCCGCGTGGATCCGGTACGCGTGGGAGTCGCCGGTGCTCGTCGCGTCGACCGACATCTACTGGTACGACGACAACGGCGGGACGCGCATGCCGCGTGCGGACACGTACACGGTCGAGCACTCGCAGAACGGCACCGACTGGACGCCCGTCACCCTGACGGAGGGCTCCACGTACGCGGGCGCGCTCCAGCGCAACGCGTACAACCACCTGGAGTTCGAGCCCGTCGAGGCCAGCTACCTGCGGGTCCGGATCACGGGCGTGCAGACCGGCGGCGCCGGCACCGGCATCCTGCGGTGGCGCGTCAACGGCGACACCGTCGACTCCGTGGCGAGCCCTGTGATCCTGCGGACCGTCACGGGCGAGGTGCCGGAGCTCCCCTCGACGCTCGACGTCGTGTACTCGAGCGGGCGCCGCGGTGCCGTCGAGTTCACGTGGCAGCCGATCACGCCCGCCATGGTCGCCGAGACCAACGTCGAGCCGTTCACCATCTACGGCACCAACACGACCTACGGCCTCATCGCCGAGGCCCAGGTGTACGTGCGGCCGGAGAGCTCGCAGGGCGGCATCTCCATCCAGGGCGCCGAGCAGTTCGAGCAGAGCGTCGACGTCGGCGAGCAGCCGTGGCTGCCCACCAAGGTCCTCGTCTCCTACAACGACGGCTCGCGCGACAACCAGGCCGTCGGGGTCGAGTGGGACTTCGACGAGAGCGTCGTCGAGACGCCGGGCGTGTACGTCGTCCGGGGCGACCTCGTCCTCCCGGACTACGTCAGCACGGCCGGCACCACGACGACGACGCTCACGCTCACCGTGGGCGACGGCGCTCCCGCGGGCCCGGCCGTCACGGTGACGACCGAGACCCGCTGCCTCGCCGGCAAGGTCTACGTCGCGGTCCGCGCGCAGAACGACGACGACGCGCCCCTCACGGTGCGCCTCGACACGCCGTTCGGCACCAAGACCGTCAACGGTGTCGAGCCGGGGAAGAACGCCTACCAGTCGTTCGCCACCCGTGCGTCCTCCGTCGAGGCCGGTGAGGTCACGGTCGTGGCCACCGACGCCGAGGGGAGGTCGACGACTGTCACCGAGCAGTACGACGCGCGCTCCTGCGGCTGACCCGCAGCGCGTCGCACCACCGTCTCGCCCCGGTCCGTCCCCACGGACCGGGGCGAGACCCGTCTGCGAGGGAGAACCGTGGTCCGCCGAGGTAGAGCCCTGGTCCGCCGAGGTAGAGCCGTGGTCGTGCGAGGTAGAGCCGCGGTCACGCTGCCCGACGGCGTGTGGTTGCGTGGGGTGGGCGGGGTGGGTGGTGGTGCCGCGTCTACCATCCGCCGCTCGTTCCTCGCGGCTCCCGCCAGGCCCGCCACGACGCGGCACCACCACCCACCCCGCCCGGCGTCGTCTCGCCCTGGTCTTGGCTCGCCCGGGCGACCGCCCGGGATCGCGGATCCGCATGTGCAACGCCCTGGACGTCCAGCGAGAACGAGAGCACCACGGTCTTCGACTGTGGGATCGCGGCCATCCGTCGTCGATGGACGTTCTCCTTCAGCGGACCAGGGTTCTACCTCGGCGGGCCAGGGCTCTACCTCGCACGACCAGGGTTCTCCCTCGGCCAACCACGGCTCCACCTCGCGCTACCAGGGCTCCCTCGGCGGGTCGGGCGCGCGTCAGCGACGGGCCAGGGCCCAGCGGAAGGTGTTGCGCAGCAGGTAGGACCCGTCGGGACGACGGAACGGTCGCGCGGCGCGGAGCACGTCGGGGCGGAGCTCGGCGCGCAGCTCGTCCGACTCGCCGAACATGATCGCGGCGACGACGTCGTCCGCGTCGGCGAGCACCATCGGCGCGTCCGCGACGCCCTCCGTCACGGGCGTGAAGCCGTGCTCCGCGAGGAGCGCGCCGAGGTGCCCCTCCTCGCGGCTCTCGTCGCTCGGCTCGTGGTCCTCGCCCGCGACCGCGCGCTCGAGCACGGTGAGGTCGTTGAGCTCGTCCTCGGCCCACGTCGCGACGGCGACCAGCCCACCCACGCGGCGGCACTCGACGAGCGTCCTCGCGACGTCGGTGAAGGCGAGCGCGTTGACGAGCGTCACGAGGTCGAAGGAGTCGTCCGGCCAGGGGAGTCGCTCCGCCTGCGCGACGCGCAGGTCCGCGCCCGGGCTGCGGCGCCGGGCGACGTCGACCATCCCGGCGGCGGCGTCGCACCCGGCCGCCTCGGCCCCGCGGGCCACGGCCAGGGCGACGAGCTCGCCCGTGCCGCACCCGACGTCGAGCACACGGGACCCCGGCCCGACGCCCGCGGCGTCGAGGATCGCCCGCTGCGCGGGCTCGGCGGCGGGCGCCCACCAGCGCGCCCAGGCGTCGGCCAGTGCCGACCACTCGTCGACGTGGTCCACGGTCCCCTCCGTGTGCGTCGTGCGGACGGTCGGAGCGTCAGACGTAGCGCTCGAGGATGCTCGACTCCGCGAGCCGGGACAGGCCCTCGCGCACCGCGCGGGCCCGCTGCTCGCCGACGCCGTCGACGGTCATGAGGTCGTCGATGCTCGCGGCGAGGAGCTTCTGCAGGCCGCCGAAGTGCGCCACGAGCCGGTCGATGATCGTCGCGGGCAGGCGCGGCACCTTCGACAGGAGGCGGTACCCGTGCGGCGCGACGGCCGCGTCGAGCGCGTCGCCGCCGCCCGGCAGGTCGAGCACGCGGCCGATCTGGCCGAGGTCGAGGAGCTGCGTGGAGTCGAGGCCCCCGAGGGCCTTCTGCACCTCCGCGAGCGAGCGGTCCTTGCGGCCCAGGTCGACGTAGTCCCGGATGACGAACTCGCGGTCCGAGCCGATGCCGCCGATGAGCTCGTCGAGCTGGAGCGCGAGGAGGCGGCCGTCGGTGCCGAGCTCGATGACGTAGCCGGCGATCTCCTCGGAGATGCGCGCGACCATCTCGAGGCGCTGCACGACGGCGCAGACGTCGCGCACCGTGACCAGGTCCTCGATCTCGAGCGCGGACAGCGTGCCGGACACCTCGTCGAGGCGCGCGCGGTAGCGCTCGAGGGTCGCGAGCGCCTGGTTCGCGCGCGACAGGATCGTGTCGGAGTCCTCCAGGACGTGGCGCTGCCCGCCGACGTACAGCGCGACGATCCGCATCGACTGGCTCACCGAGATGACGGGGAAGCCGCTCTGCTTGGCCACGCGCTCGGCGGTGCGGTGCCGCGTGCCGGACTCGGTGGTCTCGATCGTCGGGTCCGGCAGGAGCTGGACGGCGGCGCGCAGGATGCGGTTGGCGTCGCGGTCGAGCACGACGGCGCCGTCCATCTTCGACAGCTCGCGCAGCCGCGTCGCGGAGAACCCGACGTCGAGCTGGAAGCCTCCCGAGCACATCTCCTCGACGACCTTGTCCAGGCCCAGCACGATGAGCGCGCCGGTCCGGCCGCGCAGGATGCGCTCGAGACCGTCACGGAGCTCGGTGCCCGGTGCCACGGCGGCGAGGGTCTCCCGGAGCAGCTCGTCGGGGTGCGCGGGGGAGTTGGCCACGGGGGAATCCTACGCTGCGAGCCCCTCCGCACCTCCGGAAAACCCCGGCGCCGCGCCACAAAGCGGTCACGATCCGGTCTCGGCGTCGTGGGCGTGCCGGGTCCGGGCGCCGCGCGCACCGGTGGCCGCCTCCGGACCGCTCCGTCAGAGTGGGTGGTCGAGACAGGTCACCGGAGCGGCTGGGGAGGGCACGTGCACCGTCGTCGGTCGTTCGCACAGGTCGGGAGGTCCGTCGCGGCGGGCGCCGCGACGCTCGTCCTCGTGGGCCTCGCGGCTCTCGCCACGGGCACCTCGGCCGTGGCCGAGGTACCCGAGCCCGGGGAGGGCGAGGCCGTCGTGACCGTCCGCGTCGGCGGGGACCGGGTCGGGACCCGGGAGGTCGCCCCGCTGCCCGGCGTCGTGCTCGGGCTGTACACCGAGGGCGCGACGCCCGAGCCGGTCGACCAGCCCTGGGCGCTGTGCACCTCCGACGCCGACGGGGACTGCTCGTTCGTGGTCCCGGCCACGGGCCCGGGGGGTGCGAACGCCGGGGCGCGGTTCCTCGTCCGCCAGCTGTCGGCGCCCGCCGGGTGGTACACCAACCCGACCCTGCGGACGGGAGCGGGGAGCGGGTCGGGCTCCGTCGCCCGGCCGTACGAGTTCCTCACGCCGCCGCTCGAGGCGGGCCAGACGTACAGCTCCCTGGCGGCCGAGCCGCCCTTCATGTTCGGCAGCGCAGGCAGCGGCCGCCCCGAGACGGACTCGGAGGGGGTGTGGCAGCAGTCGCGCACGAACCCGGCGTTCTCCGCGCAGTGCGGGGTCGACGTCGCGCTCGTGCTCGACCTGTCGGCGTCCCTGGGCAGCCAGGTGACGAACCTCAAGGCCGCGACCGACTCGATCGCGGACGCGCTCGTCGGGACGCCGTCGCGCATGGCGGTCTTCTCGTTCGACGGGACGTCGCCCGCGACGAACGGCGGGAACGCCCCGACGCTCGTCCCCGTCTCGACGCAGGGCGGCGCGGACGCGTTCAAGGCCCAGTACGCGGACTGGGCGACGGGGTCCGGGACCAACTGGGACCAGGCGCTGTGGGCCGTCGCGCAGGCCGCGCCGGACTACCAGGTGGTCGTCCTGCTCACCGACGGCAACCCGACGCGGTTCAGCGCCGACCCGCTGCTCGGCAGCGGCGGCACCACGCACTTCCGTGACGTCGAGAACGGGATCTACTCCGCCGACGCCGTCAAGGCGCGGGGATCCCGGCTCCTCGCGCTCGGCGTCGGGAGCGGGATCGACGACGTGACGCGCCTCAACCTGCGGGCGCTCTCCGGCGAGACCTTCTACGAGGGCGGCGACCCGGGGTCGGCCGACTACTTCGACCTGGCCGACTTCGAGTCCGCGGGGTCCGCGCTCCGCGACGTGCTCCTCTCGGGCTGCGCGTCGCGGCTGACCGTGACCAAGGAGCTCGTCCCCGCGGAGAACCTCGGTGAGGACGTGACGGGCGCGGTGCCCGCGGGACCGGGGTGGGAGATCTCGGCCGGCACGACGACGACCGGGGTCACGGTCACGCCGCCGACGCAGGCGACGCCCGACGACGGCACCGGCAGCGTGGTGTTCGACGTCGACTACGGCGGCCAGCCCCAGACCGCGACCCTGACCGTCGCGGAGACCCAGCAGGACGGCTACGACCTCGTCACCGCCGCCGGCGCGAACGCCGTGTGCGTCGACAAGCTCGCGCAGGACGCCCCGGTCGCGGTCGAGAGCTCCGGGGCCACCGGCTTCACGGTCGACCTCCCGCCGTCGGGGTTCGTCAGCTGCACGATCCGCAACCGGCCGCAGTCCGCGGTCGTCGTCGACAAGACGTGGGTCGTCCGCGGCGAGGCCTTCGCCGAGGGCGAGCAGCCGGAGGGCCTGGAGGCCGCGCTCACGCTCACCGGGCCCGACGGCACCGGGCCGAGCGCCCAGCCGTGGGGCGCCGAGCGGGGCGGGTACGGGGGCGCGCAGGAGGTCGTCGTGGACGAGACGACGACCCTCCCCGCGGGCTGCGTCCTCACCGGTGCGCGCGTGACGTCCGTCGACGGCGAGGCGGTCGACGAGGCGCTGCCCTTCACGACGACGGCGGGGTCGCCGACGCGCGAGGTGGAGGTGACGAACGAGGTCGTGTGCCCGCCGATGCTCACGCTGGTCAAGGAGGTCGTCAACGACGACGGCGGCACCGCCGCCCCCGCCGACTGGACGCTCACGGCGTCCGGGTCTCCCGAGACCGGCGACCTCGTCGTCACGGGGGCCTCGGGGAGCGACGACGTCACCGCGGTGCCCGTCGAGGAGGGGTCGTACGCGCTGGCCGAGGACGGGCCCGCCGGCTACACCACGCTCGGGTGGGAGTGCGCCGACGGGGAGGGTGCGGCGCTCGCGGTCGAGGACGACGTCGTCGTCGTCGGGCCCGACGACGCCGTGACGTGCACCGTGACCAACGACGACGACCCCGCGCCCACGACGCCGGCGCCCGAGCCCTCCGAGCCGGGAGCCACGGCCGCACCCGCCCCCGGTGGCGGCGGCCCGCTCGCGACCACGGGCGCGAGCGTCGCGCTGCTCACGGTGCTGGCTGGGCTGGCCGTGGCCGCCGGCACGGGGACGGTCCTGCTGGTGCGACGGCGTCGCTCGGCCGGTCTCGGGGGCTGACCACCGCGGCGGGGCGGCCGTCGGGCCCCGAGCGGGCCCTGCTCGGCGGCTGCCCGGCCGCGGCCCGCGCGCTCAGCTCCGCGCGAGCTCGACCGCCTCGCCGAGGTGCCGCGCCGGGTGGATCGTCATGCCCTCGACGGGGCGCGGGAACGACCCCCGCGGCACGACGGCGCGCGTGAAGCCGAGCCGCGCGGCCTCGGCCAGCCTGCGGTCGAGGCCCGCGACGGGGCGGATGTCCCCGGCGAGGCCGACCTCGCCGAACGCGACGGTGCCCTGCGGGAGGGCCTCGTCCTCCCGCGCGGACAGGACGGCGAGCGCGATCGAGAGGTCGGCCGCCGGCTCGGTGACCTTGGCGCCGCCCACGGTCGACGCGTAGACGTCCTGGTCGACGAGCCGCACGCCCGCGTGCCGGTGCATGACGGCGAGGATCATCGCGAGGCGGCTCGAGTCGACGCCGCTCGTGGTGCGGCGCGGGTTCGTCAGCGAGCTCGGCACGACGAGCGACTGGATCTCGAGCGCGAGCGGCCGACGGCCCTCGAGCGTCACGGTGACGCACGTGCCCGGCACGCCCGCGCCGGTGTGCGAGAGGAAGAGGCCGCTCGGGTCGGCGAGCCCCACGATCCCGTTCTCGGTGAGGTCGAAGCAGCCGACCTCGTCCGTGGGCCCGTAACGGTTCTTCACGGCGCGGACGAGGCGCAGGCGCGAGTGCCGGTCGCCCTCGAACTGGCACACGACGTCGACCAGGTGCTCGAGCGTGCGCGGACCGGCGACCGAGCCGTCCTTCGTGACGTGCCCGACGAGGATCACGGGCAGGTCGCGGGCCTTCGCCGCGGCGATGAGCGACGCCGCGACCTCGCGCACCTGGCTCACGCCGCCGGGCGCGCCCTCGACCTGCGCGGACGCGACGGTCTGCACGGAGTCGACGACCAGCAGGTCGGGCTCCGTGGCCTCGATGTGCCCGAGGACGGTCGCGAGGTCCGTCTCGGCCGCGAGCAGCAGGCCGGGCGCGAGGGCGCCGACGCGCTCGGCGCGCAGGCGCACCTGCCCGGCCGACTCCTCGCCCGTGACGTAGAGGACGCGCCGCGGGACGGGCGCGGGGCGCGCGGGCTCCGCAGGCGCGCGGTCTCCGGCGGGCCGGACCGTCGGCAGGTCGGAGCCGCCCGCGGCGACGTTGCTCGCCACGGCGAGCAGGAGCGTCGACTTGCCGACGCCCGGCTCCCCGGCGAGGAGCACGACGGCGCCCGGCACGATCCCGCCGCCGAGCACGCGGTCGAACTCGGACACGCCGGTGGGCGTGGCGCGCGCGGCCTCGACGCTGATCTCGCCGATGGGGCGCGCGGGGGAGCGCGTGGGGGACACGGCCGTGGTGCGGGGGCCCGAGGCGGCCGGGGCGTCCTCCGTCACCGTGCCCCACTCCTGGCACTCGCCGCACCGGCCCACCCACTTCGCGGTGGTCCACCCGCACTCGCTGCAGCGGTAGGCGGGGCGGGCTCGCTTGGCGGCCGCGGAGCGGGCCGCGGTGGTCGACGACGTCACGCGCCCCAACCTAGCCAGCGCCCCTGACACCGGCACGCCGCCGCACGCCGCGACGAGCGGGCGTCGGCGCGGGATGCTGGGCCCATGCGCAAGCGCGGCCTCCCGCACGACAGCCCGTGGTGGACGCCGATCCTCACGGTGACCTCGACGGCCGCGTGCCTCACGGTCTACTACGGCGTGCCGCTGCCCGACGACGACGCGCCCGAGGTGGTCCAGCTCGTCTCCTTCGGCGTCGGGCTGGCGCTGCTGTGCGGGCTCCTCGTGGTCCAGGTGCGGCGCCAGCTCCGCGCGTGGGAGACGCCGAGCGTGCGGGTCCAGTCCGTCATGGGCCTGCTGCTGCCGGTCGTGACGTTCTTCGCCCTCGTCTACTACCTCCTCGCGGACCAGTTCGTGGGGATCGAGAACCGGACCGACGCCCTGTACTTCGCCGTCGTGACGCTCGGGACGGTCGGCTACGGCGACGTCCACCCGACGGGCGAGGCCGCCAAGATGGTCGCGATGGTCCAGATCGTGCTGGACCTCGTCGTCGTCGGCGTCCTGGTGTCCATCGCCACGTCGCGGGCCCGCGCCCGGGCGGAGCACCGCGAGCGCGCGGAGCGCACCGAAAACCGCCCCGACTGACGTTTCCTCCGCAGGGCTCTCCTTGTCCCGGCGACTGGGCGTCCGCGCCGCGGAATCCCGGGCTTTTCCTGGGATCCTCAGAGACTTCCGCGCGGAGGCGTGCGCTCGTCCCTCTACCGACGGGCCGAAAACCATTGCGAAGCGGTTTCTGCCTGTGGCATGGTCGGCACGACGACCGGCTCGACGACGAGAGGTGGACGCCCGTGACGACGCGAGCGCGAGGGCGGCCCGCACGACGCACCGCCACGGTGCGGGCCGCTCTCGGCCCGCCCGGCACCTGACCACCGGACCGCCACGGCGGCGCCCGGCGGTGACGCGTCCGACCCCCGCCCGCGGGGGCGTCACCGCCGTCCCCGCACGCCGGTACTGATCGTCGGACCGTCCGCCCTGCCCGCCGGCACGGGCTCCACGACCGTGCGCCCCGGGGGCCGAGGGAACTCCCGGGGCGCACGACCTCCACGCAGGACCCGCAGGCCGCACCGACGCGGCCCGACCGTCAGGAGACCAGCCCATGACCGACAGGACCAGCACCCGGCCGTCCCGCGGGCGGAGCCCCGCGCGGGGCGTCGTCGCGAGCGTCGTGGGCGGCGCCCTCGCGCTCACCGGGATCGCCGCGAGCACGGCCCCGCCCGCCGCGGCGGCGGAGCCCTCCACGTTCACGAGCACGGAGAACCCGATCCTCGGGGACGGGAGCTACTACTCGGCCGACCCGGCCCCGCTCGTCGTGCCCGCGGGCGCGCCCGGCAACGACACGGGCACCGACCAGCTCTACGTCTACACCGGCCACGACGAGGCCGGTCCGCGGCAGAACGACTTCATCATGAACGAGTGGGGTGCGTTCGTGACGAGCGACGTCGACGCGGGGGAGTGGACGCACCACCCGTCCCTCATGCGCCCGGAGGAGGTCTTCGACTGGGCGACGCCGGGGCGCGCCTACGCGGGCCAGGTCGTGCAGGGCGTGGACGGGCGCTACTACTGGTACGTCCCCGTGCACGAGGCGGACAGCCCGGCGAGCGACGCGTTCGGCATCGGCGTCGCGGTCTCGGAGTCCCCGACGGGCCCCTGGACGGACCACGTGGGCGCTCCGATCATCTCCCAGCGCGTCCCGACGCCGAACACGATCCACAACATCGACCCGACGGTCCTCGTGGACGGCGAGGGCGACGACGCCCGCGTCTACGTCTGGTGGGGCAGCTTCTCGAACCTGCGCATGCTCGAGCTGGGCCGGGACATGAGGACGCCGGTCGGCCAGGTCCGCACGGTCACGGGCCTCACCGGCTTCTTCGAGGCCGCGTGGGCGTTCGAGCGCAACGGCACGTACTACCTGGCGTACGCGGGGAACAACGCCGGGCCTGCGTCGGCCTGCACCCCGGCGAACTACCACGCGTGCATCGCGTACGGCACGGCGTCGTCGCCGGAGGGTCCGTGGACGTACCGCGGCACGGTCCTCGCCCCGGTGTCCTCCACCACGAGCCACCCGGGCATCCTCGAGTTCGACGGCGAGTGGTGGATCGCGTACCACACCGCGGACGCCGAGGGCGGCAACCACTTCCGCCGCTCGGTCGCGATCGACCGGGTCGAGTGGGACGACACGCAGTCGCCGCCGCGGATGAAGCAGGTCGTCACGACGCCGGAGAAGGTCCGGGACACGACCCCGCGCGCGAACGTCGCGCAGGAGGCGACGGTCACGGTCTCCAACGAGCCCGTGCCGACGCAGTACTGGAAGAAGGCGCTCAACGACGAGATCGTGCGGCCGAACCCGCTGCCCCCGGACATGTGGGGCACGTGGACGGGGAACAACCCGGCCCAGCAGTGGGTCCAGTACACGTGGGACCAGCCGGTGCGGGTCGCCGGCTCGCAGATCGAGTTCTGGAACGACCAGCCGCAGGGCACGGGCGTCGGCGTCGCGGCGCCCGCGTCGTGGCGCATCCAGTACTGGGACGCGGCCGACGGCGGCGCGTGGGTCGACGTGCGCGACCCGAGCGGCTACGGCACCGGGACGAGCGGCTTCCAGGAGACGACGTTCGAGCCGGTCACGACGACCCAGGTGCGCGCGGTCCTCGACGCCTCGACGAACGGCAGCACCTACTCGGCGGTGGCCGTCGAGGAGTGGAAGGTCCTGGCGGAGCAGCCCGCCGCCGTCGAGGCGCCCGGCGCGACGGTCGAGGTGGGCGAGACGGACCTGCCCAGGACCGTCCCGGTGACCTACCCCGGCGGCGAGACGCTCCAGGTCCCGGCGTTCTGGGACCCCGTCGGGGCCGACGACGTCGCCGCCCCGGGCTCGTTCACGGTGGACGGGTCGGTGCTCGGGTACGCGGGCGGACGGGTGACGACGGACGTCACGGTGGTCCCGGCGGAGCCGGCACCGGGCGACGAGACGCCCCCGACGCTCACCCTCACGCCGCTCGGCAGCGCAGGCAGCGGCGGCTGGTTCCGCTCGGACGTGCGCGTGCGCGTCGAGGGCACCGACGACTCGGGCGGGCGCGTGGTGCTCACCACGCGTGTCGACGACGGTGCGCCCGTCGTCACGGACCCGGTGCGGACGGCCGAGGTCGCGGTGACCGGGGACGGCGAGCACCGCGTCGTGGCGACGGCCGCGGACCGCGCGGGCAACCTCTCCGACGAGGTGTCGCTCGACGTGCGGATCGACCGGGTGGCGCCGGTCAGCAGCGGCGTGCTCGACGCCGCGGCGCGCACCGTGACGGTCACGGCGACCGACGCGACCTCCGGCGTCTCGCGCGTCGAGTACGCGATCGGCACCGGGGCCTGGCGAACCTACGACGGTCCGGTGGCGGCGCCGGACACGAACCAGCACCGCGTGTCGTTCCGCGCGGTGGACGCCGCGGGCAACGCGGAGACGCCGAAGGTCGTCACGGTCCCGGCGGACGTCTCCGGCCCGCTCACGGGGAACGTCGCGTCGATCGCGACGGCGAGCGCGTCGTACACCGCCGGGTGGAACAGCCTGGGCGCCCTCAACGACGGGGCCGACCCGGCGAACCCGAGCCAGGCCCAGATCTGGGGCACGTGGTCCGGGACGCGCCCGGCCACCCAGTGGGTCCGGTACGACTGGCCCCGGCCCGTCCGCCTCACGGGCGCCGAGCTGAAGTTCTGGCGGGACTCGAACCCGGGCACCGGGGACGGCGTCGTCCGCCCCGACGCGTGGGCGCTGGAGTACTGGGACGAGGCGGCGCAGGCGTGGGCCCCGGTGGCGAACCCCTCCGGGTACGGCACGAGCACGACCGCCTTCAACACGGTCACCTTCGACCCGGTCACCACGTCGCGGCTGCGGGCGACGTTCACCGCGAACGGCAACGGCAGCACGTACTCCGCCGTCGCCGTCACGGAGTGGCGCGTGTTCGCGGACGACCCGGGCACGGGCGGCCCCGGGCCGGACCTCCCCGTCACGGTGACGGCGCAGCCGCGCTGCCTCGCCGGGAAGGCGTACGTCGCGGTCGTCGCGAGCCACGAGCACGACGGCCCCGTCGACCTGGTCGTCGAGACCCCCTACGGCACGCGCGAGTTCCCCGCCGTCGCCCCGGGGCGGAGCGCGTACCAGTCGTTCGCGGTGCGCGCGGCGGACGTCCCGGCGGGCGGCGTCGTCGTCCGGGCATCCGCGACGGTCGACGGCGCGGCGGTCACGTCGGAGACGACGGCGGAGCACGCCGGGCTGGGGTGCGGAGGACGGTGACGACGGGCGGGTGAACCCGTCCGGCGCGTGCCCGACACCCCGCGCCACCGCGGGGGTTCGGGCACGCGCGCGTCCTACGCTGGGCCGCGGGGCCACGGGCCCGGAAGATCGGCGGCCCACGAGGGCCACCGGGAGCAGAGAGGTGCGCGCGATGAGCCAGCCGCCCGGCGGGGGCACGCCAGGACGGGCCGCCACCCCGGCGCGCCCCGGGCCGAGGGCGGGCGCGTCGGGCCCGTCGGGTCCCCGCCGTCCCGCCGACGCGACGGGCGCGCGCGACCGGCGGCACTCCCGCCCCCCGTCGGCGGCGGTGTACCGGCGCCGCCGGCTCGTCGTGCTGGTCGGCCTCCTGGTCGTCGTCGGCCTCGTGCTGGCGCTCCTCGCGTGGGTGTGGCCGGGGTTCGCCCGCTCGGACGCCGCGGCGGAGCCCGAGCCGACGGTCACCGTCACGGCCGACCCGCCCACGCCGACGCTCGAGCCCGTGGCACGCACCGGCACGACCGCGTTCGCGCAGGCGCTCCCGGACACCGTGCTCGACCTCGTGCTCCGCAGCGACTCGGCGACGGACGCGTGGACCGCCGCGCGCGCCCTGGAGGCGTACCAGCTCGAGTACGCCGACGGCGAGGGGGACGACGCGACCCGGGTCACCGTCGTCGCGGGCCAGTGGCCGACGTCCGCGGAGGCGGAGGCCGCCGCGGACGACCTCGTCGCCGCGGCGGGCACGCCCACGGAGGAGGGCGACGTCGAGGTCGCCGGGGAGGTCGCGGGCCGGTACGCCGTGACCGACGCGGGCGACGGCCGGGCCACTGTCACGTGGCGCAACGACACGGCCGTCCTCCAGGCGACGGGGCCCGCCGACGTCGTGGCCGACGTCTACGCCGCCTTCCCGCTCTGAGCACCGGGGCCCTCGCGGCGGCCCGCACCCGCCGGGTGCGCAAGAATGCCCTTCACCGACCTCCGGGAGCTGATCGCCCATGACCGACCTGCCGACCCCGCCCGCGCCCCGGCTCGCCGTCCTCGGCACGGGCGTCATGGGCGAGACCGTCCTCGCGGGTGCGCTCGCGTCGGGGTGGCGACCCGACGACGTCGTCGCCACGGTCCGCCGGCCCGAGCGCGCCGACGAGCTCGCCGCGCGCCACGGCGTCCGGACGACGCGCGACAACGTCGAGGCCGTGCGCGGGGCCGGGGTCGTCGTCGTCGCGGTGAAGCCGAAGGACGTGGCCGCGCTGCTCGCCGAGGTCCACGACGCGGTGGGCGAGGGCACGGTCGTCGTGAGCGTCGTCGTCGGCCTCCCGACCGCCTTCTACGAGGAGCGGCTGCCCGCGGGCACCGCGGTCGTGCGGGTCATGCCGAACACGCCGTCCGTCGTGGGCGCGGGCGTGAGCGCCGTGAGCGGCGGGAGCGCCGCGGACGACGACGACGTCGCGCTCGTCGAGCGGCTGCTCGCCGCGACGGGCCTCGTCGTGCGCGTCGCGGAGAAGAACCAGGACGCCGTCGGCGCGCTCTCCGGCTCGGGTCCCGCGTACGTCTTCTACGTGATCGACGCGCTCGCCGAGGCGGGCGTGCTGCTCGGCCTGACGCGCGCGACGGCGCTCGAGCTCGCGACCGCGACCGTGCACGGCGCGGCCACGATGCTGCGCGAGACGGGCGAGCACCCGGCGATCGCGCGCGAGCGCGTCTCCTCGCCGGGCGGCACGACGGTCGCGGCCCTGCGCCGTCTCGACGCCGGCGGGGTGCGCGCCGCGTTCCTCGACGCGCTCGAGGCCGCGCGCGACCGCTCGGCCGAGCTCGCGGCGGCGCTCGCGGACGCCCCGGCGCCGCGCGCGGGGACCGAGGGGGCGGGGTCGTGAGCGACGGGCCCTCGCCCCGCACGCGCCCGCCCGCGATGTCGGACGTCGCGCGGCTCGCCGGCGTCTCGCACCAGACCGTGTCCCGCGTGCTCAACGACCACCCGAGCGTGCGGCCCGAGACCCGCGACCGCGTCCTCGACGCGATCGCGACGCTCGGCTACCGCCGCAACAGCGCGGCGCGCGCCCTCGTGACGATGCGCTCGGGCACGATCGGCGTGGTCACCACCGGCTCCGCGCTGTACGGGCCGACGTCGACCCTCATCGCGGTCGAGGAGGCCGCGCGCGAGCAGGGCTACTTCGTGAGCGTCGCGACGATCCGGCGCTACGACGCCGACACGATGCACCGCGTGCTCGAGCACTTCATGGACCAGGGCGTCGAGGGCATCGTCGTCATCGCGCCGCAGACGGACGTCGCGGCGGCGGTCGACTCGTTCCGCGCGCCGGTCCCCGTCATCATGATCGCCGCGCGCGACCTCCCCGCGGACGGCGAGGCGACCGACGTCGTGCGCCCTGCGCCCGGTGCGCTCGGTGCGCCAGGGGCGATCCTGTCCATCGCCGTGGACCAGCGCCTGGGTGCGCGCGTCGCGACGGAGCACCTGCTCGGCCTGGGCCACCGCACGGTGCTCCACCTGTCCGGGCCGCTCGACTGGTTCGACGCGCGCGAGCGCGAGACGGGCTGGCGCGCCGCGCTCGAGGAGCACGGCGCGCCGGTGCCCGAGCCGGTGCGGGGCGACTGGTCGTCGGACCGCGGGTACGCCGTCGGGCGCGAGCTCGCGGCCGCGGTCCGCGCGGGCGATGGCCCGACGGCGGTGTTCGCGGGCAACGACCAGCTCGCGCTCGGCCTGCTGCGCGCGTTCTGGGAGCAGGGCGTGCGGGTGCCGGCGGACGTCTCGGTGGTCGGGTTCGACGACGTCGCGGGCGCCGGGCACTTCATCCCGCCGCTGACGACGGTGCGCCAGCCGTTCGGGTCCCTGGGCCGCCGGTGCATGGGGATGATGATCGACGCGCTGGCGGGCGCGACGGTCCGTCCCGTCTCGATCCCGCCGGAGCTCATGGTGCGCGAGAGCACGGGCACGCCGCGCGACTGACCGCGCGCTCGCGCGGGCGAGCGCGGAGAGAGTTGGCCTCGCCGGTTGTGAGCGCTAACATTCGAAGGACACTCAACGACCGAGGCGCGACGCCGCGACGAGGAGAAGCAGCAATGGTGCAGCAGGACGAGGTCGGGCGCCGTCGGGCGGCCGTCGTGGCGGGGGACACCGCGCTCGGGATCGAGCTCGGGTCGACGCGGATCAAGGCGTGCCTGGTGGACGGCGACGGCACGCCGCTCGCGAGCGGGAGCCACGCCTGGGAGAACCGGTTGGAGGACGGCACGTGGACGTACCCGCTCGACGCCGTCGAGGCGGGGCTGCGCGAGTGCTACGCGCGCCTCGTGGCCGACGTCGAGGAGCGGTACGGCGTGCGACCCACGACGTACGGGGCGCTCGGCGTCTCCGCGATGATGCACGGCTACCTCGCGTTCGACGCCGACGGCGAGCTGCTCGTCCCGTTCCGCACGTGGCGCAACACCTCGACCGGCCCGGCCGCCACCGAGCTCACCGAGCTGCTGGGGTACAACGTCCCGCTGCGCTGGTCGGTCGCCCACTGGTACCAGGCGATCCTCGACGCCGAGCCCCACGCGGCGCGCGTCGCGTCGCTCACGACGCTCGCCGGGTACGTCCACCGGCGCCTCACGGGCCGCCACGTGCTCGGCGTCGGCGACGCGTCCGGCATGTTCCCGGTCGACCCGGCGACGCGCGACTACGACCACGCGCTGCTCGCGCTCGTCGACGAGCGCGCCGCGACCCACCGGGCCGGGCCGAAGCTCGCCGAGCTGCTGCCCGACGTGCTCGTCGCGGGCGAGGACGCCGGGCGCCTGACCGCCGAGGGCGCGGCGTGGCTCGACCCCACGGGGTCGCTGGAGCCCGGCGTCCTGCTGTGCCCGCCCGAGGGCGACGCGGGCACGGGCATGGTCGCGACGAACGCCGTCGCGCCGCGCACGGGCAACGTCAGCGCGGGTACGAGCATCTTCGCGATGGTCGTGCTCGAGGGCCCGCTCGCCGCCGTGCACCACGAGCTCGACCTCGTCACAACGCCGGCGGGCAACCTCGTCGCGATGGTCCACTGCAACAACGGCGCGAGCGAGCTCGAGGCGTGGGCAGGCCTGCTCGGCGAGCTCGCCGCGGCCGTCGGCAGCGACGCGCGCCCGGACGACGTGTTCGGCGCGCTGTTCCGCGCCGCGCTCGACGGCGACGCCGACGGCGGCGGGCTGCTCGCCTACAACTATCTCGCGGGGGAGCCGATCACCGGGCTCGACGAGGGGCGCCCCCTGGTCGTCCGCACGCCCGGCAGCCGCCTGACGCTCGCCAACTTCGCGCGGACGCAGGTGTACGGCGCCTTCGGGACCCTCGCGCTCGGCATGCGCGTGCTCGCGCGGGAGGGCGTCCGGATCGACGGGATGCTCGCCCACGGCGGGATGTTCCGCACCGCGGGCGTCGCGCAGCGGCTCCTCGCAGCGGCGATCGGCGCGCCCGTCAGCGTGGGGCGCACGGCGGGCGAGGGAGGGGCCTGGGGCATCGCGGTGCTCGCGGCCTTCGCGCGCGCCTGCGCCGGGGAGCGCGCGCCGGGCGCCGACGTGGGTGCGGGCCTGGGCGACTACCTGCGCGACCACGTCTTCGCGGCGGCCGAGACCGTGACGGTCGAGCCCGACCCCGCGGACGTCGCCGGCTTCGCCGCGTACCTCGAGCGGTACGCGGCCGGGCTCGCCGTCGAGCGCGCCGCCGTGACA
Source organism: Cellulosimicrobium sp. KWT-B (assembly GCF_002127155.1). Classification (NCBI taxonomy): domain Bacteria; kingdom Bacillati; phylum Actinomycetota; class Actinomycetes; order Micrococcales; family Promicromonosporaceae; genus Cellulosimicrobium; species Cellulosimicrobium sp. KWT-B. Next base: position 454,938 of record NZ_NEDO01000001.1, on the reverse strand, counting down.
GCGCTGCCCACCCGCACCGGAGGAGAGGACCCCGCATGAGCACGCCCACCCCGTCCGCGGACGCGACGGCCGCGCGACCCGCCGTCCCGGCGGTACCCGCGCACCTGCGCGACGCCGTCGACGCCGCCAAGGAGCGCGTCGCCGCGCTGCACGCCGAGCTGCCCCGCTGGGAGCTCGTGGTGTGGACCGCGGGCAACGTGTCCGAGCGCGTCCGGGACGCCACGCGGCCCGACGGCGCGGGCGACCTGCTCGTCATCAAGCCGTCGGGCGTCGCGTACGACGACATCACCCCCGGCGCGATGGTCGTGTGCGACCTCGACGGGGCCCTCGTCGAGGGCGACCGGTCGCCGTCGTCGGACACGGCGGCGCACGCGTACGTGTACCGCCACCTGCCCGAGGTGGGCGGCGTGGTGCACACGCACTCGACCTACGCGACGGCGTGGGCCGCGCGCGGCGAGCCGGTGCCGTGCGTCCTGACGATGATGGCCGACGAGTTCGGGGGCGACATCCCCGTCGGACCGTTCGCGCTCATCGGGGACGACTCGATCGGGCGCGGCATCGTGGAGACGCTGCGCGGGTCGCGCAGCCCCGCGGTCCTCATGCGCAACCACGGGCCGTTCACCATCGGCAAGGACGCGCGCGCGGCGGTCAAGGCAGCCGTGATGTGCGAGGAGGTCGCCCGCACCGTGCACGTCAGCCGCCAGCTCGGCGAGCCCACGCGCATCGCGCAGGACGACGTCGACGCGCTCTACGCGCGCTACCAGCACGTCTACGGGCAGCAGCCCGCGCGCTGACCGGCGGGCCGCTCCGACCCGGTTCCCCCGGGGCCCGGCGGCGCACCGGCACGACACGCAGCACGACCACCGGGACGGGACCGCAGCGGTGCGGCCCTCGCCCACGACACGAGAGATGGACCGACATGAGCAAGCCCTACGCGGACCGCGAGATCTGGTTCCTCACCGGCAGCCAGGACCTGTACGGAGAGGAGACGCTGCGGCAGGTCGCCGAGCAGTCGCAGGAGGTCGCGCGCGCCCTCGACGCGTCGCCGGACGTCCCGGCGACCGTCGTCTGGAAGCCCGTCCTCAAGGACGCCGGCGCGATCCGCCGCGCGATGCTCGACGCGAACGCCGACGACCGCGTGCTCGGCGTCGTGACGTGGATGCACACGTTCAGCCCCGCGAAGATGTGGATCGGCGGCCTCGACCAGCTCCGCAAGCCGCTCCTGCACCTGCACACGCAGGCGAACGTCGAGCTGCCGTGGGACACGATCGACTTCGACTTCATGAACCTCAACCAGGCCGCGCACGGCGACCGGGAGTACGCGTACGTCGCGACGCGGCTCGGGGTGGCGCGCACGACGGTCGTCGGGCACGTCTCGAACCCGGCCGTCACCGCGCGCGTCGGCTCGTGGGTGCGCGGCGCCGCCGGCTGGGCGGCGACGCACGAGCTGCGCCTCGCCCGCTTCGGCGACAACATGCGCAACGTCGCGGTGACCGAGGGCGACAAGACCGAGGCCGAGCTCCGGTTCGGTGTGAGCGTGAACACGTGGGGCGTGAACGACCTCGTGCGCGCGGTCGACGAGGTCTCGGAGGCCGACGTCGACGCGCTCGTCGCCGAGTACGAGGACCTCTACGACGTGGTCCCCGAGCTGCGCAAGGACGGCGACCGGCACGCCTCGCTGCGGTACGCGGCCCGGCAGGAGATCGCGCTCGAGACGTTCCTCGAGTCCGTGGGCGCCAAGGCGTTCACGACGAACTTCGAGGACCTGGGCGACCTGCGCCAGCTCCCCGGCATCGCCGTCCAGCGCCTCATGGCCAAGGGCTACGGGTTCGGGGCCGAGGGCGACTGGAAGACGGCCGTGCTCGTGCGCGCCGCGAAGGTCATGGGCGAGGGGCTGCCCGGCGGCGCGTCGCTCATGGAGGACTACACCTACGACCTGACCCCGGGCAGCGAGAAGATCCTCGGCGCGCACATGCTGGAGATCTGCCCGTCGCTCACGACCTCGACGCCCCGCGTCGAGATCCACCCGCTCGGCATCGGCGGCAAGGAGGACCCGGTCCGCATGGTGTTCGACGCCGACCCGGGCGTCGGCGTCGTCGTGTCCCTCGCGGACATGCGCGACCGCTTCCGGCTCACGGCGAACGTCGTGGACGTCGTCCCGCCGAGCGCGCCGCTGCCGCACCTGCCGGTGGCACGTGCGGTGTGGGAGCCGCGGCCGGACTTCGCGACGTCCGCCGAGGCCTGGCTGACGGCGGGCGGCGCGCACCACACGGTGCTCTCCACGGCCGCGGGGATCGACGCGTTCGAGGTCTTCGCGGACATCGCGCGCACGGAGCTCCTGGTCATCGACGAGAGCACGACGCGGCGGGGCTTCCGCGACCAGGTGCGGTGGAACCAGGTCTACTACCGCCTCGCGCAGGGCCTCTGACGCCTGGGGGAGCCGTCCGTGCACGGTCCCGTCCCGGCCACCGGCCGTGACCGAACCGTGACGGGGCGGCGGCTTCCCCTGGAGCCGTGTGAGCGCTAACATCGTCTCTCGGGAGGCTGTGAGCGATCACATCCGCGGGCCCGGGGTCTTGCCCCTCGCCTGGCTCCGCAGCTCGAGCACGTCGCAGTGCCGAGCGGTGACCGGAATGGTTACCGAACGGTGATGCGGAATGCCGAGTGGGGGCTTGCGGGAGCGGCCCTGACACCGCTAGACATTGACACAAGCAAACATGTATCAACAAGAGTCAACAGTCCGATGAGGGGCTGGCACGACCCGACGGTCCTCGGCACGGCGCCGAGGTCGCATCTCAAGGAGGAGAGCATGTTCAGCACGACCAAGGCGCGCACGCGTCTGACGGGTGTCCTCGCCGGCGTGGCGGTCCTCGCGCTCGCGGCGTGCAGCAGCGGGGGCGGCAGCACGGACGGCAGCAGCAACGACGCGGGCGGCGACGGCGGCGGTGGCGGCGACACGATCTCCGTCGGCTTCTCGCAGGTCGGCGCCGAGTCCGGCTGGCGCGCGGCGAACACCAAGTCCATCCAGGACACGCTCACGGCCGAGAACGGCTTCGACCTCAAGTTCTCCGACGCGCAGCAGAAGCAGGAGAACCAGATCCAGGCGATCCGCTCCTACATCGCGCAGGGCGTCGACGTCATCGCGTTCTCCCCGGTCGTCGAGTCCGGCTGGGACGCGGTGCTCGAGGAGGCCAAGCAGGCCGGCATCCCCGTGATCCTCACCGACCGCGCGGTCGACTCCGAGGACGACACCCTCTACGAGTCGTTCATCGGCTCCGACTTCGTCCTCGAGGGCGAGATGGCCGGCGACTGGGTCTCCGAGAACCTCGCGACCGAGCCCATCAACGTCGTCGAGCTCCAGGGCACCACGGGCGCCGCGCCCGCGATCGACCGCAAGACCGGCTTCGAGAACGCCACGGCGGACAACCCCAACGTGACGATCATCGACTCGCAGACCGGCAACTTCACGCGTGCCGAGGGCAAGACGGTCATGGAGGGCTTCCTCCAGGCGCACGACGACATCGACCTCGTGTACGCGCACAACGACGACATGGGCCTCGGCGCCATCGAGGCCATCGAGGCCGCCGGTCTCGTCCCGGGCGAGGACATCAAGATCGTCACCGTCGACGCGGTCAAGGACGGCATGCAGGCCCTCGCCGACGGCAAGATCAACTTCATCGTCGAGTGCAACCCGCTCCTCGGCCCGGACCTGGCCGACATCATCAAGAAGGTCGTCGCGGGCGAGGAGGTCGAGAAGCGCATCGTCGTCAAGGACGAGTCCTTCACGCAGGAGCAGGCGATCGAGGCGCTCCCGACGCGCGAGTACTGAGCGCACCGCGCGCGCCGAGCGGTCGGCCCGGACCTCCGGGCACCCGCTCCGCACCGCCCCGGCGGGGCCGGTCGACGCCGACCGGCCCCGCCACCACGGACGGGTCGCGCGCCGGGAGAGCACGGCTCCCCGGCGCGCGGCCGACGCACCACCGCCGGCATGCCGACGCCGCCGGCGTCCTGAGGCGCCCCGGGGCCCGGCAGCCCCGCCGCCACCGCTGCACGGAAGGTCACCCATGACTACCGCCGTCCCCGACGGTCGGCCCGTCGTCGAGATGACCGGGATCTCGATCGAGTTCCCGGGCGTCAAGGCGCTCGACGGAGTCGACCTCACGCTCCGGCCCGGAGAGGTCCACGCCCTCATGGGCGAGAACGGCGCCGGCAAGTCGACGCTCATCAAGGCGCTCACCGGCGTCTACTCGATCGACTCCGGTCGCATCCTCGTCGACGGCGCCGAGCACACGTTCTCCGGCCCGGGCGAGGCCCAGGCCGCCGGCGTCTCGCCGGTGTACCAGGAGGTCAACCTCTGCGAGAACCTCTCGGTCGCCGAGAACATCATGCTCGGCCACGAGCCGCGCCGCCTCGGCGCGATCGACTGGCGGGCCACGCGCCGTCGGGCGGGAGAGATGCTCGCGCGCCTCAACCTCGACATCGACCCGGCGTCCTCGCTCTCGAGCCACTCCCTCGCCGTGCAGCAGCTCGTGGCCATCTGCCGCGCGCTCGTCGTCGAGTGCAAGGTGCTCATCCTCGACGAGCCGACGTCCAGCCTCGACGCGGACGAGGTCGCGCAGCTCTTCGCCGTCGTGCGGCGCCTGCGCGACGAGGGCGTCGCGATCCTCTTCGTCTCGCACTTCCTCGAGCAGGTGTACGAGATCTCCGACCGCATGACCGTGCTGCGCAACGGCAAGCTCGTCGGCGAGTACGTCACCGCCGAGCTGCCGCGCCTCGAGCTCGTCTCCAAGATGATCGGCACCTCGCTCGAGGTGCTCGAGGAGCTCGAGGAGGCGCCCAAGCGCTCGGTCGCCGACCGCGAGGCGACGCCGTTCGTCCAGGCGCTCGGCGTCGGCCGCAAGGGGTCGGTGCAGCCGTTCGACCTCGACGTCTACCCGGGCGAGGTCGTCGGGCTCGCGGGCCTCCTCGGCTCGGGCCGCACCGAGCTCGCCCGGCTGCTCGCGGGCGCGGACCGCGCGGACAGCGGCCAGGTCCGCGTCGGCGGCGCGCTCGCCCGGCTGCGCACGCCGCGCTCCGCGATGCAGCGCAAGATCGCGTTCTCCTCGGAGCACCGCAAGGCCGAGGGCATCGTGGGCGACCTGACGATCCGCGAGAACATCGTGCTCGGTCTCCAGGCCGAGCGCGGGTGGGCGCGGCGCCTGCCGCGCAAGCAGGTCGACGAGATCGTCGAGAAGTACATCAGCGCGCTCGCGATCCGCCCCGCCAACCCGGACGCGCTCATCAAGAACCTCTCGGGCGGCAACCAGCAGAAGGTGCTCCTCGCGCGCTGGCTCGCGACGGCGCCCAGGCTGCTCATCCTGGACGAGCCGACGCGCGGCATCGACGTCGGGGCGAAGGCCGAGATCCAGAAGCTCGTCGCCCAGCTCTCGGGCGAGGGCATGTCGGTCGTGTTCATCTCGGCCGAGCTCGAGGAGGTGCTGCGGCTCAGCCACCGCATCGCCGTCATGCGCGACCGCGTCAAGGTCGCGGAGATCACCAACGACGAGGACGTCACGGTCGAGGACGTCGTCGAGCTCATCGCGAGCGGAGGGCAGGAGTCATGAGCACCACGGCACCCGCCTGGCAGCGCGCCGTCCAGCACCGGCTCTTCTGGCCGATCGTCGCGCTGGTCGTGCTGCTGGCGGTCAACACGGTCAACCGGCCGAGCTTCCTGTCCATCAGGCTGCAGGACGGGCACCTCTTCGGGTCGCTCGTCAACCTGCTGAAGAACGGCGCGCCGCTGCTGCTCGTCGCGCTCGGCATGACCCTCGTCATCGCGACGCGCGGCATCGACCTGTCGGTCGGCGCGGTGGTCGCGATCTCCGGGGCCGTCGCGCTGAGCTTCATCGCGTCGTCGCCCACGCCGGACAGCCTGACGACCGTCCTCGTCGCCGTGGGGATCGCGCTCGCGCTGTCCTTCGTCCTCGGCGTGTGGAACGGCTTCCTCGTCTCCGTCCTCGGGATCCAGCCCATCATCGCGACGCTCGTGCTCATGACCGCGGGCCGCGGCGTCGCGATGCTCATCACGGGCGGCCAGATCACGACGGTCAACAGCGCACCGTTCAAGTCGATCGGGTCCGGGTTCTGGTTCGGGATCCCCGTCGCGGTCGTGCTGGCCGGCCTCGTCTTCGCGGCCGTCGCGCTGCTCACGCGGCGCACCGCGCTCGGCATGCTCATCGAGTCGGTTGGCATCAACCCCGAGGCGAGCCGACTCGCGGGCGTCAAGGCGCGCAGCATCATCTGGACCGTCTACGCGGTCTGCGCGCTCTTCGCGGGCCTCGCCGGCCTCATGATCTCGTCGAGCACCATGGCGGCCGACGCCAACAACGCCGGGCTCTTCATCGAGCTCGACGCGATCCTCGCCGTCGTGATCGGCGGCACGTCGCTCGCGGGCGGGAAGTTCTCGCTCTCCGGCACCCTGGTCGGCGTCCTCATCATCCAGACGCTCACCCTCACGGTGACCATGCTCGGCATCTCGCCGTCCGTCACGCCCCTGTTCAAGGCGATCGTCGTCATCGCGGTCTGCCTCGCGCAGTCCCCGAAGGTGCGCGACCTGGTCGCCGCCCGACGACGTCGCGCGGCCCCGACGGCCGCCGCGGCCGCGGAGGTGAGCGCCTGATGTCCGCCGTGCAGACCCCTGCCCCGACCTCGCCGCCCGACCCCCGGGGCGCCGAGACCGCCGCCCCCGGAGGCCGACCGACCATGACCGAGAGACTCACGAGCCGCGTGCGCCTCGACCGGCGCTACCTCCCGGTCCTCGGCACGTTCGCGGTGCTCGCGCTCATGCTCGTCGTGGGCGGGAGCCGGTACGAGAACTTCCTCTCGGCCCGCGTCGTCTCGAACCTGTTCATCAACAACTCGTTCCTCATCGTGCTCGCGGTCGGGATGACGTTCGTCATCCTCACCGGCGGCATCGACCTCTCCGTGGGCGCCGTGGTGGCGCTGTCGGGCATCACGACGGCGTCGCTCCTCCAGAGCGGGTGGCCGGTCGCGGTGGTGCTCCTCATCGCGGTCCTCATCGGCACCGTGCTGGGGCTCGCCGTCGGGCTCATGGTCCACGTGTTCGACATCCAGCCGTTCATCGCGACGCTCGCCGCGATGTTCCTCGCGCGCGGCCTGTGCTACGTCATCAGCCTCCAGTCCATCCCGATCACGAACGAGTCGTTCGTCGCGCTCGCGGGCTGGAGCCAGGAGATCGGCGACGGCTGGCGCCTGACGACCGCGGTCATCATCGCGCTCGTCGTCGTGGCGATCGCGTTCTACGTGCTGCACTACACGCAGTTCGGCCGCACGGTCTACGCGATCGGCGGCGGCGAGCAGTCGGCGATGCTCATGGGCCTGCCCGTCGCGCGCACCAAGGTGCTCGTCTACGTGGTGAGCGGCACGTGCGCCGGCATCGGCGGCCTGCTGTTCGCGATGTTCTCGCGGTCCGGCTACTCGCTCACGGGCGTCGGCATGGAGCTCGACGCGATCGCGGCGGTCGTCATCGGCGGCACGCTCCTCACGGGCGGGACGGGCTTCGTGCTCGGGTCGGTGCTCGGCGTGCTCGTGCTGGGCCTCATCCAGACGATCATCACGTTCGAGGGCACCCTGAGCTCGTGGTGGACGAAGATCGTCATCGGCGTGCTGCTGCTGGTCTTCGTGATCCTGCAGCGCGTCCTCGTCGTCAGGCGGAGGTGAGCCGGCGGCACCGGCCTCCGCCCCGGGCGTCCTCGTGACGTCCGCGGCGCGGGGCCGGTGCCGCGGCCGTCTGCCCGGGCCGACGGCCCGGGGTCACCGGAGCAGGACGGGGGCCGGCACCCCTGGGTCGTTCGGGCGTATGCCCGACCGGCGGTGTCATGACGCCGCCCTTGTAGAATGTGAGCGCTCACACTAGGCTCGGGCCGAACTTGTGAACGCTCACACGCAATGGTGCGTGTCTCTCGACGATGAGAGGAAGCCCTATGGAAACGTCTGTTCACCCGTCCCTCCCCACGCCCCGGCGCAGACCGGCCCGCCGCCGGTCCGTCGCGGTCGCCCTCGTGGCGGGCATGGTCGGCACGGTGGCGCTCGCGACGTCGCTGCCGGCCGCCGCCGCGGAGCCCGACCTGCCCGACGGCGCGTGGGTCGACACGTTCGACGGCGCCGCGCTCGGCCCGGACTGGACCGTCGTCAACCCCGTGCCCGAGGCGCTGTCCGTCGGCGGGGGGAAGCTCACGCTGACCTCGCAGCCGGGCGACACGTACCAGGACGCGAACAGCGCGAAGAACGTCGTGCTGCTCGACGTGCCGGCGGGCGACTTCACCGTCGTCACCCGGCTCGAGGCGCCCGTCGCCTCCGTCTACCAGGGCGCGGGTCTCGTCGCGTGGCAGGACATGGACAACTACGTGCGGTCCGGCCTGACCTTCGTCGGCAGCCTCTCGCCGTCGGGCCGCGCGATCGAGAACGACGTCGAGACCGGCGGCGTCTTCAGCGCGGCGGCCTTCACCGACCGCCCGGGCTCCACCGGGGAGACGCTGCGCATGCAGCGCACCGGCGACACGATCGCCACGAGCTTCTGGGACGGCACCGCGTGGCAGCCCGCGGGCTCCGTGACCGTCGACTTCCCGACGACGCACGTCGGCCTCTACGCGCTCGCCGCGCAGAGCGGCGCGGCGCACACCGCGGCGTTCGACTACGTCGCGGTCCAGGCCGCCGAGGGCGCCGACCAGGTGCCCGACGGCACGTTCACGCTCGCGGGCCCGGGCGACGCCCGGTACCTCGTGGCGACCGACGACGGCCTCGCCCTCGACGACGAGCGCCCCGCGACGACCGTCGCGCTCGCCGCGACGGCGGTCGACGGCACCGAGGGCACGTCCCCGGTGACGCTCGCCGTCGGCGACCGGCCCGTCGTCGTCTCCGGCGCGTCCCGGCTCTCCCTCGGGGCCGCGGGCGCGGACGCGACGGCGCTGCGGCTCACCGACGCGGGCGGCGGCACGGTCTGGCTGCGCAGCGCGGCCGACCCCGAGCGCTACGCCGGGGTGCGCGCGTCCGACGGCGCGCTCGTCCTCGGTCCGCGCGACGCGGCCACGAAGCTGACGATCACGCCCGCCACGAGCGCGGACCACGAGATCACCGTGGACCTCGCGGGCGAGCGCACCCAGATGAGCGACGAGCTGTACGGCATCTTCTACGAGGACATCAACTACGCGGCCGACGGCGGCCTGTACGCCGAGCTCGTGCGCAACCGGTCGTTCGAGTTCAACAACCAGGACAACGGGTCGTTCACCGGGCTCACGGCGTGGAGCGCCGCGAACCGGGGCGGCGCGACGGCGACGACCCAGGTCGTGAACGACGCCGGGCGGCTCAACGCGACGAACCGCACCTACCTCAACCTCACGACGACCGGGGCGGGCGCCGGGGTGCGCAACGCCGGGTACAACACGGGGCTGTTCGTCGAGGAGGGGGAGTCGTACGACTTCTCCGTCTGGGCGCGGTCGGCGACGGCGCAGACCGTCACCGTGCGCGTCGAGGACGCCGCCGGGACCACGGCATACGCGACCGGCCAGGTCGCCGTCGACGGCTCGGACGCGTGGAAGAGGTACGACGTCACGCTCACCGCCACCGGCACGACGAACGCCGGGCGGCTCGCGCTGCTCTCCGGCGCGGCGGGCACGCTCGCGCTCGACCAGGTGTCGCTCTTCCCGCAGGACACGTGGGTCGGCCCGGTCAACGGGAAGTCCGTGCTCCGCAAGGACCTCGCCGAGAAGATCGACGCGCTCGACCCGCAGTTCCTGCGCTTCCCCGGCGGCTGCGTGACGAACGTCGGCACGTTCCGCACGTACGAGGAGTCGGGCTTCACCGACCGTCGCCGCACGTACCAGTGGAAGGAGACGATCGGCCCGGTCGAGGAGCGCGCGACCAACTGGAACTTCTGGGGCTACAACCAGTCCTACGGCATCGGGTACCTCGAGTACTTCCTCCTCGCCGAGGACCTCGGCGCGACGCCGCTGCCCGTGGTGTCGGTCGGCGCCAACGGCTGCGGCAGCACGATCCCCGAGATGACCGACCCCGCGCAGATCCAGCGCTGGGTGGACGACACGGTCGACCTCATCGAGTTCGCCAACGGCGACGTGACGACCGAGTGGGGCGCCGTGCGGGCCGAGCTGGGCCACCCCGAGCCGTTCGGCCTGAAGTACGTCGGGCTCGGCAACGAGGAGAACACGAAGACGTTCGAGGCCAACTTCCCGGCGTTCCGCGACGCGATCGCGGCCGCCTACCCGGACGTCCAGCTCATCTCGAACTCCGGGCCGGACGACACGGGCCAGCGCTTCGACGAGCTCTGGGAGTTCAACCGCGAGCAGGACGTCGACCTCGTCGACGAGCACTACTACAACGACCCGCAGTGGTTCCTCGAGAACGACGAGCGCTACGACTCCTACGACCGCGAGGGGCCGCACGTGTTCCTCGGCGAGTACGCGTCGCGCGGCAACACGTTCGCCAACGCGCTGTCCGAGGCCGCCTTCATGACGGGCCTCGAGCGCAACTCCGACGTCGTGCGGCTCGCGTCGTACGCGCCGCTGCTCGCGAACGAGTCGTACGTCCAGTGGTCGCCCGACGCGATCTGGTTCGACAACGACGAGTCCTGGGGCTCGGTGAACTACTACGTCCAGCAGCTGTTCTCCGCGAACGCGGGCGACGAGGTCGTGCCCAGCACGCACTCCGGCCCGGCGCCCGCCGACGCGACGCTCGACGGCGGCGTCTTCCTCTCCACGTGGAACACGGCCGCGCAGTACGACAACGTGCGCGTCACCGACAACGCGAGCGGCGAGGTGCTCTTCGCGGACGACTTCGAGTCCGGCGCGTCGCAGTGGGAGCCGCAGTCGGGCACGTGGGCGGCGCAGGACGGCGCCTACGTCCAGTCGGCGACGAACGTCACCGACGCCCGGTCGATCGTCGCCGGCGCGTACGCGAAGGACTGGTCGAGCTACACGCTCGAGCTCGACGCGCGCAAGACGTCGGGCGCGGAGGGCTTCCTCGTCGGCTTCGCCGCGGGCGGTCCGAACGACTACTACTGGTGGAACCTCGGCGGGTGGAACAACACGCGCCAGGCCCTCCAGCGCGCGTCGGGCGGGAGCGCCAACGAGGTGCAGGCGGTGGAGAACCACAGCATCGAGGCCGGGCAGCCGTACCACGTCAAGGTCGTCGTCGAGGGCTCGACGATCGAGCTCTACCTCGACGGCGAGCTCCAGATGTCCTACGAGCAGCCGTCGACCAAGTCGCTCTACCAGGTCGTCACGCGCGACGACGAGACAGGTGACGTCGTCGTTAAGGTCGTCAACCCCACCGCCACCGCCGCGCGCACGCAGGTGCACGTCGAGGGCTCTGAGGGAATCGCGGACCAGGCGACGGTCACGGAGATGGTGGGCGCGCCGTCGGACACCAACACCAAGGCCGACCCGGAGCGGGTCGTCCCGGTGGAGCGGACGCTGACGGGCGTGGGGGAGGAGTTCTCCTACGAGTTCCCCGCGCACTCGATCACGTTCGTCCGGCTGCACGCGGCCGACACGGAGCCCGAGCTCGACCTCGCGGTCGAGGTCGCGCCGCGCTGCCTGGCGGGCACGGCGTACGTCGCCGTGCGCGCGACGAACGGCGAGGACGTCCCGGTCTCGGTGACGCTCGCGACGCCGTTCGGGCAGAAGGCGTTCGCGGACGTGGCGCCCGGCAGGAACGCGTACCAGTCGTTCGCGGCGCGCGCGACGTCGGCCCCGGCCGGCACCGCGACGGTGACGGGCACGGCGACGCTCGACGGCGAGCAGGTCACCGCGACCGTCGACGTCGCCTACGACGCGCTCGACTGCGGCTGAACGACGCCGAGGTAGAACCGCAGGTCGCGAGGTAGAAGCCCCCGGGCTCTACCTCGCGACCGCTGGCTCTACCTCGCGAGAGCACGCTTCCCTCGTGGCCGGTCCGGCGGGCCACGAGGGCGCGGCCCGCGCTCCCCGCGCGGGCCGCCACCGCACGACATCGCACGACACCGCACGTCTCGACGCGCGGGCGACGACGCCCGCGCCGACCAGAGGAGCACCGATGCACCCCCGACCGACCGACGGCGTCCGCCGTCGACCCGGCGGCGTGGCCCGGCTGGCGGCCGTGGCGGCCGCCGCCGCGCTCGCCGTGACCGCGTGGGCACCGTCCGCCGTCGCGGCCGACGCCCTGCCCGCGCCCGTCCTCGACCTCGCGTTCGACGGCGACGTCGCCGACGCGAGCCCTCTCGCGCACCCCGTGGCCCTGCGCGGCCACACGGGCTCCGCTCCGACCGGCTTCTCCTACGTCGACGGCGTCGACGGGGCGGGGCAGGCCCTGCGCCTGAGCGGCAGCACGTACCTCGACCTCGGGTCGTCGACGGCGCTCCAGCCCGAGGACCTGACGCTCTCGTTCTGGGTGGAGCCCAGCGGGAAGCTGTCCGGGGAGCACGTCGTCACGTGGAACAAGCGCGCCTACAACTCCGACGGCTGGTACCTGTCGTCCGAGTCGGACACGGTGCCGCTCGCGCTGTCGGTGGGGCCGGCGTCGGGCCAGCCGTACAAGGTGCGGGTCGCGAGCTCCGACCGCGCGGCGTTCTTCCCCGCGGACGAGTGGACGCACGTCGTCGTCACGTACGACCACGCGACGAAGGCCGTCGCGTTCTACCGCAACGGCGAGCAGGTCCCGTCGACGGTGGCCAGCGCGGTCGCCGGCGACGCGACGGGGGTCCTGGGATCCGACCCGGCGCTGCCGAAGACGATCGGGTTCAACGGGCCCCAGTACAACGGCGCCTACCTCAAGGCCGCGCTGGACGACTACCGCCTGTACGACGCGGTGGCGGACCTGGGCGACGTCGTCGGGCTGTACGAGGAGAGCGGGCGCACGGTGGACCGCGACGCGATCGCGCAGGACGACGCCGACGCGCTGTCCCTGCCGGAGCGCGCGACGGTCGCGCTCGTGCTCCCGGCGACGGGCTCGCGCGGGTCGGCCGTGACGTGGCGGTCGTCGCACCCCGAGGTGGTCGCGACCGACGGGACCGTGGTCCGGCCCGCGATCGGGGAGGACGACACGCACGTCACGCTGACCGCGACGGTGCGCTACCTCGACGGCGAGCCGGTGACGCGCGACCTCGAGGTCGTCGTGCCCGCGCTCGTCGACGAGACGCCGCTCGAGGAGACCGCGCTGCCGTCGGTGCTGCTCTCCGACGACTTCCTCCAGAACGCCGCCGCGAAGGAGCACGAGTACCTGCTGAGCCTGGACTCCGAGACGTTCCTCTACGAGTTCTACAAGGTCGGCGGGCTGACCCCGACCACGGCCGCCGGGTACGGCGGCTGGGAGCGCAGCAACGCCGTGAACTTCCGCGGCCACGCGTTCGGCCACTACCTCTCGGCGCTCGCGATGTCGTGGTCCTCGACGCAGGACGAGGCGACGAAGGACGCGCTGTTCACCGAGATCGAGGAGGGCGTGGGCGGGCTCGCGCGCGTGCAGGACGCGTACGCCGCCGCGCACCCCGGCTCAGCGGGCTACGTCTCCGCGTTCCGCGAGTCGATCCTCGACCAGGTGCAGGGCACCGGGACGTCGGACGAGAACGTCATCGTGCCCTGGTACAACCTGCACAAGGTGCTCGCCGGGCTGCTCGACGTCGCCGAGCACGTGGACGGCCCCGTCGGTGACCAGGCGCTCGCCGTGGCGACCGAGTTCGGGCTCTACGTCCAGGGGCGCGTGGCGAAGCTGCCGAGCACCGACGTCATGCTGCGCACCGAGTACGGCGGCATGAACGAGGCGCTGTACGAGCTGTTCGACCTCACGGGCGACGTCCGGATCAAGGAGGCGGCCGAGGCGTTCGACGAGGTGACGTTCTTCCGTCAGCTCGCCGCGGGCCAGGACGTGCTGCCGGGCAAGCACGCCAACACGCAGATCCCCAAGCTGCTCGGCGCGCTCAAGCGCTACCAGGTGTTCACGCAGAACCCCGCCTACTACGACCTGCTCACGCCCGCCGAGAAGGACGACCTGCCGATGTACCTCGCGGCGGCGGAGAACTTCTTCGACATCGTGGTGCGCGACCACACCTACGTCACCGGCGCGAACAGCCAGGCGGAGCACTTCCACGCGCCCGGGTCGCTGCACGAGCGCGCGGACGAGCAGGGCACCGCGCGCAACGCCGAGACGGCCGAGACGTGCAACGAGTACAACATGCTCAAGCTCGCGCGCGAGCTCTTCACGCTGAGCAAGGACGTGCGGTACGCGGACTACTACGAGAACGCGTTCATCAACACGATCCTCGCGTCGCAGAACCCGGAGACCGGGACGACGACGTACTTCAACCCCATGGCGTCGGGCTACCACCGCGTCTACAACCTGCCGTTCACCGAGTTCTGGTGCTGCACCGGGACGGGCATGGAGAGCTTCTCCAAGCTCGGCGACTCGATCTACTTCACCGGCCAGGGCTCGGTGTGGGTCAACATGTTCTTCTCCTCGACGGTCGAGCACGCGGAGCAGAACCTGCGGCTCACGCAGGAGGCGAACCTGCCGAACGAGGACACCGTGACCTTCCGCGTCGACGCGCTCGACGGCGGTGCGGTCGCCGAGGACGCGACGCTGCGCCTGCGCGTGCCGTCGTGGATCGCGGGCGAGCCCGCGGTCGAGGTGAACGGCGCCGCCGTCGAGCCGCACGTGTCGCGCGGGTACGTCGTGCTGCCCGTCGCCGCGGGCGACGTGGTCCGGTACACGATGCCGATGGCGGCGTCCGTAGTCGACACCCCGGACAACCCGTACTTCGTGGCCTTCCGGTACGGGCCGGTCGTCCTCTCCGCGAACCTCGGCGAGGTCCCCGAGCCGGCGTGGCAGGGCACGGGCATCCTCGTCCGCTCGTCCACGCGCGACGCCGACGCCCAGACGACGATCACGGCGGCGAACATGGGCGCCGACGAGTGGAAGGAGCGGATCGCGGAGAACCTCGTCCGTGTCGAGGACGACGCCGAGGGTCGGGTCCAGCTCGTGCTGCGGAACACCGCCGACGGCGGCGACCTCGTCTTCACGCCCCACCACACCAACTGGGACGTGACGTACGGGCTGTACCTCCACCTCGACGAGCCGGACTCGGCCGCGTCGCAGGAGCGCATCCTGCGCGCCAAGCAGGAGCTGCGCGACGCCGACCGCACCGTCGACAGCCTGACGAGCTTCGACGACAACAACTTCGAGAACGCGAAGAACCTCAAGCAGAGCGGGTCGTCGGTCGGGACGTTCTCCGGCCGTCAGTTCCGCCACGCGAACGGCACGGGCTGGTTCAGCTACGACCTCATGATCGACCCGGCCTCGGCGTCGAACCACCTCGGCGTCACGCTCTACTCGGGCGACCAGGGCCGCGTGTTCGACGTGTACGTCGACGACGAGAAGCTGAAGACGATCACCACCGTCGCGAACGCCCCGACCAAGGACGAGCAGGGGTTCTACGTCGACACGACGCAGCTCCCGGCGAAGTACCTCGAGATCGGCGAGGGCACGCGCTGGAAGGTCGACAGCGCGGGGGAGTACGTGCTCGACGAGGACGGCGAGCGCATCCCCGTGGTCACCGTCCGCTTCCAGGCGACGGGCGGCTGGGCCGGAGGCGTGTTCGGCGTCCGGGTCGACCGCGCGGCGTCGTACGACGCGACGCCCGGGCTCGCGGCGCTCGCGTTCGACACCGGGTCGCTCGCCCCTGCGTTCGACCCGGCGGTGACGGACTACACCCTCACCGTCCCCGCGGGCACGACGAGCGTCGTGCTCGACGCCGACCCGCACGTGCCGAGCGGCCTGGTCCGCGTCGACGGCGTGCTGATCGACGACACGCAGGGTCGCGTCCTGGCGCTCCCGGCAGACGGGAGCGCCAGCACCGTGGAGGTCGTCGGCGTCGCGCAGGACCACGAGACCGCCACGACCTACCGGGTCGAGATCGTGCCGGGGGCGACGGCCGTCGTCCCGCTCGACGTCGAGGTCTCGTCGCGCTGCCTCGCCGGCAAGGCCTACGTGGCGGTCCGGGCGACGAACACGGGCGCCACGCCGGTGGACGTCACCCTGGCGACGCCGTACGGGGAGAGGTCGTCCACTGGCGTCGACCCGGGCGCGAACGCGTACCAGTCGTTCGCGTCGCGCGCGACGGCGGTCCCCGCCGGCACCGCGACGGTCACCGCGACGGCGGTGCTCGACGGCGCCCCGGTCACCACGACCCACGACGTCGACATCGAGCCGCGCACCTGCGGCTGAGCGACCCGCGCGCCGCACCGGCGTCCTCGCGGTCGGTCCGACGGGCCGCGAGGACGCCGCACCGCGGCGACGCGGCGTCAGTCGATATCGGTACCGACATCGATATCCCCGGCATGAACCCATGACAGCAGCAGGACCTCGACGAGGAGGAACGACATGAGCAGGCACCGGAGACGGCGAGCCGCGGCGACGATCGTGGCGGGGGTGCTGGCGCTCGGGGCCGGCCTGCCCGCGGCGCACGCCACCGCGACGGCCGACGACGAGCCCCCTGCGGCGACCGCCCTCACCGGGCTGACCACGACGGACCGCGGCGACGGGACCTACGACGTCCCGCTCCTGCGCAGCGACGTCCCCGACATCAGCGTCACGCGCGTCCCCGCGGCCGAGAACGACGAGGGCCGTGACCTCTACTACATGATCAGCACGACGATGCACCTCGCGCCCGGCGCCCCGATCATGAAGTCGTACGACCTCGTGAGCTGGGAGATCGTCGGCTACGTCTACGACCGGCTCGGCGTCGGCGACGTGTCGTCGCTGCGCAACGGCAAGAACGGCTACGGCAACGGGCAGTGGGCGTCCTCGCTGCGCTACCGCGACGGCACGTTCTACGTGGTGTTCAACACCAACGACCTCGGGGGGTCGTACCTCTTCCGCACGGACGACGTCGAGCACGGCGCGTGGGAGCGCACCGCGCTCGGCCGGGGGTTCCACGACCCGTCGCTGTTCTTCGACGAGGCCGACGGGGGGACGCCCTACATCTTCTACGGCTCGGGCGCGACGAGCGCCGTCCGGCTGAACGACGACCTCACCGCGATCGAGGCGGACTTCCCGAACATCATCCGCGCCGCGGACTACGCGGGCGAGCCGTTCGTGGGCGGGCTGTTCGAGGGCGCGCAGGTGCACTACATCGACGGCGAGTACTACGTCGCGATCATCACGTGGCCCAGCGGCCAGAACCGGCAGGAGGTGCTGTTCCGCTCCCCGCACCTGCTGGGCCGCTACGAGACCGCCGACGGGTCGAACCCGTACGAGGCGCGCAGCGCGCTGAACTCGGACGGCTTCGCGCAGGGCGGGCTGGTCGAGGTGCCCGACGGCGCGGGCGGCTACGAGTGGTGGGGCATGTTCTTCCGCGACACCTACCCTCTCGGCCGCATCCCCGCGCTCATCCCCGCGACGTGGGAGGACGGCTGGCCCACGTTCGGCGACGACGGCGTCGTCCGCGTCGGCGACACCTTCGCCAAGCCGATCGCGCTGGACCCGGCGACGGAGCGCCGTGAGCGGCTGAAGAGCATCGTCGCCTCCGACGACTTCGCGAACGACGCCGAGCACCGCGCCTTCAGCGACACCGTCTGGGAGGTCCCCGACGCGCCCACGTACGACGAGTCCCTGCTCGGCGTCGAGCTCGTCGCCAACCCCGGGTTCGAGGACGCCGGGACCGCGCCGTGGGCCGCGCAGTTCGGGGCGACGCTGTCGCGCGAGACGAGCGGCGCGGCGTCGGGCACGGGCACGCTGCGCGTCGCGGGCCGGACGCTCAACGGCTCCGGCCCGAACCAGCAGCTCGGCGGGAAGATCCAGGCCGGCGTGACCTACGAGGTCTCGGCCCGGGTCCGCTACGCCTCCGGGCCGGCGCAGGTCCGCTTCAACCTCGTCGGGGACTGGGGCGCGGGCGTCACCACGCTCGCGTGGGCGAACGCCACGCCGGGGGCGTGGACGACCGTGCGGGGCACCTACACCGTCCCGCAGGACGCGGACGTCCGGACCTTCAAGCTCGCGGTCGAGACGCCGTGGGGCAACCCGCAGCCGCCGTCGTCGAGCGTCGAGTACCTGCTCGACGACGTGTCCGTGGTCGGCCGCGCGCCGACCGTCGAGACGCCCACGCTCGAGGAGGTGTCGTACAACGGCTCGGACCTCGACCTCGCCTGGCAGTGGAACCACGCGCCGGACAACCGGTACTGGTCCCTCACCGAGCGCGAGGGCTGGCTGCGCCTGACCAACGGGCACGTCGTGACCGGCGAGGCGGAGTACACCAAGGCGCCCGGGCGCGACCTCACCTACCTCGAGGAGGCACGCAACACGCTCGGCCAGCGCACCTTCGGGCCGACGGCCTCCGCGGAGACCCGCCTCGACGTGTCGGGGATGCTCGACGGCGACGTCGCCGGCCTGGCCGTCTACGGCCGCAGCTTCGCGTACGCGGGCGTCCAGCAGGTCGACGGCGAGCGCACGCTCGGCCTCGTCACGCGGCTCCAGCCGTTCACGGACACGATCGACCGCGAGGCGGTCGAGTCGTTCGTCCCCGGGTCGCAGGTCCCGCTGGGCGAGCGCACGGACGTGCACCTCAAGGCGGACGCGGACTTCGCCTCGCCGGGCGGCCAGCTCTGGGTGCAGTACTCCTACAGCCTCGACGGGCGCACCTGGCAGCCGCTCGGGCCGCGCCAGGGGCCGCTCGTCATGGACTGGAGCCTGTCCCACTTCATGGGCTACCGGTTCGGCCTCTTCTCCTACGCCAAGGAGCAGACCGGCGGGCACGTCGACTTCGACCACTTCCTCCTCAGCGACGTGCTCGACGCCGACGGCGGCGCCGACCGGACGGCGCTCGACGCCGTCGTCGCCGAGGCCGAAGGGCTCGACCCGGCGGACCACACGGCCGAGTCGTGGGCCGCCGTCGAGCAGGCCCTCGCCTGGGCGAGGTCGACGACCGCGCCGTCGACGCAGAACCAGGCCGACGCCCCCGCGCGGGCGCTCGCGCTCGCCGTCGCGTCGCTGGAGCCGACGACGTCCCCGGACGTCGCGTTCGCGGCGGAGGCGAGCCTGCGCGCGCTCGCCGGCACCGACTACGTCGCCGTGCGCGTCGTGAACGAGGAGGACGTCCCGGTGGACGTGGTGGTCACCACGCCGTACGGCAGCCGCACGTTCGCCGACGTCCGACCGGGGGCGAGCGCCTACCACGCGTTCCCGACGAGACGGTCGCAGGCGCCGGCCGGCGAGGTCACCGTCACCGTCACGCGCTCGACCGACGCCGCGACGACGACCCGCACCGTGCCGTTCGGCCGCTGACCCGCGCCCGACCCGGCGGGCCGCGCAGGCCGCGCCGGGTCGGCGCCAGAGGAGGGAGGACGCAGGACGACGGCGGGGGACCGCCGTCGGGCACGACCGTCCGCGCGAGGCGCGCGGACGCGCAGGACACCCACATCGATCGAGGAGGATCCATGGACACGCACCACCGCAGACGACGTCGCCTCCGCGGCGCCGTCGCCGGGGCCGCGCTCGTGACGCTGCTCTCCGCGTCGCTCGCCGCGCTGCCGTCGTATGCCGCGGACGAGGAGCTGGTCGTCAACGGCGGCTTCGAGGACGGCACGACCGGCTGGTTCGTCAACAACGGCAACGCGACCGACAAGGCCGTGCTGTCGACCACCGACCAGGCGTTCGCGGGCGAGGCCGCGGCCCTGACCACCGAGCGCGCGACGACCGGCTCCGGTCCGATGCAGGACCTCAGCGGCAAGGTCCGCGCGGGCGAGACGTACGAGCTCACCGCGAAGATCCGGTACGACGCCGCCGCGGCCCCGGCCACGAAGCAGTTCTTCGCCACGATGCACTACGGCGGCGGGTCGTACACGAACCTGGTGAGCGTCACCGCGACCAAGGGCCAGTGGGCGACGCTCGACGGCCGGTTCACGATCCCGGCCGACCAGAACGTCGGCACCGCGCGGCTGTTCTTCGAGACGCCGTGGACGAGCAACCCGTCCGCCGACCCGGCGACGCACCTCATGGACTTCGTGCTCGACGACGTCTCCGTCGTCGGCGCGGCCCCGCCTGGGCCGCCGTCGAAGACGATCGAGGTGCTCGGCAAGCTGCCCGGCGAGCACAACCCGCTCATCTCCCACAAGTTCGGGGCCGACGGGTTCGGGTTCGTCGAGGACGGGCGCGTGTACATGTACATGACGAACGACACCCAGGGCTACGCGCCCGACCCGGTGACGGGCGTCTCGCCGCAGATCAACTACGGCAGCATCAACCAGATCACGCTCATCTCGTCCGAGGACCTCGTGAACTGGACGGACCACGGCGAGATCCAGGTCGCGGGGCCGCAGGGCGTCGCGCCCTTCACCAACAACTCGTGGGCGCCGGGCATGGCGAAGAAGACGGTCGACGGCGTCGACAAGTACTTCCTCTACTACGCCAACGGCGGCGGGTCGTCGAACGTCATCACGGGCGCCTCGCCGCTCGGGCCGTGGACGAGCGAGCGCGACAGCACGCTCATCGACGGGCGCACCCCGGGCGCCGAGGCCGTGGCCTGGAAGTTCGACCCGGCGCCGCTCGTCACCGACGACGGCGCGTACCTCTACTTCGGCGGCGGGCCGGCGTCGACGTCGATGCCCGCGGCGGAGCGGTTCAACAACCCGAAGAACATCCGCGTCATCGAGCTCGGCGACGACATGGTCTCCACGCAGGGCACGGCGGCCGTCGTGGACGCGCCCGTGGCGTTCGAGGCGGCGCAGGTCTTCGAGCGCGACGGGAAGTACTACCTGTCGTACTCGTCGCACTTCGGCGGCAACGACTTCGGCGGCAACCAGGCCACGCTCCCGGGGTACCCGGGCGGCGGGCAGATCGGCTACATGATCTCCGACGACCCGATGTCGTTCCCCAAGGAGACGTACGCCGGCGTGATGTTCCCGAACCAGTCGCAGTTCTTCGGCGCGGGCACGGGCGGCAACAACCACCAGTCGGTGTTCGAGCTGGACGGCAAGTACTACTTCACGTACCACGCGCCCACGCTCAACAAGCGCATCAACGGCAGCACCACGCAGGGCTACCGCAGCCCGCACATCCAGGAGCTGACGTTCAACGCGGACGGCACGGTCCAGCAGGTCGTCGGCGACTACGCGGGCGTGGACCAGGTCAAGGACCTCGACCCGTTCCAGGTGCTCGAGGCGGAGACGTTCGCGTGGCAGCAGGGCCTCACCACCGCGAAGGTCGACGGCGGCTCGGCACAGTTCGGCGACCAGGCGCCGAACCTCGTCGTCCGCGACGTCGACGCCGGCGACTGGTCGGCGCTGTCGTCGGTCGACTTCGGCGACGGTGCCGCGAGCGTCACGGCGCGCGTCAAGCCGCTCGTCGAGGGCGCCACCGTCGAGGTGCGCCTCGACGACCGCGAGGGTGCCGTCGTCGGCACGCTCGGCCTCGACACCCCCGTGGGCGAGTGGGCGGACGTGACCGCCGCCCTCGAGGGCGTGAGCGGCGTCCACGACGTGTACTTCACGTTCGCCGGCCCCGCGGGCGTCGACCTCGTCGAGGTGGACACGTGGGAGTTCGCGGCCGACGCCGCGGGCCCGGCCGTCGAGCTCGACGTGACCGCGTCCGCACGCTGCCTCGCGGGCAAGGCCTACGTGGCGGTGCGCGCGACGAACCTCGCCGACGTCGCGGCCGACGTCGAGCTCGTCACCCCGTTCGGCACGCGCGTCGTGCGCGACGTCGCGCCGGGGGCGAACGCGTACCAGTCGTTCGCCACGCGGTCCGCGTCGATCGCGGCCGGGGTCGCGACCGCCACGGGCACCGCGGTGCTCGACGGCGCCACGGTCGAGACCGCGCACGAGGCCGCCTACGGCGACCTGTCCTGCGGCTGACACCGGACGACCAGCACTGCCCGACGGCGGCCCGCACCCCACCCGGTGGTGCGGGCCGCCGTCGGCGTCGGCGTCCGGGTGCGCCCGGGAGCCCTCACGCGCTTTTCGACATCGTTGTCGGTCCCGGGGTCCCTAGGCATGTTTGCGTTCACATGTTAGCGTTCACACGCGCGTCCGACGGCGGACCCGCGACCGGCGCCGACGCCGGGCACGACGACGAGGAGTCACCGATGACCTCACGCCACGAACCACCCCCGACGCCCGCGGAGCCCCGCGCCCGACGCCGACGCCGCTCGCTCGCGGCGCTGCTCGGCCTCGCGCTCGTCGCCCCGCTCGCGCCCGTGGGCGCGGCGGCCGCCGGCCCGATGCCCGCGGCGCCCGCACCGGTCCCCGCCGCGGCCGAGCCGACCACGGACGGTCTGCGGCTCTGGCTCCCGCTCGACGAGACCGAGGGCGCCGTCGCGCACGACGCGTCGGGTCACGGCCTCGACGCCGCGCTCGTCGGCTCGGGCGGCGGGTGGCGCGCGGGACAGGGGCTCACGTTCGGCGGCGCGAACCACGTGGACCTGCCCGACGACCTCCTGGCCGGCTACGACGCCGTGACGGTGAGCGCGGACGTGTGGGTCGACACGTCGCTGAGCGGCAACTACTTCTTCTACACCCTCGGCAACCCGGCGGTCGGGACCCCGCAGTCCGGGAACGGCTACCTGTTCTCGACGGGCAACGCGAACTACCGTGCGACGATCTCCGACCTCGCGTGGGGCCGCGAGCAGAACACGGCCAAGACCCCCGCGGGCGCCCTCCAGCGCGGCGTGTGGAAGACCGTCACCTACACGCTCGCGGGCGGCACGGCGCGGCTGTACGAGGACGGCACGCAGGTCGGGCAGAACACCGCGGTGACGATCACGCCCGGCGCGATCGGCGGCGGCACCACGACCGCGAACGCGCTCGGGAAGTCGGCCTACGCGGCCGACAACCTCTTCAAGGGGCGCATGAAGGACTTCCGGCTCTACGACCGCGCGCTCACCGCGCAGGAGGTCGCCGACCTCGCGTCGGACGCCGCGCAGGACGCCGTCACGGCCGACGCCGCCGCGCTCGACCTCGGCGACACGAGCGCCGTCGGCACGGACCTCGCGCTCCCGGCGAAGGGCGTCGGCGGCTCCGCCGTCGCGTGGTCGAGCTCCGACGCGGGCGTCGTCTCGGCGAGTGGCGCGGTGACGCGCCCCGCGGGCGACGAGCCCGCGACCGCGACGCTCACCGCCACGGTGACGCTGCGCGGCGCGACCGCGACCCGCACGTTCGACGTCACGGTCCTGCCGGGCGACGGCGACCAGGCGAAGGCCGACGCCGCGGCCGCCGCGCTCGAGGTGACGAACCTCGACGACGTGCGCGGCAACCTCACGCTGCCCACCACGGGGCTGCACGGCGCGAGCGTGACGTGGGAGTCGTCGTCGGGCACGATCACCCCGACGGGCGAGGTGACGCGCCCGGCGCACGGCGAGGACGCCGAGACCGTGACCCTCACCGCGACGGTGGCGGTCGGCACGGCCACCGCCACGCGCGAGCTCGCGGCGCACGTGCCGCCGCTGCCCGAGCAGGAGGACCTCGCGGGCTACCTGTTCTCCTACTTCGTGGGCGAGGGCACCGCCACGGGCGAGCAGGTCTACTTCGGGCTCAGCCAGGGCAACGACCCGCTGAAGTACCAGAACCTCAACGACAACCAGCCCGTCCTCACGTCGGAGCTGGGGGAGAAGGGCCTGCGGGACCCGTTCATCATCCGCTCGCCCGAGGGCGACAAGTTCTACCAGATCGCCACCGACCTCAAGATCTACGGCAACGGGAACTGGGACGCGTCCCAGCGCACGGGCTCGAAGTCGATCATGGTCTGGGAGTCCACGGACCTCGTGAACTGGACCGACCAGCGTCTCGTGCAGGTCTCGCCCGACACCGCGGGCAACACGTGGGCGCCGGAGGCGTACTACGACGAGACGATCGGCGCGTACGTCGTGTTCTGGGCCTCGAAGCTCTACGCGGAGGACGACCCGGACCACACCGGCAACACGTACAACCGCATGATGTACGCCACGACGCGCGACTTCGTGACGTTCAGCGAGGCGCAGGTGTGGGTCGACCCGGGCTACTCGGTCATCGACTCGACCGTGACGCAGCACGATGGCCAGTACTACCGGTTCACCAAGGACGAGCGGAACAACACGTCGTCCACGCCGTGCTCCAAGTTCATCCTCGCGGAGAAGGCGGCCGAGCTGCGCTCGACGGACTACGACTTCATCACTGACTGCATCGGCAAGGCGAACTCGCTCGGCGGCGGGATCAACCAGGGCGAGGGCCCGACGATCTTCAAGTCGAACACCGAGGAGAAGTGGTACCTCTTCATCGACGAGTTCGGCGGCCGCGGCTACGTGCCGTTCGAGTCGACCTCGCTCGACGCGGCCGAGTGGACCATGTCCACCGACTACGAGATGCCGTCGCGCCCGCGCCACGGCACGGTGCTCCCCGTGACGCAGGCCGAGTACGACCGCCTGCTGCGGACGTACCAGCCCGACGCGTTCGTCGAGTCCGTCGAGGACGTCGCCGTGACCGTCCAGACCGGCTCCGCGCCGGTGCTGCCCGCGAGCGTCACGGCACGCTTCGCCGACGGCTCCACGGGCTCGGCGGACGTCACGTGGGACGCGGTCGACCCGGCGTCGTACGCGCAGGCGGGCTCGTTCGCGGTGCTGGGCACGCTCGGCGGCGGCGTGAGCGTCCGCGCCCGCGCGGTCGTCACCGTGACCGACGACGTCGTCCCCGTCGAGGGCCTCAGCGTCACCCCCGAGTCGCTCGAGGTGGGCGTCGGCGGCACGCGGCAGCTCACCGCGACCGTCACGCCCGCGAACGCGACGGCGCGCGCGATCACGTGGGCGTCGGACGACGCGGACGTCGCCACGGTCTCGGCCGACGGCGTCGTCACGGGCGTCGGCGAGGGCCACGCGCTCGTCACGGCGACCACGGCCGACGGGTCGCGCACCGCGTACGTGGCGGTCGAGGTGACGGCCGACGTGCCGGGGCTCGTCGTGCGGTACGCGTTCGACGAGACGAGCGGCACGGCGGCGGCGAACACCGCGCCCGGGTCGTCGTTCGGCCCGGCGACGCTGACCAACGGCGCGGCCTTCTCCGGCACCGGGGAGGGCGTCCGGCTCGACGGGACGGACGACTACGTCGACCTGCCCGACCACCTGCTCGCCGGGCTCACCGACGTCACGGTCGCGCTCGACGTCAAGGTCGCGACGGACCAGGCGACGCCGTACTTCGTCTACGGTCTCGGCAACACGAGCGGCACGGCGGGGAACGGGTACCTCTTCACCACGGGCAACGCGTACCGCACGTCGATCGCGACGGGGAACTGGACCACCGAGCAGACCGTCACGAAGAACGCGAACCTCCAGCGCGGGGTGTGGAAGCACCTCACGTACACCCTGTCCGGCACGACGGCCGTGCTCTACGAGGACGGCGTCGAGGTGGGCCGCCAGACCGGCGTCACCATCGACCCGAAGGACATCGGGAACGGCTCGACGCTCGCCAACTACATCGGCCGCTCCCTGTACTCGGGCGACCGCTACCTCAAGGGCTCGGTGCGCGACTTCCGGGTCTACGACCGTGCGCTCACGGCGGACGAGGTCTACCAGGTCGGGGCGGACCACACGGCCGTCACGGGCGCCGAGCTCGACGCGCTCAAGGTCCCCGCGATCGTCGACGGGGCGAGCTCGACCGTGACGCTCGCCGTCGTGCCGGGCACGGACGTCTCCGCGCTCGCGCCGGTGCTCACGGTCTCGCCGCGCGCGACCGTCACGCCCGGGAACGGCTCGGTGCAGGACCTCACGCAGCCCGTGGAGTACACCGTGGCCGGGCCGGACGGGTCGTCGCGCACGTGGACGGTCCAGGCGAAGCAGATGGGCAGCCCCGTGCTCCCCGGGACGTACGCCGACCCGAACATCGCGCAGTTCGGCGACACGTTCTACCTCTACGCCACGACCGACGGCACGCCGGGCTGGGGCGGCAAGGACTTCTACGTCTGGAAGTCCACCGACCTCGTGACGTGGGAGCGCTCGGAGCAGCCGTTCCTCACGCTCGACGGCGCGAACGGGAACGTCCCGTGGGCGACCGGCAACGCGTGGGCGCCGACGATCATCGAGCGGGACGGGAAGTACTGGTTCTACTTCTCCGGCCACAACCCGACGTACGACCGCAAGACGATCGGCGTCGCGGTGGCCGACAGCCCTGAGGGACCGTTCACCGCGCAGCCGACGGCGATGATCACGAACGGCGAGGCGGTCACGTCCGGCCAGGCCATCGACCCGGCCGCGTTCCGCGACCCGGAGACCGGGAAGTACTGGCTGCTGTGGGGCAACGGCGGGCCGTCGAACGGCCCGGTCATGGCGGAGCTGGACGACGACATGACGTCGATCAAGCAGGACACGCTGCGGCGCATCCCCGGCCTGACCGACTTCCGCGAGGGCCTGTTCCTCAACTACCGGGACGGCGTCTACCACCTCACGTACTCGATCGACGACACGGGCTCGGAGAGCTACCGCGTCGGCTACGCGACGTCGGACAGCATCGACGGCCCGTGGACGTACCGCGGCGTGATCCTCGAGAAGGACGCCTCGCAGGGCATCCTCGGGACCGGGCACAGCTCGATCCTCAACGTCGAGGGCACCGACGACTGGTACATCGCGTACCACCGGTTCGCGATCCCGGGCGGCAACGGGACGAACCGCGAGACGACGATCGACCGCCTCACGTTCGGCGAGGACGGCCTCATCCAGAAGGTCGTGCCGACGCTCGAGAGCGTGGACCCGGTCGACGTCGCCCCCGCGCCCCGGGTCGAGCTGACCGTCGAGGCCACCCCGCGATGCCTCGCGGGCAAGGTCTACGTCGCGGTACGGGCGACGAACGCGGGCGACGTGCCCGCCGACGTCACCCTCACGACCCCGTACGGCACGAGGACGTTCGCGGGCGTCGCCCCGGGCGCGAACGCCTACCAGTCGTTCGCGACGCGAGCGACGTCGGTCCCGGCCGGCACCGTGACGGTCACCGGCACGGCCGTGCTCGACGGCACCCCGGTCACCACGCCCTACGACGTCGCCTACGACGCCCACCCCTGCGGCTGACGATCCCCCGAGGTAGAGCCCCGGTGAGCCGAGGTAGAGGCGTGGTCACGACCACGCCTCTACCTCGCGGGACCGGGGCTCTACCTCGCGACACACCTGCATCTCGACGAGGAGAGGACGACATGGACCTGACACATCGAGCACGCTCGGCGCTCGCCGCCGGGCTGGTGGGGGCGCTCGCCGCCACGACGCTCGCCGCCGCCGTCGCGGCGCCCGCCGTGGCAGACGTCGGCGGGCCCACCGACGACGGGCTCGTCGCGTGGTACCCGCTCGACGCCGCGAGCACGACCGGCGGCACGACGGCGAACCGCGCCGAGGGCTCGACGTTCGGCCCGGCCACGGTGGTGGGCGGCACGACGACGGCCGACGGCACGACGCTCGACGGGACCGACGACTACGTCGACCTGCCCGACCACCTGCTCGCGGGCCTCACGGACGCCACCGTGAGCCTCGACGTGCTCGTGAGCCAGGACCAGGGCACGCCGTACTTCGTCTACGGGCTCGGCAACACGAGCGGGTCGAACGGCAACGGCTACCTGTTCACGACCGGCAACGCGTACCGCACGTCGATCGCGACCGGGAGCTGGACCACCGAGCAGACCGTCACCAAGGGCGCGAACCTCCAGCGCGGCGTCTGGAAGACGCTCACGTACACGCTCTCCGGCACGACGGCGACGCTCTACGAGGACGGCGTGCAGGTCAAGCAGGCGACGAACGTCACGACCGACCCGGGTCAGATCGGCGGCGGGCAGACGACCGCGAACTACGTCGGCCGCTCGCTCTACTCCGGTGACCGCTACCTCAAGGGCCAGGTGCGCGACTTCCGCCTCTACGACCGTGCGCTGAGCTCGGCCGAGGCGGCGGAGCTCGCGGCCCGGACCTCCACGGCCGCCGCGGACGCCGACCTCGCCGCGCTCGACCTCGGCGACACCAGCGCCGTCACCGCCGACCTCGTGCTGCCCACCACGGGCGCGCAGGGCTCGATCGTCACGTGGACGTCGTCGGACGCGGGCGTCGTCGGCGCCACGGGGAAGGTCACGCGGCCCGCCGCGGGCGAGGACGACGCGACCGTGACGCTCACGGCCCTCGTCACGCGCGGCGCGGTCGCGCGCACCGCCCAGTTCGAGGTCACCGTCCTCGCGCACCTCGCTCCCGCCGAGGCCGTGGCGTGGGACGCGAGCCACGTCGTCGTGCCGCACCTCGACGACGTGCGCGGCAACCTCACGCTGCCCGCCGAGGGGGCCAACGGCTCCGCCCTCACGTGGGAGAGCTCCGACCCCGCGACCGTCTCGGCCACGGGCGAGGTGACCCGGCCCGCCCACGGCGAGCCGGCCGCCGTCGTGCGGCTCACCGTCACGGCGACGAAGGACGGCGCGACCGCGACGCACACCTACGACGCGACGGTCCGCCCGCTGCCGGCCGCGGCCGACTACGAGGGCTACTTCTTCCCGTACTTCGAGGGGGAGAGCACCGCGGACGGCGAGTCGGTGTACTTCAGCGCGAGCAACGGGAACGACCCGCTCGACTGGGTCGAGCTCAACGACGGCGAGCCCGTGCTCACGTCGACGCTCGGCGAGAAGGGCTTGCGCGACCCGTTCATCATCCGCTCGCCCGAGGGCGACCGGTTCTTCCTCCTCGCGACCGACCTGCGCATCTACGGCGGCAACAACTTCGGCAACGCGCAGGAGCGCGGGTCGCGCGCGCTGATGATCTGGGAGTCGACCGATCTCGTGCACTGGTCCGACCAGCGCATGGTCACCGTGTCGAGCGCGTACGCGGGCAACACGTGGGCGCCCGAGGCGTTCTGGGACGCGCAGCGCGGCGAGTACATCGTCTACTGGGCCTCCGCGCTCTACCCGACGACGTCGACCGACGGCCGCCGCATCGCCGACTCCTACCAGCGCATGATGTACGCCACGACGCGCGACTTCGTGACGTTCTCCGAGCCGCAGGTGTGGATCGACGAGAAGCGCGGCAACGGGCTGGGGATGATCGACTCGTCGATCGTCGAGCACGACGGCACGTACTACCGGTTCACCAAGGACGAGGCGTACATGATCCCGCGCCTCGAGAAGTCGACGGACCTGCGCTCGACCGACTGGGACCTCGTCGCCGAGAAGATCGGCTACGGCCAGCCCAACCCGTGGGGCGGCACGCTCACCGCGGGCGAGGGGCCGACCGTCTTCAAGTCGAACACCGAGGAGAAGTGGTATCTCTTCGTCGACCAGCCGAGCTACCACGGCGGCCAGGGCTACCTGCCGCTCGAGTCCACCGACCTCGACTCGGGCGTGTGGACGTCGGTCGACGCCCACCTGCCGAGCAGCCCGCGCCACGGCACCGTGCTGCCGATCACGGCCGCCGAGCACGCCGCGCTCCTCGCGGCGTACGGCGAGCAGCCTCCGGCGCCCGAGCTCGACCTCCCGGTCGAGGCCACGCCGCGCTGCCTCGCGGGCAAGGCGTACGTCGCGGTCCGCGCGACGAACGGGGAGGACGTCCCCGTCACGCTGACGCTCACGACGCCGTACGGCGAGAAGACGGTCGCCGACGTCGCGCCGGGGAAGAACGCGTACCAGTCGTTCGCCGCCCGCGCGACGGCGGTCCCGGCCGGGACCGTCACCGTGACCGGCGTCGCGACCCTCGACGGGAAGGAGGTGACGACCACGCGCGAGGCGCAGGTCGACGCGCTCGACTGCGCCTGACACCCGCGAGGTCGCACCCCGCCGAGGGAGAGGCGAGGTACCGCGAGGGAGAGGCGTGGTCACGACCACGCCTCTCCCTCGACGGACCAGAGCTCTCCCTCGGCGACGTGGCGGCCGGGCGGAACCAGCACGAGCGTCGGACGCGGGGCTTCCCTCCTTGCCGCCGACGACGCTTCCACCACTCGACGACGAGTGAGAAGGAGCGACAGCTCATGCACGTGCACGACACCAGCTACTCGCGACGAGCCGTCCTGCGGCTCGGGGCGCTGGCCGCAGGGGCGACCGGCGCCGTCGCGCTCGCGGGCGGCGGCAGCGCGCTCGCCGCGCCCCCGGTCCCGGCGCTGACGGTCCCGAGCGGACCGCCCGTCAGCCGGGCCTTCCTGCGGTCCCTCGACCGCTCGGTCTCCCTCGACGGCTGGGCCGCCGAGCCGTTCCCGATGTCCGACGTGACCCTCGCCCCGAGCGTCGCGACGCGCTCGCAGGACCAGATCCTCCACCTCGCGCGCGAGTACCCCGTGGACCGCGTCCTCGCGGTGTTCCGGCGCAACGCCGGGATCGACACCCAGGGCGCGTCGGCGCCCGGCGGCTGGGAGGGCTTCGGCCACGCCAACGAGCAGCCGTGGGGCCCCGACGACTACCCGGGCCGGGCGAACACCCAGACCGCGAACCTCCTGCGCGGGCACTACGGCGGGCACTTCCTGTCCATGGTGGCGCTCGCGTACGCGAGCACGGGCGAGACGGTGTTCCGCGACAAGGTGGACCAGATCGTCGAGGGCCTCGGCGAGGTCCAGACGGCGCTCGCGGCCATGGGCCGGTTCAGCCACCCCGGGTTCCTCGCCGCCTACGGCGAGTGGCAGTTCAGCCAGCTCGAGAAGTACGCGCCGTACGGCGAGATCTGGGCGCCCTACTACACGTGCCACAAGATCATGGCCGGCCTGCTCGAGGCGTACCGCCTGGCGGGCAGCGACCAGGCGCTCGCGCTCGCGTCGTCCATGGCGGCGTGGGTGCACAGCCGGCTCTCCGTGCTGCCGCAGGCGCAGCTCGACCGGATGTGGGGCATCTACATCGCGGGCGAGTACGGCGGCATGAACGAGGTGCTGGCCGACATCGCGTCGATCACGGGCGACGACACGTACGTCGCCACGGCAAAGCTGTTCGACCTCAACACGCTCGTCGACGCGAGCGCTGCGGGCACGGACACGCTCAACGGCAAGCACGCGAACCAGCACATCCCGCAGTTCCCCGGCTACCTCAAGGTCTACGACCTCACGGGCGAGGAGCGGTACCGCCATGCCGTCGAGGGCTTCTGGGGCATGGTCGTGCCCGGGCGCACCTACGCGCACGGCGGGCACGGCGAGGGCGAGCTGTTCGGCCCGCCGAGCACGGTCGCGGGCGACATCGGCGCGCGCAACGCCGAGACGTGCGGCACGTACAACATGCTCAAGCTCTCGCGGCTGTTGTACTTCCACTCGCTCGACCCGAAGTACATGGAGTACTACGAGCGGGGCCTGCTCAACCACATCGTCGGCTCGAAGAAGAACACGCAGTCCACGACGAGCCCCGACGTCACGTACATGTACGGGGTCAACCCGGGCACGCGCCGCGAGTACGGCAACACCGGCACGTGCTGCGGCGGCACGGGCCTCGAGAACCACGTGAAGTACCGCGACTCGGTCTACTTCCGGTCCGTCGACGGCGAGGTGCTGTACGTCAACCTCTACCTCGCCTCCACCCTGACGTGGGAGGAGAAGGGCTTCGAGGTCGTCCAGGAGACGCAGTACCCGAAGGTCGGCGCGACCCGGCTCACGGTGAACGGCTCCGGGCAGCTCGACCTGCGCCTGCGCGTACCCGGCTGGGTGCGCAAGGGCTTCACGGTGACGGTCAACGGGGTGGAGCAGGAGCTCGACGCCGTACCCGGGACGTACGTGAGCGTGTCGCGCTCGTGGTCGCCCGGCGACGTCGTCGAGGTGACGATGCCGCTGAGCATCCGCGCCGTGCCGACGATCGACAACCCCGCGATCCAGAGCATCGAGAACGGTCCGACGGTCCTGCTCGCGCGCAGCGCGTCGCGCGAGTACCTCAAGCTGTCGCTCTACGCCCACATGGGCCTGGACGGCACGCTCGAGGGCGCCTTCACGGACCTCGGGGACGGGTACTTCCGCCTCGGGGACCTCACGTTCGAGCCCGCATGGTCGGGCGACGACACGCAGTACCACATGTACGTCGAGCGCTCCGAGCCGCGCGTGGTCTTCGCCGGGCTCGACAGCGGCGTCACCAACGCCGCGCGGCCGAACGGGACGACGTTCCTCGACGTCGTGTGGGGCGACGGCGGATTCGCCGACCGCGCAGCGTTCCTCCAGAAGGTCCAGCGCACGGTCGAGCAGTTCACCGCGGACGGCCTCCTGAGCCGCCGCGACGGTCAGAAGGTCCTGGTCACGGCAGGGAAGGCGAGGCTGGCATGAGCGCGCGCACCAGCTCATCACGGGTCGCGGGCTCGACCGTGCTCATCCCGCTCGAGGACCGGCCGGCGGCACCGCGTGCCCGACGGCGCATGGTCGCCACCGTGACCGCGCTCGCCCTGGCCCTCACGGGCGCGGGGGTCGGGGCGTGGGCCGCGGTCGGCGGTCCGGGGACCGAGGGGCTGACCGCGGCGGCCGACGAGGCGCCGTCGAACGTCGCGCTGATCGGCACGCCCGAGGCGAGCTACACCGCGTCGTGGAACAAGGTCGAGGCCGTGAACGACGGCGCGGGCGTCAGCACCGGGGGAGCGCACGACGCGACGTGGGCGACGTGGAGCGGGGACCGCCCCGCGACGCAGTGGCTCGAGTACTCCTGGCCCGCGCCGGTCACGGTGGACCGTTCCGTCGTCCGGTTCTGGTCGGACGGCACCGACGCGAACGGCGACAACGTGCGCGTCCCGGCGTCGTGGACGCTCCAGTACTGGGACGCCGACGCCGGCGCGTTCGTCGACGTCCCGAACCCGAGCGGCTACCCGACACAGCGTCTCGAGACCAACGAGACGACCTTCGACGCGGTGACGACGACGCGCCTGCGCGCGACGTTCGACGCGCTGCGGGGCACCACGGCGACGACGTACTCGGCCGTCGGGGTCTCCGAGTGGGAGGTCTGGGGCACGGGCGGCGTCGAGGAGCCCGAGCCGGTCGACCCGAACGGGCCGATCGACCACTCGCCCGTCCACATCCCCACGGACGTCGGAGTCCTGCCCGACCTCCCGGCCGAGATCGACGCGATCTTCACCGACGGTCGTGTCGAGACGGTCGCGGTCGACTGGGAGGACGTCACGGCCGAGGACGTCGCCGCGGCGGGGGCGTTCGAGGTCAGCGGGACGTCGGACGAGCTCGTCGAGCCGGTGAGCGGCACGGTGCACGTGCGCGACGGCGAGCCGGGGGACGTCATCACGGTGGACAACGTGAGCGTCGTGACGCTCGCGGGCACCGCCCCGGCGCTCCCGGCGACCGTCACGGCCGAGTACGAGGACGCGTCGAAGGACAGCCGCATCCCGGTGACGTGGGACGCCGTCGACCCCGCGGAGTACGCCGAGCCCGACCGGCTGTTCTTCGTCGACGGCGACGTCGAGGGGACGGACGTGCCGGCCGAGGCCGTCGTGTTCGTCGTCGCGCCCGACACCGGCGAGGACACGACCCCGCCCACCGTGACCGTGACCGCCCAGCCCGGCCCGGCGACGTCGGGCTGGTACGTCCAGCACCCGACCGTCACGGTCGTGGCCTCCGACAACCGCGACCCCGCCCCGGCGGTCGAGGTCTCGGTCGACGGCGGCGCATGGGCACCGTACGACGGCCCGTTCGCGGTCGACGAGGACGGCGTGCGCACGGTCGAGGCGCGCGCGACGGACGCCGCCGGCAACGTCGGGACGGGCTCGCGCGAGCTCCGCGTCGACAGCGTCGCGCCCGTGACGGTCGCGACGCTGCGCGAGGTCGGCAGCAGCGTCGAGATCACGCTGGCCGCCACGGACGCGGGCTCGGGCGTGGACAAGGTGCAGTGGGAGGGCCCCGGCACGTTCTGGGGCACCTACACCGAGCCGTTCACGCGCGCGCTCACCGACGAGCCGCAGGTCATCGAGTTCGCCGCGACGGACGCCGCGGGCAACGAGGAAGCGCGGCAGCAGGTCGTGCTGCCCGCCCTCGGCGGCGAGCCCGAGCTCGACCTCGTGGTCGAGGCGACGCCCCGCTGCCTGGCGGGCAGGGTGTATGTGGCCGTCCGTGCGACGAACGGCGAGGAGGTCCCGGTCGCGGTGACCCTCGCGACGTCGTACGGGGAGAAGGCGTTCGCGGACGTGGCGCCCGGCGCGAACGCGTACCAGTCGTTCGCGGTCCGGGCGACGTCCGCCCCCGCCGGGACGGCGTCCGCCACCGCGTCCGCCACGGTCGACGGCAAGGAGGTGACCGCCACCGTCGACGCGCCGTTCGACGCGCTCGACTGCGGCTGACCCGCGCGCCCGGTCCCGGCAGGACGGGCGACCCACAGGCCCCCGGGCGGTGTGCCGGCACCGCCCGGGTCCGGCTCGGCCCCCGTCGCTCCGCGGAGCGGCGGGGGCCGAGCCGTGCCCGCCTTGTCGACGGGGGTGCGACGCGTGGGTGAACAAACTGGACGGGTGTTCAGTTCGGGCGTCCAGGATGGCAGGATGTCCGTGAACTGGACGCCCGTCCAGTCGGGTTCGGGGGCGACCCAGCGGTGCCCGCCCCGGGCCGGACGAAGAGGTTCCCCGCGTGACGACGACCACCCGCAGGCTGCTCGCCGCCCTCGTGCTCGCCGGCTCGCTCGTCGTGCCCGCGGGCACGGCCGGCGCGACGACGCCGACCACCCTCCCTGCAGCGGCCGCCGCCCCGGCCGCCACCCCGGTCGCGATCTCGGTCACGGACCCCGCCGACGGCGTGCGCGTCAGCGTCGAGATCACCGAGCGCGCGGTGCCGACGGCGCCGCGCGTGGCTGTCGTCGGCTCCGGGCCGTTCGTCGTCGGCGGCAGGCTCGAGCTGCGCGGGACCGGCCTCGCGCCGCACGCCGTCCACGAGGTCTGGCTCGAGAGCGATCCCGTGCTCCTGGGCACCGTCACGACGGACGCCGACGGGGCGTTCCTCTTCGTCGCGACGATCCCCGCCGGCACGACGCCGGGCGAGCACCACGTGCGGCTCGTCCCGACGGCGGGTGGCGCCGACGTGGTGTCCGAGCCGTTCCTCGTGCTCGCCGCCCCCGGCGAGCCGCACGAGCCCGGGACGACGCCGTCCGCCGGGTCCGGGGGAGCGGGCGGCTCGGGTGGTGCGGCGGCGGGCGGCGGGCCGGCCTCCTCGCGCCCGGGCCTGGCGACGACGGGCGCGGGCCTGGGCCTCGTCGCGGCGCTGGCCGGGGCGGCGGTCCTCGCCGGGGCGGCGCTGCGCCGTCGGGCAGGCAGCGGCGCGGCCTGAGCTGCGCACCACTCCGGGCGCACCTCGTCGGCGCGCCCCTCCGGCGCGACCGCAGCGTCAGCTCTCCGGCCGAGGCTCCGCCTCGGCGCCAGGCCGCGCGGCCTCAGCCGCGCGTGCGTCGGCGTCCCGTGCGTCCGCGGCAGCCTCGGCGGCGTCCATCGCCCGGTCGTCGACGACGAGCATCCCCAGGAGCGTCGCGCCGGACACCGCCGCCATGACTACGAACACCGTGCGCAGCCCGAAGAGCTCACCGAGCAGGCCGCCCACCGCGGCGCCGAGGGGCAGCGTCCCCCAGGCGAGGAGCCGGTAGCACGAGTTGAGTCGGCCCAGCAGGGCGTCGGGCGTGATGCGCTGGCGCAGCGACAACGTCACGACGTTCCACACGGCGATCCCGGCACCGCCGACGGCGGAGACGGCGCCGATCACCCACGCGTTCGTCGTCACCGCGGGGACGCCGACGAGGGCGACCGTGCCCAGGATCGTCAGCGCGAGGGAGCGTGCGCGCCCGATCGTCCCGACGACGCGCTCGGCGACGAACGACCCCGCGAACGCCCCGACCGCCGTCGCGGTGAGGAGCACGCCGTACGCCGGCTCGGACAGGCCGAGCGGCGAGTCGGGGCCGACGGCGTAGAGCACGAAGACGGCGAACGCGGCGTTGCTCGCGAAGTTGATGCCGCCGACCATCATCGCGAGCGTGCGCAGGATGCGGTCGTGCCACAGAAATCGCAGGCCCTCGGCGACGTCCGCGCGCAGCGTCGTGCGGGTCGTGCGCACGGTCCGGTACGTGCCCGGGAGCCCGAGCAGCAGCACCACGGCGAGCGCCCAGAGCGCCCCGGGGACGCCGAACGCGACGGCGGCGCCCGCGGCCACGAGCAGCCCGCCCAGGGGTGGCCCCACGAACTGGTTCGCGGTGAGCTCCGCCGCGTAGAGGCGCCCGTTGGCGCGGGGGAGCGCGGTGCGCGGCACGACCTGCGGGAGGATCGACTGCGCCGAGGTGTCGTACAGCGTCTCGGTGACGCCGACGGCGAAGGCGACGACGTAGAGCACGGCGACGCTCCCGGCGTCGGGCACGAGCGCGACGGCCGCGAGCGCGACCACGAGGACCGCGCGCGCCACGTTGGCCCCGACCATCGCGAGCCGCCGGTCCAGACGGTCGGCGAGCGCGCCCGCGGGCAGCGCGAAGAGCAGCCACGGGAGCGTGAGGGCGAACGTCAGCCCCGCGACCAGCGCCGGCGACTCGGTGTACCGGACCGCGACGAGCGGGAGCGCGACCTTGAGCACCCCGTCCGCGAGGTTCGAGACCGTGGACGCGGCCCACAGGCGCCGGAACGGCGCACCGAGCGGTGCGGCGGCGGGGCGACGGCGCCCGGGTCGAGAGGCCATGTCGCCCAGCATGGCACAGTGATCGAGAAACCCCAATCGATCGACCACTCTCGATCGAAGGTCCGTACGATGAGCCCATGACCCCCGAGCCCACCCCGGAGCCGATCCCGGATCCCACCGCCGGGCCCGCCCCCGGGCCGCACGCCCCCGACGTCCCGGGCCGCCGTCCGCCCACGGCCCTCGAGGCGAAGGCGCTCGCGCACCCGCTGCGCCAGCGCATCGTGCGGCAGTGCGGCACGCGCGAGATGACGAACAAGGAGCTCGCCGACCACCTCGGCGTCCCGCCGGGCACGACGCTGCACCACGTCCGGCTCCTCGTGCGCGCCGGGCTGCTCGAGCCCGCGGAGGTCCGCACGGGGGCGGGCGGGGCGCTCGAGCGGCCCTACCGGGCCACGGGCGCCACGTGGTGGCTCGACGACCCGCTGCGCGACGCCGCGCCCGGCGCACGGTTCGGCCCCGTCGCCGCGGCGCTCGACGACGCCCTCGCCGCCGGTCCGGACGCCGTCACCACCTCCGCGGCGTTCTACCTGCACCTCTCCGACGACGACGTCGCCGAGCTCGACCGCCGCATCCTCTCCGTCCTCGACGAGTACGTCGCGACCGACGCCGACCGCCACGACCGCCCCCTGCACCGAGGCCTCTTCGTCCTGCACCGCCCACCCTCCTGACCGCCCGCCGTCGGAACCGCCGGCC
Organism: Cellulosimicrobium sp. KWT-B; assembly: GCF_002127155.1. Lineage (NCBI taxonomy): Bacteria > Bacillati > Actinomycetota > Actinomycetes > Micrococcales > Promicromonosporaceae > Cellulosimicrobium > Cellulosimicrobium sp. KWT-B. The sequence continues at coordinate 417,667 of NZ_NEDO01000001.1, read as the reverse complement.
GTCGGGCCGCCCGCCGTCCTGACAGCCGGTCGGCCTACGCCGGTTCGACCGCGCGCGGAAGGTCCCGGGCGCTCCTGGCCTCCTCGCGGCACGACAGCCCCGGACCCCCGAGGCACGACGGCGCCAGGCCGACCGCCCAGGACCACCGGACCCGGACCCGGACCACGGGACGAAGGGCGACGGCCGGGACGAGCGGTGGGTCGGACCGTGCGCGAAGGACGTCAAGGTGGACTTCTTGGACCTCCGACCGGAAGATCAGGGCGACGGCCAGGACGAGCGGTGGGGTCGGACCGTGCGCGAAGGACGTCAAGGCGCACTCCTCAGACCTCCGCCCGGAGGACCAGGGCGACGGTGCGCCAGTCCGAGCGCACGGTCCGACCCCACCGCGGACCCGACCCGCGGGCTGTAAACCCGATCGAACCCGACCCGACCCTCACGGCCGAGCGGCGAACCGCTCCAGGAGGTCGGCGTGACCCGACACGATGAGCAGGTCGTTCGCGCTGATCCGGGTCTCGGGGGTCGCGTAGAGGAACTCCTCGCCGGGCGACTTCACGCCGATCACGGTGACGCCGTACCGCTCGCGCACCTTCGACTGCGCGAGCGTGAACCCCTGCACCTCGCGGGGCGGCCGCATCTTGACGATCGTGAACCCGTCCTCGACCTCGATGTAGTCGAGCAGCTTCCCGGAGACGAGGTGCGCGACGCGCGAGCCGGCGTCGGCCTCGGGGAACACGACGTGGTGCGCGCCGATGCGCTGGAGGATGCGCCCGTGCTCCGCCGAGATCGCCTTGGCCCAGATCTGGGGCGTGCCCAGGTCGACGAGGTTGCCGGTGATGAGCACGCTCGCTTCGAGCGACGTGCCCACGCCCACGACCGCGACGGGGAAGTCGCGCGCGCCGAGCTGTTCGAGCGCCACCGGGTTGGAGGCGTCGGCCTCGACGAGCGGGAGCTGCCCGCTCCACTGGGCGACGAGGTCGGGGTCGCGCTCGACGGCGAGCACGTCCTGCCCGAGACGGTCCAGGGTCGCGGCGATCGCCGTCCCGAAGCGGCCGAGGCCGATGACGAGGACGCCCGCGTCCTTGCGCGGGGCCTTCGCCTCGTCCCGGCGCGCGCGCTCCGCGCGGCCGCGCTCGACGATGCGCTGGGCGACGGGGTCCGCGGACGCGCCGTCCTTCCCGTCGGCGGCGCGGGTGAACGGGTCGGTCACGGTGGGGCCTTTCGTCGGTCCGGTGGTGCGGTGTCTGGCGTGTCGGTGAGGTCTCGTGCGGCGGTCGCGTCCGGCCCGACGGCGGTCGCGCCGGGCGGGGCTGCTCACCCGATGATGGGGCGCTCCTCGGGGTAGCGCACGATGCGGCGGCGGTCGCGCAGCGCGAGCGCGGCGGCGAACGTCATGGTGCCCGTGCGCCCGACGAACATGAGCGCGATGAGGACGTACTTCCCGGCGTCGGGCAGGTCGGGCGTGATGCCGGTCGACAGGCCGACGGTCGCGAACGCCGAGATGGTCTCGAAGAGGATGACGTCGAGCGTCTCGCCGGTGATCTCCAGCAGGAGCAGGCTCGACAGGAGCACCGCCGTCGCGCCGACGAACGACACCGCGACCGCGAGCCGGAGGGTGTCGCGCGGGATGCGCCGCCCGAACGCCTCCATGTCCCGGTCGCCGCGCGCCTCGGACACGATGGCGATGAGCATGACGGCGAGCGTCGTGACCTTGATGCCGCCCGCGGTCGACGCGGAGCCGCCACCGACGAACATCAGCGCGTCGGTGATGAGCCAGCTCGCCTCGTGCATGCCGCCGGTGTCCACGGTCGAGAAGCCGCCGGAGCGTGGCATGACGCCCGCGAAGAGCGACGCGAGGAGCTTCTCGCCGAGGTCGAGCGGCCCGAGGGTCCGCTGGTTCCCCCACTCGACGGCCGCGAAGAGCACCGTGCCCACCACGACGAGCGCCGCGCTCGTCGTGAGCGTGAGCTTGGTGTGCAGGCTCCACTTGGAGGCGCGGCGGCGGTTGCGCATGACGTTGAGGATGACGGGGAAGCCGAGGGAGCCGATGAACACGCCGAGGATGATCGGCAGGCACAGCATCCAGTCGCCGACGTACGGGGCGAGGCCGTGCTCCGTCGGGATGAACCCCGCGTTGTTGAAGGCGGAGATGCCGTAGAAGATGCCGTGCCACGCGGCCTCGCCGAACGTCTCCTCCAGCACGATGAACCGTGGCAGCAGGAGCAGCGCGATGAGGAGCTCGAGCGACGTCGAGGTGATGATGACGACCCGCACGAGCGAGCCGACCTCGCCGAGGCGCGTCGTCTTCGTCTCCGACGCGGTGAGGAGCTTCTGCGTGAGGCCGATGCGCCGGGACACGGCCATGCCGAGGATCGACGCGAGCGTCATGACGCCGAGGCCGCCGATCTTGATGCCGAGCAGGATGACGACCTGCCCGTACCCCGACCAGTAGGTCCCCGTGGGGACCACGACGAGACCGGTGACGCACACGGCCGACGTGGCGGTGAAGAACGCGTCGACGAACGGCGCGGACCGGCCGCTCGCCGTCGCCCAGGGCGCCATGAGCAGGGCGGTGAAGACGGCGATGACGGCGGCGAACACGGTGACGGCGAGGCGGGCGGGGGACTGCCGGGCGAGGCGGTCGACGATCTCCCGCCCCCGGAACAGGCGCCCGGTCATGCTCGTCGGCATGGAGCCTCCCTCACCACTCGCGCCACTCTGCCACGGGCCCGGTGGCCCGTCATGTCGCCGCTCCGGCGCCGGGACATCATGCCCGCTCGCGGGCCCGGACGCCGCACCGGGGGCTCGCGGTGGCCCGGACCGGCGGCCCCGCGCGGTCCGGCGCGCGGTCGGTGGGGCGGGGGCGCGCCGTCGGGCGTTACCGTGAGCCATGCCCACGACCGACCCGACGTCGTCGCCCGCCCCGACCGGGGCGGCTGCGACGCCCGGAGCCTGTGTCGTGTGGAGCCCCGAGCTCCTCGGCTACGACTTCGGTCCCGGCCACCCGATGGCGCCGGCCCGGCTCGACCTGACGATGGGGCTCGTGCGCGCCCTCGGCCTGCTCGACGACGACGCGGGCTTGCGGGTCGTGCGGCCCGAGCCCGCGCCCGACGACGTGCTCGAGCTCGTGCACGAGCCCGCCTACGTCGCGGCGGTGCGCGCGGCGTCCGAGCACGGCACGCCCGACCCGGCCCGCGGCCTCGGCACCGAGGACGACCCGGTCTTCCGCGGGATGCACGAGGCCGCCGCGCGGATCGTCGCGGGCTCGTACGAGGCGGCGGGCGAGATCGCGGCGGGCCGCACCCGGCACGCGGTGAACGTCGCGGGCGGCATGCACCACGCGAAGGCGGGCGCGGCGTCGGGCTTCTGCGTCTACAACGACGCGGCCGTCGCGATCCGGCGCCTGCTCGACGACGGCGTCGAGCGCGTCGCGTACGTCGACCTCGACGCCCACCACGGCGACGGCGTCGAGGAGGCGTTCTGGGACGACCCGCGCGTCCTCACCGTCTCCGTCCACCAGAGCGGCGCGACGCTCTTCCCCGGGACGGGCCACCCGACCGACCTCGGGGGCCCCGGCGCCGAGGGCACGGCGGTCAACGTCGCGCTCCCGCGCCGCACCGACGGCGCCCGCTGGCTGCGCGCGGTCGACGCCGTCGTGCCGCCCGTGCTGCGCGCGTTCCGCCCCGAGGTGCTCGTCACCCAGCACGGGTGCGACGCGCACGGCGAGGACCCGTTGTCCGACCTCGACGTGTCCGTCGACGCGCAGCGCACGGCCACCACCTGGATGCACGGGCTCGCGCACGAGCTGACCGACGGGCGGTGGCTCGCGCTCGGCGGGGGCGGGTACGCGATCGCGCGCGTCGTGCCGCTCGTGTGGTCGGCCGTCGTGGGGGAGGTCGTGCACCGGCCCGTCACCGCGGGCGTGCCCCTGCCCGCGGAGTGGCGCGAGCGCGTCGCGGAGGTCGCCGGGTTCGACGCGCCGCTCGCGTTCGGGCCCGAGGTCGAGGTCCGGCGGTGGAGCAGCGGGTACGACCCGGACGACGACGTCGACCGCGCCGTCGCGGCCACGCGCCGGGCCGTCTTCCCGCTGCTGGGCCTCGACGCGCACTTCGACTGAGACGCCCCGCGACCGGTCGCGTACCGGGGCACGGGCGCGAGCGGGTAGGCTAGGGGGCGGATTTCTCTCGTGTTGGTCGGCTTGCGGCGCCCTCGTGGTCGCCGGGGCCCCGATCAACCGTGGACCACCCGCGGCCGGTCGACCGGTCGCCGACCGACACGCCGCTCGAGCATTGCGAGGACCGTATGGGCTCCGTCATCAAGAAGCGCCGCAAGCGCATGGCCAAGAAGAAGCACCGCAAGCTGCTTCGCAAGACGCGTCACCAGCGTCGCAACAAGAAGTGACGTCGCGCGCGTCCTGACGCGCCGACCCGTCGTCGAGCCCGGCCCCTCCCGAGGGACCGGGCTCGACGCGTCTCCGGGCGCGGCTCGGGCGGGGTCAGAGGCGGGCGATGCGCCGGTCGACGGCGCGGCGCACCGAGCGCAGGACGAGCGCCGCGGCCCAGGCGGCGCCGGCCCAGCTCGCGGTGCGGACGCTGCTGCGGGCGACGCGGCGCCGCCGCCCGCGGAACTCGCGGATGGGCCAGCCGACGTCCTGCGCGTGGCGGCGCAGCCGGGCGTCGGGGTTGATGGGGCACGGGTGCCCCACGGCCTCCATCATCGTCACGTCGTTGAGCGAGTCGCCGTACGCGTACGACGCCTCGAGGTCGATGTCCTCGCGCTCGGCGAGCGCCCGCACCCCGGCGGCCTTCGCGCGGCCGTGCATCATGTCGCCGACGAGCCGTCCCGTGTAGAAGCCGTCCTCGTGCTCGGCGACGGTGCCGAGCGCGCCCGTCGTCCCGAGCCGGCGCGCGATGAGCTCGCCGATCTCGACGGGGGTCGCGGAGACGAGCCACACCTGGTGCCCGGCCGCCAGGTGCTCGTCGAGCAGGCGGCGCGTGCCGGGATAGATGCGCAGCGACAGGACGGTGTCGTAGACCTCCTCGCCGATCGCGGTGACCTCGGCGACGGAGCGCCCGGCGATGAGCGCGAGCGCGCGCGACCGGATGCGGTCGATCTGCTGCTTGTTCTCGCCGAACACGAGGTACCGGGCCTGGTGCACGGCGAAGCGCACGATGTCGAGCGTCGAGAAGAACTCGCGCTGGTACAGGGCGCGCGCGAGGTGGAACGACGAGGCGCCGCGGATGATCGTGTTGTCGACGTCGAAGAACGCGGCGGTGCGGTGCGGCGGACCGGGGGCGCGCGCGGGCGCCTCCTCGGGGAGCGTCGGCCGGGAGGTCGGGTCGGGGCCCGGGCCGGGAGACGTCGCCATGCCTCCACTCTAGGCGGTCGGGCTGCCGGGGCCTCGTACCCTGGGAGGCGTGAGCACCTCCGACGCCCCGGCCCCCGTCCTGCTGTTCGGTCGCGCGGGCTGTCACCTGTGCGACGACGCGCGGACGGTCGTCGAGGCCGTGTGCGCGGAGGCGGGCGTCGCGTGGGCGGAGGTCGACCTGGACGCGCCGGGCACGGACCCGGCCCTGCGCGAGCAGTACGGCGAGTACGTGCCGGTCGTCACGGTCGGCGGGGTGCAGCAGGGTTTCTGGCGCGTGGACGCGCGCCGGCTGGCGCGTGCGGTGGCCCGGATTTCGGCGCCGCGCGCGGACCTGGGATGATTCCTCCCGTGGAGCGTGACCGTCGACGAGGACGGTCCCTGGACGACGGAGTGACGGTGGCTGAGCAGGTAGTCGGTGAGGTGACGGCGCCGGGGATCCCGAGCGCGACGGTGGCGCGGCTCCCGTCCTACCTGCGCGCGCTGCGGGACCTCGTGGCGCGGGGCGTCGGGACGACGTCGTCGGTCGAGCTCGCGGAGCTGTCCGGCGTGGGCCCGGCGCAGCTGCGCAAGGACCTGTCGTTCCTCGGCTCGTTCGGCACGCGCGGCGTGGGCTACGACGTCGACTCGCTGGCGCAGTACATCACCGAGGCCCTGGGCCTCGTCGACGAGCACCGCATCGCGATCGTCGGGATCGGCAACCTGGGGCACGCGCTCGCGAACTACTCGGGCTACGAGCAGCGCGGCTTCCACGTGGCGGCGCTCCTCGACGCGTCGCCGGACGTCGTCGGGACGCGGGCGGCGGGCCTCGTCGTCGAGCACGTCGACGCGCTCGAGGAGGTCGTGGAGCGCGAGAAGGTGTCGATCGTCGTCCTCGCGACGCCCGCGGCGCACGCGCAGGCGGTCGCGGACCGCGTGGTCGCGGCGGGGGTGCGCGAGATCCTCAACTTCGCGCCGCGCGCTCTCCAGGTCCCGGCGGACGTCGACGTGCGCGGCGTCGACGTCGGCAGCGAGCTGCAGATCCTCGCGTTCCACTCGCAGGCCCGCGCCCTCGCGGCGTCGCAGGAGCGCTGAGCGGCCCCGGCGCCCGGACCCGGGGACGACGAAGGGCCGCGTGCCGGTGCACGCGGCCCCTCGGGGCGGCACCCCTGCCGGAGGGTGCCGGTCTCGCCCGGGACGTGCCCGGGGCGACGGTCAGGCCTGCTTGATGGCCGAGACGTCGAGCGCGATCTTGATCTTGTCGCCGACGAGCACGCCGCCGGTCTCGAGCGCGGCGTTCCAGGTGAGGCCGAACTCCTTGCGCGAGATCTCGGTGGTCGCCTCGAAGCCGGCGCGCGGGTTGCCGAACGGGTCGGTCGCGGTGCCCGCGAACTCCGTCTCGAGCTCGACCGGCTTGGTGACGCCGTTGATCGTCAGGTCGCCGGCCACGACGTAGTCGTCGCCGTCGCCTGTGATGCGCGTCGACGTGAACGTCCACGTCGGCTTGTTCTCCGCGTCCCAGAAGTCGGCGCTGCGCAGGTGGTTGTCGCGGTTCTCGTCGCCCGTGCTCACGGACGCGGCGTCGAGCTGGGCGGTCACGGACGTCGACTCGAGGTCGTCGCCGACGGTGATCGTGCCGTCGGTGATCGCGAGGGTGCCGCGGACCTTCGAGATCCCGGCGTGGCGGACGGTGAACGACGCCTGCGAGTGCGACGCGTCGAGGGCGTAGGTACCGGCGGTGAGGCCGGCGGGCAGCGACGAGGCCATGGGTGCTCCTGCGGGTGGTCGGGGTCCTGGCGGACCAAGTGGTTGAACGTTCAACTTCGGAACGAGCGTATCAACAGCACCCCTCGGTCCGTCTATTCCCGTGGGGTGGAACAATGTTCCGACGCCCCCACGCCCCAGCCCCTCCCGCACCGCCGAGGACCCATGACCCGCAACGACGTCGACACCCCGACGGCGAGCACCGTCCGCACCCCCGCAGCCCCCGCCGCCGAGCCGCGCTGGCTGGACGCGGAGCAGCAGCGCCTGTGGCGCGCGTACCTCGACGGGACCGTGCGCTTCATCGAGGCGCTCGGCCGGGACCACGAGGAACGGTCCGAGGTGTCGCTCAACGAGTACGAGCTGCTCGTGCGCCTCTCCGAGAGCCCCGACCACACCCTGCGCATGTCGGCGCTCGCGGACGGGCTCGCCCGCTCGCGCAGCCGCGTGACGCACACCGTCGCGCGCATGGAGGCGCGCGGCCTGGTCCGGCGCTCCGCGAGCTCGGGCGACCGCCGCGGCGTGAACTGCGCGATGACGAGCGAGGGCTACCGCGTGCTCGTCGCGTCGGCGCCCGCCCACGTCGCGGCCGTGCGCCGGTACCTGGTCGACGTCCTCACGCCGGAGCAGTTCCGGGCGCTGGGCGAGGCGATGGCGGCCGTCGCGGAGGCGTGCAAGGCCGACCGCGACGCCTGACCACCCGTCGTGGCCCGTCGCGCCGGCCCGCGGTGGCGTGCGCTCGCCCCGAGTGCGGGACACTGGTGGGCATGGTCTCCACCATCGTCCACCTCCTGCGCCACGGCGAGGTCCACAACCCCGACGGCGTCCTCTACGGCCGGATCCCCGGCTACCACCTCTCCGAGCGCGGCCACGAGATGGCCCGCCGCGTCGCCGCGCACCTCGCGGGCGAGCCCGGGCCCGACGGCACGTCGCGCCCCCGCGCCGACCTCACGGTCGTCGTGGCCTCGCCGCTGCAGCGCGCGCAGGAGACCGCGACGCCCGCCGCCGAGGCGTTCGGGCTCGAGCTGGGCACGGACGAGCGGCTCATCGAGGCCGCGAACCACTTCGAGGGCAAGACCTTCGGCGTCGGGGACGGCTCGCTGCGGCACCCGCAGCACTGGCCCTACCTGTGGAACCCGTTCCGCCCCTCGTGGGGCGAGCCGTACGTGGAGCAGGTCGCGCGCATGCGGGCCGCCGTCGCCGAGGCGCGGGACAAGGCGGCCGGGCACGAGGCGCTGCTCGTCAGCCACCAGCTCCCGGTGTGGCTCACGCGCCTGAGCTTCGAGAACCGCCGGCTCTGGCACGACCCGCGCAAGCGCGAGTGCTCGCTCGCGTCGCTCACGTCGCTGCACTTCGAGGACGACCGCCTGGTCGGCCTGCACTACACCGAGCCGGTCGCGGACCTCCTCCCGGGCGCGGCGAGCGTCTCCGGGGCGTGACGTCGGTCATGTCCAGCGCTGTCGCCACGGCCGTCGCGCCCGAACTGCACGGTTCCGGCGTGGCGGAGGTCACGTCTCTCAGGTCCCGTTCAGGAAGCGCGGGCAGGGTGCGTCCCGTGATGCCGTCGTGACCGCCGACTCGCGCGCGCGTGCCGCGCGCCCCCTCTCCGTCGAGGCGCGGGCCGCTGCCCTGCCGTCGCGTCGGCGACCCGTGCGCCGCGCGCTGACGGGCGCCGTCGTGCTCGCCGCGACCCTCGGTCTCGCGGCGTGCGCGCAGGACTCCGGTGCCTCGACCGACGTCGTGGGGCAGGGCTTCGTCTCGGGTGACGGGTCGGTCCGCACGTGGGACGCCGACGAGCGCGGCGACGTCGTCGCGCTCACGGGCACGGACTACGAGGGCGAGCAGGTCGACACGAGCGCGTGGCTCGGGGACGTCGTCGTGCTCAACACCTGGTACGCGGCGTGCGCGCCGTGCCGGGCCGAGGCGCCCGACCTCGTGGCGCTCGCCGACGACGGCGTGCAGGTGCTGGGGATCAACACGACCGACGAGGCGGGCGCCGCCCAGGCGTTCCAGCGCCGGTTCGACGTCCCCTACCCGTCGATCGACGACCGTTCCGGCGAGGTCGTCGCGGCGCTCTCGGGCACCGTCCCGCTCCAGGCCGTGCCGTCCACCGTCGTGCTCGACCGCGAGGGCCGCGTCGCGGCGCGCGTCATCGGGCTCGTCGAGGGCTCGACGCTCACCGCCCTGGTCGACGACGTCCTCGCCGAGAGCTGACCGTGCCCGTCCTCACGCCCCTCGCCGCCGCGGTCCCCGCGGCGGCCGCGTCGAGCATCGGCGACACCTTCGCGACGACCGTGTGGAGCGGCTCGATGCTGCTCGCGGTGCCCGTCGCGGTCATCGCGGGCCTCGTCTCGTTCGCGTCCCCGTGCGTGCTGCCGCTGGTGCCGGGGTACGTCGGCTACGTCTCGGGCATGGCCGCGGCCACCACCGGCGACGGGGGCAAGGCGTCCGGGGGCACGACGACGGCCACCCGGGTCGCGGCACCGAGCCGAGGCCGCGTGCTCGCGGGCGTCGGGCTGTTCGTCGCCGGGTTCACGCTCGTGTTCGTGGCGCTCATGTTCGCGGCGGGCGCGATCGGCGTGCACCTGGTCCGCTGGGAGGACGTCATCACGCGCGTGCTCGGCGTGGTCGTCATCCTCATGGGCTTCGCGTTCCTCGGCGCGCTGCCCTTCCTCCAGCGCGAGCGGCGCCTGCACGTGAGCCCGCAGGCCGGGCTGTGGGGGGCGCCGCTGCTCGGCATCGTGTTCGGGCTCGGCTGGACCCCGTGCCTCGGCCCGACGCTCGTCGCCGTCCAGGCGCTGTCGCTCAGCGAGGCGTCGGCGGGGCGCGGCGCGATCCTCGGCGTCGCGTACTGCCTCGGGCTGGGCGTGCCCTTCCTCCTCATCGCGCTGGGGCTGCAGAGCTCGCAGCGCATGCTCGGGTTCCTGCGCCGGCACCGTCTCGCGATCATGCGGATCGGCGGCGGGCTGCTGGTGCTCATCGGTCTGGCGCTGGTCACGGGCCTGTGGACGACGTGGACGACGTCGCTGCAGGGCTGGATCGGCGGATACGTGACGGTGGTGTGAGATGAGCCGGCGGACCGGGGAGCCCGGGAACACCGAGAAGACCGAGCAGGTCGAGAAGGCCGAGAAGGCCGGCACGACCGTGCGGACGGGGTACCGCCCCGAGGGCATCGACGACGCGTTCTCCGCGGGCGACGGCCCGGGGGAGCGGACGCCGTCGGGCGGGAGGGGCGGCGCGGGAGGCGACGGCGGCCCGGCGCTCCCGTCGCTCGGGTGGCGCGGTGCGCTGCGCTGGACCTGGCGCCAGCTCACGAGCATGCGCGTCGCGCTCATGCTCCTCATGCTGCTCGCGGTCGCCGCGGTGCCCGGGTCGGTCCTGCCGCAGCGCCCGCAGGACCCGGCGGCGGTGCTGCGCTACCTCCAGGAGAACCCCACGACGGGGGAGTGGCTCGACCGTCTCGGCTTCTTCGACGTCTACGCGTCGGTGTGGTTCTCGGCGATCTACATCCTGCTGTTCGTCTCGCTTGTCGGGTGCATCCTGCCGCGCACCAAGGCGCACCTGCAGGCGCTGCGCTCCCGCCCGCCGCGTACGCCCCGCCGCTTCGACCGGTTCCCCGCACAGGGCCGCGTCGTCACGGACGCGAGGCCCGACGAGGTCGTCGAGGCGGCGAGCACGCACCTGCGCGGACGCCTGTCCTGGCTCCCGACCTTCCGCGTCGACACCGGCGCCGAGGACGCGACGCCCGCCCGCGGACGCGCCGCCGCCCGGCCCGCCGCGCGGACGGTCTCCGCGGAGCGCGGGTACCTGCGCGAGACCGGGAACCTGCTGTTCCACCTGTCCCTCGTCGGGCTGCTCGTCGCGGTCGCGACCGGCCAGCTCCTGCACTACCGCGGCCAGGCCATCGTCACCGAGGGCCGCGGGTTCGCGAACGCGGTCGTCGACTACGACACGTTCGAGAACGGCGCCTGGTTCCGCCCGTCGTCGCTCGTCCCGTTCTCCATGACGCTCGACGCGTTCGAGTCGGAGTTCGCGGCCGACGCGGCCGCGTTCGCCCAGTCGCGCGACTTCACGGCGTTCGTCACGGTGCGCGACCCCGACGGCGCCCGCCACGAGGAGACCATCAAGGTCAACCACCCGCTCACCGCGGGCGGCGCGAAGATCTACCTCCAGGGCAACGGGTTCGCGCCCGAGGTCACGGTGCGCGACGCCGACGGCGAGACCGCGTTCTCGGGCCGCGTGCCGTTCCTCCCGGAGGACACGATGTACACGTCGCGCGGCGTCATCAAGGTGCCCGACGTGTCGGACGGCCTCGACCAGATCGGCCTCGTCGGGTACTTCCTGCCGACGGCCGAGATCAGCGAGGACGGCGAGACGGCGGCCTCGATCTACCCGCAGCCCATCAACCCGCTCCTCGTGCTCGAGGTGTACCGGGGCGACCTGGGCCTCGACGAGGGCCTGCCCCAGAACGTCTACCGCCTCGACACCGACGACCTCACGCCGTCGGTCGACGAGGACGGCGAGCGCGTGAAGATCCTCGTCGCGCCCGGCGAGACCGTCGACCTCCCGGACGGCCTCGGCACCATCACGTTCGACTCCCTGCCGCGCTACGTGGCCCTCGACCTGCGGCACGACCCGTCGCTGACGTGGGTGCTCGTCTTCTCGCTCGGCGCCCTCCTGGGCCTCGCCGTCTCGCTCTTCACGCCCCGCCGCCGCGTCTGGGTGCGGGCGTGGCGCGAGGAGGTGCCCGGCACGGGCGACGACGCCCCGCGCGAGCGGACCGTCGTCGCCGTCGCAGGGCTCGCCCGGGGCGACGACGCCGGGCTGCAGGGCGAGGTCGACTCGCTTCTCGCCGCGGTCCCGGGCGTGGCACCATCGGACGAGGGCGACCTCACCTCGTCGCCGGGGCGTGCCCCGGCGGACGGCACCCGCCCCACCGGGCGTCCCGCACAGGACCCGACCGCGCGCGACCGCGCACGAAAGGCTGACCGATGACCCTCGCCGAGCTGAGCCAGGACCTCGTCTGGGCCGCAGCGACCGCGCTGACCGTCGCGCTCGTCGCGTTCGCGATCGACCTCGCGCGCCTCGCGGGCCGCGCGGACCTCGAACGGGCCGACGCCCGGGCCGGCGCGCGCGAGCGCTCCGCGGACCGCGCCGAGGTGCTCGCCGCCGCGGGCGCCTCGTCGGCCTCCCCGTACGGGCCCGGCACGACGGACGCCGCCGACGCGGACCCGGCGGACGACGCGCCGCCGTCGCGCAAGGCCGCGAACATCGGCGTCTCGCTGACGTGGCTCGGTACCGCGCTGCTGCTCGTCGCGATCGTCACGCGCGGCGTCGCGGCCGGGCGCACCCCCTGGGCCAACATGTACGAGTTCACGCTCGTGGGCACGTTCGTCGCGCTCGCGGCGTTCCTCGCCGTCTCCCTCAAGCGCGACGTGCGCTTCCTGGGCTCGTTCGTCACGGGGCTGTCGGTCCTGTTCCTCGTGCTCGCCCAGAACGCGTTCTTCGTCGTCGCGACGGGCGTGCAGCCGGCGCTCCAGTCCTACTGGCTCGTCATCCACGTCGGGGTCGCGATCATCGCGACGGGCATCTTCACCGTCGCGTTCGTCACCTCGGTGCTCCAGCTCCTGCGCGACTCGCGCGACTCGGGCAACGCGTTCCTCGGGGCCCGCGGGTGGCGCTGGCTCGACTCCACGCCGGGCGCGCTGCAGCTCGAGGCGCTGAGCTTCCGGCTCAACGCGGTCGCGTTCGTGCTGTGGACGTTCACGATCATCGGCGGGGCGATCTGGGCCGAGCACGCGTGGGGCCGCTACTGGGGCTGGGACCCCAAGGAGGTCTGGAGCTTCGTCGTCTGGATCGTGTACGCCGCCTACCTGCACGCGCGCACGACCCGCGGGTGGTCCGGCCGCCGCGCGGCGTACTTCGTGATCGTCGGCTACGCGTGCGTGCTCTTCAACTTCACCGGCGTCAACCTGCTGTTCAACGGCAAGCACTCGTACTCGGGCCTCAACCCGGGCGACTGACCGACCGTCGCGCAGCACCACGACGCGGCGCGGCACGACGAAGGGGGCCGCCGTCCGATCCGGACGGCGGCCCCCTTCGTCATGCTGCGGGCTGGGTGGCGCGAGCCTCGTGGTGCTGCGGGCTGGGCGGTGCGAGCGGCGTGGTGTCGCGGACTCGGCGGTGCGAGCATCGTCGTCGCGGGAGCCCCGGGTCGCGCCAGGCGCCTCAGCGCGTCGCGTCGTCGCCGTCCTCCGAGGGGTTGCTCGCGCCGGGGCGGCGCGCGTCGCCGTCGTCGGTGCGGTCGTCCCCGGGGGTCGCGCCCGTGGCCGGAGCGTCGTCGGCGGGCGCCGGGGAGTCGTCGCGTGCCTGGCGGCGCTGCTGCTGCTCGAGCCGCCAGAGGAACTCGGGGTCGTCGTCGGGCGCGACGGGCGCGTTGCGCCGACGCCGCGCGCCCCCGGGGGCCGAGCCGGGGCCGGGGCGGCCGGCGGGGCGGGAGCGCGCCCCGGACCGCGACGCCGAGCGCTTGACGAGGATCCACGCGATGGGGCCGAGGAACGGCAGGAGGATGATGAGCACGACCCACAGCCCCTTGGGGATGCCGCCGCGTTCGTCCTCGTCGCTCGAGGCGAGGTCGACGAGCGCGTAGACGGCGAGACCGACGGCGAGCAGCGGGAGCAGGACGCGGAGCATGGCTCCAGCCTACGGGCCGTACCCTGGAGTCGTGCCTGTCGTCGTCTACTCCGTCCTGCGTCTGCTCCTCTTCGCGGTGGCGCTCGGCGCCCTCTGGTTCGCCGGCCTGCGCGGCTGGCTGCTCGTGCTCGTCGCGGCCGCCGTCGCGCTCATGCTGTCGTACCTGACGCTGAGCAAGCCCCGCGAGGCGGCCTCGCGCTACCTCGCCGCCCGGGCCGAGCACCGCGCCCGCACGGGCGAGCGGTTCTCCCGGGAGATCGAGGACGACGCGGCGGCCGAGGACGCGGCCGTCGACGACGCCGCGGCTGCCGCCGGGTCCGCGGACCCCGCCGCGGCGGATGGGACGTCCCGCCTTGAGGCCGAGGCAGAGGCCGAGGCCGACGCGACCGGCCGCCCGGGAGCCTCCCCGGCGCGCTGACCTGGGACGCCGGAGCCGGTCCGGCCGAGCCCGCCCGCCCAGAGCCCGCCCGCCCCGAGCCCGCCGGCCCCGAGCGGGTCCGCGCTCAGAGCGCCAGCCCGACCCCCAGCAGGACGCCGTAGCCGAGCTCGAACAGGCCGGTGCCCGCGAGCACCGGGACGAGCAGCGGACCGCGCGCGCCCGCGACCACCGGGACGGTGAGGAGCGCGGCGGGCAGCAGGAGCACGAGCGTGCCGAGAGCCCACGGCGACGCGAACGCGCACACCACCGCCAGCAGGAGCGGCACCCAGATCATCGCGACGTAGGCGCGGCGCGCCCGGAAGTCGCCGAGCCGCACCGCGAGCGTGCGCTTGCCCGCGACGACGTCGGTCGGGATGTCGCGGATGTTGTTGACCATGAGGATCGCGCACGCGAGCAGCCCGACGGCGACCGCGCCGACCGCGGACGGCCACGTGACGACCCCGGCCTGCGTGTACGTGGTGCCGAGCGTCGCGACGAGGCCGAAGAACACGAACACCCCGACCTCGCCGAGGCCGCGGTAGCCGTAGGGGTTGCGCCCGCCCGTGTAGTACCAGGCGGCGAGGATCGCGACGGCGCCGACCGCCAGGAGCCACCAGTGGCCCGTGACCGCGCACAGGACGAGGCCCAGCAGGCCCGCGACGCCGAACGCGGCGAACGCCGCGGCGCGCACCTGCGCGGGCCGCGCGAGCCCGGACGCGGTGAGTCGCAGCGGGCCGACGCGGTCGAGGTCGGTGCCGCGCACGCCGTCCGAGTAGTCGTTGGCGTAGTTCACGCCGACCTGGAGCGCGAGCGCGACCCCGAGGGCGAGCAGCGCGGGCCAGAACGCGAACCCGTCCACCTGGGCCGCGGCGCCGGAGCCCACGATGACGGGCGTCGCGGCGGCAGGGAGGGTGCGCGGGCGTGCGCCCGCGACCCACTGGGTGGTGCTGGCCATGGTGCTCCGTCTCGGTCGTGCGTCTCGGTCGTGAGTCTCGGGTCGTGCGGCTCGGTCGTGCCGGGAGTGGTCCGGCCGGCTCAGCCGGGCGGGGTGCGCCCGTGCCCGACGGCGATCCGGGCCACCGCGGCGCGGTCCACCTTGCCGGGCCCGCGCCGGGGGAGGTCCGGGACGACGAGCACGCGGCGGGGTGCGGCCGCCCGCTCCAGCCTATCCGCGACGCGGTCCCGCACGGCGGCGACGAGCTCGGGCGGTGCGCTCGTCGCGCCCCCGGCGCCCGCCGTGCCCGCCGTGCCCGCCGTGCCCGCCGTGCCCGCCGTGCCCGCCGTGCTCACGGTGCCCGACGTGCCCGTAGCGGCACCGTCGTCGCGCTGCGCGCCCACCAGCGTGACGACCGCGACGACCTCCTGTCCCCACTCGGGGTGCGGCACCCCCACGACGCACGCCTCCCCGACGCCCGCGACCTCGCCGACCACGGCCTCGACCGCGGCCGGGGCCACGTTCACGCCGCCGGTGACGATCACGTCGTCCGCGCGGCCGAGGACGGTGAGCACCGGCGCGTCCGCGGGGCCGTCGAGCCGCCCGAGGTCGCTCGTGCGGAACCAGCGCGTGCCGTCGTCGTCGGTGCGGAACGCGGCCGCGGTCGTGGCCGGCTCGTCCAGGTAGCCGTCCGCGAGGAACGGGCCGGAGAGCTCGACGACGCCCGCACCCTCGCCCTCGGTGTCGCCCGCCGGGACCAGCCGGACGCGCGCGCCCGGGAGGGGGACGCCGTCGTACACGCAGCCGCCGCACGTCTCCGTCATGCCGTACGTGGTGACGACGCGCGCCCCCGCGGACCGCGCGCGGCGCAGCAGCGCGGGCGGCGTCGCGGCGCCGCCGAGGAGCACGGCGTCGAGCGAGCGGAGCGCGTCGAGTCCCGCGGCGCCGTCGGCGGACCCGGCGTCGGCCGCCTCGACGAGGCGGTGGAGCTGGGTCGGGACGAGCGAGACGTACCGCCGCTCGCCGCGCGGGGCGCGCGCGACGAGCGCCGCGAACCCGCCCGGGGTGAAGGGCTCGCCCGCGGGCGCGACCGTGAGGCCCCGCCCCGCGGCGTGGGCCCGTGCGACGACCTGCACCCCCGCGACGTGCGTCGGGGGCAGCGTGAGGAGCCAGTGCCCCGGGCCGCCCAGCCGCTCGTGCGTCGCGGCGCCCGACGCGCGCAGGGCGTCGGCGCCGAGCAGCACCTCCCGGGGCGTGCCCGTCGAGCCCGACGTGCGCAGCACGAGAGCGGTGCCCGCGGGCACGCCCGTCGGCGCCGGCCCGGAGCCCGGGGGCCGGGGGAGCAGCGGGACGGGCGCGACGGGCGGGCCGTCGCCGTCGAGCGCGGCCCCGACCGCCGCGACGAGGGCGTCCAGATCGGCGGGGACGACGGCGCGGTTCACCGGATCAGCCTAGGTCGGGTCGTACCGTGGCCGAGGACACAGGTCCGTCGTGGTGCCGGCACGGGCAGAGGCCCCGGGCCGTCGGGAGGTCGAGGGTGACGAGGACGGGACGAGGAGTCCGGGGCAGCGCGCTCGCCGCGGTCGTGGCGGCGGTGGTGGTCGCGCTCGCCGGGTGCGCGGGCGAGCCGACGGCGCCGAGCACCACGACGGTCGAGCCGGACGCGTCCGGGACCAAGGGGGTGCCTCCGACGCCCGACGTCCCCCTCGTGTGGCCGCTCACGGGCGTCGCGGCCGACGACGTCGCGGACCGGCCGGCGCTCGCGGTGAAGATCGAGAACGCGCCCCAGGCGCGCCCGCAGACCGGGCTCGAGCAGGCGGACGTCGTGTGGGAGGAGGTCGTCGAGGGCGGCATCACGCGCTTCGTCGCCGTCTACCACTCGCAGGTGCCCGAGAGCGTGGGTCCCGTCCGCTCGGTGCGTCCCATGGACCCGGCGATCGTCGCGCCGCTGCACGGCGTCCTCGCGTACACCGGCGGGCAGCAGCCGTTCATCGACGCGGTGGGTGCCGCGGGCGTCCAGTCGGTCGTCATGGACGAGGGCGACGACGGCTTCACGACCACGCGCGCGCGGCGCGCCCCGCACAACGTGTACGGCAGCCCGGAGGCGTTCTGGGCCCAGGCCGACGACGACCGCACGTCCCCGCCGCCCGCGCAGTTCGTGTTCGCCCGCGAGCCCGGGACGGCGACCGCGACGGTCGCGGGCGACGCGGCGACCCGGCTCGACGTGCGCCTCACGCACGCGAGCCGCGCGGTGTGGGAGTGGGACGGCGGCGAGGGCCGCTACGTGCGCAGCGAGGGCGACCGCCCGGCCGTCTCCGCGGACGAGGTGCGGCTGTCGGCGACGAACGTCGTGCTGCTCGCCGCGACGATGGTGGACACGCCGTTCAAGGACCCGGCGGGGGTGCCGGTCCCCGAGACGCAGCTCGTCGGGACGGGCGAGGGCGTCGTCGCGAGCGGCGGCAAGCAGGTCGCGGTGACGTGGTCCAAGGAGGGCGTCGAGGCCCCGCTCGTGCTCAGCGGCGCCGACGGCGCACCCGTCGAGCTCGAGCCGGGCGCGTCGTGGATCGAGCTCGTGCCGACGGGGTCCGGGAGCTGGACGGTGGGCTGACCCTCCGCCGTCGGGCGGACGGCGTCCTCCCCACGGCGTACGACCGCTCCGCCCCGAGGGGGACCGTCCGCCGCGCAGGTCGAGCCGCGGGGCCGACGCGCGGCAGGGGTCCCGGGCGGCACCGTGGAGTCATGGCAACCGTCGTCCCGCACCCCGTCCACCCGTCCCAGCCCCGCACCCCGTCGGAGGGCACCCCGCAGCGCCCGGCCCCGACCTCGCTCCCGCCGTCGTACGCGCCGCGCACGTCGCGCGACGACGAGCCGGGCGCCGCCCGCTCGGCCGTCCCGGTCGTCGTCTCGGTCGGGCTCCTGTTCGGCCTCGCCGTCGCGGCGGCGTTCGTCGGCCGCGGCCTCCTCGAGATGCTGACGAGCCTCGTCGGCGGCTCCTGAGCAGCGGCCGTCAGAACGAGTAGCCGAAGCGTCCCCAGTCCGGGTCGCGCCGCTCGAGGAACGCGTCGCGCCCCTCGACGGCCTCGTCCGTCATGTACGCCAGCCGCGTCGCCTCGCCCGCGAAGACCTGCTGCCCCATGAGCCCGTCGTCCGCGAGGTTGAACGCGAACTTCAGCATCCGGATCGCCTGCGGCGACTTCGTCGCGATCACCCGCGCGTACTCGATCGCGAGCGCCTCCAGGTCCGCGTGGTCCGCGACCTCGTTGACCGCGCCCCACTCGTACGCGTCCTGCGCGGAGTACTCCCGCGCGAGGAAGAAGATCTCCCGCGCGCGCTTCTGGCCCACCTGCCGCGCGAGGTACGCCGAGCCGTAGCCCCCGTCGAACGAGCCGACGTTCGCGTCGGTCTGCTTGAACCGCGCGTGCTCGCGGCTCGCGATCGACAGGTCCGCGACGACGTGCAGCGAGTGCCCGCCGCCCGCGGCCCAGCCGTTGACGACCGCGACCACGACCTTCGGCATCGTCCGGATGAGCCGCTGCACCTCGAGGATGTGCAGGCGCCCCGCGCGGCCCGGGTCGACGGCGTCGCGCGTGTGCACGTCCCCGCCGCCGTCGGGCGCGGTCGTGTACTGGTACCCGGAGCGCCCGCGGATGCGCTGGTCGCCGCCCGAGCAGAACGCCCACCCGCCGTCCTTGGGCGAGGGCCCGTTGCCGGTGAGGAGCACGGTCCCGACGTCGGACGTCATGCGCGCGTGGTCGAGGACGCGGTACAGCTCGTCCACGGTGTGGGGCCGGAACGCGTTGCGCACCTCGGGCCGGTCGAACGCGACGCGGACCACGGGCAGGTCCCGCACGACGGCGCCGTCGGCGTCGCGCTCGACGCCGCGGTGGTAGGTGAGGTCGGTGAGCGCCTCGAAGCCGTCGACCTCGCGCCAGGCGCGGGGGTCGAACGTCTCGGAGACCTGGCGGGGGAGGGCGTGCTCCCGGCCGGCGGTGGCGCGGCTCGCGTCGTCGGGCACGGCGGGGGTGGGGTCGGTGCTGCTCACGCCCGCCACGGTAGCCGGTGCGCGAGCGGGCGGCGTGCGCGCGCCGGGGCGAGCCCGAGCACGAGCCCCGTCCCGACGACGAGCGTCCCGACGACCGACCGCGCGGTCGGCTCCTCGAACCCGAGCACGACCGACGCGACGAGCGCCGCCACGGGCAGCAGGCCCGCGAACAGCCCGGCGCGCGCGGGCCCGATCGTCGCGAGGCCGGAGTACCAGAGGAGGAACGCGACGGCCGTGACGACGACGGCGAGGTACGCGAGCGCGGCGAGCTCGGCGCCGTCGGGCACCGCGAGGAACGGGCTCCCCGACACCTGCTGCCGCACGAGCCCGAGCACGGCGAGCTGCGGCACCGCGAGGACGCACGCGTAGGCGGACACGCGCAGCGCGCCGAGCGTCGGCAGGAGGGGGACGGCGAGGAGCGAGAAGCACACCTCGCACGCGAGCGCGCCGAGCGCGAGCGCGACGCCGACGGGGTCGCCCGCGCCGCCGCCCTCCACGACCACGACCCCGGCGGTCACCACGACGGCGGCCGCGAGGGTGCGGACCGCGAGCCGTCGGGCCCGTAGTGCCCCCGCGGCCGCGAGGACGACGGGCGAGGCGCCCACGACGGCCCCGACGAGCGACGGGTCGGCGCGGCCCGCGCTCTCGACGACGAGGACGCTGAAGCCGACGAGCCCCGTGGCCGCGAGCGCGGTCAGGCGCCCGAGCGCGCGCGGCGAGGGGAGCACCCAGGGGACCCGGCGCACGGCGAGGACGGCGAGCAGGACGAGCGCGGCGACGGCGTAGCGCGCGGCCTGGCCGCCCAGCACCGGGAACCCGGCGAGGGCCGCGGACGCGACGAACGACGAGCCGACGATCGCCATGCCCGCGGCGCAGCGCAGGTCGCCGGTCCGCAGGCTGCCGGGACGCTCGGGTGCGGGTGTCATGCCTCGACGGTAGGAGCGTCGTGGACCAGGGTGCAGGGCCAGGTCGCGCCTGGTTCACTGTGCCAGATGACGACCCGGCTCGCGCCCGAGGCCCTGCTGCTCGTGCTCGGACCGCGCCCCGCGCGCGACGTCGGCCGCTGGTTGCAGGACGGCCTGCGCGCGGCGGTCGTCGAGGGGCGGGTCGCGGCGGGCACGGTCCTGCCGTCGGGCCGGGACGCGGCCGTCGCGCTCGGGCTCTCGCGCGGCACGGTGACGACGGCGGTCGACGTGCTCGTGGGCGAAGGGCTGCTCGTGTCCCGGCCGCGGTCGGGCGTCGTCGTCGCGGCGCTCCCCGCGGTGCCGTCCCTCCGAGGGGCACCGCCCGCGCGGGGCCCGGGGACCGGGAGCACCCGTTACGGCACGGCGGGCCCCCGGCCCGTGAGCGTCGGGACCCCGGACCCGGCGCTGTTCCCCCGGGCGGCGTGGGCGCGCGCGGTCCGCGACGGCGTCCGCGGGCTCGCGGACGCCGACCTCGGGTACCCGGACCCCCAGGGGCTGCCCGCGCTGCGCGAGGCGCTCGCGGAGCACCTGCGCCGCAGCCGCGGCGCGCACGTGACCGCGGACGACGTCGTCGTGGTGAGCGGCGTCGCCCAGGCGCTCGCGCTGCTCGCACGGCTGCTCGCCGCGGGCCGGGTGGCGCCCGGGCCGGGGTCACGGCCAGGGACAGGGACAGGGACAGGGACAGGGGCAGGGCCCGTCACGGTCGCCGTCGAGGACCCGTCGTCGCGGGGCGCGCTCGAGCTCCTGCGTGACGCGGGGACCCGGCCCGCAGGCGTGCCCGTCGACGCCGACGGGCTGCGGACCGACCTGCTTCCCGAGGACGCGCGCGCCGCGCTCGTGACGCCCGCGCACCAGTTCCCGCTCGGCGTCGTGCTCGCCCCGGCGCGCCGTCGTGCGCTGCTCGCGTGGGCCGCCGCGGGGGATCGCCTCGTGCTCGAGGACGACTACGACGCCGAGCTGCGCTACGACCGCCGGCCCGTCGCGTCGGTGCAGCCCCTGGACCCCGAGCGGGTCGTGCTCCTCGGGTCCGTCTCCAAGCTCCTGTCGCCCGCGCTGCGGCTCGGCTGGGTCGTCGCGCCGCCGCGCGTCGTCGGGCCGCTCGTCGAGGCGAAGCGCCACGCCGACCTCGGCACGTCCGTCCCCGAGCAGGCGGCGCTCGCGGCGCTCCTCGGCTCGGGCGCGTACCAGCGGCACCTGCGCCGGGCCCGGGTCGTCTACCAGCGGCGGCGCCGCGCGCTGCTCGCCGCGCTCGGCGAGGCCCTGCCCGGCGTCACGGTCGGGGGCGTCGCGGCGGGTCTCCACCTCGTCGTCCCGCTCCCCGGCCCGGCGGCCGAGGACGCGGCGGTCGACGGGCTGCGCGCGGCCGGCGTCCCCGTCGAGCCGCTGAGCGGGACGGGCGTCGAGCGCGTCGAGCCGACCGAGCACGGCGTGGTCGTCGGCACGGCGCGCGTGCGCGAGCCCGACGTCGCGCGCGTCGTCGACGCGCTGCGGGCGGCGGGCGCGGGACGCCTGCCCGCCTGACGAGCGCGCGGCCGGTGCCCTACGGTGTGCGGGTGGGGACGACGCCGACCGAGACCGCCGACCGACGACCCGCACCGCGGCGCCAGGCGCGCGGTGTCGCGCGCCGGGACGCGATCGTCCGCGCCGCCGCGGACCTCATCCTCCAGGACGGCCCCGCGGCGGTGACCCACCGCGCCGTCGCGACGCGCGCCGACGTCCCCCTCGCGGCCACCACCTACTACTTCACCGGCCTCGACGACCTCATGGGCGCGGCCGGCGAGCTCATCGTCACCGGCTGGGCGGAGCACGCGCACGGCGCCGCGGAGCGCGCGGCACGCGGCGGGGACCGGGCCCGGGAGGACGCGCGCGTCCTCGTCGACGCCGTCCTGCCGCCCGGCGGGGAGAGCGAGCTGCGGGGCTTCTACGAGCACCTCGTCGGCGCGGGCCGCTACCCGGCGCTCGCCCGGGCCTACGGGAAGGGCCGGCAAGGGCTCGACGACGCCGTCGCGCAGCTCCTCGCCGTGCGGGGCCTCGGCCACGTCGCGGCGTCGCTCCTCGTCGCGGTCGTCGACGGCGCCGCCGTGAGCGCGCTGAGCGAGGGCCGCGACGTGCGGGCGCTCGCGGTCCGCCTCGTCGGCGAGCTCGTGGCACCCGGACCGCGCTGAGGTCGGGCGCCGCCGCCGGGTAGCCTCGCGGCCCATGACCCGACGCCCGTCCACCGCCCGACCCGCCCTGCGCGACCGCCTCGTCCCCGAGACCACCCGGACCCTCGTCTCGACCGTCGTCGCGCTCGTGACCGGCCCGGTCGTCGTGCTCCTCGCGGAGGGCCCGCTCGGCCTCGACGACCGGACCGTCCCCGTGGCGGCGGGCCTCCTCGTGTGGGTCGTGCTCGCCGGTCTCTCCTGCACGCTGACGTGCGTCGCGTTCGCCGGGCGCCGCGGCCCCGAGCTCGAGCGGGCCCTCCTGCGCGCGCACCCCGACGGGCGCGGCCGCGTCCGCACGCTGCTCCTCGGCGGCGGGTCGACGGCGTGGTCCGTCCAGTTCGCGGTCATGGCGCTGCTCGTCGGGTTCGCGCTCGCGCAGGGCGTCGCGTGGGCCGCGGCCCCCGCGCTGACCGTGCTCGGCGTCGCGGTCATCGTCGTGTCGTGGGTCGCGGTGCTCGTGTCCCACACCGTGCACTACGCGCGCCGCGACGTCGCGGCCGGCGACGGCCTCGGGTTCGCGTTCCCCGGCGAGGGACCGCGCGCCTACGCCGACTACGTGTACCTCGCCGCGGGTGTGAGCACGACCTTCTCGACCGCCGACGTCACGGTGCTCGACTCCGTCACGCGCCGGATGGTCACGACCCACGCCGTCGTCGCGTTCGCGTTCAACGCCGTGATCGTCGCGCTCGTCGTCGTGGTGCTCGTCAACGCGTGAGGGCCGCGCGCCGCGGCCGTGCCCGCGTCGGTGCCGCGGGCCGACGACGACGCGTGGCATAGCCTGGGCGCGTGCCCGACTCCCGCGCCGTCGTCTACCGCACCCGACTCACCACCCGGTTCCGCGGGCTCGACGCACGCGACGGCGTCCTCCTGCGCGGAGACGCCGGCTGGGGCGAGTTCTCGCCCTTCTGGGACTACGACGACGCCGAGTCCGCGTCCTGGCTGCGTGCCGCGCGCGAGGCGGCCGACGACGGCTGGCCCGCCCCCGTCCGCGACCGGGTCCCCGTGAACGTCACCGTCCCGGCGGTCGGGCCGGACCGCGCCCGGGAGCTCGTCGCCGCGTCCGGCGGGTGCCGCACCGCCAAGGTCAAGGTCGCGCAGCGCGGGCCCGACGGGACGCTCGAGCCCCTCGACGCCGAGGTCGCGCGCCTCGAGGCCGTGCGCGACGCGCTCGGCCCGGGCGGTCGGGTGCGCGTCGACGCGAACGGCGCCTGGGACCCCGACGAGGCGCTGCGCCGCCTCCCGCACCTCGACCGCGCGGCGGGCGGCCTCGAGTACGTCGAGCAGCCGTGCCCCGACGTGGCCGGTCTCGCGGCCGTGCGGCGCGGCCAGCGCGGCGACACCGCCGTCCCCGTCGCCGCGGACGAGTCGATCCGGCGCGCCGAGGACCCGCTCGCCGTCGTGCGCGCCGACGCGGCCGACGTCGTGGTGCTCAAGGTGCAGCCGCTCGGCGGCGTGCGCGCGTGCCTCGACCTCGCCGAGCAGGTGCGGCTGCCCGTCGTCGTGTCGTCGGCGCTCGAGTCGTCGGTCGGCATCGCCGCGGGCGTCGCGCTCGCCGCCGTGCTCCCCGCGCTGCCGTACGCGTGCGGCCTCGCGACCGTGAACCTGTTCGCCGCCGACGTCGTGGCCGCGCCGCTCGTGCCCGTCGACGGGGCCCTGCCCGTGACGCGTCCCGCGCCGAGCGCGGAGGCGCTCGCCGCGACCGCGCCCGACCCGGGCACCGACCGGCGGTGGCGCGCGCGGCTCGACCGCGTCGCCGGCCTCGTGGCCGCCGGGAGCGTGCGATGAGCGCCGCCCCCGACCCGCTGCTCGACGGCCTGGACGCCCAGCCGCCCGCGGTGCGCAGCGCGTTCGCGCTCGTGCACCGCCTCGCGCTCGAGGGCGTCGCGGACGTCGTGCTCGCCCCCGGGTCGCGCAGCGCCCCGCTCGCGTACGCGCTCGCGGCGGCGGCCGACCTCGGCCACCTCACGCTGCACGTGCGCGTCGACGAGCGCGCGGCCGGGTTCCTCGCCGTCGGGCTCTCGCGCGGGGCGGGGCCGCTCGTGCGCGGCGGCGTCGCGCTGCCCCGGCCCGTCGCGGTCGTCACGACGTCGGGGACGGCTGTCGCGAACCTGCACCCCGCGGTGCTCGAGGCGCACCACACGGGCGTCCCGCTCGTGCTGCTCACCGCCGACCGGCCGCACGAGCTGCGCGGCACGGGCGCGAACCAGACGACCCACCAGGCCGGGATCTTCGGCCCCGCGACGCGGTTCGCCGCGGACGTCCCGGCGCCCGACGGCCGCCCGGGCGAGGTCCGCGACCTCCTCGCCGTCGCGGCGCGCGCGCTCGCCGAGGCCGTGGGCGCACGTTCGGGGCACCCCGGCCCGGTGCACCTCGACCTCGCGTACCGCGAGCCGCTCGTGCCTGTCGGCCTGCCCGGCACCCCTCCCGACGCCGCGCTCGCCGGGCCCACCGCGCCCGCCGCACCCGACCCGGACCTCCCCGGTGTCCGCCCGGTCGTCGTCGTGCCGGCCGCCTCCGCGGTTGTGCCGACCGCCGTCGCGCCGGGCGACGTCACGGAGCCGCTCGGCACGCCGGTCGCCCCCGTCGCGCTGCCGGTGCCCGGCGAGCGGACGGTCGTCGTCGCGGGCGACGGCGCGGGTCCCGTCGCGCGCGACCTCGCCGAGGCGCGCGGCTGGCCGTTGCTCGCCGAGCCGTCGTCCGGGGCGGCGGGCGGTCCGCGTCTCGTCGTCGCGCACCCGCTCGTGCTCGGGGTCGACGCGCTCGCGGACGACGTGGAGCACGTCGTCGTGCTGGGGCGGCCGACGCTCTCGCGCCCGGTGCAGCGGCTGCTCGGGCGCGGGGACGTCGCGGTGACCGTCGTGGCTCCGGGCTCGCGACCCTGGCCCGACGCCGCGCGCAACGCCTCGACCGTGCTCCCCGTGGTGCCCGCAGGGTGGCTCGAGCCCGCGCCCGCCACGGGCTGGGCCGAGCGCTGGCAGGCGGCGTCGGCCGCGGCGGCGGCCGTCGTCGCGGCGGCGACCGACGGGGCCCGGACCGACGGGCCGAGCGTCGCGCGCGCGCTCGCCGCGGCGGGCGGCCCGGACGACCTGCTCGTGGTCGGCTCGTCGAGCCCGGTGCGCGACCTGGGCCTCGTGCTCGGCCTCGACGGGCCCGGCCCGCGCGTGCTCGCCAACCGCGGGCTCGCGGGCATCGACGGCACCGTGTCGACGGCGCTCGGCGCGGCCCTCGCGACGGGTCGTGGCCACCGGCGCACCCGCGCTCTGCTCGGCGACCTCACCTTCCTCCACGACGTCGGCGGGCTGCTGCGCGGACCGGACGAGCCGCACGCGGACCTCCAGCTCGTCGTCGTGAACGACGACGGCGGCGCGATCTTCGCGGGGCTCGAGCCCGGGGCGCTGGGGGAGTCGTCCGAGGGCGCGCGCCGCACGTTCGAGCGCGTCTTCGCGACGCCGCACGGCGCGCACCTCGCGCCGCTGTGCGCCGGGTACGGGGTGGACCACCAGCTCGTCCAGGACGTCCCCTCGCTGCGGCACGTGCTCGCGGCGCCGAGCCACGGCGTCCAGGTCGTCGAGGTGCGTATCGGGCGTGCGGACCGCCGTCGCGACGGCCTGGTCCTGGCGGACGACGTCCGGGCGGCGGTGCGCGCGGGGCTGTCCTCGGGCGGCTGAGGGGCGCGGAAAAACTCGCAGCAGACTCCCAGGTTCGTTCAAGCGTCGTTCAAGCGCGGCGGTGTGAAGTAGTGGGCAGAAGAAGGAGGCCCACCATGACGAACACCCCGGGCACCGAGCCCACCCCCGTCCCGACGCCCGACGCCACGCAGCCGCTGCCGGCCGCGACCGCGGGCGAGCAGGCACCGGCCCAGCCGTCGGCGCACCCGACCGGCCACCCGACGCAGCCGCTCCCGCCGCACCCCGTGCAGCACCTCACGACGCCGCAGCCCGCCCCGACGGGCCATGCCACCGCACCCGCGGGGCACACGCCTACCGCTGCGCCGGCGAACCCGTACGCGCGACCCGCGCAGGGCACGTCCGCCCCCGGCGCCCACGCGCCGTCCGGCAGCTTCGGCCCGCCGCCCGCACCTCCGGCCCCGGCCACCGCCGGGGAGAGCGGCGCCCCGCAGCGCCGCCGCACCTGGGTGCCGGTCGTCAGCGCCGCGGCCGCCGCGGCGCTCCTCGCGAGCGTCGGCACCGCCGGCCTCACCGGCGCGTTCGGCGCCGACCAGGACTCCGCGTCGCTCGCCGACGTCGGCCAGCAGCACGAGACGTCGGCCGCGCCCGTCGCCGACTCGTCGTCGCAGAACCCCGACTGGGAGGCCGTGACCAAGGCCGTCGCGCCGTCGGTCGTGGCGATCCAGGTCCAGACCCCGCAGGGCGGGGCCGAGGGCTCGGGCGTCATCATCGACGACAAGGGCCACGTGGTGACGAACAACCACGTGGTGTCCGGCGCCGAGAACGACACCGTCCAGGTCACGCTCAGCGACGGTCGCCTGTTCGACGCGAAGATCGTCGGGCTCGACCCGGCGACGGACCTCGCCGTCGTGCAGCTCGTCGACGCCCCCGACGACCTCCAGCCCGCGACGCTCGGCGACTCCGACGACGTGACCGTCGGCGAGTCGGTCCTCGCGGTCGGCAACCCGCTCGGCCTCGCGAACACGGCCACGACCGGCATCGTCTCGGCCGTCGACCGCCCGGTCTCCGCGTCCGGCGAGGGCGGCGGCACGTCCGTCGTCACCAACGCGATCCAGATCGACGCCGCGATCAACCCGGGCAACTCCGGCGGCCCGCTGTTCGACGCGCAGGGCCGGGTCATCGGCATCACGTCGTCGATCGCGACGCTGTCGAGCGGCGGTGGCCAGTCCGGCTCGATCGGCCTCGGGTTCGCCATCCCGGTCAACCTCGCCAAGACGATCGGTCAGCAGCTCGTCGACAACGGGACCGCGGAGCACGCGTTCCTCGGGGTGACGCTCGCCGACGCGACCGCGACGGCCGACGGCGTCACGCGCCGCGGCGCCGAGGTCCAGGAGGTCACCGACGGCTCGCCGGCCGCCGACGCGGGCATCCGCTCGGGCGACGTCATCGTCGCCATCGACGGCCACCCGGTCGGCGGGGCGGAGTCGCTCACCGCGTTCGTGCGCGAGCGGGCCGCGGGCGCCGAGTCGAAGCTCACCGTCGTCCGCGACGGCAAGACGCTCGAGCTCGACGTCACCCTCGCGACGCGCCCGGCGGACGACGAGACCACCGGCCAGGGGTCGCAGGACGGCCAGGGGCAGACGCCGGGCCAGGACGGCCAGGGTCAGCTCCCCGGCCAGGGTGACCAGGGCGGCCAGCAGGGCGACCAGGGTCAGCAGGGTGACCCGACCGACCCGGGCAACGTCCCGAACCCGTTCGACTGGTTCTTCGGCGGCCAGGGCTGACCCGGCCCCGCACCCCGTCCCGCCACCTCCTCTGACCGTGGCGGGACGGTGGGCCGTCGGGGACGTCCCCGCCCCGGCGGCCCACCGCACCGAGCGGCCGGCACGGATCTCCGTGCCGGCCGCTCGTCGTCGTCGTCCGGGGGGCTCTCGTCGGGGGTCTTCCGCCGGGGTACGGACGCGGGGCGGTGGGGACGTCAGGCGTCGCCGAGCGCGTAGCGCATCGGCTCGAGCTTCGCCTCGGACTCGGCGACCTCGGCGGCCGGGTCGGACGCCGCGACGATGCCGCACCCGGCGAAGAGCCGCACGGAGCGCGGGTCGGTGCCCGACAGCTCGGCCGAGCGCAGTGCGATGCCCCACTCGCCGTCGCCGTCGGCGCCCAGCCACCCGACGGGGCCGGCGTACCGGCCGCGGTCCATGCCCTCGATCTCGCGGATGAGGTCGCGCGCGACGACCGTCGGTGTCCCGCACACCGCCGCGGACGGGTGCAGCGCGGCCGCGAGCGCCAGGCTCGTCGGCCCCGCTGCGGCGCCGCCCGACGCCCCGGGCGCGCTCGCGCCGCGGGCGAGGACGGCCGTCACGTCGGACGCGAGGTGCATGACGTTCGGCAGGTGCAGCACGAACGGCGAGTCGGGGACGTTCATCGACGAGCAGAACGGGGCGAGCGCCTGCGCGACGGACCGGACGGCGTACTCGTGCTCCTCCAGGTCCTTCGACGACCGCGCGAGCTGCGCGGCCCGCAGGAGCGCCTCGTCGTCGGACAGGCCGCCGCGCCGGATCGTGCCGGCGAGCACGCGGGACGTCACGAGGCCCTTCTCGCTGCGGACGAGCAGCTCGGGGGTCGCGCCGACGAGCCCGTCGACCGAGAACGTCCAGCACGCCTCGTAGGCGGAGGCGAGGCGCGCGAGCAGCCAGCGCGGGTCCACGGGCTCGCTCGTGTGGGCGACGACGTCGCGCGCGAGCACCACCTTCTCCAGCGCGCCCGAGCGGATGCGCTCGACGCCCTCCGCGACGACGGCGGCCCAGTCGTCGGCACCGAGTGCGCCGTCGTGCCAGGCCACCGCGCCCGGCGCGCGCACGGGCTCGCGCGGCGTGCGGCGCAGGGCGTCCGTGGGGGAGGAGGACAGGGAGCCGGCGGTGTCGACCGTCGTGAGCCACGCGTGGCCGTCGCGTCGCCCGACGACGACGCGCGGCACGACGAGCACCCCGCCGGCCCGGACCGGGTCGTGCGCGTCGTCGCCCGGTGCGGAGTCGTCGAACGCGAACGAGCCGAACGCGACGGGGCCCGTGCCGGGCAGGCCCACCTCGTCGCGCACGACCGCGCGCGCGAGCGTCTCGTGCCACGCCGCCTCGGCGTCGGCGAACCGGCCCGGCCCCCACGTCTCGAGCCGCAGCGCCTCGCCCCAGCCGACGATCCCGTCGCCGCGGCGCACCCACGCGAGGGGCCGCGTGTCCGGAAGGAGGTCGACGAGGGCGTCGAGACCGCCGGGCAGGTCGGGGATCCGGGTGGTCCTCACGACCAGCGGGTGGGGCTGTGCGGCCGTGGCCGACGGTTCTGCGCTCATCGCCTCCCAGCGTAAGCCGCGGCGGTGCGACCGCGGGCGCGGGGACGTGGAAGCATGGGCGCCATGCCCCGTGCCAACCTGGACAAGAAGCCCTCCGAGGTCGCGTCGATGTTCGACGGGATCGCCTCACGGTACGACCTAACCAACGACATCCTGTCGCTCGGGCAGGACCGCGCGTGGCGCCGGGCGACGGTCCGCGCGGTCGGCGCGCTGCCGGGCGAGAAGGTGCTCGACCTGGCGGCCGGGACGGGCACGTCCTCGGAGCCGTTCGCCGACGACGGCGTGCGCGTCGTCCCGTGCGACTTCTCCATCGGCATGCTCCAGGTCGGCAAGGAGCGTCGCCCGGACCTCCCGTTCGTCGCCGGGGACGCGACGCGGCTCCCGTTCGCGGACGGCACGTTCGACGCGGTGACGATCTCGTTCGGGCTGCGCAACGTCGTCGACACCGCGGGCGCGCTGCGCGAGATGCTGCGCGTCGTGCGGCCGGGCGGGCGCGTGGTGATCTGCGAGTTCTCGACCCCCACGTGGGCGCCGTTCCGGGTCCTGTACCAGGAGTACCTGGTCCAGGCGCTGCCGCGCATCGCCTCGGCGGTGACGCGCGAGGGCGGGTCGTACGAGTACCTCGCCGAGTCGATCGCCGCGTGGCCGGACCAGCAGGGCCTGGGCCGTCTCCTGCTGCGCGCGGGCTGGGAGAAGGTCGCCTACCGCAACCTCTCCGGCGGGATCGTCGCGCTGCACCGGGGCGTGCGCCCGGCCTGACGCCACACCAGGACGAGGCCGCGCGCGTCCCGCGCGGGGCCTTCTCGGCGACTCCGGCGGCACGCGGTCGCGTCGGCACGCGTGCGCGGCGCTGACCTGGGACGACGGTGCCCCGGGCGGCGCGGGCGCGCGGGAGGCTAGGCCATCGCGGCGCCGGCCCCCTTGCCCGCGAGTCCTCGTCCCCAGGGTCGGGCGTCGGCAGGTGCCGGGACCTTCGTCACAGGATCTCCCAGGGAAGGGTCGCCTTGCTACACATCTCCCGTCCGGAGTGACTAGAGTGGCGGTGTCCATTGTGACCGACTTCACAAGGGCTGTGGGTGCATCGTGTCCCGAGCCGGGTCACGGTGGAGCACCGCACGAGGACCGAGACGACGGGACGGCGAGGTGAGCACGGTGGGCGCGAGGCTCGACGACGCCGACGTGATCGTCGTGGGCGCCGGCCCGGCCGGTTCCGCGGCCGCCCACTACTGCGCCGCCGCGGGCCTGAGCGTCCTCCTCCTCGAGAAGTCGGCGTTCCCGCGCGACAAGATCTGCGGCGACGGCCTGACGCCGCGCGCGGTCGCCGAGCTCGTGCGCATGGGCGTCCCCACGCGCGCCGAGGACGGCTGGATCCGCAACCGCGGCCTGCGCGTCGTCGCGAGCGGCCGCTCCTGGGAGCTCGCGTGGCCGGACCTCGCGTCGTACCCCAGCTACGGCATGGCCCGCGCGCGCCACTCGTTCGACCGCACGCTCGCCGAGCACGCGCAGCGCACCGGCGCCAAGCTGCTCGAGCGCACCGCCGTCACCGGCCCCGTCCTCGACGAGCGCACGGGCCGCGTCGTCGGCGTCACGGCGCGCCCCGTGGACGAGAAGGGCCGGCGCGCCGGCGACGAGGTCACCTACCGCGCGCCCGTCGTCATCGCGGCCGACGGCGTCTCGTCCCGCTTCGCGCTCGCCCTCGGCCTCGCGCGGCGCGAGGACCGCCCGATCGGCGTCGCCGTCCGCACCTACTTCCGCACGCCCCGCCACGACGACCCGTGGATGGAGTCCCACCTCGAGCTGTGGGACGGCACGCCCCGCGAGTCGAACCTCCTGCCGGGGTACGGCTGGATCTTCTCGCTCGGCGACGGCACGGCGAACGTCGGCCTCGGCTCGGTGAGCTCGACGCCCGCGCGGCAGTCCGCGGCGAACGTCGACTACAAGGACCTGTTCGCCACCTGGATGCGCAACGCGCCCGCCGAGTGGGAGTTCACGGAGGAGAACCGGCTCGCCCCGGTGCGCGGCGCGGCGCTGCCCATGGGCTTCAACCGCACGCCGCTGTACACGCGCGGCGTGCTGCTCGTCGGGGACTCGGGCGGCATGGTCAGCCCCTTCAACGGCGAGGGCATCGCCTACGCGATGCAGGCCGGGCGGGCGGCGGCCGACGTCGTCGCCCAGTCGCGCGCGCGGCTCACCGACGGCGGTCGCGAGCGCGCGCTGCAGACGTACCCGCGCCTCATGCGGCGCGAGCTCGGCGGCTACTACACGCTCGGCCGGTACTTCGTGAAGCTCATCGAGCACCCCGAGATCATGCGGATCTGCACGCGCTACGGGCTCCCGCGCCCGGTCGTCATGCGGTTCGTCCTCAAGCTCCTGTCGGACTGCTACGAGCCCCGCGGCGGCGACTGGGTCGACCGCGTCATCGCCGGGCTGACCAGGGTGGTGCCATCGTCATGAGCCCACGAGGTGGGCCGGCACCCGCGCACCACGCAGCGCCGGCACTCGCACCACCTGACCGCGGACCCGGACGACGTCGTCCGGGGAGACCCGTCCCGAGCCCCCACTCGAGGAGTCGACGATGACCAACCCGTACGTCCCGCTGCTCGTCCTCATGGGCGTGGCCGCCGTGCTGGCGCTCGGCGGCGTCGCCGCGAGCGCGGTCATCGGCCCCAAGCGGTACAACCGCGCCAAGCTCGACGCCTACGAGTGCGGCATCGAGCCCACTCCCCACGCCGTCGGCGGCGGGCGCTTCCCGATCAAGTACTACCTCGTCGCGATGACGTTCATCGTCTTCGACATCGAGGTCGTCTTCCTCTACCCGTGGGCCGTCGACTTCGCGACGCTCGCGACGTTCGGTCTGGTGGCGATGCTCGCGTTCCTCGCGCTCATCACCGTCCCGTTCGTCTACGAGTGGCGCCGCGGCGGCCTCGAGTGGGACTGACGGTGGCACCCAGCGGGGGCCCCGGCGGGCACCGGCGAGAGAACTAGGAGAGACACCATGGGGATCGAGGAAGCTCCCTCGGGCTTCTTGCTCACCACGATCGAGGACCTCGCGGGGTACCTGCGCAAGGCGTCGCTGTGGCCCGTGACCTTCGGCCTCGCGTGCTGCGCCATCGAGATGATGGCGGCGGGCGCGTCGCGGTTCGACCTGTCGCGCTTCGGCATGGAGGTCTTCCGCGCGTCGCCGCGCCAGGCGGACCTCATGATCGTGGCCGGGCGCGTGAGCCAGAAGATGGCGCCGGTCGTGCGGCAGGTCTACGACCAGATGAGCGAGCCCAAGTGGGTCCTGTCCATGGGCGTGTGCGCGTCGAGCGGCGGCATGTTCAACAACTACGCGATCGTCCAGGGCGTCGACCACGTCGTCCCGGTGGACATCTACCTGCCCGGCTGCCCGCCGCGGCCGGAGATGCTCATCAACGCGATCCTCGCGCTGCACGACCAGATCCAGCACGAGCCGCTCGGCGTGAACCGCGAGGAGGCGGCGCGCGCCGCAGAGGCGGCGGCGCTCGAGGCGACGCCCACGTTCCAGATGAAGGGGCTGCTGCGGTGACGGACGAGAAGAGCGGCGCCGGCACGCCGGTGCCGCAGCCGGAGGAGGTGAACGGCCCCCGGTCGGCCGACCTCGTGACCGGTGCCGGGGCGCCCCGCACGCTCGAGGTCGTCGAGGTCCGCGAGGGCATGTTCGGCGTCCACGGCTCGGGCGACACGTCCGGCTACGGCGGCCTGGTGCAGCCCGTCGCGATGCCGGGCGCGAGCGCCCGCCCCTACGGCGGCTGGTTCGACGAGGTCGTGGACGTCCTCACGGAGGTGCTCGAGGCGTCCGGCGTCCGGTTCGACGCCGCGGTCGAGCGCGTCGTCGTCGACCCGCCCGGCGCGCACGCCGAGCTGACGCTGCACGTGCACCGCTACCACCTCGTCGAGGTGTGCCGGGCGCTGCGCGACGACCAGGACCTGCGCTTCGAGCTGAGCCTGGGCGTGAGCGGCGTGCACTTCCCGCACGACGTCGGCCGCGAGCTGCACGCCGTCTACCACCTGACCTCGATCACCCACGGCCGGCGGCTGCGGCTCGAGGTGTCGGTGCCCGACGCGGACCCGCACGTGCCGACCACGACGTCCGTCTACCCGACGAACGACTGGCACGAGCGCGAGACGTGGGACTTCTTCGGCATCGTCTTCGACGGCCACCCGTCGCTCGCGCGCATCGAGATGCCCGACGACTGGCCGGGCCACCCGCAGCGCAAGGACTACCCGCTCGGCGGGATCCCCGTCGAGTACAAGGGCGCGACCGTGCCCCCGCCCGACACGAGGAGGTCGTACTCGTGAGCACGCACACCACCGGCGCCCCCGGCGGCGCCCCGCACGCCACCCGTCCGCCCGTCGGCGACTTCGATCCCGGCGTCCCGAGCTTCGAGGCGTCCGGCGGCGACTGGGCCGAGATCGCGGAGAGCGCCGTCGCGGCCGCCGCGCTCGGCGAGGAGCGCATCGTCGTCAACATGGGCCCGCAGCACCCGTCGACGCACGGCGTGCTGCGCCTCATGCTCGAGATCGACGGCGAGACGGTCACCGAGGCGCGCTGCGGCATCGGCTACCTGCACACCGGCATCGAGAAGAACATGGAGTTCCGGACGTGGACGCAGGGCGTCACGTTCTGCACCCGCATGGACTACCTCGCGCCGCTGTTCCAGGAGACGGCGTACTGCCTCGCGGTCGAGAAGCTCCTCGGCATCACGGACGACGTGCCCGAGCGGGCCAGCGTCATCCGCGTGCTGATGATGGAGCTCAACCGCATCGCGTCCCACCTCGTGTGCCTCGGCACGGGCGGCAACGAGATGGGCGCGACGACCGTCATGACCATCGCGTTCACCGCGCGCGAGGAGATCCTGCGGATCTTCGAGGCGGTCACGGGGCTGCGCATGAACCACGCGTACGTCCGCCCGGGCGGCGTCGCGCAGGACGTGCCGCCGGACCTCGTCGAGCAGGTGCGCCGGGCGGACCCGCTCGTGCGCCGCTACCTCGGCCAGCTCGGCGACCTCATGCTCGCCAACCCCATCTTCAAGGGGCGCCTCGTCGGGGTCGGGCACCTCAACCTCGCGGGCTGCATGGCGCTCGGCGTCACCGGGCCGGTGCTGCGCTCGACGGGCCACCCGTACGACGTGCGCAAGTCCGACCCGTACTGCGGCTACGAGACGTACGACTTCGACGTCCCGACCGCGACGGGCGCCGACTGCTACGACCGCGTCGTGCTGCGGCTCGAGGAGTGCTACCAGTCGCTGCACATCGTCGCGCAGTGCCTGGACCGCCTCGAGGCGACGGCGGGCCAGCCCGTCATGGTCGGCGACCGCAAGATCGCGTGGCCCGCGCAGCTCGCGATCGGGAGCGACGGCCAGGGCAACTCGCTCGAGCACATCAAGGAGATCATGGGCTCCTCGATGGAGGCCCTGATCCACCACTTCAAGCTCGTCACCGAGGGCTTCCGGGTCCCCGTGGGGCAGGCGTGGCAGACCGTGGAGCACCCGCGCGGCGAGCTCGGGGTGCACCTCGTGTCCGACGGCGGCACGCGCCCCTACCGGGCGCACTTCCGCGACCCGTCGTTCAACAACCTCCAGGCCGTGGCGGCGATGTGCGAGGGCGGCCAGGTGGCCGACGTCGTGGTCGCGGTCGCGTCCCTGGACCCGGTGCTGGGAGGGGTGGACCGATGACCATCGACGCCGGACCTGCGACGGACGGGACGCCCGCCGGGCGCGCCCGTCCCGGGTACGACGCGGAGACGACGGCGCGCCTCGCCGCCGACGCCGCGCAGATCGTCGCGCGCTACCCCGAGTCCCGCTCCGCGCTGCTGCCGATGCTGCACCTCGTGCAGTCCGAGGACGGCTACGTGTCGCGCGACGGCATCCTGTTCTGCGCGGAGCAGCTCGGGCTCACCGCGGCGGAGGTCTCCGCCGTCGCGACGTTCTACACGCAGTACAAGCGCCACCCCAACGGCACCTACACCGTGGGCGTCTGCACGAACACGCTCTGCGCGATCATGGGCGGCGACGCGATCTTCGACGAGCTGTCGGACCACCTCGGCGTCGGGCACGACGAGACCACCGAGGACGGCGCGATCACGCTCGAGCGCGTGGAGTGCAACGCGGCCTGCGACTACGCGCCCGTGATGATGGTCAACTGGGAGTTCTTCGACAACCAGACCCCCGGCAGCGCGACGGACGTCGTGGACCGGCTCCGTGCCGGCGAGCCCGTCGCCCCGACGCGCGGCGCGGCGAGCGTGTGCACGTTCAAGCAGATGAGCCGCGTGCTCGCCGGCTTCCCCGACGGCCGCGCCGACGAGGGTGTCGGCGCGGGCGAGCCCACCCTCGCCGGCCTGCGGCTCGCGCGCGAGCACGGCTGGACCGCCCCGGCCGGCGAGACGGACGCGGAGGCGGCCCCGGACGGCGGCGCCCCCGCCGGCGGTGCGCCCGACGCCGGCGAGGCGCAGTCGAGCGCCGAGCGGAAGCCGACGACCGACGCCGACGTCGACCCCGGCGGCAAGGCCGAGTCGCCCGGCACGAAGCCCGACCCGTCGAAGGGAGCGGACGCATGAGCGAGCAGCAGAGCACCGAGACCCGCCCGGCGCCGGACCCGCTGACCCCGGTCCTGTCGGACACGTGGGACGCGGACCGGTCCTGGACGCTCGCGTCCTACCTGGACCGCGGCGGCTACGCGGGCCTGCGCGCCGCGCTCGGGCAGGACCCGGGCGACGTCGTCGCGACGGTCAAGGCGTCCGGCCTGCGCGGCCGTGGCGGCGCCGGGTTCCCCACGGGCATGAAGTGGGGCTTCCTGCCCGCGCCCGACGGCGGCCCGCGCTACCTCGTCGTCAACGCGGACGAGTCCGAGCCGGGCACGTGCAAGGACATCCCGCTCATGCTCGCGAGCCCGCATGCGCTCGTCGAGGGCGTCGCGATCACGTCGTACGCGATCGGGTGCCGGCACGCCTTCATCTACGTGCGCGGCGAGGTGCTGCACGTGTACCGCCGCCTGCTGCGCGCGGTCGAGGAGGCGTACGAGGCCGGCTACCTCGGCAAGGACGTGCTCGGGTCGGGCTTCGACCTCGACGTCACGGTCCACGCCGGGGCCGGCGCGTACATCTGCGGCGAGGAGACGGCGCTGCTCGACTCGCTCGAGGGCCGCCGCGGGCAGCCGCGGCTCAAGCCGCCGTTCCCCGCGGTCGCGGGCCTGTACGCGCGCCCGACGGTCGTCAACAACGTCGAGTCGATCGCGAGCGTGCCGTCGATCGTCGCGCGCGGCGCGGACTGGTTCACCTCGATGGGCACGGAGCGCTCGGCCGGCGTCGGCCTGTTCTCGCTCTCCGGCCACGTGACGCGGCCGGGGCAGTACGAGGCCCCGCTCGGCACGACGCTGCGCGAGCTGCTCGACCTCGCGGGCGGGATGCGCGGGGGCAAGGCGCTGAAGTTCTGGACGCCGGGCGGCTCGTCGACGCCGCTGTTCACCGACGCGCACCTCGACACCCCGCTCGACTACGAGTCGGTCGCGGCGGCGGGCTCGATGCTCGGCACGCGCGCGCTCCAGCTCTTCGACGAGACGACGTGCGTCGTGCGGGCCGTGAGCCGGTGGACCGACTTCTACGCGCACGAGTCGTGCGGCAAGTGCACGCCGTGCCGCGAGGGCACGTACTGGATGAAGCAGGTGCTGGCGCGCATCGAGGCGGGCCAGGGCACGGAGGCCGACCTCGACCTGCTCCTCGACACGTGCGACAACATCCTGGGCCGCGCGTTCTGCGCGCTCGGCGACGGCGCCACGTCGCCCGTCACGAGCAGCATCGCGCTGTTCCGCGACGAGTACGAGGCGCACATCACGGAGCACCGCTGCCCGTTCGACCCGGCGGCCTCGGCGCTCTTCGACTACACGCCCCGCCCGGCCCGCGTCCTGACGGCAGGAGTGCACTGATGACGACCACGACCCCCGCCCCGGGCACCGGCTCCTCGGCCGTCGCGCCCTCGGGCGGCGCGGCCAAGCCCCCGGCCCCCGCGGACCAGGTGACGTTCACGATCGACGACATCGAGATGTCGGTGCCCAAGGGCACGCTCGTGATCCGCGCGGCCGAGCAGATCGGGATCCAGATCCCGCGGTTCTGCGACCACCCGCTGCTCGAGCCCGCCGGGGCGTGCCGCCAGTGCCTCGTCGAGGTCGCGGCGCCCGACCGCGAGGGCAACGTGCGGCCCATGCCGAAGCCGCAGGCGTCGTGCACGCTCGAGGCGACGCCGGGCATGGTGGTGAAGACCCAGCGCACGAGCCCGGTCGCCGACAAGGCGCAGCACGGGATCATGGAGCTGCTGCTCATCAACCACCCGCTCGACTGCCCGGTGTG
The DNA here is from genome assembly GCF_002127155.1 of Cellulosimicrobium sp. KWT-B. NCBI lineage: Bacteria > Bacillati > Actinomycetota > Actinomycetes > Micrococcales > Promicromonosporaceae > Cellulosimicrobium > Cellulosimicrobium sp. KWT-B. Next base: position 379,972 of record NZ_NEDO01000001.1, on the reverse strand, counting down.
CGACAAGGGCGGCGAGTGCCCCCTGCAGAACCAGGCGATGAGCAACGGGCGCGCGACGAGCCGGTTCGTCGACGTCAAGCGCACGTTCCCCAAGCCGATCGCCGTCTCGACGACGATCCTGCTCGACCGCGAGCGCTGCGTCCTGTGCCAGCGGTGCACGCGCTTCTCCCAGGAGATCGCGGGCGACGCGTTCATCGACCTGCAGAAGCGCGGCGCCGCGCAGCAGATCGGCCGCTTCGACGAGGCCGTGCTCGACTTCGCGCCGCCCGCGGGCGAGGCGCCCGGCGACCGCCCGGTGGGCCTGGCCCTGGAGGACGAGGCGGGCCTCCCGTTCGCGTCGTACTTCTCCGGCAACACCGTGCAGATATGCCCGGTCGGCGCGCTCACGGGGGCGGCGTACCGCTTCCGGTCGCGCCCGTTCGACCTGGTCTCGACGCCGTCGGTCGCCGAGCACGACTCGTCCGGGTCGGCGATCCGCGTCGACCACCGCCGGGGCGTCGTGCTGCGCCGCCTCGCGGGGGAGGACCCGCTGGTCAACGAGGAGTGGATCACCGACCGGGACCGCTTCGCCTTCACGTGGCAGTCCGCGCCGGACCGTCTCACGCACCCGCTCGTGCGCGACCGCGAGGTCGCGCCGGACGGGACCGTCACGCGCGGCGAGCTGCGCCCGGCCTCGTGGGCCGAGGCGCTCGAGGTCGCGGCCGACGCCCTGACCCGGGCCCGCGACGCGGGCGGGGTCGGCGTCCTGCCGGGCGGGCGGCTCACGGTCGAGGACGCCTACGCGTACGCCAAGCTCGCGCGCACGTGGCTGCGCACGAACGACGTCGACCACCGGGCCCGCGCGCACAGTGCGGAGGAGGCGGACTTCCTCGCGCACGCGGTCGCCGGCACGGGTCTCGGCGTGACCTTCCCCGACCTCGAGAAGGCCCCCGCGGTCCTGCTCGTCGGCCTCGAGGCCGAGGAGGAGGCGGGCGTCGCGTTCCTGCGCCTGCGCAAGGGCGCGCTGCGGCACCGGGTCCGCGTCTTCTCCGTGGCGCCGTTCGCGTCGCGCGGCGTGCAGCGCATGCACGGCACGCTGCTCCCCGCCGCCCCGGGCACCGAGGCCGAGTGGCTCGACGGCATCGCCGCGGGCGACCGGGTCCGCACGCTCGACGAGGCGAGCGGCACCGACGACGTCCTCGCCGACGCGAGCGACGCGCTCCGCCAGCCGGGGGCGGTCGTCCTCGTGGGCGAGCGGCTCGCCACGACGCCCGGCGGGTACAGCGCGCTGCTGCGCGCGGTCGCCGCGACGGGCGCACGCCTCGCCTGGGTCCCGCGCCGAGCGGGCGAGCGCGGCGGCGTCGAGGCGGGCACGCTGCCCAACCTCCTGCCGGGCGGACGCCCGGTCGCCGACGCCGCGGCCCGCGTGGACGTCGCGACCGTGTGGGGCGCGGCGACCACCGAGGACCACCCCGCGGGGCTGCCCACGGCCCCGGGCCGCGACCTGGGGGAGATGCTTGACGCGCTCTCGGTCGGCCAGCTCGCGGGCGTCCTCGTGGGCGGGCTTGAGCTCGACGACCTTCCCGACCCGGCGCACGCGCGCCGCGCGCTCGAGGCGGCGGACGTCGTCGTCTCGCTCGAGGTGCGGCGCTCGGCGGTGACGGAGTACGCCGACGTCGTGCTCCCGGTGGCGCCGCCCGTGGAGCGGGCCGGGGCGTTCGTCAGCTGGGAGGGGCGCGTGCGCCCGTTCCCGGCCGCGCTCGCCTCGACCGCGATGCCCGACCACCGCGTGCTCGACGCGCTCGCGGACGCCGCCGGCGCCCCGCTCGGCCTGCCGACGCTCGAGGCCGTGCGCGCCGAGCTCGAGCAGCTCGTGGGCGACGGCGCCTGGGACGGCGCGCGCGCCGCGGCGCCCACGGTCGACGCGACCGAGCCGCCCGCCGTCGCGCCCGGGACCGCGGTCCTCGCGAGCTGGCGCCTCCTGCTCGACGACGCGCGCGGCCAGGACGGCGAGCGGTACCTCGCCGGCACGGCCAAGCGCCCCGTGGCACGCCTGTCGGCGGCCACGGCCGCTGCGGTCGACGTGTTCGACGGCGAGCTCGTGCGGGTCGTCACCGACCGGGGCGCGGTCACGCTCCCCGTGGTGGTGACCGACATGGTCGACCACGTGGTGTGGCTGCCGCTGCGCTCGCCGGGGTCGTCCGTGCACGCCACGCTCGGCGCGGTGCCGGGCGACCTCGTCCGGCTCGAGCCGGGGACCACCGACGGAGGGGAGGGCGCATGAGCGGCCTGCACGCGCTCCACGCGCTGGCCACCGAGACGCCGGCGGTGCCCGGCATCACGGCGAACTTCTCGCAGGACAACGGCTGGACGTACCTCGTCAAGGCCGTCCTCATCCTCGTCTTCCTGCTGACGAGCGTGCTGTTCGCGATCTGGTTCGAGCGTAAGGTCGTCGCCCGCATGCAGGTGCGGCCCGGCCCGAACTGGCACGGCCCGTTCGGCCTGCTGCAGTCGCTCGCCGACGCGATGAAGCTCCTGCTCAAGGAGGACATCACCGTCAAGGCGGCCGACAAGTTCGTCTACCTGCTCGCGCCGATGATCTCCGTGTTCTGCGCGCTCCTCGTGTTCGCGGTCATCCCGTTCGGGCCCGAGGTGCAGATCCCGTTCACGGACTACGTGACGCCCGCCCAGCTCACCGACTTCCCGGTCGCGACGCTCTACATCCTCGCGTGCGCGTCGCTCGGCGTGTACGGGATCGTGCTCGGCGGCTGGTCGTCCGGCTCGACGTACCCGCTGCTCGGGTCGGTCCGCTCGACGGCCCAGGTCATCAGCTACGAGCTCGCGATGGGTCTGTCGCTCGTCTCCGTCTTCCTCATGGCGGGGTCGATGTCGACCTCGCGCATCGTCGACTCGCAGACGCAGCTGTGGTGGTTCCTCCCCCTCCTGCCGGCGTTCGTCATCTACGTCATCTCCATGGTCGGCGAGACGAACCGCCTGCCGTTCGACCTCCCCGAGGCCGAGGGCGAGCTCGTGTCGGGGTACATGACCGAGTACTCGTCGATGAAGTTCGCGTGGTTCTTCCTCGCGGAGTACATCAACATGCTCAACGTCTCCGCGGTCGCGACGACGCTGTTCCTCGGCGGGTGGCGGGCCCCGTGGCCGCTCTCGGCGATCAACGACGGGATGTTCAACGAGGGCTGGTGGCCCATCCTCTGGTTCCTCGTCAAGGTCTGGGCCGTCATGTTCTTCTTCGTGTGGGTGCGCGGCACGCTGCTGCGCCTGCGCTACGACCAGTTCATGCGCTTCGGCTGGAAGGTCCTCATCCCCTTCGCGCTCGCGTGGCTCGTGCTGCTCGCCGTCGCCCAGGCCGTGCGCCAGTTCCTCGACGTGGACCTGCGCGTGTTCATCGGGATCGCGGTCGCGATAGCCCTCGTCGTCGTGGTCGTCGTCTGGTTCTGGCCCGAGAAGAAGGCGCCACCCGGCGCCGCTCCGCGCACCGCGGGGGGCGCGCCCGAGCCGTTCGACGCGTTCGCCGGCGGCTTCCCCGTCCCGCCGCTGCCCGGCCAGTCGCTCCCGCCCTCGCCGCGCCGTCGGGCCCTCGTGCCCGACGACGCGGGCGCGGCCAGGACGTCCGCACCGGGTGCCGGTGCCCCCCGCGACACACCGCACGACAAGGAGGTCGACCGTGGCTGACGACCAGAAGCCGGACCGGCCGGGCGAGTACGAGGTCCGCCGCCCGCAGGCGAAGGGCTTTCGCGAGCTCGTCGCGCCCGTCGCCGGGTTCGGCGTGACCTTCTCCTCGATGTTCCGGCCGACCGTGACGGAGCAGTACCCGCGCCAGAAGGTGCCGCCCAAGCCGCGCTACCACGGCCGGCACCAGCTCAACCGGTACCCCGACGGGCTCGAGAAGTGCATCGGGTGCGAGCTGTGCGCGTGGGCGTGCCCCGCGGACGCGATCTACGTCGAGGGCGCGGACAACGCCGACCTGCCCGACGGCGGCCACATGTCGCCCGGCGAGCGGTACGGCCGCGTCTACCAGATCAACTACCTGCGCTGCATCTTCTGCGGGCTGTGCATCGAGGCGTGCCCGACGCGCGCGCTGACGATGACCAACGAGTACGAGCTCGCCGGTCCGACGCGCGAGGGCATGATCTGGGAGAAGCAGGATCTCCTCGCGCCGCTGCGCGAGGGCATGCTCTCCGCGCCGCACCCGATGGTGCCCGGGACGTCGGACACCGAGTACTACCGCGGAGAGGTGAGCGGCCCGGTGGCCGAGCAGGTGGAGTGGGTGCGCGAGCACCGGCCGGACGACCCGACGCTCCCGCCGGAGCCGGCGGGCCGCGAGCCGGAGGTCCGGCGGGTCACGCAGCCGTCCGGGCGGTCCGCCCGTCAGTCGGCCCGGAAGGGCGCGCGGTGATCGGGGGCGGCGGCGAGGCGGTCCTCTTCTGGGTCCTCGCCCCCCTCATGGTGCTCGCGGCGCTCTCGCTGCTCTTCGCGCGCAAGGCGGTGCACGCCGCCATCGCGGTCATGTTCGTCATGGTCGACCTCGCGATCCTCTACATCGCGCAGGAGGCGCCGTTCCTCGGCGTCGTCCAGGTGGTCGTCTACACGGGCGCCGTGATGATGCTGTTCCTCTTCGTGCTCATGCTCGTCGGCGTCGACGCGTCGGACTCGCTCGTCGAGACGATCCGCGGCCAGCGCTGGATCGGCGTGCTGCTCGGGCTCGGGCTCGGGGCCGTGCTGGTCGGCGTCGTCTCGCAGGCGGCGTTCCCGCCCGCGGTCGGTCTCGAGGCCGCGAACGCGGTGACGAACCCGACGGCGCTCGCGCGCGTGCTCTTCGCGGACTACGTGTTCGCGATGGAGGTCGTGGGCATCCTGCTCATCACCGCCGCGGTCTCGGCGCTCGTGCTCACGCACCGGCGCCGCCTCACCCCGAAGGTCGGCCAGCGCGAGCAGGCGGACGCGAAGGTCGCGGCCCTGCCGTCGGGCGGCCGGCTCACGCCGCTCGCCGCGCCCGGCGTCTACGCGCAGAACAACGCGATGGACACGCCGGCCCTCGACCCGCAGGGGCGGCCCATCGAGGAGTCGGTGTCCCGCATCCTGCGGATCCGTGGCCAGGAGCGCTCGGCCGGCACCATCCTCGAGGCCGAGCGCGACGTGCTCGTCGAGCACGAGCCGCACCGTGCCCTGCCCGCGCTGCGGGCCCAGGACGCGAACGAGCGCGTGGTGCAGGCCGCGACGGCCGAGCAGCCCGAGGGCGAGCCGCCCGCCGGCGACGTCGGGGGTCCCGACGACCCGGGCCGGTCCCGTGTGCCCGGCGCGACCCCGGGAGGAGAGGACTGATGGAGCTCACCCACTACCTCGTGCTGGCCGCGATCCTCTTCGCGATCGGCGCGGCGACGGTCCTCCTGCGCCGCAACGCGATCATCGTGTTCATGGGCGTCGAGCTCATGCTCAACGCGACCAACCTCGCGTTCGTCACGTTCGCCCGCATCCACGGCGACGTGACCGGCCAGGTCCTCGCGTTCTTCGTCATGGTGGTCGCGGCGGCGGAGGTCGTCGTCGGCCTCGCGATCATCGTGTCCATCTTCCGCACCCGTCGGTCCGCCTCGGTCGACGACGTCAACCTGCTCAAGAGCTGAGGGGCCGGCACCGATGACGATGCTCCTTCCCGCCCTGCCGTCGGCGGGCGGACTGCTGACCGCGACCGACGTCGTGCCCGCGACCGAGACGGTCCCGGGCGCGTTCCTCGCCGCACCGCTGCTCGTGCTGCTCCCGCTCGTCGGGGCGGCCGTCCTGCTGCTCGCGGGCCGCCGCAGCGACCGCTGGGGCGCCTGGTTCGGCGTGCTCATGTCCGCCGCGGCGTTCGTCGTGGGCCTGGTCCTCTTCGTGTCGATGCTCGGCCTCCCGGTCGACGAGCGCGTCGTGGACTACCGCCTGTTCGACTGGATCGCGTCCGGCGGGCTCGACCTCGCCGTCGGGCTGCGGATCGACCCGCTGTCCCTGACCTTCGTGCTCCTCGTGACGTTCGTCGGGACGCTCATCCACGTGTACGCGGTCGCCTACATGGCGCACGACCGCGACCGGCGCCGGTTCTTCGCGTACCTCAACCTGTTCATCGCGGCGATGCTCGTCCTCGTCCTCGCCGACTCGTTCCTCCTGCTGTTCGTCGGCTGGGAGGGCGTGGGCCTCGCGTCGTACCTGCTCATCGGGTTCTGGAACCACAACCGGGCGTACGCGGTCGCGGCGAAGAAGGCGTTCGTCATGAACCGCGTGGGCGACATCGGCCTCATCGTCGCGATGATGCTCATGTTCGCGACGTTCGGCGCGCTCGACTTCAGCACGGTGTTCGCCCGCGTGCCGGAGGCCTCGACCGCGCTGCTCACGGCGACGGGCCTCGCGCTCCTGCTCGCGGCGTGCGGCAAGTCGGCGCAGTTCCCGCTCCAGGCGTGGCTCGGGGACGCGATGGCCGGCCCGACGCCGGTCTCCGCGCTCATCCACGCCGCGACCATGGTCACGGCGGGCGTCTACCTCGTCGTGCGGTCCGCGCCGATCTTCGAGGGCGCGCCGACGGCGCAGCTCGTCGTGGTGATCGTGGGTGCGGTGACGCTGCTCTTCGGGGCGATCGTCGGCTGCGCGAAGGACGACATCAAGAAGGCGCTCGCCGCGTCGACCATGTCGCAGATCGGCTACATGATCCTCGCCGCCGGGCTCGGCCCGATCGGCTACGCGTTCGCGATCTTCCACCTCGTGACGCACGGCTTCTTCAAGGCCGGGATGTTCCTCGGCGCGGGGTCCGTCATGCACGGCATGGACGACCAGGTCGACATGCGCCGGTTCGGCGGCCTCGCGCGCTACATGAAGGTCACGTGGATCACCTTCATGATGGGCTGGCTCGCGATCCTCGGGATCCCGCCGTTCTCGGGCTTCTGGAGCAAGGACAAGATCATCGAGGCCGCGTTCGTCCCCGTCGACGGCGAGCCGTGGCGGGCGTGGGTCTTTGGCGGCGTGGCGCTGCTCGGCGCGGGGATCACCGCGTTCTACATGTCGCGCCTGTTCTTCATGACGTTCTCCGGTCGCCGCCGCTGGAACGACGGCAGCGGCTCCGTGGACGGCCTCGGCCCCCAGGACGGTCCCGTCCAGCACCCGCACGAGTCCCCGCGCCTCATGACGTGGCCGATGATCGTCCTCGCGGTCGGGTCGGTGGCCCTGGGCGGCATCCTCGCCGCGGGCTCGCGCTTCGTCACGTGGCTCGAGCCCGTCACGGGGCACGCCGAGCACCACGAGCCCGTGCTGCCCGTCTGGTCGCTCATCGCGCTGACGCTCCTGCTCGTCCTCGCGGGCGCCGCCCTCGCGTGGCGCCAGTACGCGATGTCGAGCGTCCCGGTCCGCGCCCCGCGCGGCTCCGTGCTCACGCGCGCGGCCCGCCGCGACCTGTACCAGGACGACGTCAACGAGACGGTGTTCATGCGTCCCGGCCAGTACCTCACGCGCTCGCTCGTCTACGCCGACAAGGAGATGGTCGACGGCGGCTGGATGGGCCTGGCCGGCCTCGTCGGCAAGGTGGGGGAGTGGCTCCGCGGGTGGCAGAACGGCTACGTGCGCTCGTACGGCGCGACGATGCTCGGCGGCCTCGTGGTCGTCGTCGCCGTCGTCCTCGCCCTGACCACCGGCTCCGCGAGCTGAGAGGGAGACACCCATGACCACCTCCGTCCCCTGGTTGTCCTTGCTCATCGCCTGGCCCCTGGTGGGTGCCGCGGCGGTGTGGCTCACGGCCGCGGCCCGCACGCGCGGCGTCGGTGCGGGCGCGCTGCGTGCCGTGCGCGGCATCGCGCTCGGCGCGGCGCTCGTCGAGCTCGGCCTGCTCGTCGGCGCGTTCACCGCGTTCGACACGTCCGCGGCCGGTACCCACCAGCTCGCCGAGACGTACCGCTGGATCCCGCAGATCGGGGCGAGCTACGCGGTCGGCGCCGACGGCGTCGCGCTCGCGCTCGTCGCGCTGTCGGTGCTGCTGGTCCCGCTCGTCGTGCTCGCCGCGTGGAAGGAGCAGGACGGCGACGTCCGCCGCCTGCGCCACTACCTCGCGCTCGTGCTGCTCCTCGAGGCGTTCATGGTCGCGGTGTTCGTCGCGCGCGACGTGTTCCTCTTCTACGTGCTGTTCGAGGCCATGCTCATCCCGGTCTACTTCATGATCGGCGGGTTCGGCGTCGGGGCGCGGCGGCGCTACGCCGCGGTGAAGTTCCTGCTGTTCTCGCTCGCGGGCGGCCTCATCATGCTCGCGGCCGTCATCGCGCTCTACGTCCAGGTGCCGATCGACCCGGCCACGGGCGCGCGGCCCGAGGACGCGTTCCTCACGACGAACCTCGTCGGGTACTTCGCGGAGAACCCGATGCCGGTCACGATCGAGCGGCTGCTGTTCCTCGGCTTCTTCCTCGCGTTCGCCATCAAGGCGCCGCTCTTCCCCGTGCACACCTGGCTGCCCGACGCCGCGCAGCACGCGCCGGCCGGGACGTCCACGCTGCTCGTCGGCGTCCTGGACAAGGTGGGCACGTTCGGGATGCTCACGCTGTGCCTGCCGCTGTTCCCGAACGCGAGCAGGTGGGCGGCGCCCGTCGTCGTCGTGCTCGCCGTGGTCTCGATCCTGTACGGCGCGCTCATGGCGATCGGGCAGAGCGACCTCATGCGGCTCATCGCCTACACGTCGGTGTCGCACTTCGGGTTCATCGTGCTCGGCATCTTCGCGTTCACGTCGCTCAGCGTGTCCGGCTCGTCGCTCTACATGGTCAACCACGGGATCTCGACCGGGGCCCTGTTCCTCCTCGCGGGCTTCCTCGTCGCTCGGCACCCCGAGCGCTCGCAGCGCATCGCGGACTACGGCGGTCTGCAGAAGGTGGTCCCGGTGCTCGCGGGCACGTTCCTCGTGGCGGGCCTGTCCGCGCTGTCGCTGCCCGGCCTGTCGACGTTCGTCAGCGAGATCATGGTCCTCGTCGGGACGTTCGCGCGCAGCCCGTGGGCCGCGCTCGTCGCGGTGCTCGGCGTCGTGCTCGCCGCGCTCTACGTGCTGCTGACCTACCAGCGGATCTTCACGGGCGGCACGCGCGAGGGGCTCGACCGGCTCCCCGACCTGGGCGCGCGCGAGAAGTGGGTCGTCGCGCCGCTGCTCGTCGCCCTCCTCGTCCTCGGGTTCTACCCGGCGCCCGCGCTCGACCTCGTGCGCGAGCCCGCGGAGGTGACGCTCTCCGACCTCGCGGTCGCGGGCGTCGAGGACCCGCCGCGCTCCGACCCGTTCGCCGCGGGGACCGAGCAGGTCGCCTCCTCGAGCCCGGGCACGTCCGTCACTCGTAGCTCCGACGAAGGGAGCGAGTCGTGAACGACTCCTTCGTGGCCCCCACGGTCGACTGGCTGTACCTCGCCCCGGTCCTCGTCGTGCTCGGCGCCGGCGTCGTCGGCGTGCTCGTCGAGGCGTTCGTCCCGGCGCGCGTCCGGCGCACGGTGCAGGTCGTGCTGGCCCTGCTCGCGACCGCCGCGGCGCTCGCGCTCGTCGTCGTGCTGTGGCGCGACCCCGCCGTCCAGGGCACCGACGGCGCCGCCTACGGCGTGCGGGTGCTCGGCGGGTCGATGGTCATCGACCCCTTCGGGCTCGCGATCCAGGGGATCGTCGTGCTGCTCGCGTTCCTGGCGATCCTCGTGATCGCCGACCGGACGTCGACCGGCCAGGACGCGTTCGCGCCGTCCGCGGCCGCCGTCCCCGGCTCGCCGTACGAGGACCTCACGCGGCGCAAGGGGCTGGAGCAGACCGAGGTCTACCCGCTCGTGCTGTTCGCCGTCGGCGGCATGATGATCTTCCCCGCCACGGGCAACCTCCTCGTGATGTTCGTTGCGCTCGAGGTGCTCTCGCTCCCGCTGTACGTGCTGTCCGCGATGTCCCGGCGCCGCCGTCTGCTGTCGCAGGAGGCGTCGTTCAAGTACTTCCTGCTCGGCGCGTTCGCGTCCGCGCTGTTCGTGTTCGGCGTCGCCCTCGTCTACGGGTTCGCCGGCTCGGTGGACCTCGTCGAGGTGTACCGGTCACTCGCGACGCCCGAGGGCCCGCTCGCGAGCATGCCCGGGCTGGTCGTCGTCGGTGCCCTGCTCATCCTCGCGGGGCTGCTGTTCAAGATCGGCGCCGCGCCGTTCCACTCGTGGACCCCCGACGTCTACCAGGGGGCCCCGACGCCGATCACCGGCTTCATGGCGGCGTGCACCAAGGCAGCGGCGTTCGGCGCGCTCCTGCGCGTGCTGTACGTCGTGAGCCTCGGTCTGGCGCAGTCGTCGCCGGCCACGCGCGAGGACCTGTTCGTCGCGCTGTGGATCGTCACGCTGCTCACCATGGTCGTCGGGACCGTTGTCGGCGCCGTCCAGACCGACGTCAAGCGGCTCCTCGCGTACTCGTCGATCGCCCACGCGGGCTTCATCCTCGTCGGCGTCCTGGGGTTCTCCCAGCTCTCGCTGCGGGCGACGGTGTTCTACCTCCTCGTCTACGGCCTCGCGACGGTCGGCGCCTTCGCGGTCGTCACGCTCGTCCGCGAGACGGCCCCCGTCCGCGAGCGGGTGCCCGCGACCGTCGGGGCGGGCGCCGGGGGAGCCGACGGCTCGGACGCGGCGGACAACGTCACGGACGGCTCGTCCCGGGAGCCCGTCGCCGTGCTCGGCGAGGCCACCCACCTCGCCCAGTGGGCGGGTCTGGGGCGCCGCAGCCCGTGGCTCGCCGGCGTCTTCTCGCTCTTCCTGCTCTCCATGGCGGGCATCCCGCTGACCGCCGGGTTCGTGGCGAAGTTCACCGCGTTCGGTGCGGCGATCGCCGGCCCCGACGGGCAGGGCGGCGGCTCCACGTGGGTGCTCGCGGTGGTCGGTGTGCTCGCCTCGGCGGTGGCGGTGTTCTTCTACGTCCGCCTCATCGTGCTGATGTTCTTCACGGCGCCGTCCGGCGGCGTGGACGGCGGCGCGGAGGCCTCCGAGGGCACCGGCGTGACCGTCGTGCGGTCGACCGGACCGACGACCGTGGCGATCGCCGTGTGCGCGATCGGGGTGCTCCTCCTCGGTGTGTTCCCCTCCCCGGTTCTCGATCTGGCGGCCGAGGCGGTTAAGTTCGTCCCGTGACCTCCGTGCCTCCCGTCCCCTCCGCGCCCGCCGGGCCCCGCGGCCCGCGCGAGCGGACCGCTCCCGTGACGACCACCGCGATCCCGATCTCGGACCCCGAGCTCGCGGCCGCCCTCACCGAGCGCCTGGCGGAGGTCGAGACCCGGCTCCGGGCCGCCGTCGCGCACGCCGACCCGCTCGCGGACTCGGCGTCGCGGCACCTCGTGAACGCCGGGGGCAAGCGTCTGCGCCCCCTGCTCACGCTGCTCGCGGCCGAGCTCGGGGACGGGACGCGCCCCGAGGTCGCGGAGGCGGCCGTCGTCGTCGAGCTCACGCACCTCGCGTCGCTCTACCACGACGACGTCATGGACTCCGCGCCCGTGCGGCGCGGGGCGCCGTCCGCGCACGCGGTGTGGGGCAACTCCGTCGCGATCATGGTCGGCGACCTGCTCTTCGCGCGCGCCGCGTCGACCGTGGCGGCGCTCGGCCCGGAGGCCGTGCTCATCCAGGCGCGGACGTTCGAGCGGCTCTGCCTCGGCCAGCTCCACGAGACCACGGGGCCGGGCGAGGGCGACGACCCCGTCGAGCACTACCTCGAGGTCCTCGCGGACAAGACGGCGTCGCTCCTGTCGACGTCCGCACGGCTCGGCGCGATGTTCGCCGGCTGCCCGGCCGACGTCGTCGAGACGGTCGCGGCGTACGGCGAGCGGCTGGGGGTCGCCTTCCAGCTCGCCGACGACGTCCTGGACCTCGCGTCCTCCGGCGACGAGTCGGGCAAGACGCCCGGCACCGACCTCCGCGAGAAGGTCCCCACGATGCCGGTCCTCCTGCTGCGCGCGCGCATCGCGCAGGGCACCGCGACGGAGGACGACGCGGCGCTCGTCGAGCTGCTCGACTCCGACCTGACCGACGACGCCGCGCTCGCGGCGGCCGTCGCGGCGCTGCGCCGACACGAGGTGCTCGCCGAGACGCGCGCGCTCGCCGTCCGGTGGGCCCGCTCCGCCGTCGACGAGCTCGACACGCTGCCCCCCGGGCCGGTGAGCGACGCGCTGCGCTCCTTCGCGGAGGCCCTGGCGGACCGCGCCGCCTGACCCGCCGAGAGGGTGAACTTTCCGGTCGCGGGTGCCGTGGGCGCGGGGCCGTCCCGGTGCCCGGGCCGGTTGCCCGGGACACCCGTCCGGCCCGGCCGGTAGCGGCACACCCGACGGCGGTCCGCGCCGGTGGGCCCGGGGCGCGCGGACCGAGAGGGGAGTTCTCCCCATGGGACGGGTGTCGGATCTCACTCGCCCTCCCGTTATCCTCGGTTGCGCGATCGGTGGGGCCGCCTGGCAAGTGCGAGATCGAGGGGGCCGGCGAAGGGGACCGGTCGCCTCCCGATCCGGCACCTCGGAGGACTTGTGGGTTTCCTGGCGCGCCTGCGTGAGCATCGCCGTACCGTCGCGTCCGTGAGCACCGTGTCGGTGTTCTCCACGGCGCTGGTGGGACTCGCGCTGTTCACCGAGGGCGAGGCCACGGCGGACGTGGACCTCAACGACTCGGGCGTGTGGGTGACGAAGACGTCGGCCGGCCTGGTGGGGCGGTTCAACTACGAGTCCCAGGCGATGGACGGCACGCTCAACGCGGGCAGCGCGTCGTTCGACGTGCAGCAGGACGCGGGCCGCGTGCTCCTCGAGGACGCGGGCACCGGGACCGCCTCGCCCGTGGACGTCGCCCACCTCAAGCTCGACGGCCAGGTGCGGCTGCCGGCCGGGGCGCAGGTCGCCTCCGGGGGCGCGACGACCGCGATCCTCGACGGTGAGGAGGGCCTGCTGTGGGTCCTGCCGTTCGACGGCGCCACCTCGTTCGACGCCGAGGAGCTCGACCCGACGGTCGAGGTCGAGGGCGACGGGGACGTCGTCGTCGCGCAGGACGGCACGGTGTTCGTCGCGGTCCCGTCGACCGGGACGCTCTGGACGGTCCGCACGACGGCGCGCGGCGCGGTCTCGGGGGAGCCGGCGTCCACCACGCTGCCCGTGGGGTCGGGTGCCGAGGTCGAGGTGACCGCGGTCGGCGACGAGCCGGTCGTGCTGGACCGCTCCGCGTCGCAGCTCGTGCTGCCCGGCGGACGCACCGTGGCGCTCGACGACGGCGCGGAGGCGCGGTTGCAGCAGCCCTCGGCGGCGTCCGACGACGTGGTGGTCGCGACGTCGCGCGGTCTCGTCACGCAGCCGCTCGCCGGCGGCGACGCGGTCCGCCGCGCGGCCGAGGGCCGCCCGGCGGCGCCCGTGCAGCTCGGGTCGTGCACGTACGGGGCGTGGGCCTCGACCGGCCAGGTGGTCCGTGACTGCGAGGGCACCGACCGTGACCTGGACACCCGCCTGGAGGGGATCGACCCGCAGGCTCGCCTGGAGTACCGGGTGAACCGGCAGGTGATCGTGCTCAACGACCTGTCGGCGGGGACGTTGTGGATGGCGGCGGACGAGTACCAGAAGGTCGACGACTGGGACGTCCAGATGCCCGAGGAGGCCGAGGGCGAGGAGGCCGACGCGGAGCTGACGAACCCCGAGCAGGTGGACCAGTTCATCGCGGACCGGTCCCAGCCGAACCGGCCGCCGCAGCCGAAGGACGACGCGTTCGGGGTGCGTCCGGGGCGCACGACGATCCTGCCGGTGCTGGGCAACGACGTGGACCCGGACGGGGACGTGATGACGGCGTCGCTCGTCGGGGACTCGCCGTCGAACGCGACCGTGCAGACGATCATGGGCGGCGCCGCGCTCCAGGCCGTGGTCCCCGAGGACGCGACCGGGGAGGGCTCCTTCCGCTACGCCGTCTCCGACGGCCGTGGGGGGACCGCGGAGGCCTCGGTGTCGCTGCGCGTCTCGCCCTGGGGCGAGAACGCTCCGCCGGAGCAGACGGGCGACCCCGTGGTCCGGGTGGAGCAGGGCGGGACGGCGTCGATCAAGGTGCTGCCGTACTTCAAGGACCCGGACGGCGACGACCTGTACCTCGCGTCGGCGGCCGCGACGGTCGCGGGCGACGACGTGCGCTCGCGCCCCGACGGCACGGTCGAGCTGCGCGACGGCGGCGGCTCGACGGGCCGCAAGATCGTCGCGGTCACCGTGGCGGACGGTCAGGGCGGCGTGTTCGAGGGCAAGCTGCTGGTCGACGTGGTGCCCGGTCCGCAGCCGCCGGTCGCGGTGAGCGACCACGTGGTGGTCCCGGCGGGGCAGCCGGTGACGGTGGAGCCGTTGCGCAACGACACCGACCCGAACGGGGACGAGCTGCGCCTGGCGTCGGTGTCGGAGTCGGCCCCGGCGCAGATCACGCCGAACTACGACGCGGGCACGTTCACGTTCCTCTCGATGGAGCCGCGCTCCTACGACCTGACGTACCAGGTGACCGACGGCCCGAACGCGACCACGGGCCTGGTGCGGGTGGACGTCCTGCCGCCGTCCGAGGCCGAGGGCGCCCCGATCGTCGTCACCGACACGGCCCTGCTGCCCACCGGCGGCTCGACCCTGGTCGACGTGCTCGCCAACGACACCGACCCGGCGGGCGGCGTCCTGGTGGTCCAGTCGGTCTCGGTCCCGGCGGACGCGGGCGTCTCCGTGGCCGTCCTGGGGCACCAGATGCTCCGCGTCACGGAGCTGCGGCGGCTCGACGGCCCCGTCAGCATCGCCTACACCGTGTCGAACGGCACGGAGTCGGCCGTGGGCGAGGTGCGGGTGGTGCCGGTGCCGGCGCCGACGCGGTTGCAGCCTCCGAACGCGGTCGCGGACGAGGTGACGGTGCACGCGGGGGACGTGGTGACGGTCCCGGTGCTGAAGAACGACACGCACCCGGACGGGTTGGAGCTGTTCCTGCAGCCCGAGCTGGAGCAGGACGTGGACCCGGCGCTGGGTGAGGCGTTCGTGTCGGAGGACACGCTGCGGTTCAAGGCGGGCTCGGAGGCGGGCACGGCGTACGCGATCTACCGGGTGCGGGACGTCAACGGGCAGGAGGACTCGGCCCAGGTCACGATCCGGATCCGTGACGGTGAGGACAACGCCCCGCCGCAGCCGCGCGAGATCGAGGCCCGGGTGCTGTCCGGGTCCAGCGTGCGCATCGCGGTCCCGCTGGACGGCATCGACCCCGACGGCGACTCCGTCCAGGTGACGGGGGTGGCGGCGCCGCCCGCGAAGGGCTCGGCGAGCGTCGTCGAGGGCTTCCTCGAGTACGCGGCCTCCAAGAACGCGACGGGCCTCGACACCTTCACGTACACGGTCCTGGACGCCCGCGGGGCGACGGCGACCGGGACCGTGCGGGTGGGGATCGCGCGGCCGGGCGAGAGCAACCAGTCGCCGGTCGCGGTGGACGACGAGGTGACGGTGCGTCCGGGGCGCACGGTCTCGGTCGCGGCGCTGGCCAACGACACCGACCCCGACGGCGACCAGGTCGGCCTGGTCCCGGGCGGGATCGAGGACACCCACGACCTGGACGCCGAGGTCGTGGCCGACCGCATCGTGCTCACCTCGCCCGACCAGGACGGCTCGTACACGTTCTACTACCAGATCCAGGACACCTACGGCGCCCGCGCGACCGGCGCGGTCACCGTGAACGTCTCGGCGAACGCGCCCCTGCTGCCCCCGGTCGCGCGCGACGACACCGTGCCCGTGGAGGACATCCTGGGCAAGACCGAGGTCACGGTCCCCGTCCTGGACAACGACGAGGACCCCGACGGCGCCGCGAGCGAGCTCACCGTCACCACCGACGCGACCACCGCGAGCGTCACCCCCGACGGCGAGCTCACCGTCACCCTCACCGAGGGCCGCCAGGTCATCACCTACACCGCGACCGACATCGACGGCCTGACCGCCAAGGCCTTCGTCAAGGTCCCCGGCCTCACCGACCAGAAGCCCACGCTGCGGCCGGGCACGCAGCTCGAGGTGCTGGCGGGGGAGTCGCTCCCGATCGACCTCACCCAGCACGTGCTCGTCGTGGAGGGCCGCTCCCCGCGCCTGACCACCGAGGACAAGGTCAAGGTCACCGAGGGGGACCGGCAGGTCCCGTCCGTGACTGAGATCGTCTACACGCCCGACGCGGACTACACCGGCCCGGCGTCGGTGTCGTTCGAGGTGACGGACGGGTCGGGCCCGGACGACCCGGAGGGCCGGACAAACGTCCTGACGATCCCCGTCCAGGTGCTCCCGCCGGAGAACCTGCCGCCGGAGCTGTCGACCCCGACGCTCGACGTCGCGGCGGGCGAGGAGGCCTCGATCGACCTCGCGCGCTTCGCGACCGACCCCGACGGCGACCCCCTGACCTTCAAGGCCACCGGCCAGGCGCAGGGCGTGACCGTGTCCGTCGAGGGCACCACGCTGCGCGCCCAGGCGACCCCGGACGTGCCCAAGGGCTCGGTCGTGCAGGTCCCGATCACCGTCACCGACGGCGAGCACCCCCCGGTCGAGGGCACCGCGACCCTGACCGTCGTGGCCTCGACCCGGCCCCTGGCCCGCGCCAACCCCGACACCGTCGACGACGCTCACCAGGGCAAGGCCACCACCGTGCCCGTCCTGGCCAACGACTCCAACCCGTTCCCCGACCGGCCGCTGACCCTCGTCGACGCCGTGGTGGAGACGGGGCAGGGCACCGCCTCCGTCGCGGGCGACCAGGTCTCGGTCACCCCGCGCGACGACTTCGTCGGGGTCATGGTCGTCCGGTACCGGATCCAGGACGCGACGAAGGACCCCGACCGCGAGGTCGAGGGCCGCGTCCAGCTCAAGGTCCTGGGCAAGCCGGAGGCGCCCTCGACCCCGCAGGTCGTCGAGGTCCGCTCCAAGACCGTCGTGCTCACCTGGGACCCGCCGAACAACAACGGCGCCGACATCACCGGCTACACCGTGCGCTCCCAGAACGGCTACGAGAAGGCCTGCGGCACCACCACCTGCACCCTGGACGGCCTGACCAACAACGTCGAGTACACCTTCACCGTCTACGCGACCAACGCCGTCGGCGACGGACCCGCCTCCCCGGCCTCCGCCGTCGCCCGACCCGACGAGAAGCCCGACCCGCCCGCCGCACCCACCCTCGAGTTCGGCGACCAGTCCCTCACGGTCACCTGGACCAACAAGACCTACACCGACCGCTCGCCGATCCAGGCCGTCAACCTCGAGATCTCGCCCGCGCCGCCGGGCGGCGCCGTGCAGAAGACGGCCCTCACCGGGACGTCGGTGACGTGGGACGGCCTGCAGAACGGCGTCGCGTACAAGGTGCGCGCCCAGGCCGTGAACCTCGCCCCCGACCCCTCGGACTGGGGCGACTACTCGGCGGCCGAGACGCCCGCGGGCAAGCCGGCGGCGCCCGCCAAGCCGGCGGTGCAGCGCACGTCGATCGGCGACACGTCGCAGATGCAGGTCTCCTGGGGCGCCCCGGACGGCAACGGCGCACCGATCACGCGGTACACGATCGAGGCGCTGCGGGGCGGGAGCGTCGTGCAGACCGCGACCGCCGCCGGCGGCGCGACGTCCGCGACGGTCGGCGTCCCGGCGGACACGACGGGCTACGCGTTCCGGGTGCGCGCGCACAACAAGGCGACGGACAAGCTCGGCGACGCCGAGTTCTCGCCCGCGTCGGACCCGGTGCGCGCGTTCGCGAAGCCGGGCGCGGTGTCGAACCTCAGCGCCGACGCGAACGGCACGAACGGCGAGATCCAGCTGTCGTTCGGCGCGGCGTCGGGCAACGGCGTGCGGGCCGACGAGATCACCTACCAGTACGACGCCGGCGGCGGCTGGCAGGCGCTCGGCGCGAACAAGGTCGTCGCCGGGCTGTCGAACGGCAAGCCGTACCGGATCGCGGTACGCGCCGTCGCGGGGGTCGACGGCGCGCGCGAGCCTGGCGCTGCGGCGACGGCGAACGAGGAGTCGCCCTACGGGCCCATCCCGGCGCCGGTCGTGTCGATGAACGGCGGCGACCGCTCGATCACGTACAGCTGGTCGACCGCGGGCAACGGGCGCGGGTACTCCGTGCAGGTGCGCGGCGCGGTCCAGTCCACCCAGAAGGAAGGCTCCGGGAGCCTCTCGGTCGGCTACTCCGAGACGCGCGAGATCTGCGTCCGGGTCACCCCGACGGAGGGCGCCGCGAAGGAGACGTGCAGGTCGGCGACGTCCGACAAGAAGCCCGAGCCCGTCCTCACGGTGAGCAAGGGGAGCAACCACAAGCTCCCCGACGGCAACTGGCCGGGATACTGCACCCACTCGTCGTGCGCCGAGCTCTACCTCACCATCAAGGACGGCCCGGCCAACACCGCGTTCCGGGTGACGTGCTACGGCGGCGGGTCGCAGATCGGGTCCGGCAACTACAGCCGCGACGCCCAGGGCCGCGCCCTGCAGACCGACGGCAACGGGAACTACTCCGGCGGCCAGCAGTGCGTCTACGGCCAGCCGGGCGGCTCGGCGCGGATCGAGACGACCATCGGGAGCACGAACACCATGACGTGGTACTAGCGCGGCCCGCGCCCCACCTCGGACAGCACAGCGAACGGAAGCGACGAATGACCACCATGACCCCCGAGCAGGCCACCTGGTTCGCTCAGACCTTCGACCGCCTCGTCGGCAACGTGGGCCAGGCCGTCCTGGGCAAGGCGCACGTCGTGCGCCTGACCCTGACGTGCATGCTCTCCGAGGGGCACATCCTCCTCGAGGACGCGCCCGGCACCGGCAAGACCTCGCTCGCGCGCGCCCTCGCCGCGAGCGTCCAGGGCACGAACAACCGCATCCAGTTCACCCCGGACCTCCTGCCGTCCGACGTCACGGGCGTGACGATCTACGACCAGAAGACGGGGAAGTTCGAGTTCCACCAGGGCCCGATCTTCGCGTCCATCGTCCTCGCGGACGAGATCAACCGCGCCTCGCCCAAGACGCAGTCCGCGCTCCTCGAGGTCATGGAGGAGGGCCGGGTCACGGTCGACGGCGTCGGCCACGAGGTCGGCCGCCCGTTCATGGTCATCGCGACGCAGAACCCCATCGAGCAGGCCGGGACGTACCGCCTGCCCGAGGCGCAGCTCGACCGCTTCCTCATGAAGGCGTCGATCGGCTACCCGGACCACGCCTCGACGGTCGAGATCCTCTCGGGCGCGTCCGTCCGCGACCGGAGCAAGACGCTCCAGCCGCTCATCACGACGCAGGCCGTCACGGAGATGGCCGAGCTCGGCGCGCGGGTGCACGTCGACGGCGCGGTGCTCGAGTACGTCTCCCGGCTCGCCGAGGAGACGCGCAACGCGCCCGAGGTGCGCGTCGGCGTCTCCGTCCGTGGTGCGCTCGCCCTCGTGCGCTGCGCGAAGGTGTGGGCCGCCGCGCACGGGCGCAACTACGTCCTGCCGGACGACGTCAAGGAGCTGGCGCAGCCGACGTGGGCGCACCGCCTCGTGCTCGACCCCGAGGCGGAGTTCGCGGGCGCGACGAACGAGGCCGTGCTCGGCCGCCTGCTCGCCGACGTCGCGGCGCCGCAGGAGCGCCGCAGCGCCTGACGCGACCGGCGTCCCGCACGCCGGCCGCACGCCGTCCCGCCGCCGGCGGACCGACGGCCCGCACCGACCGAGAGCTCATGCCCATGAACGCCACCCCCGGCCCGACGAGCGGGCGCCCGAGCGCCCGCTCCGGCCGCACCGCCAGCGGCGGCCGCCCGGGCGCACCCCGCGCGGGGTCCGCCCTCGCCGGGCTGCTCCGCCCCCTGGCCGCACCCCTCGCGCGGGTCACCGCGCCGGTCGGGCGTGCGCTCGCGCCCGCCGCGCGGGCGGTCCGGCCGGTGACGTCCGCCGTCAGCCCGTTCGGCTGGGCGGCGCTCGTCGTCACGGTCGCGGCCTGGTGGGCCGGGCTCGCGCTGTCGTGGCTCGAGCTGCTCGTCGTGGCGGTCCTGCTCACGGTCGCGCTGCTCGCGGCCGTCGCGTTCGTGCTCGGGCGCTTCCGGTACGCCGTCGTGCTCGACCTCGCGCAGCAGCGCGTGACGGTGGGGGACCGCGCGGTGGGCCGGCTCGACGTCCGCAACGACTCCGCCCGCCCGCTGCTCCCGTCCGTGATGGAGCTGCCCGTGGGGCAGGGCATGGCGACGTTCCCCGTGCCGCGCCTGCGCCCGCAGGGGAGCCACGAGGAGATCTTCACCGTGCCGACCCACCGGCGGTCGGTCATCTCCGTCGGCCCGGTGCGCTCCGTGCGGGCCGACCCGCTCGGGCTCCTGCGGCGCGAGGTCGTGTGGACCGAGCCCGAGGAGCTCTTCGTCCACCCGCGGGTCAAGAACCTGTCCGGCTCGTCGACCGGGTTCCTCAAGGACCTCGAGGGCCGCGTGACCACCGACATCTCGAACTCCGACGTGTCGTTCCACGCGCTGCGCGACTACGTGCCCGGCGACGACCGCCGCCACATCCACTGGAAGACGACGGCCCGCACGGGCCAGCTCATGGTGCGCCAGTTCGAGGAGACGCGGCGCTCGCACCTCGCGGTGCTGCTCTCGACGCGCGCCGAGGACTACGCGCACGACGACGAGTTCGAGCTCGCCGTGAGCGCGTGCGGGTCCCTCGGGCTCCAGGCGATCAAGGAGGACCGCGGCGTCACGGTCCTCGTCAACGACGGCAACCTGCGCGGCGACCACCGCACGCGCCTCCTCGACGACCTCGCGCGCGTGGAGACGCAGTCGCAGCGCACGTCCCTCGTCGACGTCGCGCGCGTCGCGGGCCTGACGATCACCGACGCGTCCGTCGTGGCGTTCATCGTCGGGAGCCGGGTCACCCCGACGGAGCTCCGTGCGGCGTCGGCGCGCCTGTCGCAGGACGTGCGCGTCATGGCGATCCAGTGCGTGCCCGGCGCGTCCCTCAGCCGGCACGCGATCGCGGAGCTCGTCGTCCTCACCATCGGCGAGCTCGGCGAGCTCCCCCTCGCCCTGCGGAGGCTGAACGACTGATGAGCGCTCCCAGCACCACGACGCGCGGCTCGCGCCGCGCCACGCCGGTCGGCACGCCGGCGCCCTCGTCCGGCACGTCGCAGCGGAACACGACCCGGCTGCGGGGCGCCGACACCCCGCGCGCCCTCACGGTGCTCGGCGCCGTCGACGCGCTCGCGCTCGTCCTCGTCCTCGGCGCCACGGTCGTCGGGTTCGGTCCCGTCTGGGGTTCCTCGGGCTACCTGCTCCCCGCGGCGGGGGGCGCCGTCGTCGGCCTCGCGGTCGCGTGGCTCGGCGCCTGGCGGCGCTGGGCGGCCTACACCGTGCTCCCGGTCGCGGTCCTCGCGTACCTCCTCCTGGGCGGTCTGCTCGCCCTGCCCGCCGACGCGATCGGGGGCGTGCTCCCGTCGCTCACGACGATCGCCGACCTCGCGCGGGGGGCGGTGACGGGCTGGAAGGAGTTCGTCACGACCGTCCCGCCGCTGCACTCGTTCCCGCACCTCGCCGTCGTCCCGTACCTGCTCATGCTCGTCACGGGTCTCCTCGCGGGCACGATCGCGTGGCGCGCGCGTCGTGCCGCGTGGGCGCTCGTGCCCGTGGCCGTCGCGTTCGTGGCGGTCATCCTGCTCGGGACCGTCATCGCGGCGTACCCGGTCGCACAGGGCCTCGTGCTCGGCGGCGTCGGCCTGCTCTGGGCGGGGTGGCGCGTCACCGCCGCGCGGCTCGGCGCGCACCAGATCACGACGGAGGCGAGCCGCGCCGCGACCCGGCGCCTGTGGTGGCACCGCGTGCGCACGGGCGCGGCGATGCTCGTCGTCGGGGGCGTCGCGGCGGCGTTCGCGGCCCCCGCGCTCCTGCCCGACGACCCGCGCACCGTCCTGCGCGAGACGGTCGTCCCGCCGCTCGACCTGCACCAGTACGTCAGCCCGCTCACGGCGTTCCGCAAGTACGCGAAGGACATGCGCGAGGACGAGCTGTTCACCGTCCGGGGCCTGCCCCCGGGCGCGAAGGTCCGCCTCGCCGCGCTCGACACCTACAACGGCGTCGTCTACGACGTCTCGAGCGGGCTGCCCGGCTCGGGCGTCTACACGCGCGCGGGCCAGGAGATCGCGACGGTCGCGCCCGGCACGCCGACGCGCCTCGACGTCCAGGTCGGCGACTACACCGGGGTGTGGGTGCCGGACGTCGGCCAGCTCGCAGGCATCACCTACACCGGCGAGCGGGCGCGCGAGCTCGCCGACACGACGTACTACAACGGCACGACCGGCACGGCGCTGTCGACCGCCGGGCTGCGCCCGGGCGACACCTACACGCTCGACGCGCTCGTCACGGCCGAGCCCACCGAGGACGACCTGCGCGCGGGGGCGATCGACCAGTCGGTGCAGGTCCCCACGCCGCCGAAGGGCGTGCTGCCCGCGTCGCTCGCGGGCAAGGCCGCGCAGTTCATGGGCGAGGAGACCGAGCCCGTCGACCAGCTCTACGCGCTGCGCGACGGCCTCGTCGCGAGCGGCATCTTCTCGAGCGGGCTGGACACGCAGCCGCCGTCGCGACCGGGCCACTCGGCGGAGCGCATCGACACGCTGCTCGCCGACGAGGAGATGGTGGGCGACGACGAGCAGTTCGCCGTCGCGCTCGCGCTCATGGCCAACCAGGCCGGCATCCCGGCGCGCGTCGTCATGGGCTTCTACCCCGACCTGGACAAGAACCCGCTCGAGCCGGGCGAGCCGTACACGGCGACCGGGACCGACGTGCACGCGTGGGCCGAGGTGCCGTTCGTCGGGCACGGCTGGGTGCCGATCACGGCGATCCCGGACGAGGACAACAAGATCCAGCCCGAGCCGAAGAGCCTCCAGGTGCCCAAGCCCCCGATCCTCGAGGACCCGGAGCCGCCGGAGGAGCCGGCCGAGGCCGAGGCCGGGAAGATCGACGACGAGGAGAAGGAGAAGGCCGACAGCGACGGGTTCGACTGGGGCCAGGCCGTCCTCATCGGCGTCGCCGTGGTCGTGCCCCTCGCGCTGCTCGCGCTCCCCGTCGTGCTCGTGCTCGCCTACAAGGCGCGGCGCCGGGCCCGGCGCCGCACCGCGGAACGGCCCGTCGACCGCGTGAGCGGTGGCTGGCGCGAGGTGCTCGACGCCGCGACCGACCTCGGGACGCCCGTCCCCGCCGGCTCGACGCGCCGCGAGGGCGCCGGGCTGCTCGCGCAGGCGTACGGCGCGACGGCGACCATCCCGCTCGCGCACCGCGCCGACGCGACCGTGTTCGGCACCGGGGAGCCGACGGAGCAGGAGATCGAGGCGTTCTGGGCGGACGTCGACTCCGTCGTCGGAGGGCTACGCTCCTCCGTGAACCGTCGCGCGCGGGTGCGCGCCGCGCTCTCGCTGCGGTCCGTGCGTGCGGGCGCCGGTTCCGCGGGTCTGCGCCGGTGGCTGCCCGGCCGCCGCGCCGGTGCGCGGGGTGGAGCCGTGCCCCCGGCGGCAGGGTCGTCGTCGGGGCCGTCGAGACGACAGGGAGACGAGTCATGAGCGACGTGACGTGCCCCGCCTGCGGGTCCGCGCAGTCCCCGGGGGCCGCGTTCTGCGCGGTGTGCGGTCAGCCGTTCCCGCGGACGGGCCGGCCCGTCGCCGCGCCGTCGGCCGGGCCGGTCGGCGGCGTCCAGGCCGTCGCGGGCCGCGGTGGGCCGGACCTGCCGTACGCCGCCGTCGCGCACTCGGCGCCGGACACGACGACCGAGCCCGAGGTCTACGCGGCGACGCAGAAGGCCTTCGTCCCGGTCTCGGCCGGGGCGTCGCCGTCGTCCCTCGCCGCCGCGCCCTTCGCCGGGACCGGCCGCCGGTTCCTCGCGTACCTCGTCGACGCGGCCGTGCCGGCCGTCGTCGCGCTCGTCGTCCTCGTGGCGGGTCTCGCGGTCGTGGGTGCGCCGCTCGGCAGCGTGCAGACGGTGACCCAGGACGAGGCCGCCGCGCTGCTCGGCAAGATCCTCGTGGTCTACGTCGTGGCCGCGGTGCTCGCGCTCGCGTGGTGGGTCGGCGTCTGGTTCTGGGAGGGATCGACGGGCAAGACGCTCGGCAACCTCGCGACCGGCATCCGCACGGTGGACGCGCGCACGCGCGGGCCGGTCGGGTTCGGGCGCGCGGCGCTGCGCTGGATCATCGTGGGCGTCGTGCCGCTGGGCGGGATCCTCGTCGTGCTGCTCAGCCCGCGCTTCGACTCCTCCGGCCGGTCGCAGGGCTGGCACGACAAGGCGGGCCGGTCGCTCGTGCTCGACGTGCGCGGCGTCGCCCCCACGTCCTCGGGGTACGACGGCGTCGCCTCGCTCGTGGCGGGCGGCCCCGCCGGGGCGTACGGCGCCCCGGCCGCCCCCGGCGCGTACCCCGCCGCCCCGGGCGGCCACCCGGCGTCGTACCCGGCGCCCGACGCCGGGCGCCCGTCCGCGCCGTCGGCCGCGACCCCCGCCGCGTCGTTCGCGCCGCCGCCGTCTCCCGCCTCGCCGGCCCGCCCGGGCGAGGCGTCCGGGGCGGTGCCGGCCGCGCCCGTGCCGGACCCGTGGGCCTTCCCGTCCACGCCCGCGCCCGCGCCCACCGAGGGCGGTCTCATCACGGGCGTCCCCGGCGTCGGGAGCGGAACGTCCGCCCCGCCGCCCGCCGCGCCCCCGCCGGCCGCGGTGCCGGCGCCCGCGCCCGTGCCGACGCCCGCCCCGGCTGCTGCGCGGTCCGCCACCCCGGCGGCGGGCCCCGAGGCCGCCGAGCCCGAGTGGGACAGCACCCGGATGTCCGCGCGCGACGTGCGCGCGATGGACCCCGCGCCCGACGTGGCCGTCGTCCTCGAGCTCGAGTCGGGGGAGCGGCGCACCGTCGACCGCCCGACCCTCGTGGGCCGCAACCCCCAGGCGCCCGACGACGGCCCGTGGACCCTCGTCGCCCTCGACGACCCGACGCGCTCCGTCTCCAAGACGCACGCCGAGCTGCGCGTCGACCCGAGCGGCCTGTGGCTCACCGACCGCGGCTCGACGAACGGCACCGTCGTCTCGGTGCCCGGATCCCCGCCCCGCGTCGCCGAGCCGGGGACGCGCGTGCGCGTCCCCATCGGCGCGACCATCCACGTGGGCGACCGTCGCCTCGTCGTCCACCCGGGAGTCTCGTGACCACCGACCAGCCCGCCGAGGTGCACCTGGCCTGGGGCGCGGCGTCGCACCGCGGCGCCCGCCGCCTCCTCAACGAGGACCGCTTCCTCGCCGCGCGCTCCGTCTTCTTCGTGGCGGACGGCATGGGCGGGCACGAGGCCGGGGAGGTCGCGAGCGCGACGGCCGTCGAGGCCCTGCGCCCGCTCGCCGACCTCGAGGTGGTCACGCCCGAGGAGGTGCGGACCCGGATCGCGGTCGCGCAGGAGAACGTGCAGGCGATCGTCACCGAGCCGGGGCGCGGCGCCGGCACGACCGTCACGGGCGTCGTCGTCTCCGAGCAGGACGGCAACCCGTACTGGCTCGTCGTGAACGTCGGCGACTCGCGCACCTACCACCTGGCGGGCGGCCGCCTGGAGCAGGTGAGCGTCGACCACTCCGAGGTGCAGGAGATGGTCGACGCCGGTCTCCTCACCCCGACCGAGGCGCTCACGCACCCGCGGCGCCACGTCGTCACGCGCGCGCTCGGCTCGCGCAACGCCCCGCAGGCCGACTTCTGGTACCTGCCCATCGAGCGGCACGACCGCGTGCTCGTCTGCTCCGACGGCCTCACCGGCGAGCTGTCCGACGAGCGGATCGCCGAGGTCCTGCTCGCCACGCCGGACCCGCAGGCCGCCGCCGAGCGGCTGGTCCACGAGGCCATCGCGGCCGGTGGCCGGGATAACATCACAGTCGTCGTCGTCGACGCGACGGGCGTGTCCGACGACACGAGCGGCGGGAGCACGACGCCGCGGGACCAGGTGGCGGCGCCGGGTCCGGTCGTCGACGAGGACACGCTGCCCAGGGATGTTCGTCTGCAGATCGGGGGTCTGACGTGACGCTGCGCTACGTCACCGGAACGGCACGCACCGTGGTGCGCGGCGGCGCGGTCGTCGTGCTGCCCGCACCGGTGGAGCCCGCGCTCGTCGAGCAGGTGTGGGACCAGCTCGGTACCGACGCCGGCGTCGTCGAGGTCCTCCAGGTCCTCACGGGCGCGTTCGGCTCGAGCCTGCGCACGGTGCCGCCGTTCGTCGTCGCGGTCGTCACCGGCCGTCGCGTCCACGTGGCCGCGCGCGGCCGCCTCTCCGTCACGCTCGAGCTCGACGGCGGCGAGCGCGTCCAGGTCGAGGGCGAGGGCGTCACCACCTGGTCGGAGCGGGTGCTGGACGACGTCGTCGAGCTGCTCGTCCAGGCGGACGCGGGCGTGGTGCCCGTCGAGCCCGCACCTCCCGGCGGGCCGCTCCTCGGGGACGCGCTCTCCGTGCCGCTCGAGTCGGGCGTGGTGCTCGCGTCCGCGGTCGCGTGGCCGCTCGTCGAGCGCCCCGAGCAGCCCGTCGCGTCGGGCGGCGAGGACCTCGGCTCCGACCCCGGGCCGGACGACGACCGGCTCGTCACCTCGGAGGCGAGCGCCCCCGAGGACCGGGCCTCGCAGCCCGGTCCGGGTGCGCGCCACGCCGCCGCGGAGACCGCGACGCTCGCCGAGGCGCCCGCGGTGCCGTCGGCGACGACGGTCCTCGGCGGTCTCGGGGCGACGCTCCGGCTCCCGGAGGAGACGATCGCGCCGCAGCCCGACGCCGTCGAGCCGCCGCCCGTCGTGGAGCCGGCCGCGCCGGTCTCCGAGGCGCCCCCGGAGGAGGACGACGACTACGCCCACCTGTGGGGCTCCACCATCCTGCGGACCGTCGAGGACGCCGCGGTCCGCTCCGCGGAGGACGACGAGACGGACGAGGCCGACGAGCCCGCGCCGTCGGCCACGGTGCCGCCCGCGCCGCCCGTCCCGGCCGTCCCCGCCCCGCCGGCGGACGAGGCGCCCGTGCCCGCCCCGCCGCCCGCACCGGACGGCCTCATCGCGGGCGTCCCGCGCGAGTGGACGGGCGCCACGCCCGCCGCCGCGCACCGGGCGGCGACCGTCACGCCCGACGACGAGCCCGCGCCCGTCGCCGGGCTCGACCACGACGGCCACACCGTGCTGTCGTCGGCGATCGCGGACCTGCGCGCGGCGGCCCAGGAGCCGGCGGTCGAGGACGCACCCGTGCCGCCCCCGGTCCCGTCCTTCAGCCCGCCGCCCGCACCGGGGCAGCAGCAGATCCTCGCGCGCACGTGCCCCGAGGGGCACGCGAACCCGCCGTCGCGCGACACGTGCGCCGTGTGCGACGCCCCGCTCGACGGCGACGCCGAGCTCGCCGTGCGCCCGCCGCTCGGCCGGGTCGTGGTCTCGACGGGCCAGACGCTCGAGCTCGACCGGCCCGTCGTCGTGGGCCGTCGCCCGCGCTCGCCGCGCACGCAGGCCGCGGAGCTCCCGCGCCTCGTCACGGTGCCGAGCCCGCAGCAGGACATCTCGCGCTCGCACCTGGAGATCACGCTCGAGGGCTGGCACGTGCTCGTCAGCGACATGGCGACGACGAACGGGACCACGCTCCTGCGCGGCGGCCAGCCGCCGCGGCGCCTGCACCCGTCCGAGCCGGTCCTGGTCGTCGACGGCGACGTCGCCGACCTGGGCGACGGCGTGACCCTGCGGTTCGAGGGGATCCGGTGAGCAGCAAGCGCGCACCGTCCCCACCACCGGAGATCCGCGGCTTCGAGTACGTCTCGCTCATCGGCTCGGGCGGGTTCTCGGACGTCTTCCTGTACCAGCAGCAGCGCCCGCGCCGCCGCGTCGCGGTGAAGGTGCTGCTGCACGAGTGGTCGAGCCACTCGCAGCGCGCGGCGTTCGACGCCGAGGCCGACCTCATGGCGACGCTCTCGACGCACCCGTCGATCGTCACGATGTACGAGGCGGACATCGCGGACGACGGCCGCCCGTACCTCGCGATGGAGTACTGCTCGCGGCCCAACCTCGGCGCGCGCTACCGCACCGAGCGGCTCCCCGTCGCCGAGGCGCTGCGCACGGCCGTCCAGATCGCCGGTGCGGTCGAGACGGCGCACCGCGCCGGGATCCTGCACCGCGACATCAAGCCCGCGAACATCCTCGTCACCGAGTACGGGCACCCCGCGCTCACGGACTTCGGCATCTCGTCCACGGTCGACGACGCCGCGCGCGCCGAGGGCATGTCCATCCCGTGGTCCCCGCCGGAGTCGTTCGCGGAGCCCCCGCGCAGCGGCATCGCGACCGACGTCTGGGCGCTCGCCGCGACGACGTACACGCTGCTCGCCGGGCGCACGCCGTTCGAGGTGCCCGGCGGGTCGAACTCGAGCGCGAACCTCATCTCGCGCATCGAGGGCTCGCCCCTGCCGCCCACGGGCCGCACCGACGTCCCGGCCTCGCTCGAGCGCGTGCTCGCGACGGCGATGGCGAAGAACCCGGCGTCGCGCTACCCGACGGTCCTCGCGTTCGCGCGCGCCCTCCAGCAGGTCCAGAACGAGCTGTCGTACGCGGTGACGCCGATCGACCTGCTCGACGACTCGGGCCACGTCCAGGAGGAGGAGCCGGACGACGACGCCGGGACGCGCCTGCGCCAGGTCGTCTCGATCGACCCGTCCGGGACCGGGACGTCCGCGGGGCCCGTGGCGCCCGGCCGTCCGACGCAGCCGACGACCCCGCTGCACACCGCCCCGCCCGGTGCGTGGCCGGGGCAGACCGTCGCACCGGGCACCGCGCCCGCGCAGCCGGGGCCGTACCGCCCCCAGGTGCCGTACGCGCCCGCCGCGTGGGACCAGGGGCCCTCGGCGGGGACGTCCGGCACGGTGCCGACGACCGCCGTCGGGCAGAGCGGCGCGCCCGTCGCGGAGCTGACCGACCCCTCGCGGCTGTACCCCGGCCCGCGGCGTCCCGGTGGCTGGGGGACCCCGCCCGTCGAGGACACCGTGCACCGGACCGCCGGGCCGGACCAGGTACCCGACGACGCGTCCCCGCAGGAGCAGCGCTCCGGCCGCGGCGCGCTCTGGGCGACGGTCGCGGGCGTCGTCGGCGTCGCGGTCGCCGTCGGGGGCTTCTTCCTCCTGCGGCCCGACGCGACGCCGGACGACACGGAGACCACCGCGGGCGGCGAGAGCTCGACCGCGCCCGACGATGACTTCGTCCCGTCGGACAACCTCGGCGACCTCGTGCCCCCGGTGAACGACCTCGTCGGCACCTACGACCCGGCGCGCGAGGTCGCGACGTTCACGTGGGCCTACGACTCGGACAAGGCGCTCGAGGACGACTCCTTCTGGTGGCGCAAGATCGACCCGATCGAGGAGACGCCGTTCAAGGAGAACTTCGACAAGACGTCGGTCGAGCTCCGGGCCAAGCCCGGCGAGCAGGTCTGCATCGAGGTCATCGTCGACCGGGACGGCAAGGTCTCGGCCACGCCGCAGAAGACGTGCGTCACGGGGGAGGCGGCATGAGCGAGCTGGCGGTCGAGTTCTGCGGCGAGTGGTTCCGCCCGTCCACCGACGGCGACCCGTTCGACATCGGGCGCGACGGGGACCTCGCGATCGAGGACAACCCGTACCTGCACCGGCGCTTCCTGCGCATCGCGCACGAGGGCGGTATCTGGTGGCTCGCCAACGTCGGGTCGCTCATCTCCGCGACGGTGTGCGACTCGGGCGGCGGCGTCCAGTCGTGGCTCTCGCCGGGCAACCGCCTGCCGATCGTCTTCCCGACGACGTCGATCGTGTTCACCGCGGGGCCGACGACGTACGAGATCACCGCGCAGCTGCGCGGCGCGCCCTACCAGGAGATCCGCTCGGAGGACCCGGAGGCGGGCGGCGCGACGACGATCGGCATGATCACGTTCACGACGAGCCAGAAGCAGCTCATCGTGGCGCTCGCCGAGCCGATGCTGCGGCGCGACGGCACGGGCCTGTCGGAGATCCCGTCATCCGCCGCGGCGGCGGCCCGGCTCGGCTGGGCGACGACGCGCTTCAACCGCAAGCTCGACAACGTGTGCGACAAGCTCGACCGGATCGGCGTCAAGGGCCTGCGCGGCGGGCCCGGCGCGCTCGCGACGAACCGCCGGGCGCGCCTCGTCGAGTACGCCGTGGCGTCGCGCCTCGTGACGGCGGCCGACCTGCCCCTGCTCGACCTGACCGACGACGGCTGAGCCCGCCCGCTCCTGCGAGCGCGCGCCGCGCGTTCCGGTCGGTCGCGCCCGTCGACCGCTCGCCGTCCGCCGCTGACCACCCGGACCCGAACGAGGAACTCCCGTGCGAATCAAGCTCACGCTGCACCGCCCCGACGCCAGCACGACGAACGTCGCCGTCACGGCCGACGCGACGGCGTCGGTGCGCGACGTCGCCGAGGCGCTGTTCGCGGGCGACCCGACGCGCGCGGGCACCGCCGTCCCGGACCGGCTCACGCTGCAGGTCGGGACGTCGCCGTCGGGCAGCGGCCAGGGCCGCGTGCTGTCGCCGACGAGCGACCTCGTCGAGGCGGGCCTGCGCTCGGGGTCGACCGTCTCGATCGTGCGGGTCTCCGAGCAGTTCGACTCGCCCGGGCAGGACCGCGGGGCCGCGGTCGCCGTGCTGCGCGTGCTGGAGGGCCCCGACGCGGGGCGCGAGTTCTCGCTGCCCGTCGGCACGAGCTACCTCGGGCGCGACCGCAACATGGACATCCGCCTGAGCGACCCGCAGGTGTCGAAGCGGCACGCGCGCATCACGGTCGGCGAGACGATCGAGATCACGGACACGAACTCCGCGAACGGCCTGGTCATGGGCGGTCAGCGCATGCTGCGCTCGACGCTCACGTCCGCGGACACCGTGACGATCGGCTCGACCGTGGTCTCGGTCGTCGCGCTGCACCGCACGACGAGCCTCGCGCCGACGAGCCCCGTCGTGGAGTTCAACCGGTCCCCGCGCGTCGTGGCCCGCTTCGGCGAGCGCAAGCTGCGCGCGCCCAAGCCGCCGCAGCCGCCCGAGCCGCAGCGGTTCCCCTACCTCGCGATGGTCGCGCCGCTCCTCATGGGCGTGATCCTCTACTCCGTCACGCGCAACGTCCTGTCGATCGTCTTCATCGGGCTCAGCCCGATCCTCATGCTCGGCAACTACCTCGACCAGAAGGTGCAGGCGCGGCGCAAGCTCAAGGCGCAGCGCGAGCAGTTCGAGGCTGCCGTCGTCGCGATGCGCGACACGATCGACCGCACGCACGCGGTCGAGCGCGCGGTGCGGCTGTCCGAGGCGCCCTCGGTGGCCGACACGGTCGACGCGGTGCGGCGCCTCGGCGGCCTGCTGTGGACGCACCGCCCGGAGCACGACGCGTTCCTCTCCGTCCGGATCGGTCTCGGCTCCGCGCCCGCGCGCACGCAGCTCGAGCAGCCGAACGAGAACAACACGCTGCCGGAGTACTGGAACGAGCTCGAGAAGCTGCACGCGCAGTGCGCCACGATCTCCGGCGTCCCGGTCGTCGCGCGCCTGCGGACCGACGGCGCGCTCGGGGTCGCGGGGGCGGGCGCCGCGGTCGACGCCGTCGCGCGCGGCGTGCTGGTCCAGCTCGCGGGCCTGCACTCGCCGTCGGAGCTCGTGCTCGCGGCCGTGACGTCGCAGCGCTCGCGCGCGGACTGGGAGTGGCTCGAGTGGCTCCCGCACACCGGGTCGGCCCACAGCCCGCTGGGCGGCGAGCACCTCGCCGACAACCCGGGGGCCGCGCAGTCGCTCCTGTCCCGGCTCGAGGACCTCGTCGAGCTGCGCGGCGCCGACCTCGGCACGCACGCCGAGCTGCGCGGGCCGATCGACCCCGAGGAGGGGGAGGACACCCCCAAGCCGGTCCTGCCGACCGTCGTCGTGCTCGTCGAGGACGACGCCCCGGTCGACCGCTCGCGCCTCACGCGCCTCGTCGAGCGCGGCGCGGACGCGGGCGTGCACGTCGTGTGGGTCGCGCCGTCCGTCGAGCAGCTCCCGGCCGCGTGCCGCACGTTCGTGCTCGTGGACACCGTCGACACCCCGGGCGGCTCCGCCGGCGCGACGAGCGGCGAGGTCCGGGTCGGGCGCCTGACCTTCCCCGTCGCGTGCGAGACGGTGGACCTCGCGACGGCGCACGAGGTAGCGCGCATCCTGGCCCCGGTGGTCGACGTCGGCGCGCCCGTCGACGACGACTCCGACCTCCCGCGCTCGGTCTCCTACCTCGCGCTCGCGGGCACGGCGCTCGCGGAGGATCCGAGCCGGCTCATCGACGCGTGGCGCGAGAACGGGTCGCTCACGCCGCGCGACGGCTCCCCGCCGGTGCGGCGCTCGGCGCCGACCAACCTGCGCGGGCTCGTCGGCCACTCGGGCACCGAGCCGCTCTACCTCGACCTGCGCACGCAGGGCCCGCACGCGCTCGTGGGCGGGACGACGGGCGCGGGCAAGTCCGAGTTCCTCCAGTCCTGGGTGCTCGGCATGGCCGCGGCGCACAGCCCGGACCGCGTGACGTTCCTCTTCGTCGACTACAAGGGCGGCGCCGCGTTCGCGGACTGCGTGAACCTGCCGCACACCGTCGGGCTCGTCACGGACCTCTCGCCCCACCTCGTGCGCCGCGCGCTCACGTCGCTGCGGGCCGAGCTGCGCTACCGCGAGCACCTGCTCAACCGGAAGAAGGCCAAGGACCTCGCGTCCCTCGAGCGCACGGGCGACCCGGACGCGCCGCCGAGCCTGCTCATCGTCGTCGACGAGTTCGCGGCCCTGGTCAACGAGGTCCCCGAGTTCGTGGACGGCGTCGTGGACGTCGCCCAGCGCGGCCGGTCCCTCGGGCTGCACCTCATCCTCGCCACGCAGCGTCCCGCGGGCGTCATCAAGGACAACCTGCGCGCCAACACGAACCTGCGCGTCGCGCTGCGCATGGCCGACGAGGACGACTCGACGGACATCCTCGGCATCCCCATGGCCGCGCACTTCGACCCGTCGATCCCGGGCCGCGGCGCCGTGAAGACCGGCCCCGGCCGGATCACCCCGTTCCAGACCGGCTACGCCGGCGGCTGGACGACGTCGCGCCCCGAGCGCTCCCGGATCGACGTCCAGGAGATGTCGTTCGGCACCGGCGTGCGCTGGGAGCTCCCGGAGCCCGAGGTCGAGGAGGTCACCGACCCGGGCCCCAACGACATCGCGCGCGTCGTCGCGACGATCTCGCGGGCCGCGACCGAGGCCGCCGTCCCGATGCCGCGCAAGCCGTGGCTCGCCGAGCTCGCGCCGACGTACGACCTCGCGCGCCTGCCCAACCCCCGCACCGACACCATGCTGCTGCTCGGCGTGGAGGACGACCCGAAGTCCCAGGCCCAGCCGACGGTGTTCTACGAGCCCGACCGCGACGGCAACATGGCGATCTACGGCACGGGCGGCTCGGGCAAGAGCGCGACGCTGCGGACGATCGCGGTCTCGGCCGCCATCACCGCGCGCGGCGGCCCCGTCCAGGTGTACGCGATCGACGCGGGCGCGAGCGGCCTGCGGATGCTCGAGGACCTGCCGCACGTCGGCGCCGTCATCTCGGGCGACGACGAGGAGCGCGTCCAGCGCCTGCTGCGCACCCTGCGCGACCTCGTCGACGAGCGGTCCGCCCGCTACGCCGCCGTCCGCGCGGGCAGCCTCGACGAGTACCGCCGGCTCGCCGGCGCGCCCGACGAGCCGCGCATCCTGCTGCTGGTCGACGGCATCGGCGCGTTCCGCGAGTCGTACGAGTTCCGGCCCGCGCACGCGTTCCCCGTGTGGGGCGCGTTCACGGCCGTCGCGACCGACGGGCGCCAGGTCGGCGTCCACGTCGTCGTCGCGGGCGACCGCGCGGCGTCCGTCCCGACGTCGCTCGGCTCGACGATCCAGAAGCGGCTCGTGCTGCGCCTCGCGAGCGAGGACGACTACCTGACGCTCGGCGTCCCGAAGGACGTGCTGTCGCTGACGTCCCCGCCCGGGCGCGGCGTCCTCGACGAGAACGAGGTCCAGGTCGCGGTGCTCGGCGGCGACCCGAACGTCGCGCTCCAGGCGCGCGAGCTCGGCAAGCTCCGCGACGCGATGACGCGCCTCGGCATCCCGCAGGCGCCGGGCGTCGAGCGGCTGCCGGACGGCTTCGCGCTCGAGTCGCTGCCCGAGGTCACGGGCGGGCGCCCGACGATCGGCCTCGACGACCTCGACATCGCGCCCGTGGGGCTCCCCGCGCGCGGCACGTTCATGCTCTCCGGCCCTCCCGGGGGCGGCCGCACGACGGCGCTCGTCACCATCGCGCAGGCCGTGCGCCGGGCGCGCGCGGGCCGGGTCGTGTACCTCTCGCCGCGCCGCACGAGCATCTCGGCGCTCGACGCGTGGGACACCGTCGCGACGTCGCCCGAGGAGGTCGTGACGCTCCTCGAGACGCTCACCCAGGCGATCGAGGGCGGGTCGCTGCGCCCGGGCACGCTCACGGTGCTGGTCGAGTCGGTGACCGAGTTCACCGGCACCCCGGCCGAGCAGCCGCTCGTCGCGTTCGTGCGGGCCGCCACGCGGGCCGAGCAGCTCGTCGTGGGCGAGGCGGAGTCCTCGACGTGGGGCCAGGCGTGGGCGATCGCGCAGCCGTTCAAGGCGGGCCGCACCGGCCTGCTCCTGACGCCCGGCGACCTCGACGGCGACACGCTGCTCGGGACGGGGCTGGGCCGCATCCGCCGCGCGGACTTCCCGCCGGGACGCGGTTTCCTCGTGGTCTCGGGCAGGGCGCGCAAGCTGCACGTCGCGCTCCCGCGGTAGCGACGTGACGACCACGGGCACCTCATGGGGACACCTCCCCATCGACGGCGCTCGTGGGCCGATGGTTGAGTACTGCCATCGACAACGGGACGACGTCCACGCAGGGTGGGGGTCGAGACACAGAAGGAGAACACCATGGCTGGTGGCATGTGGGGCGCGAACGTCGAGGAGCTCCGTGGGCTCGGTCAGACGCTGCAGCAGAAGGCGGACGAGATCCGGACGACGATGCAGAACCTGAACTCCCAGATCCAGAGCGTGCCGTGGGAGGGCCCCGACGCCCAGCAGTTCAAGGGCAGCGACTGGCCGGCCGCGCAGACGCAGCTGAACAACGTCGCGCAGACGCTGACGGACGCGGGCCAGAAGGCCACGCAGAACGCGCAGCAGCAGGAGCAGGCTTCGAACAGCTGATCCGGCTGAGCTCCGCCGAGGGCGCGGGACCCCGAGAGGGTCCCGCGCCCTCGGCGTACGCGCGCCCGGGCTCGGGTGCGAGACTGCTGACGCGCCCGGTGGCGCCCACCCCCGACGAGAGGACCTGACGCATGACCGAGCTGCGCTACCCGAGCGACGACTTCCCCGCGCCCGTCGGGGTGCGCGTGGTCGCGCCGGAGAGGTGGGTCCCGCTCCCGCACGTGGGCCTGCCGCTCGCGCTCGGCCGCGAGGTCGACCCGGGGGAGTTCAACCCGAACGTCATCGTCACGGTGTCGCGGATCCGGGCGGAGCAGACGCTCGACGACGCGCACGCCGAGGTGCTCCGCAAGCTCCGGCCGATGCCGCGACTGCGCGAGCTCGACGGCGGCGAGGTGGACGTCGACGGCCTGCCGGGGCGCTGGCTGGAGGCGTCGTTCAAGGGGGGCGGGGGCACGGTCCTCGTGCAGGCGGTGCGCACGGTCGTGGTCCCGCGCGGCCCCGTGGCCGACCTCGTGCAGACGACGGGGACGTGCACGCTGACCCAGCACCCGTGGGCCGCGGCGGAGATCCGCGCGGTCCAGGAGAGCCTCCGCGTCGACCGCTGACCCCGGCGTTACATTCGCCCGGACCGCAAGACGGGGTATCCAGCAGGCGAGACCGGTGTCAGGCTGGTCACGGAGGAGAGGGCCCGAGTGAGGCAACCCTCACCCCAGTCGTACAATCGAGAGGTCTCCTGCGGCCGGTACCCACCGGTCGACGCGGAACGGCCCGTCGGCCGCGCGGGAGAGACCCCCGTCCTCGACCGGAAGGCGCCCTGTCCTGTGAGCAGCATCCGTCCACTGCGCGTCGCGATCGTCGGCGCTGGTCCCGCCGGGATCTACGCCGCGGACATCCTGTCCAAGACCGACCTCGACGTGAGCATCGACCTGTTCGAGCGCCTGCCCGCGCCGTTCGGCCTCGTGCGCTACGGCGTCGCGCCGGACCACCCGCGCATCAAGCAGATCATCGTCGCGCTCCACAAGGTGCTGAGCCGCGGCGACATCCGCCTGCTCGCGAACGTGGACTACGGCGTCGACCTCAAGCTGGACGACCTGCGCCAGTACTACGACGCGGTGATCTTCTCGACCGGCTCGATCCGCGACGCGGCGCTCCCCATCGAGGGCATCGACCTCCCGGGCTCCTACGGCGCGGCGGACTTCGTGTCCTGGTACGACGGCCACCCCGACGTCCCGCGCACGTGGCCGCTCGAGGCCCAGCAGGTCGCGGTCCTCGGTGCCGGCAACGTCGCGCTCGACGTGGCGCGCGTGCTCGCCAAGCACGCGGACGACCTGCTGCCGACCGAGGTCCCGCAGAACGTCTACGAGGCGCTCAAGGCGTCGCCGGTCACCGACGTGCACGTCTTCGCCCGCCGCGGCCCGGCGCAGGCCAAGTTCTCGCCGCTCGAGCTGCGCGAGCTGGGCCACGTCCCGGACGTCGACGTCATCGTCTACCCGGAGGACTTCGAGTTCGACGAGGGCTCGATGGCCGCCATCAGCTCCTCGAACCAGACGAAGCAGGTCGTCAAGACCCTCACCGACTGGACCCTCAAGGACCCGAGCGAGAACACGGCGTCGCGCCGCCTGCACCTGCACTTCCTCCACGCGCCGTCGGCCGTCCTCGGCGACGGCAAGGTCGAGGCGCTGCGGACCGAGCGCACGCGCCTCAACGGCGACGGCACGGTGTCCGGCACGGGCGAGTTCCACGAGTGGCCCGTCCAGGCCGTGTACCGCGCGGTCGGCTACTTCGGCTCGCCGCTCCCGGAGATCCCCTTCGACGAGCTCAAGGGCGTCATCCCCAACCGCGAGGGCCGCGTCGTCGACATCGACGGCGAGCACCTCCCCGGCGTCTACGCGACGGGCTGGATCAAGCGCGGTCCCGTGGGCCTCATCGGGCACACGAAGTCCGACGCGTCCGAGACCGTCCGGCACCTCGTCGAGGACGTCACGGGCGCGGGCGACGGCGGCGACGTCGCGGCGGCCGACCTCACGGCGGGCCGCGTCGCACCGCTCGGCGAGCCCGAGGCCGTCCTGGACTTCCTGCGCGAGCGCGGCGTCGACCCGATCGAGTGGTCGGGCTGGGAGCTCCTGGACGCCTACGAGCGCTCGCTCGGCGAGCCGCACGGACGCGAGCGCATCAAGGTCGTGCCGCGCGAGGACATGATCCGCGTCGCGCGCGGCCAGTCGCAGGCCGGCTGACCCGGCCCCGGCCGCACGCCCGACGGCGCCCCACCCGCACCGGGTGGGGCGCCGTCGTCGTCCCGGGGGTGGTCCGGGGCCTCCCTCGCCGCGGGTGCCCGACGCCGTCGCCCCGCCCGGGAACGGGACGGTCGCCTCGGGCGTTCATCCAGGTGGGCGTCGGCAGGGTCGGCGCCCGTCGGGCGCCCGGCACACCGCGCGGGCGGGCCCGGGGCGCGGAAGGGAGCACAGCGTGGGGCGTCAGCACTTCAACGGTCTCAAGACGGCAGGCCTGTTCGGCGTCATGTGGGCCATCGTCCTGGGCCTGTGGGCCCTGTTCGGCGCGCGCGCGAACCTGCTGTGGGTGTTCGTCGGCATCGGCCTCGTCACGACGTTCTACGGCTACTGGAACTCCGACAAGATCGCCATCCGCGCGATGCACGCGCGCCCGGTGAGCGAGCTCGAGCAGCCCGCCATGTACCGGATCGTGCGCGAGCTCTCGACCGAGGCGCGCCAGCCGATGCCGCGCCTGTACGTCTCGCCCACCCAGGCGCCCAACGCGTTCGCGACGGGTCGCAACCCGAAGAACGCGGCCGTGTGCTGCACCGAGGGCATCCTGCGCCTCCTCGACGAGCGCGAGCTGCGCGGCGTCCTCGGGCACGAGCTCATGCACGTGTACAACCGCGACATCCTCACGTCGTCGGTCGCGGGCGCGCTCGCCGGGGTCATCACGTCGCTCGCGCAGTTCCTGCTGATCTTCGGCGGGGATCGCGACCGCGGCGGCAACCCGCTCGCGGCGATCGCCATGGTGGTCCTCGCGCCGATCGCGGCGATGCTCGTGCAGCTCGCGATCTCGCGCACGCGCGAGTACGACGCGGACGAGGACGGCGCGAAGCTCACCGGCGACCCCCTCGCGCTCGCGTCCGCGCTGCGCAAGCTCGACGCCGGGACGCAGCGCGCCCCGCTGCCGCAGAACCGCGACCTCGTCGACGTCTCGCACCTCATGATCGCCAACCCGTTCCGGGGCGCGGGCGTCGGCAAGATGTTCGCGACCCACCCGCCGATGGCGGAGCGCGTCAAGCGTCTCGAGGCGATGGCCGGACACGGCCCGGGCTACGGCGGCATCACGTACCACTGACCGGCGCGCCCCGGAGTGCGGGGCCTGGAGCCCGGTGGCCGCGCTCAGCGGGCCGTCGACGTCCTCCCGGGTGCGTGGCGCAGGGCCTCCACGGCGTCGAGCAGGACGCGCGCGACGCCGTCGTCGTCGTTCGAGCCCGTGCGGTCGGTCGCCGCCGCGAGCACGTCGGGGTGCGCGTTCGCGACGGCGAACGAGCGCCCCGCCCAGCGCAGCATCGGCAGGTCGT
Organism: Cellulosimicrobium sp. KWT-B; assembly: GCF_002127155.1. Taxonomy (NCBI): domain Bacteria; kingdom Bacillati; phylum Actinomycetota; class Actinomycetes; order Micrococcales; family Promicromonosporaceae; genus Cellulosimicrobium; species Cellulosimicrobium sp. KWT-B. The sequence continues at coordinate 341,252 of NZ_NEDO01000001.1, read as the reverse complement.
TCGGCATGTCGCCGCACGCCCAGACGTCGCGCGGCTCGACGCCGAGGCGCGCGCACCAGCGCGCGAGCGCGGCGTCCTTGGTGACCGTGGGGGCGAGCAGCTCGGCGAGCCCCGCCGCGCCGGAGTAGGCGAGGTGGGCGCGGTCCCCGACGGCGGCGCGCACGCGCGCGAAGAACGTCTCCTGCGCCGTCGTCTGGCCGTCCGCGACGACGACCGGCTGCGTCGCGGGGGAGTCCTCGACGGGCACGGCGGGGTCGCGCGCGAGGATCTTGCCGACGGGCTGCCGCGTCGCGCCGCCCGGCGCGGCGCCGTGGTCGAGCGTCGTCTCGACCACGGCGACGACGTCGGCGTCGTCGTCCGGCGTGGAGCGGAAGCCCGGGTCGAACGTGGGGCCGTCGACGCGCTCGAACGCGAGGGCGATACCCGGGACGGCGGTGCGCAGGTCCGCGACGAGCGCTGCCGCGTCGTCGTCCGCGAACCCGACCACGTCGAGCGGGCTCGCGGTCGCGAGGTCCCAGACGGCGGCCCCGCCGAGGCAGATGACGTGCCCGTGCCCGCCCACGACGTCGGCCAGCGCGCCGAGCCAGCGCGGCGGCCGGGCGGTGACGAACACCACCTCGACGCCCGCGTGCTCGGCCGCGCGCAGGGCGGAGCGGGTGCGCTCCGAGACGGTGCCGTCGGAGCGCAGGAGCGTGCCGTCGAGGTCCGTCGCGACGACGCGCGGGAGCCCGCTCGACGACGCGTCGGGACGGCCCGGCGCGACCGGGCGCGGGCCGCCGTCGGGCAGGGTCATGGCGAGCTACCGGTAGTTGACGAACTGCAGCGCGACGTCGAGGTCGGCGCCCTTGAGCAGCGCGATGACGGTCTGGAGGTCGTCGCGCGACTTGCTCGTCACGCGCACCTCGTCGCCCGTGATCTGGGTCTTCACGGCCTTGGGGCCCTCGTCGCGGATGATCTTGGTGATCTTCTTCGCGTTCTCGCTCGACAGGCCCTCCTTGAGGGTCGCGACGAGGCGGTACTCCTTGCCCGACGCCTTGGGCTCCTTGTCGCCCGTGTCGAGGGACTTGAGCGAGATGCCGCGCTTGATGAGCTTGGTCTCGAACACGTCGAGGATCGCGAGCACGCGCTCGGCCGAGTTGGCGACCATGACGATGGTCTCGCCGCTCCAGGCGATCGACGCGCCGATGTTGCGGAAGTCGTAGCGCTGCGAGACCTCCTTGGCGGCCTGGTTCAGCGCGTTGTCGACCTCCTGGCGGTCGACCTTGCTGACGATGTCGAACGACGAGTCGGCCATGGGTGGTCCTCTCTCGGGCCGGGAACGGTGCTGGGTCCCACCGTAGTCGAGCGTGCTCAGCGACGGGCCGCGAGGCGCGTCGCCCGGGCGGTGCGCAGACCGTCGACCGACAGCACGACGAGCGCGAGCCAGACGAGCCCGAAGCCCGCCCACCGGGTCGGCGACATGGGCTCGTGGAACACGAGCAGGCCGAACAGGAACTGCAGCGCCGGGCCCAGGTACTGCAGGAGGCCGACGACGCTCAGCGGCAGCCGCCGGGCTGCCGCGCTGAACAGCAGCAGCGGCAGGGCCGTGACGATCCCCGCGGAGGCGAGCAGCAGCGCGTGCCCGACGCCCTCGGTGCCGAACGTGCCGGCGCCCGTGGCGCCCAGCCACCCGAGGTAGACGAGCGCGACGGGCGTGAGCACCGCCGTCTCGACGGCGAGCCCCGGGAGCGCCTCGACGGTGCGGCCCACACGGTTCTTCACCAGGCCGTAGAGGCCGAACGAGCCGGCGAGGACGAGCGCGATCCACGGCAGGCCGCCGGCACCGGTGCTGATGACGACGACGGCGGCCGCGCCGACGCCGACCGCGACCCACTGCGCCGGCCGCAGCCGCTCGCGCAGGACGGCCACGGCGAGGAGCACGGTGACGAGCGGGTTGATGAAGTACCCGAGCGCGGCGTCCAGCACGTGGCCGGAGAGGACGCCGTACACGTAGACCGTCCAGTTCGTCACGATGAGGACGGCGGCGACGGCGAGCGTCCCGAGCGTGCGGGGCGACCGGAGGGCGGTGACGAAGCCCCCGAGCTGGCGCGTCGCGGCGAGCAGCACGAGGCAGAAGAGCAGGCTCCACACGACGCGGTGGGCGATGATCTCGAGCGGTGCGGCCGGCTCCAGGAGCGGGAAGTACAGGGGCATCGCGCCCCAGAGGAAGAACGCGCCGGCACCGAGCAGCAAGCCCCAGCGGTCCGTCGGGGCGGGTGCGCCGCGGCCCGTGCCCGACGGCGCGGGTGCCGCGGCGTCGGACGGTGCGGCGGGGACGGACGGGGCGTCGGGGGGCGCGGGCGTCCCGGTGCCGGGGAGGTGGTCCGGCGCGGGGGAGGGGTGGGTCACCGCACCACTGTACGGAGGGGCGCCCACACGCGGATTTCGCACCTGGTCCGCTCGGGCTGTATCGTTGGCTCGCCCGCACGGCAGGGGCTGCACCTGGTGCAGCGACCACCGGCGAGCGACAACTCCACACGGCAGGTTGCCCGAGCGGCCAAAGGGATCTGACTGTAAATCAGACGGCTCAGCCTTCGGGGGTTCGAATCCCTCACCTGCCACCGGAGCGACGGGGCGTCACCCACGGGTGGCGCCCCGTCGTCGTGCCGGTCCGGTGCGTGGGGCGTGCCCCGCGAGCGCGTCGCCGGGCACGGTCCGACGGCCCGGAAACGGCGGAACGACGCCGATTTCTCTCGGCGCCATGTTCCGTGTAGAGTTTTCCGCGCTGCCCCGATAGCTCAGTCGGCAGAGCGTCTCCATGGTAAGGAGAAGGTCAAGGGTTCGATTCCCTTTCGGGGCTCTGTGGTGACGCGGGGTCGTCTTGCTGGAATACTGCAAGGCGACCTCGCGTTCAGTCACGCGGCGGGGTAGCTCAGATGGTTAGAGCGCACGACTCATAATCGTGAGGTCGCGGGTTCGATCCCCGCCTCCGCTACCACTTTCGACAACCTCGTACGGCGGCCGGCGTCGTGCGACCTGCACAGCACATGCGCCCTCCGGAGGCGCGAGAGGTGGCTCACTACCGTGGCAAGCAAGAGCGCTGACGTTCGCCCCAAGATCACGCTGGCCTGCGTGGACTGCAAGGAGCGCAACTACATCACGAAGAAGAACCGTCGCAACGACCCGGACCGCCTGGAGCTCGCGAAGTTCTGCCCGCGCTGCGGCAAGCACACCGCGCACCGCGAGACCCGCTGAGCCTCCGGCTCCGCACCCGCGACCCGCAGTGAGCGTCAACCTGGCCTACGTCGGCCGCGCGTACCCCGCCAACGCGCCGTACTCGGTGGGGCGCGAGAAGCTGCGCGAGTTCGCGGGCGCCGTCGGCGCCACCCACCCCGTGCACCACGACCTCGTGGCGGCGCGGGGTGCTGGCTATCCGGACCTCGTCGCACCTCCGACCTTCGCGGTCGTCGTCGCCCAGCGGGCGGAGGGGCAGCTCGTCGAGGACCCGGAGGCGGGCATCGACTTCTCGCGCGTCGTCCACGCGGACGAGCGCTTCACGCACCACCGGCCGATCGTCGCGGGCGACGAGCTCGTGACCGTGCTGCACGTGGACTCGATCGTCGAGCGAGCCGGCCTCGCGATGGTCACCACGCGCTGCGAGATCGCGGCCCTGTCCGACGGCGGCACCGAGCCGGTCGCGACCGTCACCTCGACCCTCGCCGTCCGCGGGGAGGGCGCATGAGCACCGACGTCACCCGCCCCGTCCTCGCCGACCTCTCCGTCGGCGACGTGATCGGCACGCGCACGGTCGAGGTCGACCGCGCCCGCCTCGTGCGGTACGCCGGCGCGAGCGGCGACTTCAACCCCATCCACTGGAACGACGCGTTCGCGGCCGAGGTCGGCCTGCCGGGCGTCATCGCGCACGGCATGTTCACCATGGGTGCCGCCGTCGCGCTGGTGGAGGACTGGGCCGGCGACCCGGGCGCGGTCGTCGACTACCAGACCCGGTTCACGCGCCCCGTGCCCGTGCCGAACCCGGGCGTCGCGACGCTCGAGGTGACGGGCACCGTCGGCGCGATCGACGCCGAGGCGGGCACCGTCCGTGTCGACCTCACGGTGACGTTCGAGGGTGCGCGCGTGCTCGGCAAGACGCAGGCCGTCGTCCGCCTCTAACGCGCGGTCGCCCTGGGCGACCACGCGCCCCTGACGCCACGAGGGCGCCGCACCCGGCCGGGTGCGGCGCCCTCGTCGTCGTTCCGCGTCCCCACCTGCACCGGGCGAACCACATCGACCACCTCTCGTCCCGGCATGAACCGCAGCCAGGGACGCAGGACTGGCGCCCGCTCCCGACTCGCGCGCGACCCCTTTCGCCGTGAGAGCGCTCCCACTATGGTGGGTCGCGCCACTCACGACGTCGAAGGAGACGCTCATGACCCAGCTCGACGGCCGCTCCGCACGGCCCGACCTCCCTGTGCACGACCGCGGTCCCGCTCGCGGCGTCGACCGACGCACCGTCCTCGCCCTCGGCGGCGCGCTCGCGCTCGCGGGGCTGACCGCGACCCCGGCGGCGGCCCGCTCGGGTGCGACCCTGCCTGCGGCGACGGGCGCCGTCGGGCAGACGGCCGGCGTCCCGGCGCGGGGCCGCGCGGCGTCGGTCCAGCGCGCCCACGGCTTCCTCGCCGCGGCGACCGACGCCTACCCGGAGGTGAACCCCGGCCCGCGGCTCGCGCAGTCCTACGCGGACCAGCTCGGGCTGTTCTCCACGGCGTTCGTCTACGACAACGCTCTCGCGATCCTCGCGACGCTCACCGCGGGGCGACGCCACCTCGACCGCGCGCGGGCGCTCGGCGACGGGCTCGTCTTCGCGCTCGAGCACGACCCCGACCACGACGACGGCCGGCTCCGGCAGGCGTACAACGTCGGGCCCTACACGTTCTACGACGGCACGCCGCAGGAGCACGGGCTCGTGCTCCCCGACGGGACGGCGAACGTCGGGTGGCAGTTCGGCTTCCTCGGGACGGCGGTCGGGGACATGGCCTGGCCGGGCATCGCCCTGCTGCACCTGCACGCCGTGACGCGCGAGCGGCGCCACCTCGACGCCGCCCGGCGGATCGGCGAGTGGATCGTCGCGAACACGTGGTCGCAGGCGCCCCTCGGCGGGTTCTCGTTCGGCGTGGACGGCGGCAACGCCCCGATCCCCAACGGCTCGACCGAGCACAACGTCGACTGCGTCGCCTTCTTCCGCCAGCTCGGGTCCGTGACGCGCGACCGGCGCTGGAGCCGTGCCGCCGAGCACGCGCGCGCGTTCGTCGACCGCATGTGGGAGCCCGACGGCGGCTACCTCTACACCGGCACGAACGACGGCACCGAGATCAACCGGGACCCGCTCCCGCTCGACCCGCAGACGTGGGGGTGGCTCGCGCTGCGCGAGCGGCGCTACGCCCGTGCCCTGGACTGGGCGGACGACGCGCTGGCGGCGCGCGACGTCGCGGGCGAGGGCGCGTCGCAGCTCCCTGCGGGCACGGTCGTCGAGGGCGTGACGTTCTCGAGCGCGAGCCTCACGTCGACGGCCTCGTACAACGACCTGCCGGTGCACCCGCAGGGCGTGTGGCTGGAGGGGGCGGCGCAGCTCGCGTCGGCGCTGGCGGACCGCGGGGCGCGCGGGCGGGGGAGTCGCCACGACCGGCGGCGAGGACGCCGGGGCTGCGAGCGGCACGACGACCGGGTCCGCGCCGAGGGCCTGCTGCGCGAGGTCCAGGGCGTGCAGGAGGGCGTCGGCGCCGGTCAGACGATCGGGGGCGCGCCGCTGCCCGAGCGCGCGGGCGTCGTCGCGGCGTCGAGCCTGCTCGACTCGGGGTTCGGGTTCGGGTACTTCCAGGTCCAGCACGTCGGCGCGACGTCGTGGTACCTGCTCGCCGCGGCGCGCGCGAACCCGCTCCAGCCGGGCCGGCTGGGCTGACGCGGGCGCTCAAGTGGTGGGGGCGGCGCCCGTCGTCGTCCCCACCACGAGCTCGACGTCGAGCTCGACCGTGGTGGGCGCCTCGCCCGCGAGCTGGCGGATGACGGCCAGCCCGAGCTCGGCGCCCTTGCGCGCGAGCGGCTGGTGCACGCTCGTCAGCACGTCGGGGGCCAGCCACGGGAGGTCGAGCCCGTCGAACCCCGCGACCGAGACGTCGTCGGGCACGCGCAGCCCGAGCTCGCGCGCGGCGAGCAGCGCGCCCGCCGCGAGGAGATCGGAGTGGGCGATGACGGCGGTCGGCCGGGTCGCGGGGTCGGCCGGCTCGGTCGTCCCGTCGGCCGCGGTGCGGCCGAGCAGGGCGAGCGTGGCGGAGCGGCCGTGCTCGACGAGCGAGGCCTCGGTCTCCCAGCTCGCGACCGGCTCGACGACGTCGCGCACGCCCGCGAGGCGGTTGGCCGTCGGGGTGCGGTCCACCTGCGCGAGCCGCGCGGCGTCGAGCGGTCCGCTGCGGTCGGACGTGTCGAGGGGGAGCGAGACCTCGGCGATGCGCGTGTGCCCGAGCTCGACCAGGTGCCGCACGGCGTCCGCGGTGCCCGCGCGGTCGTGGATGAGGACGAGCGGGGCGCCCTCGACGGGGCGGCCCTCGCCGACGACGACGGGCACGCCGCGCCGCTGGAGCGCGGCGAGCGTCGCGTCGTCCGTGCCGACGCCCCACACGAGCACCGCGACGTCCATGGCCGCGCTCTCGACGAGCGGGTCGACGGCGCGCGCGGGGTCGTCGGACGGGATGCCGGGGATGAGCAGCACGCCGAGGCCGTTCTCGCCCAGCGTCGAGACGAGGCCGTCGAGCACCTGGACGGCGACCGGGTCGCGGAACGCGCGGCGGAGCTGGTCGCCGACGACGACCCCCACGACGCCCGACCGGCCCGAGCGGAGCTGGCGGCCCAACGGGTTCGGTCCGGTGTACCCGAGCTCCTTCGCGGCGTCGAGCACGCGCGCGCGGGTCTCCGGGGTGATCGGCCCGGCGCCGGAGAACGCGAGGGAGGCCGTCGAGACGGAGACCCCCGCGAGCTCGGCGACCTTGGCGAGCGTGGGCCGGTGAGCCGGCGCGGCGGGCGCCGCGGGCTCCCGGTTCCCGGGGGTGTCGCTCATCACGCTCCCTGCCTCCCGCGGGCGCGGGATTCTCGATTGACGCGCGGCCAGCGTACCCGCACACTGGTGACCATGCCTCGAATCGATTCGAAGCGCACTCTCCTCCGTCGGATCGAATCGATTCGAGGAGGTGCTGCGCAGTTCCCGTCCGGCCCCGAGTCCGACGCCCGCGCCCTGGCCAGGGCCCGCTGGGTGCTCCTCGGGGTGTTCGCGCTCAACGGCGTCATGATGTCGAGCTGGCTCGCGCGCCTCCCCTCCGTGCGCGACGCGCTCGGCCTCGGCCCCGCAGACCTGGGCGTCGTGCTCCTCGCGGGCGCCGTCGGGGCGCTCCTCACGGTCACCGCGGCCGGACCCTTCGTCACGCGGTTCGGCGGCCGGGTCGCGTTCGCCGTCTCGGCGGGCCTGTTCGGCGTCGCGTTCCTCCTGCTCGGGCTCGGCCCTGCGACCGGGTCGGTCGCGCTCCTCGCCGCGGGCATCTTCGTCAACGGCATGGCGTTCTCGCTCGGCAACGTGCCGATGAACGTGGAGAGCGCGGGCATCGAGCGGCGCGTTGGGCGCACCATCCTGCCCCAGTTCCACGCCGCGTTCTCCGTCGGCGCCGTCGTGGGCTCGCTGGTCGGCGCGGCGTGCGCGCACGCCGAGGTGCCCGTCGTCGTGCAGTTCGTCGCGACCGGGGTCGTCGCCACGGTGTGGCGGCTCGCCGCGATCCCCGCCACGGTGCACGACACCCTCCCGACGCGGACCCCCGCGCCCGGCACCACGTCGCCGGCCCCGGTCGACGCGCTCGGCGACGCCGTCGTCGACGTCGAGACGGCGGGCCTGCGCGCGCGCCTCGCCCGGCGCGGTGCCCGGCTCGGCGCCGCGCTGTCGGCATGGCGCGAGCCCCGCACGCTGCTCATCGGGCTCGTCATCCTCTCGGCCGCGCTCTCCGAGGGCTCCGCCAACGACTGGCTGTCCCTCGCCGTCGTGGACGGGTTCGCGCAGACCGAGGCCGTCGGCGCGGTCGTGTTCGGCACGTTCGTCGCCGCCATGACCGTCATGCGCCTCGCGGGCACCCGCCTCATCGACCGGTTCGGCCGCGTCACCGTGCTCCGCGCGTCGGGCGTGGCGTCGATCGCCGGTCTCGTGCTGTTCGGGTTCGCGCCGACGCTCCCGCTCGCGGCCGTCGGGGTCGTCCTGTGGGGCTTCGGCGCCGCGCTCGCGGTGCCCGTCGGGATCGCCGCGGCGTCCGACGAGCCCCTGCGGGCCGCGAGCCGCGTCTCGGTCGTGTCGGCGTTCTCCTCGATGGCGTCGCTCGCCGCACCGCCGCTCCTCGGCCTCGCCGCCGAGGCGATGGGCGCGCGCCACGCGCTCGTCCTCATCGTCGCCGCGATGGTCCTCAGCGTCCTCCTCGCGCGCCAGGTCGCGCCCCTGGGCACCGCCGCCGCCCGTGCGGCGCGCCCGGCGCGCGGCACCGACGACGCCGCACCCGTCGCGGTGCAGGATGGTCCGGTGGACGTCCTGACCTCCGGCGCGCACGCCCCGGACGCCGTGGGCGGCCCCGCCCCGGCCGACGGCGCCCGTCGTCGCCGCCCGTGGCGCAGCGTCCGCGCGGGGGCTTCCGCCACCGCCCACCGGGCTGCGTCCCGCCGCCCCCGCACCCGCCCGTCGCACCGCCGCGAGGAGACCTCCGCATGACCACCGCCCGTCCCGACCGCCGCGTCGTCGCCCTCGCTACCTGGTCCGTCTTCGCGGTCTTCTTCCTCAACGGGTTCAACTTCGCGACGTGGGCCTCGCGCCTGCCCGCGGTGCGGGACTCGCTCGGCTTCACCGAGGCGCAGATGGGCCTCCTGCTGCTCTTCATGGCGGTGGGGTCGCTCCTCGCGCTGCCGCTGTCCGGGATGGTCGTCCAGCGGCTCGGTGCGTCGAAGGCCGTGACGGTCTTCGCCGTGACCAACGTCGTCGGGCTCGTCACCGCGGTCACGGGCGTCGCGACGGGGGAGGACGTCGTCGTGCGCGTCGGGCTGTTCCTCGCCGGGATCGGCACCGGCGTGTGGGACGCCGCGATGAACCTCGAGGGCGCCGCCGTCGAGCAGCGGCTCGGCAAGGCGATCATGCCGCGCTTCCACGCCGGGTTCTCGTTCGGCACCATGGCCGGCGCCGGCGTCGGTGCGCTCATGGCCGCGCTCCACGTGCCGGTCCAGGCGCACCTCACGGCCGCCGTCGTGCTGAGCCTCGTCGGCGTCCTGTGGTCCGTGCGGTTCTTCCTCCCCGCGGGCCAGGTGGACCACGCGGTCGCCGACGCCGTCGAGGACGCCGCGGGTGCCGACCCCGCCGCCGCAGCCGGGAGCGGCGCGTCGCACGGGACGGGCAAGGACGCGCGCGGGGCCCTCAGCGCGTGGACCGAGCCGCGCACCCTCCTCATCGGCCTCGTCGTGCTCGCGGCCGCGCTCACCGAGGGCGCCGCGAACGACTGGGTGAGCCTCGCCGTCGTCGACGGGTTCGGCACGTCCGACGCGATGGGCGCCGTCGGCCTCGCCGTGTTCCTCACCGCCATGACCGGGATGCGCCTGCTCGGGACGGGCCTGCTCGACCGCTACGGCCGCGTCGCCGTCCTGCGCCTGGGCGCCGCGCTCGCGCTGCTCGGCCTGCTCGTGTTCACGCTCTCCCCGAACCTCTGGGTCGCGCTCGTCGGGGTCGTCGCGTGGGGCATGGGTGCGGCGCTCGGGTTCCCCGTGGGGATGAGCGCCGCGTCCGACGACCCGGCGCGCGCCGCCGTGCGCGTGAGCGTCGTCGCGACGATCGGGTACTCCGCGTTCTTCATGGGGCCGCCGCTCATCGGCTTCCTCGCCGAGCACGTCGGCTACCGCGGGGCGCTCCTCGTGATCGCCGTGCCCGTCGTCGTCGGCCTGCTGGTCGTCGGCGCGACGCGCCCGCTCCCCACGGCCGCTGGTGCCGCGGGCCAGCAGGCCGCCCAGGGCGCGGACCGCGCGGGGCGCGCCGACTGACGGGGAACCCGAACTACGCTGGACGGGTGACCTGCGAACCTGCCGCCCCCGTGGACCGTGACCTGCCCGAGATCGTCGGGACCGCCCCGGGGCTGCGTCCCGAGGCCGTCGGGACGCCGTCGCTCGCCGAGCTGACGACGCTGCGCGTGGGCGGGCCGGCGGACCGGTACGTCGAGGCGCACAGCGAGGCCGAGCTGCTGGAGATCGTCCGGGCCGCCGACGAGGCGGGGGAGCCGCTCCTCGTGATCGGCGGAGGCTCCAACCTGCTCGTGGGCGACGAGGGTTTCGGCGGCGTCGTCGTGCGCGACCTGCGGCGCGGGATCACCGTCGACGCGGAGGACTCGTGCGGGGGCGCGAGCTTCCACGCCCCGGCGGGCCAGGACTGGGACGAGCTCGTGGCGCGCGCGGTCGCGGAGGAGTGGGTCGGGGTCGAGGCGCTGTCGGGCATCCCGGGCACCGTGGGCGCGGCGCCGGTCCAGAACATCGGCGCGTACGGGCAGGACGTCGCGGGCGTGGTCTCGACCGTGCGGGTCTGGGACCGCGAGCGCTCGCGCGTGCGCACGCTCGCCCTGGGCGAGCTCGCGTTCGGCTACCGGACGTCGCTGCTCAAGCGCAGCATGCACGTGGACGCCGGCGCCGGGTCCGACGACGACGGTCCCTGGTACCCGTCGCCCCGCTACGTCGTGCTCGACGTGGGCTTCCAGGCGCGGCTCGGGTCGTTGTCGGCGCCGGTCGCGTACCCCGAGCTGGCACGCACGCTCGGCGTCCAGGTCGGGGACCGCGCGCCGAGCGCGGACGTGCGCGCCGCCGTGCTCGCCCTGCGCGCGCGCAAGGGCATGCTGCTCGACGGCGCCGGCCCCGACGTCGACCCCGCGGCGGGGCCCGACCACGACCGTTGGAGCGCCGGGTCGTTCTTCACGAACCCCGTCGTCCCGGCGGAGCAGGCGGACCTGCTCCCGGCCGAGGCCCCGCGGTACCCGGTCCGCACGGCGACCCCGACCCGGACCACCGGCCCGAGCCTCGGCGGGATCGACCCGACGCTCGTGAAGACGTCGGCCGCGTGGCTCATCGAGCACGCGGGCTTCACCAAGGGGTTCGGCGTGCACGGCCCGTCGAGCCTCGCGCGGCTGTCGACGAAGCACACGCTCGCGCTGACGAACCGCGGCGGGGCGAGCGCGGAGGACGTCGTCGAGCTCGCCCGCGCGGTGCGCGACGGCGTCGTCGAGGCGTTCGGCGTCGAGCTCGTGCCGGAGCCGGTGCTCGTCGGCGTCGCGCTCTGACCCGTCCGACGCGCGGGGCTCAGTAGACGAGGACGGTGGTGCCGGGGTCGGCGCGCCAGGTGTCCCAGAGCCAGTTCATCGCCGAGTTCGCGACACGGACGCACCCGTGCGACGCGGGCCACGGCGGGATCGACCCCGAGCCGTGCACCGCGATCCCGCCGGTGAAGAACTTGGGGCGCCACATGTCGCCGAGCTCGAGGCTGGACGAGTGGTTCCCGTCGACCTGCCGGCCCACCTGGAACGTGCCGCGCGGCGTGCTCGCGCGGTAGGTGCGCCCCTTCGCCTCGTACGACTCGCCGTTCCCGGACGACGCGTTGACCACCGTGACGACGCGACCGTCCTCGACGGCGAGCAGGAGCTGACGGTCCAGGTCGATCTCGACGACCTTGCCCGACCCGCTGCGCGGCTGCGGCGTGACGCCCTCGTCGAGCGCGGCCTGGGTCGCGGGCCCGACGACGCCGTCGCGCGAGAGGCCCGCCGCCTTCTGCAGGGCCCACACGGCCTGCTGCGTTCCGCCGCCGAAGTCGCCGTCGGGAGCGCCGATGAAGTAGCCGAGGTCGGCGAGGCGCTGCTGGAGGGCGACCACCCGCTCGCCGGTCGCCCCGCGCGCGAGCTCGACCGGCTCGGGCGGGGCCTCGGGCGTCGGCTCCGGCGTGGGCTCGGCGGCGGGCGGCGGCGTGCTGGGCTCAGGCGTCTCGGTGGGCGTCGGCTCGGGCTCGGGCGTCTCGGTGGGGGTGGGCTCCGGGGCCGTGGTGGGCGCGGACGGGCTCGGGCTCGTCGGCTCCGGCGAGGCCGGGCTCTCGGAGGCCGACGGCGTCCGCCCGGGCTCCATGTCCGGCAGGCCCGCCTGGCAGCCCGCGAGCGCCAGCGCGGCGGCGAGCGCGGGCACGACGGCGCGCGCGACCGCCCGCCGGACGGGCCCGTGGCGGCGCGGTGCCGCCGTCGGTCGCGCGCCTCGCGCGGGTGCGGTCACGGTCGAGCGGACGGTTCCCTGCTCCACCTGGTCCCCCTTCGTCTGCCGCGGCGACGCCGCGATGGTCCATCATGCGCCGTCCGCCGCGCCCGGTCGGACGACGGCGCCGGTTCTCGGCGGATCGTGACCCGGTCGTGACGCACGGTCTGTGCCGGTGGTCCGTGCCCGGCCGGTGCCGGTGGTCAGCGCGGCGCGCCCCGGTCCGGGCGGTGCGCGTCGAGCAGCGCGCCGCGCAGGACGTCGACGATCGCGTCGTCCGACAGCCCGGCCTCGCGGCCGGTGCGCACGAGCTCGTGCGCGGCGTGGCGCGCGGCGACGTCCGTGGGGGAGACGCCGTCGGCGACGACCGTCCCGGCCCGACGACGCGTCGTGACGACCCCGGCCGCCTCGAGCTCCCGGTACGCGCGGGCCACCGTCCCGGGGGCGAGACCCAGGTCGGTCGCGAGCGCGCGGATCGTGGGGAGGCGGTCCCCGACGCGCAGCCGCCCGGCCGCGACGTGCGCGACGACCTGGCTCCGGATCTGCTCGTACGGGGCGAGGCCGGTGCGCAGGTCGATCTCGACGCGCAGCTCACCCACCGCGACGCCCGTGCAACGCGGACGCCGGGGCGGCGACCTCCGCGTCGGGGTCGGGGGCGGGACGTACGCCGACAGCCACCGCCACGAGGGCGATCCCGACGGCGACGACCACGAGCACGACCGCCCCGGGGTAGCCCGCTCGGGCGGCGGCGTTCGCACCGTAGGCGAGCGTGCCGGCCGCGGTGAGCCCGAGCGCGAGCTGGGTGCCGCGCAGGACGCGGTGCGCGGACGCGCGACGCAGCGCGAGGTCCCACCCGGGCTCGACGCGCGGGACGGCGGGCCGGCGCGCGACCAGCCGGAGCACGCCTTCCGCGCCGGCCACGAGCAGCACCCCGCCGGCGGCGAGCCACGCGCCGTAGAACCACCCGGGGTAGGGGCCGGCTGTGGACGTGACGTCGCCCAGCACGCGCGTCACGGACCGCCCGTCCGCCCCGGCGGTGAGGCCACCGACGACGGTGAGCACGAGCACGAGGGCGCCGAGGGCCCAGGTGAGGCGGCGCAGGCCGCGCGGCGCGACGTCGGATACCGTGCGCGGGCGCAGCGTGGCCGCCCGGACCGCCGTGCGCTGGCGCGGCCAGGTGCGCTCTCCGACGGCGTGCGCCCCGAGGAACGCCAGGCCGACGAGCGCGGGGGAGAGCCCCACGAGCACGCCCTCCGCGAGGCCGCCGACGGCGGTCGTCACGGCCTGCACGAGGACGGCGCCCACGAGCGCGGCGGCGGTCGCCGCGGCGACGCTGACGGTCGTCGCGTGCCGTCGGGCGGCGCGGCGCACCGGGTCCCCGTCCGCGAGCCCGTGCAGGGCGGGAGCCGGCTCGCGCGTCAGCGCGCGCACGACGAGCACCACGAGGGCGCCGACGCCCGCGAGCACGGCGAGGGCGACGACGCTCCACAGCAGGTCGTACCCGGCGGGGAGGAACAGCTCGACCCCGCCCGGCTCCTCGGAGACACTTTGTATCAACACATCGATACATTCCCACGGACCCGCCCGCGGGTCAAGGGTGGCCGGGCGGCCTGGTGCGGACTCGATGAGAGGACTCTCATCGCGCTCTCACCCCCGTTCCACGCGCGCACGGTGCCCTGGGCGCATGACGATCGCCCCCGCCGTCCCCGACCAGCGCGCCTGGCTCGACCTGCTCACCGGTCCCGACGCGGGCGGCCTCCTCGACGCGGCGCTCGGGGCCGACGGCGCCGCGCTCGGCACGTGGCGCGTGCACCAGGTGCACGCGCGCCCCGGCGCGGAGGTCACCGTCGGGTACGACGTCGTCGCGCGCCGCACGCTCCCGGCGCGGCCCGGCGGGGCGGTCGCGACCGTCGACGCGGCCGCGTACCTGCTCGCCACGACGGCGCTCCTGCCGCCCGACGCCGTCGGGCCGGGCGTCGCGCGCCTGGAGGACGGGCCGCGCGTCGTGCACGTGTGGCGGCACCCGGCCGACCCTGCGCTGCCCGCGCTCGCCGCGGCGTGCGACGCGCCCGGGCTCACGCGCCGCCTGGACGACGCGGGCGTGCTCGCCCCGGGCGAGGCCGTCGAGTCCGTGGCGATGGTCGCCTACCGGCCGCTGCGGCGCGCGGTGCTCCGCGCCCGGACGCCCTCCCGCACGCTCTACGTCAAGGTCGTCCGGCCCGGCCGGGCGCGCGCGCTCGCGCGCCGCCACGACCTCCTCCAGGACGGGGCCGTGCGCGCCCCGCGGTGCCTCGCCCGGGACGACGACGGCCTCGTGGTCCTCGAGGAGGCGCGCGGCCCGTCGCTCGCGCAGCACCTCGCGGCGTCGGGGCCGGCCGCGCAGCCCGACGCGATCGACCCGCACGAGCTGCTCCGTGCGCTCGACGCGCTGCCGGAGCGCGCGACGACGCTGCGCCGTCGACCCGCGTGGGCGGAGCGCGTGGAGCACTACGCGACGTCGGCGCTCGCGGTCCACGGGCTCGACGCCGGGCGGGTGCGGCGCGTGGCGCGCGCGGTCGGGGACGCGGTCGCGACGCGCGACCCGGGCCCCGTGGTCGCGACGCACGGCGACTTCTACGAGGCGAACGTCCTGCTCGCCCCGGGCCCGGACGCCGACGACCTCCCGGGGGCGACGGCCCGGCCGCGCGTGGCCGCGCTGCTCGACGTGGACACGCTCGGGCCGGGCCACCGCGTGGACGACCTCGCGTGCCTCGTCGGGCACCTCGCCGTCCTGCCCGCGCTCGCGCCGACCGTTTACGGGGGCGTGGGCGGGCTCGTCGAGCGGTGCCTCGCGGTGTTCGGGACCGCCGTCGACCCGGTGGGTCTGCGTGCCCGAGCCGCGGGCGTCGTGTTGTCCCTCGTCCCGGGCGCGGGTTCGCGCGAGCTCGCGGAGGCCTGGCTCGCCGTCGCCGACGGGCTGCTGCCGGTTCCTGAGAGCACTCTCATGACGACCTCCTCGGCCTCTCACGCGTGAGCGGGAGGCTCGAGACCTGCACGGCCGAGGGGTCGTGCGCACCATCGGACGAAGGAGAAGCACCATGAAGGCACGCAGCGCATGGATCGTCACCGGGGCGCTCGGCGCGGTCGGTCTCGGGGCCACGATGGCCGCCGCCCAGGGCGCGCTCGACGCCCCCGACGAGGCGGTCGTCTCCCCGTCGGTCGAGGTGACGACGTCCGACGCCGCGACGGCCGTGGCGACCGCGTCGGCCACCCGGAGCCCGACGGACGTCCAGAACGGGACGTCGATCACGACGGTCACCGCGGGCTCGGCGAACACGTCCGCGTCGCCCACGACGGCGGCCTCCGCCGTGACGAGCCAGACGGCGAACACCGCGAGCACCGCCCCGACGGCCGACACCGCGGGCACCGCGCAGACGGCGAGCTCGCCGGCCAGCCCGGTGACCCCGCCGTCGCCGCAGTCCGCGACCTGACCGGGCCCGGGCCTCGCCGCCCGCGCTCGCACGACGCCCGCCCCGGCCTCCGGGGCGGGCGTCGTCGTCGGCTCAGGAGCGCCGCGGCGCGTCCGCGAGGCGGTAGCCCATCCCGCGCACGGTG
The DNA here is from genome assembly GCF_002127155.1 of Cellulosimicrobium sp. KWT-B. Taxonomy (NCBI): domain Bacteria; kingdom Bacillati; phylum Actinomycetota; class Actinomycetes; order Micrococcales; family Promicromonosporaceae; genus Cellulosimicrobium; species Cellulosimicrobium sp. KWT-B. The sequence continues at coordinate 325,349 of NZ_NEDO01000001.1, read as the reverse complement.
ACGAAGTGCTCCGCGCCGAGCTTGTTGCGCAGGTACCGCACGTACACGTCGACGACGTTGGAGCCGGGGTCGAAGTCGTACCCCCACACGCGCGACAGGAGCTGCTCGCGGGAGAGCACCTGCCCGGGGTTGCGCAGGAACGCCTCGGCGAGCGCGAACTCGCGCGCGGAGAGGTCGACCTCGCGGTCGGACGTCCGGGCCCGCCGCGTGCGCAGGTCCAGGCTCAGCGCGCCGTGCGTGAGCACCGTGACCTCGCCCGCGGGCTCGCTGCGCAGCCGGAGCCGGATGCGCGCGAGGAGCTCCTCGAAGCGGAACGGCTTGGCCATGTAGTCGTCGGCGCCGCCCTCGAGCCCGGCGACGGTGTCCGTGACCGACGTGCGCGCCGTGAGGATGATGACGGGGATCGCGTTCCCGGTCTCCCGCAGCCGGCGCAGCACGGTGAAGCCGTCCTGGTCCGGCAGGCCGAGGTCGAGCACGAGGAGCGCGAAGTCGCCGCTGCTCGCGAGGTCGAACGCCTCGCGGCCCGTCGCGACCGTGGTGCTCGCGTAGCCCGCGGCGCGCAGCCCCTTGGCCACGAACGACGCGATGCGGGTCTCGTCCTCGGCGACGAGGATCTGGCTCACCGGGTGGTCCTTCCGTCGGGGTCGGTGCCGGTCTCGGTGCTGCTCTGGGCGCCGTTGTCGGTGCCGGTCCGGGTGTCGGTCGGGGTGCCGGCCGCGGAGCCCGCACCCGGGCTGGTCGGCGGCGCGCCCGGGGTGTCCGGAGGCAGCTCGGGGGTCGCGGCGGACGGCGCCGTGGGTGCGGTCGGCGCGGTCGCCCCGTACGGGGTCGCGGCGTCGGCCGTCGCGGGGGCGGCCCCTGGGACCGGCACGAGCGGCAGGTCGAGCGTGAAGGTCGACCCGACGCCGGGCGTCGAGGCGACGTGCACGTGGCCGCCGTGGCCGTCGGCGATCGCGGCGACGATCGCGAGCCCCAGCCCGGCGCCCTCGGGGTGCGCCGCGCCGGGCGTGGTGGCCTGCGCGAACCGCTCGAAGACCCGTTCTTGCTGCTCGGGGGCGATCCCGACGCCCTCGTCGCGGACCCAGACGCGCACGCGCGCGCCGTCGTCGGACACGGCCGAGCCGAGCGCGACGGCCGACCCGGGCGCCGAGAACTTCACCGCGTTGGCCGCGAGCTGGAGGAGCGCCTGCGTGAGGCGCTGCGCGTCGGCCCGCACCGCGACGTCCGCGCGCGCGTCGACGAGCCACCGCCGGTCGCCGAGCGTGCGGACCTTGTCGTGGACGTCGTCGAGCAGGCGCCCGAGGTCCGTGTCGAGGGGGCGCACGAAGTCCGGTCGTCCGGCGGTCGCGAGCGTCACGAGGTCGTCCACGAGGCGGTTCATGCGGTCGAGCTCGTCGAGCGCGAGGTCGCGCGTCTCGGTCGCGTCGGTCGCGTCGTGCGGGTCCATGAGCTCGAGGTGACCCCGCACCACGGTGAGGGGCGTGCGCAGCTCGTGCCCGACGTCGTCGATGAGCCGACGCTGCGAGTCGAACGCGCCCTCGAGCCGGTCGAGCATGCCGTTCACGGTGCGGGACAGGTCGGAGAGGTCGTCGTTGCCGGTGACCGGGATCCGTGCGGAGAGGTCGGTCTCGCCGATGCGCTGCGCGGTGCGCGAGAGCGTGCGGATCGGGAGCAGGAGCCGGCCGGCCACGACCCAGCCGACGACGCCGATGAGCACGAGCGCGCCGAGCGCGACGACGGCGTACGTGCGGAAGACCTGGGCGAACTCGGCGTGCTCCGCCGAGCGGTCGTAGGCGAGGACGAGCGCCGCGGGCGGCCCGGCGCCGTCCGCCCCGGTCGCGCGCACAGGTGCGACGAGCGCGCGGTAGTCCGCGGTCGCCGTCCGGACCGAGCGCAGCACCACGTGGTCGCCCGCCACGAGCGGCGACAGCGCGGCGACGAGCTCGGCGTCCTCCTCGAGGCGCAGGCGCACGTCCTGCTGCGACACGAGCGGCGTGCGGCCCTCGCGGAGCCCGAGCACGCCCTCGTTCTGGGCGGGCACGGTGAGCTGGATCGACGCGACGACGACGTCCTCGGCGGACCGGAACGGCTCGCCCGTCACGGGGTTCACGCCGGAGCCCGCGATCCGCCGGAGCTCGTTCGCGCTCCGCACGAGGCTCTCGTCGATGCGCGCGTCGAGCTGGCCGCGCTGCAGGAACCACGCCGCGCCGCCCGCGAGGAGGAGCGCGAGGGCGGACAGGCCGAGGAACGCCGCGAGCATCCGGGTGCGGACCGTGAGCCCCGCGCCACGCGCCCGGCGCCTCACCCGTCGCCCCGGTCGGGGCCGTCGCGGTCGTCGTCCTGGTCGTCGGTCGCGTCGTCGTCCGAGTCGTCCCCCGAGTCGTCGTCCTGGTCGTCGTCGCTCGACGGTGGGGCGGGCGTGACGCGGTCGTCGTCCGTGTCGTCGTCGTCGCCGTCGTCGTCGGACGGGCTGGGCGTGGGGGCCGGGGTCGTCGGGGTCGCGGCCGGGGGAGCGGGCGTCACGACGACGGCCACGCCGACGTCGCGGTCCTGCGGCCGCGCGGCGAGCGCGCCCGCCGCGGCGGCGCCGGCGAGGACGAGCACGAGCGCCCCCACGAGCCACGCGACGGTCCGGCGAGTCATGGACCCAGTATCGGAGAGCCGGATGAGACGCACATGAGAGTCCGCGCGACGAGCCGGGAGGACGTGTGTATCTTGATGTCAAGATTGTTGACGTCTAGATACTGCGACAGGACGGAGCCGTCATGCCACGCGACTGGGACCCTGCCCTCTACCTCCGCCACGCCGACGAGCGCACGCGCCCGATGGCCGACCTCGTGGCACGCGTCCCCGTCGACGCGCGCACGGTCGTCGACCTCGGGTCCGGCCCCGGCCACCTGACCCCGCTCCTGCACGCGCGCTGGCCCGACGCCGCGATCACCGGCATCGACGCGTCGCCGGCCATGGTGGCCACCGCCCGGCGCGACGCGTCCGCCCCCTGGGCGCGGTACGAGCTCGCGGACGTGCGCTCGTGGGCGCCGCCCGCGCCCGCCGACGTCGTCGTGAGCAACGCGACGCTCCAGTGGGTGCCCGGTCACCTCGACCTGCTTCCCCGGCTCGCCGACCATGTCGCCCTGGACGGCGCGCTCGCGTTCTCCGTCCCCGGCAACCACGACGCGCCGAGCCACCGGCTCCTGCGCGAGCTCGCCGCCCGACCCCCGTACGCGGCGCACGCCGCGGGCGTCGAGCGCCCCGCGGCGCACGACCCCGAGGTGTACCTCGACGCGCTCACCACCCTCGGCTGGACCGTCGACGCCTGGGAGACGACGTACGTCCACGTGCTCCACGGCCCGGACCCCGTGCTGCGCTGGGTCTCCGCGACGGGCGCCCGTCCCGTTCTCCAGGCCCTCCCCGACGACCTGCGCGACGCGTTCGTCGCGCAGTACGCCGCCGCGCTGCGGGACGCGTACCCGGAGCGCGGCGCGGGCACGCTCCTGCCGTTCCGCCGCGTCTTCGTCGTCGCGACGCGCGCGTGACCGCTCGCGTCAGCCCGCCGATCCCGGCGGCCCGCGCGCACGCGGGCGTCAGCCCGCCGCGAGCCAGTCGTCCACGCCCGCGAGCAGCCGTCGCTTGGTGCCCGACGACGCGCGGCTCGCCCGGATCGACGACCGCGCGAGGTCGGCGAGCTCCGCGTCGGAGAACCCGTGCTCGCGCCGCGCCGTCTCGTACTGCCCGACGAGCCGGGACCCGAACAGCAGCGGGTCGTCCGCGCCGAGCGCGACCTGCGCGCCCGCGTCGACGAGCGCGCCGAGCGGGACCTGCCCCGCCTCCTCGTAGACGCCGAGCGAGACGTTCGACGCCGGGCACACCTCGAGCGCGATCCCCCGGTCCACGACGTCGTCGAGGACGCGCCGATCCTCCGCCGACCGCACCCCGTGGCCCAGGCGGTCCGGGACCAGCTCGCGCACGACCTCGTGCACGTGGCCCGGGCCCAGGAGCTCGCCGCCGTGGGGCACCGACGCGAGCCCCGCCCGTCGCGCGATCGCGAACGCGCGCGCGAACTCGGCCGTGTCGCCGCGCCGCTCGTCGTTGCTCAGGCCGAACCCCACGACCTCGCCCGCGCCCTCGCCCGCGTACTGCGCCGCGAGCCGCGCGAGGGTCCGCGCGTCGAGCGGGTGCCGCGTGCGCGACGCCGCGACGACCACCGCGACCTCCGTCCCCGTCGCGGCGCTCGCGGACCGGGCGGCGTCGAGCACGATCTCCACGGCCGGGGTGATGCCCCCGACGAACGGCGCGTACGACGTCGGGTCCACCTGGATCTCGAGCCGACCCGACCCCTCCGCGGCGTCGTCCTGCGCCGCCTCGAGCACGATGCGCCGCATGTCGGCCTCGGACCGCACGCACGCGCGCGCCGCGTCGTACAGGCGCTGGAACCGGAACCAGCCGCGCTCGGTGGGCGGCAGGCGCAGCGGGTCGCCGTCGACGAGCGCGTGGGGGAGCCGCACGCCGTACTGCGCGGCGAGGTCGCGCAACGTGTCGGGCCGCATGGACCCCGTGAAGTGCAGGTGCAGGTGGGCCTTCGGGAGCGTCGCCAGGTCTCGCACAGCGGGAGTCTGTCACGGGCGCCCGGCGCCCGCCGTCGGGCGCCGGCCGACCGCGGCGCAGGTCCCGCCGCAGGTCGAGGTGCCGACGCCGCCCGCGCGCGTCACGCCCCGGGGAGGAACCCGCGCTGCATGGCGACCGTCACGGCGGCCGTGCGGTCGTCCACGCCGAGCTTGGCGAAGGCCCGCAGCAGGTGCGTCTTCACGGTCGCCTCGGCGATGAACAGCTCGCGACCGACGGCCGCGTTCGACAGCCCGCGGGCCACGAGCCGCAGCACCTCGACCTCCCGGTCCGTGAGCCGCTCCGTCCCGCGCACCGACGTCACGAGCCGCGTCGCGACGCTCGGTGCTAGCACCGTCTGTCCCCGCGCAGCGGCGCGCACGCCTGCGACGAGCTCCTCGCGTGGCGTGTCCTTGAGCAGGTAGCCGGTGGCGCCCGCCTCGACGGCCCGCAGGATGTCGGCATCCGTCTCGTACGTCGTGAGCACGACGACGCGCGGCCCCGCCGCCCCGCGCCCGCGGACCGGTGCGCCGACGATCGCCGCGGTCGCGCCCACGCCGTCGAGCACGGGCATCCGCAGGTCCATGAGCACGACGTCGGGCGCCAGCTCGCGCGCGAGCTCCACCGCCTGCGCGCCGTCGCCCGCCTCCCCGACCACCGCGAGGTCGGGCTCGGCGGCCAGCATCCCCACGATGCCCGAGCGCACGACCGGGTGGTCGTCGACCACGAGCACCCGCACCGCGCCGTCCCGGCCCGTCGTCCTCGTCACCGCACCGCTCCTCGCCTCGTCGGGGCCGTCCGGCCCGTGCCCACGCCCGTCGCGGGCAGCCGCACCGCGACGCGCGTGCCCCCGCCCGGCGCGGGCCCGACCTCGAGGCTGCCGCCCTCCGCGGCGACGCGCTCGCGCATGCCTCGCAGACCGTAGCCCTCGGCCGCGTCGTCGGGCAGCCCGCGACCGTCGTCGCGCACCTCCAGGAGGGTCCCGTCGGCGTCGTGGCGCAGCACGACCCGCACCGCGCCCGCCCCGGCGTGGCGGCGCACGTTCGTCAGCGCCTCCTGGGCCGAGCGCAGCAGGACCACCTCCTCGGCGCTCGACAGCCCGGGGACGTCGTCGGCCGCGAGCTCCGCGCGCGTCCCCGTCTCCTCGGTGAACCGCGTCGCGAGACGGCGCAGCGCCTCCCCGAGCGTGCTGCCCTGCAGCGGGGCCGGCGCGGAGGCCGCGACCAGCGCGCGGGCCTCGGCGAGGTTGTCGCGCGCCGTCGACTCGACGAGCGCGAGGCGCTCGCGCGCCGCGTCCGGGGCGCCCCGGTCCAGGTCGGCGCCCGCGGCCTGCGCCAGCATGACGACGCTCGTGAACCCCTGGGCGAGCGTGTCGTGGATCTCCTGGGCGACCCGCTCGCGCTCCGCGAGCACGCCCGCCTCGTGGTGCGAGCGCGCGAGCTCGGCCTGCGTCGCGCGCAGCGCGTCGACGAGGCGCGCGTGCCGCTCCGACTGCCGCATCGTGTGCGCCGTCCACAGCCCGAGGCTCAGCGCGAACGCGAGCGCGACGCCCATCTGCGGCGCGGCGCTCGCGAGCTCGTCGGGCTCGACGCGCCCCGTCGCCGGGTCGAACGCGAGCGCGAGCGCGGTGCCGGCCGCGAGCGCGACGCACAGCACGACCTGCGCCCAGAGGTGCTCCGAGAGCATCCAGATCTGCGTGAAGACGGCGAACAGCAGCAGCGTGCCGAGCGCGTCCTGCCCGACGACGACGAGCGTGCCCGCGATCGCGACGACGAGGTACAGGTGCGCCGGCACCTGGGCGCGCGTGCGGGCCGCGCGCCGCCCCCACGCGAGGTAGGCCAGGAGGATCGTCCCGAGCGCGGCGAGCGACACGAGCAGGGCCGTGCCGGCGACGCCCGCGGTGAGCAGCGCGAGCGCGCTGAGCACGACGATGACGTAGAACGCCACGTCCCACCAGCGCACGTCGCGCGCCCACGTGCCGTCGAGCTGGGCCGTGGCCGCACCGCCCCCGGCCCCGTCCTCGCCCCCGGCCCGGTCCCCGGCCGCCGGGAGCCCGCCCGCGGGCGACGGCGGGTCAGCCGTCGTCACGGCGCCGCCACCGGAACGACCGCGCGCCCACCACAAGCCCCAGGACCAGCCATGCGACCAGTACAGCAGCGGTCGCGCCGTGCTGCCACGACCCGGACGGCTCGAGCGCCGCGGCCTGCTCGGGGAGGAAGACCGAGCGCATGCCCTGCGCCATCCACTTGAGCGGGAACACCGAGGCGACGGTCTGCATCCACGTGGGCAGCGCGAAGAACGCGAAGAACACCCCGGAGATGAACTGCAGCACGAGCACGACGGGCGTGACGACCGCCGTCGCGGACCGGCCCGAGCGCGGCAGCGACGAGAACGCGACCCCGCACACGGCGCCCGCGGCGCACCCGAGCACGAACACCCACGCGAACGTCGTGAGCCGGGTCGCGGCGTCGGGCATGTCCCAGGGCATCGGGACGTCGTACACGACGGCGGCGAGGAGCAGCAGGAGCGCCGTCTGCACGATCGAGGTCGCGAGGACCAGGCCCACCTTGCCGTAGAAGTACGCCGACGCGGGCAGCGGGGTCGCGCGCAGGCGCTTGAGCGCGCCGTCGTCGCGCTCGACCGCGATCGAGATCGCGAGCGACTGGAAGCTCGTGAGCATGACGCCCGTCGCGATCATGCCCGGCAGGAAGTACTGCGCGAAGGGCACGGAGTAGCCCGCGTCGCCCTGGTCCTGGCCGTCGAACACGGTCGCGAAGATCGCGAGCATGATGAGCGGGTACGTGAAGATGAAGACGACCGCGTCGCGCTCGCGGAAGAACCCGCGCAGCTCGGCGCGCGTGCGCTCGATGCCGAGGCGGGCGGCCCCGGGCAGGGCGGCGCGCAGGGCGCGCGTGGTCGGGGCGACGGTCACGGTCGGGCCTCCTCGGGGACGACGACGGTCGCGTCGTCGGGCGTGCGGGCCGCGGCGGGTGCGCCGGGCCGGTCGGGGGCGGGCGCCGGGTCGCTCGGCGCGGCCGGCTCGCCGATGAGCTCGAGGTAGACGTCCTCGAGGCTCGGGCGCGTCACCTCGAGCCCGGGGACCTCGCCGTCGGGGTACCGCGCGGCGAGCGCCGCGACGACCGCGGTGGGGGAGTCCGTGCGCTCGGAGCGCCGGGTGCCGCCGTCGAGCCACCGCACGACGGGACGGCGCGCCTCCGCGCCCCCGAGGCGGTCGGGCGCGTCGAGCGCGACGACCCGCCCCGACCGCACGACGGCCGCGCGGTCGGCCAGGTAGGCCGCCTCGTCGAGGTAGTGCGTGGTGAGCAGGATCGTCGTGCCGTCCTCGCGCAACGACCGGACGAGCGCCCAGAACGCGCGGCGGGCCTGAGGGTCGAACCCCGTCGTGGGCTCGTCGAGGAACAGCAGCTCCGGCCGGCCGACGATCCCCAGCGCGACGTCGAGCCGTCGGCGCTGCCCGCCGGAGAGCTGGCGCGTGCGCGTGCGGGCCTTCTCCCGCAGCCCGACGGCGTCGATCACCTCGTCGGGGTCCCGCGGCGTCGGGTAGAACGTCGCGAAGTGCCGGACGAGCTCGGCGACCGTGAGCTCGGCCTGGTCGCGCGAGTCCTGGAGGACGACGCCGAGGCGCGAGCGCCAGGTGCGGCCCGCGGTCTGGGGGTCCTCGCCGAGCACGTGGACCTCGCCCGCGTCCCGGCGGCGGAAGCCCTCGAGGATCTCGACCGTGGTGGTCTTCCCGGCCCCGTTGGGGCCGAGGACCGCGAAGATCTCGCCGCGCTCGACGCGCAGGTCGATGCCGTCCACGGCCTGCTTGGGGCCGTAGCGCTTGCGCAGGCCGCGCACGTCCACGGCCGGTCCGCTCTGCCCGGCGCCGGGGCCGGAGCCGGCGCCGCGGGGGCCGGTGGGGAGGGGTGTCGTCGTCATGGGACCAGCGTGTCGGCGCGGGGCCCCGGCCCGCGACGCCCGTTCGTCCGGACCTCGCGTCCACCGATCGGTGGACGGTGGTTCGACCAGGGGCGCCGCGTCGCGTACAGTGATCCCTCGGTGGTTGACGCCCGCCACGCTGGTCCGCGCCCGTGAGACGACTTTCGTCCGGGGAGCGAGGCCGTGCGAGGCGCCGTCGGCACGAAGGGTAGTGGCGCAATTGGTAGCGCAGCGGTCTCCAAAACCGCAGGTTGCAGGTTCGAGTCCTGTCTACCCTGCACGGCGTGGCTCTCGCGGGACCTTCCCGGGATCCGCGCGCGGCCCGGCACCGGGTCGCACCGAGGGTTCGAGCAGGTCCCGTACGTGAGCGATGGGGAAGATCGAGTGAGCGAATCGCCGTCAGAGGCCGTGGGCGCAGGCGGTGCACGCGCCGACGAGGTGAAGAAGAAGGGCGGTCCGTCCGCGGACAAGAAGCCCAACGTCTTCGCGCGCATCGCCCTGTTCGTGCGCCAGGTGGTCGCCGAGCTCCGCAAGGTCGTCACGCCGACGCGGTCCGAGCTCATCACCTACACGACGGTGGTCCTCGTCTTCGTGGTCGTGGTCATGGCGTTCGTGACCGTCCTCGACCTGGGGATCGGCCAGGCCGTCCGGTGGGTCTTCGGCTAGCGCACGACCTTCCCCGGCCAGGCCGGGTCAGCACGGCAGCCGGCGCCTCTCGGGGCGCCGTCGGCGCTTCCAGAAGAAGTCTTCGAGCAGTTCGTTGAGAAAGCAGGTTCGTTCGTGTCCCAGGAGTCGCTGGACCAGACGGAGAACGTCGACCCGACGCAGCCCGAGGGTGCCCAGGACGACGTCGACGAGACCACGGACGTCCCGGCGGTCGACGGAGCCGACGAGGCCCTCGACGCCGCTGACGAGGCCGACGACGACGCGACGGACGACGCCGCTGACGAGACCGACGACGCGTCGGACGACGACGAGCCGTCGGACGACGACGAGGCCGACGAGGTCCGCCCGGCCGACGAGGACGGCGACGTCATCGAGGACCCGGTCGCGGAGTTCAAGCGCACGCTGCGCTCGCAGCCGGGCGACTGGTACGTCATCCACTCCTACGCGGGCTACGAGAACCGTGTGAAGGCCAACCTGGAGAACCGCATCCAGAGCCTGAACATGGAGGACTACATCTTCCAGATCGAGGTCCCCATGGAGGAGGTGGCCGAGATCAAGAACGCGCAGAAGAAGATCGTCCGACGCGTGCGCATCCCCGGCTACGTCCTCGTCCGCATGGACCTCACCGACGAGTCGTGGGGCGCCGTGCGCCACACGCCCGGTGTCACCGGCTTCGTCGGCCACACCCACCAGCCGGTGCCGCTGACGCTCGACGAGGTCTTCTCGATGCTCGCGCCGATGCTCACCCCCGCCCCGGAGGCCGGCAAGCCCGCGCAGGCCGCGGCGAAGGCTCCCGTCGAGGTCGACTTCACGGTCGGCGAGTCGGTCACCGTCACGGACGGCCCGTTCGACACGCTGCCCGCCACGATCTCCGAGATCAACGTCGAGAACCAGAAGCTCAAGGTCCTCGTCTCCATCTTCGGCCGGGAGACCCCGGTCGAGCTGTCGTTCAACCAGGTCGCCAAGATCTGACGCGCGGGCGGCCCGAGCCGCCCCGCGTGAGCGCAGTACTGCAACCGGGTCATCGCCCACGGCGTCGGCCCACGAGAAGAAAGCCAGGGAAGAGTCATGCCTCCCAAGAAGAAGGTCTCCGGCCTCATCAAGCTCCAGATCCAGGCCGGTGCGGCGACGCCCGCGCCGCCGATCGGCCCCGCGCTCGGTCAGCACGGTGTGAACATCATGGAGTTCTGCAAGGCCTACAACGCGGCGACCGAGTCGCAGCGCGGCAACGTCATCCCCGTCGAGATCACGGTCTACGAGGACCGCTCGTTCACCTTCGTGACGAAGACCCCGCCGGCGGCGGAGCTCATCAAGAAGGCCGCGGGCGTGCAGAAGGGCTCGGCGACGCCGCACACCACCAAGGTCGCGAAGATCACCGCGGACCAGGTGCGCGAGATCGCCCAGACCAAGCTCGAGGACCTCAACGCGAACGACCTCGACGCCGCGTCGAAGATCATCGCCGGCACGGCCCGCTCGATGGGTATCACGGTCGAGGGCTGACGAAGGACCGAGGCCGGACCTGTGTGCCGGCCTCGTGCACGACGTCGCTCCGCACCCCGCGGGCGACGGTGGCAGGGTCCGCGCGGACCCGCTGACCACGACTGCAGAAGGAGAAGCAGATGGCAACGCGCAGCAAGGCGTACCGCAACGCCGAGGAGAAGATCGACCGCGAGCGTCTCTACGCGCCGCTCGAGGCGATCCGTCTCGCCAAGGAGACGTCGACCGTGAAGTACGACGCGACCGTCGAGGTCGCGTTCCGCCTCGGTGTCGACCCGCGCAAGGCGGACCAGATGGTCCGTGGCACGGTCAACCTCCCCCACGGCACGGGCAAGACCGCCCGCGTCATCGTCTTCGCGAACGCGGCGAAGGCGGAGGAGGCCCGTGCGGCCGGTGCCGACGAGGTCGGCGGCGACGACCTGATCGAGAAGGTCGCCGGTGGGTACACCGACTTCGACGCCGCCGTGGCGACGCCGGACCTCATGGGCAAGGTCGGTCGTCTGGGCAAGGTGCTGGGCCCCCGTGGTCTCATGCCGAACCCGAAGACCGGCACCGTGACGATGGACGTGGCGAAGGCTGTGTCGGACATCAAGGGCGGCAAGATCGAGTTCCGTGTCGACAAGCACGGCAACCTGCACTTCATCATCGGCAAGGTCTCGTTCGACGAGAAGGCGCTCGTGGAGAACTACGCGGCGGCCCTCGAAGAGGTCCTGCGTCTCAAGCCGTCGTCCTCGAAGGGCCGGTACATCACCAAGGCCACGCTGGCGACGACGATGGGCCCCGGCATCCCGCTGGACCAGTCCAAGACGACGAAGCTGCTCGAGGACGACGCCGCCTGACGGCAGTCCTCCCCGCGGACGGTCCTCCGTCCGCACCACGCACGACGGCGCGGCACCCGACCAGGGTGCCGCGCCGTCGTCGTCTCAGCAGGTCGCCCGAGGGCGTGCCGGCCGGGTCAGCAGGCGCCGAGGTCCTTCCAGACGCCCCACTGCCCGCTCTGCGCGGGGTTCTCGTTGGTGGTCCACCACTTGGCCTCGTAGGTGCGGCCCTGGTGGGAGACGCGGGCGCCCCCGGTGTAGACGGCGGAGGCCGACCACGCGGTCGCGGTGCACGTTCCGGGGTTGGTGGGGTTCGTCGGGTTGGTGGGGTTGGTCGGCTCGGTGGGGTTGGTCGGCTCCGTGGGCGTGGTCGGACCGCTCGCGAGGCGGCCGCCGATCACGGACGCGACCTGGTAGCCGTTGGTCTTGTCCCAGTTGATCGACCAGGTCATGACGCCGCCGATCTTGCCGTACGGCTTCGCGGGCTTGAAGGTGCCGCAGCCGGTGCCGACCTCGAGGCAGTCGACGGCCTTGACGACGTTCGCGAGCGGCTGGTAGCCGCCGCCCGCGGCGCGCGGCACGGCCGGGACGCCGATGCCCACCTGGTCGGGGCGCAGGCCCATCTCGAGCTGGATGCAGGTGAGCGCGGTGAGGAAGTCGACCGTGCCCTGCGAGTAGACCTGCTGGTTGCAGCCCATCATCGAGCCGGAGTTGTAGTACTGGGTGTTGACGATCGTGAGGATGTCCTTGATCGCGAGCGTGAGCTGGTAGTACCCCATGCTCGTCGCCTGGTAGTCGATCGTCTGCGGCGCCATGGTGAGGATCAGGCTCGGACCGACCTTCGCCGCGAGCTGGTGGAGGGCGCTCGACATGTACGTGGCGTTGATGCCGTGCTCGAGGTCGATGTCGACGCCGTCGAACCCGTACTTCTGCATGAGCGCGTACGTGGTGTCGGCGAAGTTCTTCGCCTCGGTCGCGTTCGAGACGATGACGTTCCCCTTCTCGCCGCCCACGGAGATCACGACCTTGCGGCCCTGCGCCCGGATGGCCGCGACGTCGGCCTTGAACTGGGCCTCGGTGTAGCCGCCGAGCTCCGCGCTCGCGAGGTTGAAGGTGATGCCGCCGGGGGTCCCGGCGAGGTTGTCCGCGAACGCGATCGCCACGAGGTTGTACGCCTGGGGGACCTCGGACAGGCGCATCGTCACGGAGCCGTTGTCGAAGTTGTGCCAGTAGCCGGTGAGCCACTGCGTGCTGCCCGACGGCGCGGCGGCGCTCACGGGAGCGGCGGGGGCGGCGGACGGCGCCGCGGCGGTCGCGGGCGCGGCGGCGAGCGCGCCGCCCGCGACGACGGTCGCCGCGGCGACGACGGAGGCGAGGGCGCGCAGCGCGCGCCCGGTGAGGCCGCGCGTGCGGCCGGGGAGGACTGTTCTCACGGAGGTGCTCCTCGTGCTCGGGCGGGGCGCGTCGTCGCGCCTCGCCGGTCCGCACCCGCGGTGTGGGTGCAGGGGTCGCTCCCGACGCTAGGCCCGGTGCCCGCCGCGCGGCATGAGGGATTCCCCCGAACTTCGGGCCCCGCGGTTACGGGAGAACTCGTACCCTCCGGGAGGCGTGGCGCCGCTCCGGGCGCAGCCGCCGTCGCGCCCTCACGGCGCGGTGCCGGGCCCGCCGTCGTGGCCCGCGCCGTGCCCCGGCAGGTGCCCCAGGGCGGGCAGGTGGGACCCGTGCGGGACGGCGTGCCGCGCGGCGTCGGTCCCGCCGAGACCGAACGTCGCGACGGCGGCGACCACGACGGACACCGAGAACAGCGCGACGAGCCGCGCCCCGGCGCGCGGCGGCGGGCCGTCGGCGGGGACGCGCGCCGGGCGGGCGAGGACGCACGCCGTCGCGACCCGCAGGGCGGCCGCGGCGGCCGCACCCGCGGAGAGCGGCACGCCGGACGCGACGGGCACGGCCACCCCGGCGACGGTCGCGACGAGGAGCAGGGCGATCCCGGCGCGCGGGACCGCCGTCGGGCGCCCGGGCCGCGGTCCGCGGGCGAGGAGCACGAGCGCGACGACGAGCTCCCCGGCCCCGGTGGCCAGCGCGAGCAGGCCGGACGGCGCCGGGAACGCGCCCCGGACGAGCCCGAGGTCGACGATCCCGGCGCCGAGCAGCGCGAGCGCGGCGCCGACGCGGCGGGTCGGGACGGGCGTCGTCATGCCGTGACGGCGCGGCCCGCGTCCTCGCGGTCCGCGGCGAGCCCGACGCCGAGGAGCAGCAGCGCGCTGGCGAGGTGCAGCACGTTGTCGGCGCCGTTGAGCGCGATGATGTTGGCGCCGGTGTCGACGAGGAACAGCCCCACCACGCCGACGAGGAGGTACACCGCGCCGATCGCGACGTTCGTGCCGCGCGCGGCCCGGACGCTGCGCGACGCGAGCAGCAGCGCCGCCCCGATGCCGAGGTGGACGATGTTGTGCAGGGGGTTCACCTCGAACAGCAGGAGGTTGCGGCCCTCGGTGGCGGCGAAGCCGACCCCCGACGTCACGACGAAGCCGGCGAGGCCGACCAGCAGGTAGACGGTGCCGAAGACGGCTGCGAGCAGGCGGTTCGGGGACGAGGTCATGGTGGTCTCCGCTCGGTGGTCGCGCGGCCTCTCCGCGCGTCGCCCCGGGTTCGGAGCGGTGCGCGATCCGGACGGGTCCGCCGGTGCGGGTCTCGGACCGGGATCGCTCCGGACGGAACCGACCGCGATGTATCAGACGGGCGGTCCGCCCCTCTCGTCCGGGTGGAGGAGCGCCGACCAGACGCTCCCGCCCGTGTGCCGGAGGGACGAGATGCGACGCAACCGCACGAGCCGGGAGGGGTGTGACCAGTGACGATGGTTGTCGACCCCACCGGCCCGGCCGTAGAATCAGGCGCTTCCGGGGACCCCCCGCTGATGCCTGACCGGACGAGCGTGCCGAGGACAGTGCGCCCCATGACCAGAACGACCGACGAGGTGGCCGACACCGGCGAACCGGGCCTCAGCCTGGGCGACCGGGGCGCGTTCGCGCTCCTGGAGTACCGCGACGGCCGCCCGGAGGCGCTCGGGGACTTCGTCCGCGAGGCGTCCCCCCTCCTGTGGCACACGGTGCGCGCGCAGGGAGTCGAGCGCGAGCAGGCCGACGACCTCGTCCAGACGGTGTGGGTCGCGCTCGTGCGCAACGCGATGACCATCAAGGAGCCGCACGCCGTCCTCAAGTGGCTGCTCATCACGGCCAAGCGCGCGGCCTGGGAGGCCGTGCGCAAGCACCGCGACGAGGCCCGACGGCGCACCGAGCTCCCGGACGACACCGACGAGGGCGTCCCCGAGCTCCCGTCGGGCGACCCGACGCCGGACGTCGAGGTGCTCCGCAACGAGCGCGACCGCTCCCTCTGGGCCGCGCTCGACCGGCTGCCGGAACGCTGCCGCCAGCTCCTGCACCTCGTGTCGCTCGCCGACCGTCCGGACTACAAGGCCATCTCGGCCGCCATCGGCATGCCCGTCGGGAGCATCGGCTCCACGCGGGGCCGCTGCCTCGCCAAGCTGCGCGACATCATCGACGACCAGGGGGAACCGTGGGAAGCATCATGAGCACCGAGCCGACGCACAGCCCCGACGAGCCGCTCGACGCCGTCGACCTCGCCCTCCTGGCCGACCTCGCGCGGATCGCCGAGGAGATCGACCCCGTCCCGGACGGCCTCGTCGAGCGGTCGCTCTTCGCGATCACGCTCGCCGGGCTCGAGGCCGAGGTCATGGAGCTGGAGTACGTCCAGGCCCCCGCGACGTCCGTGCGCGGCGACGCGCCGCCCGTCGAGGCGCGCACGATCACGTTCACGTCCGAGTCCGTCACGGTGATGATCTCGCTGTCCCCGACGGACGACGGCCGCATCCGCATCGACGGCTGGGCCGCCCCCGCGACGGCGCTGCGCGTCGAGCTGCACCGCCCCGGCGTGGTGAGCGAGACGACGAGCGACGACGACGGCCGCTTCGTCTTCGAGGCCGTCGACCGCGGCCCGGCGAGCCTCGTGGTCCGCCGCGCCGACGGCGCCGGCGGTGCCGTGAGCACGCCGGTCGTCGAGCTCTAGCACCCGGTGGGCCGCGGGCGACGCCCGCGGCCCACCGACCGCACCACCACCAGCAACCCTTCCCCGCGCAGCGGTGCGCGGGCGGCCGCCCGTCGACGACGACGCGCGCGGCACCGGACGAACGTCATCTCCCGAGGAGGAGCACGTGAGCGAGACCCCTGAACCCCCCGCCGCGGCGGACCCCGGCTTCTTCGGCGACCGGCCGAGCCGGCTCCAGTGGCGCACCCGCACGATCGACCCGGTCGCCGCGCAGCGTCGCGCCGGGCAGCAGTCCCCGCACCCGACCTGGTACGTGGGCGACCGCATCCTCATCCCCGAGTCGCCGTTCGACCGCGAGGGGAACCGCTCGCTGCGGTGGCTCGAGCGCGCGGCCGAGCGGCTCGGCCTCCGCGTGGAGGTGCAGCAGGAGAGCATCGACGACGCCGAGCTCGTCCGTGAGGCGGGCCTCGACCCGGAGACGACGACCGACCTGCTCCGCACGTTCGGCTACTCCGTGCGCCTGCGCTACCGCGACGACGCCCAGGGACAGCTCCCGGACGCCTGGCACCTCGTCGAGGAGCTGCGCGGACGGCTGTGCCCCGACGACCGGCACAGCCCGCGGCTCGCGCTCGACCACATGGTCGCGCCGACCCCGTTCATCGGCGGCCAGCCGTACACCCAGCCGTTCCCGTACACGCAGCCGCACCCGTACACCCAGCCCCACCCCTACACGCAGCCGCACCCGTACACCCAGCCCCACCCCTACACGCAGCCGCACCCCTTCGCGGGCACCGCGGAGTACTCCCTGCCGGGCTCGGGCGGCCGTACGCCCGTGAGCTGGATCGGGCCCGTGCCGCGCCGCGCGCTGCCCGCGGGCGACACGCCGTGGGTCGCGGGCGACGGCGTCCGCCGTCCTGTCGTCGCCGTGCTCGACACCGGCGTCGGCAAGCACCCGTGGTTCGACGACGACCTCGAGACGCGCGGCACGATCGTCGTGCGCGACCCCGAGCTGCTCGGTCAGCCGCTGTCGACCCTGCCGCCGACGGAGTACCCGTACGAGGACCCGGAGATCGGCGGCGTGTCCGTCTCGCCCCTGACCGGTCCGCTCGACCCGGTCGCAGGCCACGGGACCTTCATCGCGGGCCTCGTGCACCAGCTCTGCCCGGACGCCGTCATCCTCGCCCCGCGCCTCTACGGCGGGTCGGGCATCGTGCCGGAGCGTGACCTGCTGCGGACGCTGCGCCGCGTGCTCCTGTGGCACGTGCTCGGCCTGTCCGGTCACGACGGCTACGCGCCGATCGACGTCCTCGTGCTCTCGCTCGGGTACTACCACGAGCGCCCGGAGGACGCGGACTTCGACGCCCCGTTCGGGGCGCTCATCCGCGCGCTGCGCCGGTACGGCGTCGTCGTCGTGGTGTCGTCGGGCAACGACGGCCAGACCCGCCCGACCTACCCCGCGGCGTTCGCCCCGCGGATCAACCGGAAGGCGGAGCCGCCCGTGCCGCTCGAGGGGGTGACGCTGCTCCTCGACGAGCCGCCGGTCCTCACGGTCGGCGCGGAGAACCCCGACGGGACGGTCTCGCTCTTCAGCAACGACGGCCCCTGGATCACGTGCACCCGCCCGGGCGCGGCCCTCGTGTCCACGATCCCGCGCACGATCGACGGCGCCGTCGCGCCCTCGCGCCACGTCCCCGAGCTCTGGGGCCCGGGGTTCCGCGCCACGATCGACCCCGAGGGGTTCCAGGGCGGGTTCGCGACGTGGAGCGGAACGTCGTTCGCGGCGCCCGTCCTCGCGGGCGAGCTCGCGGCGTCCCTGCTCGAGCGGATCGCCGACGACCCGACGGACCCGGGCGTCCTGGAGCCCGGCCAGGGCGCGCCGGACCGCTGCGCCTGGCTGTGGCCGTCCATTACCCTGGCGACGGGTCTGGTCCCGACCCCGGGTGACGACGCATGAGGTGATGAGCGGTGGTGCGCAGCGGCCGGGAGGTGCTCGAGGTCCGGCTGGCCGCTGCGCAGGCCGTGAACGCGCGCGGCCAGCACCGGCGCGCGAGCCGCGCGTTCGCGCAGATCGTCCAGGACGTCGACGCCGCGGGCGAGGGCGCGAGCCGGGACGACGCCTACCTGGCCGCGCGCGCCCTGCTGGGGCTCGCGCTCGCCGAGTTCGAGCTGACGGGCGACGTCGACGGCGCCTACGAACGGCTCGCCGAGGTCGAGGCGCGCGGCGCCGCGCTGGCCAGGCGCGACCTGGCTCTCGTCGTACGGTCGCAGCGCGGGCTCCTGCGGCTGCGGACCGGCGACGTCTCCGCCGCGCTGGACGAGATGGAGACGGCGGCCGAGGTCATCGACGACGCGCGCCCCCTCGACGCGGCCGTCCTGCTGCTCAACCTCGGCTCCCTGCGCCTCGAGCTCGGAGACGCCGAGGGGGCGAGCCGCGACCTGGACGACGCCGTCCACCGGGCCACCGCGCTCGGGGACGAGCTCCTGGTGTCCAAGGCCCGGCACAACCTCGGGTACGCGGAGTACCTGCGCGGCGACCTGCCGGTCGCCCTGCGCGCCATGGACGAGGCCGCGGCACAGGCGCCGGACCGGCACGCCGCCGTCGGGCTCATCGACCGCGCGCAGGTGCTGCTCGACGCCGGACTGCTCACGGAGGCGGACGAGGCGCTGAGCGAGGCGCGCGAGCACCTCTCCCGCTACCGCATGCTGCGCGACCTCGCGGAGGTCGAGCTGGTCCGGTCGCGCGTCGTGCTCGGCCTGCGGCGGTACGCCGAGGCGCGGCGGCTCGCCCGCTCGGCGTCGCGCCGGTTCGACCGCCTCGGCAACAGGCCGTGGATGCTGCGCGCCCGTGTCGCGGAGCTCCAGGCGGCGCTCACCGAGCACCGCGCGACACCCGTGGGCCCGGCGCGTGCCCGCCGGCACGCGACGTGGGCGCTCGACCTCGCGCACGACGGCGAGACCCTGGGCAGCGTCTCGGGTCTCGGGATCAAGGTCCCCGCGCAGCTCCTCGCCGTCGAGTGGCTCGTGTCCGCGGGCGACGTGCGCGGGGCGCAGGAGGTCCTGCGGGCCGTGCCTCCGCGGCTCGGCCGCGCGCCGCTCCCCGTCCGGCTCCAGCACGAGGCGGTCCTCGCGCAGCTCGCGTTCGTGGCGGGCGACCGGCGTGCCGGCGTCCGCGCCGTGCGGCGCGGCCAGGCGGCGCTCGCGGACCACCGCGCGCGGCTGGGGTCCGTGGACGCGGTGACGGCGTCCGCGGTGCACGGCGTGCGGCTCGGCAACGTCGACGTCGAGGCGGCGCTGCGCACCCGGCGCCCCGGGACGATCTTCGACGCCGTCGAGCGTGGCCGGGCGGCGTTCGCCGGGACGGGCCGCGTGCGCCCGCCCGCGGACCCGGTCCTCGCGGACCTCCTCGCCGCCGCCCGGCGCGAGGTCGAGGCGGCCCGCGCGCTGGGGGCGCCCTCGGACGCGGCCAGCCTCGCGCGGCGGCAGGACCACCTCCAGGCGGCGCGGCGCCTCCAGGACGACGCACGACGACGCTCCTGGCAGCACGGGGGAGGGGCCGCGGCCCCGGTCCCCGCGTCGGAGCGGCGGCTGCGCGCCACGCTGGCCGACGCCGGGTCCGACGCGGTCGTGGCCGACCTCATGCTGGACGGCGACGACGTGCTCGCCGTCCGCGTCAGCGCCCGGGGCTCCCGGCTCGTGCGCCTCGCGTCGCGCGCGGCGGTCGCCGAGCAGGTGCGCCGTGCGCGCGCGGACTTCGCGGTCCTGTCGAACGTGCTCATCCCGGTCCCCATGCGCGAGGCCGCCGTCGGCTCGCTGTCCCGGACGCTGGCCGCGCTCGACGACGCGCTCGTCGTCCCGCTCGAGGCGGACGGCGACCTCCACGTCGCCGCGCGCGACCTGCTGCTCGCGCTGCCGTGGGCCTCGCTGCCGTCCCGGCGCGGGCTGCGCACGTGGGCGAACTCGTGGGTGGACCTGCGCGTCGGCGAGCCGGTGCGCCGGGCGGACGAGGCGCTCGTCGTCGCCGGACCGGGCCTGCGCTTCTCGGGCGCCGAGGCGAAGCTCGTCGCGTCCGTCTGGGAAGGAGCCGAGGCGCTCGCGGGGGAGGCGGCGACGTGCGAGGCCGTCGTCGACGGGCTGCGCACCGCGGGGGTCGTGCACCTGGCCGCGCACGGCACGCACGAGACCGACAACCCGTTGTTCTCGTCGCTGCGGCTCGCCGACGGGCCGCTGTTCGCGCACGAGCTCGACGGGACCGACCTGCACGGCGTGGTCGTCGTGCTGTCGGCGTGCGAGGTGGGGCTCTCGACGCCGCGCATCGGCGGCGAGTCGCTCGGCCTGACGAGCGTCCTGCTGCGGCTCGGCGCCCGCGCGGTGATCGCGAGCGTGGCCCCGCTGCGCGACGACGTCGCGGCGCGCGTCATGCCGTCGCTCCACGCCGAGCTGCGCGACGGCGCCATGCCGGGGACGGCGCTCGCCCGGGCGGTCGCCGACGAGCCCGAGCCGGTACCGCTGGTCTGCTTCGGCCCGCTGGTGCTCTGACGGCACGGGCCGCGGTTTGGAGCACGCGCCGTCGTCCCGTACGATGAACGTGTACCCAAGACCGCCGGTCGTCCGACGCTGCCCGCAGACTCCGTCTGCAGGACGTGACGGACCGAAGTCCCGCCCACGAGGTGGAGGCCAGCGCAGGTAGCGAATCGACGACGTCCGCCCGGCCCCGCCGCGCGTGCGACTGCGAGCCCCGCGCCTGCGCGGGGCTCTTTCTCGTTCCGGGGACGGACGCCGGTGGTACCACCACCGGAAGGATTGCCATGGCGAGGCCGGACAAGGCAGCCGCAGTCGCCGAGATCTCGGAGAAGTTCCGCGACTCGAACGCTGCCGTGCTGACCGAGTACCGCGGGCTCACCGTCGCGCAGCTCAAGCAGCTGCGTCGGTCGCTCAGCGGCAACGCAACCTACGCCGTGGTGAAGAACACGCTGACCGCCATCGCGGCCAAGGAGGCCGGTGTCGAGGGACTCGACGCCGACCTGCAGGGTCCTTCGGCCATCGCCTTCGTCACCGGGGACCCGGTCGAGGCAGCCAAGGGTCTGCGTGACTTCGCCAAGGCGAACCCCGCGCTGGTCATCAAGGGCGGTGTCCTCGACGGGCGCCCCCTGACCGCCGCGGAGGTCACGAAGCTCGCGGACCTCGAGTCCCGCGAGGTCCTGCTGGCCAAGGCGGCCGGCGCGATGAAGGCCAAGCTCTTCCAGGCTGCCTACGTCTTCACCGCGAACACCGCCCAGGCCGCCCGCGTCATCGATGCCCTGCGTCAGAAGCAGGAATCGGAGGGCGCTGCCGCCTGATCCCGTGACCGGGCTCGCCCGGTCCCGCGATCGACGCAGCGCAAGCACAACACCCCGCTTCTGGCAGGCCCGCCCCGGGCCGCTGCCGAGCACCGACCGAAAGGAACGCCATCATGGCGAAGCTCAGCACCGACGAGCTCATCGAGCAGTTCAAGGGCCTCACCCTCATCGAGCTCAACGAGTTCGTGAAGGCCTTCGAGGAGACCTTCGAGGTCACCGCCGCCGCCCCCGCCGCCGTCGCGGTCGCCGCCCCCGCGGGTGGCGCCGGTGGCGACGCCCCGGCCGAGGAGGAGAAGGACGAGTTCGACGTCATCCTCGAGGCTGCCGGCGACAAGAAGATCCAGGTCATCAAGGAGGTGCGCGCGCTCACGTCCCTCGGCCTGAAGGAGGCCAAGGACCTCGTGGACGGTGCCCCGAAGCCGGTCCTGGAGGGCGCGAACAAGGAGACGGCCGAGAAGGCCAAGGCTGCCCTCGAGGGCGCCGGCGCCACGGTCACCCTCAAGTGATCGCACCGGTCCCGTCCTGACGGGACCGGTCGCACGCCGCACGAGGCCCGCACCCCGCCCGGGGTGCGGGCCTCGTCGTTCCCCGGCGGCGGCGCCGGGCGGGCAGGAGGGCCCGGGGGCGGCACCGCGGCGTCGCGCGGCGTCGCGCGACGTCGCGCGGCGTCCCGGGGCGACCGGGATCCGACGGCGTCGCCGCACCGGCTTCACGGAACGGCCACGAGTGTGCCACCATGTGCGGGTCGACGACGCAGGACAGCGAGGTCGACAGCAGCAGGTTGAGGGCCCGCACGGCGGGCCGGAGGACGGGCGACGAGGCCCGTGCGAGTACCGGCGAGGCGCGCAGCGCCCGGGGCCGGGCGGGGGAGTGTGCCCCGAGGTTGTGTGGCGACGCCTTCTTGGGGTATGCTCACGCTTTGCGCTGTCCTGTGCCCCCGATCTCATATACCCCCGACCCCCTCGACGACGTACGTGCGCGTCCGCGAGGTGTCGTGGCGGCGGTGATCGTGTCCAGCCCGGCCGGTGCAGCGTTCTTTCGATCTGCAGGGAAGGACCCCTCTTGGCTGCCTCGCGCACCCCTTCTGCTCCGTCCGCCGACGCCATCGCGAACCGCACCGCATCGCGTCGCCTCTCCTTCGCCAAGATCTTCGAGCCGCTCGAGGTCCCCGACCTGCTGGGCCTCCAGACCGAGAGCTTCGACTGGCTGCTCGGCAACGAGGCGTGGCAGGCGCGCGTCGCCGCCGCGGCCGAGGCCGGGCGCCAGGACGTGCCCTCGACGTCGGGTCTCGAGGAGATCTTCGAGGAGATCTCCCCGATCGAGGACTTCGGGTCCTCGATGTCGCTGTCGTTCTCCAACCACCGCTTCGAGCCGCCGAAGTACACGGCCGACGAGTGCAAGGAGAAGGACTTCACGTACGCCGCGCCGCTGTTCGTCACCGCGGAGTTCGTCAACTACAACACCGGTGAGATCAAGAGCCAGACGGTCTTCATGGGCGACTTCCCGCTCATGACCGAGCGTGGCACGTTCATCATCAACGGCACCGAGCGCGTCGTCGTCTCGCAGCTCGTCCGCTCGCCCGGTGTCTACTTCGAGCGCGCCGCCGACAAGACGAGCGACAAGGACATCTTCTCCGCGAAGATCATCCCGTCGCGCGGTGCCTGGCTCGAGTTCGAGATCGACAAGCGCGACGCCGTCGGCGTGCGCGTCGACCGCAAGCGCAAGCAGTCCGTGACCGTGCTGCTCAAGGCGCTCGGCCTCACGGAGTCCGAGATCCGCGAGCAGTTCGCGGACTTCCCGTCCGTGCTCGACACGCTCGAGAAGGACCACGTCCACACGCAGGACGAGGCGCTCGTCGACCTCTACCGCAAGATCCGCCCGGGCGAGCCGCCGACGGTCGAGGCCGGCCGCGCGCTCCTCGAGAACTTCTACTTCAACCCGAAGCGCTACGACCTCGCGAAGGTCGGCCGCTACAAGGCGAACAAGAAGCTCGGCATCGACGCGCCGCTCAGCGACTCCACGCTGTCGGTCTCGGACGTCGTCGCGACGATCAAGTACCTCGCGGCGCTGCACGCGGACCACGCGAGCATCCCGGGCACGCGCAACGGCGAGGCCGTCGAGGTGCGCGTCGAGACGGACGACATCGACCACTTCGGCAACCGCCGCATCCGCGCCGTCGGCGAGCTCATCCAGAACCAGGTCCGCACGGGCCTGTCGCGGATGGAGCGCGTCGTGCGCGAGCGCATGACGACGCAGGACGTCGAGGCGATCACGCCGCAGACGCTCATCAACATCCGCCCGGTCGTGGCGTCCATCCGCGAGTTCTTCGGCACGTCGCAGCTCTCGCAGTTCATGGACCAGAACAACCCGCTCGCGGGCCTGACGCACAAGCGTCGTCTCTCGGCCCTCGGCCCGGGTGGTCTGTCGCGCGACCGCGCCGGCATGGAGGTCCGTGACGTCCACCCGTCGCACTACGGCCGCATGTGCCCGATCGAGACCCCTGAGGGTCCGAACATCGGTCTGATCGGCTCGCTCGCGTCGTACGGGCGCATCAACCCGTTCGGCTTCATCGAGACGCCGTACCGCAAGGTGACGGCGGGCAAGGTGACCGACGAGGTCGTCTACCTCACGGCCGACGACGAGGACCGCCACGTCATCGCGCAGGCGAACCAGACGCTCAACGCCGACGGCTCCTTCGCGGACGAGCGCGTGCTCGTGCGCACCAAGGGCGGCGAGGTCGAGATCGTCCCCGGCGCGCAGGTCGACTACATGGACGTCTCGCCGCGCCAGATGGTCTCGGTCGCGACGGCGCTCATCCCGTTCCTCGAGCACGACGACGCGAACCGCGCCCTCATGGGTGCGAACATGCAGCGCCAGGCCGTGCCGCTGGTCCGCTCCGAGGCCCCGCTCGTCGGGACCGGCATGGAGTGGCGCGCGGCCGTCGACGCGGGCGACGTCGTCGTCGCGACGAAGCCCGGTGTCGTCACCGAGGTCTCGGCCGACCTCGTGCTCGTCGCGAACGACGACGGCACGACCGGCAGCTACCGGATCGCGAAGTTCCGCCGCTCGAACCAGGGCACGAGCTACAACCAGCGCGTGCTCGTCGACGAGGGCCAGCGCGTCGAGCCCGGCTCCGTCCTCGCGGACGGCCCGGCGACCGACGAGGGCGAGCTCGCGCTCGGCCGCAACCTCCTCGTGGCGTTCATGTCGTGGGAGGGCCACAACTACGAGGACGCGATCATCCTCAGCCAGCGTCTCGTGCAGGACGACGTGCTCTCCTCGATCCACATCGAGGAGCACGAGGTCGACGCGCGCGACACCAAGCTCGGCCCCGAGGAGATCACGCGGGACATCCCGAACGTCTCCGAGGACGTCCTGGCGGACCTCGACGAGCGCGGCATCATCCGCATCGGTGCCGAGGTCGGCGCGGGCGACGTCCTGGTCGGCAAGGTCACGCCGAAGGGCGAGACCGAGCTGACCCCGGAGGAGCGCCTCCTGCGCGCGATCTTCGGCGAGAAGGCGCGCGAGGTGCGCGACACGTCGCTCAAGGTGCCTCACGGCGAGTCCGGCACGGTCATCGGTGTGCGCGAGTTCAACCGCGAGGACGGCGACGAGCTGCCCGCGGGCGTGAACCAGCTCGTGCGCGTCTACATCGCGCAGCGCCGCAAGATCACGGACGGCGACAAGCTCGCCGGCCGTCACGGCAACAAGGGCGTCATCTCCAAGATCCTGCCCGTCGAGGACATGCCGTTCCTCGAGGACGGGACGCCGGTCGACGTCGTCCTCAACCCGCTGGGCGTCCCCGGTCGTATGAACGTGGGCCAGGTCCTCGAGACGCACCTCGGGTGGGTCGCGAAGCAGGGCTGGGACATCTCGCTCGCCGACGGCAAGGACCTCTCCTGGCGGGAGAACGTCCCGGAGATCGCCGCGACGTCCGAGCCGGGCCGTCCCGTCGCCACCCCGGTGTTCGACGGCGTCCACGAGGACGCGCTCACGGGCCTGCTCTCGACGACGATCCCGAACCGCGACGGCGACCGCATGGTCGGCGCCGACGGCAAGGCGCGCCTCTTCGACGGCCGCTCCGGCGAGCCGTTCCCCGAGGCCGTGTCGGTGGGCTACATGTACATCCTCAAGCTCCACCACCTGGTCGACGACAAGATCCACGCGCGCTCGACCGGCCCGTACTCGATGATCACCCAGCAGCCGCTCGGTGGTAAGGCGCAGTTCGGCGGTCAGCGCTTCGGCGAGATGGAGGTGTGGGCCCTCGAGGCGTACGGCGCGGCCTACACGCTCCAGGAGCTCCTCACGATCAAGTCGGACGACGTGCCCGGTCGCGTCAAGGTCTACGAGGCGATCGTCAAGGGCGAGAACATCCCCGACTCGGGCATCCCGGAGTCCTTCAAGGTCCTCCTCAAGGAGATGCAGTCGCTGTGCCTGAACGTCGAGGTGCTCTCGAGCGACGGCGTGTCCATCGAGATGCGGGAGTCGGACGACGACGTGTACCGCGCAGCCGAAGAGCTCGGCATCGACCTGTCGCGCCGCCCCAACGCGGCGTCCAGCGTCGACGAGATCTGATCTCGGGCAGGTGGGAGCGGGTCACCCCGCTCCCACCGACGACCCCCACACCAACCGTCTTTTTGGCGTCGGGGCCGGCCACGGCCGGTCCCGGCAGGCGAAGGAAGTAGGACAACTTGCTCGACGTCAACGTCTTCGACGAGCTGCGTATCGGCCTGGCCACGGCCGACGACATCCGTGCGTGGTCGCACGGTGAGGTGAAGAAGCCCGAGACCATCAACTACCGCACCCTCAAGCCCGAGAAGGACGGACTCTTCTGCGAGAAGATCTTCGGCCCCACCCGGGACTGGGAGTGCTACTGCGGCAAGTACAAGCGCGTGCGCTTCAAGGGCATCATCTGCGAGCGCTGCGGCGTCGAGGTGACGCGCTCGAAGGTGCGTCGTGAGCGCATGGGCCACATCGAGCTCGCCGCGCCGGTCACGCACATCTGGTTCTTCAAGGGCGTGCCCTCGCGCCTCGGCTACCTGCTCGACCTCGCCCCGAAGGACCTCGAGAAGGTCATCTACTTCGCGGCGTACATGATCACCTCGGTCGACGAGGAGGGTCGCCAGGAGGACCTCCCGAACCTCCAGAACGAGATCGACCTGGAGAAGAAGGAGATCGCGGACGCCCGCGACAACGACATCAACTCCCGCGCCCAGAAGCTCGAGGCCGACCTGGCCGAGCTCGAGGCCGAGGGTGCCAAGGCCGACGCGCGCCGCAAGGTCCGCGACTCGGCCGAGCGCGAGATGGCGCAGATCCGCAAGCGCGCCGACGCCCAGCTCGACCGTCTCGAGCAGGTGTGGGACCGCTTCAAGAACCTCAAGGTCGCCGACCTCGAGGGCGACGAGATGCTGTACCGCGCCCTCCAGGACCGCTACGGCACCTACTTCGAGGGCTCGATGGGCGCCGCGGCGATCCAGAAGCGTCTCCAGGACTTCGACCTGGAGGCGGAGGCCGAGTCCCTGCGCGAGACCATCCGCTCGGGCAAGGGCCAGCGCAAGACGCGTGCCCTCAAGCGCCTCAAGGTCGTCAACGCGTTCCTCACCACGACGAACTCGCCCACGGGCATGGTGCTCGACGCCGTCCCGGTCATCCCGCCGGACCTGCGCCCGATGGTGCAGCTCGACGGTGGCCGCTTCGCGACGAGCGACCTCAACGATCTGTACCGCCGCGTGATCAACCGGAACAACCGCCTCAAGCGTCTCCTCGACCTGGGCGCGCCGGAGATCATCGTCAACAACGAGAAGCGGATGCTCCAGGAGGCCGTGGACTCGCTGTTCGACAACGGCCGCCGTGGTCGTCCGGTCACCGGCCCGGGCAACCGCCCGCTCAAGTCCATCTCGGACATGCTCAAGGGCAAGCAGGGTCGTTTCCGTCAGAACCTGCTCGGCAAGCGCGTCGACTACTCGGGCCGTTCGGTCATCGTCGTCGGCCCGCAGCTCAAGCTGCACCAGTGCGGCCTGCCGAAGCAGATGGCGCTCGAGCTGTTCAAGCCGTTCGTCATGAAGCGCCTCGTGGACCTCAACCACGCGCAGAACATCAAGAGCGCGAAGCGCATGGTCGAGCGTGCCCGCCCGGTCGTGTGGGACGTGCTCGAAGAGGTCATCACCGAGCACCCCGTGCTGCTCAACCGTGCACCGACGCTGCACCGCCTGGGCATCCAGGCGTTCGAGCCGCAGCTCGTCGAGGGCAAGGCGATCCACCTGCACCCGCTCGTCTGCGCCGCGTTCAACGCGGACTTCGACGGTGACCAGATGGCCGTCCACCTGCCCCTGAGCGCCGAGGCGCAGGCCGAGGCCCGCATCCTCATGCTCTCGAGCAACAACATCCTCAAGCCGTCGGACGGCCGTCCGGTGACCATGCCCTCGCAGGACATGATCATCGGTCTGTACCACCTGACGAGCGACCGCGAGGGCGCCGAGGGCGAGGGTCGTGCGTTCGGCTCGGTGGCCGAGGCCATCATGGCGTTCGACCAGGGCACCCTGGACCTCAACGCCCGGGTGAAGATCCGCACGACGGACCTCGTCCCGCCGGTCTCCGGCTTCGAGGCTCCCGAGGGCTGGGAGGAGGGTCAGCCGATCCTCTTCGACACCACGCTCGGTCGCGCGCTGTTCAACGAGACGCTCCCCGTCGACTACCCGTACGTGAACTCGGTCGTCGACAAGAAGCGCCTCTCGGCGATCGTCAACGAGCTCGCGGAGCGCTACCCGAAGGTCGAGGTCGCGGCGTCGCTCGACGCGCTGAAGGCCGCCGGCTTCCGCTGGGCGACCCGCTCGGGCGTCACGATCGCGATCTCCGACGTGGCGACGCCCAAGGAGAAGGCCGTCATCCTCGAGCAGCACGAGGAGCGCGCGCTCAAGGTCCAGCAGCAGTACGACCGTGGTCTCATCACGGACGACGAGCGCCGTCAGGAGCTCATCGAGATCTGGACCCAGGCGACGGACAAGGTCGCGTCGGTCATGCGCGAGAACCTCGAGGCGAACGACCGCAACACCGTGTACCGCATGGTCGGTTCGGGTGCGCGTGGTAACTGGATGCAGGTCCGTCAGATCGCCGGTATGCGCGGTCTCGTGGCGAACCCGAAGGGCGAGATCATCCCGCGCCCGATCAAGTCCAACTACCGCGAGGGCCTGTCCGTCCTCGAGTACTTCATCGCGACGCACGGTGCCCGCAAGGGTCTGGCGGACACCGCGCTGCGGACCGCCGACTCGGGCTACCTCACGCGTCGTCTCGTGGACGTGTCGCAGGACGTCATCGTCCGCGAGGAGGACTGCGGCACCGAGCGCGGCCTGACCCTGCCGATCGCCGAGGAGCTCGCGGGCAAGCTCGTGCGCCACCCGAAGGTGGAGACGAGCGTCTACTCGCGCACCCTCGCGGCCGACCTGGTCGACCCCGACGGGAACGTCGTCGGCAAGGCCGGCGACGACGCGGGCGACGTCCTCATCGACGCCGCGGTCACCGCGGGCGTCCGCGAGGCCAAGGTCCGCTCGGTCCTCACGTGCGAGTCGCGCGTCGGCACGTGCGCCAAGTGCTACGGGCGCTCGCTCGCCACGGGCAAGCTCGTCGACATCGGCGAGGCGGTCGGCATCATCGCCGCCCAGTCGATCGGTGAGCCGGGCACGCAGCTGACGATGCGTACCTTCCACACCGGTGGTGTCGCCTCCGCGGACGACATCACGCAGGGTCTGCCGCGTGTCACGGAGCTCTTCGAGGCCCGCACCCCCAAGGGTGAGGCGCCCATCGCGGAGTTCTCGGGCCGCATCGCGATCGACGACTCGGAGCGCTCGCGCCGTCTGGTGCTCACGCCGGACGACGGCTCGGAGGAGATCGCCTACCCGGTGACGAAGCGTGCCCGCCTGCTCGTGCAGGACGGCGACCACGTCAACGTCGGCACGCAGCTCGTCCAGGGTGCGGTGGACCCGAAGAAGGTCCTGCGCATCCTCGGCCCGCGCGCCACGCAGAAGCACCTGGTGGACGAGGTCCAGGAGGTCTACCGCTCGCAGGGCGTGGACATCCACGACAAGCACATCGAGGTCATCGTGCGGCAGATGCTGCGTCGCGTGACCGTGCTCGACTCGGGCGACTCGCACCTCCTGCCGGGCGAGCTCGCCGAGCGCGGCCGCTTCGAGGACGCGAACCGTCGCGCGGTGGCGGAGGGTGGCCAGCCGGCCTCCGGCCGTCCGGAGCTGATGGGCATCACGAAGGCGTCGCTCGCGACGGACTCGTGGCTCTCGGCCGCGTCGTTCCAGGAGACGACGCGCGTGCTCACCGAGGCGTCGATGAGCGGTCGTCGTGACCCGCTCCTCGGCCTCAAGGAGAACGTCATCATCGGTAAGCTCATCCCGGCCGGTACCGGTCTTCCCCGGTACACCAAGGTCCAGGTCGAGCCGACCGAGCAGGCCAAGACGGAGCTCTACCCGAGCTTCGGCTACGACGAGATCGACTTCCCGGCGCTCGGCATGGGCTCCGGCGAGGCGATCCCGCTCGAGGACCTGGACTTCGGCGACTACCGCTGACGTCCCACGACGGGTGCCCGTCGGCTGCCGCGCCTCGTGCGCGGTGGCCGGCGGGCACCCGTCGTCGTCCTTCCTGCGGGACGACGACGAGCCCGGGGGAGCGGCCGTCCTCGCGACCTGCTCCTTTGACTCCTTGCCGGGTGGCAGGTAGCCTGGTAAACCGTGCCCGCGCCGTCGGGCCCTCCGTGATGTCCCTGGCGGGACGGTGCGGGCGAGCGATCGTCGCACACCGCCGCGTGGCGGTCTCCGGACGGGTCGATGTGAGTGCCCGGGCACTCCGGATCCCGGTCCTGGTGGCGCCCTCGCGCCCACGGTCCGGAGCCGGACCATCGAGCCGGTGGTAGGTGGCTGCTGCAGCGTCTCTCGCGCTGCGGGTGCCTCGTGCGATCGGCTCCAGCAGCCCGCACGACCACCATCGGGGATAGCCCCGGTAGCTCGAGAAGACACGGAGACGTAGTGCCTACGATCCAGCAGCTCGTCCGCAAGGGGCGGACCTCGAAGGTGGGGAAGTCCAAGACTCCCGCCCTCAAGGGCTCCCCGCAGCGGCGCGGTGTGTGCACGCGCGTGTACACCACCACCCCGAAGAAGCCGAACTCCGCGCTGCGCAAGGTCGCTCGCGTGAAGCTCTCCTCCCAGGTCGAGGTCACGGCCTACATCCCCGGCGTCGGCCACAACCTCCAGGAGCACTCCATCGTGCTCGTGCGCGGCGGTCGTGTGAAGGACCTCCCGGGTGTGCGCTACAAGATCGTGCGCGGCGCGCTCGACACGCAGGGCGTGAAGAACCGCAAGCAGGCCCGCAGCCGCTACGGCGCCAAGAAGGAGAAGAGCTGATGCCTCGCAAGGGCCCGGCCCCGAAGCGGCCGCTCATCGTCGACCCGGTCTACGGGTCTCCCGTCGTCACGCAGCTCATCAACAAGGTGCTGCTCGACGGCAAGAAGTCCACCGCCGAGTCGATCGTCTACGGCGCCCTCGAGGGCGTCCGGGCGAAGACGGACGGCGACCCGGTCGTCGTGCTCAAGCGCGCGCTCGAGAACGTCCGCCCGGCGCTCGAGGTCCGCTCGCGCCGCGTCGGTGGTGCGACCTACCAGGTCCCGGTCGAGGTGCGCCCGGCGCGTGCGACGACCCTCGCGCTGCGCTGGCTCACGGACTACTCGCGCGCTCGTCGCGAGAAGACCATGACGGAGCGCCTCATGAACGAGATCCTCGACGCGAGCAACGGCCTCGGCGCCGCGGTCAAGCGCCGTGAGGACATGCACAAGATGGCGGAGTCCAACAAGGCCTTCGCCCACTACCGCTGGTAGTCCGCACGACGGGCCCCGGGGACCGGAGCGGTCCCCGGGGCCGTCGGCGGGTCGAGGCCGGTCACCCCGGTCCGAGCAGCGCCCCCGACTCAACCCATCTAACGAGGGAAGCAGACCGTGGCACTTGACGTGCTGACCGACCTGAGCAAGGTCCGCAACATCGGCATCATGGCCCACATCGATGCCGGGAAGACCACGACCACCGAGCGCATCCTGTTCTACACGGGTGTGAACTACAAGCTCGGCGAGACGCACGACGGCGCGTCCACGACCGACTGGATGGAGCAGGAGAAGGAGCGCGGCATCACGATCACGTCCGCCGCCGTCTCGTGCTACTGGAACAAGAACCAGATCAACATCATCGACACGCCCGGCCACGTCGACTTCACGGTCGAGGTCGAGCGCTCCCTGCGCGTGCTCGACGGCGCCGTCGCCGTCTTCGACGGCAAGGAGGGTGTCGAGCCGCAGTCGGAGACGGTGTGGCGCCAGGCGGACAAGTACAACGTCCCGCGCATCTGCTTCGTCAACAAGATGGACAAGCTCGGCGCGGACTTCTACTTCACCGTCGACACGATCATCAACCGCCTCAAGGCGAAGCCGCTGGTCATCCAGCTCCCGATCGGTGCCGAGAGCGACTTCACCGGTGTCGTGGACCTGCTCGAGATGAAGGCGCTCGTCTGGCACGGGGAGACCCAGCTCGGCGAGGCGTACGACACCGAGGAGATCCCCGCGGACCTGGTCGAGAAGGCCCAGCAGTACCGCAGCGAGCTCGTCGAGGCCGTCGCGGAGGCCGACGAGGAGCTGCTCGAGAAGTACCTCGGTGGCGAGGAGCTGACGATCGCCGAGCTCAAGGCCGGCATCCGCAAGCTCGTCATCGCGGGCGAGGCGTTCCCGGTCCTGTGCGGCTCCGCGTTCAAGAACAAGGGCGTCCAGCCCATGCTCGACGCGGTCATCGACTACCTCCCGTCGCCCCTCGACGTGCCGGCCATCGACGGTCACGACCCGAAGGACGAGGAGAAGGTCATCCAGCGTCACCCCGACGCCTCGGAGCCGTTCTCCGCGCTCGCCTTCAAGGTCGCGGCGCACCCGTTCTTCGGCAAGCTCACCTACGTCCGCGTGTACTCCGGTCGTGTCGAGCCCGGCCAGCAGGTCGCGAACTCGACCAAGGGCAAGAAGGAGCGCGTCGGCAAGATCTTCCAGATGCACTCCAACAAGGAGAACCCGGTCGACGAGGCGAGCGCCGGTCACATCTACGCGGTCATCGGCCTCAAGGACACCACGACCGGTGACACGCTGAGCGACATGGCGAACCCGGTCATCCTCGAGTCGATGAGCTTCCCCGAGCCCGTCATCGACGTGGCGATCGAGCCGAAGACGAAGGCCGACCAGGAGAAGCTCTCCACGGCGATCCAGAAGCTCGCCGAGGAGGACCCGACCTTCCGCGTGAAGCTGGACGACGAGACCGGCCAGACCGTCATCGGCGGCATGGGCGAGCTCCACCTCGACATCCTCGTCGACCGCATGCGTCGCGAGTTCAAGGTCGAGGCGAACGTCGGCAAGCCGCAGGTCGCGTACCGCGAGACGATCCGCCGCAAGGCCGAGAAGATCGAGTACACGCACAAGAAGCAGACCGGTGGGTCCGGGCAGTTCGCGAAGGTCCAGGTGACCTTCGAGCCGCTCGACACGTCCGAGGGCGAGCTCTACGAGTTCTCCAACGCCGTCACCGGTGGTCGCATCCCGCGCGAGTACATCCCCAGCGTCGACGCCGGCATCCAGTCCGCGATGGAGCTCGGCGTGCTCGCCGGCTTCCCGCTGGTCGGGGTGAAGGCGATCCTGCTCGACGGCGCCTACCACGAGGTCGACTCCTCGGAGATGGCGTTCAAGATCGCCGGCTCGATGGTCCTCAAGGAGGGCGTCAAGCGGGCGGACCCGGTTCTGCTGGAGCCGGTGATGGCGGTCGAGGTGCGTACGCCCGAGGAGTACATGGGCGACGTCATCGGTGACCTGAACTCACGTCGTGGAATGATCCAGTCCATGGAGGACGCGACGGGTGTGAAGGTCGTCCGGGCCCACGTACCGTTGTCAGAGATGTTCGGGTACATCGGTGACCTCCGGTCCAAGACCCAGGGTCGTGCGGTGTACTCGATGCAGTTCGACAACTACGCCGAGGTTCCTCGGAACGTTGCCGAAGAGATCATCAAGAAGACCCGGGGCGAGTGAGTCCCCACAGGTCGAAGACCCGCACAACCATCAACCTGTAGGAAACCGCAACGCCCCGCGGATGTAGGATCTCTCGGTCGACATTCGCAACGTTCGGCACATCTACCCAAGTCCCAGGAGGACCCCAGTGGCTAAGGCCAAGTTCGAGCGGACCAAGCCGCACGTCAACGTCGGCACCATCGGTCACGTCGACCACGGTAAGACGACGCTCACGGCGGCGATCTCGAAGACGCTCGCGGACACGTACCCGGACCTGCCGGCGAACACGCAGCGCAACTTCGACGAGATCGACGCGGCTCCCGAGGAGAAGCAGCGCGGTATCACGATCAACATCGCGCACATCGAGTACGAGACGCCGAAGCGCCACTACGCGCACGTCGACGCCCCGGGTCACGCCGACTACATCAAGAACATGATCACCGGTGCCGCCCAGATGGACGGCGCGATCCTGGTGGTCGCCGCGACCGACGGCCCGATGGCCCAGACGCGCGAGCACGTCCTGCTCGCCCGCCAGGTCGGCGTGCCGTACCTGCTCGTGGCGCTCAACAAGTCCGACATGGTCGACGACGAGGAGATCCTCGAGCTCGTCGAGATGGAGGTGCGCGAGCTCCTCTCCTCGCAGGAGTTCGACGGTGACAACGCGCCGGTCGTGCGCGTCTCCGGTCTCAAGGCGCTCGAGGGCGACCCCGAGTGGACCGCGAAGATCCTCGAGCTCATGGAGGCCGTGGACGAGAACGTGCCCGAGCCCGTCCGCGAGCTCGACAAGCCGTTCCTCATGCCCGTCGAGGACGTCTTCACGATCACCGGTCGTGGCACCGTCGTCACCGGCAAGGTGGAGCGTGGCACGCTCGACCTCAACTCGGACGTCGAGATCGTCGGCATCCGCTCGCCCCAGAAGACCACGGTCACGGGCATCGAGACGTTCCACAAGCAGATGGACCAGGCTCAGGCCGGCGACAACACCGGTCTGCTCCTGCGCGGCATCAAGCGCGAGGACGTCGAGCGCGGCCAGGTCGTCGTGAAGCCGGGTTCGATCACCCCGCACACGCAGTTCGAGGCGCAGGTCTACATCCTGGGCAAGGACGAGGGCGGCCGTCACAACCCGTTCTACTCGAACTACCGTCCGCAGTTCTACTTCCGCACGACGGACGTCACCGGCGTCATCACGCTGCCCGAGGGCACCGAGATGGTCATGCCCGGCGACAACACCGAGATGACGGTCGAGCTGATCCAGCCGATCGCCATGGAGGAGGGCCTCGGCTTCGCCATCCGTGAGGGTGGCCGGACCGTCGGCTCGGGCCGCGTCACCAAGATCCTCAAGTGATCTGACGCTGCCTCCGCAGCACCTCGTCGAAGGCCCGGTCCCGTCCGCGGGACCGGGCCTTCGGCCTGCGGTCACCGTCACACCGGCGTCGCGTCGTCCCGACTTGGACGACGGCGGCTTCGTGTGGCAGACTGTTCAGGTTGCCTGTTACGGGTGCGCTCTTTCACGTGTCGAACAGTGTGTTGAACCGGTCCTCTCGCCGAGGGCCAGGACCCCGGGACTTCTCCCGGGTCTGCGGGTTGAGCTCTCTGTGTCGCCATGGATCGAGTACCCCGCGGAACACACGTTCCGACAGGCTCGCACAAACGTTGTGGTCCGGTTCGCGGAGCCGTGCGTCAGCACGGAGCCCGGCGGGAGTCCACATATCCAACGGCCCTGCGCCTCTCGGCGTGTGCGCCCAGGTGCGTCGCGACTACGCGACACGCCCGAGCGCGGGGGTCGGACAGCTAGCGGTTCGAGAGAGAGAGTCAGACGACGCCATGGCGGGACAGAAGATCCGCATCCGGCTCAAGTCCTACGACCACGAGGTCATCGACAGCTCGGCGCGCAAGATCGTCGACACGGTGACGCGCGCTGGTGCAACGGTCGTGGGTCCGGTGCCGCTGCCGACGGAGAAGAACGTCTTCTGCGTCATCCGGTCGCCTCACAAGTACAAGGACAGCCGCGAGCACTTCGAGATGCGCACGCACAAGCGGCTGATCGACATCATCGATCCCACGCCGAAGGCGGTCGACTCGCTCATGCGTCTCGACCTGCCGGCTGACGTGAACATCGAGATCAAGCTCTGAGGCTGGAGGACATCATGACTACCCCCCAGCAGAACGCGCGCCCGGTCACCGCGGTGCTCGGCACGAAGCTCGGGATGACGCAGCTCTGGGACGAGGCCGGGCGCCTCGTGCCCGTCACCGTCGTCGCGGTCGGCACGAACGTCGTGACGCAGGTGCGCACGTCGGACGCCGACGGCTACGCCGCCGTGCAGCTCGCCTACGGCCAGATCGACCCGCGCAAGGTCACGAAGCCGCTCAAGGGCCACTTCGAGAAGGCCGGCGTCACGCCGCGTCGTCACGTCGCCGAGGTCCGCACCACCGACGCCACCGAGTACTCGCTCGGCCAGGAGATCACCGCGGAGGCCTTCGAGGCCGGCGCCGTGGTCGACGTCGTGGGCACGACCAAGGGCAAGGGCACCGCCGGTGTCATGAAGCGTCACGGCTTCTCCGGCGTGGGTGCCTCCCACGGCTCGCACCGCAACCACCGCAAGCCCGGCTCGATCGGTGGGGCCTCGACCCCGTCGCGAGTCTTCAAGGGCCTGCGCATGGCCGGTCGGATGGGCAACGTCCGTCAGACCACCCAGAACCTGACCGTCCACGCGGTCGACGCCGAGAAGGGTCTGCTGCTCGTCAAGGGCGCGGTTCCCGGCCCCAAGGGCGGCGTCGTCCTCGTGCGCAGCGCCGCGAAGGGAGCGTGAACCCCATGTCCGCTCTGACCGTTGACGTGCTGGACCCCAAGGGCAAGAAGGCCGGCACCGCCGAGCTCCCCGCCGAGGTGTTCGACGTCGAGCTCAACGTCCCGCTGATCCACCAGGTCGTCGTCGCCCAGCGTGCTGCCGCACGCCAGGGCACCCACGACACCAAGTCCCGCGGCGAGGTCCGCGGTGGTGGTCGCAAGCCGTACAAGCAGAAGGGCACCGGCCGCGCCCGCCAGGGTTCGACCCGTGCGCCGCAGTTCGCCGGCGGTGGCGTCGTCCACGGCCCGACGCCGCGCTCGTACGACCAGCGGACGCCCAAGAAGATGAAGGCCGCCGCGCTCCGCGGTGCCCTCTCGGACCGCGCCCGCAACGGCCGCGTCCACGTGGTGACCGGCTTCGGCGTCGACGGCCTGCCGTCGACCAAGACCGCCGTCACGACGCTCGCCAAGCTCTCCGGGCGCAAGCACGTCCTCGTCGTCACCGAGCGTGGCGACGAGCTGACGATCAAGTCGCTGCGGAACGTCGAGCAGGTTCACCTCCTGGTGGCCGACCAGCTCAACACCTACGACGTGCTCGTCTCCGACGACGTCGTCTTCACGCAGGGCGCGCTCGACGCGTTCCTGACGGGCCCGGCCACGGGTCGCTCCGCGAAGGCCGTCGCCACCTCCACCGAGGCGGACGAGACTGCTGCCGAGGAGGCCGCGAAGTGACCACCGTGACCAAGGACCCCCGTGACGTGATCCTCGCGCCGGTCGTCTCCGAGAAGAGCTACGGCCTGCTCGACGAGGGCAAGTACACGTTCGTCGTCGACCCGCGGGCCAACAAGACCGAGATCAAGATCGCCGTCGAGCAGATCTTCTCGGTCAAGGTCGCCTCGGTGAACACGATCAACCGCAAGGGCAAGACGCGTCGCACGCGTTTCGGCCTGGGCAAGCGCAAGGACACCAAGCGTGCGATCGTCACCCTCCGCGAGGGCACGATCGACATCTTCGGCTGAGCCGACGAGAGCAGATTGAGGACAGATCCCCATGGGAATCCGTAAGTACAAGCCGACGACGCCCGGCCGCCGCGGCTCGAGCGTCGCCGACTTCGCCGAGATCACGCGCTCGCAGCCGGAGAAGTCTCTGGTCCGCCCGCTCTCCAAGAGCGGCGGCCGCAACAGCTCCGGTCGTATCACCACCCGTCACAAGGGTGGTGGCCACAAGCGTGCGTACCGCGTGATCGACTTCCGTCGTCACGACAAGGACGGCGTGCCGGCGAAGGTCGCGCACATCGAGTACGACCCCAACCGCACCGCGCGCATCGCGCTCCTGCACTACGCGGACGGCGAGAAGCGCTACATCGTCGCGCCGGCCAAGCTCAAGCAGGGCGACGTCGTCGAGGCGGGCGCGGGCGCGGACATCAAGCCCGGCAACAACCTGCCGCTGCGCAACATCCCGACCGGTACGGTCATCCACGCCATCGAGCTCAAGCCCGGTGGCGGCGCGAAGATCGCCCGCTCGGCCGGTGCGTCCGTGCAGCTCGTCGCCAAGGACGGGCCGTACGCGCAGCTGCGCATGCCCTCCGGCGAGATCCGCAACGTCGACCTGCGCTGCCGCGCGACGGTCGGCGAGGTCGGCAACGCCGAGCAGTCGAACATCAACTGGGGCAAGGCCGGCCGCATGCGCTGGAAGGGCAAGCGCCCGACCGTCCGCGGTGTCGCCATGAACCCGATCGACCACCCGCACGGTGGTGGTGAGGGCAAGACCTCCGGTGGTCGCCACCCGGTGAGCCCGTGGGGCCAGCCGGAGGGTCGTACCCGCCGTCCCAACAAGCCGAGCGACAAGCTGATCGTGCGTCGTCGCCGTACCGGCAAGAAGCGCTGATAGGAGCCTGGAGACATGCCTCGTAGCCTGAAGAAGGGCCCCTTCGTCGACGACCACCTGCAGAAGAAGGTGGACGCTCAGAACGAGAAGGGGACCAAGAACGTCATCAAGACCTGGTCCCGTCGGTCGGTCATCACGCCCGACTTCCTCGGTCACACGTTCGCCGTGCACGACGGTCGCAAGCACACGCCGGTGTTCGTCACCGAGTCGATGGTCGGCCACAAGCTCGGCGAGTTCGCTCCCACGCGGACCTTCCGCGGCCACGTGAAGGACGACAAGAAGGGTCGTCGCCGCTGACCCCCGGGTCAGTCTGGTGACGACCTGGACGGTCAAGAGACAAGAAGGCAGGACAGCAATGGAAGCCAAGGCGCAGGCGCGGTTCGTCCGTGTCACGCCCCAGAAGGCCCGGCGCGTCGTGGACCTCATCCGTGGCAAGCAGGCCTCCGAGGCCGTCGCGGTGCTGAAGTTCGCACCGCAGGCGGCGAGCGAGCCCGTCCGCAAGGTCGTGGAGAGCGCCATCGCCAACGCCCGGGTGAAGGCGGACCGCGCGAGCGAAGCGTTCGAGGAGCAGGAGCTCGTCGTGCGTGAGGCGTTCGTCGACGAGGGCCCGACCCTCAAGCGTTTCCGCCCCCGGGCCCAGGGCCGTGCGAACCGCATCCTCAAGCGCACCAGCCACATCACCGTGGTCGTCGCTCCGCGTGAGAACACGAAGGGAAGTGCCCGATAGTGGGACAGAAGGTTCACCCGCACGGGTACCGCCTCGGCATCACCACCGACCACCGGTCGCGCTGGTTCGCCGACAGCACCAAGCCCGGCCAGCGGTACCGCGACTACGTCCGCGAGGACGTCCAGATCCGCAAGCTCATGAGCACGGGTCTCGAGCGTGCCGGCATCTCCAAGGTCGAGATCGAGCGCACCCGTGACCGCGTCCGCGTGGACATCCACACTGCGCGCCCGGGCATCGTCATCGGTCGCCGCGGCGCCGAGGCGGACCGCATCCGCGGCGAGCTCGAGAAGCTCACCGGCAAGCAGGTGCAGCTCAACATCCTCGAGGTGAAGAACGCCGAGACGGACGCGCAGCTCGTCGCGCAGGGCATCGCCGAGCAGCTCGCGAGCCGCGTCTCGTTCCGTCGTGCCATGCGCAAGGGCATCCAGTCCGCGCAGCGCGCCGGCGCGAAGGGCATCCGCGTGCAGGTCTCCGGCCGCCTCGGTGGCGCGGAGATGAGCCGGTCGGAGTTCTACCGCGAGGGTCGTGTGCCGCTGCACACGCTGCGCGCGTACATCGACTACGGCTTCTTCGAGGCCCGCACCACGTTCGGCCGCATCGGCGTGAAGGTGTGGATCTACAAGGGCGACGTCACCGAGAAGGAGTTCGCCGCGCAGCAGGCCACGGCCGCTCCGCGCCAGGGCCGTGGCGGCCCGCGCGGTGAGCGCGGCGGCGACCGTCGTGGTGGCGGCCGTCGTCCCGAGCGTTCGGCCGAGCGGACCCCCGCGTCCGAGTCGCCGGCGGCGCCCGAGCAGGCTGCTCCCGCCGCAGAGGCGAAGGCCCCTGAGACCGGAACGGAGGCCTGAGTCATGCTGATCCCGCGCAGGCTCAAGCACCGCAAGCAGCACCACCCGTCGCGCTCCGGCGCGGCGAAGGGTGGCACCCAGATCTCGTTCGGCGAGTACGGCATCCAGGCTCTCGAGCCGGCGTACGTGACGAACCGCCAGATCGAGGCTGCTCGTATCGCGATGACCCGCCACATCAAGCGTGGCGGCAAGGTCTGGATCAACATCTACCCGGACCGTCCCCTGACCAAGAAGCCTGCCGAGACCCGCATGGGTTCCGGTAAGGGTTCGCCCGAGTGGTGGGTCGCCAATGTCAAGCCCGGCCGGATCGTCTTCGAGCTGGCGGGTGTCCCGGAGGACCTGGCTCGCGAGGCCATGCGCCGCGCGATCCACAAGCTCCCGATGAAGTGCCGTTTCGTGGTGCGCGAGGGTGGTGGCAACTGATGGCAATCGGAACGAAGGGGCTCGCCCCCGTCGACCTCGACGCCATGGACGACGAGACGCTCGTCGCCGAGCTCAAGAAGGTCAAGGAGGAGCTCTTCAACCTCCGCTTCCAGTCGGCCACCGGCCAGCTGGAGAGCCACGGGCGCCTCAAGGCCGTCCGCCGCGACATCGCGCGGATCTACACGATCCTGCGTGAGCGCGAGCTCGGCATCCGAACCGCGCCGAGCGCCGAGTGAGTGAGGCTGGAATGAGCGAGAACGCAACGAACGCGCCCGAGGCGGCCGAGGAGCGCGCGCACCGCAAGACGCGCCGCGGCTACGTCGTGAGCGACAAGATGGACAAGACCGTGGTGGTCGAGGTCGAGGACCGGGTCAA
The DNA here is from genome assembly GCF_002127155.1 of Cellulosimicrobium sp. KWT-B. NCBI lineage: Bacteria > Bacillati > Actinomycetota > Actinomycetes > Micrococcales > Promicromonosporaceae > Cellulosimicrobium > Cellulosimicrobium sp. KWT-B. The sequence continues at coordinate 285,308 of NZ_NEDO01000001.1, read as the reverse complement.
GCACCCGCTCTACGGCAAGGTCATCCGCCGCACGAGCAAGGTCAAGGCGCACGACGAGCAGAACTCTGCCGGCGTGGGCGACCTGGTGCTCATCATGGAGACCCGCCCGCTGTCCGCGACCAAGCGGTGGCGCCTCGCGGAGATCCTCGAGAAGGCCAAGTGATCCACCGGTCGTGACGGGCGGGCCCCGGCTCGCTCGTCACGACCGCTCTCGTGCCGCACCGCGGTGCGGCAACCAGTGAGGACAGGTCGGGCGGGTCCACCGCCCGGTCCTGGCCGGTTCACCCGCGAGGGACCCGGCACTGACAGCTATCCGTTCGGCAAGGCTCGCCCCGGCGAGAACCGGCTCGACGACAGGAGTTCATTACATGATCCAGCAGGAGTCGCGACTTCGTGTCGCCGACAACACGGGTGCCAAGGAGATTCTCTGCATCCGTGTTCTCGGTGGCTCGGGCCGTCGCTACGCCGGAATCGGCGACGTCATCGTCGCAACCGTCAAGGACGCGATCCCGGGCGGCAACGTGAAGAAGGGCGACGTGGTCAAGGCCGTCGTCGTCCGCACCGCCAAGGAGCGCCGTCGTCCGGACGGTTCCTACATCAAGTTCGACGAGAACGCCGCCGTGATCCTCAAGAACGACGGCGAGCCGCGCGGGACGCGCATCTTCGGCCCTGTCGGGCGCGAGCTGCGCGACAAGCGGTTCATGAAGATCATCTCGCTGGCTCCGGAGGTGCTCTGACCATGGCCAAGATCAAGAAGGGCGACCTCGTCGTCGTCATCGCGGGCAAGGACAAGGGCAAGCAGGGGCGCGTCCTCGAGGTGCTCACCGACCGTGACCGCGTCATCGTCGAGGGCGTCCAGCGCGTCACCAAGCACACCAAGGTCGGCCAGTCGCAGCGCGGCACGCGGACCGGTGGGATCGAGACCGTCGAGGCCCCGATCCACATCAGCAACGTGATGGTCGTCGACCCGGAGACCAAGAAGGGCACCCGCGTCGGGTACCGCACCGAAGAGGTCGAGCGTGACGGCCGCAAGCGCACCGTGCGCGTGCGTGTCGCCAAGCGCTCCGGGAAGGACATCTGATGAGCACCGAGATCGTCGCCCCCGAGGTGCCCCGCCTGAAGCAGCGCTACCGCGAGGAGATCGTCGCCGGTCTGCGCGAGGAGTTCGGGCACGAGAACGTCAACCAGGTCGCCCGCGTCACGAAGATCGTCGTGAACATGGGTGTCGGTGACGCCGCCAAGGACTCGAAGCTCATCGAGGGCGCCATCCGCGACCTGTCCGCGATCACCGGCCAGAAGCCGCAGGTGACCAAGGCCCGCAAGTCCATCGCGCAGTTCAAGCTGCGCGAGGGCATGCCGATCGGCGCGCACGTCACGCTGCGCGGCGACCGCATGTGGGAGTTCCTGGACCGCCTGCTGTCGATCGCCCTGCCGCGCATCCGCGACTTCCGCGGCCTGTCGCCCAAGCAGTTCGACGGGAACGGCAACTACACGTTCGGTCTCACGGAGCAGTCGATGTTCCACGAGATCGACCAGGACAAGATCGACCGTGTCCGCGGTATGGACATCACGATCGTGACCACGGCGACGACCGATGACGAGGGCCGCTCCCTGCTGCGCCGTCTCGGCTTCCCCTTCAAGGAGAACTGACATGGCGAAGAAGGCCCTGATCAACAAGGCGGCCGCCAAGCCGAAGTTCGCGGTCCGCGCCTACACCCGGTGCCAGAAGTGCGGTCGCCCGCACTCGGTGTACCGCAAGTTCGGCCTGTGCCGCATCTGCGTGCGCGAGATGGCCCACCGTGGTGAGCTTCCGGGCGTCACCAAGAGCAGCTGGTAACAACTACGTCGTAGGTCCTGGCGGAGCGCGTCGCTCGACGCGCCCCGCCCGGATACCACGTCGAGGAAGGGCTAGAGCCCGATGACGATGACCGACCCGATCGCAGACATGCTGACGCGTCTGCGGAACGCGAACTCGGCTTACCACGAGACGGTGACCATGCCGTACTCGAAGCTGAAGTCGCACATTGCCGAGATCCTCCAGGCCGAGGGCTACATCTCCGGCTGGAGCGTCGAGGACGCGACGGTGGGCAAGAACCTCACCATCCAGCTCAAGTTCGGCCCGAACCGTGAGCGCAGCCTCGCCGGCGTGCGCCGCGTGTCGAAGCCCGGCCTGCGCAAGTACGTCAAGTCCACCGAGCTGCCGAAGGTTCTCGGCGGCCTGGGCGTGGCGATCCTGTCCACGTCCTCCGGTCTGCTCACCGACAAGCAGGCCGCCACGAAGGGCGTGGGCGGCGAAGTCCTCGCCTACGTCTGGTAACCCGGAAAGGAGATACGCCATGTCTCGAATCGGCAAGATCCCCGTTCCGGTTCCCGCCGGAGTGGACGTCACCATCAGCGGTGCGCTCGTGACCGTGAAGGGCCCCAAGGGCTCGCTCGAGCACCACGTGCCCGCCCCCATCCAGGTCGCTCAGGAGGACGGCACCCTCGTGGTGTCGCGCCCGAACGACGAGCGCGAGTCCCGCGCGCTGCACGGCCTGACCCGCACCCTCCTGGCGAACCTCGTCCAGGGCGTGACGCAGGGCTACGAGAAGAAGCTCGAGATCGTCGGCACCGGTTACCGCGTGACGGCCAAGGGCTCGGACCTCGAGTTCGCCCTCGGCTTCAGCCACCCGGTCGTCGTGACCCCGCCCGCGGGCATCACGTTCGCGGTCGAGAGCCCGACGAAGTTCTCGGTCTCCGGCATCGACAAGCAGCAGGTCGGCGAGATCGCAGCGAACATCCGCAAGATCCGCAAGCCCGAGCCGTACAAGGGCAAGGGTGTGCGTTACGCCGGCGAGGTCGTCCGCCGCAAGGCTGGAAAGGCTGGTAAGTAACGATGGCTCTGAAGGTTCTCGGCAAGGGCAAGGCCGTCGCGCGTCAGCGCCGGCACCTGCGCCTGCGCAAGAAGATCAAGGGGACCGCCGGTCGTCCGCGCCTCGTGGTGACGCGTTCCACGCGTCACATCACGGCTCAGGTCGTGGACGACACGATCGGTCAGACGCTCGCGTCGGCCTCGTCGCTCGAGGCGGACCTGCGTGCGCTCGACGGCGACAAGAGCGCCAAGGCCCGCAAGGTCGGCGAGCTCGTCGCCGAGCGTGCGAAGGCCAAGGGCGTCGACTCCGTCGTCTTCGACCGTGGTGGCAACAAGTACCACGGTCGGGTCGCTGCGGTCGCCGACGGCGCTCGCGAGGGCGGTCTGTCCCTGTGACGACGCCGACCATCCCCACACGGAAGCAAAGGATTCTCTGATGGCTGCAGGGCAGCGCAGCAACACCGGCGCCCCCACGGGTGCCGCCAACGAGTCGAGCGACCAGAACGCGCGCGGGGGGCGCCGCGACGACCGTCGCGGTGACCGTCGCGACGGTCGCCGTGGCGACGCAGCCGAGAAGAACGCCTTCGTCGAGCGCGTCGTCACCATCAACCGCGTCTCCAAGGTCGTCAAGGGCGGCCGCCGCTTCAGCTTCACCGCGCTCGTCGTGGTGGGCGACGGCGACGGCACCGTCGGCGTCGGCTACGGCAAGGCGAAGGAGGTGCCCGCGGCGATCGCCAAGGGTGTCGAGGAGGCCAAGAAGAACTTCTTCAAGGTCCCGCGCATCCAGGGCACCATCCCGCACCCCATCCAGGGTGAGGCCGCCGCCGGCGTCGTGTTCCTCCGTCCGGCCGCTCCGGGTACCGGTGTGATCGCCGGTGGTCCGGTGCGCGCCGTGCTGGAGTGCGCGGGCATCCACGACGTGCTGAGCAAGTCGCTCGGCTCGTCCAACGCGATCAACATCGTGCACGCGACCGTCGAGGCCCTGCGCAACCTGGAGCAGCCTGAGGCTGTCGCCGCGCGCCGTGGTCTCCCGCTCGAGGACGTGGCCCCGGCCGCGCTCCTGCGTGCCCGTGCTGCGGGGGTGAACGCCTGATGGCCAGGCTCAAGGTGACCCAGACGAAGTCCGCCATCGGCGGCAAGCAGAACCAGCGCGACACGCTGCGCACTCTGGGCCTCAAGCGGATCGGCGACACCGCCGTGAAGGAGGACCGCCCGGAGATCCGCGGCATGGTCGCGACGGTGGCGCACCTCGTCACCGTTGAGGAGGTCGAGTGACCATGGCTGAGAAGGCCACCAAGGAGACCGCCGAGGCTCCGAAGAAGAAGACCGCTGCGAAGGCGTCGGCTCCGGCGAAGGCCGAGCAGACCCCCGCGCAGACCGAGGGTGCCGGCGGCACGCTCAAGGTCCACCACCTGCGTCCGGCTCCCGGCGCCAAGAAGGCCAAGACCCGCGTGGGTCGTGGTGAGGCGTCGAAGGGTAAGACGGCGGGCCGCGGTACCAAGGGTACGAAGGCTCGTTACCAGGTTCCCGAGCGCTTCGAGGGTGGGCAGATGCCTCTGCACATGCGCCTCCCGAAGCTGCGCGGCTTCAAGAACCCGTTCCGCACCGAGTACCAGGTCGTGAACCTGGACAAGCTCGCGGCGCTGTACCCCGAGGGTGGCCAGGTCACCGTCGAGGACCTCGTCGCGAAGGGCGCGGTCCGCAAGGGCCAGCTCGTCAAGGTGCTCGGCACGGGTGAGATCACCGTCAAGCTCGAGGTCGCGGTCGACGCCCTCTCGGGCGCGGCTCGCGAGAAGATCCTCGCGGCCGGCGGTTCGGTCTCGGAGGACTGACACACCTGGACAGGGCCGGTGGCGCGTACGCGCCGTCGGCCCTGTCCGCGTCTGAGGGCGCCTCCCTGCACGACCCGTGGTCCGTCCGGCAGCGGACCACGGTCTAGACTCTCCGACGGCTGTCTCCCCGCACCCCGGGGTGACCGCCGTCACTCCCAGGTCCACGGCCGGCCCGTCCGGTGATCGGGACCGACTTGCCGTTCGACGCGGCGCTACGGCTAGGGTGCCTCTTGGCGCCCGTGCCGTGCGTCACACCTCGCCGGGCCTCCCGGCGACACGACATCCCGCCTCGGCGGGCCAGGAGGATAGGTGCTCAGCGCATTCGCCCGGGCTTTCCGGACGCCCGACCTGCGGCGCAAGCTGCTGTTCACGATCGCGATCATGGCGATCTTCCGGGTGGGGTCGTTCATCCCCACGCCCGGCGTGGACTACCCCAACGTGCAGCAGTGCATCGCGGAGACCGCCGACGGCAACGACCTGCTCAGCCTGGTCAACCTCTTCAGCGGCGGCGCGCTGCTCCAGCTGTCGATCTTCGCGCTCGGCATCATGCCGTACATCACCGCGAGCATCATCGTCCAGCTGCTGCGCGTCGTGATCCCCCGCTTCGAGGCGCTCCACAAGGAGGGCCAGTCGGGCCAGTCGAAGCTGACGCAGTACACGCGCTACCTGACGATCGCGCTCGCCATCCTCCAGTCGACGACCGTCATCACGACGGCGCGCAACGGCCTGCTCTTCCAGGGCTGCTCCGTCGACGTCATCCCGGACGCCAGCTTCGTCACGATGGCCCTCATGGTCATCACGATGACCGCGGGCACCGGCCTCATCATGTGGCTCGGCGAGCTCATCACGGAGCGCGGCGTCGGCAACGGCATGTCGCTGCTCATCTTCACGTCCATCGCCGCGAGCTTCCCGACCGCCCTGTGGTCGATCGCCGGCGGCGCGAACGGCGCGACGAACTTCATCATCATGATCGCGGTCATCGTGCTCGTCATCGGGCTGGTCGTGTTCGTCGAGCAGTCGCAGCGCCGCGTGCCGGTGCAGTACGCCAAGCGCATGGTCGGTCGCCGCATGTACGGCGGCTCGAGCACCTACATCCCGATCAAGATCAACATGGCGGGTGTCATCCCGGTGATCTTCGCGGCCTCGCTGCTCGCGGTCCCGGGCCTCATCGCGCAGTTCGGCGACCAGAGCGCCGACTGGGTGATCTGGATCAGCACCAACCTGGCCGACCCGTCCGCGCCGCTGCACATCCTGCTGTACGTGCTGATGATCCTGTTCTTCTGCTTCTTCTACACGTCGATCACGTTCAACCCGGACGAGGTCGCGGACAACATGAAGAAGTACGGCGGCTTCATCCCGGGCATCCGTGCCGGCCGGCCCACCGCCGAGTACCTCGACTACGTCATCACCCGCATCACCTCCGCGGGTGCCATCTACCTCGCGCTCGTCGCACTGCTGCCGACGCTGGTCCTCATCGGGCTCGGCGTGAGCACGAACATCCCGTTCGGTGGCTCCTCGATCATCATCGTCGTCGGCGTCGGCCTGGAGACGGTCAAGCAGATCAACTCCCAGCTGCAGCAGCGCCACTACGAAGGGTTCCTCCGTTGAGCAACGCCACCGACGGCCAGTCCGCCGCGCGCCCCGCGCGCCTCGTCATCATGGGCCCGCAGGGCGCGGGCAAGGGGACGCAGGCCGCCCGGCTCGCCGAGCAGCTGTCCATCCCGGCGATCTCGACCGGCGACATCTTCCGGGCGAACATCAAGGGCGGCACGGAGCTCGGCCGCCTCGCGCAGGAGTACACCGCGAAGGGCGACCTCGTCCCCGACTCGGTGACGAACGCGATGGTCCGCGACCGTCTCGCGCAGGACGACGCCGCGCAGGGGTTCATCCTCGACGGCTACCCGCGCAACGCGGCCCAGGTCGTCGAGCTCGACGCGATCCTCGCCGACCTGGGGGTCGCGCTGGACGGCGTCGTGGAGCTCACCGCCGACCGCGACGAGCTGCTCGCGCGCCTCGCGAAGCGCGCGGAGATCGAGGGCCGCGAGGACGACACGGAGGAGGCCATCGCGCGCCGCCTCGACATCTACGCGGAGCAGACGGCGCCGCTCACCTCCGCCTACGCGGACCGCGGCCTGCTGGTGCGCGTCGACGGGATCGGCGACATCGACGAGGTCACCGGCCGCATCGTGTCGGCGCTGACCGCGCTCGTCGGCTGAGCGCCCGCACGTCTTTCCGTCGGTTCTGAGGAGCAGCAGGGTGTTCGGTCGCGAGCGCATCGAGTACAAGACGCACGACCAGGTCCGGTCCATGCGCAGCGCCGGCCTCGTCGTGGCGCGCGCGCTCGGGACGGTGCGCGACGCCGTCCGCCCGGGCATGACGACCGCCGACCTCGACGCGCTCGCCGCCGCGGTCATCGCGGACGCCGGGGCGACGTCGTCGTTCCTCGGGTACGAGGGCTACCCGGCGTCGCTCTGCGTGTCGGTGAACGACGAGGTCGTCCACGGCATCCCCGGGCCGCGCGAGCTGCGCCCGGGCGACGTCGTCTCCGTCGACTGCGGGGCCGTCGTCGACGGCTGGCACGGCGACTCGGCGGTCTCGTTCGTGCTCGGCGAGGGCGACCCCCAGGACGAGGCGCTCGTCGAGGCGACGCGCCGCGCCATGTGGGCCGGGATCGCCGCCCTCGCGACGAGCGAGCGGCTGTGTGACGTCGGGGCCGCCATCGAGGACTCGGTGCGTGTCTCGGGGGAGTCGGACGGCGTGACCTACGGCATCGTCGAGGACTACGTCGGCCACGGGATCGGGTCCGCGATGCACCAGCCCCCGGACGTCCCGAACTACCGCACGCGCGAGAAGGGCCCGCGGCTGCGCCCGGGCATGTGCCTCGCGATCGAGCCGATGCTCACGCGGGGCGAGCGGTTCACCGAGGTGTGCGAGGACGACTGGACGGTCGTGACCGACGACGGCACCCGTGCCGCGCACTGGGAGCACAGCGTCGCGATCCTCGACGAGGGCATCTGGGTCCTCACCGCGCCCGACGGCGGCGCCGCGGAGCTCGCGGAGCTCGGCGTGCGCGTCGCACCGCTCGCAGCCTGACCGCGCACCGGCCCGTCGCGGGCCGCCTCGCTCCCGTCCGGCAGCGCCCGACGGCACCCGGCACGACGGGGGAGTGACGCGTCGCACCGCGCGCACGACCCGCCACGGTTTCCCGTCCCTTGCCGGATGCCGTAGGATGGTCCGTCGGGTGTAGTCCGTGCACGTCGTTCATCCGGCCCCCGTCCCTCGGGACCCGGGCGACCGACCACCGCACGCGGCTCCACGCACCTCCCACGATCGGACGACCCTCGGGTCGGGCGTGCGCGGGAGTCCTAGCAGTTCAGACGAGAGTTAGCGGAGGACATGGCAAAGAAGGACGGTGTCATCGAGATCGAGGGCAGCGTGGTCGAGGCCCTGCCGAACGCGATGTTCCGCGTGGAGCTGGCCAACGGGCACAAGGTTCTCGCGCACATCTCGGGCAAGATGCGCCAGCACTACATCCGGATCCTCCCCGAGGACCGGGTCGTGGTCGAGCTGAGCCCGTACGACCTGTCCCGCGGCCGGATCGTCTACCGCTACAAGTAGTCGTCACGCGTCCACCCACTCACCCGCCTCGCACCCGGGACCACCGGGGCCGCTCGTCGGTCGCGCCCGGAGCGGGGCACCACTGAGGGAACGAAGATGAAGGTCAAGCCCAGCGTCAAGAAGATCTGCGACAAGTGCAAGGTGATCCGCCGGCACGGTCGCGTCATGGTGATCTGCGAGAACCTGCGGCACAAGCAGCGCCAGGGCTGAGCCCTCACCTGCGCCACGGGTGACGGTCCTCCGGGACCGCGGTCACCAGGCCGCCCGTCACGACGACGGCCGGCCACCAGCGCACCACCACGAACCTGCTCGGCACCCCGGACGCGAGTCCGGGAGGAGAATGCCACAGGCAGGGGAACCCCCGGCTCGGAGGCCGGGGCCCACGGAGCTCCCCGTGGGAGGGCGGTGCGACAGACCTCCGACGAAGCACGAGGAGCCGAAAGGCACATGGCACGTCTCATCGGCGTCGACCTCCCCCGCGACAAGCGGCTCGAGGTCGCGCTCACCTACATCTACGGCGTCGGCCGTACCCGCGCCCAGCAGACGCTGGCCGCCACCGGCATCAGCCCGGACGCCCGCGTGAAGGACCTCGGCGACGCCGAGCTCGTCGCGCTCCGCGACTACCTCGAGGGCAACTACAAGCTCGAGGGTGACCTCCGTCGTGAGGTGGCCGCCGACATCCGCCGCAAGGTCGAGATCGGCACCTACCAGGGCCTGCGTCACCGCCGCGGCCTGCCTGTGCGCGGCCAGCGCACGAAGACCAACGCGCGTACGCGCAAGGGACCGAAGCGCACCGTGGCCGGCAAGAAGAAGGCCCGCTGAGCCAGTCCGCAGGGCGGGCCCTGCTCGCGCACTGACGCGGACCTCACGGTCCGTCCCGTGCCGGGTGGAGATCCCCGCGGTCAGACCACCTCAGACCAGGAGAGAAGAAGGACATGCCTCCCAAGACTCGCGCCGCCGCTGGGCGCAAGCCTCGTCGCAAGGACAAGAAGAACGTCCCCGCCGGCCAGGCGCACATCAAGAGCACGTTCAACAACACGATCGTGTCGATCACGGACCCGTCGGGCGCCGTGATCGCGTGGGCCTCCGGCGGCGACGTCGGCTTCAAGGGCTCCCGCAAGTCGACCCCCTTCGCCGCCGGCCTCGCGGCCGAGGCCGCTGCCCGCAAGGCGCAGGAGCACGGCATGAAGAAGGTCGACGTCTTCGTCAAGGGCCCGGGCTCGGGTCGCGAGACGGCGATCCGCTCGCTGCAGTCGGCCGGCCTCGAGGTCGGCTCGATCCAGGACGTGACGCCGCAGGCGCACAACGGGTGCCGGCCGCCCAAGCGTCGTCGCGTCTGACCCTCGTCGTCGACGTGCCGTCGACGGGCCGCCCGGTCACCGACCGGCCGAGCCCGTCGACGGCGCCCGTCACGGGGCAGCCGCCTCCTGACGGGGTCGACGCACCCTTCCCGGCCGGGTGGACAGAGTCCCGGCCGGGGCCGCGTGCCGCAGGCACGCACCTCGCCTTGAACCGTGCAGCGTCATATGGCGGACGCTCACCGAAAGGAAACCACCAGTGCTGATCGCACAGCGCCCCACCTTGACCGAAGAGGTCATCTCGGAGAACCGTTCGCGCTTCTCCATCGAGCCGCTGGAGCCCGGCTTCGGCTACACGCTCGGCAACTCGCTGCGTCGCACGCTGCTGTCGTCCATCCCGGGCGCGGCGGTCACCTCCATCCGCATCGACGGTGTGCTCCACGAGTTCACCACCGTGCCGGGTGTGAAGGAGGACGTGACCGAGGTCATCCTCAACATCAAGAACCTCGTCGTCTCCTCGGAGAACGACGAGCCCGTCGTGATGTACCTGCGCAAGCAGGGTGCTGGTGCGGTCACCGCGGCGGACATCGTCCCGCCCGCGGGTGTGGAGGTCCACAACCCCGAGCTGCACATCGCCACGCTCAACGACAAGGGCAAGCTCGAGATCGAGCTGACCGTCGAGCGCGGCCGTGGCTACGTCTCGGCCTCGCAGAACAAGTCGTTCGACGCCGAGATCGGCCGGATCCCGGTCGACTCGATCTACTCGCCGGTCCTCAAGGTGACCTACAAGGTCGAGGCGACGCGTGTCGAGCAGCGCACGGACTTCGACAAGCTGGTCGTGGACGTCGAGACGAAGCCGGCGATCTCGCCGCGCGACGCGCTCGCGTCGGCCGGCAAGACGCTGGTGGAGCTCTTCGGCCTCGCCCGCGAGCTCAACGTCGAGGCCGAGGGCATCGAGATCGGTCCGTCGCCGACGGACGCGGCCCTGGCCGCGGACCTGGCGCTGCCGATCGAGGAGCTCAACCTCACGATCCGCTCGTACAACTGCCTCAAGCGCGAGGGCATCCACCAGGTGGGCGAGCTCGTCGCACGCAGCGAGGCGGACCTGCTGGACATCCGCAACTTCGGTGCGAAGTCCATCAACGAGGTGAAGGAGAAGCTCGCCGAGCTCGGCCTGTCCCTCAAGGACTCGCCGCTCGACTTCGACCCGTCGGCCGCCGCGTACTACGACGGCGACGACGACGAGGCGACGTTCTCGGACACCGAGCAGCAGTACTGAGCCTGCGGCTCTAGACACCTCAGCGCGTCCGGGTCCGCACCTGCGGCGCGATCACTTCCCAAGGAGCACATCCCATGCCTACCCCCGCCAAGGGCCCCCGGCTCGGCAGCGGACCGGCTCACGAGCGCCTGATGCTCGCGAACCTGTCCACCCAGCTCTTCGAGCACGGCCGCATCACGACCACCGAGACCAAGGCGAAGCGCCTGCGCCCGGTGGCCGAGCGCCTCATCACGTTCGCCAAGCGCGGCGACCTGCACGCGCGCCGTCGCGTCCTGCGCGTCGTCCGCGACAAGTCCGTGGTGCACACGCTGTTCACCGAGATCGCCCCGCAGATGGCGGAGCGTGAGGGTGGCTACACGCGCATCACGAAGGTCGGCACGCGCAAGGGCGACAACGCGCCCCTCGCGGTGATCGAGCTCGTGACCGAGCCCGTCAGCCCGAAGCAGGCCGTCGTCCGCGAGGCGGAGAAGGCTGCCGAGAAGGCGAGCAAGAAGAAGGCCGACAAGCCGTCCAAGAAGGCCGACAAGGTCGAGGACGCGCCCGTCGAGGACGCCGCCGTCGAGGACGCTCCCGCCGAGGACGTCCAGGACGCGCCCGTCGAGGACGCCACGGAGGAGAAGAAGGAGGCCTGAGCCTCCTCTTCCCGCCTGAGCCCTCCGGGGCTCGACGCGCAGGGCCCGGGACCGTACGGTCCCGGGCCCTGCGGCGTCCCCGGCTCTGGCGAGCCTCCGGCCCTGTCGTGTTCCCCGGTCGATCTCGCGTGGAGCAGGGCCTACGGTCGAGACGTGACCTCCACCGACGCGTCGCCCGGGACCGGGACCGGGACGTGGCCGCCCGTCGTCCTCGTGCACGGGTCGCGCACGTCGCGCTCGATGTGGCGCGACCAGCTCGCGGCGCTGGGTCGTGCCGGCGTGCGGGCCGTCGCGGTCGACCTGCCGGGCCACGGGGTGCGGCGCGGCGAGGCGTTCACGCTCGACGGCGCGGTCGAGGCGGTCGCGGCCGGGATCGACGAGGTCGGCGGACGCGCGCTCGTCGTCGGGCTGTCCCTCGGGGGCTACGTCGCGATCGAGACGCGCGCGCGGCACCCGGAGCGCGTCGTGGGGCTCGTCGCCGCCGCGTGCTCGACGCCGCCGTCGACGCGCCTGCGCGGCGGCTGGCTCGTCCTCGCGCGCGGCATCGAGCGGCTCCCGGACGGAGGAGCCGGGCTGAACCAGGCGCTCGTCGACCGGGCGATGACGGCCCAGGCCGCCGCCGACCTCGCGGCCGGCGGGTTCGCCCTCGACGTGATGAGCGCGATCCTGCGCGAGGTGGGGTCGGTCGACCCGGTCCGGGCCCTCGCGGCGGCGGACTCGCCGGTCTGGCTCGTCAACGGGCGCTGGGACCACTTCCGGCTCGGGGAGCGCGGGTTCCTCGCCGCGGCGCGCGCGGGCGGGGCCTCGGCCCGGCTCGTCGTCGTCCCGGGCGCGCGGCACCTGGTGAGCCTGGACGCGCCCGTGGCGTTCAACCGCGTCCTGCTCGACGCGCACGGCGCGCTCGCCGCGGGCGCGCCTCCGGGAGGCGGGGACGAGGGCGCGACGCCCGGCGTCCTCGAGCCCGCCGCGGCCGCGCCCAGGCAGCGCACCGCGGACGGGGAGCCGGACCGCGGCACGGCCGGTCGCTGAGGCGTCAGGCCGGCGGGAGGTCCCACGCGCGGGCGCCCCCGACGAGGGCCGCCGAGTTCGGCACCACGACGACGTCGTCGCCGAGCCGGTCGAGGACGCTCGGGGTGATCCGGCGCGAGTTGCCGCCGCCCAGGTAGAGGCGGTCCCACCAGAACACGGGCCGCAGCCCCTCGACGACCGCGAGGACGCGGCGCGACCAGAGCCCGTCGCCGAGGCGGCGGCGCTCGGGCTCGCCGACGTACTCGTCGTACGTGGTGCCGCGCCGCACCGGGGCGCGCGACCACTCGAGGTGCGGCGCGAGCCGGCCCCCGTGGAACAGCGCGGAGCCGAGCCCCGTCCCCAGCGTCAGCACCAGCTCCAGCCCGGACGCCGCGACGACGCCCGCGCCGTGCACCTCGGCGTCGTTGAGCACGAGCGCCGGGACGCCGAGCCGGCGCTCGACGGCCGCGCGGACGTCGAAGCTCGTCCAGGCCTCGACGAGCGCCGGGTCCACGCGCGACCGGGGCCCGCTGCGCGTCACGTAGTGGGGCGTGTGCACGACGACGCCGCGCCGGATCATCCCGGGCATGCCCACCGTGACGCGGTCGGCCGGAGGCAGCGTGGCCGCGATGCCCGCGACCGTCTCGACGAGGAGGTCGGGCGGGAGGGGGTAGGGCGTGGGGACGCGCACCGCCGCGGCGTGCGCGGTGCCCGACGCGTCGAGCACGTTCGCCTTGATGCCGCCCCCGCCGCAGTCGACGGCGAGGGTGCGGACGTCGTGCGGGTCGCCGGTCATGGGCGGCAGCGTAGGCACGGCGGCGCGCGCGGCGCACGGGCGGGCGACTACGGTGAACTCCCGTGACCGCCGTCCCGCCCCCCGCCCTCCCGGACCCCGACGCCCCGCGACCCGACGTGACGGACGACGTCGTGCGCGTGCGCCTGGACCTCGCCTACCAGGGGACGGCGTTCGCCGGCTGGGCCCGGCAGCCGACGCTGCGCACGGTGCAGGGCACGCTCGAGGACGGGCTCGCGACGATCCTGCGGGGCGCGGCGCCGCGGCTCACGGTGGCGGGGCGCACGGACGCGGGCGTGCACGCGCGGGGGCAGGTCGCGCACGTCGACCTCACGCGGGCGCAGTGGGAGGCGCTGCCCGGCCGGTCCGACCGCGCGCCGGAGGACGCGCTCGTCGCGCGGCTGGGCGGCGTGCTGCCGGGGGACGTCGTCGTGCACCGTGCGGCGCAGGCGCCGGCCGGGTTCGACGCCCGATTCTCCGCGCTGCACCGCGCGTACACCTACCGCGTCGCGGACGACCCGGCGCAGCGCGACCCGCTGCGCCGGGAGTGGGTGCTGTGGAACCGGCGGCCGCTCGACGTCGCGGCGATGGACGCCGCCGTGCGGCCCCTGCTCGGGGTGCGGGACTTCGCGGCGTTCTGCAAGCCGCGACCCGGCGCGACGACCATCCGGGAGCTGCAGCACCTGTCGTGGTCGCGCCCGGCGGACGGGCCCGACGCGGGCCTCGTGGTCGCGCACGTCCGCGCGGACGCGTTCTGCCACAACATGGTGCGCGCGCTCGTCGGCGCGTCGCTCGCCGTGGGGGAGGGGCGCCGCGACGTCGGGTGGCCCGCGGAGCTCCTCGCGAGCCGGCGCCGGGACGCGGGGGCGGGCGTCGTGCCGGCGCACGGGCTCGTGCTCGAGGAGGTCACCTACCCGCCCGACGCGGAGCTCGCGGCGCGTGCCGACCGCATCCGCGCCGTGCGGAACGAGGAGGACGTCTGGGAGGACGCGCCGCCCCGCGAGCCGGCCTGAGCCGGCCGCGGGCGGGCGCTCGTCCTCAGGGCTTCCTCGGGGCTTCTCAGGGCTCCTCGACGACGTGGACGGCGGCCTCTTCGGCGCCCGCGGCGCCCCCGGAGATCCCCTCGTCGTCGGCGTACGTGTCGTTCTGGCGCCCGTCGAGGGCGTCGGGGTCCGCGACGAGGCGGCCCGCGCGGGTCTCGTCGGGGCGCTCGGACGGGTCGCGCTCCCACTCCTCCGGCTCCTCCTCGGCGAGGCGCTGGTCGAGCGTCTCGCCGTGCACCTCTTCCCACGGCGTCTCGCCGAAGTGGTTCGAGCGGGGGCGCTCGGGCGGGGAGTAGCCCTCGTCGAGCACGTCGTCCACGCCGCGGTCGAGGAGCGTCTCCTCGGGCTGGAGCTGGTCGGTGTCGCCCTCGGCGCCCGTCTCCGGGTCGGGGCTCGTGGCGGTGGTGTCTTCGCTCATGCGTCCCACCCTGGCACCTCACGGGGACGGACGCAGCCCCGGACGCGAGTGCCTGCGAGGGCGCCCGGCCGGGACTACGGTGGGGCCGCACCGCGCCCCGGTGCGCACCCGCTGGAGCACCCCTGAACCGGAGGACGACCCCATGGCCGGCATCGACGACATCCTGTCCACCGTCCCGCTCGACCAGCTCGCCGGTCGGCTCGGCGTCGACGAGGCGACGGCACAGCGCGCGGTGGGCGCGGCGCTGCCCGCGCTGCTGGGCGGGCTGCGCGCCAACGCGCAGGACCCGGCGGGCGCGGCGTCGCTCGGCGAGGCCCTCGCGCAGCACGACCCGGCGCTCGTGGAGGGCGGCGTCGACCTCGACGACGTCGACACCGACGACGGCCGCAAGATCGTCGGGCACGTGTTCGGGCAGAACGAGCAGGCGGTCGTCGCGCAGCTCGCCCAGTCGACGGGCACCGGCAAGGACCTGCTCGCGAAGGTGCTGCCCGCGCTCGCGCCGATCGCGCTGGCCTTCCTCGCGAAGCAGCTCGGCGGCGCCGGGTCGTCGGGCGGCGCCACGAGCGGCACCTCGGGCAGCACGGCGGGCGGCACCTCGACCGGAACAGCGGCGGGGAAGGGCGCGGGCGAGCGGCCGGGCGCCCCGCAGACCGGCGGGGGCGGCCTGGGCGACGTCCTCGGCGGGCTCCTGGGCGGCGGGTCGGGCGCCGGCGGCGGTCTCGGCGACCTCCTGGGCGGGCTGGGCGGCCTCCTCGGTGGCGGCCGGCGCTGAGCCGTCCCGCCATCCCGCCACCCGCCATCCCACCACCCGGCGTCCCGCGTCCCGGCGCCCGCCGGCCGTGGTGCCGGGCGGCGGGTGGCGCCGGCCCGGCCGAGGTGCCGGACGCCGGGGTCCGCAAAGCGCGTGACCGCACGGCCGACGTCGGGGACCATGACGGGGTGGGACACCTCGACCTCAGCGACGTCACGTATCACCTGCCCGACGGGCGCACCCTGCTCGACGGCGTCGACCTGCGGGTCGCGGACGGCGCGCGCGTCGCGCTCGTGGGGCCCAACGGCGTCGGGAAGTCGACGCTGCTGCGCATCGTCACCGGCGAGGTCGCCCCGCACGGCGGTGCCGTCGTGCGCAGCGGCGGGCTCGGGGTGATGCGCCAGGACGTGGGCCGCATCGACGACGACCGCACGGTGCGCGACCTGCTCGTCGGGCTCGCGCCGACCGCCGTCCGCGAGGCGGCGCTCGAGCTCGCGGCCGCCGAGCACGACATCATGACGGTCGACGACGAGCCCGCCCAGCTCCGCTACGCCCAGGCCCTCGTGGACTGGGCGGACGTGGGCGGCTACGACGCCGAGGCCGGCTGGGACGAGGTGACCGACGAGGTGCTGTCGGTCCCGTTCGAGAAGGCGCAGTGGCGCGACGTGCGGTCGCTGTCCGGGGGCGAGCAGAAGCGGCTCGCGCTCACGGCGCTGCTCCGGGGGCCGGAGGAGGTCCTGCTGCTCGACGAGCCGGACAACCACCTCGACGTGCCGACGAAGCGCTGGCTCGAGGAGCGGCTCGTCGCGTCGTCCAAGACGGTCCTCTTCGTGTCCCACGACCGCGAGCTGCTGTCGCGCACCGCGACCCAGGTCGCGACGCTCGAGCCGACGCCGGGCGGCGGCACGGTGTGGGTGCACGGCGGCGGCTTCGCGACGTACGCCCAGGCCCGTGCGGACCGGCGCGACCGGCTCGCCGAGCTCGCGCGCCGCTGGGACGAGGAGCACGCCAAGCTCCAGGAGCTCGTGCGGACGCTCAAGACGAAGGCCGCGTTCAACGACGGCCTCGCGAGCCGGTACCAGGCCGCGCGCACGCGCCTGCGCAAGTTCGAGGAGGCGGGGCGTCCCGAGGTGGTCGCGCGCGACCAGAACGTGACCGTGCGGCTCACGGGCGGGCGGACGGCCAAGCGCGCGGTGACGTGCGAGCGGCTCGAGCTCACGGGGCTCATGAAGCCGTTCGACGTCGAGGTGTTCTTCGGCGAGCGCGTCGCGGTGCTCGGCTCGAACGGCTCCGGGAAGTCGCACTTCCTGCGCCTCCTCGCCGCGGGCGGGAGCGACCCCGAGCCGGGCACCGTGCCCGACGACGTGGCCGACGGCCCGGCGGCGCCCGCTCCCGTGGCGCACACGGGCCGGGCCGTGCTCGGGTCTCGGGTGCGGCCGGGGTGGTTCGCGCAGAACCACGACCACCCGGAGCTGCGCGGGCGCACGCTGCTGGAGATCCTTCACCGCGGCGAGGGGCACCGGGCGGGCATGGGGCGCGAGGGCGCGAGCCGGGCGCTCGACCGGTACGAGCTCGTGGGCCAGGCCGAGCAGCGCTTCGAGACGCTCTCCGGTGGCCAGCAGGCGCGCTTCCAGATCCTGCTCCTCGAGCTCGACGGCGCGACGCTCCTCCTGCTCGACGAGCCGACGGACAACCTCGACCTGCACTCGGCGGAGGCGCTCGAGGCGGGGCTCGCGGCCTTCCAGGGCACCGTGCTCGCGGTGACGCACGACCGGTGGTTCGCCCGCGGATTCGACCGGTTCCTCGTGTTCCGCGAGGACGGCGAGGTCGTCGAGGCGCCGGAGCCCGTCTGGGACGTCGAGCGCGTCCGTCGGGCGCGCTAGCCCTCCCTATCCTGGTGGGCATGGCCGTCCACAAGATCGTGCTCTTCTACGCCTTCACGCCGCTGCCGGACCCGCGTGCCGTGCAGCTCTGGCAGCAGGCGCTGGGGGAGCGGTGGCACCTCACGGGTCGCGTGATCGTGTCGGAGCACGGGATCAACGCGACCCTCGGCGGGACGGTCGAGGACCTCAAGCAGTACGTGAAGACCACGCGCCGGTACCCGGGCTTCGAGGGCGTCGACGTGAAGTGGTCCGACGGCACGGGCCGCGACTTCCCGCGCCTGTCCGTCAAGGTGCGCCCCGAGCTCGTCGCGTTCGGCGTGCCGGACGAGGTCCGGGTCGACGAGCACGGCGTCGTCGGCGGCGGGGAGCGGCTGAGCCCGCAGGCCCTGCACGACCTCGTCGAGGAGCGCGGCGACGACGTCGTGATGCTCGACGGCCGCAACGCGTTCGAGGCGGCGATCGGCCGCTTCCGCGGGGCCGTCGTGCCCGACGTCGCGACCACGCGGGACTTCGTCGCCGAGATCGACTCGGGCCGCTACGACGACCTCAAGGGCCGGCCCGTCGTCACGTACTGCACGGGGGGCGTGCGGTGCGAGGTGCTGTCGGCCCTGCTGCGCGCCCGCGGGTTCGAGGAGGTGTACCAGCTCGACGGCGGCGTCGTGCGCTACGGCGAGGTGTTCGGCTCGCAGGGACTGTGGGAGGGGTCGCTCTACGTGTTCGACGAGCGCATGCACGTCGAGCTCGGCCCGGGGTCGACGCCGCTCGGCGCGTGCACGGCGTGCGGGGCGCCGACGGCGAAGTACGAGAACTGCGCCGACCCGAGCTGCCGGACCCTGCGCCTGTACTGCTCCGGCTGCGTCCACGAGGCCCGCTCGACGCGCTGCGAGACGTGCGTCCGGGAGCGTCCGGCCGCTTTGACCGGCGGCCTGCCTCGCGGGTAGTCTGGTGAGTCGTTGTGCTCATCTCACGACACCCGTGTCGCTAGCGCGCCCACTCGCTGCCGGCCAAGGAGCGGGTGTCGACCGAGCCCGCCGCGCAACGACCTGCCCTCTCGGCCGCACGCTTCAGCGGTCGAAGAAGACATCCTGAGACAGAAACGAAGGCTACGACCGTGCGTACGTACACCCCGAAGCCCGGCGACGTCCAGCGCGACTGGTACGTCATCGACGCGACCGACGTCGTCCTGGGCCGCCTGGCCACCCACGTGGCCACCCTGCTGCGCGGCAAGCACAAGCCGACCTTCGCTCCGCACGTCGACGGCGGTGACTTCGTCATCGTCATCAACGCCGGCAAGGTCGCCCTGAGCGGCAACAAGCGCGAGCAGAAGATGGCCTACAACCACTCCGGTTACCCGGGTGGTCTGCGTGCCGTCGCCTACGGCGACCTGCTCGACAAGCACCCCGAGCGTGCCGTCGAGAAGGCCGTCCGGGGCATGCTCCCCAAGACGACCCTCGGTCGCGCCCAGTTCGGCAAGCTGAAGGTCTACGCGGGTGCCGAGCACCCGCACGCCGCTCAGCAGCCGAAGCCGTTCGAGATCACCCAGGTCGCGCAGTAATCGCCGCCCAGGCGTAGCGCACAGAGAGACGCGAGGACACCACCCGTGGCCGAGACCACCGTCGACACCGACACCCTGGGCGACGAGACGCCCAGCACCTACACCTCCGAGTCCGCCGCCCCCACGGGCCGCGGCCAGAGCATCACCGCCCCGGGCCAGGCCCTGGGCCGCCGCAAGGAGGCCGTGGCGCGCGTGCGCCTCGTCCCCGGCACCGGCACCTGGAAGGTCAACGGGCGCACGCTCGAGGACTACTTCCCGAACAAGGTCCACCAGCAGCTCGTCAACTCCCCGCTGAAGCTGGTCGACGTCGAGGGTCGCTTCGACGTCGTCGCCCGCATCACGGGCGGCGGCTCCTCGGGCCAGGCCGGCGCGCTGCGCCTGGCGATCGCGCGCGCGCTCAACGCGATCGACGCCGAGCACAACCGCCCCGCGCTGAAGAAGGCCGGCTTCCTCACTCGCGACGCCCGCGTCGTCGAGCGCAAGAAGGCCGGTCTCAAGAAGGCCCGCAAGGCACCGCAGTACTCCAAGCGCTGATCCTGCGCTGTGCGCTCGTCGGCCCCGGTGGACCTCGTCCACCGGGGCCGACGGCGTTTGTGAGGAGCGGTGACCAAGACCCGTCGACGGCGGGCAGCGGCTGACGGTCGTACGGTCGGCGTACGGCCGGTACGAGGGGAAGGACTTCCATGGGACGGCTTTTCGGCACCGACGGGGTGCGCGGTCTCGCGAACGGCAACGTGACGGCGGAGCTCGCGCTGGACCTCGGCGTCGCCGCGGCCCGCGTGCTCGCGAGCGGTCAGGAGGAAGGGCACCGCCCGCGCGCGGTCGTCGGGCGCGACACGCGCGTGTCCGGGGAGTTCCTCGGCGCCGCGCTCATCGCGGGGCTCGCGAGCGCGGGCGTCGACGTGAAGGACGTCGGAGTCCTGCCGACCCCGGCCGTCGCCTACCTGACGAGCACCATGGACGTCGACTTCGGCGTCGTCATCTCGGCGTCGCACAACCCCATGCAGGACAACGGGATCAAGTTCCTCGCGCGCGGCGGCGTGAAGCTCGACGACGCGGTCGAGGACCGCATCGAGAGCCTGCTGGGCCAGGAGTGGGAGCGCCCGACGCACGGCGTCGTCGGCCGCATCTCCCCGGACTCGGGCCGCGCGGGCGGCGCGTACGTCGAGCACCTCATGTCGAGCATCGGCGCCGACGAGGACCACAAGCCGCTGTCCGGCCTGCGGATCGCGGTCGACTGCGCGAACGGCGCGGCGAGCGACGTCGGGCCCGCGGCGCTGCGTGCGGCCGGCGCGGACGTCGTCGTCATCAACGCGAGCCCCGACGGCCGCAACATCAACGCGGCGTGCGGCTCGAACCACCCGGAGCAGCTCCAGGCCGTCGTCGTCGCGTCCGAGGCCGACTTCGGCGTCGCGTTCGACGGCGACGCGGACCGCTGCATCGCGGTCGACCACGGCGGCACCGTCGTCGACGGCGACCAGATCATGGGCGTCCTGGCCCTCGCGCTCAAGGACGAGGGCGCGCTCCCGCACGACACGCTCGTCGTGACGGTCATGAGCAACCTGGGGCTCCTGCTCGCGATGCGCGCGGCGGGGATCAGCACCGTCCAGACGGCGGTCGGCGACCGGTACGTGCTGGAGGAGATGCGCGCCCACGGCTACGGCCTGGGCGGCGAGCAGTCCGGCCACATCGTCATGTCGCGCTACGCGACGACGGGCGACGGCGTGCTCACGGCCCTCCAGCTCGCGGCGCGGGTGCGCGCGACGGGCCAGAAGCTCGCGGACCTCGCGGGCGTCGTGCAGCGGCTCCCGCAGACCCTCCTCAACGTCCCGGGCGTGGACAAGGCGCGCGCGTCGACCGACGAGGCGCTGCTGGCCGCGGTCGCCGGTGCGGAGCGCTCGCTGGGCGAGACGGGACGGGTGCTCCTGCGGCCGTCGGGCACCGAGCCGCTCGTCCGGGTCATGGTCGAGGCGGCGACGCAGCAGCAGGCCGACGCGGTCGCCGGGCAGCTCGCGGGCGTCGTGCGCGAGCGGCTCGCCCTGTGAGCGCGTCCGGACGGCCGACAGGACGCGAGGCGGGCACGACCGTGCGGCAGGGGGTCGACGAGGCGCTGCGCGAGCACGTGCTCGCGCTCCTCGCCGCGTACCCGGACGGCGTCCTGCCGATCGTGCAGGCCGGCCACCCCGTGCTGCGCACGCCGGCCGTGCCGTACGCGGGCCAGCTCGGCGACGCGCTGCCGCGCTTCCTCGACGCGATGCGCACGACCATGCGCGCGGCGCCCGGCGTGGGGCTCGCCGCGCCGCAGGTCGGCATCGGCCTCGCGGTGGCCGTGGTCGAGGACCCGGGTGCACCGGACGTCGGCGACGACCGGGAGCGGAGCCCCCTGGAGTACCGGGTGCTCGTGAACCCGCGCTACGAGGTCGTCGGCGAGGAGACCCGCACCTTCTTCGAGGGCTGCCTGTCCGTGCACGGCTGGCAGGCCGAGCGGACGCGCGCCCACGCCGTCCGGCTCACGGGCCAGGACGAGGCCGGCGAGCCGTTCGACGACGTGCTGACCGGGTGGCCCGCGCGCATCGTCCAGCACGAGACGGACCACCTGCGGGGCGAGCTCTACCTCGACGCCGCCGACCTGCGCACGCTGTCCTCGACCCTCGGGGTCGCGCGGCTCCCGGACGCCGGGAACTAGCTCACCGGGCGTCCGCGGGCCCCTGGTCCTCACGACGTACGGGCCCGCCGCGGGAAGTCGTCCGTCGGGATGACGAACTGCCGCGGCGGGCACGGCAGAATCGTCACGGGCGCGGCGCCGTCGCGCCCGGGGTCCTCAGGGGTGAACCGGGGGTCTCCCTGATGGTCGGCGTCCTCGCGCTCCGTAGGCTTGTCCTGGTGCAGGACGACCGACCTGCCGCCACCGCCCGCCTGGCCTCCCCGCCAGCAGACGAACGAGGACGCCGTTGCCCGACGCCGTGTCGATCTTCCTGGAGAATCTCGAGCACTGGATTCTCGCCCTCGCGGCGTCCGCGTGGATCTATCCCGCCCTGTTCGGCTTCGCGACGATCGACGGGTTCTTCCCGCCGGTCCCCAGCGAGTCGGTCGTCATCACGCTCGCGGTCTCCGCGCACGCGACCGGCGAACCCAACCTCGTGCTCGTGCTCCTCGTCGCGGCCCTGGGCGCCTGGACCGGGGACCAGATCGCGTTCGCGATCGGCCGCGCCGTCGGCACGGAGCGCCTGCGCATCCTGCGCACGCCCCGCGGGCGTCGCGCCGTGGGGTGGGCCGAGCGCGCCCTCGCGCACCGCGGCGCGTCGTTCATCCTCGCGGCGCGCTACATCCCCGTGGGCCGCGTCGCGGTGAACATGACGGCCGGCGCCGTCGGGTACCCGCGGCGCCGCTTCATGGCGTTCTCCGCCGTGGCGGCGGTGACGTGGGCCGTCTACTCGGTGCTCATCGGGCTCGTCGCCGCCCGGTGGCTGGGCCACGAGCCGCTGCTCGCGATGGTCGTGGGCATCGTGCTGGGCGTCGGGAGCGGGTTCGTCATCGACCGCGTGCTCATGATGCGGGCGCGCCAGCGCGGCGAGCTGCCGCCGACGCCGCAGGCGCCGGCCGGGGAGGGCGCGACCGACCCGGCCGGGACTGCGCCGACGACCGGCGGGACACCGGCCGCGACCGCGCCCGGCGGGGGCGCGACGGCCGACGGGCGCACGGTGACCGGCCCGGTGACCGGCGAGCCCCTGCCCGGTCCGCGCGCAGCGGACGCCTCCGGGACAGTGCCGCCCGGGTCGTCGGGGGCGACGTCGTCGGGCACGCCGCCCCGCGCGACCTGACCCCCCGCCCGTGTGCTGAGCGGGCCGCCTCAGAGCTTGCGCAGGCGGACGCGCTGGACCGAGTGGTCCGAGCCCTTCGTGAGGACGAGGGTCGCGCGGCCGCGCGTCGGCAGGATGTTCTGCTCGAGGTTCGGCGCGTTGATCGCGTCCCAGATCGACTTCGCCCGCTCCACCGCCTGCTCGTCCGTGAGATCGGCGTAGCGACGGAAGTACGACTCGGGGCGCGCGAACGCGGTGCGGCGCAGCGCGAGGAACCGGTCGACGTACCACTGGCGGATGTTGCGCGTGCGGGCGTCCACGTAGATCGAGAAGTCGAAGAAGTCCGACACGGCGACGGTCGACTCGTCGTGCGCGCTCGGGCGCGCCGGCTGGAGCACGTTGAGGCCCTCGACGACGAGGACGTCGGGCTTGCGGACGACGGCCTCGGCCCCCGGCACGATGTCGTACGTGAGGTGGTCGTAGACGGGGGCCCGCACCTCGGCGTGGCCGGCCTTGACCTTGGACAGGAACCGGATGAGCGCGCGACGGTCGTAGGACTCGGGGAAGCCCTTGCGGTCCATGAGGCCCCGGCGCGCGAGCTCCGCGTTGGGGTAGAGGAAGCCGTCGGTCGTGATGAGCTCGACGCGCGGGGTCTCCGGCCAGCGGGCCAGCATCTCGCGCAGCACGCGCGCCGTCGTCGACTTCCCGACGGCCACGGAGCCGGCCACGCCGATGACGTACGGCGTGTTGCCGGTCTCCTCGCGCAGGAACGTCGACGTCGCCTCGTGCAGGCCGGACGTCGCGGTGACGTAGAGGTTGAGCAGGCGCGAGAGCGGCCGGTAGACGGCGTCGACCTCGGCGAGGTCGATCGGGTCACCGAGGCCGCGCAGTCGCGCGACGTCGTCGTCGGTCAGCGGCAGCGGCGTCGACTCCGACAGCCGGCTCCACACGGCCCGGTCGAGATCGACGTACGGCGAGGACGACGGCGCGGCCAGGTGGGCCCGCAGGAGGTCGGACGGGTCGTCGGCGGGGGAGGACACCCGCCCGATTCTGCCGGATGCGCGCCCGTGCCGGTGCACGGGCCGGCTTCGCGTCCCGACGAGGGCACGGCGGGACCGCCCTCCGCGGGTCGTCTCAGCGGGCGTCGTCGGCCCCGCGCGCGGCCCGACGACGGCGCGGCGTCGGCTCGACGGCGGGCCCCGGGCCGGGGAGCGCGAGGTCGGGCAGGCGGGCCATGAGGGCGAGCGCGTCGGCCGGAGCGTGGGCGTCCACGTCGTTGTCGAAGTAGACCTCGACGTCGTGGCCCGCGGCGTGCCAGGCGCGCACGCGCTCGGCCCACGCGTCGAGCACGTGCGGCCGGTAGCCGCTGCGGTAGAGCTCCTGGTCCCCGTGCAGGCGCACGTACACGAGCGGGCTCGTGACCGCCTCGACGAGCGGCCACCGGCCCGCGCCGTCCGACACGGCGAACGCGACCCCGTGCCGGCGCAGGAGGTCGAGCGCCTCCGGCGTGGCGAACGACGCGTGCCGCGGCTCGAGCACGTGCACGAGCGGGCGGTCCGCGTCCGTCTCCGTCCAGGCGGGCACGCGCAGGCGGTCGTCGTGCTCGTGCGCGAGCCGCGCCGCCTCGCCGGTGGTGCGCGGCAGGAGCGTGAGGAACGCGTCGAGCAGGTCGTGGTCGAAGGCGGTCCGCGCCGGGAGCTGCCACAGGACGGGCCCGAGCCTGCTGCCGAGCGCGAGGACGCCGCTCGCGAGGAAGTTGGCGACCGGCGTCCGCACGTCCCGCAGCCGCTTCATGTGGGTGACGAAGCGCGGTCCCTTGACCGCGAACGTGAAGCCCTCGGGGGTCTGGTCGCGCCACGCGACGAACGACGACGGCCGCTGCAACGAGTAGAACGATCCGTTGAGCTCGACGGCGGGGAAGAGCGAGGCGACGTGCTCGAGCTCGCGGCGCTGGGGGAGCCCCGCGGGGTAGAACGGTCCGCGCCAGTCCGCGTACCGCCACCCCGAGAGACCGATCCGGACGGTGGGCACGAGCACCAGCCTCGCGGTGCCGCGCGTCGTACGCCCGGTGAACGGGTGGCGGACCGGCACGCGACGAGCGCCCGGGCACGAGGACGGCCCGCGCGCCGCGCGGGGCCCGATTAGGCAGCAGACCTCACGAAGAACCGCGAGATCGTGCGGCCCCGAAGGGGCGCGGGTCCGTGGCTAGACTCGATCACCATGTGCGGAATCGTGGGCTACGTGGGCCCTGGAACCATGCTCGGAGAGGCCTCGGGGCGACCCCTCGACGTCGCTCTCGAAGGACTCGGACGGCTCGAGTACCGCGGCTACGACTCGGCCGGGGTCGCGCTCGTCGCGCCCGGCGTCGACGCCGTCGCGTTCGCGAAGAAGTCCGGCAAGCTCGCGAACCTCGTGCAGGAGATCGAGACGCACCCGCTGCCCGCGGCGACCGCGTCGATCGGCCACACGCGGTGGGCGACGCACGGCGGCCCGACGGACACCAACGCGCACCCCCACCTCGCGGACGACGACCGCCTCGCCGTGATCCACAACGGCATCGTCGAGAACTTCGCGACCCTCAAGGCCGAGCTGCTCGCCGAGGGCGTGACGTTCCGGTCCGAGACCGACACCGAGGTCGCGGCGCAGCTCCTCGCGCGGGCGTACCGCGACACCAAGGACCTCACGCTCGCGATGGGGCAGGTGGCGCGGCGGCTCGAGGGCACCTTCACGCTCCTCGCCGTGCACGCCGACGCCCCCGACACGGTCGTGGGCGCGCGGCACGACTCGCCGCTCGTCGTCGGGCTGGGCGAGGGCGAGAACTTCCTCGGCTCCGACGTGGCGGCGTTCATCTCCCACACCAAGGAGGCGCTCGAGCTCGGGCAGGACCAGATCGTCACGATCACCCCGACGTCGGTCGAGGTGACCGACTTCGACGGCAACCCCGCCGAGGCGAAGCGCTACACGGTCGACTGGGACGCGGCCGCCGCGGAGAAGGGCGGCTTCTCGTCCTTCATGGACAAGGAGATCCACGACCAGCCGCACGCCGTCGCCGACACGCTCCTCGGCCGCACGGACCCGTCGGGCAAGCTCGTGCTCGACGACCTGCGCATCGACGAGGCCGTGCTGCGCTCGGTCGACAAGATCATCGTCGTCGCGTGCGGCACGGCGGCGTACTCGGGCCACGTCGCGAAGTACGCGATCGAGCACTGGTGCCGCATCCCGGTGGAGGTCGAGCTCGCGCACGAGTTCCGCTACCGCGACCCGATCGTCGACGAGAAGACGCTCGTCGTCGCCGTGACCCAGTCCGGCGAGACCATGGACACGCTCATGGCCGTGCGCCACGCGCGCGAGCAGGGTGCGAAGGTCATCTCGATCGTCAACACGCACGGCTCGACGATCCCGCGCGAGTCCGACGCCGTGCTCTACACGCACGCCGGCCCGGAGATCGCGGTCGCCTCGACGAAGGCGTTCCTGTCGCAGATCACCGCCGCGTACCTCCTGGGCCTCTACCTCGCGCAGCTGCGCGGGAACAAGTTCCCCGACGAGATCGCGGCGATCCTCGAGGACCTGCGCGAGATGCCGCGCAAGATCCAGACCGTCATCGAGCGCGGCGAGTACGTGCGCGCGACCGCCCGGTCGATGAAGGACGCCTCGTCCGTGCTGTTCCTCGGGCGCCACGTCGGGTTCCCCGTCGCGCTCGAGGGCGCGCTCAAGCTCAAGGAGCTCGCGTACATCCACGCGGAGGGCTTCGCGGCCGGCGAGCTCAAGCACGGCCCGATCGCGCTGATCGACGAGGGCCAGCCGGTGTTCGTCGTCGTGCCGTCGCCGAAGGGCCGCGAGGGCCTGCACTCCAAGGTCATCTCGAACATCCAGGAGATCCGGGCGCGCGGCGCACGCACGCTCGTCATCGCCGAGGACGGGGACGACGCCGTGCGCCCTTACGCGGACGAGATCTTCTGGATCCCCGAGTCCCCGACGCTGCTCTCGCCGCTGCTGGCCGTCGTGCCGCTGCAGATCTTCGCGATGGCGCTCGCGACGGCGAAGGGCCTCGACGTCGACCAGCCGCGCAACCTCGCGAAGTCGGTCACGGTCGAGTAGCCCCCGGCCCCGCCGAGCATGTGGTCGTGGCCCGTCCGGATCTCCGGACGGGCCACAACCACATGCTCGGCGGGGGAGCGGGCAGTCTTAGGGTGGGCGCATGATCAAGGGCGTGGGGATCGACGTCGTGGACGTCGCGCGGTTCATGGAGACCCTGGAGCGCACGCCCCGGCTCCGCGAGAAGCTGTTCACCGAGGCCGAGCGGGACCTGCCTCCCGCGTCGTTGGCCGCGCGGTTCGCCGCCAAGGAAGCCATCGCCAAGGCGCTGGGTGCCCCCGCGGGCATGCGCTGGCACGACGCGACGGTGCACCGCGTCGTCGGCGGCCCGCCGGAGGTCGAGATCACCGGCACGGTCGCGGCACGTGCGGACGCGCTCGGCATCACGGCCTGGCACCTGAGCATCTCCCACGACGCCGGCATCGCCTCGGCGATGGTCGTCGCGGAAGGCTGAACCCCTCTCCCGCCGAACATGCCGTTGCCGCCCGTCAAGGCAGCCGGACGGGCTCCCATCGCATGGTGAACGGCGGCCGTGGGGCCTCGGCGTCGTCCACAGGACGCGACGTCGGGTCGTCGTCCACAGGTCAGTCGCCTGGCCCGACGACGACGGGTCCTCGTGCGGTGGGGTGGCACCTGTGCGTCGTGCTCAGATTCCCCCGGCCCTGCTCTCCGTCGCCGCGGTCCAGGGCGGTCTCGTCTCCATCGCCCAGTGCCGAGGGCACGGCCTGAGCGACAAGGACGTTGCCGGCCTGACGCGCCGGGCGACCCTCGTGCGCGTGACCCGCGGCGTCTACGACGTCAGTGCCGCCCCGCTCACCGACCGGTCGTGGGACGAGCGACGAGCCTGGGCCGCCTGGACGGGCCTGCTCGCCTTCGGCGGGGACGCGGTGGCGGTCGGGTCCTGTGCGCTCGTCCTCCACGGCGTCCGCGGGCTGCCGCCGACCCTCCGGCCCGAGGCAGCCGTCCCTCGTGGGCGCAACCGGCTCGACCGCGACGGGATCGCGCTGCGGCAGTTCGACGCGGGCATGACGACCACCGAGATCCGGGGCAGGCGGGTCGTGACGCTCGACTGGGCGCTCGCGCAGGCTGTCCCCGAGCTCCCGCGCGCGAACGGCCTCGCCGTGCTCGACTCCGCCCTCCACCAGGGCCTCATCGACGCGGACGGGCTGCGCCGCGCGCACGAGCACGCGCGCGGGAGACGCGGTGTCGCCAGTCGGCACACGCTGTGGGAGATGGCCGACGCGCGGGCCGAGTCACCCCTCGAGTCCTTCGCCCGGCTCGACTGCATCGACGAGGGCGTGCCGCCGCGCACGCTGCAGCTTCCCGTCCACGACCACGGCGGGAGGGTCGTCGCACGGGGCGACCTGGCCTGGCGCTACCGCGACGGTCGGTGGCTCGTCGCCGAGCTGGACGGTCAGGACGTCCACAGCACTCCGCATGCGGTGTTCTCAGACCGAACCCGGCAGAACACTCTGGTCGCGACGGGAAGGATCGACGTCCTGCGCTTCACAGGTCGCGACGTCGGGACGATCGGCCGCACTGTCCGGGCGGCTCTGCACAGAAACGGCGGAAGGCCCCCGCCGAGCATGGGGTCGTGGCCCGTCGGGTCGCTCTGACAGGCCACGACCCCATGCTCGGCGGACTGCCCGGGGAGGGGGGAAGGGGAGTGGGTCAGGATTGCAGGGCCGGGATCACCTGGCGCTGGAAGAGCTCGAGCTGGTCGCGGTCGGTCGCGGCGAAGGGGAAGTAGCCGATCGCGTAGCCGAGGCCCTGGTCGCGCAGCGCCGTGAGGGTCTCGACGATCTGCTCCGGCGTCCCGACGAGGGGGCCGTTCCGCCACGACGCGATGCTGTCGTCCGCCTTCTCGGGGAAGTACCGGCGCGCGTGCTCCTCGACGCGGGCGAGGCGGTCCGCGACGTCCTGCTCGGTCTCGCCGATGACGACGTTGTAGTTGGCCGACCGCGTGATCTCCCCGAAGTCGCGGCCCAGGTCGCGGCAGTGCTGCTCGAGCACGGCGGACTTGTGGGCGAAGCCCTCCGGCGAGCCGTCGAAGTTCGTGTACTGGGCGTGCTGCGCCGCGATGCGCAGCGTCTTCTTCTCGCCGCCGCCCGCGATCCACAGGGGGATGCTCGGCACGGCACCCTCGCCGTCGACCGCCACGCGCTGCAGCGGCTGCGGGTAGCACAGCGCGCCGTCCACCTGGTAGCGCTGGCCCTCGAACGTGCCCGACGACCCCGTGCGCCACATGCGCGCCATGATCTGCACGCCCTCGTCGAGCGCGCGCAGGCGCTCGCCCGCGCTGGGGAAGCCGTACCCGTAGGCGCGCCACTCGTGCTCGTACCAGCCCGCGCCGATGCCCATCTCGAGGCGGCCGCCCGAGACGTGGTCGACCGTCGCGGCGACCTTCGCGAGGTAGGTCGGCTCGCGGTACGCCATGCACGTGCACATCTGGCCCAGGCGCACGCGCTGCGACGCCGCGGCGAACGCCGCCATGAGCGTCCACGCCTCGTGGGTCGCCTCGGTGCTCGGGGTCGGGGTCGTGTGGAAGTGGTCGTAGACCCACACCCCGTCCCACGCGAACTCGCCGCCGGGCAGGGGCTCGCCCGCCGCCGCGTTGTCGGCGTAGTGGAGCAGGGAGAGCATCGTCTTCCAGTGGTCCTCGGGCGCGACGTCGACGAGGTCGTAGCGCCAGCCCTGCGGGATGAAGAGTCCGAATCGCATGCTCGTCACCCTATGCGGGTCCGCGCGGCCCGCAGCGCGCCCGCGGGGACCGTCTCAACCCTCGGCCGTCCCGGCGGTCGTCGCCCCGGCCGGCTCGGCGCGGGCGCCGCGCAGGCGGCCTCGGCGCCCGATGGGCAGGATGAGGTCATGATCGAAGCCTGGTCCGTCGCCGACGTCCGCGCCGCCGAGGAGCCCCTGCTCGCCGCGGGCGTCCCGCTCATGGAGCGCGCGTCGTTCGCGCTCGCCACCGTCGTCGCGCGCGACCTCGCCCGACGGCGGTCGGTCGCCCTGCCCGACGGCGGCCGCCGCGACGGGCGCGTCACCGGCGCCCGGGCGGTGCTGCTCGTCGGCTCGGGCAACAACGGCGGGGACACGCTGCACGCGGGCGCGTACCTCGCGCGCCGCGGCGTCGAGGTGCTGGCTGTGCTCACGGGCGAGCACGCGCACGCCGGCGGTCTCGCGGCGCTCCGGGACGCGGGCGGGCGCGTCGAGGTGCTCGTGGGCAGCCCCGACGGCGCGGCGCACGGCGACCGCCACGACGACCACCACCGCGACCACCTCGACCCGCACGTCGCCGACCGGGTCGCTGCCCAGGCGGCGCGCGCCGACGTCGTGCTCGACGGCCTCGTCGGGATCGGCGCGCGCGGGGCGCTGCGCGGGGTCGCGGCCGACCTCGTGGAGCGCCTGACCGCGGTGCTCGACGGCGACCCCGCGCACGGTCCCGAAGGACTCGATCGGCCGTGGGTCGTCGCGGTGGACGCGCCGAGCGGCATCGGCGTCGACGACGGCACGGTGCCGGGCCCGGTGCTGCGCGCCGACCGCACGGTGACGTTCGGCGCCGCCAAGCCGGGGCTGCTCCTGCCGCCCGCGACGCACCTCGCGGGGCACGGCGCGGTCGTCGACATCGGGCTGCGCCTGGGCGCACCCGGCCCCCAGGCACCCGGCGCTGACGCACCCGGCCTTGGCGCACCGGCCCATGGTGCGCCCGCCCCCGGCGCACCCGGCCCCGACGCGCCCGCCCCGGACCGGGGGACCACGACGCCGGTCGTGCGCCGGCTCGAGCCGGCGGACGTCGCGGCCCTCTGGTCCGTGCCCGGCGCGACCGACCACAAGTACACGCGCGGCGTCGTCGGCGTCGTGGCGGGCACGCCGACCTTCCCGGGTGCCGCGGTGCTCGTCACCACCGCGGCCGTCCGCACGGGTCCGGGCATGGTGCGCTACGGCGGGCCCGACGACGCCACGCGCGCCGTCCTCGCGGCCCGACCCGAGGTGGTGCCCGCCGCGGGCCGCGTCCAGTCCTGGGTGCTGGGCCCGGGCGTCCCGGCGGTCCCCGGCCCGGGCGACGACCCGGTCGACGACGGCGGGCAGCACGAGCGCGCGCGGGCGGCGCTCGCCGACGCGACGGCGACCGACGCGACGACAACCGACGCGACGACAACCGACGCGACGCCGGAGCGCGTGCCCGCGGTCGTCGACGCGGGCGCTCTGTCCCTGCTGCCCGACCGCTGCCCGCCGTCGGTCGTGCTCACCCCGCACGCCGGGGAGCTCGCGACGCTCCTGCGGGCGCGTGGCGACGACGTGACGCGGACCGACGTCGAGGCCGAGCCGCTGCGGTGGGCGCGTCGCGCGCACGAGGCCACCGGCGCGACGGTGCTGCTCAAGGGGTCGGCGACGGTCGTCGTCGGGCCGGAGGGCGCGTGGTCGCAGGCGGACGCGCCCGCGTGGCTCGCGACCGCCGGGGCGGGCGACGTCCTCGCCGGGATCCTCGGCACGCTGCTCGCGGCGCACGCGGAGCGCGTCGTGCGGGAGCCGGGCCTCGCCGCGCGGCTTGCTGCGGCAGCCGCCGTCGTGCACGGTCTCGCCGCGGAGCGCGCGAACCCGGGCGGTCCCGTCGCGGCGCTCGACGTCGCGGACGCGGTCCCGGGGGTCGTCGCGGAGCTGCTCGCCGCGCGCTGACCGCGCAGACGGCGTGCCCCACCACGCGCCGACCGCGCCCACGGCGTGCCCCACCGCGCGCCGAGCACGCCGGTCGCGCCCGCGCGTCGACCACGCCGGTCGCGCCCACGCGACCGCACCGCCTGCGCACCCCACCGCACCCACGCGCGACGCGCACCGACCGCGGGGACGCCGCCGGTACCGTGGAGGGCGTGGTCCCCCTCCCCGTGCGCGACGGCCTCAACCCGACGCGCCTCGTGCTGCCGCACGACGCCGAGAGCGTCGCGCGGTACCCGCGCACCCTCGACTACGTGCGCCACCGCTTCCCCGACGACGCCGCGCGCCTCGCGGAGAAGGTCGCGGCGGGCGAGGTCGTCGACGGCCGCGGGCGCCCGGTGGACGCGCGCACGCCGTACGAGCCGCGCGGGTTCGTGTTCCTCTACCGCGACCCGCCCGTCGAGCCGGACGTGCCGTTCGAGGTCCGCGTGCTGCACCGCGACCGGGACCTGCTGGTCGTCGACAAGCCGCACTTCCTCGCGACCATCCCGCGCGGGGCGTACGTCGCGCGGTCGGTGCTGGTGCGGCTGCGCCGCGACCTCGACCTGCCCGAGCTCAGCCCGGCGCACCGCCTCGACCGGGTGACCGCGGGGGTCCTGCTGCTCACGCTGCGCCCGCAGGTGCGCGGGGCGTACCAGGAGCTCTTCGCGCGGCGCGAGGTGCGCAAGACCTACGAGGCGGTCGCGCCGTGGGACGCGTCGCTCGACCTCCCCGCGACCGTGCGCAGCCGCATCGTCAAGCGCCGCGGCGTCATGCGGGCCGAGGAGGTGGACGGCGAGCCCAACGCCGAGAGCCGCGTCGACGTCGTCGAGACCGACCCGGCGCGCGGGCTCGCGCGGTACCGGCTCGAGCCGCACAGCGGCCGGACGCACCAGCTCCGCCTGCACATGGCGCGGCTCGGCGTGCCGATCGTGCACGACAACTTCTACCCCGAGCCGTACGACGTCTCGCCCGAGGACTACTCGCGCCCGCTCCAGCTCGTGTCGAGGTCGCTCGCGTTCACGGACCCGTTCACGGGCCGCGAGCGCCGCTTCGCGACGGACCGCGCGCTCTCCGCGTGGTGACGCGCGGGTGAGAGAATCGACGACCGTGAGCGACACCCAGCGCACGACCTCTCCCGGCACACCCGCCGGCACACCCGCCGGCGCCCCCGGCACCGTCCCGACCGGCGCCCGGGCGGGCTCCCTCGCGGGCCCCGCCCCGACGTCCCGCACGAGCGGCTCCGACGGCCCGGACCCCCGCGCCTACCCGGCCCGCGCCGTCGTCGACCTGGCGGCGGTGCGCGACAACGTGCGGGCGCTCGCGGACCTCGCGCCGTCGTCCGAGGTGATGGCCGTGGTCAAGGCGGACGCGTACGGGCACGGGCTCGTCGCGAGCGCGCTCGGGGCGCTCGCGGGCGGTGCGACGTGGCTCGGGACGGCGCAGCCGGGCGAGGCGCTCGCGCTGCGGGCGGCGGGCGTCGGCCCGGACCGGGCGCGCGTGCTCACGTGGCTGTACCCGCCGGGCGCGCCGCTGCGCGACCTCGTGGAGGCGGACGTCGACGTGTCGCTCGCGGCGCGCTGGGCCGTGGACGAGGTCGTCGCGGCGGCGCGGGCCGCGGGCCGGACCGCCCGGGTGCACCTCGCGGTCGACACGGGCCTGGGCCGCAACGGGATCATGCCGGCGGACCTGCCGGACGTGCTCGACGCCGTGGCGCGCGCCGAGGCGGAGGGTGCCGTGCGCGTCGTCGGCATGTGGTCGCACCTGGCGTTCGCGGACGAGCCCGGCCACCCGACCGTCGTCGCGCAGGCCGACGTCTTCGACGAGGCCGTGCGCGAGGCCGCCCGGGCGGGCGTCGTGCCGGAGCTGCGCCACCTCGCGAACTCCGCCGCGACGCTCACCGCCCCCCGCACCCACTACGACCTCGTGCGCCCGGGCCTGGCCGCGTACGGGATGACGCCCGTGCCGCAGCTCGGGCCGCCGTCGCGGTTCGGCCTGCGCCCCGCGATGACGCTCGAGGCGCGCCTCGCGACGGTCAAGCGCGTGCCCGGCGGTCACGGCGTCTCCTACTCGCACCACTACACGACGCCGCAGGACACGACGCTCGGCGTCGTGCCGCTCGGCTACGGCGACGGGATCCCGCGCCACGCGTCGGGCGGCGGGCCCGCGGGCGCGCCGGGCGGGCCGGTGCTCGTCGGCGCCCGGCCCGGAGAGCCCGGCGGGCGCGTCGTGCGCGTCGCGGGCCGGGTCTGCATGGACCAGCTCGTGCTCGACCTCGGCCCGGACGCGACCGAGCGCGCGGGCGACGTCGTCACGCTGTTCGGCGCGGGCGACGGCGTGGCGCGTGGCGGGGTCCCCACGGCCGAGGACTGGGCGCAGGCGGGGGGCACCATCAGCTACGAGATCACGACGCGCCTCGGTGCGCGCGTGCCGCGCGAGCACGTGGGGACGCACGTGCTCGACGACGGCGCGCGGGCGCTCCTGGCGCGCGACCCGAGCACGCACGACAGCACGGAAAGGACGGTCCGCGCGTGAGCGACGACCCGAACCACTCGATCCCGGCGCCCGCCGCCGGGGGGACCGCGTCCGACGACGCGCCGGGCGGCGTCGTCGTGCTGCCCGACGCCGAGACGACCCGCGCGTTCGGCCGCGCCCTCGCCGCGGTGCTGCGCGCGGGCGACCTGGTGATCCTCACGGGCGACCTCGGGGCGGGGAAGACGACGCTCACCCAGGGGATCGGGGCGGGGCTCGGCGTGCGCGGCCAGGTCGCGTCCCCGACGTTCATCGTCGCGCGCGAGCACCCGTCCGTCGTCGGGGGCCCGGCCCTCGTGCACGTGGACGCGTACCGCCTGGGGTCGCTCGACGAGGTCGACGCGCTCGACCTCGACTCGAGCCTGGACGAGTCGGTGACGGTCGTCGAGTGGGGCAGCGGCCTCGTCGAGGCGCTCGCGGGCGACCGCCTGGAGATCGTGCTCGAGCGCCCGCGCGGCGGGGTCGGCGCGGAGCAGGGCCCGGACGACGACGCCCCCGAGGCGGGGGAGCGGCGCGTGACCGTGCGCGGCGTGGGGGCACGCTGGGCCGGTCTCGACGTCGCCGCGCTGACCCCGTAGCGCCCGGCGACGAGGGCGGCCCCGCTCCCGGCCGTAGGCTGGAGCCGTGGCTGTTCTCGCGCTCGACACCTCCGCCTCCGTCACCGTCGCCGTCGTCTCCGACGACGGCGCTCGTCTCGCCCGCCGCGACGCGCCCGAGCGTCGCCGGCACGCCGAGGCGCTCGCCCCGCTCGTCGAGGCGGCGCTCGCCGAGGCCGGCGTCGACCGCCGCGACCTCACGGCCGTCGCCGTCGGGACGGGCCCGGCGCCGTTCACCGGCCTGCGGGTCGGGCTCGTCACCGCCCGCGCCCTGGGCTTCGCGCTCGGCGTCCCCGTGCTGGGCGTCCCGAGCCTCGACGCCGTCGCCGCGCAGGCCGTGAGCGACCTCGGCCTCGTGCCCGACGACGAGCTCCTCGTCGCGACCGACGCCCGCCGTCGCGAGGTCTACTGGGCGCGGTACCGCGTCGTCGCGCACGAGGGGCCGCACGCGGTCCCCGTGCTCGAGACCGTCGCGGGGCCCGACGTCGGCCCCGCCGCCGACGTCGCGACGCACGCCGCGGGCGCCGTCGTGGTCGGGGAGGGCGCCGAGCTGTACCCCGACGCGCTCGACGTCGCGCAGGACGCGCCGCAGGTCCCCGACGCCGCCGTGCTCGCGCGCCTCGCGATCGCGCGCCGGGCGGCCGGGCTCGAGCAGCCGACCGAGCCGCTGTACCTGCGCCGCCCCGACGTCCAGGAGGTCGCGGCGCGCAAGCGCGTGAGCGACGCGTCGCCGGAGCGGTCGCGATGAGCACGCGGTCGTACGAGATCCGGCTGCGGCCCCTCAAGGCCGCGGACCTCGACCGCGTCGTCGAGCTCGAGCGCGAGCTGTTCGGGCGCGGCGCGTGGACCTACGGGATGCTCGCCGACGAGCTCGCCGGGTTCGGGCGGTGGTACGTCGCCGCGGAGCCCGTGCGGCTCTACGCCGCGGGGCCCCAGCCGCTCGTCGGGTACGCGGGCCTGTGGTTCGACGGCGACGTCACCCAGGTCATGACCATCGGCGTCGACCCGGCGTTCCAGCACCAGGGCGTGGGCTCGGTGCTCCTGGAGGCGCTGGTCGAGCGGTCGCGCGAGCTCGGGGCGAGCGCCGTGCTGCTCGAGGTGCGCGTCGACAACGACCCCGCGCTCGCGCTCTACGCGAAGCACGGGTTCGAGCAGCTGGGGATCCGCAAGCGGTACTACCAGCCCGAGGACGTGGACGCGTACACGATGCGGCTCGAGCTGGGCGCCCCGCCGCCGCGTGACGAGCCGGACTACGGGACGGCGTCCGCCGACGTGGTCGCGTGACGGGCGACCTCGCGCGGCGCGACCGGGTGCTCGTCGACGCGCGCGGCCTCGCCGCGGCGCTCGCGGGCGACCGCCCGCCCGTCGTGCTCGACGTGCGGTGGGCGCTGGGCGTCACCGACGGGCGCGAGCAGCACCGCGCCGCGCACGTGCCGGGCGCGGTGTACGTGGACCTGGAGACGGAGCTCGCGGCGCCGCCGTCGCCCGCCGCGGGACGCCACCCGCTGCCGGAGCCGGGCGACCTGCAGGCGGCGGCACGGCGCTGGGGCGTCCGCGCCGACCGCGGCGTCGTCGTCTACGACGCCGTGGGCGGCACGTCGGCCGCGCGCGCCTGGTGGCTGCTGCGCTGGGCGGGCCACGACGACGTCCGCCTCCTCGACGGCGGCCTGCCCGCGTGGCGCGCGGCGGGGTACCCGACCGAGCCGGGCGACGTGCGGCCCGAGCCGGGCGACGTCGTCGTCTCCCCGGGCGGGATGCCGGTGCTGGACGCCGACGGCGCGGCCCGGCTCGCGGCGTCGGGCGTGCTGCTTGATGCGCGCGCGGGCGAGCGGTACCGCGGGGAGGTCGAGCCCGTCGACCCGCGGGCCGGCCACGTCCCGGGCGCGGTGAGCGCCCCGACGACGGGCAACCTCGCCGCCGACGGGACGTTCCTCGACCCGGAGGCGCTCCGCGCGCGCTTCGTCGCGCTCGGGGTGGCCACGCAGCCTGGGAGCACGACCGCGAGCGCCGCAGGGGACAGCGCGGCGTCGCGTCCCGTCGGGGTGTACTGCGGCTCGGGCGTCACCGCCGCGCACGAGGTCGCCGCGCTCGCGACGCTCGGCGTCGACGCGGCGCTCTACGCGGGGTCGTGGTCGCAGTGGTCCAACGACCCCGACCGGCCCGTCGCGACCTGACGCACGCCGCCCTCCCGGACCGAGGAGCGCGCGCAGCCCCCGGACGCGACGAGGCGGCACCCCGGTGGGGTGCCGCCTCGGCTCGGAGGTGCGAGACGGGACTCAGAGGACCTCGGCGACCTGGTGGAAGTCGAGGCGCGCCTGGCGCGGGAAGTGCGCGCCCTCGTCGGCCGGGTAGCCCACGTTGATCGCGACGAGCGTGCGCCAGCCGGACTCGCCGAAGAACTCGGCGTCGATCCCGGCGGCGTCGAAGCCCGTCATGGGGCCCACGGACAGGCCGGCGGCGCGCAGCCCGACGATGAGGTAGCCGATCTGGATGAGGGCGTTGGTGCGGGCCATGCCCTCGCGCAGGTCCGCCTGCGGGTCGAGCTGCTCGGCGATGCCCTCGCGGAACGGCGCGAGCGTGCCGAGGTGCTGGTGGAACGACGGGTCGGCGGCGGCGACGATCGTCACCGGCGCGGCGAGCGTCTTGTCGCGGTTGAAGTCCGCCATGTGCGCGCCGAGGCGCTGCTTCGCCTCGGGAGTGCGGACGACGAGCAGCCGCAGCGGGAGGGTGTTCATCGCGGTGGGCGCCCAGCGGACGAGGTCCCAGGCTGCCTGGATCTGCGCGTCGGTGACGGGCTCGTCCGAGAACGCGTGCGTGGTGTGCGCCGCGCGGAACAGGCGGTCCGCGGCCTGCGCGTCGATCGCGAGCTGGTCGGCCTGCTCGCTCGGCGCGGCAGA
The DNA here is from genome assembly GCF_002127155.1 of Cellulosimicrobium sp. KWT-B. Taxonomy (NCBI): domain Bacteria; kingdom Bacillati; phylum Actinomycetota; class Actinomycetes; order Micrococcales; family Promicromonosporaceae; genus Cellulosimicrobium; species Cellulosimicrobium sp. KWT-B. The sequence continues at coordinate 247,735 of NZ_NEDO01000001.1, read as the reverse complement.
GGACTCGATGAGGGTGTCGGTGCTCATGACTGGGACAAACAGTTGAACCCTTGATCATCTTCCGAACAGACGGTGTGACGTGCGCGACACGGACGGTCCGGCCCGCGCGCGCGACTACCCTGGAGGCCATGGTCCCCACTGCTCCCGCGAGCTCCGGCGAGCCCCTGGTGCTCGGCATCGAGACGTCCTGCGACGAGACGGGCGTGGCGCTCGTCCGCGGTCGCGAGCTGCTCGTCGACACGGTCGCGAGCTCCATGGACGAGCACGCGCGCTACGGCGGGATCATCCCCGAGGTCGCGTCGCGCGCCCACCTCGAGGCGATGATCCCCACGCTCGAGCGCACGCTCGGCACGGCCGACGTCGACCTCTCCGAGGTCGACGCGATCGCCGTGACCGCCGGGCCGGGCCTCGTCGGCCCGCTGACCATCGGCGCCTCCGCCGCGAAGGCCCTCGCGCTCGCGCTCGGCAAGCCGCTCTACGGCGTGAACCACGTCATCGGCCACGCGGCCGTCGACGAGCTCGTGCACGGCGCGTTCCCCGAGCGCGTCATGGCGCTCGTCGTGTCCGGCGGGCACAGCTCGCTCCTGCTCGTGGACGACGTCGCGACGTCGGTCACCGAGCTCGGCTCGACGCTCGACGACGCCGCGGGCGAGGCGTTCGACAAGGTCGGGCGCCTGCTCGGCCTGCCGTACCCCGGCGGCCCGCACATCGACCGCCTCGCGCGCGAGGGCGACCCCACGGCGATCCGGTTCCCGCGGGGCCTCACCGCGCGCAAGGACCAGGAGAAGCACGCGTACGACTTCTCCTTCTCCGGCCTCAAGACGGCCGTCGCGCGCTGGGTCGAGGCCCGCCAGGACGCGGGGGAGGAGATCCCCGTGCACGACGTCGCCGCCTCCTTCGCGGAGTCCGTCGCCGACGTCCTCACCGCGAAGACCATCGCCGCGTGCGAGCGGCACGGCGTCTCGACGCTCGTCGTCGGCGGCGGGTTCAGCGCGAACTCCCAGCTGCGCGACATGGCCGCGGAGCGCTGCGCGGAGGCGGGCATCGAGCTGCGCATCCCGCCGATCCGCTACTGCACCGACAACGGGGCGATGATCGCGGCGCTCGGCTCGGCCGTCGTGCGGGCGGGCGTCGCACCGTCGAGCCTCGACATCGGCGTCGACTCGTCGATGCCGCTCACCGTCACGCACGTGTGACGGCCCGGCCGGGTCACAGGGGCCGGCCGGCCCGCATCTCGGCGACGAGCGAGCGCACGACGGCGTCCAGCTCGCCCCCGTGGCGCCGCGCCACCGCGCGCTGCCGCTGGTAGGACGCGCCGCGCCGCACGATGGTGCGCACGCCGTCGAGCTCGTCGAGGCACCCGAGGCGCGCCGCGACGGGCTCGAGCTCGACGAGCAGCCGCCCCACGGCGTCGGTCACGAGCTCCTCGTTGCCCTCGCGGTCGAGGATGATGATCGCGTCCATGCCGTAGCGCGCCGAGCGCCACTTGTTCTCCTGCGCGTACCACGGCGGGATGCTCGGCAGCTCACGCCCCTCGTCGAGCATCGTCGAGAAGTGCTCGACGAGGCAGTGCGTGAGCGCGGCCAGCGCCAGGAGCTCGGAGATGTTCGTGACGCCGTCGCAGATGCGCGTCTCGAGCGTGCCGAACTGCGGCGCGGGCCGCAGGTCCCATCGCACCTCGTCGAACGCGTCGATGACGCCGGTGTGCAGCATGTCGGCGACGTACCCCTCGAGCTCCTCCCACGTCCCGAACTGGAACGGCAGGCCCGCGGTCGGCAGCTGCTGGAACATCAGCGCGCGGTTCGACGCGTAGCCGGTGTCCTTGCCGCCCCAGAACGGCGAGCTCGCGGAGAGCGACTGGAGGTGGGCGAACGTCGTGAGCATCGCGCGCTGGATCGGCAGCACCTTGGCGCGGTCCTCGATGCCGACGTGCACGTGCACCCCGTAGATGAGCATCTGCCGTCCCCACCACTGGGTGCGGTCGATGAGCGTGGTGTAGCGCTGCTTGTCGGTGACCTTCTGCTGCGCCCAGCGCGCGAACGGGTGCGTGCCCGCGCTCATGAGCTCGACGCGCAGCGGGTCCGTCACGGCGCGCAGCTCCTCGACCGAGCGCTGCAGGTCGCGGCCGGCCTCGCCCACCGTGCGGCACACGCCGCTCACGACCTCGACCGTGTTGAGCAGGAGCTCCTGCTTGATCGACGGGTGCGGGCCGCCGTCGGCCGGGCGCACGGCGTCGAGCACGGTCTGCGCGACCTGCCGCAGGTCGCCCGAGTCGGCGTCGACGAGCGCGAGCTCCCACTCGAGCCCGACGGTCGAGCGCTCCGAGCGCGCGAAGGGGATCGCCGTGCGGCGCGGGAGGGCGCTCACCGGGGCCCGTCCTGCCCGGCGCCGGCCGGGGGAGCGGAGAGCGGCTCGACGACGAGCACCTGCTGGGAGCCGCCGACGCGCGTGAGGACGATCGTCGCCGTCGCGTCGCCCGTGAGGGCGAGCTGCCGCCGGAGCTGCTCCGGCGTGACGGCGGTGCCCCGCTTCTTGATCGTCAGACGACCGACGCCGCGCTCGCGCAGGTACGAGCGCAGCCGCTTGAGGCCGAACGGCATGGTGTCGAGCACGCGGTAGCCGCGCGCGAGCCCGTCCGCGAGCCCCGTCGCGTCGAGCGGCGCGGGGGAGTCGGTGGTCACGTACGCGATGGTCCGGTCGAGCAGGCGTCCGCCCAGCCCGCGCGCCGCGTGCGCGACGAGCCCCGCCCGGATCACGGCGCCGTCGGGCTCGTAGAGGTACTGCCCGACGGCGCCCACCTCGGGCACCACGTCCGCGTCGCCCGGGCGGTGGGCGATCCGGCGGGTCGTGGTGCGCGCGGTCCCGTCGGGCCCGGTCCACGACGACAGGACGAGCGCCGAGCGGCCCGGTCCCTCGGGCGCGAGCGGGCCGAACCAGAGCCCGGCCTCCACGACGTCCCCGTCGACCGACACCCACTCGGTCTCGGCGTCCTCGGGCAGTCCGGCGTGGGGGATGCCCGGGCCGACCTTGATCCCGACCGCGGGCACACGCTCGCGCAGCGCCCACACCGCGTCGAGCGGCGGGGCGTAGGCCTTCGGGTCGAACACGCGCGTGCCGGCGCGGGTGCGGCGTGCCGGGTCGGCGTACACGCCCTCGATCCGCTCGCCCTCCAGGTCGAGCGCGAGCCCGTCGCCGTGGCGCACCTCGGCCTCGGGGAAGTGGCGCAGGTTGACGGTCGCGATCGCCGCGGTGAGCTCGTCGACGTCGGTCGCGAGCACCTCGAGCTCCGCGGCGGCGAACGCGAGCGCGTCGACGCCGATCCCGCTCGTGAGGTCCGCGACGCGCCGGATCCCCGCCTCCTGGTACCGCCGGGCGTGCAGGCCCGCGACGACGAGCCGGCTCGCCTGCTCCAGCCCCGCCTGCGTGAACAGCATGCCGTCGGCGAACGCGCCGAGCTTGCCGTGCGCCGCGGCGCGCAGCCGGGACTGGGTGAGGGCCGCGGCGGCCAGGTCCGGGTCGACGCCCTTCGCGCGCAGCCCTGCCGCGAGCACGAGCGCCTGCTGCTCGTCGTACGGCGGGAGCGCGCCGAGCAGGGCCCAGCCCTCGGGGCTGAGCAGCTTGGTGAGCGTGGCGGCGTCCATGGCGTCGATCCTTCCACGGGGGCCGGGGACCACGCGCAGCCGGGGCCCGGTCGTCCGCAGGGCGGACGTTGGCACTCGCCTTGACCGAGTGCTAACCGGGACCTAGATTTGAGACGTGCCGCCACCGCTCGCGGAGGCGGCACCACGTGCGACCAGGCTGTCCGGCACCCGCGACGACGGCCAGCCGGTGCGCTCGACCCATCCGTTGCAGTTCTCACCGCGAAAGGGGAGGTCCGACGTGTCGGTCCCCATCAAGCCGCTCGAGGACCGGATCGTCGTGAAGGCCCTCGAGGCCGAGACCACGACCGCATCCGGCCTGGTCATCCCGGACACCGCCAAGGAGAAGCCCCAGGAGGGCGAGGTCCTGGCCGTCGGTCCGGGCCGTGTCGACGACAACGGCAACCGCGTCCCGCTCGACGTGACCGTCGGCGACAAGGTCATCTACAGCAAGTACGGCGGCACCGAGGTCAAGTACGGCGGCGAGGACTACCTCGTCCTGTCCGCGCGCGACATCCTCGCCGTGGTGGTCGGCTGACGCCGACCCGGTTCAGCAGCAGGGCCCCGCGACCGTCGGTCGCGGGGCCCTGCTGCGTTCCGTGGCCGGTCGCCCCACCGGTGGTCCCACGGGTCGTGCGCACGTGCGCCCGGTACGACGTCGGACCGGGGCCGTGCAGGTCTGCTGGTGGCGCGGAGGCACCGAGGTGGTGCCCGGGAGAGGGTGCGTCAGCCGGTGCGGCGGGCGCCGCCCGCGAGGATGGCGGCGCGCTCGTCCTCGCTCAGGCCGCCCCACACCCCGTACGGCTCGCGCACGCGGAGCGACTGCTCGCGGCACTGCATCATCACGGGGCACGAGTGGCAGATCGCCTTCGCGGCCTCCGCTCGCCGTCGTCGCGTCGAGCCGCGCTCACCTTCGGGGTGGAAGAACAACGTGTCGTCCGCGTCGCGGCACGAACCCTGGTACTGCCATTCCCACAGCTCCATGACGGGCCCGGGGAGCCTCGAGATCTCTGCCATGCCGAACAACCTACAAGCGTTGCAAGACTTGTTCAAGTCCCCTGTGAGGAAAAAGTGAACGAGCAGGTTGAACCGCTCGTGGAGCGGTGCGAGGGGGGTCAACCGCGTCGGCCGCTCTGGGCGCGCTGACGCGATCCGCGGCGTCCGGCGCGTTTGCGCGTGCAGCGAACAAATACGGCGCGGGTGTGGCGCGAAGGGTGCACGACTGTGACCTCTACGAGGTGGCGAGACGGGTGCCCGCTCGGCAGAATCGATCCATGACCTCAGTCCGGTCCGCCCCCGACCCCGAGGGAGCCCGACCGAGCATGACCTCGTCTCCCGGCCTCGCCGTCGCCGCCGTCGCGCGCCGGCTCGGCGTCGCGCCCGCGACCCTGCGCACCTGGGACCGTCGCTACGGCCTCGGCCCCTCGCAGCACCGGGCCGGCTCCCACCGGCGCTACACCGACGACGACGTCGCTCGCCTCGTCGTGATGCGCCGTCTCACGCTCGACGGCGTCGCGCCCGCCGACGCGGCCCGCGCCGCGCTCGCCGCCGACGAGGAGGAGCTCGCCGCGAACCGTGGCGCGATCTCCTTCGACGACCGCGGCGCCGACGGCGCGGGCGACCTCGACGCCGACGAGCCCGAGGCCGACGACGAGGCGCCCGAGCCGCCGCCGTCGCGCCCGTTCCTGCGTGCCGTCCCGGGGGGCGAGCCCGCACGGGGCGCCGGCCCCCGCCCGGTCGGCGTCCGGGAGGGGCCGCGGCCCACGCGCGTCTCCGACGTCGTCGACGCCGCGATCGCCTACGACCAGCGCGCGTGCGACCGGCTGCTGCGCATCCCGACGGGCGGCGACCCGGCCGCGTGGTGGTCCGACCTCGTCGAGCCCGCGCTCGAGCGGCTGGCCGAGCGCACGGTGCTCGCCGGCCCGGGCGAGGTGCCCGAGGTCGTGCTCGCCAACGCGACGCTCGTCGCGCTGCGCGAGTACACGCAGGCGAGCGAGGACGCGATCGTGGCCGCCGGGGGACCGCCCCGGAACCACCCGAGCCGCATGCGGCGGATCGTGCTCGTGTTCGCGGCGCCCGACGAGCCGCTCCCGCTGGCCGCGCACGCGCTCGCCGCGTCGCTCGCCTCCCACGGTGCGATGGCGCGGATCGTCACCGGGCCCGCGAACGTGCACCGCACGCTCGAGATCGTGACGATGGTGCGGCCGTCCGCCGTCGCCATGGTGACCACGCAGGCGCGCCCCGACCTGGGCATCGTGCACGCCGCGCACGACGCGAACCCGAGCCTGCCGTTCTTCGTGGGGCTCCCGAGCGACCAGGCCGCGGAGGAGCTCCCGCTCGCCGCGACCGTCCACCGGGTGCGCAGCTTCACGGGCCTCCTGCACGAGCTCCTCGCCGTCGTGCGCTGAGCCGTCCGCGGGACCGGTCGGCCATGCGGGTCGCGCGCCCACGCGTCCACGTGCCTCCCGCCCGTCCGTGCCTCCCGGGCCCGGGCGGGCGGGAATACGGCGAGGGCCCCCGGCGTAGAATCCTGGTGTGACCGCCTCGCCCGTCCCCGCCGCCGTCCCCGACCGTGACCCCTTCGGATTCCTGGGTCTCACCTACGACGACGTCCTGCTGCAGCCCGGCTACTCGGACCTGGCGCCGTCGGACATCGACACCACGACGCGCCTGACGCGCGAGATCTCGATCCGCGTGCCGCTCGTCTCGGCGGCCATGGACACCGTCACCGAGTCGCGCATGGCCATCGCGATGGCGCGCCAGGGCGGCATCGGCGTGCTGCACCGCAACCTCTCGATCGAGGACCAGGCGCTCCAGGTGGACCTGGTGAAGCGCACGCAGACGGGCATCATCGACAACCCGGTGACCATCGGCCCGGACGCGACGCTCGAGGAGCTCGACAAGACCGCGGGCGAGTACCGGATCTCCGGCTTTCCGGTCCTCGACGCCGAGCGCCGCCTCATCGGCATGGTGACCAACCGCGACCTGCGCTTCACGCCCGTCGCCGAGTGGGCGACGACGAAGGTCGACGAGGTCATGACGCCCCAGCCGCTCATCACGGGCCCGGCGGGCATCTCCCGCGAGGAGGCGACCGCGCTCCTGCGCAAGCACAAGCTCGAGCGCCTGCCGCTCGTCGACGCGGACGGCCGCCTCACCGGGCTCATCACGGTCAAGGACTTCGTCAAGTCCGAGCAGTTCCCCAACGCGTCGAAGGACGGCCAGGGCCGCCTGCTCGTCGGCGCCGCGATCGGCTACTTCGGCGACGCGTGGCAGCGTGCCACGACGCTCATCGACGCGGGCGTCGACGTGCTGGTCGCGGACACGGCGCACGGCAACGTCCGGATGCTCATCGAGATGGTCGCGCGCCTCAAGTCCGACCCGGCGACGCGCGACGTCCAGGTGATCGGCGGCAACGTCGCGACGCGCGAGGGCGCGCAGGCGTTCGTCGACGCGGGCGCGGACGCGGTCAAGGTCGGCGTCGGGCCGGGCTCGATCTGCACCACGCGCATCGTCACGGGCGTCGGCGTCCCGCAGGTGACCGCCGTCTACGAGGCGTCGCTCGCCGCGCGCCCGGCCGGGGTCCCGGTCATCGCCGACGGCGGCATGCGCCACTCGGGCGAGATCGGGAAGGCGATCGTCGCGGGCGCGGAGACGGTGATGCTCGGCTCGATGCTCGCGGGCACCGAGGAGTCCCCGGGCGAGACGATCCTCGTCAAGGGCAAGCAGTACAAGGCGTACCGCGGCATGGGTTCCATGGGCGCCATGTCCTCGCGCGGCAAGAAGTCGTACTCGAAGGACCGCTACTTCCAGGCCGAGGTCACGAGCGACGACATGATCGTCCCCGAGGGCGTCGAGGGCCAGGTGCCCTACAAGGGGTCGCTCGGCACCGTGGCGCACCAGCTCGTCGGCGGCCTGCACCAGACGATGTTCTACGTCGGCGCCCGCACCGTGCCGGAGCTCCAGGAGAAGGGGCGCTTCATCCGCATCACGTCGGCGTCGCTCAAGGAGAGCCACCCGCACGACGTGCAGATGACGGTCGAGGCCCCCAACTACACGGGCTTCTGAGCGCGCAGCACCACGACCGACGGCCCGGCACCATCCTCACGGGGTGGTGCCGGGCCGTCGTCGTCCCGTCAGCGCTGCGTGCGGTGGGCGGTCACGACGCCATGACGCGCGCGTGCAGCGCCTGGACGGCGTAGCGCGCGGCCCAGAACGCGCCGTGCTGCCAGGCCGAGATCTCAGACATCCAGTCGCCCGCGAAGTACACGTTCCCGGCGCCCTGCTGCAGGAGCTTGAACCGGGACGACTGCGTGTTCGGGTACGCCCACGCGCCCTCGATGTAGGGCACCTTGTGCCACGCGATGGAGAACGAGCTCTCGAGCTCCGTCCGGTACTTCTCGCCGTGGATCTTCACGCCCTGCTCGACGGCGCGCATCTCCCGCTGCCGCGGCGTCATGTCCGCGTAGGCGCGCGCGTTCGCGCCGGTGTTGTAGTAGCCCACGACGAGCCCGCGGCGCTCCCCGTAGCCGTAGGACGGGTACCAGACGTGGGCGAGGTCCATGTCGGTCTCGGTGATGCCGCCGTAGATCCGGTGGTCGTCCTCCCAGAACCGCGACCGGTACTGCAGCCCGATCTTGCCCGCGGGCGACCCGACGGCGAACTCGCCGAGCGCGGCGTCGACGTCGGGCCCCCAGTTCGTGTCCCAGCGGCGCATGAGCCCCGCGGGCGCCGAGACGACGGCGAAGTCGGCGTCGATCCGCCGCGCCTTGCCGTTGTGGGCGGTGTACGTGACCGAGACGCCGCGCGGCGTGTTCTTCACCGCGGTGACGGGCGAGCTGAGCTGGACGTTCTGCTTGCCGATCGCCCTGACGAAGTAGTCGTAGGTCGTGTCCATGCCGCCCTTGGGCTGGAACATGAGCATCGACTGCTCCCAGTTGATCTCGAACGGGAAGTACTGCCCGACCTTCGAGGCGAGCACCTCCGACACCGAGCCCGGGCCGGGCAGGGGCGTGCCGTGCTCGTTCCACGCGGACGGGTAGACCGCGTACCCGCGGTTGTTCCCGCCCCGGTAGCTCCCGTCGGCCTGGAGCGAGCCCCACGACCGGAGGAACGCGCGCAGGTTCTCCTTGTCCGCGGCGGTGAGCTTCTGGTCCAGCGCTCCCTGGTCGGTCGCGTAGCTGAGCAGCTCGGACGTGTAGCCGAACACGTCGGCCTTCGCGGTGCGGTACCGGACCGGGTTGCCGGGGGTCGCGCCGGAGCGCTCGTTGTAGAGGTAGGCGTCCGCGTTGGCGTTGGTGAACACCTCGTAGGGGACGCCGAGCTCGCGCAGGTAGTCCATGGTGACCATCCACTGGGCGATGCGCCCCGCGCCCGCGTTCATGTAGACGCCGTCGGCGAACCGCGCCTTCTGCGTGACGCCGTTGACGTCCGTCTCCGCGTCGCCGCCGCGTATCGTCAGCGTCCGGCCGCCGACGCGGTGCCGCGCCTCGAGCACCGTGACGCGGTAGCCGGCCTTCTGCAGCTCGTACGCCGTGGCCAGGCCCGCCGGCCCGGCGCCGACGACGACGACCTTCTTCGCGGAGCGGCCCGTGAGGCTGAAGTCGCTGCCCCGCGGCGGTGTCCACGACTCGTTCCGCGGCTGGGCGGCGGCCGTCGGGGCGAGGCCCACCGCGCCCATCGTCGCGAACATGACGCCGGCGCTGGAGCCGACCCCGACGGCCTGGAGGAAGTTGCGGCGCGAGACGCCGGTCGTCTTCTCGTCAGTGACCATGTGGCTGGAGCCCTCTCGTCCACGGCCTGACGGGCGGGGAGCCCGGCCCACGATGCCGGGTGCCGCCGTCAGCACCGGGGCCGACGCTAGGGACGTGTCGTCGCGAGCACGGGTCCGGCGCGTTTCGCGTCGGTCAACGGTTCACGGCTCTCGTAAACGTCTCGTGTCGCGGCCCTCGGCCGCGCCCGCGGGGCGTCGCGCCGTGGCGACGGGCACGCGGCGGGACCGGCGACGACCCGACACGTCGCCGTCACGGCGCGGAAACGGAGGCTGGCTAGCGTCGCGGCCCCGGCGGTCCTCGCGACCGGCCGGAGCCCGGGCGCCAGGGTGGCGCCCGTCGTCCCCCTGGGAGGCCTGCATGAAGAACCGCACCAAGGTCGTCGTCGCCGTCGCCCTCACCGCCGCCGTCGCCGTCCCCGGCACCGCCGTCGCCGCCGGGAGGCTCTTCGAGCCGAGGCCGACCGAGGCCCACTCCTTCGTCACCGGCGACACCCCGTCCATCGCCGACGGCGTCGCGATCGGGAAGAACGTCGCCTGGTACAAGTCGTCCGGCCTCGGTCCCGCCGCGATGAACACGACGCCCGGCGCGACCGCCGAGCAGCGCTACGTCCCGACCGACGTCTTCCCCGGCGGCGTCCTGCCGGCCGGCGTGACGATCACGGAGGCGCAGGGCATCAACGTCCTCATGCGGATCGGGGAGAACCTCGAGCGGGCCGGGCTGTCCTACGACGACGTCGTCTCCATGCGGGTGTTCCTCCAGAACCCCGCCGGCCAGGAGAAGATGGACTTCGCCGGCTGGAACCGCGCCTACCGCCAGTTCTTCGCGAACACGAACCTCGCGACCGGCGCGACGCTCGAGGTCCAGCTCGGCTCGGCCCGGACGGCGCCCATGGTGGTCAACGGGGCCCGGCCGTCGCGCTTCGCGCTCGAGATCGAGAACCTGCCGGTCGACGGCTGGCTCGTCGAGGTGGAGGTCGACGCCGTCTACCCGAAGTGACGACGACGGGCCGCCCTCCCGCAGGAGGGCGGCCCGTCGTGGTCGTGCCCGCGTCGTGGGCACGGAGGGCCCGAGGGCCCGCGGGCGCCGAGCGTGGCGAGGGGTCAGTCGCGGAACGTCTCGATGTTCGCGCCGAGCTCGCGCAGGCGCTCGGTGAGGCCCTCGTAGCCGCGCGCGATGATGTCGACGCCGCGCAGGACGGAGGTGCCCTTCGCGGCGAGCATCGCGAGCAGGATGACGACGGCGGGGCGCAGGGCGGGCGGGCAGCTCACCTCGGCGCCGGACCAGCGCGTCGGGCCCGCCACCTGGAGTCGGTGGGCGTCCAGGAGCCGCACGTCGGCGCCGAGCCGCGTGAGGTCGGTGAGGTGGATGGCGCGGCCCTCGTACACCCAGTCGTGGATGAGCGTCGTGCCCTGCGCGTTCGCGGCGATGACCGCGAAGAACGGCAGGTTGTCGATGTTGAGGCCGGGGAACGGCATGGGGTGGATCTTGTCGATCGGCGCGTGCAGCTCGCTGGGGTGCACCGTGACGTCGACCAGGCGCGAACGGCCGTTGCGCGCCACGTACTCGGCGCTCTGCGTGTACCGCAGGCCCATCTCGGCGAGCGTCGCGAGCTCGATCTCCATGAACTCGATCGGGACGCGGGCCACGGTGATCTCCGAGCCGGTGACGATGCCCGCGGTGAGCAGGCTCATCGCCTCGACCGGGTCCTCCGAGACGGCGTACTCCACGTCCACGTCGATGTCGGTGCGGCCGTGCACGCGCAGGGTCGTCGTGCCGATGCCCTCGACCTGCACGCCGAGCAGCTCGAGGTAGAAGCAGAGGTCCTGCACCATGTAGTTGGAGCTGGCGTTGCGGATCGTCGTCACGCCGTCGCGGCGGGCCGCGGCCATGAGCGCGTTCTCGGTGACGGTGTCGCCGCGCTCGGTGAGCACGACCGACAGGTCCGTGCCCGACGCCGGGGCGACGGTCGCGTGGTAGTTCCCGCCTGTCGCGGTGACGGCCAGGCCGAAGGGCCGCAGGGCGATCATGTGCGGCTCGACGGTGCGCGTCCCGAGGTCGCAGCCGCCCGCGTACGGGAGCTCGAAGGTGTCCCGCAGCCCGAGCAGCGGCCCGAGGAACATGATGATCGAGCGCGTGCGGCGCGCGGCGTCCACGTCGATCGCGGCCAGGTCGAGGCGCTCCGGCACGACGATCTCGAGGTCCCGGCCGCCCGTCGTCCACGTGGCCCGCACGCCGATGGAGCGCAGCACGTCGACGATGCGGTCGACCTCGACGATGCGGGCCACGCCGCGCAGGGTGGTGCGGCCGCGGTTGAGGAGCGAGGCGCACAGCAGCGCGACCGCGCCGTTCTTGGAGGAGTTCACCTCGATGCGGCCGGAGAGGGTGTGGCCGCCCTGGACGCGCAGGTGCGCGTGCTTGGGGCCGCCGAGGCTGATGATCTCGGAGTCGAGCGCGAGGCCGATGCGGTTGAGCATCTCCAGGCTGAGGTTCTGCGAGCCCTGCTCGATGCGGTGCACGGCGCTCTGGCTCGTGCCGAGCCGCTCCGCGAGCTGGGTCTGGGTGAGACCCCGGTTCTGGCGGGCGCCGCGGATGAGCGCGCCGACCTGCGTGAGAGGTGCGTCGTCGATCGCTGTCATGAGAGCGACGATAACTCATGGATGAGATATCGACGCGGCGACGGGCGGCCCCAGGCCCGCGACCATGCCTTCATCACACGACCTTCACCCGCATCATGAGATATGCCACGCAGGTGGCGCCGCGGGTGTGTGCCCGGGTCAGCCCGGCCAGCGCCCGTCCGCGCCGGCGCCGACGTAGGGCTGGTCGCGGTCCGGGTCCAGGGCGTCGACCCACCGCCGGTGCGCGACGACCTGCAGGTCGTGCAGCGCGACCGGGCCGAGCCCGGCCAGGTCCGGGTACGCGCGGGCGAGCGCGTCGAGCAGGTCGAGCGTCGCGAGCACGTCCCCGTCCGCCGTGTGCAGGGGCCCGACGTCGAGCACCTCGTAGCGCGCGCACAGGTCGACGAGCCGGCGCTTGCCCTCGCGGGCCGGGTCCCACGCCCGGTCGAGCACGAGCGGGTCGAGCACCGGCCGCACGGGCCGCCCCAGGCGCGCGGCGAGCGTCGGCAGCCCGTGCCGCAGGAGCTCGGTGTCGAGGATCGCGAGGTCGAACGCGGCGTTGTAGGCGACGAGGGGGACGCCGTCGCGCTGGGCGTCGACGACGAGCGTCGCGATCTCGTCGAGCGCGACGGCGGGGGCCGACCCGTGCGCCGTGGCGTGCGCGGTCGTGATGCCGTGGATCCCCGTGGCCTCCGCCGGGATCTCGACGCCCGGGTCCAGGAGCCACGTACGGACGTGCGTGGCGCCCGGCTCGCGGAGCACGAGCGCGGCGGTGACGACGCGGTCGACGTCGACGTCGAGGCCCGTGGTCTCGGTGTCGAGACCGAGCAGCGGTCCCGCCGTCCAGGGCGTCGTCGTCATGGTCCACCTCTGCCGTCCGGTCGGGGCCCGGGGCGCCCGGCGCTCCCGTCGTCGCCGGACGTCCCGGCGACGAGCGTCACCCTGCCAGCGCCCACCCACACGGTGGTCGGTGCAGGTGACGGGCACGGCCCGCCGGTAGGCTGACCCGGTGAGCAACGAGATCGAGATCGGACGTGGCAAGCGCGGTCGGCGCGCGTTCTCCTTCGACGACGTCGCCGTCGTGCCCTCGCGGCGCACGCGCGACCCGGAGGAGGTGTCGGTCGGCTGGCAGATCGACGCCTACCACTTCGACCTGCCGATCCTCGCGGCACCCATGGACTCGGTCATGAGCCCGGCGACCGCCGTCGCGCTCGGCAACCACGGCGGCCTCGGCGTCCTCGACCTCGAGGGCCTGTGGACGCGCTACGACGACCCGACCGCGCTCCTCGAGGAGATCGCCGGGCTCGAGCCGCTCGAGGCGACGCGCCGCATGCAGGAGATCTACGCCGAGCCCATCAAGGCCGACCTCATCACGCAGCGCCTCAAGGAGATCCGCGCGGCGGGCGTCACCGTCGCCGCGGCCCTGTCGCCGCAGCGCACCCAGGAGCACTACCAGACGGTGGTCGACGCGGGCGTCGACCTGTTCGTCATCCGCGGCACGACGGTCTCCGCCGAGCACGTGTCCGGCGTCGCCGAGCCGCTCAACCTCAAGCGCTTCATCTACGAGCTCGACGTCCCGGTCGTCGTGGGCGGCGCGTCCACGTACACCGCGGCGCTGCACCTCATGCGCACGGGCGCCGCGGGCGTCCTCGTCGGCTTCGGCGGCGGCGCCGCCCACACCACGCGCGTCTCGCTCGGCATCCACGCGCCCATGGCGACCGCGGTCGCGGACGTCGCGGCGGCCCGCCGCGACTACCTCGACGAGTCGGGCGGCCGCTACGTGCACGTCATAGCGGACGGCGGCGTCGGCCGCTCGGGCGACCTCGTCAAGGCGGTCGCGTGCGGCGCCGACGCGGTGATGCTCGGCGCGGCGCTCGCGCGGGCCGAGGAGGCGCCGGGCAAGGGCTGGCACTGGGGCTCGGAGGCCCACCACGCCCAGCTCCCGCGCGGCGAGCGCGTGCGCGTCGGCACGGCCGGCACCCTCGAGGAGATCCTCTTCGGGCCGGGCCGCCAGGCGGACGGCACGCTCAACCTCGTCGGCGCGCTCCGCCGGGCCATGGCGACGACCGGGTACTCGGACCTCAAGGAGTTCCAGCGCGTCGAGGTCGTCGTCTCTCCGTACCAGCCCCGCTGAGCCCGCCGTGGCCGGACGCATCGCCGACGGTCCGCGCCTGACGCACGCCGGCGACGGCGCGCCGGGCGGCAACGGCTCCGTGCCCGCCGCGGGCGCGGGCCGCCCGGAGACTGACGTCGCGGACGCGGTCTCGACGGAGGCCCCCACCGACCTGGTCTTCACCGAGGTCGAGGACGCCGACGTCGAGGCGGTCGTCGCGCTGTGGCGGGAGTGCGGGCTCACCCGGCCCTGGAACGACCCGTACCGCGACCTCGCCGACGCCCGCCTGGGCGAGACCTCGACGGTGCTCGTGGGTCGCGCGACGCGCGACCTGCCCACGGTGGCCCCGGGCGGTGCTCCCGAGGCGCCCGGGGTCGCGGCCGGGGAGCTCGTCGCGACGGCGATGGCCGGCGTGGACGGGCACCGTGGCTGGCTCTACTACGTAGCGGTCGACCCGCGCGTCCAGGGGCGCGGCACGGGCCGTGCGACGGTCGTGGTGGCGGAGGCGTGGCTCGCCGCGCAGGGCGCGCGGGCCGTGCGCCTCATGGTGCGCTCCACGAACGACGCGGTGCGCGGCTTCTACGAGCGCCTGGGGTACGCGGACCAGGAGTGCGTCGTGCTCGGCCGCCCGCTCGGCGCCCCGGACGCCCGCGACGCCGGACGATGACCCCCGCCGCGTGGCGGCCGGACGACGACGAGCTCGCCGCCCTCGAGACCGAGCACCGCGCGCGCGTCGCCGCGCTCGACCCGCTCGTGGCGGTCCCCGCTCTCGGTGCCACCGCGGGCGACGAGCGTCTCCTCGCCGTGCGGCTCCCGGACGGCTCCCGGGCCGCGGGGCTCCTCGGCGTCGGGGACGTCGGACCCGGCTCCGCGGCGGCAGGGTTCCGCGCGCTGCGCGAGCACCGGCTGCGGGCGCGCGCGGCGGGACCGGACGTGGGCGGCGCGGTCCGCGCGCTCGTCGCGGCCTGGACGGCGCGCGTCGCGCGCGACCCGGGCAGCGCACCGGCGGGCGACGGGCTGCCCGAGCGGGGCCCCGCACCCCGCGACCACGGTCTGGCGCTCCTGTGGCCGAGCCGCGACGTCGAGGCCGTGGGCGCCCTCGCGGCGAGCGGCCTGCGCCCGACCGTGCACCTCGCTGCCCGTCGCGGCGCCCCGCCGGCCCGGCCCCGCGCCGACCTCCCCGGCATCGTGCTGACCGACGCCGGCCCGGACGACGTGGCCGCCGTCGTCGAGCACCAGCGCGCCGAGCTCGCGTACGACGAGCTCGTGGGCGCGGCCCGCGTCCGGCCGCTCGCGGCCGAGCACCTCGCCGCCCAGGTCGCCGCCGCCGTCGAGAACCCGCGCACCACGGTCCTCGTGGCGCGCCACCAGGGGCCGGGGGAGCGGACGGGCGAGGTCGTGGGCGTCGTCGCGGTCGAGCCGTCGGAGCGCTCCGGGGCCGTGGCCGGGACCGTCACGGCGGGGCCGGTCGCCTACCTCGTCCTGCTGCACGTGACGGGCAGCGCGCGCGGTACCGGGGTCGGCGGGACCCTCGTCGACGCGGCGCTCGCCCGCGTGCACGAGCAGGCCGGGCCGGGCGCCGTCGTCGTGCTGCACCACGGCGTGCTCAACCCGCTGTCCGCGCCTTTCTGGGCGCGGCAGGGCTTCCGGCCCGTGCTCACCACGTGGGAGCAGCCCGTCGACGCGCTGTCAGCGCCACGACGTAGCCTGTCCCCATGACGAGCTCATCCGGCACACGCGGCTCCGGGCGCGGCGACGGCGCCGCGCTGGACGGCCTGATCGACCCCGAGAACCCGGCCGCGACCTACGTCCTCGAGCCGGAGGTCGTGGCCCCCCTCGCGCAGCGCGTCGTCACGAGCAACGAGGCGGGCATGCACCGCTCCGTCCTGCCGTCCACGGGAGCCCCGCTCGCCGCGGTCCCCGTCTCGTCCGTCGAGGACGTCGCCCGTGCCGTGGCACGCGCGCGGGCCGCGCAGCCGGCCTGGGCAGCCCGCTCGGTGCGCGAGCGCGCGGCGGTGCTGCGGCGCTTCGGCGAGCTCGTGCTCGCGCGCCAGTCGGACGGCCTCGACCTCATCCAGATGGAGTCCGGCAAGTCGCGGCGCAGCGCGTTCGAGGAGGTCGCGGACGTCGCGATCCTCACGCGCCACTACGCCCAGCGCGGCCCGCGCTACCTCGCCGACCGGCGGGCGCCGGGGATGCTGCCCGTGCTCACCGGCACGCGCGTGCACCGTCGTCCTGTGGGCGTGGTCGGCGTCATCGCGCCGTGGAACTACCCGCTGACGCTCGCGTTCGCCGAGGCCGTGCCCGCGCTCGTGGCGGGGAACGCCGTCGTGCTCAAGCCGGACCCGCAGACGACGCTCACCGCGCTGTGGGGCGCGGAGCTGCTCGAGGAGGCGGGGCTGCCCGCCGACCTGTTCCTCGTCGTCGCGGGCGGGGGAGACGTCGGCGCCGCGGTGACCGACCACGTGGACCACATCGCGTTCACGGGCTCGACGGCCACCGGCCGCAAGGTCGCCGCACGCGCGGGGGAGCGCCTCATCGGTGCGACGCTCGAGCTCGGTGGCAAGAACCCGCTCTACGTCGCGGCCGACGCCGACGTGCGCGCCGCCGCGCGTGGCGCCGTGCGCGCGTGCTTCTCCAACTCCGGCCAGCTCTGCGTGTCGATCGAGCGGCTCGTGCTGCACGAGGACGTCGCGGACGCGTTCCTCGACGAGTTCGTGCCCCTCGTGCGTGAGATGCGTCTCGGCGCCGGGCTCGACTACTCGGCGGACATGGGGTCGCTCACGTCGCAGGCGCAGCTCGACCGCGTGGTCGCCCACGTCGAGGACGCCATCGCGCGCGGCGCGCGCGTCCTCGCGGGCGGCGTGCACCGGGCGGACATCGGCCCGTGGTTCTACGCGCCCACCGTCCTCGACGACGTGCCCGACGACGCGGCGTGCGCGCGCGAGGAGACGTTCGGCCCGGTCGTCTCCGTGCGCCGGGTCGCGAGCGACGACGAGGCCGTCGAGGTCATGAACGACACCGAGTACGGGCTCAACGCGAGCGTGTGGACGCGCGACGCCGCCCGGGGCCGCCGGATCGCGGCCCGCGTCGAGGCGGGGACGGTCAACGTCAACGACGGCTACTCCGCGACGTGGGGGTCCGTCGGGGCGCCGATGGGCGGGTTCAAGGCGTCGGGCCTCGGGCGCCGCCACGGGCGCGAGGGGATCGAGGCGCTCACCGAGGCGCAGACGATCTCCGTGCAGCGCGGCGCGAACCAGGGCCTCACGCTCGACACGCTCTACCAGCTCGGCGGGGAGCTGCCGAGCAAGGTCCTCACGTCGGCGCTCGACGTCATGCGTCGCCTGCGGCTGCCCTGACGGAACCCCGCTCAGCGGAGCACGGCGTCGAGCACGGCCTTCGTCGCCGCGGGGACCTCGCGGGCGCGGTAGAGCACGGCCTTCCACGGCTCCACGCTCGCCGCGCTGACGCCGACCCCCACGGCGTCGAGACCCGCGACGCGGCACGAGAACAGCGTGCGCGGCAGGTGGTACCCCTGCGTGACGACCACCGCCGTGCCGACGCCGAGCTCCGACGCCGCGCGCGTGCACGTCGCGTGGGTGTCGAAGCCCTCGCGGTCCAGCAGGATCGCGTCGTCGGGCACGCCGCGGCCGAGCAGCCACGCGCGCATCGAGCCGGGCTCGTCGTAGTCGTCGTGCGCGTCGCCGCTCACGAGCACGACGGGCGCGACGCCCCGGCCGTAGAGCTCGGCCGCCGCGTCGAGCCGACGGCGCAGGTACGTGGACGGCGTCCCGTCCGGCCGCAGCCCCGCCCCCGGGACGACGATCGCGTCGCTCGGCGGCACGTGCGCCGGGTCGGCGACGTGCGAGCGCCCCACCGCCTGCACGACGACGAACGGCGCCAGGACGAGCGCCACGAGCCCGGCGGCCGTCCCGAGGGTCAGGCGCCGCCGTCGGGAGCGGCGCGGACGACCCGACGAGGACCTGTCGGACGACGGTGCTGTTGGGCCTGCTGCTGACGCCGTGGTGGCGGGCGGCGACGCCGGATCGTCGGTCACGCCCCGACCCTAACGTCGCCGCCGCGTCGACGAGGCGGAGGGGGAGGGGGAGGGGGAGGGAGAGAGGGTCAGGTGGGGGAGGTGAGGGTCGTGAGCTCGGTGGTGAGGTTGGCGCGGGCGCGGTCCTCCCAGAGCGCGGCGGCCTGCGGGGTACGGAACAGCGTGCCGCCCTCGAGCAGCGCGCGCAGGACGGCGGCGCGCCTGGCCCGGAAGGCGTCGTCGGGCACGTGGGCGTACTCCGCGCGCACCTGCCGGGCGTAGCGCGCGTAGCGGTCCGGCGCGGAGCCGAGGACGGCGAGGTCGGCGTCCGAGACGAGCGCCCCGGGCGCGTCGCCCGGCGCCGGGGCGTGGTCGGTCGTCACGAGCACGAGCCGCACGACCTCCTCGACCTCGCGGGCGCCGAGGTGGCCCGTCAGCCGGGCGTCCGCGAGCTCGGCCGACCGCTCCTCGTCGCGGCCCGCCTGGCCGTCGTGCACGGCGTCGTGGAACCACAGCGCGAGCTGCGTCACCGCCGGCATCGGGCCCGTGCCCGACACCGCTCCGCCCGACGACGCGCCGCCCGACACCGCGCCGCCGGACGTGCCACCCGACGCCGCGGCGGCACCTCCGCGGGCGGGCGGCCGGGCGGCGTCGGGCACACCGGGCGGGCGTCCTTCCAGGAGCGCGAGGGAGTCGAGCGCGTGCACGAGGTGCTCGGGTCCGTGGTAGACGCGGTGCGGCTCGTGCCAGCGCTCGACGAGCTCGACGCCGACGTCGCGCGCGCCCGGGAGGAGCGCGTCCCAGCGCGCGAGGAGCGCGTCGGCCTTCGCCGCGCGCCGCGCCCGGCCGGGGACGCGCAGGCCGGAGGCGCCGAGGCGCCGCGCGAGCTCGCGACCCCCGACGGGCACCGCGCCCGCGGCGACCGCGACGTCGTACCGCTCGGCGGCGACGTCGTAGTGGTCGAGGTCGAACGCCCGCGGGCTCACGCCGATCGACGCCGCGAACGCGTGCAGCTCCGCGAGCGACGCGTCGGACACCAGATGGCTGAACAGCGTCCCGTGGGCGGGCCACGCGGGCGGGTCGATGAGAACGGTCACCGCCCGAGCATGCCACCGACCGGCGAGCCGACGCGCGGGCGTCGGCTCACCGGCCGGGGAGCGGCCTGAGCCGCGTAGGTGTCACCCGGAGGAGCCCGGGCGTGCGGGGATCAGCCGGCGCGCGAGGCCGCCTCGACGACCTCGACCGACTGGCGCGCGATGGCGAGCTCCTCCATCGTCGGGACCACCATGACGAGCGTGCTCGTCCAGTCCGGCGAGATGACGCGCGGCTCGCCGGAGTCGACGGCGTTGCGGTCCGGGTCGACGGCGAGGCCGAGCGGTTCGAGCCCCTCGACGACGGCGGCCCGCACCTCGGCGTCGTGCTCGCCGACGCCCGCGGTGAAGGCGACGACGTCCACGCGGCCGAGCACGGCGGCGTACGCGCCGACGTACTTCCGCAGCCGGTGGATGTACACGTCGAACGCGAGGCGGGCACCCTCGTGGCCGGCCTCCATGAGCCGGTGCAGCTCGCGGAAGTCGTTCACGCCGGACAGGCCCTTGACGCCCGAGCGCTTGTTGAACAGGTCGTCGATCTCGTCGATGCTCATGCCCGCGTTGCGCGCGAGGTGGAACACGACCGCGGGGTCGATGTCGCCCGTGCGCGTGCCCATGACGAGGCCCTCGAGCGGGGTCAGGCCCATCGAGGTCTCGACCGGCACGCCGCCCTTGACGGCCGACGCCGAGGCGCCGTTGCCGAGGTGCAGGACGATCGTGTTGAGACCCTCGATCCGGCGCCCGAGGACGCGCGCGACCTTCCCGGACACGTACTGGTGGCTCGTGCCGTGGGCGCCGTAGCGGCGGATCGCGTACTTCTCGGCGACCTCGGCGTCCAGGGCGTACGTCGCGACGTGCTGCGGCAGCCGCTGGAAGAACGCGGTGTCGAACACCGCGACGTGCGGCACGTCGCCGAGCAGCGACCGCGCGACCTCGATGCCCTTGACGTTCGCCGGGTTGTGCAGCGGCGCGAGCGGGGACAGCGAGCGGATGCGCTCGAGCACGCCGTCGTCGACGAGGACCGGGTCGGCGAACAGCGAGCCGCCCTGCACGACACGGTGCCCCACCGCGTACACGTCGGCGTCCGAGAGCGTCGGGCCCACGTCGTCGAACATGCTCAGCGCGATGCGCAGCGCGTGCCCGTGGTCCGCGACGGGCTCCTCGCGCGTCGTCGTGTTCCCGGCGAACCGGTGCTTGATGATCCCGGACTCCTCGCCGATGCGCTCGATCGTGCCCGCGGCGATCGCCTCGCCGCCGACGGGGTTGACGAGCTGGTACTTGAGCGAGGACGACCCCGAGTTCATGACGAGCACGGACCCGTGCGCGCCGTACGCGCTGTAGGGGTTGGGGCGCTCGCCCTCGGGCAGGATCGTCATGACGTGGCTCCCTGGGAGTCAGAGGTGGGGTCGACGGCGTCGGCCGGGGCCTGCGCCTGGATCGCGGTGATCGCGACGGTGTTGACGATGTCCTGCACGAGCGCGCCGCGCGAGAGGTCGTTCACCGGCTTGTTGAGGCCCTGGAGGACCGGGCCCACCGCGACGGCGCCCGCCGAGCGCTGGACCGCCTTGTAGGTGTTGTTGCCCGTGTTGAGGTCCGGGAAGATGAACACGGTCGCGCGCCCCGCGACGTCCGAGCCCGGCATCTTCGACGCCGCGACGGACGCGTCGACGGCCGCGTCGTACTGGATCGGGCCCTCGACGAACAGGTCGGGCCGGCGCTCGCGCACGAGCGCCGTGCCCCGGCGCACCTTGTCCACGTCGGCCCCCGAGCCGGACTCGCCGGTCGAGTACGACAGCATCGCGACCCGCTGGTCGACGCCGAACTGCTGCGCCGTCGCCGCCGAGGAGATCGCGATGTCCGCGAGCTGCTCGGCCGTCGGGTCGGGGATGACCGCGCAGTCGCCGTAGACGAGCACGCGGTCCTGCAGGCACATGAGGAACACGGACGAGACGACGGACACGCCCGGCTGGGTCTTGATGATCTCGAACGACGGCTTGATGGTGTGCGCCGTCGTGTGCTTCGCGCCCGACACCATGCCGTCCGCGAGCCCGAGGTGGACCATCATCGTGCCGAAGTAGGACACGTCCTGGACGCGCTCGCGCGCCTCCTCGAGCGTCATCCCCTTGTGCGCGCGCAGCCGCTGGTACTCGGCGGCGAACCGCTCCACGAGCTCCGGGTCGTGCGGGCTGACGACGTGCGCGGCGTCGATGTCGAGGCCGAGCTCCGCCGCGCGGGCGCGGACCTTCTGCTCCTCGCCGAGGATCGTCAGCTCCGCGACCTGGCGGCCGAGCAGCGTGGACGCGGCGCGCAGGATGCGGTCGTCGTCGCCCTCGGGCAGCACGACGTGCTTGCGGTCCGCGCGGGCGCGCGACAGCAGCTCGTACTCGAACATCAGCGGCGTGACGACCTCGGGCCGGGGCACGTCGAGCCCCGCGAGGAGCGCCGCGCCGTCGACGCTCTGCTCGAACAGCGCGAGCGCCGTGTCGACCTTGCGCTGCGACTCCTTGGTCACGCGGCCCCGGGCGCTCGCGGCGGCGCTCGCCGAGCGGAACGTCCCGAGGTCGGTGCGGATGATCGGCAGGCTCGGGTCGAGGTCCGCGACGAGACGCGCCGTCGACTCGGGCGGGAAGAACCCGCCGTTGAGGATCACGCCCGCGAGCGACGGGAAGCCCGACGCCGAGTGGGCGGCGAGCAGCCCGATGAGGATGTCCACCCGGTCGCCGGGCGTGATGACGACGGCGCCGTCGGTGAGCCGGTCGAGCAGGTGCTCGAACGACATCGCACCGACGAGCAGGTCGGTCGCCTCGCGCGCGAGGAGCTCCTCCTCGCCGAACGCGAGCGTCCCGCCGACGGCCTCCATGAGGATCCGCACGGTCGGCGCGTCGAGGAACGGGTCCTCGGGCACCGCCCAGCCCGGCAGCCGCGTGCCCGGGGCGGGCTGCGCCGTCGGGCCCGACGACGTCCCGCCCGCGAGCGGCTCGCCGTCCGGGCCCAGCGACCCGAGCAGCGCGCGCACCGCGTCGAGGTCGTCCGGCTGCACGCGGTTCGCGACGACGCCGATGGGCTGCGCGTGCTGCGAGCGCAGCTCGGCGACGCTGACCTCGATGAGGTTGCCCACGGCGTCGGGCGTGCGGCCCTTGCCGGAGACGACGAGCAGGACCGGTGCGCCGAGGTTCGCCGCGACGCGCGCGTTGAACGACAGCTCGGTCGGCCCGGCGACGTCGGTGTAGTCCGTGCCCACGACGACCACGAAGTCGCACTGGCTCGCGACCTCGTGGTACCGGGCCACGATCCGCGAGAGCGCGGCCTCCTGGTCGGCGTGGACGTCCTCGTACGTGACGCCGATCGCCTGCTCGGCGGTGACGTCCACGCCGTCGTGCGCGAGCAGCAGCTCGAGCACGTAGTCCTGCACGTCCGGGCCGGCGGCCCGGGTGACCGGCCGGAAGACCCCGACCCGCTGGACCTTGCGGACCAGCAGGTCGAGGACCCCCAGCGCGATCGTGGACTTGCCCGTCTCGCCCTCGGGCGAGGTGATGTAGATGCTGCGAGCGGTGTCGCTCACTCGTTGTCTCCTCCGGTGTCCTGCACGGCGGCGCTCGCGCCGTTGTACTGCGGGCCACCCTCCTCGGTCGCCGTCTCGCCGACGTCCGGCCACACCCAGTCGCGCACCTCGGGGATGTCCTCCCCGTGCTCGCGGGTGTACTGGCGGGCCGCCAGCCGCGCGTCGACCATCTCCTGGCGCAGGCCCGCGTAGGTCGAGCGCAGGGACGGCACACGGTCGATGACGTCGATCACCAGGTGGTAGCGGTCGATGTCGTTGAGCATGGCCATGTCGAACGGGGTGGTGGTGGTGCCCTCCTCCTTGTAGCCGCGCACGTGGATGTTCGCGTGGTTCGTGCGGCGGTACGTGAGGCGGTGGATGAGCCACGGGTAGCCGTGGTAGTTGAAGATGACCGGCCGGTCCGTCGTGAAGAGCGTGTCGAAGTCCTTGTCCGACAGGCCGTGCGGGTGCTCCTTCTCGTCCTGGAGCCGCATGAGGTCCACGACGTTGACGACCCGGACCTTGAGGTCGGGGATGCGCCGGCGCAGGATGTCCGCCGCGGCGAGCACCTCGAGCGTGGGCACGTCGCCCGCGGCGCCGAGCACGACGTCCGGGTCCTCGCCCTCGACCTCGGTGCCGGCCCAGTCCCAGATGCCGAGGCCGCGCGAGCAGTGCGCGATCGCCTGGTCCATCGACAGGAACTGCGGCGCCGGCTGCTTGCCCGCCACGACGACGTTCACGTACTGGCGCGAGCGCAGGCAGTGGTCGTACGTCGAGAGCAGCGTGTTCGCGTCCGGCGGCAGGTAGACGCGGACGATCTCGGCCTTCTTGTTCACGACGTGGTCGATGAAGCCCGGGTCCTGGTGGCTGAAGCCGTTGTGGTCCTGGCGCCACACGTGGCTCGACAGCAGGTAGTTGAGGCTCGCGACCGGGCGCCGCCACGGGATGTGGTTCGTGACCTTGAGCCACTTCGCGTGCTGGTTGAACATCGAGTCGACGATGTGGATGAAGGCCTCGTAGCTCGTGAACAGGCCGTGCCGCCCGGTGAGCAGGTAGCCCTCGAGCCAGCCCTGGCACTGGTGCTCCGACAGCATCTCCATGACGCGGCCGGCGCGCGCGAGGTGCTCGTCGACGTCGGGCCCGAAGAAGTCGGCGTTCCACTGCTTGTCCGTGACCTCGTACACGGCCTGGAGGCGGTTCGACGCCGTCTCGTCGGGGCCGAAGATCCGGAAGTTGTCCGGGTTCTTCCGCACGACGTCGGTGAGCCACTGGCCGAGGACGCGCGTCGACTCGGCGATGCTGCTGCCCGGCCCGGTGACGTCCACGGCGTAGTCGCGGAAGTCCGGCAGGCGCAGGTCCTTGAGCAGGAGGCCGCCGTTCGCGTGCGGGTTGTCGCTCATGCGGAGCGTGCCCTCGGGGGCGAGCGCGGCGACGTCGTCGACCAGGCGGCCGTCCTCGTCGAACAGCTCGTCGGCCCGGTAGGACTCGAGCCAGCCGCGCAGCACCTCGAGGTGCTCCGGGGTGTCCCGGGCGCTCGCGAGCGGCACCTGGTGCGCGCGCCACGAGTCCTCGGTCTTCTTGCCGTCGATGACCGGCGGGCACGTCCAGCCCTTCGGCGTGCGGAACACGATCATCGGCCACGCGGGACGCTCGTCGTTACCCGCCGCGGCGTCGGCCTTGATCTGCGCGATGTGGTTGAGCACCTCGTCGAGGAGCTGCGCGAAGCGGCGGTGCACCTCGAAGTGGTCCTCGCCGTCGAACCCGCCCGTGAAGAAGTAGGGGGTGTGGCCGTAGCCGATCATGAGGTCGCGCAGCTCGTCGTCGCTGATGCGCGCGAGCACCGTCGGGTTGGCGATCTTGTAGCCGTTGAGGTGCAGGATCGGCAGGACGACGCCGTCGTTGCGCGCGTTGACGAACTTGTTCGAGTGCCAGCTCGTCGCGAGCGGGCCCGTCTCCGCCTCGCCGTCGCCGACGACCGCGGCGACGAGCAGGTCGGGGTTGTCGAACGCGGCGCCGTACGCGTGGGAGAGCGCGTAGCCCAGCTCACCGCCCTCGTGGATCGACCCGGGCGTCTCCGGCGCGACGTGGCTCGGGATGCCGCCCGGGAAGGAGAACTGGCGGAACAGCCGGCGCAGGCCCTCGGTGTCCTGGGTGACGTCCGAGTAGGTCTCGGAGTACGTCCCCTCCAGGTACGCGTTCGCGACGAGGCCGGGGCCGCCGTGGCCGGGCCCGGCGACGTAGATCGTCGACTGGCGGCGCTGCGCGATCGCGCGGTTGAGGTGCGCGTAGAGGAAGTTGAGGCCCGGCGTGGTGCCCCAGTGGCCCAGGAGGCGCGGCTTGACGTCCTCGCGGTCCAGCGGCGTGCGCAGCAGCGGGTTGTCGAGGAGGTAGATCTGGCCGACCGAGAGGTAGTTCGCCGCGCGCCACCAGGCGTCGACCCGACGCAGGGTGTCGTCGTCGAGCGGTGCGATCTCGGCGGGTTGCCAGGCGGTGGACTCGGTGACGGTGGTCGTGCTCATCTCACGCTCCTGCGGGGGAAGGGTCCGTGAACGACTACGGCTTCATACAACCCCATCGACCGGGGGCCTGCACTATTCCTCCTGGCGCCGGGCGGTGTGACCTGCGCCCACGACGGCACAAAAGGTCCAAGGTCCCGCGCCCGGGAACCACGGCCGAGGACGTTGTCCCCGACGCCGGGGGCCGCTGGGCGGCGTGTGACGTTCGCCCGGGAGGCGGTCCGGATGCGGGGAGCCGCCCGCGCCCCGGATACCGTGGGGTCGTGCCCGAGCCCACCGCGCCCCGCTCGTTCTGGGCGGTCGCCCGCCAGCCCCGGGTCGTCGGGCTGCTCGTGCTCCTCCTCGTCGCCGCGGCGGTGTGCGCGCGGCTCGGCGTCTGGCAGCTCGACCGCGCCCAGCAGCGCGCCGAGCTCGCGGCGCAGCACGAGGCCGCCGAGCTCGAGGCCGCCGGACCCGAGGGCGTCGGCGTGCTGCTCCCGCCGCAGTCCACGTTCCCCGGCGAGCTCGTCGGCCGGCAGGCCTGGGTCGAGGGCGAGTACGACGCGGAGGGGCAGCTCCTCGTCGAGGGTCGCGCGCTCGACGGCCGTGTCGGCTACCTCGTGCTCACCCCGCTCCACGTGACCGACGACGGCACCCAGGGCGCGTCGTGGGCCGACCTCTCGGGCGCCCCGGTCCTGCCCGTCGTGCGGGGCTGGGTCGAGTCGCCCGAGGAGAGCGCCGCGCTCGACCCGCCGGACGGCGTCGTGCGCCTCACCGGCTACCTCCAGGCCTCCGAGGCCGCCGGGCAGGGCGGCTCCGCCCCCGGCCGCACCGACGCGATCTCCACGGGCGAGCTCGTCAACGCGTGGGGCGGGCCGATGTACTCGGGGTACCTCGTGCTGCTGTCCTCGGACCCGGCGCAGCCGTCGGCGGCCGACGGCGGCCCGGCCCAGCTCCCGCGCCCGACGATCGAGGGCGGCACGGGGCTCAACCTGCAGAACCTGTTCTACGCGCTCCAGTGGTGGGTGTTCGGCGGGTTCGCCGTGCTGCTGTGGGTCCGGCTCGTGCGCGACGAGGCGGCGGGCGGCAAGCGCCGCGCGCGCGGGGAGGACGCCGGGATCGCCGGCCTCCCCGGCCCGGCCGACCCCGATGCGGCCGGCCCGCGAACGACCCCCTGAGAGCGGGTCGGGAGCGCACGCGCCGCCGTTCCGGGCCGGGAGCGGGCGGATACCCGTCTCAGCACGTGACACAGCGCTTGCCGGACATATGTACGGACCTCAGTCTTATCCCGCCCGGACAGAGCGTCCGGGCGGTCCGCCGGTCGACGTCGCCCGGCGGTCGGAGAGACACGGGGGTACTCCATGAAGAAGCGCCTTGCACCGTTCGCGGTGGCAGCGGTCACGATCGGTCTGGTCCTCGCCCCGGCGGCGAGCGCGAGCGCGGCGAGCAGGACCACGCCGTACAACTGCGGAACCCGCGACGCGAAGATCACGGCGAGCGCGCCGACGAACGTGTCGCTCCGGGTCAACGGGACGACCAACAGCGCGCGCAACAGCGCGGGCGCGGCGGTGACGATGTACGACTACGACGGCCAGGGCACCGCCTACGCGACGTCGACCGACGCGTCGGTGGCGATCCACGTCTCGTGCTTCTGACGCACTGTTCCCGTCGGGTCGTCTGACTCCGTCAGGTCGCCCTTCGCTGCGTCACCCGGTGCCCGGTCGTCGTCCGCGACGGCCGGGCACCGGCGCGTCCGGGCCCACCTCCGCCTGCGCGTCCCGGCCGCCCGCGGTCAGTCGTCGAGGTCGAGGTCCTTGAACCACGACTCGGTGACGTAGTCCGTCTCCCAGCCGAGCGAGCGGTAGAGCTGGTCGGCCTTGGTGGGGGAGTCGGCGTCGACCTCGAGCGCCACGCGGTCGCGACCGTCCCGGGCGGCGTCGGCGATCACCGTCGCGAGCAGCGACTTCGCCACGCCGCGGCCGCGGGCGGCGCGCGTCACCCCGATGTACTCCACGTACGTGCCCGGCGCGCCGCTCTCGCCCGCGGCGATCGACGAGCACACGACCGTGCCCGCGGGGACCCGGTGGCCGTCGTCGGTGTCCACGTACGCGAGCCACCAGTGGTCCCAGCTGTGGCCCGGGTCCTCGCGGAGCCGCTGCACGAACTCCGAGAAGCTCTCCCGGTAGGAGTTGAAGTGGTCCTGGAAGGACGTCTCCAGCATCTGGTGCACGACCTGGAGGTCGGCCGCGACGGGCATCCCGTTCTCGTGCCGCTCGACCGGGCGGACCGTGACCCCGGCGCGCGGGGCGAGCGCGGCCTCGTCCGGGACGACGGGGCGCGTCATGTGCAGCCAGCTGCGCCGCCGCGCGTACCCGGCCCGGGTCAGCCACTGCGCCTGGCGCGTGTCGTCGGCGAACGGGCTCTCGTCGAGGCGCGTCGCCGTCACGCCGCGCAGGCGCGCCATCGCGACCGCGGTGCGCTCCGCCCAGCGGTAGAACGCGTCCGCGATCGCGTCGACCTCGGCCACGTCGCGGTCGAAGTAGCCCCAGACGGTGGCCCGCCCGGCGGCGCGGTCGTGCACGGTCACCCAGGCGCGCGGGACGTCGTCGGGCCCGACGGCGACCAGCTGGCGCCGCGTCCAGGAGGCCAGCCCCGCGACCTCGGACTCGATCCCGGCGGGGTCGACGTGCGTCGAGCCCGTGCCCTGGAGCTCGTCCAGGCGTCGCAGCCGGACGAGCGCGTCGATGTCGGCGTAGCCGGGGACCCGGGCCCGCCAGGGGCTCGGGAGGGTCGGGAGGTCGTGCGGGGTGGCGCTCGTGGTTCCAGGCATTGGCACCATCTTGGCACCGACCGGCGCTACTCCTGCTGCCAGGAGTGCCACAGCCGCGCGTAGTCGCCGCCCGCGGCGACGAGCTCGTCGTGCGGGCCGATCTCGCTGATGCGGCCGCCGTCGACCACGGCGACGCGGTCGGCGTCGTGCGCGGTGTGCAGGCGGTGCGCGATCGCGACGACCGTCCGGCCGGCCAGCACGGCGTCGAGCGAGCGCTCGAGGTGGCGGGCCGCCCGGGGGTCGAGGAGCGACGTCGCCTCGTCGAGCACGAGCGTGTGCGGGTCGAGCAGCACGAGGCGCGCGAGCGCGAGCTGCTGCGCCTGCGCCGGGGTGAGCACGTGCCCGCCCGACCCCACGGTCGTCGCGAGGCCCTCGGGCAGCGACTCGGCCCACCCGCGCGCGTCGACGGCGTCGAGCGCGTCGAGCAGCTCGGCCTCGTCCGCGTCGACCTTCGCGAGGCGCAGGTTGTCCGCGAGCGTGCCGACGAACACGTGGTGCTCCTGCGTGACGAGCGCGACCTCGCGCCGCAGGTCCTCGAGCGGCAGGTCGACGAGCCGCACGCCGCCGGAGCGGACGGAGCCCGCCGTCGGGGGGTGGATGCCCGCGAGCATGCGGCCGAGTGTCGACTTGCCCGCGCCCGACGGCCCGACGACGGCGAGCCGCTCGCCCGGCTCGAGGTCGAGCGAGACGCCGTGGAGCACGGGGTGGCCCTCGCGGTAGGCGTACTCGACGTCGCGCGCGACGAGGCGGTCGCCGTCGGGCACGTCGCCCGTCGGGGTGCGGTCGCCAGGCACCTGCGCGACGCCGACGATGCGCGCGTACGACGCCGCGGCCACCTGGATCTCGTCGAGCCAGAAGATGAGGTTCCACACCGGCCCGGCGAGCTGGAACGCGTAGGTCGTCACCGTGGCCACGGCGCCGAGCGTCGTCTGGCCCTGCGAGAGCAGCCACGCGCCCCACACGAGGGCCGCGACGGGCGCGATCGCGATGGCGAGGTCGATGCCCGGGAACAGCACGGTGCGCAGCCCGAGGGTGTACCGCTCCGCCTCGAACGCCTCGGTGAGGTCGGCGCGCACGCGCGCCTGGCGGCGCTCGGTGAGCGAGAGCGCGTCGACCGTGCGCGCGCCCTCGACGCTCTCGGTGATGGTGCCGTTGAGCGTCGCGTAGGCGGCGGCCTCGCGCTGGTAGCCGGCCGACGCGCGCTTGAGGTACCACCGCGACACGACGACGAGCAGCGGCACGCCCACGAACAGCGCGAGCGCGACGAGGGGTGCGACCACGACGGCCGCGACCGCCGTGAGCACGAGCGTGACGACCGCGACGAGGAGCTGCGGCACGCCGAACCGCACGGCATGCTGGATGCGGTCGACGTCGTTCGTCGTGCGCGCCACGAGGTCGCCCGTGCCCGCGCGCTCGACCGTGGACAGCGGCAGCGACGTCACCGTCTCGACGAGTTCCTCGCGCAGCTCGGCGAACACGGTCTCGCCGAAGACCATGGACAGGCGCTGCGCGTACCGGCGCAGGACGGCCTGCGCGACGACTGCGCCCGCGCCCACGGCGACGACCGTCGTCACGTACGACGACGTGGTGCCCTCGGTGACGGCGTCGACGAGCCGGCCGAGGAGCCACGGCCCCACGAGACCCGCGACCGCGGCCAGGGTGTGGAGGACGGCGATGAGCACGAACGTGCCGCGGTGCCGGGCGAACAGGCGTCCGGCGGCGGCGCGGACGGCGGGGCCGTCGGCGACGGGGAGCCTCATGCCTGGCCTCCTTCGGGTGCGGTGCGGGCGAGGGCGGGGGTGTCGTCGAGCGAGCGCCCGACGACGCGCAGGTACCGGGCCGCGTCGTCGTCCGGTGCGGTCGCGGGGGAGTGGGCGCGGTCGACGAGGTCGCGGTGCGTGCCGCGCGCCGTGACCCGGCCGTCCTCGAGGAGCAGCACCTCGTCGACGTGCTCGAGCACGAGCGGCGACGCCGTGACGACGAGGGTCGTGCGCCCGCGACGAGCCTGCGCGAGGCTCGCGGCGATCCGCGCCTCGGTGTGCGCGTCGACGGCGCTCGTCGGCTCGACGAGGACGAGGATCTCCGGGTCCGTGAGGAGCGCCCGGGCGAGTGCGACGCGCTGGCGCTGGCCGCCCGAGAGCGACCGCCCCTTCTCGGGCAGCTCGCCCGCGAGGCCGTCGGGCACGGCGTCGAGCACGTCGTGCGCGTCGGCCGTGCTCACCGCGGCGAGCACCTCGGCCTCCGTGGCGGTGCCGCGCGCGTCGAGCTCGTCGCGCAGCGCCCCCGAGAAGAGCTGCGGCGTCGCCTCGGCGACGACGACGCGGCGCCGGAGCGCGTGCTTGTCGAGCGCGGCGAGCGGCGTGCCGCCGAGCCGCACGGGCGTGGCCGCCTCCGCGGCGTCGTCGAACCGGCCCAGCCGGGTCGCGACGGCCGCCGACGCGTCCGGGTCCGCCGAGACGAGCGCGACGACGCGTCCCGGCTCGAGCACCAGGCCGCTCGTCTCGTCGACGAGGGGGCTGCCCTCGGGCGGCATGGGCGCGGTGGCCGGGGTCGCGCCCGCGGCCGGCTCGACCGCGAGGACGCGCACGATCTTGCGCGCGGCGACGTGGGCGCGCGTCGCGATGTTGAGCATCTGCGTCGCGACCTGCAGCGGCCAGCCGAGGAACGCCGCGTACCCGTAGAACGCGACGAGCTGCCCGGGCGTGATCTCGCCGCGCAGGGCCGCCGTCGCGCCGAGGTAGACGACGAGCACGACGAGGAGGCCGGGCAGGAGCACCTGGAGCGCGTCGAGCGTGGCCTGCGTGTGCGCGACCTTCACGCCGGCCTCGCGGACCTTCTGCGACTGCTGCGCGTAGCGGCCCACGAACACGCCCTCGCCGCCGATCCCGCGCAGGATGCGCAGGCCCGACACCGTGTCCGCGCCGAGCGTCGTCAGACGGCCCTGCGCCTCGCGCTGCGCGGCCTGGCGCTGCTGGAGCGGCTTGACGAGCAGCGCGAGCACCGCGGCGACGACCGGCAGGCCCAGCACGACGACGAGCCCGAGCTGGAGCGACGTCGAGAGCATGATGACCGCCACGACGACGTACGCGCCGAGCGCGCCGAGGAACTGGCCCATCATCGAGAAGAGCTGGCCGACGCGCATCGCGTCGCTCGCGACGGTGGACACGACCTCGCCCGTCGGGAGCTCCTCGGTGATCGCGTCGCCCGAGCGGGCCGTGACGTCACCCACGAGCTGCGACGTCGTGAGCGCCGAGCGCAGCCAGTTCGCGATGTCGAACCGGTGCTGCGTCACGCCCGTGACGACGATGCCCAGGCCCAGCGCGAGCAGGAGGCCCGCCCAGCGCCACAGCTCGGCGCCGAACCCGGCGGTGAGCCCCTCGTCGAGCGCGCGGCCGAGCATGTACGGCTGGAACGCCTGGCACGCGAAGTTCACGAGGCCGAGCAGCACGGACACCGTGAGCACCGTCCACTGGCGCCGGGCGATCCAGAGGAGGTAGCGGGACGGGCCGCGCAGGTCGGGGGTCCCCGGGTCGGGGAGAGGGAGGGGTCGCACGGTGTTCTACCCTAGGTTCGGCGTCCGACACGCGGCGACGGTTTAACGCGGCGACCGCGTCACGCCACCGCACGCGGCGGAGACCGCCGCGGCCGTCTCGCCCGGAACGAGGACCTCTCCCATGACCACGCAGGACCCGGCCACCCCCACCGACGCGCCCGTCGTCGCCCCCGCCGACGCGGCGTCACCCAGCGCGGAGGCCGCGCGCACCGCGATCCGCAAGGCGCGCGGCGCGCTCGCGCGCTACCGGGTCCTCGCGATCATCACCGGCGTGATGCTGCTCATCCTGTGCGTCGAGATGCTCGTCAAGTACGGCGTGGGCCAGTTCGTCGACGTCGACGGGGTCATGCGGTACGTGTCCTGGATCCCGTTCGCCCACGGGTGGATCTACGTCGTGTACCTCGTCACCGTGCTCGACCTGTGGACCAAGATGCGCTGGGGCTGGGGCCGCCTCGCGACGATGGTGTTCGCCGGCGTCGTCCCGGTCATGTCGTTCATCCTCGAGAAGAAGGTGCACGCCGAGGCCGACGCGAAGCTCGTCGCGCTGGAGGAGCAGTACGCGGCATGACGACGCCGCTCGCGCCCCTCGTCGCGCCCGGTCCCGAGCTCTCGACGCCGGAGCTCGAGCGCTACGCGCGCCACCTCGCGCTGCCGGGCGTCGGCACCGAGGGCCAGCGGCGGCTCGCGGCCGCGCGCGTGCTCGTCGTCGGCGCGGGCGGCCTCGGCAGCCCTGCGCTGCTCTACCTCGCCGCCGCGGGCGTCGGCACGATCGGCATCGTCGACGACGACGCCGTCGACACGTCCAACCTCCAGCGTCAGGTCATCCACGGCGGGTCGGACGTCGGGCGCCGCAAGGTCGACTCCGCGCGCGAGAGCATCGCGGACGTCAACCCGCACGTCCACGTCGTCGAGCACGCGCTGCGGCTCGACGCGGACAACGCGCTCGACGTGCTGCGCGGCTACGACGTCGTGCTCGACGGCGCCGACAACTTCCCGACCCGCTACCTCGTCTCCGACGCGGCCGAGGTCCTCGGCCTGCCCGTCGTCTGGGGCTCGATCTACCGCTTCCAGGGACAGGTCAGCGTCTTCTGGGCCGCGCCCCGGTTCGCCGTGCCCGACGACGCCCCGCACCCGGACGCCGCGGGTCCCGACCCTGCGGCGGGGTCGGGGGAGCAGGGCCCGCGCGGGGTCACCTACCGCGACGTGTTCCCCGTCCCGCCGCCCCCGGGCGCGGCACCCGACTGCGCGACCGGCGGCGTGTTCGGCGCGATGTGCGGCACCGTCGGCTCGGTCATGGCGACCGAGGCGATCAAGCTCGTCACCGGCGCCGGCACGACGCTGCTGGGCCGCCTCGCCGTCTACGACGCCCTCGACCTCTCGTGGCGCCAGCTCACCGTGCGCGCCGACCCGACGCGCGAGCCCGTCACCGCGCTCCTGCCGGGCGATGACGCCTACGCCGCGTTCTGCGGGCTCCGGCCCGCGGCGCAGGCCGTGGCGGTGCCCGGTGCCGGGGCGGGGCCGACCGGGGCAGCGGGGCCCGCGCCGCGCGACGTGTCCGCCCCTGACGCGGCCGCCCTGCTGCGGGCCGACGACGCCGCACCCTTCCTCCTCGACGTCCGCGAGGACTGGGAGGCGCAGGTGCGCCCGCTCCCCGGGTCGACGCTCGTCCCGAGCGGCGCGTTCCTCGGCGGCGCGCAGGACCCCGGTGCCGCCGCGGCGCTCGCGGACCTGCCCGCCGACCGCCCGGTGCTCATGGTGTGCGCGGTCGGCGGCCGGTCGGCCCGCGTCGCGGACGTCGCTCGCGCCGCGGGCCTCGACGCGCGCTCCGTCGTCGGCGGCGTCCCCGCCCTCCTCGCCGCCCTGGAAACTCCCGCCCCCTAGCCCCCCTGCACGTCGACCAGGTGGTCGTGGTGCGTCCTGGTCGGCGGACGAGCCGGGACGGCCTGCTCGGCCCGCCGGGACGGCCTGGTCGACGGGGTCAGAGGGCCAGGTCGAGGCGGCCCTGCGGGGACGAGCTCGCCAGGGCGCCCTCGCGGCGGGGGATGCGCCCGGCGCCCGCGGCGAGCCGGCCCGACTCGACGGCGAGGCGCATCGCGCGGGCCATGCGGACCGGGTCTGCGGCACGCGTGACGGCCGTCGCGAGGAGCACGCCGTCGCAGCCGAGCTCCATGGCGAGCGCGGCGTCGGACGCCGTGCCGATCCCCGCGTCGAGGATCACGGGCACCCGGGCCGCGGCGGCGATCGCCTCGATGTTGCGCGGGTTGAGGATGCCCAGCCCCGTGCCGATGGGCGCCCCGAGGGGCATGACGGCCGCGCAACCGACGTCCTCCAGCCGGCGCGCGAGGATCGGGTCGTCGTTCGTGTAGGGCAGCACGACGAACCCGTCGCGCACGAGCTGGTCCGCCGCCTCGACGAGGCCGACCGGGTCGGGCAGGAGGGTCACGTCGTCGGCGATCACCTCGAGCTTGACCCACTCGGTGCCGCACGCCTCGCGCGCGAGGTGCGCGGTGAGCACGGCCTCCCGCACCGAGAAGCATCCGGCGGTGTTGGGCAGCGCGCGGATGCCGAGGCGGGCGAGCAGCGCCCAGATCCCCGCGTCGGGGCTCGCGTCCCCGCCGGCGCGGACGGCGACGCGCCGCATCGCGACGGTCGTCAGGGCGGTGCCCGACGCGACGAGCGCGTCCTCGAGCGTGAGCAGGTTCGCGGCCCCGCCGGTGCCCATGACGAGGCGCGACCCGATCGGGGTGCCGGCGACGACGAGCGGGTCGTCGGCGTCGGCCGGGCCGCTCGCGGTGGCGGGGGAGACGTCGGTCGTGGTCATGGGTCCTCCTCAGCCGCCCTGGACGGCGGTGACGATCTCGATGCGGTCCCCGGGCGCGACGACGGTCGTCGCCCAGGCGCCGCGCGGCACGACGGCGTCCCCGACGGCCACCGCGACGCCCTGCGGCGTGCCGTCGGCGACGTAGGCGGGGACGAGCGCGGCGACGAGCCGCTCCAGGTCGACGTCGCCGTCGAGCGGGTACGGCTCGCCGTTGACGAGCGCGGTGGGTGCGGGTGCGGTCACGGGTCTCACCTCGGTGTGGTGGCGGTGCGGGCGAAGCGGTCGGTGCGGGCGGTGGCGAGGGCGGTCGCGACGTCGTCGCCGGGCTCGGTCCCGCCCAGGCCGGAGAGCCCGCCGAGCCCGGCGACGACGGCGTCCGCCGTGAGCGGGGCGAGCAGGATGCCGTTGCGGCCGTGGCCCGTCGCGAGGTGCAGCCCCGGGACGTCCGTCGGCCCGACGAGCGGGAGGTTGTCCGGGGTCGCGGGGCGCCCCCGCGGCGTCACCTCGACCAGCGCGGCCTCGTCGATCCCCGGCAGGAGGGCGCGCGCGTCCCGCAGGAGCGCGAAGACCCCGCCGGCGGTGGCGCGGCGGTCGTCCGGGTTCTCCTCGGTGGTAGCCCCGACGACGACCTCCCGGTGCCCGGCGCGCGGGCCGGCCGGCTCGGGGTCGCGCGGCACGACGTACACCGGCCGGCCCTGCACGAGCCCGCGCACGACGTGCTCCAGCGCGAGGTCCGGGCCCGCGTCGAGCCGCAGCGTCTGACCCTTCACCGGCCGCGTGGGCACGACGACGCCCGGCACGTCCGCGAGGAGGGCGCCCGACTGCCAGCCCGCCGCGACGACGACCGCACCCGCGCGGTGGAGCCGGCCCGCGTCGTCGTGCACGCCGACCACGCGCCCGCCATCGAGCGCGAGCCGGGTCGCGGACGCGCGGACGACGCGCGCCCCGGTGGCCGAGCCCGCACCCGCGGCGTCGCCTCCGCCGAGCGCGGCGAGCAGCGCGGCGTGCGCCGCGCGCGGGTCGACGGCGTGGTCCGCGGGGGCCCACGCCGCCCCGGCGACGCGCGGGCCCAGGTACGGCTCGCGGCGGCGCGCGTCGGCGACGGTGAGCTCGTGCGACGCGAGACCGTGCGCGGCGTGCAGCGCGAGGACGCGGCGGAGCAGCGCGAGGTCGTCCGCGTCGTAGGCGAGGGTGAGGGTCCCGGCGGTCCGCAGCCCGACGTCCGCCCCCGTCGCCGCGCGCAGGTCCGCGGCGAACGCCGGCCACGCCGCGGCGGCCGCGAGGTGGAGCCGCAGGGCGGCCTCCTCCCCGAAGTCGGCCTCGGTCACCGGTGCGAGCATCCCCGCTGCGGCGTGGGTCGCGCCCGCGCCCGGCGCCGGGTCGAGCACCGTGACGGTCAACCCCGCGCGCGCCGCGCGCCACGCGACGGCGACACCCACGATCCCGCCCCCCACGACGACGACGTCGCGCGCGCCGTCGGGCACGACGGCGCCACCCGCGGACGGGTGGACGGACAGGTTCATGTGCGCTCCCTTCGCTGGCATGACCCAGATCAGGTTCGACGGTCGGCGGCGACGCCCTCTCAGCCCCCTGCGGGGCTCCCGTGCTGTCGGCCACAGTACCTCCTGCCGAGGACCCGCCGAGGCTAGGCTCCCGCGGGTGAGCTCCGAGACCTCCACCACCCCGGCCACTCCCGCCCCGTCGGCGGACGCCGTACGCGCCCGGCTCGCCGACGCGCGGCTCTACCTCTGCACGGACGCGCGCGAGGAGCGCGGCGACCTCGAGGACTTCCTGCGGGCGGCGCTCGCGGGCGGGGTGGACGTCGTGCAGCTCCGCGACAAGACGCTCGACGTCGCGCGCGAGCTCGAGCTCCAGGAGCTCGTCGCGCGGGTCGCGACGGAGCACGGCGCGCTGTGGGCCGTGAACGACCGGGCGGACGTGGCGTCGGTCACGGGCGCGCCGGTCGTGCACATGGGTCAGCGCGACCTGCCCGTGCCGGCGGTCCGGGCGCTGCTGGGCGCGGGGCCCGTGCTCGGCAGGTCCACGCACTCGGCCGCGCAGGCGGCCGCGGCGGAGGCCGACCCGGCGGTGGACTACTTCTGCGTGGGTCCGCTGTGGGCGACCCCGACGAAGCCGGGACGGGCCGCCGTCGGCCTCGACCTGCTACGGGACGTCGCGGCGACCCGGCCCGCGACGCCCTGGTTTGCGATCGGCGGCATCGACGCGGACCGGCTCGACGCGGTCCTCGACGCGGGCGCGACCCGGATCGTGGTGGTGCGCGCGATCACGGCGGCGAGCGACCCGGAGGCGGCGGCCCGCGCCCTGCGCGAGCGCGTCGCGGCGCGCGCCGAGGTGCCCGCCGACGCCTGAGACGCGGGACGAGCCCCGCCGCGCGGCGACTATCCTGGACGGGTGACGTCACCCGCCACCGCTCCCGACACCCCCACCACCGCCGAGGTCGCCTCGACCCCGCGGCCCGTGCTCGTCGTCGACTTCGGCGCCCAGTACGCGCAGCTCATCGCGCGCCGCGTGCGCGAGGCCAAGGTCTACTCCGAGATCGTGCCGCACACCTTCACGGTCGAGCAGATGCTCGCGAAGGACCCGGCCGCGATCATCCTCTCGGGCGGCCCATCGTCCGTGTACGCCACGGGTGCCCCGTTCGTCGACCCGGCGCTGTTCGAGGCAGGCGTGCCCGTCATGGGTATCTGCTACGGCTTCCAGGCCATGGCGAAGGCGCTCGGCGGCGAGGTCGCCCAGACGGGCCTGCGCGAGTACGGCGGCACCGAGGTCGAGGTGTGCGCCGCGGGCGTGCTGCTCGACGGCACGCCGCAGAACCAGACCACGTGGATGAGCCACGGCGACGCCGTGCACCGCGCGCCCGAGGGCTTCGAGGTCCTCGCGACGTCGTCGGGCTCGCCGGTCGCCGCGTTCGAGGACCGCGAGCGTCGCCTCTACGGCGTGCAGTGGCACCCGGAGGTCAAGCACTCCGCGCACGGCCAGACCGTGCTGGAGCACTTCCTGTACGACGGCGCGGGCCTCGCCCCGGACTGGACGCCCGGCAACGTCATCGCGGACCAGGTCGCGGCGATCCGCGCCCAGGTCGGCGACGCGCGCGTCATCTGCGCGCTCTCGGGCGGCGTGGACTCCGCCGTCGCCGCGGCGCTCGTGCAGCGCGCGGTGGGCGACCAGCTCACGTGCGTGCACGTGGACCACGGGCTGATGCGCGCGGGCGAGGTGGAGCAGATCGAGCGCGACTTCGTCGCGGCGACGGGCGTCAACCTCGTGATCCGTGACGAGAAGGAGCGGTTCCTCACCGCGCTCGCCGGGCACAGCGACCCGGAGACCAAGCGCAAGATCATCGGCCGCGAGTTCATCCGCGTGTTCGAGGACGCGGCGCGCCAGATCGTCGAGGACGCGGGCGAGCACGGGGCCGAGGTGAAGTTCCTCGTGCAGGGCACGCTCTACCCGGACGTCGTCGAGTCCGGCGGCGGCGAGGGCGCGGCGAACATCAAGAGCCACCACAACGTCGGCGGCCTGCCCGACGACCTGCAGTTCTCGCTCGTCGAGCCGCTGCGCACCCTGTTCAAGGACGAGGTCCGCGCGGTCGGCCGCGAGCTCGGCGTGCCCGAGGAGATCGTCGCGCGCCAGCCGTTCCCGGGCCCCGGGCTCGGCATCCGCATCGTCGGCGAGGTCACGGCGGACCGCCTCGAGACGCTGCGCGCCGCCGACGCGATCGCGCGCGAGGAGCTGACGAAGGCGGGTCTGGACGACGAGATCTGGCAGTGCCCGGTCGTGCTGCTCGCCGACGTCCGCTCGGTCGGCGTCCAGGGCGACGGCCGCACCTACGGCCACCCGATCGTGCTGCGCCCCGTCTCGTCCGAGGACGCGATGACGGCCGACTGGACGCGCCTGCCCTACGACGTGCTGTCCGTCATCTCGAGGCGCATCACCAACGAGGTCTCCGAGGTCAACCGCGTCGTGCTCGACGTGACGAGCAAGCCCCCGGGCACCATCGAGTGGGAGTGACCCCCTAGCGGGACGGACGGGCCCGACGATCCACGGCGATCGTCGCGGCCCGTTCGTATGCCCGCTCCACGTCGGCGAGCACGCGCGGCCAGCCCGCCGACGACGGCACGTCGCGGTTGTGCGCGACGATCCGGTCGAGCAGGCCGTCCTCGGTCGCGAGGCGAACGAGCGCGTCGGCGAGGCCGGCG
Organism: Cellulosimicrobium sp. KWT-B; assembly: GCF_002127155.1. Lineage (NCBI taxonomy): Bacteria > Bacillati > Actinomycetota > Actinomycetes > Micrococcales > Promicromonosporaceae > Cellulosimicrobium > Cellulosimicrobium sp. KWT-B. The sequence goes on along the minus strand of NZ_NEDO01000001.1, from coordinate 209,017 downwards.
TCGTCGTCCGCCACGAGCGCGTCGACGCCGTTGGTGAGGCGCTCCGCCACGCCCGACTGCGAGCGGGTGAGCACCGCCAGCCCGGCGGCCTGGCCCTCGAGCGCGGCGATGCCGAACGCCTCCTCGACGGCGGGCGCGGCGAACACGTCGGCGCGCGCGTAGAGCCGCTGGAGGCCCGTCGCGTCGAGCCGCCCCGGGAGGGACACGACCGACCCCAGCCCGTGCTCGGTGACGAAGCGCCGCGCGTCGGCCAGCTCGGGTCCGTCCCCGGCGAGCGTCACGTGCAGCGCCCTCTCGGGGAGGCGCGCGACGGCGTCGCGCACGACCTCGAGGAACGGCAGCACGCGCTTGCGGGGCGCGAACCGCGTCGCGGCCACGACGTGGACGGCCGAGCCCTCCATGCGGTCGGCGCGCTCGGTGCGCGGGACGCGCCACGCGTCGAGGTCGAGGCCGTTGTGCAGCACCACGACCTCGCCGTGGTCGCCGACGATGCGGCGCAGGGGAGCGGCGGTCAGCTCGCTCACGGCCGACCACAGCACGGGCCAGCGGGACCAGCGGACCACGCGGTCGAGCCCGGCGAACGCGCGCTCCGCGCCGCCCCAGACGCTGTGCACGGTGAGCACCGCGGGCAGCCCCGCGCGCACGACCGTCCGCAGCGACGCCTGGGTGGAGGGCGTCAGCACGCCCATGTGCAGGTGCACGACGTCGGGCCGGTCGGCGCGCAGGACCTGCGCCACGTGGTGCGGCGCGCGCGGGTGCACGGGGTAGCCGCCCGGGACGCGCGCGGCGAGCCGGTGCACCGTGACGTCACCGTCCCGCTCGGTCGACACTCCGTGCGCGCCGGGGCGCGCGGGCGTCGTGCAGACGACCGCGACGTCGTGACCGGCGGCCGCCTGCTGCTGCGCGAGCCGCGCGACCTGGGTCTCGATGCCGCCGAGCAGCGGCAGGTAGCAGTCGGTCAGGTGGGTGATGCGCACGGACCGCATCCTCCCATCCCGACCCTGGCGGGCCGCGCGGTCGTCGCCGCGCCCGCCCTGAGGTGCGCGTTCGCCGCGCGGTGGGCGTCTCCCGTCGCTACCGTGGGCCCCGTATGGGTGGTTCGACCGTCCCGTGACCGGCCCGCACCCGCGGGCGGTCTCGCGCGGGCGGCTGCAGGTGGGTCCTGACGAAGGGGAGAACGCGCCATGTCGAGCACCGTCACCGTCACACCGACGAAGGGGGCACGGGGCATCGGCCTCGTGTCGATCATCGCGGGCATCATCCTTCTCCTCGCGGGCATCGGCACATGGATCGTCGTGTCGAACCAGCTGTCCGCCGAGGAGATCACCGTCTCCGACGACGCGTCGTTCCTCGCGGGGCGCCACGTCAACGGGCCGCTCACCGCGTACGCGCAGGCCGAGGTCATCAACAAGCACGCCCTCGAGGCGAGCGACGGCAAGACCTACGCCGAGCTCGACCAGGACGACCCCACGCGCCAGACCGTCATGACGGCCTCGTTCCTGCGCGCGTCGCTGTTCACGTCCGTCGTCGCGTTCGGGGTGTGCGCGCTCGTCATCGGGCTGGGCATCCTGTTCATCCTCGTCGGCATCGCGCTCCGGCGGCTCGCGGGCGGGCCGAGCGTCGCCGTCGAGACCCCGGGCGGCTACTCGTCGTCGGGCGACCTGTCGGACGCCGGTCGGCACGCCGCACCCGCGCACGCCGCGCCGGGGCACGTCGAGCCGTCGCCGACGGCGCCTCCGGTGCGCCCCGAGCCGACGTCCCCGGGCCGCCCCTCCGCGCTCTCGACCCCCGGCGCCGAGGCCCGCGCGGCCGCTCCCGGCACGACGGCGACGCCCGTCGAGCCGACCGGTGCCGCCGGCACGGGCACGCCGAGCGCACCGGGCTCCTCGCCCGCGGCGTCGCCCGGCACCCCGACGACGACGACCGGGCCGACCACGCCCGAGCACCGGGCCGACGGCCCGGCGCGGCGGGGCGACGAGCCGACCCCCTGACCGTCCCGGCAGCCCGTCCGGGCGCCGAGGACCCGCTCCCACCGGGTCGCACCGGGGAGAGCGTGCGGGGCGGCGTCGCTCGGGCACACCGAGGGCCGTGGCACGACGTGCCACGGCCCTCGGCGTACCCGGAGGTCCCGGTGCGGCTCAGCCCCGACGGCGTCGTGCCCCGGAGACGATCGACCCGACGACGAGCGTGACGCCCGCCGCGGCGAGCACGACGATCGTCGCGAGCCCCAGGTCGACACGGGCACCGAGCGCGGCCGCGAGCACCACGACGGCGAAGGCGACGATGACGAAGCCCCACACGATCGTCGCGACGCGCGGGCCGCGCCGCGGGAGCGGGCCGGGGTCCGGGAACCCGCCCGCGCCGGGCGTCCCGCCCGCGCCGGGCGTCCCGCTCGTGGGCGACGGGTCGGCGCCCGACGTCGTCGGGGCCGCGCCGTAGAGCGGCGCACCAGTCGACGGGGCACCGGCCGACGGGGCACCGACGGGCGGCGCGTCGACGGACGATCCGTCGACCGACAGCGGGTCGGCCGACGGCGTGGCGGGCAGCGGCGTGGCAGGCAGTGGCGTCGTGGCCCCGGTGTCGGTCAGCGGTGCCGCGGCCGGGAGCGGGGTCGTCGCGCGGGCGTCGGCCGTGGGCGTCACGGCGGGGAGCGGGACCGTCGCGTCCGTCCCGGACGCCTCCCGGCGGTCCGGCTGCTGAGCCAGGCCGGGGTCCTGCGCGGGGGCGGGTTCGAACAGCTCGTCCCCGAGCGGCCGCGTGTCGTCGTCGCGGCGGTTCTCGTCGTTCATCAGTCCTCCTCGATCGTGACCTGGCCGGCGCCGACCTCGACCTGCAGCACGAGCAGCGGGTCGTCGCCCGCCTGGACCTCGTCGTTGTCGAACGTCACCGGCTGCGTGCTGACCCCGCCGATCTCCTGGCGGTCGCCGTCCACGTGCCAGCGCGCGTTGCCCGCGAGCACCTGGACCTCGGCGCGGACGGGGACGCCGTCGGGCACGACGACCGTCGCGTCGCCCGCGCCGAGCCGGACGGGCACCTCGACGGGCGAGCCGCCGGTCGCGTCGGACAGGTCCAGGTCGGACAGGTCGATGCGCGGGTCGCCGAACGACACGCCGAACCCCTGCTCGGCGACGTCGGGGTCGGTGATGCGGTGCGTGCCGTCGGTGACGGTCCGCACGGAGTCGTCGACGAACACGGTGAACGGGGTCGTGCGCCAGGCCGAGGCGGGGAGCGCGACGACGAGCAGGACCACCGCGAGCCAGCCGAGGCCGCCGCTCGTCCGGCCCCGCAGCCCGCTGACCACGATCGCGAGGCCCGCGAGGATCCCGCTGAGGCCCGCCCACGTGAGGAACACCGGCCAGGGCAGCGCGCCCTGGCGGTCGAGCACGAGGAGCAGCGCCCCCAGGAGGAGGCTCAGCCCGACGACGACGCCGGTCGTCGTCGCCCCCGGGCCGCGCGGGCGCGGGGGCTTCGGCGGGCGCGGGGCGCGCGACGGCTGCGGCGGGAGCGGCGGCTGCGGTGCGCCGCCCTGCGGGGACGAGGGGTACGGCGCGTGCGGGGGGAGGGGCGCGGTCACGGCGGGCTTGGAGGCGGCGTACGGGCTCGCCTCCGCCGACCAGACCGCGTCGTCCTGCGTCCCCGTCGGCGCGCCGCCCGCGGGCGACCCGCCGGGGGTGCCGGACGTCGTCGGGCCGCCCGGGTACGTCGGGCCGCCCGGGTACGCGGGGCCGGGGCTGCCCCACGGGGCGTCCGAGGGCGCGCCGCCCGCGGGGGCGCCGGGGGTCGCCGTCGGGCCGTGGCCCGGGGCGTACGGGCCCTGCGCCGGACCGGCGCCGCCCGGGCCGTGACCCGGACCACCCGGACCGTGACCCGGGCCGCCCGGCCACGGCGGAGCCTGCGGAGGCGCGCCCTGGCCACTGCGGTGGCCGCGCTGCGTGAGCGCCGAGACCGCGACGACCGCGACGGTGACGAAGGCCGCGACCCAGAACAGGCCGGTCAGCCAGCCCAGGTGGAGCGCGTCCCACCACGACCACCAGCCGCCGCCCCACGAGAACCCGACCACGACGAACGCCGCGGCGCCGAGCAGCGCGACGTCGACGTTGCCGCGGAACGCCTCCTGGAGGTGGATGCGACCGTCGCGGCGCTCGGGCAGCAGCGCCCACGCCGCGCCGTACAGGACGAGCCCGGCGCCGGAGAGGAAGAACGTCACGAACAGCAGGCCGCGCACGACCAGCGGGTCGATCCCGAACCGCTCCGCCACGCCGGACGCGACGCCGCCGATCCAGCGGTCGTCCGAGCGGTAGATGCCGACGCGGCGCACCGCGTCGAAGAAGCCGTCGGCGCCGCTCGGACGCCGGGGCGCCTCGCCCGGCGCCTCGCCCGGCGCCGCGCCCGGTGCACCCGGGGGCGGGCCGGCGGGGCCGGTCCAGCCCGGTCCGCCGCCGTGGTCGGGGCCGCTCGGCCCCGGGGGGACGGTGCCCGGCTGCGCGCCGGGCGTCTGGGTGTCGCCGCCGGAGCTCCCGGGCTGGGCGCCGGGTCCGGGGAGGTCGGGAGTGCTCATGACCACCATGCTGGTGCGCGGGGCGCGCCGCCGGTATCGGGTGCCACCCTGACCCGACCCTGAACCGTCCGGGGCCCGACCCTGGTTTCCCCGCCCGGGGGCGCTCGGGGCGTCCGCGCCGTGTGACGATCGGGGGGTGACGACAGCAGCCCGGCCCGGCGCCCGACCGCGCGACCTGCCGCTGCGCCGCCCCGAGCGCGGCCGGTGGGTGGGTGGCGTGTGCGCGGGCCTCGCGGCGCACCTCGGCGTCGGCGTCGGGGTCGTGCGCCTCGTCATGGCGCTCCTCGCGCTCGCGGGCGGCGCGGGCGTCGCCCTGTACGTGTTCTGGTGGCTCACCGTCCCGTCGGGCGACCCGCTGGCCGCGCGCGACGAGCAGCGCCCCGCCTCGCTGTCCCGGCTCGCGCCGCGCCTCCAGGGGAGCGTGCGGCGCCTGCCCGTGCGCGACGTCGCGATCGGCGTCGTCCTCCTGGGCGGCGCCGCGCTGCTCGTGGCGCTGCGCACGGGCGTCGACGTCGAGGTCTCGTGGGTCATCCCCGTGCTCATCGCGCTCGCGGGCGCGGCGCTCGCGTGGAGCCAGCTCGACGCCGTCGAGCGGGGCCGGCTGCTCACGCGGGCGGGCGGGCGCACGCCCGCCGGCGTCCTGCGCATCGCGGGCGGCGTCGTGCTCGTGCTCGTCGGCATCGTGCTGCTCGTGGGGCAGGACGCGCGGCCCACCCAGATCGTGCGCGCCGCGGTGGCCGCGGTCGCGGTGCTCGCCGGCGTCGCGATCGTGCTCGCCCCGTGGTGGCTGCGGCTCGTGCGCGAGCTCGGCGACGAGCGCGCCGCCCGGGCGCGCGAGGCCGAGCGGGCCGACATCGCCGCGCACCTGCACGACTCCGTGCTCCAGACGCTCGCCCTCATCCGCGCCCGGTCCTCCGACGCCGACACGGTCGCACGCCTCGCGCGCGCCCAAGAGCGCGAGCTGCGCGAGTGGCTCTACGACGACCGCCCCTCGCCGGGCACGTCGCTCGCCGCCGAGCTGCGCGCGCTCGTCGCGGAGGTCGAGGACGGGCGCGTGGGCCGCCGCGCCGAGCCGATCGGCGCGGCGCCCGGTGCGCCCGAGCCGGGGCCGGTCGTCGTGGACGTCGTCGTGGTGGGGGACTGCACCCCGACGCAGGAGACGGCGGCGCTCCTCCAGGCGACGCGCGAGGCGCTCGTCAACGCCGTCGCGCACGGCGGGCCGCCGTACTCCGTCTACCTCGAGGTGAGCGACGCCGCGGTCGAGGTGTTCGTCCGCGACCGGGGCGAGGGCTTCGACATGGACGACGTCGCCCCCGACCGGTTCGGGGTGCGCGAGTCGATCCTCGGGCGCGTGCAGCGCCGCGGGGGAAAGGCCGAGATCATCAGCCGGCCGGGGTGGGGCACCGAGGTACGGTTGCGCGTGCCGCGGGCCGTGTCGACGGACGTGCCGACGGACCCCGGCCCGGCGCGGACCGCACCGAGCGAGGAGACCCCGTGACGACCATCCCCAGCGCGACGCCCGACGGCGCACCCGCCACCGGGCCGGTGCCCGTGGTGCTCGTCGACGACCACCACATGTTCCGGGCCGGTGTGCGCGCGAGCCTCGACCCGGCGCTCGTCACGGTCGTGGGCGAGGCGGACGACGTGGGGTCGGCGGTCGCGCGCGTGCACGAGCTGCGGCCCCCGGTCGTGCTGCTCGACGTGCACCTGCCCGGCGGGAACGGCGGCGGGGGCGCGGAGGTCATCCAGCGCTGCGCCGACGTGCTGGGCGACGTGCGGTTCCTCGCGCTGTCCGTGTCCGACGCCGCGGAGGACGTCGTCGCGGTCATCCGCGCCGGCGCGCGCGGGTACGTGACGAAGGCGATCTCGGGGCCGGACCTGTCGGCCGCCGTCGGGCAGGTCGCGGGCGGCGACGCGGTGTTCTCGCCGCGGCTCGCGGGCTTCGTGCTCGACGCGTTCGGCACGGGCGCGGGCGACGTCGCCGTGCACGACGACGAGCTCGACCGGCTCTCCGCGCGCGAGCAGGAGGTCATGCGCCTCATCGCGCGCGGGTACACGTACCGCGAGGTCGCGTCGGAGCTGTTCATCTCGATCAAGACCGTCGAGACCCACGTCTCCGCGGTCCTGCGCAAGCTCCAGCTGTCGTCCCGTCACGAGCTCACCCGCTGGGCAGCCCAGCGCCGCCTCCTCTGAGCCGCGGCCCCCGCGCTCAGCGCGGGGCGGGCGGGGTGCGGGGCGGCCAGGCGGGGGAGAGGGTCACCACGTCCCCGACGACGGTCACGGCCGGGGGCCGGACGCCGGCCTCGCGGGCCCGCTCGGCGATGGTCGCGAGCGTCCCGACCGTCGTCCGCTGGCGCGGGCCGTAGCCGTCCTCGACGACCGCGACCGGCGTCTCGGGCGAGCGGCCCTGCGCGACGAGCGCCGCGGCCGTCTCCGCGAGGCGCGAGACACCCATGAGCAGGACGACCGTGTGGTCGCTCGCGGCGGGGACCTTCCCGACGTCCTCGTGGCCCGTGAGCACGGTGAACCCGCGCGACAGGCCCCGGTGCGTCACCGGGATGCCCGCGGCGGCGGGCACGGAGACGGCGCTCGTCACGCCGGGCACGACCTCCACCGGGACGCCGTGGGCGCGGCACGCGTCGAGCTCCTCGCCACCCCGCCCGAACACGTACGGGTCGCCGCCCTTGAGCCGGACGACCCGCTTCCCCACGAGCGCGTGGTGCACGAGGATCCGGTTGATCTCGTCCTGTGGCACGGGGTGGTTGCCCGACGTCTTGCCGACGTCCACCACCACGACGTCGTCGCCGAGCTCGGCGAGCAGCGCGCGCGGCGCGAGCCGGTCGACCACGACGACGTCGGCCTCCGCGAGCACGCGTCGCCCGCGCACGGAGATCAGGCCCGCGTCGCCCGGCCCCCCGCCGACGAGGGCGACGGAGCCCACGGGCCGCACGAGCGGCGCGGTGACGGACCCCGCCCCCGTCGCCTCGTGCCCGGCGTCGCCCGACGCCGCGGCGACGGCGCGGGCCGGCCGCACCGCCCGCAGCGGCAGCTCGCCCGTCTCGAGGAGCACCGCGACGGCGTCGCGCACGCGCTGGGCGCGCCGTGGGTCCCGGCCGGCGTTGACGGCCACCGTGACCTCGGCCTCCCCGGCTCCGGAGGCGCCCGGCGCGAGCGTGCGCGCGACGGCCGGGACCCACGCGGTCGCGCGCTCGGCGTCGCCCGCGGTGACGCAGAAGACGCGGTCCGCCTCGGCGTCGGCCGCGACCTCGGCGTCGACGCGGGCGTCGCCCGTCGCGGTGTGGACGAGCCACGCGCCGTCGAGGTCGCCCGTGAGGTAGTCGCGCCGCACCCAGGAGAGCCGGGCGTCCGGCGCCGGGACGGCCGCCGGCGCGTGCGCCGCGTGACCGGCGGTCCCCGGGCCGTGGGCCGCGAGCAGCTCGGCGAGGTCCTCGCACACGTACGGCGCGACGACGGTCACGACCGCGCCCGCGTCGAGGACGCCTCGGGCGCGGCGCGCCGCGACGGGGCCGCCGCCGACGACGACGACGCGGCGGCCGTCGAGACGCAGGCCGAGGGGGTACGTCTCGTGGATGGGTGCGGTCACGGTGCCAGCCTAGGTGTCGTCTAGATCGCGTAGGAGCCGGGGCGTTCCGCCGGCCGGCGGGCGGCGGCGAGCGCGTCGCCGACCATGCCGGCGGCGAGCGTGCCGCCGTCCTGGGCGTCGACGAGCAGGAACGCGCCCGTGCGGCGCGCCACGACGTACTCCTCGGCCGCGACGGGCGACGCGAGCCGCAGCGTCACGCGGCCGATGTCGTTGAGCTCCAGGCGCTCGGCGGGCTCGAGCTCGGCCGTGTCCAGGTCGAGGCGCCCGACGACGTCGCGCACCACGGCCTGCACGGTGCGGGTCGTGTGCTTGAGCAGCACGCGCGCGCCGGGCAGGAGCGGACGGTCGCCCAGCCACGCGACCGTGCCCTCGACGTCCTGCGTGACGTCGGGGGCCTCGGCCGCGGACGCGAGGAGGTCGCCGCGCGCGACGTCCACGTCGTCGGCGAGGCGGATAGTCACCGACTGCGGGGCGAACGCCTCGGTGAGCTCCGTGCCGCTCGCGAGGGAGTCGGCGGTGTCGATCCCGACGACCGTCGTGCGGCGCCCGGAGGGCAGCACCACGACCTCGTCGCCGACCGTCACGACGCCCGACGCGACCTGCCCGGCGTACCCGCGGTAGTCGCGGTAGCGCTCGTCCGCCGCGGCCTGCGGGCGGATGACGACCTGGACGGGGAAGCGGAACGCCTCGGCCTCCGGGTCGTCGCCCGTCGGGAGCTCCTCGAGCAGCTCGAGCAGGCTCGGGCCGTCGTACCAGGGCGTGCGCGCGCTCGCCCGGTCCACGACGTTGTCGCCGACGAGCGCCGAGACGGGGATCGTGTGCACGTCGCCGACGCCGAGCGACGTCGCCGCCGCCCGGATGTCCGCGGCGAGCTCCGCGTAGCGCGCCTCGCTGTAGTCGACGAGGTCGATCTTGTTCACCGCGACGACGACGTGCGGGACGCGCAGCAGGCTCGCGACCGCGAGGTGGCGGCGCGTCTGCTCCAGCAGGCCCTTGCGCGCGTCGATGAGCAGCACGACGACGTCGGCCGTCGACGCCCCCGTCACGGTGTTGCGCGTGTACTGCACGTGCCCGGGGCAGTCGGCGAGGATGAACGACCGGCGCGCGGTGGCGAAGTACCGGTACGCGACGTCGATCGTGATGCCCTGCTCGCGCTCGGCGCGCAGGCCGTCGGTGAGCAGCGCGAGGTCGGCGGTCTCCAGCCCGCGGTCGCGCGAGACGCGCTCGACCGCGTCGAGCTGGTCGGCGAGCACGGACTTCGAGTCGAACAGCAGGCGGCCCACGAGCGTGGACTTGCCGTCGTCGACGGAGCCCGCCGTCGCGAGGCGCAGCAGCGTGCCGCGGCGCGCGTCGTCGAGCGGGGGCGCCGCGTCGGCGGTGACGGTGCCGGTGGTGGTCTGGGTGCCCATCAGAAGTACCCCTCCTTCTTGCGGTCCTCCATGGCGGCCTCGGAGAGGCGGTCGTCGGCGCGGGTCGCGCCGCGCTCGGTGATGCGCGTCGCGGCGACCTCGGCGATGACGTCGTCGACGCCCGCTGCGTCCGAGCGCACGGCGCCGGTGCACGACATGTCGCCGACCGTCCGGTAGCGCACGGTCTCCGTCCGCAGCGACGCGGTCTCGGCGTCCGTGCGGGGCGCGGAGTACGGCCCGACGGCGAGCAGCATCCCGTCGCGGTCGAACACCTCGCGCTCGTGCGCGTAGTAGAGCTCGGGGAGCTCGATGCGCTCGCGCGCGATGTAGCGCCACACGTCGAGCTCGGTCCAGTTCGACAGCGGGAACACGCGCACGTGCTCGCCCGGGCGGTGTCGCCCGTTGTAGAGGTTCCACAGCTCCGGGCGCTGGTTGCGCGGGTCCCACTGGCCGAACTCGTCGCGCAGGGAGAACACGCGCTCCTTGGCGCGCGCCTTCTCCTCGTCGCGACGACCCCCGCCGAACACGGCGTCGAACCGGTGCCCCGAGATGGCGTCGAGCAGCGGCTGCGTCTGGAGCGGGTTGCGCGTGCCGTCGGCGCGCTCGCGCAGCCGGCCGTCGTCGATGTAGTCCTGCACGCGCGCCACCTCGAGGCGCAGGCCGAGGCGCTCGGCCGTCGCGTCGCGGTAGGCCAGGACCTCGGGGAAGTTGTGGCCCGTGTCGACGTGCAGCACGGGGAACGGCACCGGGCCGGGCGCGAACGCCTTGACCGCGAGGTGCAGCATCACCACGGAGTCCTTGCCGCCGCTGAACAGCAGGACCGGTCGCTCGAACTCGGCGACGACCTCCCGCACGATGTGGATGCCCTCGCTCTCGAGCGCGTCGAGCTGGGCGAGGCGGCGCCCGCCGGGGAGCGCCGCGGCCGGGGTCGTGCCCGCGGCGGCGGAGGCGCCGGGGGAGCCCGGCGCGTCGGTCGTCAGGTCGATGGTCGTCATGCCCGTCCTCATACGTGGAGTCCGCACTCTGTCTTGTCGAGCCCCGCCCAGCGGCCGGCCCTCGGGTCCTCGCCCGGCGCGACGCGCCGGGTGCACGGCTGGCAGCCGATCGACGGGTAGCCGTCGTGGAGCAGGGGGTTGAGCACCACCTGGTGCCGCGCCGCGTACGCGAGCAGGTCGTCGAACGACCACGCCGCGAGCGGGTTGATCTTCACGAGCCCGTTTTTCTCGTCGAACGTGACGAGCGGCGTGCCGGTCCGGGTCGGCGCCTCGTCGCGGCGCACGCCCGTGACCCACACCTCGTAGCCCGCGAGCGTGCGGTGCAGCGGCTCGACCTTGCGCAGCTGGCAGCACAGCGCCGGGTCGCGGCCGAACAGGTCCTTGCCGTGCGCCGCGTCCTGCTGGGCGACCGTGAGCTCGGGCCTGACGTCGACGATCGTCACGTCCAGCTGCTGCTCGACGGCGTCCCGCGTCCCGACGGTCTCGGCGAAGTGGTAGCCCGTGTCGAGGAACAGCACGTCGACCCACGGGATCTGCGCCGCGACGACGTGGGGGAGCACCGCGTCGGCCATGGAGCACGCGACCGCGACGGACGTCCCGAACTCGCGCGCGGCCCAGGCGACGACCTCGTCGGCGGTCGCCTCCGGGCGCGCGGCGCCCTCGACGCCGGGCGTGCCCGCGCCGTGCAGCAGCTCGGCGCCGCGCCGCGCGATCTCGCGCAGCTCGTCGGTCGGGCGCTTCTCCCGGCCCTGCGCGGCCTGCCGCGCACGCTCCGCGTGGTGCGCGGCCTTCGCCTCCTCGCGCTGCTCCGTCCGGGCCCGCGCCGCGGCGCGCAGCGCCGCGAGCGGGTCGGTGCCCGCGGGTGCGGCGGTCCCGCCGGTCAGGTCCGCGGTCATCGGAGCGCCTCCTCGTCCGCGCGGTGCGCCCACTCGGCGAACGTCTCGGAGCCGTCCTTGTCGCTCTCGTAGCGCCGGACGACGCGCTCGACGTAGTCGGTGAGGTCGTCCGCGGTCACCTTGAGCCCGCGGACGGTCCGGCCCAGCCCCGCGAGCTCGCGGTCGTCGGAGGCCAGCCCGCCGCCCAGGTGGACCTGGAAGCCCGGGACCTGCTGGCCGTCGTCGTCCATGACGAGCTGGCCCTTGAGGCCGATGTCCGCCGTCTGGATGCGCGCGCACGAGTTGGGGCAGCCGTTGACGTGCAGGGAGAGCGGCTTCATCTGGGACAGGTCCCCGAGCCGCTGCTCGAGCTCGTCGATCGTCGCGGTCGCGGTGTCCTTGGTGTCGACGATCGCGAGCTTGCAGTACTCGATGCCGGTGCACGCGATCGTGCTGCGCCGGAACGGGCTCGGCCGGGCGTCGAGGCCGTTCTCCTTGAGCGTCGACACGACGTGCTCGACGTGCTCGTCCGGTACGTCGAGGACGAGGAGCTTCTGGTGCGGGGTGAGGCGCACGCGGTGCGACCCGACCGACTCCGCGAGGTCGGCGACGTTCGCGAGGATCGTGCCGGACACGCGCCCGACGTACGGTGCGGCCCCGACGTAGTTGAGCCCGTCCTTCTGCTTGTGCACGCCCACGTGGTCGCCGGGGACGGACGGCTTGGGCGCCGGGGGGCCGTCGGGCAGCGCGTACCCGAGGTACTCGGTCTCGAGCACCTCCCGGAACTTCTCCGGCCCCCAGTCGGCGAGCAGGAACTTCAGCCGGGCCTTGTTGCGCAGCCGGCGGTAGCCGTAGTCGCGGAAGATCTGCACGACGCCGTGCCACACGTCGGGCACCTGCTCCTCGGTGACGAACGCCCCCAGGCGCTCCCCGAGACGCGGGTTCGCGGACAGCCCGCCGCCGACCCACAGGTCGAACCCGACGCCCAGCTCGGGGTGGCGGTGCGCGACGAACGCGACGTCGTTGATCTCGTGGACGACGTCCTGGCTCGGGTGGCCGGTGAGCGCCGTCTTGAACTTGCGGGGCAGGTTCGCGAGCTCGGGGACGCCGATGTACTTCTCGGTGATCCCCGCGACGGCCGGGCCGATGTCGATGAGCTCGTCGGCGGCGATGCCCGCGACCGGGCTGCCGAGCACGACGCGCGGGACGTCGCCGCACGCCTCGGTCGTCTGCAGCCCGACGGACTCCAGACGGCGCCAGATCTCGGGGACGTCCTCGACCTCGACCCAGTGGAGCTGGATGTTCTGGCGGTCGGTGATGTCCGCGCTGTCGCGGGCGAACTCCGTCGAGATGCCCGCGACGACGCGGAGCTGCTCGGTCGTGAGCGCCCCGCCGTCGATGCGGACCCGGAGCATGAAGTACCGGTCCTCGAGCTCGTGCGGCTCGAGCGTGGCGGTCCGGCCGCCGTCGATCCCGGGCTTGCGCTGCGTGTACAGGCCCCACCAGCGGAAGCGTCCGTGCAGGTCGTCGCCGGGGATGGAGTCGAAGCCGTCGCGCGCGTAGATCGTCTCGATGCGCTCGCGGACGGACAGACCGCCGTCCTCCTGCTTCCACTTCTCGTTCGCGTTGAGCGGCTCGGTGCCGTCGACCTTCCACTGCCCGTTCGGTCGTGCGGCGCGCGCGGGGCGCTCGGCGGTCCGCGGCGGACGGGCGGGAGGAGTGCTGCCGTCCGTGGCCTCGGGCGCAGTCGGTGCCTGCGTCATCGGGGTTCCTCGTGTCCTCGTCGGGGGCGGGGACGCGCGACGGCGAGCGCTCAGCGAGGGTGCTGCGAGTGGCTGAGGACCGACGGCGCGCGCCGGTTCTCAGGGGTTCTCGCGAAGAGAGGCGAGCGATGGCTCGGCTGAGTCGGGCGCGGTTCAGCGACAACAGCTCAGACACGTGTGCGCGCACGCCGGCGTCCCGTGACCGGAGGTCACGGGGAGGGTGCGGGCAGCCGTGGTCATGCCGAGAACAGTAGCCGCGGTCCGGACGCGTGGACAGCCCTGGTCCGCATGGTGGGAAACCGGAAATAGTAGACCGATCCAGTCTGCTTTGTCGAGCGGTCTGGTCACCGGGCGCATCTCACCTTGTGCAAAGTTTCACGACAGGGTCGTCAGCAAATACCATGGGCCCATGGAGTTCCTCTACAACGTCTTCGTCGCGCTGCACTTCATCGGGTGGGCCATCGTGCTCGGTGGCTACCTCGCGTCCCTGCGCTCGCCGGGCCTGTACAAGGGCGTCTTCCACGGGGCGCTCACCGCGCTCGTCGCGGGGATCGCCATGGTCGGGATCGGCGAGGCCTCGGTCTGGGGCGACGGCGGCCCGGACATGGCCAAGATCGGCGTCAAGCTGGTCGTCGCCCTCGTCATCGCCGTCCTCGCGTTCGTCGCCAAGCGCCAGGGGGCCAAGTCCTCCGACGGCGCCGTGGCGCCGGGCCTCAAGCACGCCATCGGCGGCCTGACCCTCGTCAACATCCTCGTCGCCGTGTTCTGGAACTGACCGCACCACCGGCACCCGGCCCGTCGACGTCCCGCGTCGGCGGGCCGTCGTCGTCCCCGGAGCGGTGACCGCCCGGTCGGGTCCGCGGGGCGTGCGTAGCGCGCCGGACGTGCGAGGGTTTCCCCCGTGAGCGTCGGTGGAGAGGTCCTCGTCGGGCTGGCGATCCTGGTCGGGCTGATCGGGATCGTCGTGCAGATCCTGCCCGGGAACGTGCTCGTGCTCGGGGCGATCCTCGTGTGGGCGATCGTCACGGGCGGCACGGCCGCCTGGGTCGTCTTCGCGGTCGCGGCCGTGCTCGTCGTCGCCGCCGAGGTCTCCCAGTACGTGCTCGCGGGTCGGCACATGCGCCGGGCGGACGTCCCGTGGTCGACCCTCGTGTGGGGCGGGATCGCGGGCGTCGTCGGGTTCTTCGTCATCCCGGTGGTCGGGCTCTTCATCGGGTTCGTGCTCGCCGTGTTCCTCGCCGAGCTCGTGCGCCGCCGCGACCGGCACGCCGCCTGGCGCGCGACGGTCGCCGCGATGCAGGCGACCGGCATCACGATCCTCGTCCAGCTCCTCGGCGGGCTGCTCGCCGCCGCGACGTGGGGCGTCGGGCTAGCGATCACCTGACCCGGGGGTGTCCCCGGTCAGCCGGGGAGCTCCATCACGTAGAGGGTGTTGCCGTCGGCGTCGCGCAGCGCGAACATCGGCGGGACCCCCTCCCAGCGCAGGAGCTCGCCCGTGTCCGCGCCCGCCGCGGTGAGCGTCGCGTGGTCGCCCGCGGCGTCCGTCGTCGTGAGGCGGATGCCGGTGTCGACGCCCGCGCCGCGGCTGTCGTCGGCCGGGACGAGCGCGACGGACGTGGCGGCGCCCGGGGGCGCGACCTCGATCCAGCGGAAGCCCTCCTGGAGCTCACCGTCCATCCGGAGCTCGAGGCCGAGCGTCCCGGTGTAGTAGGCGAGCGCGCGGTCCTGGTCGGCGACCGGGATCGCGACGGTGTGCACGCCCGTGAGGTGCGTCGTCGTCATGGTGACTCCTTCGTGGTGCGGGCCCGTGCTGCGCGCACGTGCTGCGGACGATCGGGGAGACCGCACCGGGCGGCGGGACTCATCGGCACCACCCGTCGGTGGCGCTCGTCGGTGGACTCGGCGGCAGGGCGGTGCCGGGTGTGGGCGCGGGCGCCTAGGCTGGAGGGGCTATGGCTTCGCTCTTCGAGAACCTCCCGCTGCCCGGCCTCGACACGCTGTTCGACGGCCCGCGCGTCGACCACGGCGGCGAGTCCCGCCTCCCGCGGACCGCCCCGCGCTGGACCGACGACCCGGCCGTGCCCGACGGCGCGGGGTCGCCCGCCGGGGACGGCGCGCCGGGGACGACCGGCGGTGCGCCGTCGGGCGAGCGCCGCGGCCGGTACGCGCACCTCGACCCCGACGCGCTGCTCGACGGGCTCAACCCGCAGCAGCGCGAGGCCGTCGTGCACGCGGGCGGGCCGCTGCTCATCGTCGCGGGCGCCGGGTCGGGCAAGACGCGCGTGCTGACGCACCGCATCGCGCACCTGCTCGCCACGGGCCGGGCGCGCGCGGGCCAGATCCTCGCGATCACGTTCACCAACAAGGCCGCGGCCGAGATGCGCGAGCGCGTCGAGGCGCTCGTCGGGCCGTCGGCGCGGAACATGTGGGTCTCCACGTTCCACTCGGCGTGCGTGCGCATCCTGCGGCGCGAGGCGAAGACGCTCGGCCTGCGGTCGAGCTTCTCGATCTACGACGCCGCGGACTCCCAGCGGCTCATCACCCTCGTCACGCGCGAGCTCGACCTGGACCCGAAGAAGTACCCGGCCCGGTCGCTCGCGAACAAGATCTCGGACCTCAAGAACGAGCTCATCGACCCCGAGACCTACGCGCGCGACTCCGGCGCCCACGCGACGGACGACGGCCTCGCGGCGCGGGGCGGCCAGCACGGCGCGAACGTGCCCGAGTTCGACCAGGTGCTCGCCGACGTCTACACGCGTTACCAGGCCCGTCTCGTCGCGGCCAGCGCGCTCGACTTCGACGACATCATCATGACCACGGTGAACCTGCTCCAGGCGTTCCCTGCGGTCGCCGAGCACTACCGCCGCCGGTTCCGCCACGTGCTCGTCGACGAGTACCAGGACACCAACCACGCGCAGTACGTGCTCGTGCGCGAGCTCGCGGGCGTGGGCGAGGACTCCGCGGCGACCGACGCGGCGACGAGCGGCACGGGCGAGGCGCAGGTCCCGGCGCTCGACCCGGCCGAGCTCACGGTCGTCGGCGACGCCGACCAGTCGATCTACGCGTTCCGCGGCGCGACGATCCGCAACATCCTCGAGTTCGAGGCCGACTACCCGGACGCCCGGACCATCCTGCTCGAGCAGAACTACCGCTCGACCCAGAACATCCTCTCGGCCGCCAACGCCGTCATCTCGCGCAACCCCGACCGCAAGCCCAAGCGCCTGTGGACGGACTCGGGTGCGGGCGCGAAGGTCATCGGCTACGTCGCCGACAACGAGCACGAGGAGGCGCGGTTCGTCGCGGAGGAGATCGACCGCCTCGGCGACACCGAGGGCGTGCGTCCCGGCGACGTCGCGGTCTTCTACCGCACGAACGCGCAGTCCCGGGCGCTGGAGGAGGTGCTCATCCGCGTCGGCCTGCCGTACAAGGTCGTCGGCGGCACGCGCTTCTACGAGCGGCGCGAGGTCAAGGACGCCGTGGCGTACCTGCGCGCGATCGACAACCTCGACGACGACGTCAACCTGCGCCGCGTCCTCAACGTGCCCAAGCGCGGTCTCGGCGACCGCGCCGAGGGCGCCGTCGCGGCGCTCGCGGACCGCGAGCGCATCTCGTTCGGCGCGGCGCTCGCCCGCATCGACGAGATACCCGGCCTGACGAACCGCACGCTCAACCCGCTGCGGGCCTTCGCGGAGCTCATGACGGGGCTGCGCGAGCTCGCGGACTCCGGCGCGAGCCCGTCCGAGATCCTCGGCGCCGTCCTCGACCGCACGGGCTACCTCGCCGAGCTGCGCGCGAGCGACGACCCGCAGGACGCGACGCGCGTCGAGAACCTCGCCGAGCTGCACGCCGTCGCGACGGAGTTCAGCGAGCTCGACCCCGAGGGCACGCTGTCCGACTTCCTCGAGCGCGTCTCGCTCGTCGCCGACGCGGACCAGATCCCCGCGGACGACGGCGCCGACGAGGAGGACGAGGGCGAGGAGAAGGAGGACCCGGGCGTCGTCACGCTCATGACCCTGCACACCGCGAAGGGCCTCGAGTTCCCCGTCGTCTTCCTCACCGGCATGGAGGACGGCACGTTCCCGCACATGCGGTCCCTGCACGACGACGCCGAGCTCGCCGAGGAGCGCCGCCTCGCCTACGTGGGCATCACCCGCGCGCGCGAGCGGCTCTACGTGTCGCGGTCCGCGGTGCGCTCCGCGTGGGGCATGGCGAACGAGTTCCCGCCGAGCCGGTTCCTCGAGGAGATCCCCGAGGAGCTGTGGGACTGGCGGCGGCGCGAGTCGTCGATGGCGACGCTGCGCGCGGGCGGGTCCGTCTGGGGTCGCGGGTCGGGCTCGTGGTCCGGTTCGCGTTCCGGATTCGGGTCGGGGGCGCGGACAGGCGCCGACGACGACGGGTCTACCATCCGCGGCCCTCGTTCCTCGGGCCGCTCCCGCCAGACCCGCCACGACCCGTCGTCGTCGGCCCCTGCCCGCGCCGCGTTCGGCTCGCCTCCCGGCGGGGCGAAGTTCGGTTCGGCGACGCCGCGGGCCGACGGGGACGTGCCGAACCTCGCCGTCGGCGACAAGGTCACGCACGACGCGTACGGGCTCGGGACGGTCGTCTCGCTCGAGGGCGCGGGGCCGAACGCCGTCGCGAAGATCGACTTCGGCGCGGACGGGACCAAGCGGCTGCTGCTGCGGTACTCGCCCGTCACGAAGCTCTGACGCTCCACGCTCTGACGCACCGCGCGCCGACACACAGGGCGCTCGACCGGCCGGTCGAGCGCCCTGTGCGCGTGGGACGTCAGCCGATCGTGCCGAGCGCGCGGTAGGCGAGGACGAACGCCGTCGCGACGACGGCGGTGCCTCCCGCGGCGACGACCACCGGGACGGGGCCGCGCAGACGCCGGGTCAGCATCGCGGCGAGCAGGACGAGCGACGCGAGCCCGATCACCACCCAGTACGTGGCACCCGTCGTCTCGACGACCGTGGTGAGCCCGTACACCGACTCGCCGAGGCCGATGCCCGCGAGCACCGCCGTGCCGAGAGCCGCACGCACCCCCGCCCGCCACAGCCACGCCGCCGCGACCCCGACGAACGGGCCGACGACGAGGCCGACCACCCCGAACAGCGTCGGGTCGTAGAAGAACCCGCGCAGGTCGGCGGCGACCGTGTACCCGAGGGTGAGCAGCACGAAGCTCGCCGCGCCCAGCACGGCGGCGTGCCAGGTCCGGGTCCGCGCGTCGCGCGCGGCCCAGGCGACGAGGAGCGCGGTGAGCAGGGTCCAGCCGCTCGCCGAGTTCGCGAAGGGGGCTGCGGCGTCGGGCAGGAAGCCCTGGGCGAAGGACGTGAGGCCGCCGAGCAGGAAGCTCGCGGCGAGCACGACGGCGCCCCGCGCCCACGGCTGTCCACCGGGCGCCGGGGCTCCGGCGTGGCGGCCCGGCGCGGAGCGCGTGCGGAGGGCGGGGGCGTCGGAGCGGTGGGGGAGCGCAGTCTGGTCGGGCACACCCCGACGGTAGGTGCGCCGGGCGCCGCGGGGCGTCAGCCCGTCGTCGGGCACGAGCGCGCGCCCGGTCCTCCCGTGGCAGGACGACCGCGCCCGAGGAGCCTGCCGTGACGCGGCCGCCGGCCGCCCGCCCGCCCCTGGCCCGACCGCGACGTGCGGCGCGGCGTGCCGGTCAGGACGCCGCGCGGTGCCGGGTCACGAGCGCGGCGCGCAGCCCGGCGTCGTCGGACCCGGCGGCCGTGAGCGCGCCGGTGAGCGCCCGGTGCGCCGTCGAGCCCGTGCTGCGCGCGACGGCCGCGAGGACGTGGCCCGAGTCGATCACGCGCGACGCGTCGTGCACCGCCTCGCGGAGCGAGAGCTCGAGCACCTTCTTCGCCTCGGGAGTGAACGGGATGTGCGCGCGGCCTCGGCGGCGCCCGCGGCCCCGCGCGTCGTCCGCTGCCCGGTCGAGCGCGCCGGGGCCGAACGCGGCGTCCGTGCGGGCCCGGACCTGGTCCAGGTCGATCCCGAGCGCCGCGAGCGCGGGGCCGTCGAGCGGGTCGAGCCCGCCGGCCGCGTCGACCTCGCGCTCGAGGTCGGCCGGACTCACGCCGACCGCACCGAGCGCGGCCGCCCCGGCGCCGCCCTCCTGCCGGGCGAGCGACAGGAGCAGGTGCACCCCGTCGATGGTGTCGTCGCCGCGCTCCCGCGCGACCTCCTGGGCGCCGACCACGGTCTCCCGGGCGTCGGCGGCGAAGCGTTCGAACATGTCACGACCTCCTCGTGGTGCGGGACGCGCCGTACTTCTTGTGCACGGCCTGACGCGTGACGCCGAGCCGGTCGGCGATCTCCTGCCAGGACCAGCCGAGCGACCGGGCGTGCTCGACCTGGAGCGCCTCGAGGCGCTCGGCCAGCACGCGCAGCGACCGCACGGCCCGCAGCCCGACGTCCGGGTCGGTGCTGCTCGCGGCGTCCATGTCGACGGGTTCCATGCGTGTCAATCTAGGTTGACGCTCGTCATGATGTCAACAGTGGTTGACGCCCGCCGGGCGGGGTGACGAAGGGAACACCGGTCCGCGAGCCGCCGCAGCGGCCCCGGATAGGCGCGCCCCGGAGCGGGGGCTACCCTGTACGGGGATGTCTTGATGTCGAGACATCGGTCATGCCGCACACGGCGCATCAGACGGAAGGACGCAGCAGGGTGGACCTGTTCGAATACCAGGCGCGTGACATCTTCGAGAAGCACGGCGTGCCCGTGCTGGGCGGGGTCGTCGCGACGACGCCCGAGGAGGCCCGCGCGGGAGCCGAGAAGCTCGGCGGGGGCACCGTGGTCGTCAAGGCCCAGGTGAAGACCGGCGGCCGCGGCAAGGCCGGCGGCGTGAAGCTCGCCCACTCGCCCGAGGAGGCCGCCGAGAAGGCGTCCGAGATCCTCGGCATGGACATCAAGGGCCACACCGTCCACCGCGTGATGGTGGCGCAGGGTGCCAAGATCGCCGAGGAGTTCTACTTCTCGGTGCTGCTGGACCGCTCGAACCGCAACTACCTCGCCATGTGCTCCGTCGAGGGCGGCATGGAGATCGAGCAGCTCGCCGTCGAGCGCCCCGAGGCGCTCGCCAAGGTCGCCGTCGACCCGATCGTGGGCATCGACGAGGCGAAGGCGCGCGAGATCGTCGACGCCGCGGGCTTCGCCGAGGAGCTCAAGGCGCCGGTCGCCGACGTCATCCGCTCGCTGTGGACCGTGTTCACGGCCGAGGACGCGACGCTCGTCGAGGTGAACCCGCTCGTCCGCACCGAGGACGGCTCGATCATCGCGCTCGACGGCAAGGTCACGCTGGACGACAACGCGTCGGAGGTCCGTCACCCGGACCACGAGGCGCTGGAGGACAAGGAGTCGACCGACCCGCTCGAGGCCAAGGCCAAGGAGAACGGCCTCAACTACGTCAAGCTCGACGGCGAGGTCGGCATCATCGGCAACGGCGCCGGGCTCGTCATGAGCACGCTCGACGTCGTCGCGTACGCGGGCGAGGAGCACGGCGGCGTCAAGCCGGCCAACTTCCTCGACATCGGTGGCGGCGCGAACGCGCAGGTCATGGCGAACGGTCTCGACGTCATCCTCAACGACCCGCAGGTCAAGTCGGTCTTCGTCAACGTCTTCGGTGGGATCACCGCGTGCGACGAGGTCGCGAAGGGCATCGTCGGCGCGCTCGAGATCCTCGGCGACGAGGCGACCAAGCCGCTCGTCGTGCGCCTCGACGGCAACAACGTGGAGCTCGGCCGCGCGATCCTGCGCGAAGCGAACCACCCGCTCGTGACCCTCGCCGAGACCATGGACGGCGGTGCCGCCAAGGCGGCCGAGCTGGCCAACGCCTGATCGCCCGTAGACGCGGAAAGCTGAGACAGAGAACACCATGTCGATCTACCTGAACTCCGACTCCAAGATCATCGTCCAGGGCATCACCGGCGGGATGGGTGCCAAGCACACCGCCCTCATGCTCGACTCGGGCGCGCAGATCGTCGGCGGCGTCAACGCCCGCAAGGCCGGCACGACCGTCACGCACAAGGACCACGAGGGCAACGACGTCACGCTGCCGGTGTTCGGCACCGTCGCCGAGGCGATGGCCGAGACGGGCGCGAACGTGTCCGTCCTGTTCGTCCCGCCGGCGTTCACCAAGGACGCCGCGATCGAGGCGATCGACGCCGAGATGCCGCTCATCGTCGTCATCACCGAGGGCGTGCCCGTCCAGGACACGGCCGAGGTCTGGGCCTACCTGCAGGGCAAGGGCACGCGCATGATCGGCCCGAACTGCCCCGGCATCATCACGCCGGGCGAGTCGCTCGCCGGCATCACCCCGCACACCATCACGGGCAAGGGCCCGGTCGGTCTCGTGTCGAAGTCGGGCACGCTGACCTACCAGATGATGTACGAGCTCAAGGACCTCGGCTTCTCGACCGCCATCGGCATCGGCGGCGACCCGATCGTCGGCACCACGCACATCGACGCGCTCGAGGCGTTCGAGAACGACCCCGAGACCAAGGCGATCGTCATGATCGGCGAGATCGGCGGCGACGCCGAGGAGCGCGCCGCGGCCTACATCAAGGAGCACGTGACGAAGCCGGTCGTCGGCTACGTCGCGGGCTTCACGGCTCCCGAGGGCAAGACGATGGGCCACGCCGGCGCCATCGTCTCCGGCTCCGCGGGCACCGCCCAGGCGAAGAAGGAGGCCCTGGAGGCCGTCGGCGTCAAGGTCGGCAAGACGCCGTCCGAGACCGCCGCGCTCCTGCGCGAGGTCCTCGCCTGACCCCTGGCTCCGTCGGGCCGCACGGCCCGCTGCCACGCCGTACGACGCCCCGCGACCGGTCCGCCGGTCGCGGGGCGTCGTCGTCCCCGGGGCCGGTGGCGCCGGTAGTCTGGCGCGCCGGGGCGAATGCCCCGAACCGACCTCTCGATCGACGACGATGGGCACCATGAGCACCACCAGCACGACTCGCGGTGCGCGCACGCGCACCGTGGAAGGCAGCCCGGCACCCGCACCCGTCGGGGTGCGTCGTGCACCGTCCGGCGTGCTCGCCGCGCTCCAGGCGCTCACGCTGTCGCTCGCCGTCGTCGTGCTCCCGGGCGTCGTCGCGTTCCTGGCGTCCTCGACCGGGGCGTCCGAGGGGACGGGCTGGGGGCAGTCGGTCACCGTCGCGGCCGGCTTCTGGCTCCTCGGCCACGGCGTCCCGCTCGTCGCGAGCGGCACGACGGTCACGCTCGTCCCGCTCGGTCTCACCGCCCTCGCGCTCTTCTGCTGCTTCGCGTCGGCACGCCGCTCGGCGCACACCGCGGTCTCCGCCTGGGTGGCCGGCACCGTCACGTACGCGCTCGCGACGCTCGGCGTCGCCCTGCTCGCCGGCTCGACGCCGCCCTGGGGGCTCGGGGTCGCCGTCGTCGGGGGAGCCGTCGTCGGAGGGCTCGGGCTCGGCGGCGGGATCCTCGCGCGCCCGGACGCGCCGTTCGTCGCCGACCTCGCCGGGCGCCTCGACCGGGTCGTGCCGCCGACGGTGCGGCTCGGGCTGCGGGGCGGCCTGCTCGGCACGAGCCTGCTCGCCGGGGCGTCCGCGGTGGTGGTCGGCGCGTGGCTCGTCGCGGGCCGCGCCACGTCGGGCGACATCGTCGCCGGGCTCGTGCCCGGGACCGTCGGAGGGATCGTCCTCGCGCTCGGGCAGCTCGCCGTGCTGCCCAACCTCGTGGCGTGGGCGGGGGCGTGGCTCGTCGGCCCCGGGTTCGCCGTGGGCGAGGGGAGCACGTTCGCGCCCGGCGGGTCGGAGCCGGGCGCGCTGCCCGCGATCCCGCTCCTCGGGGCGCTGCCCGGCGACGACTGGACCAACGCCCTGACGCCCTGGGTGCCGGCCGGCGTCGTCGCGCTCGGCGTCGTCGCGGGCGTGTTCGTCTGGCGGCGCCTGCGCGACGTGACGGGCACCCACCCGGACGACGTCGTCCCCTGGTCCGCCGTCGTCCTCGCGCTCGCCGGCGTCGCGCTCGCGTCCGGCCTCCTCGTCGGGCTCGTGAGCTGGCTCGCCGGGGGAGCGGTGGGCCCCGGCCGGCTCGAGGTCGTGGGCGCGGACGCGCTCGTCGTCGGCGCGCTCGCCGCGGTCGAGATCGGCGGCGGCGCCGCGCTCGCCGTCCTGTGGTCCCGGCTCGAGGTCCTGGGCCGGCGCCACGGCGACGCCGGCTGACCCTCGCGCAGGCGACACGGCGGGTCAGCCGGGGCCGGGTCCGGCCGGACCGTGGCCTCTGCGGCGGTCAGACCGCGGGCGGGGTGCGCGGCGGGGTCGCGTCGAGGCCGACGACGGACGCCGGGACCGCGCACCCGGGAGACGCGGCGAGATCCATCCTCGTCACCGCCGACCAGCCGTCCTCGGTGAGCGGGAGCTCGAACGGGGCGTCCTCGCCGGCCGCGGTGCTCGCCGCCCAGGCCTCGAGCCCGTCCGCGAGGGCCGACCAGTCCTCGGCCCAGGACCGTGCCGGCCGGTCGGCGTCGAGGACGTCCGCGGGCAGCGCGCCGACGGCGGCGGCGAGCGCACGGGCACCCTGGGCGACGTCGAGCGCGGCGGCGGCACGTCCCTCGGGAGACGTCGCTGCGGCGAGCGTCACGCCGGCCTCCTGCACGCGCGCGCAGGGATCTGCCGCCACGGTCAGGACCCGGTCGTCCTCGACGAGCTCGGGCGCGTCGTGCGCCGCGAACGGCACGACCACCGCGACGACGCCCGCCACCAGGGCGACGACCGCGACGGGGACGGCGAGCCACCACCAGCGCGACCCCGCGCGACGCAGCCCTTCCCGCGGCACGGGCGGGAGCGGCGGGGGAGCCTCGGGCGGCGTCGTCGGCACGGTCACGCGCTCACCCTAGGGGTGCGACGTCACGAACCGGTGACGGAGCCTCGACGCGTCAGGAGGACGCGGGGGCGGGGGTCGGGAACCAGCGCGCGAACTTCTCCTCGAGCGCGTGCGTGCGCTCGACGTCGCAGCGCTTCTCGGCCGAGACGGTGATCGCGCCGTCGAGGCACTGCTGGTGCGCGAGCGCGACGTC
Organism: Cellulosimicrobium sp. KWT-B; assembly: GCF_002127155.1. NCBI lineage: Bacteria > Bacillati > Actinomycetota > Actinomycetes > Micrococcales > Promicromonosporaceae > Cellulosimicrobium > Cellulosimicrobium sp. KWT-B. The sequence goes on along the minus strand of NZ_NEDO01000001.1, from coordinate 184,777 downwards.
CCACGTGACGAGCGTCGAGACCATCTGGAGCGCGAGCATGGCCGAGAGCCCGACGCCGATCCCGAGGGCCGGGACGAGCGCGCCGCGCACGCGGGCCCGCCAGACGGCCAGCAGCGCCCGGATGCCCACGACGATCGCGCCGAGCGCGAGCGCGAGGCTCACCGCCTGCCACGGGAACGGCATGGTGCTCACGACGATGACGGCGAGCAGGAGCAGGCCGAAGTGCAGGGTGCGTCGCGTCGCCTGCCGGGCGAGCTCCGGGTCGGGCTCCGCGGGCTCGGGCGGCACGGGGCGCCGGTGGCCCGGCCCGGCCTGCTGGTCCGGGCGCGCGGGGGCCGGGGGGATCGGCGCGGGGGCGGGGCCCGGTGCAGGCGCCGGCGCGTCCGGACGCGCTCCGTCCTCCGGCTGCGCGGGCTCGGGTCGAGGCTGCTGCGGCGCGTCGGGACGGGGCGGTGCGTACGGGTTGCCCACGGGCAGCTCCTCGGTCGGTCGGGCGGCTCGCGGTACATTCTCCCATCGGAGGCTGCGTGCCCCGACGGGTGTCCCACCGGCCCGCCGCCGCGGTCGCGCTCCGTGACCCGCGACCCCTCGAAACCCGCAGGAGCACCGTGCAGACGCCGTCCGGCCACCCCGTCGAGTCCACCTCCGCCGCCCGCGTCGTCGTGCTGGCGTCGGGGGCGGGCAGCAACCTCGCGGCGCTCCTCGCCGCGCACGACGACGCCGCGTACGGCGCGCGCGTCGTGGGCGTCGTCTCCGACAAGGCGGACGCCGGCGGCCTTGACCTCGCCCGCGAGGCGGGCGTCGCCGCTGTCGTCGTGGCCCCCGGCGACTTCGCGGACCGGGCCGCGTGGAACGAGGCCGTCGCGCAGGCGGTGGACGTGTTCCGGCCCGACCTCGTGGTCCTCGCCGGGTTCATGCGCATCCTCGGTCCCGCGTTCGTGGGCCGTTTCGCAGGCCGCACGCTCAACACCCACCCCGCGCTCCTGCCGTCCTTCCCCGGTGCGCACGGCGTGCGCGACGCGCTCGCCTACGGCGTCCGCGTGACGGGCTGCACGGTGCACATCGTCGACGACGGCGTCGACACCGGCCCGATCGTCGCCCAGGTCGCGGTGCCGGTCGAGGACAACGATGACGAGTCGTCGCTGCACGAGCGCATCAAGGTGGCCGAGCGGGCGCTGCTCGTCGAGACCGTGGGGCGCGTGGCGCGTGAGGGTCTGCGCGTCGACGGCCGTCGGGTCGTGCTGGGCTAGTCGGCGGGCGCCTCGGCCCGTCGGCCGGACGCGACCTCTCCCGGCGAGGGCGCGGGGTCGTCGTCGTCCGCCGGGGGCAGGTCGCGCGGGGCGAGCACCGCGAGCACCTGGTAGGTCTCGCGGCGCGCCTCGGGGTCCGCGCGCCCCTCGTCGAGCGCGCGCGTGTTCCAGCGCTCGACGAGCTCCTGGAGCTCGCGCGACATCGTCGTCGCCTGCTCGGGGCTGAGCACGAGCGTGCTCAGCGCGAGGATCCGGTCCTCGCGCGCGCCCATCGCGCTCCCGCGGCGGAACGTCTCCTCGGCCCAGGCGAGCGCCGGGCGGACGACGTGGCGTACCGCGTCCGGCGTCCCGGGCTCCACCGCGTAGCTCTCCGCGACGTTCTTCCAGACGCGGTCCCGCCGGTCCCGGGCGTGCTCGGGCGCCTCGACGATCATGCCCGCCCGGGCGAGGACCCGGAGGTGGAAGCTCACGGAGTTGGCGGGCTCTCCGGTGGCCCGGGCGAGGTCCGCCGCGCGCGCGTGCCCGAGGACGGCGAGCTCCATGAGGATCCGCTGGCGCAGCGGGTGCGCGATCGCGCGCAGCGCCGCGGGGTCCTGGACGTGGAAGGTCTCGAGCACAGGCCGAGGCTAGCAACGCCCGAGTGTTCCGCACGGGGGAGTGCTCACCACAAAGTGCGCAATGACTATTGCGCAACTCTCGTTGCGCACGTAGGTTCTCCTCCATGTCGAACCCGCCTTCCGCGCCCCCGGGACCCCGCACCGCTCCGACATCCGACCCCGGTGCCGCGGTCGGCGTCGCGCCGGACGCGCCGCCGCCGCTCCTGCGCAACCGGTCCTACCTGCTGCTCATGACCGGGTTGACCGCGGAGTCGCTCGGCGCCGGGGTGGCGCTCTTCGCGGTGCCGCTCGTGGCGTACGGGCTCACGGGGTCCGTCGTGCAGGCGGGGGTGGTGGCCGCCGTCGGGCAGGTCGGGGCGCTCCTGGCGACGCTGCCCGCGGGCGTCGTCGCCGACCGCGTGGACCGCCGGCGCCTCGTCGTGGGCGCGGCGACCGTCGGGGCGCTGCTCTGGGCGACCGTCGCGGTGGCCGCCGGCACCGGGTCGCTCTCCGCGTGGCACCTCGCCGCCGTCCTGTTCGGGGCCTCGGTCGTCGGCGCGCTCGTGGACCCGGCGACGAGCGGCGCGTTCCGCTCGGTCGTGCCGGTGCCGCAGCTCCCGACGGCGCTCGCGGCTGCCCAGGGCCGGGACGCGGTGGCGAGCCTGCTCGCCGGCCCACTCGGCGGGGCGCTCTACGCCGTCGCGCACGCCGTGCCGCTCGCCGGGGCCGCGATCGGGCACGCGGCGACCGCGGTGTGCACGTGGCTCGTGCGCGAGCCGCTCAACGGCGACGTCGTGGCCGCGCGCGCCACCCGGCCCGTCGCGGCGCTGCGCGAGGGGCTGCGCTTCGTGTGGTCCGTGCCGCTGTTCCGTGCGCTGCTCGGCCTCTTCGTCGTCATCAACGTCGCGTTCGGCAGCCTCATGGTCGGCATCAACCTCGAGCTCGTGCGGACGGGCACGGCGCCGCTCCTCATCGGCCTGGTCGACCTCGCGGTCGGCGTGGGCGTGCTCGTCGGCGCGGTGCTCGCACCCCGGCTCGTCGCGCGGGTCCGCGCGGGGGCGCTCGTCGTCGCGGCGCTCGGCGTGCTCGCCGCGGGGTCCGTCGTCATGGCCGTGCTGGAGTCGTACGCGGCGTACCTCGCGGTGCTGCCGTTCGCCCTCCTGCTCGTCCCGGCCGTGAACGCGGGCCTGTCGGGGTACGCCGCGGCCGTCACCCCGCCGCAGCTCCAGGGCCGGCTCGCGTCCGTGCTCGGGCTCACCGGCCTCGCGGCGGGCCCGCTCGTCCCGCTCGTCGGCAGCGGGCTCCTCGAGCGGTTCGGGCTCGGGACCGCGCTCGCGGTGCTCGCGGGGCTCCTCGTCGTCACGGTCGCGGTCCTCAGCGCGGTCCGCCCGCTCTGGCGGGTCGGCACGCCCGACACCTGGGCCGACGACGCGGCCGCCCTCGCCGCGTCGGGGGTCGTGCCGGGCGCGGTGCCGGGTGCGGTCCCGGCCGAGCCGGGAACGCCGCCGTCGGGCCGCTAGACTGGTCGACGGCCGCGACTGGCGAGGGTGGGAACGACCACCGGGGAGCGGCCGGATCTACCTGCTGGAGCGTCGACCGCCTGGGCGCCTGGGTTCTGCCACTCGCGTCGGCTCCGTCGGCGCGGCGACCGCGACCCAGAGGAGCCCCTCGTCATGTCCCACCCGGCCCCGCACGTGCCCTCCGCCCCCGACGTCCAGCTCACCGACGACTCGCGGCGCCCCGTGCGCCGCGCGCTCCTGAGCGTCTACGACAAGACGGGCCTCGTCGAGCTCGCCACGGTGCTGCACGCCGCGGGCGTCGAGCTCGTCTCCACCGGCTCGACGGCGTCGACCGTCGCGGCCGCGGGCGTCCCGGTGACGAAGGTCGAGGACCTCACCGGGTTCCCCGAGTGCCTCGAGGGCCGCGTCAAGACGCTCCACCCGCGCGTGCACGCCGGCATCCTCGCGGACTCGCGCAAGGCCGACCACCTCGCGCAGCTCGACGAGCTCGGCATCGCGCCGTTCGAGCTCGTCGTCGTCAACCTCTACCCGTTCGCCGCGACCGTGGCGTCGGGCGCGGGGCCGGACGAGGTCGTCGAGCAGATCGACATCGGCGGCCCGTCGATGGTCCGTGCGGCGGCGAAGAACCACCCGAGCGTCGCGGTCGTCGTGGACCCGGCCCGGTACGACGACGTCGTCGCGGCCGTGCAGGCGGGCGGCTTCACCTACGCGCAGCGCAAGGCGCTCGCCGCCGCGGCGTTCGTGCACACCGCGACGTACGACGTCGCCGTCGCGTCCTGGATGGGCAACGTCGTCGCGCCGACGGACGCGGTCCCGGTCGAGGGCGGCGCCGAGGGCGAGACGGTGAGCACGGGCTTCCCGGCGTGGATCGGCGCCACGTGGGACCGCGCCGACGTGCTGCGGTACGGGGAGAACCCGCACCAGCGCGCCGCGCTCTACACGGTCGGCCACGGTGCGACGGGGCTCGCCCAGGCGACGCAGCTCCACGGCAAGGCGATGAGCTACAACAACTACGTCGACGCCGACGCCGCGTGGCGCGCCGCGCACGACCACGACGAGCCGGCCGTCGCGATCATCAAGCACGCGAACCCGTGCGGCATCGCGGTCGGGACGGACGTCGCCGAGGCGCACGCCCGTGCCCACGCGACCGACCCCGTGTCGGCCTACGGCGGCGTCATCGCCGCGAACCGCGTCGTGACGAAGGCGGCCGCCGAGCAGATCGCGCCCGTCTTCACCGAGGTGGTCGTGGCGCCCGGGTTCGAGCCGGACGCGCTCGAGGTGCTCCGGGCGAAGAAGAACCTGCGCCTCCTCGTCGTCGACGCCCCGCCGGCGACGACCGTCGAGACCCGCCCGGTCAGCGGCGGGCTGCTCGTGCAGAGCACGGACCGGGTCGACGCCGTCGTGACCGACGCCGAGGGGAACGTCACCGGCGGCGACGCGCCCGAGCACTGGACGCTCGTCACGGGCGACGCCGCGGACGACGCGACGCTCGCCGACCTCGCGTTCGCGTGGCGCGCGATCCGCGCGGCGAAGTCGAACGCGATCCTCCTCGCGCGCGACGGGGCCGCCGTCGGGGTCGGGATGGGGCAGGTCAACCGCGTCGACTCGTGCCGCCTCGCGGTCGAGCGCGCCAACACGCTCGCGGACGGCGAGGAGCGGGCCCGGGGCGCCGTCGCGGCCTCCGACGCGTTCTTCCCGTTCGCAGACGGCCTGCAGATCCTGCTCGACGCCGGCGTGCGCGCCGTCGTCGCGCCGGGCGGGTCGATCCGCGACGCCGAGGTGATCGAGGCCGCCCGCGCCGCGGGCGTGACGATGTACTTCACGGGGACGCGTCACTTCGCGCACTGACCTGGCTGCTCGACGGCCCGCCGGTCCTCGGACCGGCGGGCCGTCGCGCTCGGGGTCGCGGGCGAGGGGTGAGGCGAGGGCGTCAGGCGAGGGCGTCGCGCAGGCGCCGGGCCGGGTCGAGCGCGACGTCGAGGTCGACGCGCAGGCGGCCCGTCCGGTTCATCGCCTTGCGCACGGGGCCGACGTCGCGCGGCGAGTCGACCAGGAGCACGGCCCGGACGTCGGTGACCCGGGCGGCCGGGTCGGCGGCGGGGGCGCCGGGTCCGGAGCGCGCCGCGGGCGCGAGGTAGAACGCGGCCCAGCCCTCGTGGCCGGTGGCGCCGCCCGCGGGGTCGCCGCGCAGCACGACCTCGTCGCCCTCGGCGGGCACCCCGAACAGCGCGAGGTCGTGCCCGAGCTGCTGGGAGAACACGTACGGCGCGTGCGCGGCCCGCTCGCCGTCGTCGCCGAGCAGCGCCGCGACGGTCGCGTCCGGGTCGTGGAGCGCCGCCGACCAGTGCCCGCCCGGGACGGGACCGAGCACGGGGTGGTCGCGGTTCGCGCAGTCGCCGACCGCCCAGAGGCCGGGCAGCCCCGGCACGGCGCCGTCCGCGTCCACGGGGACGCCGCCGCGCGCGTCGCGGGGCACGACGCCGTCGAGCCAGTCGGTGGCGGGCCGGGCGCCCACGGCGGCGAGCACGACGTCGGCCGGCAGCTCGCGGCCGTCGGCGAGCCGGACGCCGTCGGGCCGGACCTCCGCGACGGTGGCGCCGGTGACGAGCTCGGCACCCGCGGCCGCGTACCAGGGCGTGAGGTGCGCCCCGACCTCCGGGCCGAGCTGGCGGTGCAGCGGCGCGCCCGCGGCCTCGACGACGGTGACGTGCGCACCGGCGCCCGCCGCGACCCCGGCGAGCTCCGCGCCGATCCACCCGGCCCCGACGAGGACGAGGCGCAGGCCCGGCCGGAGCGCCGCGCGCAGGGCGTCGGCGTCGGCCGCTGTGTGGAGCACGCGCGCGTGCCCCCAGCCGCGCGGCCGCACGGGCACGGAGCCGACCGCGAGCACGACGGCGTCGGCGGCGAGGCGGTCGCCCGACCGCGTCTCGACGGACCAGCCCGGAGCGTCGGGGGCCCCGGCCCGCTCGAGGCGCACGGCCGGGTCGGCGAGGCGGACGTCGTCGGCGAGCGCGTCGACGTCCACCCCGAGGTCGTCGGCGAGCCACGCGGGGGAGGGCCGGCTGAGGAGCTCCTTCGACAGGGGCGGGCGGTCGTACGGCGGCAGGCCCTCCGCGCCGAGCAGCGTGACCCGCCCGGTGTAGCCGCGGCGGCGGAGCGCGGCGAGGGTCTGGGCGCCCGCGAGCCCGGCGCCGACGACGACCACGGACGACGGCGGCCCGCCGTCGTGGCGCGTGGTCGTCGGGCCGGTCGCGGGGTCGGCCGCAGGGCCGGTCGCGGGGTCGGTCGAGGTGGCGGGGGGAGCGGACGGGACCGGCGGCACGACGGACGGCATGCACGTCACGCTAGGGCACGACGGTAGGCTTCCGGGCGTGGAAGGTGCAGCAGCGTGAGCGACGTCACCGCGGACGGGGGGACGCGGCACCGGCCACGCGCGACGCTCGTGCCGGTGTGGCACCACGTGGACGACGAGACCGGCGACGGGACGGCTCCCGAGGGTGCTCCGGTGCCCGACGACGCGACCCCGCCCCCGGTGCCCGAGCCGCCCGCGAGCCTCGCGCCGTCCCGCCAGCCCGCGATGTGGCTGGTCCTCGCGGGCGTCGCCGTCGCCACGCTCGTGGCCGTCCTCGCCGGTGCGCGGGCGGGCTGCTTCGCGCTCTCCGGGCTGCTCGCCGTCGCGGGCGTGTGCCGCGCGGCGATCCCGGGCCCCGGCCCGGTCGGCATCACCGTCCGGTCGCGCGGGCTCGACGTCTTCTTCTTCCTCGCGCCCGCCGCGGTCATGGCGTTCCTCGCGCTGAGCCTGGACCAGGGCGAGCTCTGACCTGCCCGCGCGGAGCGCGGCCGACGCGCGGCCCGCACGAGCGCACCGCACGCCGGGAGACCCGCGCGGCGAGACCTGCACGGGGAGACCTGCACGACGACGGGCCCGGACCGCGTGCGCGGTCCGGGCCCGTCGGGCGTGCGAGAAAGGGTCAGGCCCGCGGGGCCGTGCCCTCACCGGGGGCCGGGGCGTCGGGGTCGTCCGTCTCGACGACCTCCTCGACCGCGACCACGTCACCGTTCTCGTCCGTGACGACGACCGCTTCCTCGACGACGGTGCCTGCACCGGTGCCGACGACGGCCGCGCCCGCACCGGCGGCGGCGCCACCGGCGACCTCGGCCTCGGTCAGCGTGACGACGTGGTCCTCGCCGAGCAGGTCGTCCTGCTTCGGGGCGAACGCGAACGCCCGGTAGAAGAGGCCCGCGATCGCGGCGCCGAGGAGCGGCGCGACCCAGAAGACCCACTGCTGCTTCCACAGGTCCCCGTCGCCCGCGAAGACGGCCGACGCCATGGAGCGGGCCGGGTTGAGCGACGCGTTCGTCACGGGCACCGCGACGAGGATCAGGGCGGTGAGGGTGAGGCCGATGACGACCGGCGCGTACTGCACGGTCGCGCGCTTGTCGGTCACGCCGAGGATCACGCCGACGAACACCGCGGTCGCGATGGTCTCGATGAGCAGCGCGGCGAGCAGCCCGAACTCGGTGCCGCCCTGCGACGCCGTGGAGAGGGACGAGAAGTCGCCGTAGCCGTTCGCGGTCGAGACGAACAGGCCGCCGCGGTCCTCCTGCCCGACGAGCGCGGGCAGCGAGTTCGGGACGGTGGCGAGCAGGACGAGGCCCGCGAGGAGCGCGCCGACGAGCTGCGCGACCCAGTAGGGCAGCACGTCGCGCCACGCGGTGCGGCCGCCGATGGCGGCGCCGAGCGTCACCGCCGGGTTGAAGTGGCCGCCGGAGACGTTGCCGACGGCGGCGGCGCCGGCGAGCAGCGCGAGGCCGCCCGCGAGAGCGACCGCGAGGGCGTTCTGCTGGCTGACGAAGGTGTACAGCGCCACACCGATGATCGCGAGGACGAGGAAGAACGTGCCGAAGACCTCGGCGCCGAGGCGCGCGAGGAGGCTGGGCTGGACGACAGCGACGGCCTCGGTCTGCGCGGGGCGCGCGTCGTCGACGTAGCCCTCCGGTGCGCCGGGAGCGGTGGTGTCCTGGGACATGATGATCCTGTCTGGTTCGGTGGGAACTTCGGGCAGTCCCGGCCCGGTGTGCCACGGTGCGGCACCGGCGGGCCGTCGGGACGACGGCACGATGCCTGACCGAGTGCCCGGCCATTCCGGCATCTGGGGGCATCTTGCCACCACCACCCGGGAGATGCGTGGAAATCTGCGGTGCCGCACCTGAGAACGGACGCCGGGTCTCACGATCCGAACGGTCCGCCGGGCGTCGCCAAAGTATCTTGACGTCGAGAAGTCGAGTACCCTGGACCGCGGTCAGCAACGCCCTCGTGTGCGACGGACCGGGCCCACGGGCCGCACGGTCGCCGTCCGACACCCGGGGGCTCCAGTCCCCGACAGTTGGAGCGATCTGCGCATGGGCAAGATCAAGGTCGTCAACCCGGTCGTCGAGCTCGACGGCGACGAGATGACGCGCATCATCTGGCAGTTCATCAAGGACCGCCTCATCCACCCGTACCTCGACGTGGACCTCAAGTACTACGACCTGTCGATCCAGAACCGCGACGCGACCGACGACCAGGTCACGATCGACGCCGCGCACGCGATCAAGCAGTACAACGTCGGCGTCAAGTGCGCGACGATCACGCCCGACGAGGCGCGCGTCGAGGAGTTCGGCCTGAAGAAGATGTGGGTCTCGCCGAACGGCACGATCCGCAACATCCTCGGTGGCGTCGTCTTCCGCGAGCCGATCATCATCTCCAACATCCCGCGCCTCGTGCCGGGCTGGAACAAGCCGATCATCATCGGCCGTCACGCCCACGGCGACCAGTACAAGTCGACGAACTTCAAGGTCCCCGGCCCGGGCAAGATCACGATGACGTTCGAGCCGGCCGACGGCTCCGAGGCGCAGAAGTTCGAGGTCGTGACCATGCCCGAGGAGGGCGGCGTCGCGATGGGCATGTACAACTTCAACGAGTCGATCCGCGACTTCGCGCGCGCCTCGTTCGCGTACGGCCTCCAGCGCGAGTACCCCGTGTACCTCTCGACGAAGAACACGATCCTCAAGGCCTACGACGGTGCCTTCAAGGACATCTTCCAGGAGGTGTTCGACGCCGAGTTCGCCGAGGCGTTCGCCGCCAAGGGCCTCACCTACGAGCACCGCCTCATCGACGACATGGTCGCCTCGGCCATGAAGTGGGAGGGCGGCTACGTCTGGGCCTGCAAGAACTACGACGGCGACGTCCAGTCCGACACCGTCGCGCAGGGCTTCGGCTCGCTCGGCCTCATGACGTCGGTCCTCATGACCCCGGACGGCCAGACCGTCGAGGCCGAGGCCGCGCACGGCACGGTGACGCGCCACTACCGCCAGCACCAGCAGGGCAAGCCGACGTCGACGAACCCGATCGCGTCGATCTTCGCCTGGACGCGTGGCCTCATGCACCGCGGCAAGCTCGACGGCACGCCCGAGGTCACCGAGTTCGCGCAGACGCTCGAGGACGTCGTCATCAAGACGGTCGAGTCCGGCAAGATGACGAAGGACCTCGCGCTCCTCATCGGCCCGGACCAGGAGTGGCTGACGACCGAGGACTTCCTCGCCGCGCTCGACGAGAACCTCAAGGCGCGCCTGGGCTGATCCGGCCCGCACCGCACGCCCGACGGCGGCGTCCCCTGCGCAGGGGGCGCCGCCGTCGTCGTTCCCGGGGGCGCTCGGGGAGCGAGAGGGGGGCACCGGCCGGTCCGCCGCCCCGCGCGTCCGGGCGGGTCGCGTTGTGGGAGAGTGAGCGCATGACTTCCCCCGTGAACGTGACGGTGACCGGCGCGGCCGGTCAGATCGGTTACGCGCTGCTGTTCCGCATCGCGTCGGGCCAGATGCTCGGCCCCGACACCCCCGTGCGCCTGCGCCTCCTCGAGATCCCGCAGGGCGTGAAGGCCGCCGAGGGCACGGCCATGGAGCTGGACGACTGCGCGTTCCCGCTGCTCGCCGGCATCGACATCTTCGACGACCCGACGCCCGCGTTCGAGGGCACGAACGTCGCGCTCCTCGTGGGCGCCCGCCCGCGCGGCCCGGGCATGGAGCGCGGCGACCTGCTCGAGGCGAACGGCGGCATCTTCAAGCCGCAGGGCCAGGCGATCAACGCGGGCGCGGCGGACGACGTCCGCGTCCTCGTCGTCGGCAACCCCGCGAACACGAACGCGCTCATCGCGGCGTCGAACGCGCCCGACGTCCCGAAGGACCGGTTCACCGCGATGACGCGCCTGGACCACAACCGCGCGCTCACGCAGGTCGCGAAGCGTGCGGGCGTCCCGGTGTCCGAGGTGCGCAAGGTGACCATCTGGGGCAACCACTCGGCCACGCAGTACCCCGACCTCTTCCACGCGGACGTCGCGGGCACGCCGGGCGCGCAGCTCGCCGAGGACCGCGAGTGGCTGGAGAGCACGTTCATCCCGACGGTCGCGAAGCGCGGCGCGGCGATCATCGACGCGCGCGGCGCGTCGTCAGCGGCGTCGGCGGCGAACGCGGCGATCGACCACGTGCACGACTGGGTCCTCGGCACGCCCGAGGGCGACTGGACGAGCGCGGGCGTCGTGTCGGACGGGTCCTACGGCGTCCCGACCGGCCTCATCTCGTCGTTCCCGGTGGTCTCGCGCGGCGGGTCGTGGGAGATCGTCCAGGGCCTGGAGCTCTCGGACTTCTCGCGCGGGCGCGTCGACGCGTCGGTCGCGGAGCTCCAGGAGGAGCGCCAGGCCGTCGAGGAGCTCGGCCTGGTCTGAGCCGTACCACCGCGGCCCGGGTCCTTCGGGACCCGGGCCGCGCTGCGTCCGGGGCAGACCCGGGCCGGCCCCGGGTCGTCCCCGCGCCGACCGGGCCGGGCAGGGCTGCGGGCAGCGAAAATCCCTGCGTCGGCGGGGGTGGGTCGCCGTAGGGTCGTGGGGCCATGATCGACGCCTCCCTGCCGACCGAGCAGCCCACGAACCCCCCGTCCGACCCGCACGCCGCGCCGTCGGCCGCCGCCCCGCGCTCGCCCGACCCGGCCCGGCGCCTGGACTGGCGCCGCCTGCGCGGGCCGCAGGCCGTCGTCGCGCTGCTCGCGCTCACCGTGGGGGCGGTCGGCGCCGCGCTGGGCACCGTCATCGCCGGGTGGCTCGCCGAGGACCCGACGACGGCGACGCTCCAGCTCCTCGCCGCGTGCGTCGTCGGCGCGGCGCTGCTCGACACCGTCGGCCAGGTCGTGTGGGCGGGCGTGGTCGACCGCGCCGAGGGCCGCCTGCGCGGCGACCTCCTCACCGCGGCGCTGCACCAGCCGCTCGCCACGCTCACGGAGCAGGCGGTCGGCGAGGTGCTCGACCGCGTCGACGACGACACGCACGCCGTCGGCACGCTCGTGCGCCGTCAGCTCTGGGGCGCGGGCCGCACCGTCGTCGGCGTGCTGCCGATGTGGGTCGTCGCCGGCCTCACCTGGTGGCCGGCGTGGGTCCTCTTCCCGGTGCTGGGGGCGGTCGCGTGGTTCATCGTGCGCCCGATGCTGGGCGAGATCGCGCGCCGCAAGGTCATCGAGGAGATGGCGTGGACGGACCACGCCGCGGCGTTCGAGGAGTCCGTCGCCGCGCGGGACGACCTGCGCACGAGCCTCGGGCAGTCGTTCGCGATCCGGCGCCTCGCCGAGCGGTCGGCTTTGGTGCACCGCAAGTTCGAGGCCGTGCTCGTCGTCGAGGCGCGCATGCTCCGCCGCGCCGGTCTCGTGCTCGCCTCGCTGCTCGCGGGCGTGGCCGTGGCGGGCGCCGCGCTCGCCGCGGACGGCGACCTGGGCGTCGACCGGCTCGTCACCCTGTTCCTCGTGACCGCGCTCTTCGTCGGGCAGGTGGACAACCTGGTCCACCACCTCCCGGACATCCAGGAGGGGCTGGGCGCGCTCACGCGCATCCGGCAGATGCTCGCCGTCGAGCCCGAGCCGACGGGCGGGCGCACGCTGCCCGCCGGGCCGGTCGGGATCGAGGTGCGCGACCTGCACTTCTCCTACGCCGAGGGCACGTTCGCGCTCGACGGGGTGGACCTGCACGTGCCCGCGGGGGAGACGGTCGCGCTCGTCGGGCGCACCGGCTCGGGCAAGTCGACCCTCGCGTCGCTGCTCTCGCGCGCGGTCGAGCCGCCGCGCGGCGCCGTGCTCGTCGGCGGCGTGGACGTGCGCGACCTCGACCTCCAGGCGCTGCGCGCGGCGGTGGGCGTCGTCACGCAGCGCACCGAGATCCTCGCGGGCACGCTCGCGGAGAACGTCGCGCTGTTCGCGGACGTCCCGCGGTCCGACGTCGAGGCGGCGGTGCGCGAGCTGCGGCTCGACGACTGGGTCGCGGGCCTGCCCGACGGCCTGGACACCCTGCTCGGTCCCGGCGGGACGTCGCTCTCGGCGGGGGAGGAGCAGCTCGTCGCGTTCGCGCGCCTGCTGGTGCGCGACGTGCAGGTCGTCGTGCTCGACGAGGCGACGGCGCGCATGGACCCGCTCACGGAGGCGCGCGTCGTCGCCGCGTCGGAGCGGCTGCTCGCGGGGCGCACGGGCGTGCTCGTGGCGCACCGGCTCACGACGATCGAGCGGGCCGGGCTGCTGGCCGTCCTCGACCACGGCCGGGTCGTGCAGCAGGGCGAGCGCGCCGCGCTCGCCCACGCCCCCGGTCCCTACCGCGACCTGCTCGTCGCGAGCGTCGCGCAGGACGGCGGCCCGCGCGCCGACGACGTCGACGACCTCGCGCCCGGCGACCCGGCGCCCGCCGCCGCGCCCGCGGCGTCCGCGGCCGTGCAGGACGACGCGGTCGCGCAGGACGACGCGGGCGCCGAGGGCGACACGCCCGCGGCCCGCGCCTCCGACGCGGTCGGCGGACGCCGACGGCGCGGCGAGCCGCCGGTCCTCGACGACCCGGGCGACGGGCCGAGCCTCGCGCGCGGCGTCGCGCACGCCCTGTTCGTCCGCCCGGCGTGGGGCGTGGTGGGCGCGGTCCTGTTCCTCGTCACGAGCCTCGTCTCGGCCCAGGGCGCCGTCACCGGCTTCCTCTGGGGCCAGGCGGTCCAGGACCTCGGCTCCGGCTTCCCGGCGCGTCAGCTCGTGCCGCTCGCCGTGCTGCTCGTGGTCGCGCCCCTGTGCCTCGCGTGGGCGCTGTACGTCTACCCGCGCTGGTGGGTCGAGGTGCTGCTGCGCGTGCGCATGGCGGTCATGGCGGGCCAGACGCGTCAGCACCGGCTCACGGCCACGCCGCCCGGCGAGGTCGTCGCCCGTGCCATGGACGCCGATCGGTTCGTCCGGTACGCCGACCGCTGGGTCGACTTCGTCAACGGCCTCGTCATCGCGGGCGTCACCGCGCTGCTCAGCCGGTCGTGGCTCGCCGGCGCGGTGCTCCTCGCCGTCATGGTCGTGTCCGCGGCGGCGTCGGCGCTCGGGCGGCCGATCGCCGGGCGGTCGGCGACCCGCTCGTCGGCCGCGCGCGCCCGGTTCGGCCGAGCGCTCGTCTCGGCGCTCGACTCCGCGCGGACGGTGAAGCTCGCCGCCCGCACGCCGCAGGTGCACGCGCACCTGCGCGAGGTGGACGCCGGGCGCGTGCGCGCCGCCGTCTTCGAGCACCGCGTGCAGGCCGCGCTCGACGGCGTCCCGCTCGTGATGATCCAGCTCGGCGTCGTCGCGGCGTGGGCCGGGCTGCTCACCGGGACGTGGGACCTCGCGACGGCGCTCCTCGTCGCCAACGCCGTGACCGGCTTCGGCTGGTTCGGGGTCGTCGCGGGCGCCGTCGTGACCGAGGCGCCGGGCACCCGCTCGTGGCAGCGCGCGACGAGCCGGTTCGCCGCCGGGACGGACCTCATGGACCTGCCGCCCGGCGTCGACCTCCTCACCGGCGCCGCCCCCACGCCCGACCCGGGCCCCCGGCGGCCGCTCGAGCGGATCGACCTGGACGGCGTGACCGCGCTGCACGACGACGGCACGATCGGCGTCCAGGACGTCGACCTGTCCGTCGGCCGCGGTGAGCTCGTCCTGCTGCTCGGGCAGGTCGGCGCGGGCAAGTCGAGCCTGCTCTCGGCGCTCGCGGGCCTCATGGAGCACACCGGCCGCATCCGCTGGAACGGCACGGACGTCGTCGACGCCCAGACGTTCCTGCGGCCGGGCCAGGTCGCGCACGTCGCGCAGGTGCCGCGCGTGCTCTCCGGGACGTTCGCGGACAACGTGCGGCTCGGCCACGAGCGTGACGTCCACGGGCCCGTCGCGGCCGCGCGGCTCGAGCGGGACGTCGTCGAGGCGGGCGGGCACGAGGCCCTCGTCGGGCACCGCGGCGTCCGGCTCTCGGGCGGCCAGGTCCAGCGGCTCGCCCTGGCGCGGGCGCTCGCGACCGACGCCGAGCTCCTGCTGGCCGACGACGTCTCCAGCGCGCTCGACGCGGCGACGGAGATCGAGCTGTGGGAGTCGCTGCGCGAGCGGGGGACCACGGTCGTCGGCGCGACGTCCAAGCGCGCCGCGCTCGCCCGGGCGGACCGCGTGGTCGTGCTCGCCGAGGGCCGGGTCGCCGCCGTCGGGCCGTGGTCCGAGCTCGCCCCGCGCTGGGGTCACCTCGCGGGCTGAGCCTCCAGGACCCGGCGCGCGGCGACGTCGGCCCCGGCGAGCAGCGGGGAGGGCACGCCGGGGCTCGCGCCGATCGCGGAGCCGCGCTGCACCGCCTCGGCGGGGATGCCAAGCACCACGACGCGGTCGTCCGGCGTCCCGGAGGCGTCGACCAGCGCGAACCCGTCGCGCGTGACGTCGAGGCTGTCGGACGCCACGGTCCCGCCCTGCGCGGTGGGGAGCGGGTGCCGCCGTGCGCGACCCGAGTCGAGCAGGGCGCGCAGCAGCGGGTCGTCGGTCGGGCCGACCGCGCCGCGGGACATCCGCGTCTCGACGAGAGCCCGAGCGCGGACCGGTCCGCGCACGCGGCTGCGGGCGACGTACGCCCCGTCCTCGACCTCGACGCGGGTGTCCTCCCCGAGCAGCTCGACGACGCCGGCATGGACGAGCGCGAGGAGCTGCGCCGTGCGACGCGGTGGCGGCCCGGAGGCCAGCGCGAGGCCGAGGGGCGTCAGCTCGCCCTCGCCCGTGGTCTCGAGCGACGTGCCGTCGACCACCCCGGCCCCGACGAGCCGGGCGACCTCGCCGCGCAGCGTCTCCATGGCGCGGTTGACCCGGGCGCGCGGCGACGTGCGCGGGGACGCCACGGAGTCCTGCTCGTCGCGGACCCAGCGCTCGACCGAGGCGGGCCAGCAGGCGGGCGCGACGAGGGGCGGCCGGTCCGCCCGGGCCGGGTCGAACGCGTCGGCGGGGTCCCGCACGAGCGCCGCGGCGGTCGCGGCCGGGTCCGGCGAGGAGGCGACGCGACGGACGACCTCGTCGGGGGAGAGCGGCTCGCGGAGGGCCGCGGGCCGGTGCTCGGCGAGCGCCGAGAGGTGGGCGACGACGAGCTCGGCCGCGACGAGCGGCCGCACGTCGCGCGCGAGGTCGACCACGGGACGCCCGCCTGCCTGCGCGAGGAGCGCGTCGAACCGCGCGCGCGTCGCGACCCGAGCCGCGTACGCGGCGGGCGGGCCGTCGTCCGGCGCGCCCTTGCCGCGGTAGGGCATCCCGCGCCGCGAGCCGGCGAGCAGGTGCGGCTCGGTCCCGGCCGGGAGGTAGCGCAGGGCGTCGCCCGCGTGCGGGCCGTCGGCACCCCCGTCGTCGCAGGAGCGGCCCGCGGCGTCGGACGAGGAGCCGGTGCGGGCGTCGACGAACCGGCCGCCCCGGCCGAGCGTGAGCAGCGCGAGGACGTCGAAGAAGTTCGCCCCGAGCCCGACGACGAGCACGTCCTCGCCCGCGGGCACCGCGTCCCAGCCCCGTTCCGCGGGCATGCCGGGCGCCACGTACACCAGCCCGTGGGCGCGCGCCGCCTCCGCGAACGCCGTAGTGCGTGCCGACGGGCGCGCCTGGACCATCCCCTGGGCGAGCACGACGACCGGCGCGCGCAGGGTCCGCGGGCCCGGGCGCGCAGGATCCGGCGCCAGCACGACCTCCCGCTCGCCCGGACCGGCCCGGCGCACGTCGACGACGGTGCCCTGCACGGGCACCAGCTCCACGCCGCCGCGCCGCGCCGCCTCGGCGAGCTGCGCGCGGTAGTAGGCGCCCTGGAGCCGGCGGGACGGGTAGGACGCGGGACCGATCGCGCGCGCCTCCGCCCCGACCCACGCCGGCTCCCGGGGCGGTCCCGCGTCCTCGGCGGCGCCCGGGTCGCCGGCCGCCGTGGCGCGGGCCCAGGCCACGAGGTCCGGGCCCGTCACCACCGGGCCGGGCTGCGGTGTCGAGTCGTCCGCGTGCACCGTCGTGCGTGCCGCCGTCGTGTTGTTGAGCAGGAGCGGGGACTGGTCGGTGCGCCACGTCGCGCCCGCGCCGACCTCCACCCGGTCGACGACCGCGACGCGCAGCGGGGCGAGCCCCGGGTCCGGCGCCGCGCCCCAGACCGCGTCCGGACGACGCCGGGCGGCGAGCCGCGCGACGACGGCGACGGCGCGCGGACCTCCGCCCACGACGACCGCGTCGAGGCGCGGTGCGTCCTCCTGCCGGTCCGTCACGCGCCCGGCGTCCCCGCGAGGTCGGCGACGGCGGCCGCGAACGTGCGCGCCGCGGCGTCGAGCGCCGCCTCGTCCGCGGGGGCGCCTGGGAACCGGTGGGGCAGCGCGTCGAGGACGCTGCCGAGCACCGCACGCCGCCGCGCCGCGCGCGTGGTCGTCGGGAGCGTGCGGAGGTAGGCGTCCAGGCGGTCGGCGAGGTCGGGCGGGAAGACCCGCTCCCAGCGCTCCCGTTCCGGCCCCAGCGCATGGACGGGGGCGGACGTCGTCGCGCGCCGGGACCGTTCGGCGGCGGTCGCCGCGGCGTCGACCGCGCCGTCGCGCACGACCACGCCGTACGCCTCGCGCGCGTGCGTCGGCGTCACGAGCCCGGCGGCGACGTCGGCGGCGACGGCGGCCGTGTCCCGCAGCAGCGGGTCGCCGTACCCGCCGGCGCCCGAGGTGCGCAGCACGACCCGGTCGCCCGCGCGCAGGGGCTCGACGTCGACGACCGACAGCCGGCGCTCGTCCGGTCGGCCCTCGTTGACGACGAGCTCGGTGAGCGCGCCCGGGTGCCCTCCCGCGAACCCCCACGGCCGGAAGCGCAGCCGCTCGAGGCCCCGGGCGAGCAGCGCGCCGTCGGTCAGCGCCTCGATCTCGAGCTCGAGCCCGCTGCCGCCGCGCCACCGGCCGGCACCGCCGGAGTCCGGGCGCAGCGCGTAGCGCAGCACGCGGACGGCGACGTTCGCCTCGACCGTCTCCACGGGGTTGTTCGAGAGGTTCGAGATGCCGGAGTCGCGGCCGTCGGCGCCGTCGGCACCGTGCCGCGCGCCCGTCCCGCCGACCATCGGCTCGACCACGTCCACGCGCGACCCGTCGGACGCGGCGAACACCACGGGCACGACGAGACCGCTCGACGCCGCGGGGAGCACCTCGGGCGCCGCCTGGACGAGGGCGCCCGACACGACGTCGTTGACGCGCGACGTGGTGGCGTGGCGCACGCCGGTCGCGGCCGTGCCGGTGGCGTTGAGGAGCGTCCCCTCGGGCGCCGTGAACCCGATGACGTCCATGAGCCCGCCGTTGAGCGGCACGGCCGGGTCGAGCGTCCCGACGATCGCGAAGATCCGGGTCACGACCCAGGAGTGCGCGCGACCGAACGTCACCATGTTGAGCGCGGCCTCGACCTGCGGGTCGGTGCCCGTGAGGTCGAGGTGCACGGCGCCGTCGTCGACGGTCGCGGTGACGACGACGCGCAGGGGCACGTCGCTCACGCCGTCGTTGTCGAGGAAGTCCTCGAACCGGTAGGTCCCGTCGGCGAGCGTGCGCAGCGCGGCGCGGGCCCGCGTCGCGCTCTGCCTGCGCGCGAACCGGCCGACCTCGGCGAAGCCGTCCGCGCCGAGCTCCGCGGTGAGCTCCGCGACCCGCCGCCGCCCCGTGCCGAGCGCCGCGAGCATGGCGTGCAGGTCGCCGCGGTTCGCGTCGGGCGTGCGGGAGTTCGCCGCGAGGATCGCCTCGACCTCCCGCACCACCGTGCCGCCGCGCACGTACCGCACGGGCGGCACGCGCAGGCCCTCGGCGTGCACGGAGTCGTTGAGGACGCTCACGGAGGACGGCACGCGCCCGCCGACGTCGGACACGTGCACAAACGCCCAGGCGTAACCGACGAGCGCGTCGCCCTCGAACAGCGGAGCCAGCGCATGGACGTCCGGCAGGTGCGTGGAGAGGCCGCCGGACAGGTAGGGGTCGTTGGTCAGGACGACGTCGCCGGGGGCGAGCGGGCCGTCGGCCGTCGCCGCCTCGATCGCGGGAGCGAGGTCGAGCCCGACGAAGCCGGAGACGCCGACGTCCTGCGGGTAGGCGACGAACCGGCCCGAGAGGTCGGCGACGGCGCACGCGAAGTCGGCCGCGTCGCGCACGTACAGGCTCCGGCTCGCGCGCCGCAGCGTCAGGCACATCTCCTCGACCGCGGCCTGCAGCCGCGTGTGCGCGACGTCCTTCTCGACCGTCGTCAGCACGTCAGCCCTCCTTCTCGGCGCGGTCCCGCACGAGGTGCAGGTTCCCGCCGTCGTCGCTCGTCGCCGTCCACCCGGCCGGCACGAGCACGGTCGTGTCCGGCTTCTCGACCACCGCGGGGCCCGCGACCGACGCCTCGCCGCCGGTCGGCGCGAGCGTGTGGACGCCTGCGGGCCGCGCGGTGCCGTCGTAGCGGACGGCACGCGTGCCGGTCGCGACGAACGTCGCCCCGCCGCTGCCGGACCGGACCTCGCCCAGGTGGACGGTGACGCTCGCGCGCACGGTCTCGGCCCGCACGACCGCCACCGGGTCGGCGAACCCGTGCACGCGCTCGTGCTGCGTGGCGAACCGGCGCAGGAGGACGTCGGCCGACGGTCGCGGGGGCGGGGCCCCGGCGTCGGCGGTCGACCGCTCGCCGAGCACGACCTCGATCGTCGTCGGCTGGCCCGCGTAGCGCAGGTCGGCGCTGACGGTCACGGTGCCGCTCGCCGTCACGTCCTGCGTGCGCAGCCAGTCCAGCAGCTCGTGCTCGAGCTCGGCGCCCGCGGCGGCGAGCGCGTCGAGCGACGCGTCGTCGACGACCGTCCGCACGGTGCGGGCGACGTCGCGCCGGACGGGGGCGATCGCCGCGCCGAGCGCGCAGAACGTCCCCGCCGCGGCAGGGACGAGGACACGACGGACGCCGACCTCCTCGGCGAGGAGCGCGGCGTGCGTCGCCCCGGCCCCGCCGAACGCGACGAAGGTGTACCGCTCCGGCACCTCGCCGTGCGCGGCGAGGACGGTCCGCAGGCGCGCGGCCATGCCGGCGGAGGCGACGCGGAACGCGGCGTCGGCGACCGTGTCGGCGCGGTCCGCGCCCCCGGCGGGCTGGGCGGGCCTGTCGTCCTCGTCCAGGTCCGCGGCGACGCGCGTGAGCGCCGCCGTCGCGAGGTCCGCGCGCAGCGGGAAGGTCCCGCCGAGGAAGGTCCGTGGGTCGATGACGCCCGCGTGCACGTACGCGTCCGTGAGCGCCGGCTCGGTGCCGCCCGCGTCGTAGGCGGCCGGGCCGGGGACCGCGCCGACGCTCGCCGGACCGACGCGCAGCACGGCGCGCGCCCCCGAGCGGTCGGCGCTCACGACCGAGCCGCCGCCCGCGCCGATCGCGGAGACCTCGACGACGGGCGTCATGAGGGGGTGCGGACCGACGGTCGCGGTCGTGGTCAGCACGGGCCGCCCGCCGCGCAGCACGCCGATGTCGCTGCTCGTCCCGCCCATGTCGATCGTCACCATGTCCGTCCCGGGCCACGCGGTGGCGGCCGCCGAGACGCCGCCGGCGGGACCCGAGAGCACCGTCTGCACGGGCCGCCGCATCGCGGAGCCGATCGAGACCGACCCGCCGTTCGACGTCGTGATGTACACGCGCGCGTCGACGTGCAGGCGCCGGAGCCGCTCGCGCAGCGCGCTGAAGTAGGCGGTCATGAGCGGTGTGATCTGGGCGTCGAGCAGGGCGAGCGTCGTGCGCTCGTACTCGCCGGCCTCGGGCCACACCGCGGCCGCCGACGTCACGGGGACGTCCAGCTCCGCGGAGACGCGGTCCGCGAGGCGCTGCTCGGCCTCCCGCGCGGCGTAGCCGCCGACCAGGCTCACGGCGACGACCTCGGGCGCGACCGCGCGCAGGCGCGCGACGAGCCGGCCGAGCTCGGCGTCGTCGACCGCCGTCCCGACGGCGTCGCCGTCGGAGGTGAACCGGTGGTCCACCTCGAGCACGTGCTCGCGCGGCACGACCGGCCGCGCGGGCACGGCGTGCAGGTCGAACGAGCGCGGCATCCGGGCGCGGGCGATCTGCAGGACGTCGCGGTGGCCGCGGCTCGTGACGAGCGCCGCGCGCGCGACGCGGCCCTGGAGGATCGCGTTGAGGCCGATGGTCGTGCCGTGCGCGACGGCGGCCACGTCCGCCGCGTCGATGCCGCGCGCGAGGAGCTGGGCGAGCCCCGTCTCGACGCCCTCCGACGGGTCGTGCGGCGTGCTCGGGACCTTGTGGGTGACCGCCTCGGCGAGCGACCACGACGTGCCGTCGCCGGGGACGGCGACGAGGTCGGTGAACGTGCCACCGACGTCGATGCCGATGCGCCAGCGACGGCGGGTTGCGGGGGGCGTCATGGTCTACAGGAACCTCGAGACGTGGACGGTGCGGTCGAGCACGGCGATGGTGACGACGCTGACGAGGAGGAGGAGCGTCGAGACGGCGGCGACGGTCGGCTCGAGCTGGACCTGCACCGCGGAGTAGATGCGGACGGGCACGGTCGCCTCGCCCGCGCCCGCGACGAGGACCGACACGGCGACCTCGCCGAGCGAGATGACCGCCGCGAGGAACGCGCCCGCGACGATCCCGGGCCGCAGCAGCGGCACGGTGATCGTGAGGAACGTGCGCAGCGGGGAGGCCCCCAGCGAGCGCGCGGCACGCGGGAGGCGCGGGTCGAGCGCGGCCGCGCTCACCGCGACGACGCGCACGCAGAACGGGAACGTCACGACGAGGTGCGCGAGCCACAGCCCCTCGGCGGACCCGACCATGCCCGTGCGCTGGAGCTGGTAGAGCAGCGCGAGCCCGACCATGACGCCGGGTACCGCCATGGGGGAGAGGAAGAGCAGCCCGAGGGCGCGATGCCCGGGGAACGTCCCGGCCCCGACGGCGTACCCGCCGAGCGTGCCCAGCACGACGACGACCGGCACGACGAGGAGCGCCACGCGCAACGAGTACCCGAGCGCGTCGAGCCACTGGGTCGAGCCGAAGACCTCCGCGTACCAGCGCAGCGAGAGCCCCGAGGGCGGGAAGCGGAAGTTGTTGTCCGCGTTGAGGGAGCTCACGGCGACGACGACGAGCGGGAGCAGGAGGAACGCGCACACGAGCAGCACGGGGACCAGGGCGAGCGCGCGGCGCGCCCGGGCGCCCCGGCCAACGGGGCGCGGGGTGCGGCGGCGCGGGTCCCGCGTGGCCCGGCCGGACGACAAGGGCTCAGCCACGACGCCCCCGCTCCGCGGCGCGGCCCAGGAGACCGACGAGCCCGCACACCACGAGGGTCACGGTGAGCAGGACGAAGCTCAGCGCCGCGGCGCGGGGCTGGTCGAACGCGACCATCGCCTCGGTCTGGATCCGCAACCCGGCGAGGGACTGGTTCGCGCCGCCCACGAGGAGCGGCGTGACGTACACGCCCATGCTCAGCGAGAAGACGATGACGAGCGCCGCGACCACGCCGGGCGTCGCGAGCGGCAGGACGACGGACCGGAACGTCCGCAGCGGCGACGCCCCGAGGTCGGCGGAGGCGCGCAGCAGGCTCGTGTCGATCGCGCCGAGCGACGCGGACAGCGCGAGCACCGCGAAGGGCAGGAGCACGTGGACCACGGCGAGGAAGACGGTCCAGGGCGAGCGCAGCAGCGGGAGCGACTCGTCGGTCAGGCCGAGGGCCTGGAGCGCGACGTTGACGGGGCCCTCGCCCGCCATGACCACGCGCCAGCCGAACGAGCGCACGACCTCGCTCGTGAGCAGCGGCGACAGCGTGACGACGAACACGAGGCTCTTGCCCACCGCCGACGTCGAGCGCGCGAGGTACCACGCGACGGGGAACGCGAGGACGAGGCACGTGCCTGTCACCCGGACCGCGAGCCACAGGCTCTCGACGACGGAGCCCCACAGGTAGGGCGTGGTGAAGACCTCGCGGTACTGCGCGAGCGTGAGGCCCGGCAGCGGGTTGTTCATCGCGTCGGTGGGCCGCAGGCTGAGCACGAGCAGCCCCGCGAGGGGGACGAGGAACGCGACGACGACGAAGGCCGTCGGCACGACGGCCGCGACGAGGCCGCGCGTCTCGCGGCGCGGGGCGCGCGTGGTGCGCCCGGGCGTCGCCGTCGAGGGCAGGGTGGTGGTCACGTCAGGCCGCCCCGAGGTGCAGGGGCGCGTCGTCGGGCCACGTGAGGCCGACGGCGGCGCCCTCGGCGAAGCGTCGGCTCCCCGGCGGGCTCGCGAGCAGGTCGGTGCCGTCGGCGGTGCGCACCCGGTACTCGTAGCGCTCGCCCGTGAACCCGACCGACAGGACGGTCGCCGGCACCGCGCCGTCGCGCGGGTCCGCGAGCAGGACGTGCTCGGGGCGCAGCGCGACGGTGTCGACGTCGTCGCCCTGCGCGAGGCGACGGCCGAGGACCGTGCGCGCACCGTCCTCGCCGCGCACGGGCAGGAGGTTCGCGGCGCCGACGAAGTCCGCCGTGAAGCGGGTGCGGGGGGCGCGGTAGAGCTCCTCCGGCGTGCCGAGCTGTTCGAGCCCGCCGTGCGCGAGCAGGGCGACGCGGTCCGAGAGCGCGAGCGCCTCGGCCTGGTCGTGCGTGACGAACACCGTCGTCGTGCCGACCTCGCGCTGGAGCTCGCGCAGCTCGTGCCGCATCTGGCGGCGCAGCTTCGCGTCGAGGTTGGACAGCGGCTCGTCGAGCAGGAGCACGCGCGGTCGCGTGACGAGGGCGCGCGCGATCGCGACGCGCTGCTGCTGACCGCCCGAGAGCTGCTGCGGGTAGCGGTCGGCGTGGTCCACGAGGTCGACGAGCCGCAGCGCGTCGGCGACGCGCTCCGTCCGCTCGGCCCGCGGGACGCGGCGCGTGCGCAGGCCGTACTCGAGGTTGCGCCGCACCGTCATGTGCGGGAAGAGCGCGTAGCTCTGGAACACCAGGCCGGTCTCGCGGCGGTTGGGCGCCACGTGCGTGACGTCCTCGCCGTCGATGACGACGGTGCCGGTCGTGGGGGCGACGAACCCGGCGAGCACGCCGAGCAGGGTCGACTTGCCGCACCCGGACGGCCCGAGCACGGACACGAACTCGCCCGCCTCGATCGTCAGCTCGTCGAGCTCCAGCACGGGAGGTCCGCCGTACCCCACGCTCAGCCCGTGGACCTCCACGCGCCCCTGCGTCGTCGTGCCCGTGCCTCGGGCCGTCGTCGGTGCCGCCATCAGCCGAAGATCTGCTGCCAGCGCGCCTGCAGGTCGGGCAGCTGCGGCGTGATGGTCTCGTAGTCGACCCAGACGAAGTCGTCGTACGCGCCCGGCCCGCTCGCGATCTGCTCGTCGAACTGCTCGGGGTAGACGTTCTCGTCGTTCGACGCCGCGTACCACGTGCCCTCGGAGAACACGGGCTGGTGCTCGCTCGACGCGACGTAGTCGAGGAACGCGTACGCGAGGTCCTCCTGCTCGGTGCCCTCGGTGACGAACAGCGAGGTGAGGGCGCCGACGGAGCCTGACGCGGGGTAGGCGAACCCGATGGGCTCGCCCGCGTTCTGCTGGACGAAGGCGCGACCGTCCCAGTGCGCGGCGATCCACGCGTCGCCGTTCGCGAGCGCGGTCTCGACGCTCGTGCCGTCGGCCGGGAAGGCGGACGCGCAGTCGGCGAGCGCCTGGAGCTGGTCGAAGGCCGCGTCGACGTCGTCCGGGTCGGTGATGGTCCCGCCGGCCTCGTTGATGAGCCCCGCCAGGAACTCGACGCCCGTGTTGAAGGTCAGGGGCGAGACGGCGACGTGGCCGCAGTACGCCGGGTCGAGCAGGTCGGACCAGTCCGTCGGCGGCTCGGCGACCTTGTCGGTGCGGTAGGCGATGCCGGTCGAGCCAACGGTGAGCGGGACGCCGTACTGGGTCCCGTCGACGTTGCTCTGCTCCGCGAGCACGGGGTTGAGCTGGTCGAACTGCTCGACGCGCTCGGTGTCGAGCTCGGCGACGACGCCGGCCGACACCGCGCTCGGGATGACGTTCGGGGTGAACGCGACGACGTCGTAGGCGGGCGTGCCGCCCTGCGTCGAGCGCAGCGCCGTCAGCCAGTCGGCGGGGCCGCCCGGGACGAGCTCGACAGTGGCGCCGGTGTCGGCCTCGAACGGGTCGACGAACGCCTTCGTGAACGACTCGCCCCACGAGCCGGCGTACACGGCGACCTTGAGCGTCCGGCCGGACAGGTCGCCCGACGCGTCGTCGTCACCCGGTGCGGGCTCGCCGGTCGAGCAGGCCGCGAGGCCGGCGGTGAGCGCGAGCGCGGAGGCCGCGGCGAGCGTGCGGGGCAGGGGCCGGGGGGACCGGCGCGAGGTGCGGGTCATCGGTGTCTCGTTCCTGGGGTCGAGCGCCGCTGTCGCACGGACGGGCGGCGGAGCGGGGTGTGCGGAGGGGTCAGGCGACGTCGGCGTGGTACGGCGGCCGGCGCAGGTCCCAGGCGTAGTGCTGCTCGAGGACCTGGCCGAGCCGCAGGAGACAGTCCTCGTGGCCCTGCGGCGCGACGAGCTGCGTGCCGAGCGGCAGGCCGTCGTCGTCCAGGTGCGTGGGGAGCGTGAGCGCGGGGGCACCGATCATGCTGGGGACGGTCGTGAAGGCGAGCGTGCGCTCGTAGACCACGGACTCGCGCGAGGGGGCCTGTCGCGCGAGCTCGTCGAGGACCACGCCGACCGCGGGGACGCACGTCGCGGTGGTCGGCGTGAGGAGCACGTCCACCTCGCGGAACAGCGCCGCCGTCGTGGTCCGGGCGAGCGCCCGCACCCGGACGGCGGCGCGCACGTAGTCGGTCGCCGTGAGGTCGTCCGCCTGGGCCATGACGCGGTGGATGTACGGCTGCAGGAGCTCGGGGTGGTCGAGCGGGGTCTGGCGCAGCCACGCGGGGATGATCACCCCGGGGTAGAGGTCCATGAGCTCGGCGCCCTCCTCGGGCGGGTCGAGCGTCACGACGGTGTGCCCGTGCGCGCGCAGCACGTCCGCGACGTCCTCCACGGCGGCGACGCACGCGGCGTCGACGGCGATGCGCGGGTCGAACGAGCGCGTGAGCAGGCCGACTCGCAGGGCGGCGGGTGCGTGGTCGAGACCCGCCAGCAGGTCGGGCGCGCCCGGCGAGACCTGCCACGCGAGCGGGTCGGGCGCCGCGAGCCGCGTGACGACGGCGGCCGTGTCGCGCACCGTCCGGGTGACCACGCCCTCCGTGGCGCCGCCCTCCCACCCCTGGACGCGCTGGGGGAGCAGGCCGCGTCCGGGCTTGAGGCCGACGAGGCCGCAGAACGCGGCGGGCACCCGGAGCGACCCGCCGCCGTCGCTCGCGAGGGCGACCGGGACGATGCCCGCCGCGACTGCGGCCGCGGACCCGCCGCTCGACCCGCCGGGGGAGCGGCCGAGGTCCCAGGGGTTGTGGGTGGTGCCGGAGCGCGGGCTCTCGCACGAGGTCGTCATCGCGAGCTCGGGGGTCGCGGCACGCCCGAGCTGGACGAAGCCCGCCGCGAGGGCGGCCGCCGGGAGCAGGTCCGTCGACGTCGCCGGGGTCTCGTCGATCGCGAGCGAGCCGCGCGTCCACGGCTGCCCGACGACGGAGAACGTGTCCTTGACCGTGAGCGGGACCCCGGCGAACGGGGGCAGGCCCGCACCCGCCGCGCGGGAGCGGTCGACGGCGTCGGCCGCGGCGAGCGTCGCCGCGTCGTCGCGCCAGACGAGCGAGCGCACGACGGGGTCGACCGCGTCCGCGCGGGCCAGCGCGTCCTCGGCGACGGCGCGCGCGCTCGTCCGGCCGGAGCGGAGCCGGTGCGCGATGCCCATCACAGACATATGTGATGGAAGATTCGGGGTCACGGGTAGACGTTAACCACGGCGAGGCGCTCGATCCAAGCCGACGGCGGGACCGTCCAATCAGTGAGACCGCGTGACGGGGTGGCGCTGCGGGCTCGCTCCGGAGCGCGCCCACCTGATATATATCTGGATGAAAAGCCGTCGTGGAGCAGGCCGCGGGCGGCGACCGGCGATCGAGGGGCGATGACCACGACAGGTTCCGACGTCGGTGACGAGCGCGAGGGTCGCACGCCCTCGGAGCTCATCGCCTCGGTCCGCGGCGTGTCCGGCCCCGTGCTCGCGGAGCGCCTCACCGCGTGGATCGAGGAGGGCGTGCTCGCCCCGGGGACCCGCCTGCCGACCATCGAGGAGGTCGCGACGGCGTCCGGGCTCGGCCGCTCGACCGTCGCCGGCACGTGGTCGCTGCTCGTGGACCGCGGCCTCGTGCAGACCCGTCGGCGCGGCGGCACCATCGTCCGGGGCCCGGCGAGCGCCCCGGTCTGGCCGCGCGCCGGCGAGGCCACGGCGTTCGACGGCTGGCCGTCCGTCGACCTCGTGTCCGCGCACCCGACGACCGACCGCCTGCCCGACCTCCTCGAGGCGTTCTCCCACAGCCTGCGCGAGCCCCAGACCAACTCCCTGCGCCGCGAGCCCATCACCCCCGCGCTCCTCGACGCGGTGCGCGAGGACTGGCCGTTCGACGCGGCGGAGTGGGTCACCGTGAGCGGCGCGGGGGAGGCGACGCTGCTGACCGCGGAGGCCGCGACGCCGTCCGGCGGGCTCATCGCGGTGCAGGAGCCGGCTGTCTCCGGGACGATCGGCAACCTGCGCTCGGTCGGCTTCGCCGTCGTCGGCGTCGCGTCCGACGCGTCCGGGCCCGTGCCCGACGACCTGGCGCGGGCGCTCGCCGCCGGGGCGCGGACGTTCGTCTACCAGCCCGGAGGCGAGTTCACGCTGGAGGGCGGGGTCACGCCCCAGCGCCTCGCGGAGCTCGCCGACGTCCTGCGCACCCACGCCCCGGACGCCTGGGTGCTCGAGGAGGACGTGCTCGGGCCCCTCGCCCCGGCGCGGCCGTCCAGTCTCGGCCGGCTGCTGCCTGGCCGCGTCGTGCGCGTGACGTCGTTCTGCCGCGCCTTCGGCCTCGACCTGCGGACGACGGTGGTGGGCGGCGCGCGCGACGTCGTGCTCGGGGTGCGCCGCCTGCGCAGCCACGGCATCCTCGCGCAGAGCCGCATCCTGCAGAACGCGCTCGCGCACCTGCTGGTCACGCCGAGCGTCGGTGCGCTCGTCGCCGACTCCGGCCGCTGGTACGCCGCGCGCGCACGGGACCTCGCCGAGGCGCTCGCCGAGCACGACGTGCGCACGTCGACACCGCCCGGGGGGCTCGTCGTGTGGGTCCGTGCGGAGAACGAGGACGAGGCGCTCGCCGAGCTCGGCGCGCGCGGGATCGTGCTCGCCCCGTCGTCGCGCACGTTCGTGACACCGCCGCAGCCCGCGTGGTTGCGGGTCGCGACGCCGCAGCTGCCCGCCGACCCCGAGCGGGTCCGCGAGCTCGCGGACGTCCTCGCGAGCGCCGCGCGCGGCGCGCTGCTGGCCGGCTGAGCGCTCCGCGCGTCCGACCGCCGCTGCCTCGGGTCGGCGCCGGGCGACCACGCCCGCCCGAACGCCCCGGGCGCTGCCGGAGCGCCCGGCGCCGTCGCCCGCCCCTCGTCACCCACCGCCCGCGACGAGGCGTCGCCCTGCCCTCCCGCACGGGTCTGCACACTCTTGCTGCAAGTTTCTGCAACCAGTACAGTTCGGCTCAGCCGTACGCTGAGAAAGCCGCGGTCGACGTCGCCCGCTGCTGGTCCCGTCGTCCGCGTCCTTGCCGGCACCTGCCTGCTCACGCTTGCGGTCCCGCACCAGCCACCGGACGAGGGAGTCCTCATGACCTCCACGCCGCGACGTCGCCGCGTCCCGCGCACACCGTCGCCCCACCCATCCGACACCACGCCCCGCCGCGCGCGCGGGGCCCGCACGACGGCGTCGGTCACCGCCGTCGCGCTCGCCACCTCGGGCCTGGCGGGCGTCACGCTCGCCGCGTTCGCCGCCCCCGCCGCGGGGGCCGACGAGCGCACGCTCGCCCTCGTGGGCGACCTCCAGTCCGAGCTCGGCTGCGCCGCCGACTGGGATCCCGCGTGCGCGGCGACCGAGCTCGCGCCCACCGACGCCGCCGGCGTCTGGTCCGCCGACTTCGAGGTGCCCGCGGGCACCTACGAGTACAAGGTCGCCTACGACGACGCCTGGGACGAGGCGTACGGGCGCGAGGGCAGCCAGGACAACGCGCCCCTCGTGCTCGGCGGCGACGCGACCGTGCGCGTCACGTTCGACGAGTCGACCCACCGCATCGCGCTCACGCCGCTCGGGCTCGCGGGCGGCTACGACGAGGCGCAGGACGCCGACCTCGTGGTGCCCCCCGTGCGCCAGCCCGGGTCGGACGAACGCTTCTACTTCGTCATGACCGACCGGTTCGCGAACGGCGACCCGTCGAACGACACGGCGGGGCTCGGCGACGACCCGCTCGTCTCCGGGTTCGACCCGACGAACAAGGGCTTCTACCAGGGCGGCGACATCGCGGGCCTGCGGCAGAACCTCGACTACGTCGAGGGCCTCGGCACGACGGCGATCTGGCTCACGCCGTCGTTCAAGAACCAGCCGGTCCAGGGCACGGGCGCCGACGCGTCCGCGGGCTACCACGGCTACTGGATCACCGACTTCACGCAGATCGACCCGCACCTCGGCACCAACGCCGAGCTCGAGGCGCTCATCGACGAGGCGCACGACCGCGGGATCAAGGTCTACTTCGACATCATCACGAACCACACGGCCGACGTGATCGACTACGAGGAGAAGCAGTACTCGTACGTCGACCAGGCCACGTCGCCGTACCGCGACGCCGAGGGCACCGTGTTCGACCCGGCGGACCACGCGGGCACCGGCGACTTCCCGGCGCTGGACGCCGCGACGTCGTTCCCGTACACGCCGGTCGTCCCGGCGGGCAAGGAGGACCTCAAGGTCCCGGCCTGGCTCAACGACCCGACGCTCTACCACAACCGCGGCAACTCGACGTGGACCGGGGAGTCCGTGACGTACGGGGACTTCGACGGCCTCGACGACCTCATGACCGAGCACCCGACGGTCGTCGACGGGTTCGTCGACGTCTACCAGGACTGGATCGACCTCGGCATCGACGGCTTCCGCATCGACACCGTCAAGCACGTGAACTTCGAGTTCTGGGAGACGTGGACCACCGAGGTCCTCGACTACGCGCACGCGCAGGGCAAGGACGACTTCTTCATGTTCGGCGAGGTGTACGACGCCGACGCGGCGAAGCTCTCGCCCTACGTGCGCAAGACGGACATGAGCTCGACGCTGGACTTCACGTTCCAGTCCGCCGCGACGAGCTTCGCGAGCGGGAACAGCGCCAAGGGCCTGGCGTCGCTCTTCGCGAGCGACGACATGTACACGACGCCGACGACGAACGCGCAGGCGCTGCCGACGTTCCTCGGCAACCACGACATGGGCCGCGTCGGGTACATGCTCGCGAGCACCGACGACCCGCTCGCGCGCGACGAGCTCGCGCACGACCTCATGTACCTGACCCGCGGGCAGCCGGTCGTGTACTACGGCGACGAGCAGGGCTTCGCGGGGAAGGGCGGCGACAAGGACGCGCGCCAGACCCTGTTCGCGACCCAGGTCGACGAGTACGCCGACCAGCCGCTCGTCACCGGCGAGCAGGCGGGCAGCGTCGACCGCTTCGGCACCGACGCGCCGCTGTACGCGCACATCGCCGGGCTCGCCGCGCTGCGCGAGGCGCACCCGGCGCTGGCCGACGGCGCCCAGGTGGAGCGCTACGTCGAGAACGGCGCGGGCGTGTACGCGTTCAGCCGCGTCGACCGCACGGAGAAGGTCGAGCACCTGGTCGCGCTGAACAACGCGGCGCAGGAGCGGACGGCGACGTTCACGACCCTCACGCCCAGCGCCTCGTACGAGGTGCTCTACGGCGAGCAGGCCGCCCCCGTCACCGCCGACGCCGACGGCGTCGTCACGCTGACCGTCCCGGCGACGGGCACCGTCGTGCTCCGGGCCGACCGCGAGGTCGGCGCGGACTCGTCGGGCGACATCGCCCTCACCGTGCCGCAGGCCGGGGGCGCGGTCACGGGCGTCGCGCCCGTGGCGGCCACGGTCGACGCGGACGCGTGGGCCGAGACGTCGTTCGCGTGGCGCGAGGTCGGGAGCGCCGAGTGGCACCCCCTCGGCACCGCGGAGGACACGGCGCCGCGCGTCTTCCACGACGTCGCTGGCCTCGCCGACGGCACGCTCGTCGAGTACCGCGCCGTGACGACCGACGCCGACGGCGACCGCGCCGCCGCGTCCACGTTCGCGAGCGTCGGGGTCGACGTCAGCGGGGTCGTGGGCGAGGAGCCCGAGCCCGAGATCGACCTCGTCACCGTGCCCGGCAGCCACAACGCGGCCATGGGCTGCGCGGGCGACTGGGCCCCGGGCTGCGAGGCCGCGAAGCTCACGAAGCGCGCGGACGGCGTCTACGCGGGCACGTTCGACGTCCCCGCCGGGACGTACGAGTACAAGGTCGCGATCAACGGGTCGTGGACCGTGAACTACGGCGTCGGCGGTGTGCAGGACGGCACCAACGCGACGTACACGACGGCCGGCGGCCCGGTGACGTTCTACTGGGACCCGGTGAGCAAGGACTTCTCGAGCACCGCGCAGGGGCCGATCGTCACGCTCGCGGGCTCGTTCCAGGACCAGGTCGGCTGCCCCGGCTCGTGGGCGCCCGACTGCCTGGCGTCCTGGCTCAAGGACCCGGACGGCGACGGCGTCTACACCTGGTCGACCGACCGCCTCGCGGCCGGCGCGTACGAGGGCAAGGTCGCGCACGGCCTGAGCTGGGCCGAGAACTACGGCGTCGGCGGCGCGCGCGACGGGGCGAACTACCAGTTCTCCGTCGGCGACGGCGAGCTGGTCACGTTCTCCTACGACCTCGCGTCCCACGTCCTGACGATCGACGTCGCGAACCCGCCGCTCCCCGGCACCGGCCAGCAGGCCGCGCACTGGGTGCGCGAGGGCGTCGTCGCCTGGCCGGGCGACCTCGGCACGGGCGACGAGTGGACCCTGTGGTCCGCCCCCGAGGGCGGGCTCTCGGTCACCCCGGGCGGCGCCGACGGCGAGGTGCAGGCGCCGGAGGGCAC
Source organism: Cellulosimicrobium sp. KWT-B (assembly GCF_002127155.1). Lineage (NCBI taxonomy): Bacteria > Bacillati > Actinomycetota > Actinomycetes > Micrococcales > Promicromonosporaceae > Cellulosimicrobium > Cellulosimicrobium sp. KWT-B. The sequence continues at coordinate 153,012 of NZ_NEDO01000001.1, read as the reverse complement.
GGCGTCGTACACGCTCCAGGTCGACCCGTCGGGCCTGCCCGACGACGTCGCCGCCGAGTTCCCCGCGCTCGCCGGGCACACCGCGCTGCGCGTGCTCGACGACGGCGAGCCGCTCGACCGCGCCGAGGTCGAGGCGGCGCTCACGGGCCAGCTCCTCGTCACCCGGGCCGACGGCGGCGCGCTCACGGCCGCGACCGGGGTCCAGGTGCCGGGCGTCGTCGACGACCTGTTCGCCGAGGACGCCGCCGAGCGCGAGCTCGGCGTCTCGTGGCACGCCAACGGCAAGTGGGCGTCGTTCGCGCTGTGGGCGCCGACGGCGAAGGCCGTCTCGGTGCTCGCGTGGCCCGCGGGGGCGTCGCTCGACGACGACCCGCGCCGGTTCGAGGCAGCCCGCCAGGCCGACGGCACGTGGACCCTCGACGGCAAGGCGGCCGACAAGAAGCTCGGCGGCGCGGCCGTCGGCTGGAAGGGCGCGCGCTACCTCTACGAGGTGCAGGTCTACGTCCCGAGCACGGGGAAGGTCGAGACGAACGTCGTCACCGACCCGTACTCGGTGGGTCTCACGCTCGACTCCACGCACTCGGTGGCCGTCGACCTCGACGACCCCGCGTTCCGCCCGAGCGCCTGGGAGGGCACGCCCGCCCCGGTCGTCGAGCGGTCGGTCGACCAGACGATCTACGAGCTCCACGTCCGGGACTTCTCGATCTCCGACGAGACGGTCCCGGCGGAGCGGCGCGGCACGTACCTCGCGTTCGCGGAGAAGGACTCGGCCGGCATGACGCACCTGCGCGAGCTCGCGGACGCGGGCGTCACCACGGTGCACCTGCTCCCGACGTTCGACATCGCGTCGATCCCCGAGGACCGCGCGGCCCAGGCCACGACCGGCGACCTCACCGGGTTCGCGCCCGACTCGCCCGAGCAGCAGGCCGCCGTCGCGGCGGTGCAGGCGCAGGACGGCTTCAACTGGGGCTACGACCCGTGGCACTTCAGCACGCCGGAGGGGTCGTACGCCCTCGACGCGGACGGCGGCGCGCGCGTGGCCGAGTTCCGCACCATGGTCGGCTCGCTCCACGGTGCCGGGCTGCAGGTCGTGCTCGACCAGGTGTTCAACCACACCGCCGCGAGCGGGCAGGACGCGAAGTCCGTCCTCGACAAGGTCGTGCCGGGCTACTACCACCGGCAGAACCCGACCACCGGGTCCGTCGAGACGAGCACGTGCTGCCAGAACGTCGCGACCGAGCACGCGATGGCGGGCAAGCTCATGGTCGACTCGGTCGTGACGTGGGCGAAGGACTACCGCGTCGACGGGTTCCGCTTCGACCTCATGGGCCACCACTCGAAGCAGAACATGCTCGACGTGCGGGCCGCGCTCGACGAGCTCACGCTCGCCGAGGACGGCGTCGACGGGAAGTCCGTCTACCTGTACGGCGAGGGCTGGGACTTCGGCGAGGTCGCGGGCAACGCGCTGTTCGAGCAGGCCACGCAGGGCCAGCTCGGCGGCACGGGCATCGGGACCTTCTCCGACCGGCTGCGCGACGCCGTGCACGGCGGCTCGCCCGTCGACGGCGCCACGACGTTCACGCAGGGCTTCGGTACGGGCCTCGCGACCGACCCGAACGGGCAGCCCGCCCGGGCGGGGGAGCCGGGGACCGTGAACGACGGGTCCGCGGACGAGCTCGCCGACCTCGGTCACCAGACCGACCTCGTGCGTCTCGGCCTCGCGGGCAACCTGCGCGACTACACGCTCGTCACGTCGACGGGCGAGGAGAAGCGCGGCGACGAGATCGACTACCGCGGGGCGCCGGCCGGCTACGCCGACTCGCCCGAGGAGGTCGTGACCTACGTCGACGCGCACGACAACGAGACGCTGTTCGACCTGCTCGCGCTCAAGCTCCCGGCCGACACGCCGATGGACGAGCGCGTGCGCATGAACACGGTCTCGCTCGCGACCGCGGCGCTCTCCCAGACGCCGTCGTTCTGGCACGCGGGCACGGACCTGCTGCGGTCGAAGTCGCTCGACCGCAACAGCTACGACTCGGGCGACTGGTTCAACGCCATCGACTGGACCGGTCAGGACAACGGGTTCGGCAAGGGCCTGCCGATGGCGGCCGACAACGAGGACAAGTGGCCGCTCATGGCCCCGCTCCTCGCGGACCCGGCGCTCAAGCCGTCGCCCGACGACATCGCCACCGCGTCGGCGCAGGCGCAGGACCTCCTGCGCCTGCGGCACTCGACTGAGCTGTTCCGGCTCGGCGACCCGGAGCTCATCCAGGAGAAGGTCACCTTCCCGGGTGCCGGGCCGGACCAGGTCCCGGGCGTCGTCGCGATGGCGGTGGACGACACCGTCGGCACCGACGTCGACCCCGCGCTCGACGGGCTCCTCGCCGTCTTCAACGCCTCCCCGGACGAGGTCACCGTCCCGCTGTCCGCGCTCGCGGGCCGCGAGTACGTGCTCTCGCCCGTGCAGCAGGAGGGGAGCGACGACGTCGTGCGCGGCACCACGTGGGACGCGGCCACCGGCACGGTGACCGTCCCCGGGCGGTCCGTCGCCGTCCTGGTGCAGCCGCAGGCCGGGGCGGAGCTGCCCGTGTCCGTCGACGTGCAGACGCGCTGCCTCGCGGGCAAGGCGTACGTCGCGGTCCGGGCGACGAACGACGGCGCCGTGCCGGTGGACGTCCGGCTCGCCACGCCGTTCGGCGAGAAGCAGGTCGCGGACGTCGCGCCCGGCAAGAACGCCTACCAGTCGTTCGCGACGCGCCAGAAGGCGGTCGCGGCCGGCGAGGCCACGGTGACCGCCACCGCGGTGGTCGACGGCGAGGAGGTCACCTCGACCTTCACCGTCGAGCACGAGGCGGTCACCTGCTCCTGAGCCGAACGCCGAGGTAGAGCCCTGGTCCTCACCGGGGCTCTACCTCGGCGGACCGTGGCTCTGCCTCGGGAGACCTCGGCTCTCCCTCGGGAGCTCCCTGTGCTCTGTTCGCGGGGCGGGTGCTACGGTCGCGAGCCGTGACCACCTCGCCCCGGCCCGCCGTCCGCCCGACGGCGGGTCTCGCCTTCCGCGCGGCCGTCGCCGCCGACCTGCCTCGCGTGGTCGAGCTCATCGCCGACGACGCGATCGCCCGCGACCGCACCGGCGACGTCGGCCCGGAGCACGAGGCGGCGTTCAGCGCGATCGACGCGGACCCGAACAATGCCCTGGTCGTCGTGGAGCGTGACGGCGAGGTCGTGGGCACCATGCAGCTCACCGTGGTCCCGGGCATCTCCCGCCGCGGAGCCTCCCGGCTGCTGGTCGAGGCGGTGCGCGTGGACCGCCGGCTGCGGGGCCAGGGCGTCGGCCGGGCCATGATGGCGTGGGCCCACGCGTGGGGGCGGGACCGCGGCTGCACCCTCGCGCAGCTCACGTCCGACAAGCGGCGCGACGACGCCCACCGCTTCTACCGGTCGCTCGGCTACGAGCAGTCCCACGAGGGGTTCAAGCTCCCGCTCTGACGGCGGCCGCGCGCGGCCGCCGTCCGGGCCTCAGCGGAAGACGACCGTGCGGTGCCCGTCGAGCAGCACCCGGTGCTCGGCGTGCCACCGCACCGCGCGCGCGAGCGTCTGGCGCTCGACGTCCTCGCCGATCGCGACCAGGTCCTCGACGCGGCGGGAGTGGTCCACGCGCTCGACGTCCTGCTCGATGATCGGGCCCTCGTCGAGGTCGCCGGTCACGTAGTGCGAGGTCGCGCCGATGAGCTTGACGCCGCGGTCGTGCGCCTGGGCGTAGGGCCGCGCGCCCTTGAAGCTCGGCAGGAACGAGTGGTGGATGTTGATGATGCGGCCGGGCATCTCGCGGCACAGGTCGTCGGAGAGGATCTGCATGTAGCGCGCGAGGACGACGAGCTCGACGTCGAGCTCGTCGACGAGCGCGCGCAGCCGGGACTCCGCCTCGGCCTTGGTGTCGCGGGTCACGGGCACGTGGTGGAACGGCTTGCCGTAGAAGGTCGCGATGTCCTCGAGGTCCCGGTGGTTGCCGACGACGCCGACGACGTCGATCGGCATGCCCTGCGAGCGCTCGCGGTAGAGCAGGTCGACGAGGCAGTGCGGCGCCTTCGAGACCATGAGCAGGGTGCGCACCCGGCGCCCCACGACGTCGAGCTGCCACGTCATCGCGAAGCGCGCCGCGACCTCGCCGACGGCGTGCTCGATCGCGTCGCGCGACGCGGCCGCCGTGACCTGGACGCGCATGAAGAACAGCCCCGAGAGCGGGTCGCCGAACTGCTGCGACTCGGTGATGTTGCCGCCGAGGCGCGCGAGGGCCCCCGCGACCGCGTGCACGATCCCCGGACCGTCGGGGCACGAGAGCGTGAGGACCCAGTGCGTGGGGTCGTCGGTCGGGGGCTGCGCAGCGGGGGCGTCGGTCGCGCGGGGCGCGACGCCGGGGTCAGTCGTGGACACCCCACAGAGGGTAGTCGCGCACCCCGACGGGTGCGGCCGTCGTCCCGCCCGCGGACGGGGGCGCCCGACATCACCCGGGACGCCGCGGTACCGCGCGCGGATGTCTGACACCATGAGCCCATGAGCGACGCGCAGATCACGACCCGCCTCGTCACCGACGCCGAGGCAGGTGAGCTCCTGACCCTGCGCCGGGCGGCGTTCGTCACCGAGGCGCAGCTGTACCAGGACCCGAACATCCCCCCGCTGACCCAGACCCTCCACGAGCTGCGCGAGGACCTCGCGCGCGAGGACGTCGTGACGATCGGCGCCTGGCTCGGCCCGCGCCTCGTCGGCTCCGTCCGCGTCGAGATCGAGGAGACCAAGGCGACCCTCGGACGGCTCGCCGTGGCACCCGACATGCAGGGACGCGGCATCGGCACGCAGATGCTCTTCGAGGTGCTGCCGTACCTGCCGGAGCAGACCACCGAGATCTGGGTCTTCACGGGCAAGGACTCCAAGCAGAACCTCGCCATGTACACCAAGCACGGCTACGAGGAGCAGTACGACAAGGCGGCGGGCGACCTCACCTACACCTACCTGCGCCGCATCCTCGGCGCCGCCGAGGTGGGCGACGAGCCCCGCGCCTGACGGGCCGCGCGGGGCCCTCAGGCCCGCGGGCCGAAGGGTCCGGCGCTCACCCGGTCGCGCGAGCCGCCGGCGCCGGTCGTCGCCCCGGTGATCGCGGCGATGATCTCCTCGTAGCTCGCGCCGGGACCGGAGAAGCTGCCGTTGTTGCGTCCGTGGCGCAGCACCTCGACGCGGTCGGCGACGGCGCGCACGTCGGTCATGTTGTGGCTGATGAGGATGACCGCGTGCCCCATGTCGCGCAGCCGCTGGATGTGCGTGAGGACCTCCGCGGACTGCGCGACCGAGAGCGCCGCGGTCGGCTCGTCGAGCACGACGATCCGCGGCTCGCCGAGCAGCGTGCGCGCGATCGCGACGCTCTGACGCTGCCCGCCGGAGAGCGTCGAGACCGGCACCCGCACCGACGGCACGCGCGCGTTGAGGTCACCGAGCACGCGGCGCGCGGTCTCCTCCATGGTGACCTCGTCGAGCCCGCGACCGCGGCGCAGCTCGCGCCCCAGGTAGAGGTTCGACACGACGTCGAGGTTGTCGCACAGCGCGAGGTCCTGGAAGACGGTCGCGATCCCGAGGGCGTGCGCGGCCACGGGGCTCGGGATGGTGACGGGCACGCCGTCGGACTCGATCATGCCGGCGTCCGGGGTCAGCACGCCCGCGACGATCTTCGCGAGCGTCGACTTCCCGGCGCCGTTGTCGCCGACGAGCGCCACGACCTCGTGGCGGTGGATCTCGAGCTCGACGCCGCTGAGCGCCTGGACGGCGCCGAAGGACTTGTCGATGCCGTGCAGCGCGAGCGCCGGCGGGGCGGGGGTGGAGGTCACGACGGGTCACCTTCGGTGGAGGGGGAGGGCGCGACCGCGAGGCCGTCGTTGGCCAGGTCGGTCGCGGCGAGCGCGAGGGCGAGCGCGCCGAGGATCTCGGCGCGGGCGCCGAGGTCGGAGGCGAGGACCTCGACCGGGGCGATGGTGTTGGGCACGAGGTGGCGGCGCATCGACTCGCGCAGCGGGTCGAGGAGCACGTCACCGGTCGCGGCGAGCTCGCCGCCCACGACGACGGCCCGGGGGTTGAGCGCGGTCGCGAGGGCGGCGACCACGGCGCCGATGCGGTCCCCCGCGTCGGCGACGACGCGCCGGCAGCCGGGATCGCCGTCGAGCGCCTCCTGGACCAGGTCGTTCAGGGTGAGCTCCCCGTGGCTCGTGCGGACGAGCGCGAGCAGGGCGTCGGAGCCGACGACGGTCTCCAGGCACCCCCGGTTGCCGCACCGGCAGATGGGTCCGGAGGGGTCCACCTGGACGTGGCCGATCTCGCCCGCGGTGCCGGCGTAGCCGCGGTGGAGCCGGCCCCCGAGGACGATGCCGGCGCCCGTGCCGTACGACGCGCGCACGAAGATCGAGTCGCGGTACCCCCGGGTCGCGCCGAGCTGGTGCTCGGCGAGCGCCGCGAGGTTGGCGTCGTTGTCGACCAGCACGGGCCGGGCCAGGCGCTTGGCGAGCACCTGGCCCACGTGGACGTCGTCCCACCCGCGCAGGACGCCGCGCACCGAGATCATGCCGGTGTCCTCGTCGACGGGGGCGGGCAGGGCGACGCCGACGGTCAGCAGCTCGTCCATGGAGGCCCCGACGCGCTCGAGCAGCTCGACGACGAGCAGCGCGGCACGGTCCAGGCCCGTGTCGAGGCGGTGGTCGACGGGCAGGGGCATGTGCTGCTCGGCGAGGATCTCGCGGTTCGGGTCCCCGAGTGCCACGGTGAGGCGACGGCGACCGAACTGGACAGCGGCCACCACGCCGAGCCGCCGGGCCAGCGTGACCATCTGCGCGCGGCGCCCGGAGCGGGACGCGGGGCGCGTGTCGACGACCCCGGCGCCCGTGAGCTCCTTGACGATCGTCGACACGGTCGCCGTCGAGAGCCCCGTCGCCTCCGCGAGCTCGACCTGGGTCAGCCCTCCGTAGCGACGGATCGCGTCGACGATCCGGAGTCGGTTCGCTTCTCGGAGGGAGGTCTGCGATCCGGGGGTGGACCGGTCGCTGTTCACAGGCCGCAGATTACACGCTCGACCCGTTCCCGGACGGCTCGGAGCGCGGCTCACCCGATGAGTTAGAGCCTCGAACACAATTCGGTAAAGGTGGCCACCTAGCGCTTGACTGTCGAACTCAACCCTGGCTACGTTCCCTGCCGTGCCCGTGGAAGCGGTCCCGTCCGACGTCGGACGCCCGCACGAGAGCCACGGCCCGTCGTGCCGCCCGGGAACGGGGGCACGGCCTTCGACGACGAGAGGGAACGACGATGACGTCCTTGCGCAGAAGGGTCGCCGCGCTCGCGGGGACCGCACTCCTGGCCGGTTCGCTCGCCGCGTGCAGCGCGGAGCGGGCGAGCGAGTCGGGTGACGGCGAGACGACCGCCGACGCGGGGGAGACCCTCGTCGGCATCGCGATGCCGACCCGCAGCCTCGAGCGCTGGAACAACGACGGCGAGCACCTCGAGGGCCTGCTCCAGGAGGCCGGGTTCGAGACGACGCTGCAGTACGCCGACAACAAGGTCGACCAGCAGATCACGCAGCTCCAGAACATGATCAACCAGGGCGCCGACGTGCTCGTCATCGCCTCGATCGACGGCACCGCGCTCGGCCCGGTGCTCGACCAGGCGGCCGAGAACGACGTCCCGGTCATCGCGTACGACCGCCTCATCAACGGCTCCGAGCACGTCGACTACTACGCGACGTTCGACAACGAGCTCGTCGGCACGCTCCAGGGCCAGTTCATCGTCGACCAGCTGGGCCTCGAGGGCGGCGCCGGGCCGTTCAACCTCGAGCCGTTCTCCGGCTCGCCCGACGACAACAACGCGAAGTTCTTCTTCAAGGGCGCGTGGGACGTGCTGAGCCCCTACGTCGAGTCGGGCCAGCTCGTCGTCCCGTCCGGCAAGGCGCCCGCGACGGCCGACGACTGGGCGTCGATCGGCATCCAGGGCTGGGAGTCCGCGAAGGCGCAGTCGGAGATGGAGAACCGGCTCAACTCGTTCTACACGGACAAGAAGGTCGACGTCGTCCTGTCCCCGAACGACTCGCTCGCGCTGGGCGTCGAGCAGGCGCTCGAGGGCGCGGCCTACACGCCGGAGGACTGGCCGATCGTCACGGGGCAGGACGCCGACGAGGCGAACGTGAAGAACATGCTCGCGGGCAAGCAGTCCATGACGGTGTGGAAGGACACGCGCACGCTCGGCGACCAGGTCGCCACGATGGTCCAGCAGATCGTCGAGGGCGGCGAGGTCGAGGTCAACGACACCGAGACGTACGACAACGGCGCCAAGGTCGTGCCCTCGTACCTGCTCCCGCCGGAGGTCGTCACGGCCGACATGGTCGAGGACCGGCTCGTCGGGTCGGGCTTCTACACCGCCGAGCAGCTCGGTCTGTGACCGGGGCGGGGCTGCCGCGCGCCGCCCCGCCCGCCCGCCCGGCCCCACGACCACCCGTGGGGCCGGGCGGGACCACCCGAACGCCGGGCGGCGTCGTCGACCCGCCCGCGGACCAGACAGGAGCTGGGATGGTTCTCGAGAACGTGCTCGAGACGGGGAACATCCTCGAGATGCACGCCATCAGCAAGGAGTTCCCCGGGGTCAAGGCGCTGCAGGACGTGACGCTCGAGGTGCGTCGCGGCGAGGTGCACGCGATCTGCGGGGAGAACGGGGCCGGCAAGTCGACCCTCATGAAGATCCTGTCCGGGGTGTACCCGCACGGCTCGTACACGGGCGACGTCCTCCTGGACGGCCGGCCCTGCGAGTTCCGGGGGATCCGGGACAGCGAGGCGCGCGGCGTCGTCATCATCCACCAGGAGCTCGCGCTCGTCCCGTTCCTCTCGATCGCCGAGAACATCTTCCTCGGCAACGAGAAGGCGAGCGGCGGCGTCGTCGACTGGAACCGGACGGCCGCGGAGGCGGCCCTCCTGCTGGAGCGGGTGGGGCTCGCCGAGAGCCCCGCGACGCTCGCGGCGGACATCGGGGTCGGCAAACAGCAGCTCGTCGAGATCGCCAAGGCGCTGTCCAAGCGCGTCGACCTGCTCATCCTCGACGAGCCGACGGCGGCGCTCAACGACGAGGACAGCGCGCACCTGCTCGGCCTCATCGACCAGTTCCGCGAGGCCGGCATCACCTCGATCATCATCTCCCACAAGCTCAACGAGATCGCCGCGATCGCGGACCGCGTGACGATCCTGCGCGACGGGCGCACGATCGAGACGCTCGACCTGCACGGCGACGAGCCCGTGAGCGAGGACCGGATCATCCGCGGGATGGTCGGGCGCGCGCTCGAGAGCCGGTTCCCGGCGCGCGAGCCGTCGGTCGGGGCCGAGGTCCTGCGGATCGAGGACTGGACGGCGCACCACCCCGTCGACACCGAGCGCGTCGTCGTCGACCACGCGAACCTCACGGTGCACGCGGGCGAGATCGTCGGGCTCGCCGGCCTCATGGGCGCGGGCCGCACCGAGCTCGCCATGAGCGTGTTCGGGCACGCGTACGGCACGCGCATCTCCGGGACCGTCTACAAGGACGGCGTCCCCGTGCGCACCCGCACGGTCGCCGAGGCGATCTCGCACGGGCTCGCGTACGCGACCGAGGACCGCAAGCGCTACGGGCTCAACCTCATCCAGACCATCCGCGAGAACATCTCCGCGTCCGCGCTCGGCAAGGTCGCGCGCTGGGGCGTCGTGCAGCGCGAGGAGGAGGTCACGGTCGCGGAGCGCTACCGCCGCGACTTCGGGATCAAGTCGCCCACGGTGGAGTCCCTCGTGGGCAAGCTCTCCGGCGGGAACCAGCAGAAGGTCGTGCTCGGCAAGTGGGTCTTCTCCGACCCCGACGTCCTCATCCTCGACGAGCCCACGCGCGGGATCGACGTCGGCGCCAAGTACGAGATCTACTCGATCGTCAACGCGCTCGCCGACGCGGGCAAGGCCGTCCTCGTGATCTCGTCCGAGCTGCCCGAGCTCCTCGGGATCTGCGACCGCATCTACGCGATGAGCCAGGGGCGGATCACGGGCGAGGTCGCCCGCGCCGAGGCGACGCAGGAGACCCTCATGCACTACATGACCATGGACAAGGGAGTCACCGTCCGATGAACGCCGTAAGGGAGTACCTCGGCCGCAACGTCCGCCAGTACGGCATCGTCGCGGCTCTGCTAGTCATCGTCCTGCTCTTCCAGGTGCTCACCGACGGGCGCCTGCTCTACCCCAACAACGTCGCGAGCCTCGTGCAGCAGAACGCCTACGTCATGGTGCTCGCGATCGGCATGGTCATGGTGATCGTGGCCGGGCACATCGACCTGTCCGTCGGGTCCGTCGTGGCCTTCGTCGGCGGGCTGTGCGCCATCATGATGACGCAGTGGGAGCTGCCCTGGCTCGTCGCCGTGCTGCTCTCGCTCGTCGTGGGGGCGCTCGTCGGCGTCTGGCAGGGCTTCTGGGTCGCCTACGTCGGCATCCCCGCGTTCATCGTGACGCTCGCCGGGATGCTCGTCTTCCGCGGGCTCGCGATCGTCCTCGTCGGCACGACCGTCGCGGGGCTGCCCGGCGGCTTCAAGGCGATCAGCAACGGTTCCCTGCCCAACTGGTTCGGGTTCGTCGGCGACCTCGACGTCGTCACGCTGTGCGTCGGGGCGATCGGCATCGTCGCGTTCGCCGTCGCGCAGTGGCGCTCGCGGACCGCGCTGCGCAAGCACGGGCTCTCGGTCGAGCCGATGTCGGCCTACGTCGTCAAGGTCGTCGTCGCGGCCCTGCTCATCGGGGTCGTCACGTACTGGCTCGCGCTGAGCGCGGGCGGCACGCCGATCGTGCTCCTCATCGTCGGCGCGCTGATCATCGCGTACTCGTTCGTCCTCAACCGCAGCGTGTTCGGCCGCCACGTCTACGCGATCGGCGGCAACCGCCACGCCGCCGTCCTCTCGGGGGTCAGCGCCAAGCGCGTCGACTTCGGCATCTTCGTCAACATGGGCGTGCTCGCCGCGGTCGCCGCGGTCATCACGACGTCGCGCGCCGGGGCCGGCGTCGCGGGCGCGGGCGTCAACTACGAGCTCGACGCGATCGCCGCGTGCTTCATCGGCGGGACCGCGGTCACGGGCGGCGTCGGTCGCATCTCGGGCGCCATGATCGGTGCGCTCATCATGGGCGTGCTCAACATGGGCCTGTCGATCATGGCCGTCGACGCCGCGTGGCAGCAGGCGATCAAGGGCCTGGTCCTGCTCGCCGCCGTCGCGTTCGACATCGTCAGCAAGCGCCGCGCGGCCCTGCGCTGACCGCCCGCGCGGGCGTCGCGCCGTCGGGCACCTCCGCACGGGGGTGCCCGACGGCGTGCGTCCCGGAGGGCTCCCGCCGCCCGGGGGCGTGGGTTAGGATCGATCGCGTCGCGACTGGCGCAACCCGCCCCGACGCCTCGTGCCCCGCACGAGCCGTGGGCCGGGGGATGGTGGATCACCACCGGGGAGCGGCACGCTGTGCAGACGACGGGTCGTTCGCCTGGGCCCCGGGTCACCCCCTGGTGGGGCGTACCCGGCGAGCCGGGAACGTGACCACCGACGACGACTGCCAGACACCCGCGGAGGAGACGCCATGAGCGCCCAGCCAGCCGACAACGTCCTCGACACCCCGCTTGCCGAGCTCGACCCCGAGATCGCGGCCGTCCTCGACGGGGAGCTCGCGCGCCAGCGCGACACCCTCGAGATGATCGCGTCCGAGAACTTCGTCCCGCGCGCCGTCCTGCAGGCGCAGGGCTCCGTGCTCACCAACAAGTACGCCGAGGGCTACCCGGGCCGCCGCTACTACGGCGGCTGCGAGCAGGTCGACATCGCGGAGAACCTCGCGATCGCCCGCGCCAAGTCGCTGTTCGGCGCGGAGCACGTCAACGTCCAGCCGCACTCGGGCGCCCAGGCGAACGCAGCCGTCCTGCACGCGCTCATCAACAAGGGCGACCGGATCCTCGGCCTCGAGCTGGCCCACGGCGGCCACCTCACGCACGGCATGAAGATCAACTTCTCCGGCAAGCTCTACGACGTCTCCGCCTACGGCGTGGACCCGCAGTCGTACCGCGTCGAGATGGACGAGGTCCGCAAGCAGGCCCTCGAGACCCGCCCCGACGTCATCATCGCCGGCTGGTCCGCGTACCCGCGCCACCTCGACTTCGCGGCGTTCCGCGAGATCGCGGACGAGGCCGGCGCGAAGCTGTGGGTGGACATGGCGCACTTCGCGGGCCTCGTGGCCGCGGGCCTGCACCCGTCCCCGGTGCCGTACGCGGACGTCGTCTCCTCCACGGTCCACAAGACGATCGGCGGCCCCCGCTCCGGCTTCATCCTCAGCAAGGAGGAGTACGCCAAGAAGATCGACTCGGCCGTGTTCCCGGGCCAGCAGGGCGGCCCGCTCATGCACGTCGTCGCGGCCAAGGCCGTGTCGTTCAAGGTCGCGGCCACGGACGGCTTCCGCGACCGCCAGGAGCGCACCCTGCGCGGCGCGAGCATCATCGCGGACCGCCTGACCCAGGCCGACGTCGCCGAGGCCGGCGTCTCGGTCCTCACGGGCGGCACCGACGTGCACCTCGTCCTCGTCGACCTGCGCCACTCGGCGCTCGACGGCCAGCAGGCCGAGGACCTCCTGCACGAGGTCGGCATCACCGTGAACCGCAACGCCGTGCCGTTCGACCCGCGCCCGCCGCGCGTGACGTCCGGCCTGCGCATCGGCACGCCGGCGCTCGCGACCCGCGGCTTCGGCGACGCCGAGTTCACCGAGGTCGCCGAGATCATCGCGACCGCGTTGCGCGAGGGCGCCGCGACCGACGCCGACGCGCTGCGCGCCCGCGTGCAGAAGCTCACGGCCGACTTCCCGCTGTACCCGGGCCTCCAGCAGTGACCGCCCGGATCCTCGACGGCAAGGCCACCGCCGCCGCGATCAAGGCGGAGCTCAAGGACCGCCTCGCGGTCCTCGCGGAGAAGGGCGTCGTGCCCGGTCTGGGCACGCTCCTCGTCGGCGACGACCCGGGGTCGCAGTGGTACGTCGCGGGCAAGCACCGCGACTGCGCGGAGGTCGGGCTCGCGTCGATCCGGGAGGACCTCCCGGGCGACGCGACGCAGGAGGAGATCGAGGCCGCCGTCCGACGCCTCAACGAGGACCCGGCCTGCACGGGGTACATCGTGCAGCTCCCGCTCCCGCGGGGCATCGACACGAACCGCGTGCTCGAGCTCATCGACCCGGCCAAGGACGCGGACGGGCTGCACCCGACCAACCTCGGCCGGCTCGTGCTGCGCGTCAACGAGGAGGTCACGTCGCCGCTCCCGTGCACGCCGCGCGGGATCATCGAGCTCGTCGAGCGGCACGGCATCTCCCTCGCGGGCAAGGAGGTCGTGGTCGTGGGGCGCGGCGTCACTGTCGGCCGCTCGATCGGCCTGCTGCTCACGCGGCGCGCGGTCAACGCGACCGTGACGCTGACGCACACCGGCACGACGGACCTCCCCGCGCTCGTGCGCCGCGCCGACGTCGTCGTCGCGGCCGCGGGCGTCCGCGGGATCGTCACGCGCGACATGGTGAAGCCCGGCGCCGTCGTGATCGACGTCGGCGTCTCGCGCGAGGTCGACCCGGAGACCGGCAAGAGCCGCGTCGTCGGGGACGCCGCGCCCGACGTCGCCGAGGTCGCCGGCTGGATCTCGCCGAACCCCGGCGGGGTCGGCCCGATGACGCGCGCGATGCTCCTCGCGAACGTCGTCGACGCGGCGGAGCGCGCCTCCGCCTGACGTCCCGAGCGGTCCGGCCCGGCGCCCCGTGCGCCGGGCCGGGCTCCGGACGCGGTGCGGCGACGACCGTCGGCCGGACGTGGCGGTGACCGTCCGGCCTCAGGTCCCCCCACGGGCCAGGACGAGCATGCGCTCCTCGATCGTCGCGGGCACGGGCTCGACGCGCGCTTCGGTCCCCGTGCCCGCGAGGGCGGTACGGACGCTCTCGACGCTCGAGTCCGCGACACGCACCGACCGGCCGTCGAGGGTCACCGGGAGCCCCGCGCGGTCGAGCGCGGAGAACGCGGTCGCCCAGTCGTCGGTCCGCACGGCGAGCGCGCGCGTGTCACCGATGATGTCGCGCTCGTTGCCCTGTGCGACGAGCCGTCCCTGCGACATCAGCAGGAGCCGGTCGCACTGCTGCGCCTCCTGCATGTAGTGCGTGGTGACGAGCACACCTACGCCGTGGTCGGACTGCTCTCGGATCGTGTCCCAGAGCCGGGCGCGGGCGAGCGCGTCGACGCCGGACGTCGGCTCGTCGAGCAGGACGGCCGCCGGGCGGTGGGACAGGGCAGCCACGAACGCCGCCCGGCGTTGCGTGCCGAGGGGCAGAGCGCCGACGAGGACGTCGGAGTCGCCCGCGAGATCGTCCGGGAGCCGCGCGGCACCGGTGCCGTACGTGGCGCCGACGAAGTCGAGGTTCTCCCGCAGCGTCATGTCCGTGTACAGGCCGAGGTTCTGCGGCAGGTAGCCGATGCGACGACGGCGGCCGCGGTTCGGCGGACCGCCGAGCATCTGCACGCTCCCCGCCGTCACCGGCAGGAGCCCGAGCAGCATCCGCATGAGGGTCGTCTTGCCGGCACCGTTCGCCCCGAGCAGTCCCACGACCTCGCCCGCCCCGACGCGGATCGAGACGTCGTCGACGGCGGGGAACGACCCGAATCGGCGCGTCACGCGCCGGGCCACGAGGACGGGGTCGGTCATCCGAGGACCTCCTGGGGTGAGCGCCGCACGAGGGAGAGCGCGATGACGATGTCCTCCAGGTCGGGCTCCACGACCGGCAGGTCCGGCGGGGCGGCCGCGCCGGGCCAGTACTCGTGCCGCTCCCTGCCGCGACGCCACGACCAGGCCGGGCGCCGCGCGACGCGGCCCCGGGTGACGGTGCCACGGAAGCCGGCACGGACGTCGTCGTACGAGCCCTGGACGAGCACCCGGCCCTCGTCGAGGACGACGAGGTGCCCCGCCCGCTCCGCCTCGTCGAGGTACGTCGTGGACAGGACGACGGCCGCCCCTGAGGCCGCGGCCTGCGAGACGAGCCGCCACAGGTCGACGCGGCTGACGGGGTCGACGCCCGTGCTCGGCTCGTCGAGGACGACGAGCCTCGGCTCGTGCACGACGGCCAGGCAGAACCCGAGCTTGCGGCGCATCCCTCCCGAGAGCCGGGAGGCGAGCCGGTCGGACGCCCCGGTCAGGCCGGCGCCGGCCAGCAGGGTGGTGCGCCGGGTCTCCAGCGCCGCCCCGGTGAGCCCGTAGACCCCGCCCACGAAGTCGATGTTCTGCGCCACGGTGAGGGCTGCCCAGCTCCCGGACGAGGCAGGGAGGAACCCCAGCTGCGCCTTCTCCGGGGAGCTGACGTGCCCGGAGTCGGGGACGACCTGCCGCACGAGGGTCCGCAGCAGCGTCGTCTTGCCGGCGCCGTCGCCGCCGACGACCGCGACGACCTGGCCGGCGGGCACCTCCACCGTGACGTGCTGGAGCGCGCGCCGCTCGCCGAAGGACACGCTGACGGACGTGACGCCGTAGCTCATGCCGCGCCCCGCCCGGACTCGGCTGCCCTGCCGGGGGCGTCCCGGACGCGCCGCTCGGGGGCGAGGTCCCGACGGAACCGCAGGGTCGCGGCCGAGAAGATGACGACGGCCATGACGGCGAGCACGGCGAACGCCCACCACAGGGACCCGAACGTGGCGCCGCGCAGCATGACCCCCTGGGAGATGATCGTGAAGTAGGTGAGGGGCAGGAGATAGCCGATCCACCGCACGCCGGCGGCCATGGCGTCCAGGGGGAAGATCATGCCCGACAGCAGGATCTGGGGCATGAGGACGAAGAACGCGCTCTGGATCGCCTGCCCGGCGGTCTGCGAGATCGTGGAGATGAACACGCCGATGCCCAGGACGACGAAGAGGAAGATCGCGGCCCCGAGGGCGAACGTGAGGACGTTGCCGGTGAACGGCACGTCGAACAGCAGCACCCCGAGCACGGTCACGACGATCATGTCCGCGGCGGCGAGGAGGAAGTACGGCGCGATCTTGCCGAGGATCACGGTGCTCGGCGCGATGGGCATCACGGCGAGCTGTTCCAAGGTGCCCGCCTCGCGCTCGCGCACCAGGCCGATGCTCGTGATGATCGTGCCGATGAACGTGAGGATCAGCCCGATGATCGCGGGCACCATGACCCACGACGTCTCCAGGTCGGGGTTGTAGAGGACCTCGGTCGTGACGGGCGTCCCGGAGCCGGCGCCCACGCGCGCGAGCTCCGCGAGCGCGGACTGCGCGGCGAACAGGTTGGAGCCGTCCACCAGCGCCTTCGGCGTGCCGGCGCCGGTGACGATCGCGACGTCCACGGCGTTGTCCCGGAGCATGTCGCGCGCGTCGGCCTCGTCGTCGGTCGGCGCGGTCGTCGTGACGTCGAAGAAGTCCGGGAGGGTGCCGGCCACCTGCTCGGCCTGCGGGCCGACCACCGCGGTCTCGACCGTCGAGACGTAGAAGTTCGCGGCGTACCCGAAGATCACGAGCAGGAGCAGGGGCAGCGCGATCAGCAGACCCAGGGTGCG
Organism: Cellulosimicrobium sp. KWT-B; assembly: GCF_002127155.1. NCBI lineage: Bacteria > Bacillati > Actinomycetota > Actinomycetes > Micrococcales > Promicromonosporaceae > Cellulosimicrobium > Cellulosimicrobium sp. KWT-B. The sequence goes on along the minus strand of NZ_NEDO01000001.1, from coordinate 136,396 downwards.
CCGGTCACGGACGAGCTCCCGGAGCTCCTTGACGATCATCGCCCTCATACCGCCGACGGTACGGCGCGAGCGGTGCACGCTCCAGCGCGCCGTCGAGACGCTACTCTGCGCGGGTGACGGAGCGCATCGCGACGACGGCGGCGTACGCCGTGCAGGGCTTCGGGTTCGCGGTGGTGCTCACGAGCATCCCCGGATACAAGGACCGGCTCGGCATGGGCGACGACGTCGTCACGCTCGTCGTGCTGGGCGTCTGCGTCCTCGCCGGCCTGGGCAGCGCGCTGTCGGGCGTCGTGGCGGCCGTCCGCGGTGCGCGCACGGTGGTCGTCGGGGGCTTGCTGCTCGCCGCGGCGGCGGTGGCGGGGATCGGTCTCGCGCCGTCGTGGCCCCTCTTCTTCGGGGCGATCGGCCTCTACGGGCTCGCGCTCGGCGCCGTGGACGCCGCGATGAACATGCTCGGGATCGACGTCGAGCGCGCGCACGGCCGCAGCCTGCTCGCGTCGTTCTACGCCGCGAACGCGGCCGGGGGTGTGCTCGGCGCGCTCGCGGTGTCGGGCGGCGCGCTGGCCGGTCTCGGCCAGCCGCTCGCGCTCCCGCTCGCGGCGCTGCTCGTCGCCGTGGGGGCGGCCTGGCTCGCCCTGCGCCTGCCCGACGGCGGTCGCCCGGCCCCGGAGGCCGTCGCCCCGGACGCCGTGGTCCGGGATGCCGTGGTCAGCGATGCCGTGGTCCGGGACGCCGTGCAGGACGCCCCGGCCGGCCCGGGTGCCGTGGCGGCGCCCGGACCGGTGACGTGGGTCGCGGCGGGCACGATCGCGCTGCTCGGCGCGGGGATGCTCGCGTTCCCCGTCGCCGACTCCGCGGTGTCGAGCTGGAGCGCGACGTTCCTGCGCGACGTCCTCGCGGCGAGCGCGGCCGCCGCCCCGCTGGGGTACGCGGCGTACCAGGCGGCGCTCATCGTGTCGCGGCTCGTCGGGGACGGCCTCGTCGAGCGCCTCGGCCGGGTCCGGGTCGTGCGGCTGGGCGGCACGCTCGGCGCCCTGGGGTTCGTCGCGGTGGCGGCCGCCCCGGCCTGGCCCGTCGCCGTGCTCGGCCTCGCGGTGACCGGCCTCGGGCTCGGCGTCGTCGCGCCGCTCGCGTTCTCGGCGGTCGGGGACCGCGCCCGGGAGGCGGTCGCGTCGGGCCGGGCGGGAGCGGCGGGGGATCCCGCCGCCGGGGTCGTGGCGACGGTCACCGACCGGGCGGTCGCGCGGCTCAACGTCTTCACCTACGCGGGCGCCGTGCTCGGCGGCGTCCTCACCGGCGTCTTCGCGACCGCCCACCACCTCCGGGTCGGCTTCGTGGTGCTGGCCGTGCTCGCCGCCGTCTCGGCGGTCCTCGCGAGCGCGTTCCGGCCCGCCCGCGTCGTCGCGGCGCCCGTGAGCGAGGCCACGCCGCCCGCCTGACGCCGGGGCCCGTCGTTGTCGGTGGCGTGTGATGGGATGGCCCGCGTGCTGACCCTCGCCACCGCCAACGTCAACGGAATCCGCGCCGCCTACCGCCGGGGGATGGACGCCTGGATCGCGTCCCGGACGCCCGACGTCCTGCTGCTCCAGGAGGTGCGCGCGCCCGACTCGGTCGTCAACGACCTGCTGGAGGGCTGGCACGTCGCCCACCAGGCGTGCGACATCAAGGGACGCGCCGGGGTCGCGGTCGCGTCACGCCTGCCGGTGTCTGCGGTCCGCGTCGGCCTCGGGGCCGGCGAGCCCGAGCCGCCGGTCGACACCGGTCGCTGGGTCGAGGCCGACCTGGAGCTGCCCGACGGCGGCCGTCTCACCGTGGTCTCGGCGTACATCCACTCGGGCACCGTGAGCCAGCCGGAGACGATGGTCGCGAAGTACGCCTACCTCGAGAAGGTCACGGCGCGGCTGCGCGAGCTCGCGGCCACGGGGGAGAAGGTCGTGCTCGCGGGCGACCTCAACATCGCCCACCGCAACGTCGACATCAAGAACTGGAAGGGCAACCTCAAGAGCGCGGGGTTCCTCCCCGAGGAGCGCGCCTACGTCGACGTGTGGCTGGACCAGGTCGGGCTCGTGGACCTGGGCCGCGTCCACGGCGGCGAGGGCCCGGGCCCGTTCACCTGGTGGTCCTGGCGCGGGCGCGCGTTCGACAACGACTCGGGCTGGCGCATCGACTACCAGCTCGCGACGCCCTCCCTCGCGGAGCGCGCGGTCAAGGTCGAGGTCGACCGCGCGCCGTCGCACGAGGAGCGCTGGAGCGACCACGCGCCCCTCGTCGTCACCTACGACGTCTGAGCGGGACCGGTCAGGCGACCCGCTCGGCGGGCGCGGACGGCGTCGCGAGCAGGAAGCCCGGGGCGCCGAGCCCTTCGCGCTCGAACGCGGCGCGCACGGCGTCGGCGACGGTCTCGACCTGGTCGGCGCGCACGAGCGCGATCGCGGAGCCGCCGAACCCGCCGCCGGTCATCCGCGCACCGAGCGCGCCCGCGACGCGCGCCGCGTCGACCGCGACGTCGAGCTCGACGCTCGACACCTCGTAGTCGTCGCGCAGCGACGCGTGCGACGCGTTCATCAGCGGCCCGACGGCGTCCGGCCGGCCCTCGCGCAGGAGCGCCACGAACGCGCGGACGCGGCCGATCTCGGTGACGACGTGGCGCACGCGGCGGCGCGCGACGTCGTCGGGCAGCGCGTCGAGCGCCCGGGCGAGCGCGGCCGCCGGGTCGTCGCTCGCGTCCACCGCGTCGGCGAGCTCGCGCAGCGAGCCGATCCCGAGCGTGCGGGCGGCGTCCTCGCACGTGGCGCGGCGCTGCGCGTACTGGCCGTCGACGAGCCGGTGCTCCGCACGGGTGTCCACGACGAGCAGGGCGAGACCCGCGGCGTCGAGGTCGAACGGCACCTGCGTGGCGGACTCGACCGGGTCGAGCCCGGGGCGGCAGTCGAGGAGGAGCGCGTGACCGGCCTGCGCGCGCAGCGCCGCCGACTGGTCCATGCCGCCCGTGGGCGCGCCCGCGATCTCGTTCTCGGCGCGGACGCTCGCGGTGGCGAGGACGGCGCGGCCCGCGTCGGTCGCCGTGAGGCCGAGCCCGGCGACGTCGTCGAGCGCGACGGCGACCGCGCACTCGAGGGCCGCGGACGACGAGAGCCCGGCGCCGAACGGGACGCTCGAGTCGACGGCCGCGTCGAACCCGGGGACGGCGGCGGGGTCCGCGCCCTGGGCGACGAGGTGCTCGCGCAGCGCCCACGCCACGCCCGCGACGTACGAGCCCCAGCCGGCGACCTCGCCCGGGCCGACGTCCTCGAGGCGCGCCGTCCACGTCTCGCCGGGCGCCTGCGCGGACGCGAGGCGGACGAGCGAGTCGGTGCGCGGCCGCAGCGCCACGTAGGTGCGGTGGGGCAGCGCGACCGGCAGGCACAGGCCCGCGTTGTAGTCGGTGTGCTCCCCGATGAGGTTGACGCGCCCGGGCGCGGCCCACACGCGGACCTCCTCGCCGGGCTCGTCCGCGCCGAACGCCTCGGCGAGCACGGCACGGGCGCGCGCGGCGCCGTCGTCGTCCGCCAGCGCGGGCACCCAGCCCCGGGCGGCGCTCGTCGGGGCGAGCTCCTGGAGGCGTGCGGCGATGCGCTCGGGCGTCGTGTCGCTGATCCACGCGCCCATGCCGGACTCCGAGCCCGCGAGGTACTTGAGCTTGCCGGGCGCGCGGAGCACGGAGAACACCTGCAGGTGCAGCCGCGCGAGGGTGACGTCGTCGGTGCCGCCGTCGGCGACCGAGCGGCCCTCGCGGGCCGGGGCCTGGTGCCACGCGGCGATGTACGGCAGGGGGATGGGCTCGCCGTCGGCCGTCTCGAAGAACCGGTCCAGGCGGCGCAGCAGCTCGAGGTAGGCGGTGGCCAGGTCGTCGCGCTCGGCGTCCGTGAGCGCGGGCAGGTCGGGCACGTCGCGCCGCGGCGCGAGGTGGACCTCGACGGGCCAGCGCGCCGCGTAGGGCACGTACGCGACCCAGTGCTCCGTCTCGAGGACCACGCGGCGGCCGTCCGCGAGCTCGGACTCGAGCACGTCGCGCAGCAGGCTGCGGCCGGTGCGGCGGTGGTGCTCGCGCGCCTGGTCGAGCAGCGTGCGCGTGCGCGGCGTCACGTACGGGTAGCCGTAGATCTGGCCGTGCGGGTGGTGCAGGGTGACGCCGATCTCCTGGCCGCGGTTCTCGAAGCAGAAGACCTGCTCGACCCCGGGCTCGGCGCCGAGCGCGGCGGTGCGGTCCGCCCACGCGTCGATGATCGTGCGCACCCGCTGCGGCGGGAGCGCGCCGAAGGACGTGCGGTGGTCGCTCGAGAAGCACACGACCTCGCACCGGCCCGCCGCCGGGGCGTGGTGCTGGAGCGGCGCGTCCTCGACCACGGCGTCCGGGACGCCCGGCACGCGCTGGAGCGACGGGAAGCGGTTCTCGAAGACGACGACGTCGTAGTCCGTGTCGGGCACCTCGCCGTCCGAGTACGCGCTGCCGGGCCGCGCGGGGCACAGCGGGCACGAGTCCGCGGCGGGTAGGAACGTGCGGTTCATCCGGTGCGCGGCGAGCGGGACCCAGTCGCCGGTGAGCGGGTCCCGGCGCATCTCCGGGCCGACGTACGGGTGCGGGGTCCCGTCCGGGCCCGGGACCGGGGCGAAGCGGTCCGGCAGCGGGCGCGGGTCGTCGAGCCGTCGCGTGCGCTCGCCCGAGACGTACGCGGGGGAGTCGTCGAAGTAGACGAGCTCGCGGCCGTCGGCGAGCCGGGTCGAGGTGCGGCGCAGGTGCGGGTTCATGCGTGCGGTGTTCCGATCGCGGTGCGGTGGGGGAGTGCGGGGGGTCGGCGCTGGGGTCGCCGGTCAGGCGACGACGAGCTGCTCGACGAGGTCCTGGACGCGCGCGCGCTCGTCCTCGGCGAGCCCGGCGTCGGTGACGAGGACGTCCACGTCGGCGAACGTCGCGAAGACGCGCAGGCCCGTGGTGTGCCACTTCGTGTGGTCCGCGAGGACGACGGTGCGCCCGGCGGACTCGATGAGCGCGCGGTTCGTCGCGGCCTCGTCGAGGTTCGGCGTCGTGAGCCCGATCTCCGGGTCGACGCCGTGCGCCCCGACGAACGCGAGGTCGACGCGCAGCCCCGACAGCGCGGCCTCGGCGAGCGGGCCGACGAGCGCGTCCGACGGCGTGCGGCTGCCACCGGTGAGGATCGTCTCCAGGCGCGGGTCGTTGGCCCGGTGCAGGATCTCGGCGACCGGGAGGGAGTTCGTCACGACCGTCAGGGGGCGCAGCGCGGGGTCCGCGGCGATGCGGGCGGCGAGCAGGTGGGTCGTCGTGCCGGCGCTCAGCGCGACCGACGCGTTCGCGGTGATGAGGCGGGCGGCGGCCGTCGCGATGGCCTCCTTCTCCGCGGCCTCGCGCGAGCTCTTCGCGGCGAACCCCGGCTCGTGCGCGGTCGTGTGGGGCGCGACGGCGCCGCCGTGCACCTTGCGGACCAGGCCCTGGTCGGCGAGCTCCACGAGGTCGCGCCGGATCGTCATGTCCGACACCCCGAGCTCCCGGGTCAGGTCACCGATGCGGACCGCGCCGTGGTCCCGGATCTCCGCGAGGATGCGCTCCTGGCGCTGTGAGGCGAGCATGCGGACAGTATTGTCCACATCGTCGAGAAATCCAACACGATCAAACATGACCGAACATCGCTCGGCCCGGCGACGAGGCCGGGCCGAGCGGGTCAGTAGCGGATCGCGTCGATCACCTTGACGCGCACGGCGACGAGCGCCGGGAGGAGCCCGGCGAGCGCGCCGATCCCGACGGCGGCGAGCATGCCGGTCACCGCGGCGGAGAACGGGAACCCGGGTGCGTCCTGGACGGCCGACCCCATGAGCACGTCGAGCGGGACGTTGTGCAGGACGACGATCGCGACGGTCACGCCCAGCAGCCCCGCGACGGTGGTCGCCACGACGCTCTCCATCATCACGGAGAAGAACACGCGCCCGGAGCTCGCGCCGAAGCTGCGGCGGATCCCGATCTCGCGGATCCGGTACCGCACCGTGACGAGCGCGATGTTCACGAGGCCGAGCCCGCCGAGCAGCAGCGCGATCGCGCTCACGCCGAGCACGACCCACCGGATGGCGCCGTCGACGACCGACGCCGACGGCGAGTCGGACCGGTAGACGTCGGCCTGGACGCCCTCGAGCGCGCCCGCGACGTCGCGGCGCACCGTCTCGACGAGCGCGTCGGACATGTCGTCGGGCACCCACAGCTCGAGCCGGGGCGGCCCCATCATCTCCATCGACTCGGGCGTGACCCACGTCGACTGCGCGTCGACCAGCGCGTACGCGACCGGGGCCATGTCCGGCCAGTCGTCGGGGAAGGCTCCGACCACGGTCGCGACGACCGGGTTGTCCCCGCCGATCGTCACCGTCGGGTGCTCGGCCACGGTCACGCCGCCGAGCGCGTCGAGGAACGCCTGGTTGACGACGAGCGCGGGCGCGAGGCGGTCCGCGTCCGCCTCGGTGAACCAGCGGCCCGACGTCACCTCGAAGCGGTGCATCGTGGCCCAGTCGGGCTCCACGCCCGTCGTGGTGATCTCCTGCGTGCCGTCGGGGAAGCGCACCGGTGCGGGAGCGTCGCGCAGCATCGAGGAGTAGCCGATCCCGTAGCGGTCGACGATCTCGTCGAAGACCTGCTCGTACTCCTCCGCCGCGGGCATGACGCTCCCTCCCTCGCCCGTGGGCCACGCCGACACCTGGAGGGTCGCGGCGCGCCCGTTCCACCGGTCGCTCTGCTCGGACGACACCTGGCGCAGCATCTCCCCGGCCGCCGAGATCGTGGTGATCGCGCAGACCGCGACCGCGACGCCGACGAGCGCGAGCAGCACCCGGACCTTGTGGACGCGCAGCTCGTCCCACGCCTCGATGAGGGCGCCGACGACGCCGGTCATGCCGTCTCTCCCGTGCCGCGCGCGGTGCGGGCGGAGTCGCTGGACGAGCTGCCGGCCGGCGCGCCGACCGGTGTGCGGGCGGCGAGCACCGGCCCGGTCCCGACGAGCGGGCGGGCCACGTGCTCGGCCTGGTGGTCGTGGCTCGTCCCGGGGTCGGTCCCGGGATCGTGGTCGGTGCCCGGCGCGGTGCCGAGCGCCCCGAGGGACCCGGCGCTGCGCGCGCTGATGGAGATCGGGGTGAGCACGCCGTCCGCGAGCCGGAACTGGCGGGCGGCGCGCGAGGCGACGGCGAGGTCGTGCGTGATCGCGATGAGCGCGGACCCGTTCTCGCCGGCGATGGTGTCGAGCAGGTCCATGACCTCGCTGCCCGTGTCGACGTCGAGCGCGCCCGTGGGCTCGTCCGCGAGGATGACGCGCGGGACCCGCACGAGCGCGCGCGCGATGGCGACGCGCTGCTGCTCGCCGCCGGAGAGCTTCTCCGGGGTCGTGTCGAGCCGGTCGCCGAGGCCGACCCGCTCGAGCATCTGGGCGGCCAGCGTGCGCCGCTGCCAGAACTGCCGCCCGCGCGCGTAGAGCAGCGGGGCGACGACGTTCTCGAGGGCGGTGCGGCCCTGCAGCAGGTTGAACTGCTGGAACACGAACCCGAAGTCCGTGCCGCGGCGCCTCGCCCGGGCGCGGCCCGAGAGCCGGCCGATCGGGACGCCGTCGAGCAGGTAGTCCCCGCTCGTCGGGCTGTCGAGGAGGCCGAGGATGTTGAGCAGGGTCGACTTGCCCGTCCCCGAGCGCCCCACGATCGAGACGTGCTCGCCCGCGCCGACCGTGAGGTCGATGCCGCGCAGGATCTCGAGCTCGCGGTCGTCGGGGAGCAGCACCGAGCGGGTGACCCCGCTGAGCTCCAGGAGGCTCATCAGTACGAGGCCTCGCTGTCGTCCGTCACCATCGTGTCGTCCAAGACCGGCATGACGTCCTGGCCCGGCACGAACTCGAGGACCTCGTCGCCCTCGGCGAGGCCCTCGGTCACCTGGACGACCGAGCCGTCGGTGAGACCGAGCGTCACGGCGCGCTCCTCGGGCTCGCCCTCTGCGTCGACGACCCACACCTTGCCCTGCTCGACGCGTCCGAGGACCGCCGTCACGGGCACCACGAGGGCGCCCTCGACGGAGCCGGCGGTGATCTCGAGCTCGGCGGCGAGCCCGGCGAAGACGGTGACGTCGCCCGGGACGGCGCACGTCACGCTCGCGGACGACGCACCGCCCGCCGGGTCGGGTGCGCCCTCCTCGGGCGCGTTCTCGGGGGCGGCGGCGGCGCCCATGCGGAGGTTCGTGCACACGAACGGCGCGGGGCCGCCGGTGACCGTGACGGTCGCCTCGCCGGGGATCTGGAGGAGTCGGAACTGCTGCTCGGCGACCATGCTGGCCGTGACCGAGAGCGTGCCGGGCGAGACGGTCGCGAAGTCCTCGCCGACCGCCACCTCCTGGTCCTTGAGCGCGGTGAACGTGGCGACCGTCCCGTCGATGGTGGCCTCGACGGTCTCCCGCGTGACCTTCGGTCGGCGCTCGGTGACCGTGACCTCGCCCGTCTCCGGGTCGGTCTCGGTGAGGGGCTCGCGGGGCTCCTCGAGGGTCACCTCGAGGAGGGGCGCGCCTGCCTCGACCACGTCGCCGGGCTTGGCGAGCACCGCCGTGACCACCCCGCGCTGCGTCACCTTCTGCGGAGCGGCCGGGTCGGCGACGACCTGCCCGGTCAGCTTCACGGTGTTGGTGACGTCTCCCGTGGAGACGGCCACGCGGGGTTCCACGAGCTCGGCCGTGGGGAACGCGGGGTCGGTCGCGGGCTCGGGTGCCGAGCGGAACGCGATCACGGCGAGAAGGGCGGCGATCGCCGCCCAGATGACGATGCGGAGGGCGGGGAAGACGATCCGGCGGGTGATACCCACGTGCGGGCTCCTGGGACGACGGTGGCGGGACGGCGAACGGGCGCTGCTGGCGGGGCCGACGACGGCCCGGCCCGAGGCTAGGGCGGAGACGCGGACGGCGTCGTCATCCCTGGGGAGGAGTTCTGTCGCGGCTTCGTCACTGACGGGTCACCGACCGGTCAGGTCGACGTGACCACGTGAGGTGGGCGTGCGCGCCCGGGGGACAGCAGCACTCTCCCTGGGCAGCCGGAGCGGCGTCCCAGGTCAGGGGGATCGCGAGCGAGACGAGGGCAGGGCGGAGCGGCGGCGATGCCACGACACGATCCCCCTCACCGGCCCGACGGCCGTCCCCCCGGACGAGATGCGGGCGAGACTATACCGTGGCGCGCGGAAAAGACAGGAAAAGGACGGTGAAAGACCGGCCGACGTCCGGAGGTCGTCGCGTCAGACGACCGTGACCCCGAGCGACCGCCCCGCGAGCCCGCGGGGCCGGCGCGCGAGACCCGCGGCGACGTCGCGCAGCGCGGCCGCGGCGGGGGAGCCCGGGTCGGAGAGCACGACCGGGGTGCCGCCGTCGCCCGCCTCGCGCAGCGACACGTCGAGCGGCACCTGGCCGAGGAGGGGGACGGCGGTCCCCGTGGCGCGCGACAGGTTCGCCGCGACGCGCTCGCCGCCGCCCGCGCCGAACACCTCGAGGCGCGACCCGTCGGGCTGCTCGAGCCACGACATGTTCTCGACCACGCCGACGACGCCCTGCTGGGTCTGCGTCGCGACCGACCCGGCCCGCTCGGCGACCTCCGCCGCGGCGACCTGCGGCGTCGTGACGACGACGATCTCGCTGCCGGGCAGGAGCTGCGCGACCGAGATCGCGATGTCGCCCGTGCCGGGCGGGAGGTCGAGGAGCAGCACGTCGAGGTCGCCCCAGAACACGTCCGCGAGGAACTGCTGGAGCGCGCGGTGCAGCATCGGTCCGCGCCACACGACGGGCTGGCCCGGGGGCACGAACATGCCGATCGAGACGACCTTCACGCCGTGCGCGATCGGCGGCAGGAGCATGTTGTCCACGCGCGTCGGCTGCCGGTCGACGCCGAGCATGCGCGGGATGGAGAACCCGTAGATGTCGGCGTCGACGACCCCGACCTCGAGACCCTGTGCGGCGAGCGCGACCGCGAGGTTCGCCGTGACCGACGACTTGCCCACCCCGCCCTTGCCCGACGCGATCGCGTACACCTTCGTCAGCGACCCGGGCTTGGCGAAGGGGATCTCGGGCTCGCCCACGCCGCCGCGCAGCATCGTGCGCAGCTCGGCGCGCTGCTCCGCGGTCATGACGCCGAGGTCGACCCGGACGTCCGCCACGCCGTCGACCGCGCGCACCGCGGCGTCGACGTCGCGCGCGAGCGTGTCGCGCATCGGGCACGTGGCGACCGTGAGGTCGACGCCCACCGTCACGACGGCGCCCGGCGCGCCGGGCTCGACGGCGACCGAGCGGATCATGCCGAGGTCCGTGACGGGGCGGCGGATCTCGGGGTCCAGGACCGTGGTGAGGGCCTGCCGGACGGCGTGCTCGAGCGGGTCTGCGGCGGGGTCGGGCATGCCCCCATCGTAGGCGCGGCCGGAGCCCGGTCGGCCGGGTCGGAGGTCCCGGACCGGACGTGAGCCCCGTCGCACGACGAGCGCCGCGGATCGGCGCTACCGTGCACGGATGGACGCCCTGGCCTCCCTCGCGCGGGACAGCGAGCTGTTCGGCGACGCCGTGCGCAGCGCCCCACCCGACGCGCGCGTGCCCGCGTGCCCCGAGTGGACGGGCGCCGACCTGCTCTACCACCTCGCCGAGGTGCAGGACTTCTGGGCGCGCGTCGTCGGCCCGGCTCCCGGGGAGGGGATGGACGGCGACGAGGTCGAGCCGCTCGCGCGGCCGGCGTCCGACGCCGAGCTGCCCGCGCTGCTCCAGCGCTCGACGAGCCGGCTCGTCGCGGCGCTCACCGGTCGCGACCCCGACGAGCCGTGCTGGTCGTGGCACGACGACGGCCGGCACGTCGGCTGGGTGCTGCGACGCCAGGCGCACGAGGCGCTCGTCCACCGCGCCGACGCGGAGCTCACGGCCGGGCGTGACGTCACGCCCGCCGACCCGGGCGTCGCGGCGGACGGCGTCGACGAGGTGCTGTCCGTCATGGTGGACGGGGTGCCCGGGTGGGGCGTCTTCACGCCCGACGGCGCGACGGTATCCGTCGTCGTCGACGGGCCGGGGGAGCGGCCGCGGAGCTGGGAGCTCGCGTTCGGCCGCTTCACGGGGACCGGTCCGGAGTCGGGGACGGCGTACGACCTCGACGTCGCCCAGCTCGTCGACCTGCCCGGCTCGACGACCACGCAGGTGTCCGGCCCGGCCTGGGCGCTCGACCTGTGGCTCTGGGGCCGCGGCCCGGCGGACGGGCTCGTCGTCACGGGCGACCCCGCCCTCGCCGCGCGCCTGCGCCGGGTCGCGGCGGAGGGCACGCAGTAGGGCCTCGGGGTCAGCGGTCGGCGACCTCGTCGTCGGGCTGACGCGCCGCCTTCTCCTCCAGCTCCTCGAGCAGGTTGCGAATCTCGGACCGCACGAAGTCGCGCGTGGCGACCTCGCTCAGCGCGATGCGCAGCGCGGCCATCTCGCGCGCGAGGTACTCGGTGTCCGCGAGGTTGCGCTCCGCGCGCTGGCGGTCCTGCTCGGCGGTGACGCGGTCGCGGTCGTCCTGCCGGTTCTGCGCGAGGAGGATGAGCGGCGCGGCGTACGACGCCTGGAGCGAGAGCATGAGCGTGAGCGCGGTGAACCCGAACTCGGCGGAGTCGAACCGCAGCCCCTCCGGGCCCCACGAGTTCCACGCGATCCACAGCGCGCAGAAGACGGTGAGGTAGACGAGGAACCGCGGGGTGCCGAGGAAGCGCGCGATGCCCTCGGTCGAGCGGCCGACGGCGTCCTGGTCGACCTTGACGCGCGGGAAGAACGTGCGGCGCGCGGTCTTCGGGGTGTCGAGACGGTCAGCCACGGGCCACCCCCGCGGTGCCCGGACGGCCGGGCGTGCCCGCGGTGGGCGTGCGCCCGCCTGCGACGGCCCGGCGCGCGGCCTCGGTGTCCTCGTCGTCGGTCTCGCGCCAGTCGTCGGGCAGCATGTGGTCGAGCACGTCGTCCACGCTGATCGCGCCGAGCAGGCGTTTCTCGGCGTCGAGCACCGGCACGCACAGCAGGTCGTAGGTCGCGAGGATGCGGGTCACGCGTCCGAGCGGCGCGTCGGGCGTGACGCCCTCGACGTCGGAGTCGAGCACCGAGCCGACGGCCGCGTGCGGGGGCTCGCGCAGCAGGCGCTGGAAGTGCGCGACGCCGAGGAACCGGCCCGTGGGCGTCTCGAGCGGCGGGCGCGCGACGAACACCATCGACGCGAGCGCGGGCGCGAGGTCCTTGCGGCGGATCTGCGCGAGCGCGGTCGCGATGGTGGTCTCCGGGCCGAGCACGACCGGGTCGGACGTCATGAGCCCGCCCGCGGTGTCCTCGGCGTATGACAGGAGACGGCGCACGTCGCGCGCCTCGTCGGGCTCCATGAGCTCGAGGAGCTGGGCGGCCTGGGCCTCCGGGAGCTCGTGCAGCAGGTCGGCCGCGTCGTCGGGCTGCATCGCCTCGAGGACGTCGGCGGCGCGGTCCGTGTCGAGCCCGGAGAGGATCGCGACCTGGTCGTCCTCGGGCAGCTCCTCCAGGACGTCGGCGAGCCGCTCGTTGTCGAGCGCGCCCGCGACCTCGAGCCGGCGCGTGTCGCCGAGGTCGTGGATGACGTCGGCGAGGTCGGCGGGCTTGAGGTCGTCGTAGGCGGCGAGGAGCATCGCGGCGCCCTGCGCCTCGGTGCTCCCGGCGAGCCCGGTCACGGCGTCGACGTCGACGACGAGCGCGTCGCCCCGTCGGCGCAGCCCGAGCGTCCCCTTGTGCTGCGCCTGCCGGCGCACGTACAGCTTGGTGACGAGCCAGTCGCCGGTGCGCTGGCGCTCGATCGCGAGGTCCTCGACCGTCGCCGAGCCCGACCCGTCGACGAACTGGACCGTGCGCTCCAGGAGCTCGCTCACGGCGAGCGTCTCCATCGCGCGCTGCTCGAACCGGCGCATGTTGACGAGCCCGGTGGAGATGACCTGGCCCGCGTCGATGCTCGTCACGCGCGTCAGGGGCAGGAAGACCCGACGCCGGCCGGGCACCTCGACGACCAGGCCCACCGCGCGCGGGGCTCCCTTGGGCCGGATGAGCACGACGACGTCCCGCACCCGCCCGACCTGGTCGCCGATGGGGTCGAACACGCTGGTCCCGGCCAGGCGCGCGACGAAGACGGTGGTGGCTGCACTCACGCCGCCAGCCTACGCACGCGCCCCCGTCGCCGCGCTCCGTCCCGGCAGGTGGCGGGCGTCACCGGTCGCCTCCCGGCCGTCGGTCGCGGGCCGGGCGCCGGGACGGCCCTCGCGCGCTCCGCCCGGGTAGGACAGACTGGGCGAATGAGCATGTCACGCCCGGGCGCCGTCCCCCGTGTCCCCACCCCGCCGCGCGGCGAGGAGGTGGCGTCGTACGCGACCTACCTCGAGGCGCAGAAGGCGGTCGACTTCCTCTCGGACAACAAGTTCGCGGTCGAGCTCGTGACGATCGTCGGCACCGACCTCAAGATGGTCGAGCGCGTGACGGGCCGCCTCACCTACGGCCGCGTGGCGATCGCGGGTGCCGCGTCCGGCGCGTGGTTCGGCCTCTTCGTCGGCCTGCTGCTCTTCATGTTCTCCGGCCAGGGCGGGTTCGTGCTCACCGCCGTGGGGATCGGTGCCGGGTTCGGCCTGCTCTTCTCGGTGCTGTCGTACGCGCTGACGCAGGGCAAGCGCGACTTCACGTCGCAGAGCCAGATCGTCGCCTCGTCCTACGGCATCCTCTGCGCGCCCGAGCGCGCGGGCGAGGCGCGCCAGCTCCTGGGCCGGATGCCCGAGGGGGCGGGCGGCGTCCGCGGGCCCGCCGCGCCGGCCAACCCCGGCTGGGGCACGCCCGGCACCACGCCCCCCGCGGCGCCGCCCGCGCCGACCCCGGAGCCCTCGGCGGGCGTCCCCGCGCCGGCCCCTCCGGCGGCGCCCCCGACCCGCACGCCCGACCCGCGCTGGACGACGCCGACGGGCGAGCCGCGCTACGGCGCGATGCGCCCGACGTCGGACCAGCCGACCGACGCGCCGGCACCCGACGCCGCACCCGGGCAGGCGCCCGCCCCCGGCGCGCACCCCGACCAGCCCGAGCGCCCCGCCTGACGCACCGCTCGCGGGTCGACCGGGACGTCTCTCGGAGGAGACGACGAGGGCCGGCCGTCGGACGTCGTCGTCCGTCGGCCGGCCCTCGCGGAAGCGCCGCTAGCGCTTCCGCGACTTCACTGCGGTCTCGGCAGCCCTCTCGCGCTTCTGGGCGCGCTTCTCCTTGATGGACATCGACGCTTCCTTCTTGATGCTCTTCGCCACGTGAGTTCACCTCCCCTCACCGGTGGATGAACGGGCCACCATAGCCCAGTTCCTCCGCCGGTGAGCCGGGCCCGCTCAGCCGCGCAGCCGCGCCATCCAGGCCTCGACGTCCTCGGGCCGACGGGGGAGCGCGGCCGACAGGTTCTCGTTGCCGTCGGCGGTGACGAGGACGTCGTCCTCGATGCGGACGCCGATGCCGCGGTACTCCGCCGGGACGGCCAGGTCGTCCGCCTTGAAGTACAGGCCCGGCTCGATCGTGAAGACCATGCCCGGCTCGAGCACCCCGTCGAGGTAGAGCTCGCGGCGTGCCTGCGCGCAGTCGTGCACGTCGAGGCCGAGGTGGTGGCTCGTGCCATGCACCATCCAGCGGCGGTGCTGCTGGCCCTCGGACGAGAGCGACTCGGCGGCGCTCACCGGGAGCAGGCCCCACTCCTCCAGGCGCGCGGCGATGACCTCCATCGCGGCGGCGTGCACGTCGCGGAAGCGCGCCCCCGGCACCGCGACCGCGAACGCGGCGTCCGCGGCGTCGAGCACGGCCTGGTACACGCGGCGCTGGACCTCGGTGAACTCGCCGTCGACGGGCAGCGTGCGCGTCACGTCGGCCGTGTAGAGCGAGTCGACCTCGACGCCCGCGTCGAGCAGCACGAGCTCCCCGGTCCGCACGACGCCGTCGTTGCGGATCCAGTGCAGCGTCGTCGCGTGCTCGCCGGCCGCGGCGATCGTCTCGTACCCGACGGTGTTCCCCTCGAGGCGCGCGTGGGCGTCGAACGTCGTCTCGATGACGCGCTCGCCGCGACGGTGCCCGACGGCGCGCGGCAGGCTCCGGACGACCTCCTCGAAGCCCGCGATCGTCGCCGCGACGGCCTCGCGCATCTGCTCGACCTCGTGCGCGTCCTTGACCAGGCGCAGCTCGGAGACGGCCTCGACGAGCGCGGCGTCCGTGCGGCGGTACGCGGCCTCGGCGCGCGCGAGCCACTCGGCCTCGGAGAGCTGCTGGTCCTCGGCGGACGCGGCCGTCTCGACGTCGTCGACGCCCGCCTCCGCGCGGATCGCCTCGACGAGCGCCTCCACGGCCTCGTCCGCGCCCGCGACGACGAGGAGCGTGACCCCGCCGGCGCCGACGTCCTTCGCGAGCGCGTCGCGCAGCTCGTCGACGTGCCGCGCCTCCACGCCGGTCGCGGTCGTGACGTCGTCGAGCGACGGGCGGGCGCCGACCCAGAACTCGCCGTACCGCGCGTCCGCGTAGAACTCCTCCGTGTCGCGCGCGGCGAGCGGGCGGACGTACAGCACGGCGTGGTGGTCGGACCCGGCATCCCCGGTGCCTGGCTCCACGGGGTGCAGCACGAGCACCGCGTCGGGCTCCTGGTCCGTGCCGTAGCCGGTGAGGTGCGCGAACGCCGAGTGCGGGCGGAAGCGGTAGTCCGTGTCGTTCGAGCGCGTCTTCAGCGGGCCGGCGGGCACGACGAGGCGCGCGCCCGGGAACCGGGCCGACAGCGCGGCGCGGCGCGCGACGGTGAACGGCGCGGCCGGCAGCGGCTCGACGTCGAGCGCGGCGCGCGGCGCCCAGCCGCTCGTGATGAAGGCCTTGAACGCGTCGGAGTCCGGGCGCTGGGAGCGGTTGCTCCCGCGCGCGGCCAGGTCCTGGGCCTCGCCGGGGCCGGCGTGCTCGGCGGCCTGGTCGGGCGTCTCGGACAGGGGCGCGGGCGTGACGGGGGTGGCGTCGGTCATGCCCCCAGTCTCGCACCGCGCACGCGGCCGAAGTCGGCGAGCGCGCGCCCGAGCACGCGGTTGAAGGCCTCGGGGGCCTCGCTGTTGACGTCGTGGCCGGCGCGCGGCACGACGACGAGCGCCGCGTCCGCGGCCGCGGCGAGGTAGCGCTGCTCGTCGAGGCGCATGTGGTCGCGCGCGCCGTTGACGAGCCACACGGGGACGTCGACGTCCCGCACGTGGGCGAGCCACGAGCGGCCCGCGAGCTGGGTGAGCGCGTCGGTGACGACGTGCCAGCCGGGCGCGACCGGCGTCGGCGGCCCGGCGTCGGCCGGCCCGGCCAGCGCGTACGACGACGCGGCACCGCCCGGCAGGCCGCGCCCGCCGCGGGCGATCGTGCCCCACGCGGTCGCGGTCGTGCGCGCGGCCCAGCGCGCGCCGCGACCGACGGCGCCGCCCCCGGCGACGACGAGGCGCGCGACGTCGCGGTACAGCGCGACGGGCTTGCCCTTGGGGTCGGACGTGCAGGCCGCGGCCACCACGCCCGCGAGGTTCGCGGGACGTCGGGCCGCCCAGGCGAGCGACGTGTAGCCGCCGAGCGAGAGGCCGACGAGCGCGACCCGGCGGTCGGGGCCGAACGACGCGGCCGCCTCGTCGAGCACCTCGAAGGAGCGGTCGAGCGTGAAGCGCTCGTGCGCGCGGGCGCCGTGCGCGGGCAGGTCGACCGCGACGGCGTCGTGGCCGAGGGCGCGCACGTGCTCGACCTGGTGGTCCCAGATCGCGCCCGAGGTGCGCATGCCGTGGACGAAGACCACCGCGGGCGGGGCCTGCGCGGGGTCGGGCGACGCCGGCATCGAGGGGGTCGAGGGGGTCGAGGGGGAGGTCGTCGCGAGGGCTGCCGTGGGGGGCGTCGTGAGGGTCATCGCTCCCGACTCTGGCACCCCAGCCTGGGACGACCGTGGGGAGCGGCCGCGCCCCGTGTGGACATCGTGTGGGGGTCCCGTGCCGCCGCCTCGGTGGGTCGTCACTATCCTGGTCCCCGTGCGCATCGACCTCCACACCCACTCGACCGCGTCCGACGGCACGGACGCCCCGGGGGAGGTCGTCGAGGCGGCCGCCGCGGCCGGGCTCGACGTCGTGGCGCTCACCGACCACGACACGACGGCGGGCTGGGCGCAGGCGACGGACGCGGCGCTCGCGCACGGGGTCGCGCTCGTGCGCGGCGCGGAGATCTCGGCCCGCTCCGGCGGCATCAGCGTGCACGTGCTGTCCTACCTGCACGACCCGGCGCACGCCGCCCTCCTCGCCGAGCTGGACCGCACGCGCGACGCGCGCACGAGCCGGGCCCGGCGGATGGTCGACCTCATCGCCGAGGACTACCCGATCACGTGGGAGGATGTGCTCGCCCAGACCGTCGCGGGGACGACGATCGGGCGACCGCACATCGCCGACGCGCTCGTCGCGGCCGGGCTCGCGCCCGACCGCTCCGCCGCGTTCGCGACCATCCTCGCCACGGACACCCCGTACTACGTGCCCCACTACGCGCCCGACGCCGTCGTGGCCGTGCGCGGGATCCGCGCCGCGGGCGGCGTGCCCGTCTTCGCCCACCCCGGCGCGGACGGTCGCGGCCGCGTCGTGGCCGACGCCGTGATCGAGGAGATGGCCGAGGCGGGGCTCGCCGGGCTCGAGGTGTTCCACCGCGACCACGACGAGCGTCAGCGTGCACGGCTCGAGGACCTGGCCCGGACCCTGGGCCTGTTCGTCACCGGGTCGAGCGACTACCACGGGGCCGGCAAACCGAACCGGCTCGGGGAGAACACGACAGCACCGACCGTGCTGGAGCAGATCGAGGAGCTGGGACAGTTGGACGTGATCCGATGATCGGACGATGAGCGAGTTCTTCGACGTCCGGCTCTTCACGGAGGTCTTCGTCACCCTGTTCGTCATCATGGACCCGCCCGGCACGGTGCCGGTGTTCCTGGGCCTGACGAGCGCGATGGGCGCCAAGCAGCGCAACCAGGCGGCGCGCACCGCGATCCTCGTGGCGTTCGGCGTGATCGTCGTGTTCGCGGTGTTCGGCCAGCAGATCCTCAGCTACATGCACATCTCGCTGCCCGCGCTCCAGACGGCGGGCGGCCTGCTGCTGCTCCTCGTGGCGATGGAGCTGCTCACCGGGAAGATGGAGGAGCCTCAGCCGTCGGGCAACAAGGGCGTCAACGTCGCGCTCGTGCCGCTCGGGACGCCGCTGCTCGCCGGCCCGGGCGCGATCGTCGCGACGATGGTCTTCGTGCAGCGCGCGGGGGAGCGCGGCGGGGGCGTCGCCGAGTGGGTCGCCATCGCGGCGGGCGTCGTCGCGGTGCACGTGTGCCTGTGGCTCTCGATGCGCTTCGCGAACGTCATCAACCGCGTCCTCGGCGACTCGGGCACGATCCTCGTGACCCGGATCGCCGGTCTGCTGCTCGCGGCCATCGCCGTCCAGCTCGTCGCCGACGCCGTGATCGAGTTCGTCCAGACCGCCTGACCCGCGTCCCGCCGTCGGAGGCGACCGGCGTCCAGGGGCGAGGCCCCCGGACGCCGGTCGCGTGCGCGGTGGTGACCCGCTCGTCAGGGCCAGTACGCGTCGAAGCTCCGGGAGAACTCGCCGCCGTTGAAGCGGTCCCAGTTGATCGACCACGTCATGAGGCCGCGCAGCCCCGGCCAGCGCCCGTGGGTCCGGTACGACCCGCAGCCCGTGCCCTTCGTGAGGCAGTCCAGGGCCTGGGCGACCTGCGCGGGCGGGGTGTGGCCGTTCCCCGCCTGCGTGCTGGCCGGCAGGCCGATCGCGACCTGCTCGGGGCGCAGCGGGGGGAACATCTTCGTCGTGTCGCGCGCGACCGGGAAGCCGGTGAGCAGCATGTCCGTCAGCGCGACGTGGAAGTCCGCGCCGCCCATCGAGTGGTACTGGTCGTCGAGCCCCATGATCGGTCCCGAGTTGTAGTGCTGGACGTGGAGCAGCGTCAGGTCGTCGCGCAGCGCGTGGATCACCGGCAGGTAGGCGCCGCAGCGCGGGTCCTGGCCGCCCCACGGGCCCGAGCCGTAGAACTGGTAGCCGTTCTGGACGAAGAAGGTCTCCGGCGCCATCGTCAGCACGAAGTCGTCGCCGTACCGCGCCGTGAGCGTCTTGAGCGCGGAGATGAGGTGGACGATCACGGGGGTGGTCGGGGAGCGGAAGTCCGTGTCTCCCGGGTTCAGGTACAGCGAGTGCCCCTCGAAGTCGATGTCGACCCCGTCCAGCCCGTAGGTGTCGATGATCGAGCTCACGGAGGCGACGAACGCGTCCCGCGCGGCGGTCGTCGTGAGCTGGACCTGTCCGTTCTGCCCGCCGATCGACAGGAGCACCTTCTTCCCGGCCGCGCGCTTGGCGGCGACGGCGGCCCTGAACTCCGCGACCGTCTCCACGTTCGGGCACTCGGTCCGCGGGCAGAGGCTGAACCGGATGTCGCCGGACGTGACGCTCGTCGGCTCGCCGAACGCGAGGTTGATGACGTCCCACGAGTCCGGGACGTCCGCCATCCGGACGTAGCCCGAGCCGTTGGCGAACGACGTGTGCAGGTAGCCGACGAGCGCGTGCGCCGGCAGCCCGGCGCCGGGTCCGCCGCCGGTGCCGCCGGTCGCCGTGGTGACGGCGACGGCGGCGGAGCGGGGCGACTCGCCCGCGCCGTTGGTCGCGGTGACCTGGAAGGAGTAGGCGGTGGCGGCGGTGAGCCCGGAGACGGTGGTGGACGGGGCCGTGGTCGTGGCGACGCGGGTGCCGTCGCGGTAGACGGCGTAGCCGGTGGCGCCGGCGACGGCGCCCCAGGTGAGGGGCACGCTGGTGGCGGTGGGCGTCCCGGCCGTGAGGCCGGTGGGAGTCGCGGGCGGCTGCGCCGCGCCGCCGCCCGGGCCCACGAGGCTGACGTCGTCGACGAGGTAGGCGGGCTGGCCGTACCAGCCGTGCACGAAGACGGTCGCGGACGTCGCCGTCGCGGTCGTCGTGAAGGTCACGCTGAGCCGCTGCCAGGTCGCGGCCGAGGGCGTCCAGGTGGTGACGTCCTGCGCCGTCGCGCCGCTCGCCCCGAGGTACGCGTAGGAGCCCTGGACCCACGCGCTGAGCGTGTAGGTCGAGGAGGGCCGGACGGCGACGGTCTGCGAGCAGCGCGCGGTGTCGGTCCCGGTGGGCGTGGCCCGGAGCGCCCCGCTGCCGGTGCGGACCGGGCTCGTGACCTGCTGCCCCGTGGAGCCGGAGCAGGTCCACCCGGACAGCCCGGACTCGAACCCGCCGTTGACGGCGAGCTCGGTGTCCGCGGCCGCGGCGGTCGTGGTGCCGGTGAGGAGCGTCCCGACGAGCGTGGCGGAGGCGACCAGGGCGAGGAGGCTGCGCAGTCGTCGGCGTCGTGACGGGGTGGGGTCCATGGTGGTCTCGCTTTCGTCGTCGAAGGAGCGGTCCTGTCGCAAGGTCCTCGCGGTCCAGCGCGCTGGTCAACCCCCGTACGCGGGATCCCGTACGGCCGTCGCGACCCCCCGAGGCAAACAGGGGATGTTAGGTTCTTTCGGTGAACCAGCCGATCAGTCCTCCCCGCAAGGTGTCGGAGCTCGTCGTCGAACGGCTCATGCAGCGCGTCGAGCGCGGGGAGTGGCCCGTCGGCACGCGCATCCCGGCCGAGCCGGAGCTCGTCGCGGAGCTCGGCGTCGGGCGCAACACCGTGCGCGAGGCCGTGCGCGCGCTCGAGCACGCCGGGATCCTCGAGCCGCGGCGCGGCGACGGGACCTACGTGCGCGCGGCCGACGGGCTCGACGCCGCCCTGACCCGCCGGGCCCGCACCACGGACGCGCTGCACGTGCTCGAGGTGCGCGAGATCCTCGAGCGCGGCGCGGCGCGTGCCGCCGCCGGGCGGGCCGACGCCGTCGCGCTCCACCGACTCGACGCGGCGCTCGCGGCCCAGGTCGCGGCCCGCGACGGGGACGAGCAGACCTTCCAGGCCGCCGACGTCGCCTTCCACGGCGAGGTCGTGCGCGCCGCGGGCAACCCCCTGCTGGCCGACCTCTACGACGGGCTCGACCACGCGCTCGTCCGCACGCTCCCGTCCGGCGGGCAGCGTCGGCACCACCGCGACGTCCCCGGTCACGAGGAGGTCGTCGCGGCGGTCCGGGCGGCCGACGCCGAGGCGGCCGAGGCCGCCGTCGTCGCGACGATCGACGCCGTGCGGGCGCAGCTCGTCGAGGCCGCCACGGCCGGTCCCGGCCGCGCCGACGCCGACGCCGGCGAGGTCGAGGCGTGAGCGGGCTGCGCCGTCCGCTGGGGCTGGCCGCCGTCGTCGCGATCGTCCTCGCGGCGCTCAACCTCCGGCCGGCCGTGGTCGCGATCTCGCCCGTGCTCGGCGAGATCCGCTCGGACCTGGGCCTCAGCGCGACCGCGGCGGGCGTGCTCACGACGCTCCCCGTCCTGTGCTTCGGGCTCCTCGCGCCGCTCGCGCCCGTGCTCGCGCGGCGCTGGGGGCTCGAGCGCGCGCTCTTCGTGAGCCTCGTGCTGCTGTGCGTCGGCTTCGGGCTGCGCCTCGTGCCCTCGACCGTGGGGCTGTTCGCCGGGACGGTCGTCGCGGGGTGCGCGATCGGGCTCGGGAACGTGCTGCTGCCCGCGCTCATCAAGCGCGACTTCGCCGACCGCATCGGTCTCATGACCGGCCTCTACTCGATGGCGCTCTCCGGCGGGGCGGCGCTCGCGGCGGGCCTGACCCTGCCCGTCGCGTCCGCGGCCGGCCTCGACTGGCGCGGCGCGCTCGCGACCTGGGGCGTCCTCGCCGTGCTCGGGGCGATCGTCTGGGTGCCGCGCGCGCTGCGGCCCGACCCCGCCGGCACGGTGGCGTTCGGACCCGGCACGGGACCGGCCGCCGCGCGGTCGGCGGTGTGGCGCTCGCCGCTCGCCTGGGCGGTCACCGTCGTCATGGGCATGCAGTCGCTGTCGTTCTACGCGGTCAACGCCTGGCTGCCCGAGATCATGGTCGCGCTCGGCCGGACGCCGGAGGCGGGCGGCTGGCTCCTCGCGCTGTGCAACCTCGCGGGGATCGTCGGCTCGTTCGTGACCCCGGTCCTCGCCGGGCGCATGCCGCGCCAGCGCGGCATCGGCCTCGTGCTCGTGGCCCTCGTCGGCTCGGGGCTGCTCGGGCTCGCCGTCGCGCCGGGCGGCGCGGCGCTCTGGGTCGTGCTCATCGGCCTCGGGCAGGGCGGCGGGATCAGCCTCGCGCTCACCCTCATGGCGCTGCGGGCGCGCGACGCGGCGCACACGTCCGAGCTCTCCGGCATGGCGCAGAGCGCCGGCTACCTGCTCGCCGCGACCGGCCCGCTCGGCCTCGGGCTCGCGCACGACGTCACCGGCGCGTGGACCCTCCCGCTCCTGCTCCTCGTCGCCGCGGCGGCCGTCCAGGGCGTCGCGGTGTGGTTCGCCGGGCGCGACGCGCACGTGCACTGACCCCGGACGCGACGGACCCCGGGTCCCGTCCCCCGCGGTCTGGTGACCGTGGGGGCGCGACCCGGGGTCCGGCGTCGGGCCGTGGAGCGGCTACTCGGCGGGCTGGGCGGTCGCCTCGGCGCCGCCGCCCTGCTGCTCGACCGGGCGGCCGCCGCGCGTGCGACGACGGCTGCGGGACCGACGGCGGCGCTCGCCGCCCTCGGTCGCCGGGACGCCCTCGGTCGCCTCGGTGCGCTCGCCCTCGGCGCGAGCGCCCGTGCGCTCGGTCTCGCCGCGACGCCCGCCCGAGCGGCCCTGGCCCCCGGACCGGCTTCGCTCGCCCTCGGAGCGGCCACGGCCGCCGTCGGACCGGCCGCCCTGGCGACCGCGCGACCCGCCCGCGGGCGTGTGCCGCTTGCCGGTCTCGCCGAGGTCCTCGATCTCCTCCGCCTCGAGCCCCGCGAGCGTGCGCCGCTCCTTGGGGAGGCGGCCCTTCGTGCCCTCGGGGATGTGCAGGTCGGTGTACAGGTGCGGCGAGCTCGAGTACGTCTCGACCGGCTCGGGGATCCCGAGGTCGAGCGCCTTGTCGATGAGCGACCAGCGGGGGATGTCGTCCCAGTCGACGAACGTCACCGCGGTGCCCTTGTTGCCCGCGCGACCGGTGCGGCCGGTGCGGTGCAGGTACGTCTTCTCGTCCTCGGGGCACTGGTAGTTCACGACGTGCGTGACGTCCTCGACGTCGATGCCGCGCGCCGCGACGTCGGTCGCGACGAGCACGTCGATCTTGCCGTTGCGGAACGCGCGCAGCGCCTGCTCGCGCGCGCCCTGGCCCAGGTCGCCGTGGATCGAGCCGGCCGCGAAGCCGCGGTCGACGAGCTCGTCTGCGACCTTCGCCGCGGTCCGCTTGGTCCGCGCGAACACGATCGTGCGACCGCGGCCCTCGGCCTGGAGGATGCGCGCGAGCATCTCGACCTTGTCGAGCGCGTGCGCGCGGTAGACGACCTGCTCGATGTTCTTGACCGTCTGGCCGCCGTCGTCCGGGTCGTTCGCGCGGATGTGCGTCGGCTGCTTCATGTAGCGGCGCGCCATCGAGACGACGGCGCCCGGCATGGTCGCCGAGAAGAGCATCGTGTGCCGCTGGGCGGGCGTGCGCGCCAGGATCTTCTCGACGTCGGGGAGGAACCCGAGGTCGAGCATCTCGTCCGCCTCGTCGAGGACCACGGTGGCGGCGCGCGTGAGGTTGAGGTGGCCCTGGTTCATCAGGTCGATCATGCGGCCGGGCGTCCCGACGACGACCTCGACGCCGCGCGTCAGCGCCTCGACCTGCGGCTCGTAGGCGCGACCGCCGTACAGCTGGACGATGCGCACCGAGCGGCGCTTCGAGGCCGTGGTGAGGTCGTTCGCGACCTGGACGGCGAGCTCGCGCGTCGGGACGACGACGAGCGCCTGCGGCTTCCCGGGGGAGGGCAGCTCGTCGAAGCCGGGCTCGCCCGGGGCGACGACGCGGTGCAGCAGCGGCACGCCGAAGCCGAGGGTCTTGCCGGTGCCGGTCTTGGCCTGGCCGATGATGTCGTGGCCGGACATGGCGACCGGGAGCGTCATCGCCTGGATGGGGAAGGGCTGGACGATGCCCGCGTCGGAGAGCGCGTCGACGATCTCCTGGCGCACGCCGAAGTCCGCGAAGGTCGTGTTGTCCGCGTGGACGCTGGCGGCGACGGACGTCGCGTCCGCGCTCACGTCCGGCGTCGCGTCGGTGGTGGTGGCGTCTGTGGTGGTCACTGGTGCCTCTGTCTCGTTCGGGCACGCGCGACCGTCGGCGGGCCCGTCGGGGCCCGGAGCCGGGGAGGTTCCCGGTCGCGGTCGTGCGCACCTCGTGGCCGGCAGCCGATCGTGGGATGTCGTGGCCAGGCCCGCGCTGCGGACCGTGCCGTGCCGTCGTCGTACGCGTGACGAGCGTGAGGTCTGGACGACCGGGCAACCGATGTACGTCGGCCATGATATCGGAGAACTATCCTGGCCCGATGAGCGACGCCGAGCACGCGAGCCCCACGACCCTGCCCCCGGCGGACCACACCGACGCGGTGGAGCTGCTCGGCCTCGTCGCGTACACCGAGCTCGCGAGCTTCGGGCGCCTCGCGGGCGACGCCGCGCACGCGCCCACGCTGCGCCAGCGCCAGGCCCTGTCCCGCCTCGCGGCCGCGATGCTCGACCGGCAGGAGCGTGTGCTCGTGCGCGTCGAGGAGCTGGGCGGCGACCCGGCGGACTGCATGAGCCCGTTCGACGGCCTGTTCGACGACTTCGACGCGCGCACGAAGCCCAGCACGTGGTGGGAGGGCATTCTCAAGGGCTACGTGGGCCAGGGCGTCGCGGACGACTTCTGCCTCCTCGCGGCCCAGGGTCTCGACGAGCGCTCGCGCGACGTCGTCGTGCAGGCGCTCACGCACGACACCCCGTCGCAGCGCTACGCCCCGGTCATCGCCGAGGTCGCCGCCGAGGACCCGGTGCTCGCGTCGCGCCTCGCGCTGTGGGGTCGGCGCCTCGTCGGGGAAGCGCTCGGCGTCGTCGGCGACGTGCTGTCCAGGCGTCCCGCGCTCGCCCGGCTCGTGGCGGCGGGGGCCGAGCCGGTCGGCGCCGACGGCGGGAGCGGGCCCGCGCCCGCGACGCAGTCCTGGGTGTTCGCGCGCCTCACGGCGGAGCACTCCCGGCGGATGGACCGCCTGGGCCTCGCGGCATGACGAAGCCGCCGCCGCGCCCGGGGGCGCGACGGCGGCACGTGACGGTCGGGTCCCGACGCTCGGACCTGCAGGCTCAGAGGGAGCCGAAACCGACCCGGCGCTGCTCCTCGGTGCCGATCTCGACGTAGCCGAGCGACGCCGTCGGGACGATCACGCGGCGACCGCGCGAGTCGGTGAGCTCGAGGGCGGGGGCGCCGCCGAGCGCGTCGGCGACCGCCGTGGCCACGGCCTCGGCGGTCAGGTCCGTGTCGACGACGATCTCACGGGCCAGGTTCTGCACACCGATCGTGACTTCCACTCAGCTCTCCTCACAGCGGCTGCGCCAGGCGCAGCGACGACGGGCCTCGGGCCGCCGGCGGGCGTCCCACCGGCGACAACGCGATCGATAGTAGTCAGATTCCCGTCGCCGACCCGCCGGGCGCGCTGGGGGCGCCCGACAGCGGCCGCCGCAGCATGCCGCGCACCCCGCGCCACACGAGGCGCGGCACGAGCCGGGTGACGTCGTCCGCCGTCGCGCCGCCGTCCGGGCGCACGACCTCCGTCGCGGCGGCCCGCCCGACGGCGGTGCACGTCCGAGCGACGACGAGCGCCTCGTCGGCGTCGAGGTCCGTGATGCGCACGAGCACGTCGGCGAACGCGCCGGCGATCGTCGTGTCCGGCGCGAGCACGCGCGCCCGCACGACCGGGTCCCGCATGACGTCGGACTCGAAGAGCAGCGCGGCCGAGCGGCCGGCCGCGCGCGCGTACGCGACGTAGGCCCGCACGATGCCCTCGATCACGGCGAGGCCGTCGACGGCGAGGGCGTCGAGGTCGCCCGCGCGGTTCCCCGGCGCGGGCTCGCGGAACGGGTCCAGCGTCGCGTGCACGGCTCCCACGAGGCGTTCGCCCTGGTCGTCGACGATCGCGAGGTAGAGGTCGAGCTTCGACGGGAAGTGCCGGTACAGCACGGGCTTGCCGACCCCGGCACGGTCGGCGATGTCGTCCATCGAGATGTGGTGGTAGCCGTGGGAGGCGAAGAGCTCCTCGGCGATCGTGAGGAGCTGCGCGCGGCGCTCGTCGCGCGGCATCCGGGTGCGCAGGCCCGGGGGAGCGGCGGCCGCGCCGCGCGTGCGTCCCTCGGTGGCTCCCATGGGGGGAGGATACGGAAACCGCGGTTCGTGTCGACCTCCCGTCGCGAGGAGTGGGACGATGGGCGGGTGCCCGACAGACATACCCCCCCGAACCGCCTCTCGACCGCCCGTGCCGGGGGTCGCACGACGGGTCTGCGGCACGGGGCCGCGGTCGCCGCGTGCCTCGTCGTCGGACTCGGCGGCGGTGCGGCGACGGCGGAGGTCTGGGACCTGGGCCGGGCGGCGGGCACCGCGGCCGTTCCCGCCGCGGACGTCCGCGCGGAGCCGCCGGCCCCGGAGCGCGACGAGTCGGCGGCCGTGAGCCGGTCGTCCGTCGAGCGCGCGGGCGCCGTCGAGCAGGGCCCGGGCGTCCTCGGCCCGATCGCGCCGCGCCCGGACGCGATCACCGCGCCCGAGCCCGCCCCCGCCCCCACGACGACGCCCGAGCCCCTCGCGGAGCCGGCACCCGTCGAGACGCCCGAGGCCCCGGTCGCGGAGCCCGGCTCCGGTCTGGTCGGGACGGTCGTCGTCGCGCCGGACCTCGGCGGCAAGCTCGTCGTCGTGCCGGGGGAGAGCCCCGCGCCCGGGACGGGCACCGTCCGCTCCGTCCGGGTCGAGGTCGAGGCCGGGCTCCCCGTCGACGGCGAGGTGTTCGCCGCCGCGGTGCTCGCGACGCTCAACGACCCGCGCGGCTGGTCGGTCCCCGACGGCGTGACGTTCTCGCGGACGGCGGCCGACGACGCGTCGATCCGGGTCGTGCTCGCGAGCCCCGCCACGACCGACCGCCTGTGCGCCCCGCTGGCGACCGAGAGCCGCTACTCGTGCGGCAACTCGGTGACGGGCGCCGCCGTGCTGAACTTCGAGCGGTGGGTGCTCGGGGCGCCCGACTTCGGCGACGACCTCGCCACGTACCGGCAGTACCTCGTCAACCACGAGGTCGGGCACGTGCTCGGGCACGGCCACGAGGACTGCCCCGCGCCGGGCGCCGTCGCCCCGGTGATGGTCCAGCAGTCCATCTCGGCCCAGGGCTGCCTGACCAACGGCTGGCCCGTCCCGTAACCCCCGGCCCCACGGCGCGCGCCCGCGCGGCGGTGTGGGTGGCGCGTGATGGGATCGGGTCCGTGCCCCGGACGACGACCGCCCCCCGCCTCGTCGCGCGGCCTCGCGAGCTCGAGGCCGACGCGGTGCTCGACGACTCCCAGCGCGCGGCGCTCGCCGCCGCGGCCGGTCCCGGGGCCACCCTCGTCGTGGGCGCGCCGGGCACGGGCAAGACCCTCGTCGCGCAGGAGGTCGTGCTCGCGGCCCTGCGCGACGGCGCCGCGCCCGAGCGCGTGCTCCTCCTCGCCGCGTCGCGCCGCGCCGCCGCCGCGCTCCGTGACCGCCTGTCGGCCCGCGCGCGCCGCACGGTCGGCGCGCCCCTCGTGCGCACCGCCGCGTCCGCGGCCTTCGCCGTCCTGCGCGAGCGCGCGGCCGCGCTGGGCGAGCCCGTCCCCACGCTGATCTCCGGCCCGGAGCAGGACCTCGTGCTCGCCGAGCTCCTGGAGGGCCATCTCGACGGCGGCCTCGCGCACCTCGGCACCCCGCTCGCGCTGCCCGCGGGCCTGCCCGAGGAGGCGCTCGGCCTCCGGGGGCTGCGCCAGGAGCTCCGCGACCTCCTCATGCGCGCGGCGGAGCGCGGCCTGACCCCGGCCGACCTCGCCGCCCTCGGCGAGCGCTACGACCGCCCGGAGTGGTCGCTCGGCGCGCAGCTCTTCGCGGAGTACCTCGACGTCACCGCCCTGCGCACGGGCACGCCCGACGCCGGGTCGCGGTTCGACCCGGCGATCGTCGTCGACGAGGCCGCGGAGGCCTTGCTCGCCTGGGACGACGAGGTGCCCGACGCCGCCCGGCCGCGCTGGGACCTCGTCGTCGTCGACGACTACCAGGAGGCGACGGTCGCGACCGCGCGCCTCCTGCACGTGCTGCACGACGACGGCGCGCGCCTCGTGCTGCTCGGCGACCCCGACGCGGCGGTGCAGACGTTCCGCGGCGCGAGTCCGGGGCTCGTGGGCCGGGCGTCCGCCCCGGCCCGGCGGGACGGCGCGCGCCGGGGCGAGCTGGGCGCGCGCGTCGCCGTGCTGGGCACCGCCTGGCGCCAGAGCGCGCCGCTGCGCGAGGTGACCCGCCGCGTGACCGCGCAGGTCGGCACCGTCGCCGGGGCGGTGCACCGTGGCGCCGCGCCGCGGGACGCCGACGGGCGTCCGGGCGAGGCGGCTGACCTCGGCCCCGGCGTCCCGCCCGTGCAGGTCGCGGTGCTCTCGGCCGTCGCGCAGGAGGCCGCGTTCGTCGCCCGGGAGCTGCGCGCGGAGCACCTGCTGCACGGCACCCCCTGGCACCGGATGGCCGTCGTCGCGCGCACAGGGACGCGGCTCGCGGCGCTGCGCCGCGAGCTCGTCGCCGCCTCCGTCCCCGTGACGCTGCTCGGCTCCGACGTCCCGCTGCGCGACGAGCCGGCGGTCGCGCCGCTCCTCGCGGCCGTGCGCGTGTGCGTCGCCGACGCGGAAGACCCCGAGGCACTCGACCCGTTCACCGCGGCGGCGCTGCTCACGTCGCCCGTGGGCGCGCTCGACGTCGTCGCGCTGCGCCGTCTGCGCCGCGCGCTGCGGGCCGAGGAGCTCGAGGGCGGGGGTGGGCGCTCGTCCGACGCGCTGCTCGTCGAGCTGCTCCTCGACCCGGCGCGCGCCGCGACGCTCCCGCCCACGGTGCGCCGCGGACCGGTCGCGGTCGCCCGGGCGCTCGCGGCGGGGCGGGCTGCGGCGGCCGAGCCCGGCGCGACGGCGCAGACGGTCCTGTGGGCGGTGTGGGCCGCGACCGGTCTCGCGGAGCGCTGGCGCTCGGCGGCGCTCGACGGCGGCCCCGCCGGGGCGCGCGCGGACCGTGACCTCGACGCGGTGCTCGCGCTGTTCCGCGCCGCGGAGACGTTCGTCGACCGCATGCCGGGCGCGCCCGCCGGGGCGTTCGTCGAGTACCTCGCCTCCCAGGACCTGCCCGCCGACTCGCTCGCGGCGAGCGCGAGCGGGGCCGACGCCGTCGCGGCGCTCACCCCGGCCGGTGCGGCCGGGCGCGAGTGGGACGTCGTCGTGGTGGCGGGCGTCCAGGACGGCGTGTGGCCCGACCTCCGGCTGCGCGACTCGCTGCTCGGCTCGCAGGCGCTCGTCGAGCTCCTCGCCGGCCGGGCGCAGGACGCGCACGGGGTCGGCTCGCAGGCGCGCGCCCAGGTGCTCGCCGATGAGCTGCGGGCCTTCGTGGTCGCGACGTCGCGTGCGACCCGTCGCCTCGTCGTGACGGCCGTGCAGGACGCCGAGGAGGCGCCGTCGGTGTTCTGCGACCTCGTCGTGCCGCCGTCGGCGCCCGAGGGCCCTGACGGTACGGACGGTCCCGACGGGCGGGGTGGTCCCCACGACGGCCCGGGCGCACCCGCGGCGGGTGCCGGCCCGGTACCCGCCGGTCCCGAGGCGAGTTCCGGTCCCGCACCGGTCGGACGCGCACCCGTCGGCCCGGGGTCCGCGGACGTCGGGGGCGGGCAGGTCGAGCCGGCCGAGCCCGCTGAGCGGCGGCACGTGCGCGTCGGGGCGCCTCTCGACCTGCGCGGGCTGGTCGCCGCGGCCCGCGGCGTCCTCGTCGAGGCCGCGGCGCGCGAGGCCGACGGAGCCGGAGCGTCCGGGCCGGACGAACGCGCCGTCGCGGCGGCGACCCTCCTGGCGGACCTCGGTGCGCTCGGCGTCGCGGAGGCCCGCCCGGAGACGTGGTACGGCGTGGCGGGCGTGTCGAGCACGGCGCCGCTGCGCGGTGCGGAGGAGACCGTCACGGTGTCGCCCTCGAAGGTCGAGACGGTCTCGACGTGCCCGCTGCGGTGGTCGCTCGAGGCGGCCGGCGGGACGGCGCCCGACGCGACGCACCAGAGCCTCGGCACGCTCGTCCACTCGATCGCCGAGACCCACCCCTCCGGGTCGCTCGCCGAGCTGCGCGCGGAGCTCGACCGCCGGTGGGCGGAGCTCGCGCTGCCCGACGGCTGGCCCGCGCGCCAGCTCCGGCGCCGGGCCGAGCGCATGGTCGAGAAGCTCGCGGCCTACGTCGCGCAGGCGGGCGAGCCGCTCCTCGTCGAGCCGTCGTTCGACGTCACCGTCGGCCGCGCCCGGTTGCGCGGCACGATCGACCGGGTCGAGGCGGCGGGGGAGGGCAAGGTCCGCGTCGTCGACCTCAAGACCGGTCGGCGCACCGCCACGAAGGCGGAGGGCGCGGAGCACCCCCAGCTCGGTGCCTACCAGCTCGCGGTCGAGGCGGGCGCGCTGGACGTGCCGGAGGGCACGCGCAGCGCGGGCGCGCAGCTCGTCTACGTCGGGAGCACCCACGTGGGCCCGGCCGTCGTGGCCCAGCCCGCGCTGGAGCCGGAGCCCGACGGGTCGAGCTGGGCGCGCGACCTCGTGGAGGAGGCCGCCGGCACCATGTCGGCGGCGACGTTCACCGCACGCCAGAACGGGCTGTGCGAGATGTGCCCCGTGCGCCGGGCGTGCCCGGTGCAGCCCGAGGGCAGGAGAGTCGTGGCGTGAGCAGCGAGCTGTTCGAGCTCCCGGAGGCGGGCGCGAGCGGGCCGACGGTGCGCCTGGTCGCGGCCGACGGCCTCCCGGTCGAGAGCGCCGACGCCCCGGGCGACGGGCACCGGGCGGCGGAGCCGCCGAAGCCGACGCTCTCCGCGACGCGGATCGCCGACCTCCTCGGACGTCCTCGCCCGACCCCGGAGCAGGTCGAGGTGATCGAGGCGCCGCTCGAGCCGACGCTCGTCGTCGCCGGGGCCGGCTCGGGCAAGACGGAGACGATGGCGGCCCGCGTCGTCTGGCTCATCGCGAACGAGCTCGTCCCGCCGGACGCGGTGCTGGGCCTCACGTTCACGCGCAAGGCGGCGGGCGAGCTCGCGGAGCGCGTCCAGGTGCGGCTCGCCCAGCTCGCGCGCGCCCGGGGCGGGGCGGCGTCGGCGCTCTCGCTGCTCGACCGGCCGACCGTCGCGACGTACAACGCGTACGCCGCGTCGCTCGTCGGCGACCACGGGCTGCGCGTCGGCGTCGAGCCGGGGGCCCGCCTGCTCGGCGAGGCGCAGCAGTGGCAGCTCGCGTCCGAGGTCGTGGAGTCCTGGGACGACGACCTGGGCACCGACCGCGCGCTGAGCACGGTCGTCGCGGCGGTGCTCGGCCTCTCCGGCGCGCTCGGCGAGCACCTCCTCGACCCCGCCGAGGCGCGGGACCGCCTGGCCGAGATCGTCGAGCAGCTCGACGCGCTCCCGCTCGGGCCGCGGCAGAAGGCCCGGACCAAGGAGGTCGAGAAGCTCGTCGGCGACGTCGCGGAACGGGTCCGGCTGCTCGACGTCGTCGCGGAGTACCGCCGCCGCAAGCGCGCGACCGACTCCCTCGACTTCGGCGACCAGGTCGCGCTCGCGGCGCGGCTCGCGCGCGAGGTGCCCGTGGTAGGGGAGACCGAGCGCGCCCGCTTCCGCGTCGTCCTCCTGGACGAGTACCAGGACACGTCGCACGCGCAGGTCGAGCTCCTGGCGGGGCTGTTCGGCGGCGGGCACCCCGTGACGGCCGTGGGCGACCCGCACCAGTCGATCTACGGGTGGCGCGGTGCGAGCGCGGGCGGCCTCGCGCGGTTCCCCGACCGCTTCCCGCGCGCGGGCGGCGACCGCTCGGCCGTGCGCTTCCTCTCGACGTCGTGGCGCAACGACGCCGCCGTCCTCGCGGCGGCGAACGTCACGGCCGGTCCGCTGCGCGGTGCCGTCGCCGGCGGCCGGGGCGACCGGGTCGAGGTGCCGCCGCTCGCGCTGCGCCCCGGCGCGGGTCCGGGCGCGGTGGCCGCGCACGTGGCGGCGACCGCCGAGGAGGAGGCCGCGGCCGTGGCCGAGCGCGTCGCCGCGCGCTGGCGCCCGGCGAGCGCGCCCGGGGGGCGCGTCACCGCGGCCGTGCTGTGCCGCAAGCGCAGCCAGTTCGCGGCGGTCGAGGTCGCGCTGCGACGGCGCGGGCTGCCCGTGGAGGTCGTGGGCCTCGGCGGGCTGCTCACGACGCCCGAGGTCGTCGACGTCGTCGCGCTGCTCGAAGCCGTGCACGACCCCTCGCGCGGGGACGCGCTCGTGCGTCTCCTCACCGGGCCCCGGCTCAACCTCGGCGCCGCCGACCTGCACGCGCTCGGGAGCCGCGCGGCGGACCTCGCGCGGCTCGAGGGCGCGCTCGGCTCGCGCCGTCGTGCGCCCGCCGCGGAGGACGCCGAGTCGGGGCTCGTGGTCGTCGAGGGCGACGTGGCCGACCACCGCTCGATCGTCGACGCGCTCGACGACCTCCCGGAGCCGGGCGAGCCCGCGGCGGACGGCCGCACGCTCTCCGCGGAGGGCCACGCGCGGCTCTCCGCGCTCTCGCGGACCCTGCGCGCGCTGCGCGGTCTGACCTACCTGTCGCTCCCGGAGCTCGTCGTCGAGGCGGAGCGCGCCCTGGGCCTCGACGTCGAGGCCGTGACGAACGAGGCGCTGCTGGCGTCGCGGCGGCTCGTCGACCCGGAGGCGGTGAGCGACCGGGCCCGCGAGCACCTCGACGCGTTCCGCGACGTCGCCGCGACGTTCACGCAGACGGCGGACGTCGTGACGCTCGGGGCGTTCCTCGCCTGGCTCGGGGTCGCCTCGACCCGGGAGAACGGGCTCGACCTGCCCGTGCGCGAGCCCGACCCGGACGCCGTGCAGGTCATCACCGCGCACGCCGCGAAGGGTCTCGAGTGGGACGTCGTCGTCGTGCCCGGGCTCGTGGACGGCGTGTTCCCGACCACTGCGCAGTCGTCGTCGGGGGTGCGGGCCGACAGCGGCTGGCTCACCGACGTGAGCCAGCTCCCGTACCCGTTGCGCGGCGACGCCGCTGACCTGCCGGAGTTCCGCTTCGACCTCGCGGCCGACACGAAGGAGCTCGTGGCGCGGCGCGACGAGTTCCGCGCGGCGAGCGGGGAGCACCAGCTCGCCGAGGAGCGGCGGCTCGCCTACGTGGCCTTCACGCGGGCGCGGCGCGAGCTGTACCTCACGGCGTCCTGGTGGCAGTCGGGCTCTCGGCCGCGCGCGCTGTCGCCGTTCCTCGTCGAGCTCGTCGAGGCGGGGGTCGTGACGGCCGACGGGTGGTCGGCACCTCCCGGCCCCGACGACTCCAACCCGCTCGAGGACGTCGAGGTGACCGGGACGTGGCCCGTGCCCGACGACGCTCCCGGCGGGTCGGCGCGGTCCGTCCTGCGGGACACCGCGGCGGCCGTCGAGCGCGCGGCGGCCGAGCGTGCGGCGGCCGAGCGTGCGGCAGCCGAGCGTGCGGCAAGACGTGGCGCGGCGGACCGTGCCGCGCCCGCCGGGGCGGTCGACGCCGTGCCCGGGCGGGGGAGCTCGGACGACACGGGCGGCCCCGCCGGGCTCACGGCGCCCTCGGGAGTCCTCGTCGACGCCGAGGGCCGCGACCTCGTCGCGCTCGCGCGCGTCCTGCTCGCGGAGCGCGCCGAGCGCTCGGGCCGGGAGGTCGAGCTGCCGGCGCACGTCTCGGCGTCGAGCCTCGTGCGGCTCGCGGCGGACCGCGACGAGTACGCGCTCCACCTGCGCCGCCCGGTCCCGGTCGAGCCCACTGTCCACGCGCGCCGGGGCACCCGGTTCCACCTGTGGGCCGAGCGCTACTTCACGACGTCGTCCCTGCTCGACGTCGAGGACCTCCCCGGGGCGGACGACGACGACCTCGACCCCGACGCCGACCTCGAGACGCTCCAGCGGACGTTCCTGTCCTCGGAGTGGGCCACGCGCACACCGGTCGCGGTCGAGGTCGACGTCGAGACGCCCGTCGGGGCGACGGTCCTGCGGTCGCGCATCGACGCGGTGTTCCCCGAGCTCCCCGAGCACGCGGGCGGGGCGCGCGACGCCGTCGTGGTCGTCGACTGGAAGACGGGGCGTGCGCCGTCCGACCCGGAGGCGCGCAGCGTGCGCGAGGTGCAGCTCGCGGTCTACCGGCTCGCGTGGTCGCGCTGGACGGGGGTGCCGCTGGAGAAGGTGAACGCCGCGTTCTACTACGTCGCGTCCGACGAGACCGTGCGTCCGCGCCGCCTGCTCGGCGAGGCCGAGATCGAGGCGCTGCTGGTCGCCGACTGAGCCGGCGACGCCTCAGTCGTCGGCGTCCTGCGTCGCCTCGTCGAGGTCGGCCAGCATGTCGAGGGCGTCGGCGACCACGTCGTCGAGCCCGTTGCGCACGCCGTGCAGGAGCCAGCGCGCGAGCGCGAGCTCGCCGACGAGGAGCGCGCGGTCCAGCAGGTGCTTGTCGGTGAGCTCGGTGCGGCGCAGCTGGTACGCCTCCATGATCGAGTCGACCGCCTCGGGCGGTGCCGAGACGAGCAGCCACGCGAGGTCGTCCGCTGGGTCCGCGACGCGCGCGCTCGCCCAGTCCGTCACGGCGACGACGCGTCCGCGGGCGACGAGCACCTGCTCCGGTCCCAGGTCGCCGTGCACGACGACCGGCTGGAACCGCCACAGCGAGACGTCCTCGAGCGCGGTCTCCCAGCGGCGCAGGAGCGTCGGCGGCACCTTGCCCGTGGCCGCGGCCTCGTCGAGCTCCGCCATGCGGCGCGCGCGGTACTCCTCGACCTCGTAGCCCGGCAGGCCGGCGTCGTCGACGATCGTGCGCGGCAGCTCGTGGACGGACGCGAGCACGCGGCCCAGGTCGGCCGCGAGGCCCGGTCCGGGCCGCAGGCTGTCGACGTCGAGCGGCTCGCCCTCGAGCGCCGGGTGCACGACGGCCCGCCCGCCCTCGGGCAGGAGCGCGGTGCCGCTGACGCGCGGCACGGCGAACGACAGCACCCCCGACTCGGCGTAGTGCTGCAACGAGCCCAGCAGCTCCGCCTCGGCCTCGAGCGCGGCGCCGGCCTGGAGGCTGCGGGGTGCGCGCACGGTCCAGCGGGCGCCGTCGGCGTCGGTGACGACGGCGGTGTCGTAGTCGCCCGGGTCCTCGACGGGCCGCGCGCTGCGGGCGTCCAGGCCGGGCACCGCGGCGGTCGCGAGCGCGGCGAGGGTCAACGGAGAGCGAGGCACGCGACCACGGTAGTCGGTCCCCGCACGCGCCCGGTCGACCCACGCCGTCCGACGCCGCACCCCGCGCGACGGCGCCATGCGCAGGCGGGTGGCACGCTCGGGCGTGGCCTACGGTCGGGGGGTGAGCACCCCTGCCGCCCGGCCGTCGTCGGGCACGAGCGACCCCGCCGCGGCCCCGGACCGACCCACGACCGCGCCGCCCGGCACCCGGACCGGCACGACCCCCGGGCCGGGCGCCCTGCCGCGCACCCCGCTGGACCACCTCCCGCTGCCGCTCGACGGCGCGTTCGTCGACCGCGCGGAGCACCGCCGCGCGGAGCCGGACCTCGTGCGCACGCTGCGGTCGCAGCCGACGACGCGCGTCCTGCTGGTCCACCGCGGCCGGCTCGCGCTGGGGGGCCCGGGCGCGGCGGACGGCGTCGCCCTCCTGGACCCGGCCGAGCTGCGCGACGTCGACCCGGCGACCGACGACGACCAGGGCCGCTGGCTCTTCCTCGGCGAGGGCGACGGCACGGCGTACCTCGCGCTCGTCCTGCCCGACGACGCCGACGCCGAGGAGGTCGACATCGAGGGCGTGGACGCCTCCGAACCGTTCGCCGTGCTCGCGCGCGAGCGGACGTGGTCGGGGCTGCGGGACCTCGTCGGCGAGGTCGGGGCGCCCGTCGCGGGGCTCGCGACGGAGGCCGTCGCGCTCGCGGCGTGGCACGCGAACCACCCGCGGTGCCCGCGCTGCGGCGGTCGGACGACCGTCGAGAAGGGCGGCTGGACGCGCCGCTGCGTGGCCCAGGGCCTCGAGCTGTACCCGCGCACGGACCCGGCGGTCATCATGACGGTCGTGCACGGCGAGGGGGCCGACGAGCGCCTGCTGCTGGGGCACGCGGCGCACTGGCCGGAGCGGCGGTTCTCGACCCTCGCGGGCTACGTCGAGCCCGGGGAGTCGCTCGAGAACGCGGTGCGGCGGGAGGTCGCGGAGGAGGCGGGCGTCGTCGTCGGCGACGTGGCCTACCGAGGGAGCCAGCCGTGGCCGTTCCCCGCCTCGCTCATGCTCGGGTTCTCGGCGCGCGCGCTGACGACCGAGCTGCACGTGGACGGCGTCGAGCTCACCGACGCGCGCTGGTTCACGCGGGCCGAGCTCGCCGACGCCGTCCGGTCGGGCGAGGTGCTGCTGCCGGGCCGGTCGTCGATCGCGCGGGCGCTCGTCGAGGACTGGTTCGGCGCGCGCCTCGCCGACGACTGAGGGTGGCCCAGGGCGGCCCAGGGCGGCCCAGGGCGGCCCAGAGCGGCGGGCGGCGAGGGGCGGCGCGGCGCACCGCCGTCGGGCCGCCGTGCTCGGGGACGCGGGAGGGCCCGGTCCGGACGTCCGGACCGGGCCCTCCCGCGACCGCGTCAGGCGGCGAGGCGCTTCTTGACCTCCGCGAGGGACGGGTTCGTCGCGGCGGAGCCGTCCGGGAAGACGACGGTCGGCACGGTGCGGTTGCCGCCGTTGACGGACTCCACGAACTCGGCGGTGCCGGGCGTCTCCTCGATGTTGACCTCGGTGTAGCCGATGCCCTCGGAGTCGAGCTGCGTCTTGAGGCGGCGGCAGTACCCGCACCAGGTCGTCGAGTACATGACGATCGAGCCGGCGTCGGGAAGGGTCGGGGCGGTGCTCATCGAGGGCTCTCCTGCTGCGGTTCCGGGCGGCGCGTGCCGCGGGCGGTCGGGTCGTGACGGTAACACCGGGGGAGCGCGGGCTGTTCCCCGCCCGCGTGTCACCGGGGGCTGCGAGAATCGCGGGTGATGTCCACGCCACCGGTCTCACGCCCGCTCGCCCACCGCTCCGCCGACGAGATCCTCGACGCGCTCGACCCCGACCAGCGCGACGTCGCGGTCGCGCTGCGCGGGCCCGTGTGCGTGCTCGCCGGCGCGGGGACGGGCAAGACGCGCGCGATCACGCACCGCATCGCGTACGGGGTCCGCACGGGCGTGTACGTGCCGACGAGCGTGCTCGCCGTGACGTTCACGGCGCGCGCGGCGGGCGAGATGCGCACGCGGCTGCGCGAGCTCGGCGCGACGGGCGTCCAGGCGCGCACGTTCCACGCGGCCGCGCTGCGCCAGCTCGGCTACTTCTGGCCCAAGGTCGTCGGCGGGGCGCCGCCGCGCATCCTCGAGCACAAGGCGCCCGTCGTCGCGGAGGCGGCGCGGCGGCTCGGCGTCGGGGTGGACCGCGTCGCGGTGCGGGACCTGTCGTCCGAGATCGAGTGGGCCAAGGTCTCGCTCGTCACCGCCGACGACTACGTGCGGGCGTGCGAGGCGATCGACCGCGAGCCCCCGGCCGGCTACGACCACCAGACCGTCGCGCGCCTCCTCACGGCCTACGAGGACGTGAAGACCGAGCGGTCGGTCATCGACTTCGAGGACGTGCTCCTCATGCTCGGCGACATGCTCGCGACGCAGGGCACGGTGGCCGACGAGGTGCGGCGCCAGTACCGCCACTTCGTCGTCGACGAGTACCAGGACGTCTCGCCCCTGCAGCAGTTCGTGCTCGACCAGTGGCTCGGGGGGCGCGACGAGCTGTGCGTCGTCGGCGACCCGTCGCAGACGATCTACTCGTTCACCGGCGCGACCCCGCACCACCTCCTCACGTTCTCGCGCACGCACCCCAAGGCCCAGGTGATCCGCCTGGTGCGCGACTACCGCTCGACGCCGCAGGTGGTGAACCTCGCGAACCAGCTCCTCGCGCGCGCGGGCCGCGCGGGCGGCGCCCACCAGGCGCTCGAGCTCGTCGCCCAGCGGCCGGCCGGGCCGCCCGTCGCCTTCACCGCGTACGACGACGACGAGGCCGAGGCGAGCGGGATCGCGCAGCGGATCGGGCGGCTCCTCGCCGCGGGCACGCGCGCGAGCGAGATCGCGGTGCTCTACCGGACCAACGCGCAGTCCGAGGCCTTCGAGTCGGCGCTCGCCGACGCGGGCATCGGCTACCTCGTGCGGGGCGGGGAGCGCTTCTTCCAGCGCAAGGAGGTGCGCGACGCGATCGTCCTCCTGCGCGGCGCGGCGCGGTCCGCCGACCCGGACGTCCCCATGCCCGAGACGGTGCGCGACGTCCTGGCCGCCGCTGGCTGGGCCCCGGCGCCGCCGGCGGCTCGCGGCGCGGCGCGCGAGCGCTGGGAGTCCACGCAGGCGCTCGTCGCGCTCGCCGACGACGTCGCGGGGCTCGCCGCCGCGTCCGACGCCCCGGCCCCGACCGTCGCGGCCTTCGTCGCCGAGCTCGACGAGCGCGCCGCCGCGCAGCACGCCCCGACGGTCGAGGGCGTCACCCTGGCGTCGCTGCACGCGGCCAAGGGGCTCGAGTGGGACGCCGTCTTCCTCGCGGGGATGAGCGAGGGGCTCATGCCGATCTCCCTCGCCGAGACGGACGAGGCGGTCGCGGAGGAGCGCCGGCTGCTCTACGTCGGCATCACGAGGGCGCGCGAGCACCTCGAGCTCTCGTTCGCGCGCTCGCGCAACCCGGGCGGCCGGGCGACGCGCCGGCGCACGCGCTTCCTCGACGGGCTCTGGCCCGACGAGCCCGGCGCGCGCGGGACGCGGCGTGCTCGCGCCGGGCAGGCGAAGGTCCGGCTCACGGGGGAGTACGACCAGGCGCTGTTCGAGGAGCTGCGCGAGTGGCGTCGCCAGGTCGCGCAGGAGACGGACAAGCCGGCGTTCACCGTGCTCGTGGACTCGGCGCTCGCCGCCATCGCCGAGACGCGCCCCACGAGCCCGGCCGGGCTGGCGCGCATCAACGGTCTGGGGCCCGCGAAGATCGAGCGGTACGGGGCCACGATCCTCGAGATCGTGCGCCGCGCGGAGGGCTGACGAGGCGCTCTGCGCGGCCGTCGACGAGGGCCGGGTGAACTCGTCGAAGAAATTCCCGTAAATAAGTTGTGCCTCCTGTGAAGGGCGGCATATGGTCGACGAGTCCTGTTGGGAAGGGGCGCGCCGAGAGGCGGGCGCCTGATGGAGAGAGGGGGTGGGAGAGCTGATGAACAACCAGATCGCCATGGCGAACCTGCTGGATCACGCGTCCGTGTACACGGGCACGCCAGGAGAGCTCCGTCCGCGTGCCATCGCGCACCGCGGCGGCACCTTCATCGCCCGCCCCGCTCCCGACTCCGCCCCCAGGACGAACCCGGTCTGACCGACCGGACCCTTCCAGGCCGCGGAGTCCCTCTAGGACCCGCGGCCTTCGTGTTCTCCGAGCACGTCTGCCGATGAGGATCACCGGCACCACCCGTCTCCACGAGACGGGGCCGCTGTCCTCAGGGTCCTGTGACGACGACGTTCACACCCACGACAGGACATCACTGGAGGACATCGTGCGGCTCACCGCGCTGCTCGACAACATCACCGCTCAGGGGGGATCCGGCCCCTGGGTCCCCCACCAACCGCTGGCCACGCCGCTCGGCGAGAACGACTCCGCGGAGTTCGACCGCCTCCTCGCGGGCCTGCTGCCCTGCCGCACCAACGACCCGGAGCTCTGGTTCGCCGAGCGCACCGCCGAGGTCGAGGAGGCCAAGGCCCTGTGCCGCACCTGCCCGCTCGTCGAGGGCTGCCTCGCCGGTGCGGTCGAGCGCCGCGAGCCCTGGGGCGTCTGGGGCGGCGAGGTCTTCGTGGACGGCGTCGTGGTCGCGCGCAAGCGCGGCCGCGGCCGTCCGAGCAAGGCCGAGGTGCTCGCCCGCGAGGCCGAGCGCCAGGCCCACGAGGCCGCCCGGACCGAGGCGTCAGTCGGCGCCTCGACGGCGGCCTGACATGGGCAGCGGCGCCCCGTCCGGGGGCGTGCGCGCCAGCTCGCCGCACCCGCAGCGCGGGTGGCGGCTCGACCCGCGCAGCCGCGGCACGGCATCGGGAGCAGGAATCTCGATGCCGGCCGTGGCTGCGCGGGGCACCAGCCCGTCCAGGGCTGCCAGGACCTGACCGAGCGCGACGGCCGCCGCCGACGCCGCGAGGAGCGTCTCCTCGCCCCGGTGCACCGACGCCTCGCGCAGCTGTCGCGCGACCTGCGGCCAGCAGGGGTCCACGTCCGCGCGGTGAAGGTCCGCGCACGTCAGGCACGGGTCGAGCCCCGGCCGGACGAACGGCCCGACCACGACGTCGGCCTCGCGCACCACGACCGACAGGTGCGCGACCCCTGCACCCACCAACCTCCGGACCCGGACCGGGTCCGCAGCTCCGTGCCCGACCACGACGACGACGTCGGGCGCGGGTGCCCGCGCCTCCTCCGGCGTGACCGGGGTCGAGGCCGTCACGACGCCCGGGGCGACCTCCTCGACGATCCGCCGCACCGCGCCCTCGCGCGGCGACCCGACGTCCCGCAGCCGATACGCCCCACCTCCGACGTCCGTCGCGAGCACCGTGCCCGGGTCGTCGAGCACGAGCACGCCCACCCCCGCGGTCGCGAGGTGGACGGCGAGCGCGGCACCCACCCGGCCGAGCCCGACGACCCCGACCGTCGCCCGGGCGCGCGCCGCGAGGACGCGGTGCCCCGCGCCGTCGGGCAGCAGGGCCGACAGCACCGCGAGGTCCGCCGCGCCGTGCCCCGGGGCGGGCGACGCCGGCCGGCGCCGACGCGCCGCCACGAGGAGGTGCGCCTCGTCGAGCAGGCGGACGAGCGCGGCGCGGCGCGTGCGCTGCGCCGGGGAGCCCGGGACGTCGGGTGCGTCGCCGCGCCGCGCGGGCCCGGCGAGCGCGCGCAGCCAGCGCTCCTCGTCGGCGTCGAGCCCGGTGAGCCGCACCGACCACCGGGGGTCGGAGCCGACCTGCACCTCGCCCGGGCCGCGCCGCAGGAGCGGCGCCTCCGGTCGCAGCACGCGTCGTCGCTGCACGGCTCCTCCGTCCGTCGTCGTCCGGGCGCCCGACCGGACGCCCGCCGTCAGCCTGGCACGGCCCCGAGGCGCGCCGACGGTTGTCCACAGGCTCCTCGCGATGGACCCGCGGGGAGGATTTCTTTGCCGTCGCCACAGGTCTCCACGTCGTCCGCTCGACCGAACGTCGCGGGAGAGCGCGCCACTCCGGGCGTGCCCCTGCCATTTCGTGGCGAGAACCACTACGGTCTGAGGCGTGGTCCGGGAGACGATCGTGGAGGTTCGGCGCAGCCGCCGACGCAAGAGCACGGTGAGCGCCTACCGCGACGGCGAGCGCACGATCGTCGCGATCCCGGCGCGGTTCACGCGCGCGCAGGAGCGCGAGTGGGTCCAGCGCATGCTCGACCGCCTCGCCGACTCCGAGCGTCGGCGGCGGCCGTCGGACGCCGAGCTGGCGCGCCGCGCCGTCGAGCTGTCCGACAAGTACCTGGACGGCCGTGCCCGCCCCACGAGCGTGCGGTGGGCGGGGAACCAGGACCGCCGCTGGGGCTCGTGCACGCTCATCGACGGCACGATCCGCATCTCGACGCGCGTCCGGGGGATGCCGTCCTGGGTGCTCGACTACGTGCTCCTGCACGAGCTCGCGCACCTGCTCCACGCCGGCCACGGCCCGGGGTTCTGGAAGCTCCTCGAGGCCTACCCGCGTACCGAGCGGGCACGAGGATTCCTGGAGGGCGTGTCGTTCTCGCGCGACGCGGACGTCGAGCCGGACGACGTCGAGGCGGGGGACGGCGCCGCGGGAACCGCGGCACCGCCCGCGGGCGCCGAGGACTGACGTCCCGGTCAGGTCAGCGCGGCGCTCCGCCCAGGCCGGTCGCGTCGCCCGTCCCGCCGTCGTCCGTCGGGTCGGCCGCGTCCGGGTCGTCCGCGGGCGCGCCGTCCGCCGGGGCGTCATCGTCCGAGCCGTCGGCCGTCGCCGGCCCCGACTCGGTGGTGGGTGAACCCTCCGCGGCGCGGAAGATCTCCTCGAGCGCGCGGTCGACGTCGGCCTCCTCCGCGCGGGTCGCGGCGCGACGGCCCTCGTAGCCGGACGGGTCGTCGAGGTCGGTCCCGTCGGGGAGCAGGTCGGGGTGGTCCCACACCGCGTCGCGCGCACCCGCGCCGGACTGTGCCGCGATGAGCGCCCACAGGGCGGCCGCGTCGCGCGAGCGCCGCGGGCGCAGCTCGAGGCCGACGAGCGTCGCGAACGTGTGCTCCGCGGGCCCGCCCGCCGCCCGACGACGGCGCAGCATCTCCCGCAGCGGGACGGCGTGGGGCAGGTGGGGGAGCGCGGCGACGGCGGTCACCTCGTCCACCCAGCCCTCGACGAGCGCGAGCGTCGTCTCGAGGCGCAGCAGGGTCGCCTGCTGCTCGGGCGTGTTCTGCAGGCCGAAGACGCCGCCCGACAGCGCGCGCTGGAGCGCGTCGGTGTCCGCGAGGTCGACGTCGGCGAGCTGCGACTCGAGCGCCGAGAGGTCGATGGTGATGCCGCGCGCGTAGGCGTCGACGAGCCCGCGCAGGTGCCCGCGCAGCCACGACACGTGCGTGAACAGGCGCGCGTGGGCGGCCTCGCGCAGGGCGAGGAAGAGGCGGACCTCCTCGGCGGGGGCGTCGAGGCCCTCGGCGAACGCCGCGACGTTCGTCGGCAGGAGGACCGTCGCGGGGCGGTCGAGCAGCGGCAGCCCGACGTCGGTCGCGCCGAAGACCTCGCGCGAGAGCGTCCCGGCGGCCTGGCCCACCTGCATGCCGAACACCGCGGAGCCGAGGCGCCGCATGAGCGCGGCCGGGTCGCCCGCGGGCAGCCCGAGCGCACCGGCCGGCAGACCGGGCAGCGTGAACCCGACGCCCGGCAGGGCGGAGGTGTCGTCCCCCATGCCCTCGGGCAGCTGGTCGCGCAGGACCGTGGCGAGCGCGTCCGCGACGGACGCGGCGACCGGGGCGACGAGCTCGTTCCACGCGGGGAGCGTGTGCTCGACCCACTCGGACCGGCTCCACGCCTGGCTCTTCCCGCCCGACGGCGGCAGGTCGGTGACGGCGTCGAGCCAGAGCTCGGCGACGGACAGCGCCTCGGTGACCGCGCGCTGCTGCGCCGGCGAGATCGACGGGTCGCCCGCGGCGACGGCGACCTGGCGCGCGACGTCGTGCGAGACGTCGGTGTTGACCGGGCCGTCGCTCGGCGTCGAGAGCATGCGCTGCACCTGCGCGAGGACGTGCTGGAAGAGCTGCGGGTCGGCCGCGCCGCCCGCGGCGAGCGCCTGCGGGTCGA
Organism: Cellulosimicrobium sp. KWT-B; assembly: GCF_002127155.1. NCBI lineage: Bacteria > Bacillati > Actinomycetota > Actinomycetes > Micrococcales > Promicromonosporaceae > Cellulosimicrobium > Cellulosimicrobium sp. KWT-B. The sequence continues at coordinate 92,815 of NZ_NEDO01000001.1, read as the reverse complement.
GCCCGCGGGCGCGCAGCTCGCGCAGCGCCTCGTCGGCGTCGGGCCCGAGCATCGAGCGGAGCAGCTCCTCGAACCGCGGGTCGAAGGGCGTGTCGTCGTCCGGTCCGGGCGTGCGGTCGGGGGGAAGGCTGCTCATGGCGACTCCTCACGGTAGCGTCGGTGATCACCGTAACCACGATCGAGCGCCGAGAACGGGGGCTGGGCCATGTCCGAGGGCCGGGTTCGCTCACGGCGCAGCGAGGCGCTCCCCGCGGCGGGCGAGCCTCCGGCCGGTCCGGGGGAGGACCCCACGGCGAGCGCGGTGACCACGCCCGCGGACGACGTCGCCGACCCCGACCCGGTGGTGGTCGTCGGCGTCGGGCAGGTCGCGGACGCGGTGCGCGCGGGCCTGGGCGCCGCGGAGGCGTCGCCCGTGGACGCGCTCGTCTGGCCCGCCGGGGCGCGCCGTCTCGTCGTGGTCGCGCCCGCGGGGGAGTTCGGGACGCCGCGCGCCCGGACGGACGCGGAGCAGCGCGCGCGCCTCGCGCTCCTGGGCCGGCGTGCGGGGGAGGCGGCGGTCGCGGCGGGGATCGAGCACGTCGTCGCCGTGTCGTCGGCCGCGGTGCACGGCGCGTCGCCCGAGCGGGGGGTGATCGACGACGACGACCCCGTGGCCGCCGACGACGGGCCCGGCTTCGCGGGCGACCTCGTCGCGTTCGAGGACGCGCTGCGCGACGCGCTCGACGGGGTGCCGCTCGCGCTCGTGCGACCGGCGGTCGTCGTCGGGCCGGGCGTGGACACCGTGCTCACGCGGCACTTCGAGGCGCCGCGCCTGCTCACGGTGCGCGGCGGCGGCCGCACGTGGCAGCTCGTGCACGTCGACGACGTGGTGGGCGCGGTGCGTGTCGCGCTGGACCAGGGTCTCGTCGGCGGTCTGACGGCCGGGCCGGTGCGCGACGGCGAGCCCGACGCGCTCGACTCGGAGACGGTGGCCGCCGCGGCCGGGATGCGCACGGTGCAGCTCCCGCCCGCGACGGCGTTCGGCGCCGCCGAGCGGCTGCACCGGGTCGGCGCGCTCCCGTCTCCCGCGAACGACCTCGCGTTCGTCGTGCACCCGTGGTCGGTCTCGGCGCGGCGCCTGCACGACGCCGGGTGGCGCCCGGAGTGGTCGGGCGCCGCGGCGCTCGAGGTGCTCCTGGCCGAGGTGCGCGGCCGCACGGGCGTCGGGGGCCGTCGGTTCGGGGGCCGGGACGCCGCGGCGCTCGGCGCGGCCGGGGCGGCCGTCGCGGTCCTGGGCACGGCCGCCGTCTGGCGGCAGGCCCGCTCGCGCCGCCCGTAGGGGCGGCTCCCGGGCGGCGTCCACGCCGTCGGCAGGGAGATCCCAGCAACCTCGGGGATGATGTCCCGGTGAGCGACGCCCCCTCCTTCGACGCCCTCCTCACCGAGGACGAGCACGACCCGCCGCCCGTGACCCGGCGGTCGCTGACGTTCGGCATCTCCCTGCTCGCGACGACGCTGCTCGTCGCGGGCCTCGCGATCCTGCCCGCGCCGTACGCGGTGCGGTCGCCGGGCCCGACGGAGGACACGCTCGGCCAGCAGGACGGCACTCCCCTCATCTCGATCACGGGCGCCGAGACGTACGACTCGACGGGCGAGCTGCTCCTGACGACCGTGTCCGTCGCCGGCGGCCCGGGCTACCCGGTGAACCTCGGCCAGGTGGTGCAGGGCTGGTTCGACCGCTCGCGCAGCGTGCGCCCGGTCGAGGAGGTCTTCCCGACGGGCCGCACCAAGGAGGAGACCGAGCACCAGGGCCAGGCCGAGATGATCAGCTCGCAGGAGAACGCGACGGTCGCCGCGCTCACCGAGCTGGGGTACGACGTGCCCGCGACGCTCACGGTCGAGGGCACGGTGCCGGACAGCGGGTCCGACGGCGTCGTCGAGCCGGGCGACGTCATCGTCGCGCTCGACGGTGCGCCCGTGCGGACGTACCAGGACCTCATCGACGGCCTGGCGGCGGTCGACCCGGGCGACGACGTGACGCTGCGCGTGCAGCGCGACGGCGCGGAGACGGACCTCACGGTCGCGACGACCGACGGCGGCGACACCGCGCTGCTCGGCGTGTTCATCGACCCCGCGTTCGACTTCCCGGTCGACGTCGAGATCCAGATCGAGGACATCGGCGGCCCGAGCGCGGGCACGATGTTCGCGCTCGGGATCGTCGACCAGCTCACGCCCGAGGACGAGGCGAACGGCGTCGTCATCGCAGGCACGGGCACCATGAGCGTCGAGGGCGACGTGGGGCCGATCGGCGGCATCCAGCAGAAGCTCTACGGCGCGCTGCGCGACGGCGCGACGTGGTTCCTCGCCCCGCAGGCCAACTGCCCCGAGGTCGGGGGGAACGTGCCGGACGGCCTGCACGTGGCGGCGGTCTCCACGCTCGCCGACGCGCGCGCGGCGATGGAGGCGATCGGCGCCGGCGAGGGCGACTCGCTGCCCACGTGCGAGGCGCGCGGCTGACGACGCCCCGGGCCGTCAGTCCTCGAGCGTCGCGCGCAGCGCCTCGACCAGCCCCGGCACGAGGTCCGGTCCGCCCGCGACGTCCGTCGCCGAGTCGTGGGCGCGCGAGCGGACGGCGCACCACGTGGTGCCGTCGCGCAGGACGCCGACGGCGAGGCGCACGTCCTGCCGGTCAGGGTGGTTCGCGAGGTAGTCGAGCGCGGCGTCCGGGTCGTCGGGGACGCCCTCCTCGGCGGCCGGCGGCAGCACGATCCGCTCGACGACGAGCGCGGCGCCGTCGACCGTCGCCGGCCACGCGACGCGGGCGAGCCCGTCCTCGAGGTCGCCGTCCACGGCGAAGCCCTCCTGCTCGATCGACAGCAGGTGGTGCGGGTCCGCCTCGGCCGCGGCCACGACGTCGGGCGGGAGCCGGTCGGCGAGCGTCGGGTCGGCGCCGAGGGCGCCCGCCGTCCCGACGAGCGCGAAGAGCCGGGGCGGGACGTCCCAGCCCGCGTCGGCCGCGTGCGACTCGATCTCGTGCACCGCGAGCGCGAGGGCGTGCTGCGGGGTGGGGCCGCCGGGCGCGACCGGGTCGGGACCGGCGTCGGGTCCGGGTACGGGGGTGGTGGCGTCGGGACCGGGGGCGGCGTCGTCAGGCTGGGGCATGACCCCATCGTCCCTCATCCGCACCGCCCCGCGCCGCCCCGCGCCGCCGCGGGCCGGGTGCAGGCCGTCCCCCACGAGGCGCCGGACCGTGGGAACCTTGGGGGAGGACCGGGCGTTGACCCCGGTGCACGCCCGAGCCACGACCGAAGAGGTATATCCACCGTGTCATTCGCCGCAGCGCCCCGCCGGCCGTCCTCCGGGGGGCGGCCCGCCCGGCGCCGGAGCCCGATCGGGATCGCGATCGCCGTCGTCGGCGCCCTCGTCGTCCTCCTGCTCCTGCTCGCCCAGTTCTGGACCGAGGTGCTGTGGTTCCAGCAGCTCGACTTCGCGAACGTCCTGTGGACCCAGTGGGGCACGCGCATCGCCCTGTTCGTCGCGGGCTTCCTCGTCATGGGCGGGCTCGTCTTCCTGTCGTTCTCGCTCGCGTACCGGTCGCGGCCCATCTACGCGCCGTCCACCCCCGAGCAGGCGACCCTCGACCAGTACCGCGAGGCGATCGAGCCGCTGCGCAAGGTCGTCATGATCGTGGCCCCGGCGCTCGTCGGCTTCTTCGCCGGCGCGGCGGCGTCCTCGCAGTGGCAGACGGTCCTCCTCGCGCTGAACTCGGTCCCGTTCGGCACGACGGACCCGCAGTGGGGCATCGACCTGTCCTTCTACGTCTTCACGCTGCCCGCCCTCCGGTTCGTCGTGAGCTTCCTCATGGCGGTCGTCATCATCGCGGGCATCGCCGCGGTCGCGACGCACTACCTCTACGGCGGCCTGCGGATCGGCGGCGGCTCCGACGCGGGCCCGCGCACGACGACCGCCGCGCGCGTCCAGCTCTCGGTGATCGCGGCGCTGCTGCTCGTCCTCATCGGCGCGAACTACTGGCTCGACCGGTACTCGATCCTCACGTCGGGCGGCGCGAAGTTCGACGGCGCGTCGTACGCGGACGTGCACGCGGTGATCCCGTCCAAGGCGATCCTCACGGTCGTCGCGCTCTTCGTCGCGGCCCTGTTCGTGGTGACCGCGGTGCGCGGCAACTGGCGCCTGCCCGCCATCGGGGTGGGCCTCATGGTGGTCTCCGCCATCGCGATCGGCGGGATCTACCCGGCCGTCGTCCAGCGCTTCCAGGTCACGCCGAACGCGCAGGACTTCGAGGAGGAGTACATCCAGCGCAACATCGACGCGACGAAGGCTGCCTACGGCATCGACAACGTCGAGACCGAGCAGTACAACGCCAAGACCGAGGCCGAGGCCGGCGCGCTGCGCGAGGACGCGGACACGACGGCGTCGATCCGCCTCCTGGACCCGGAGATCGTCAGCCCGTCGTTCAGCCAGCTCCAGCAGAACAAGCAGTACTACCAGTTCTCGAGCTCGCTGTCGGTGGACCGCTACACGATCGACGACGAGAGCCGCGACACCGTCATCGCCGTGCGCGAGCTCAACCAGGACGGCCTCGGCGCCGACCAGCGCAACTGGGTCAACGACCACACGGTCTACACGCACGGCTTCGGCGTCGTGGCGGCGTACGGCAACCAGATCGGCCCCGACGGCCGCCCGGCGTTCTACGAGGGCTCGATCCCGTCGACGGGTGCGTTCACGGACGCCGGCGGCTACGAGCCGCGCATCTACTTCTCGCCCGAGGCGCCCGAGTACTCGATCGTCGGCGCGCCCGAGGGTCGTGAGCCGTGGGAGCTCGACTACCCCGTGGACGACGCGGGCGGCCAGGTCAACAACACGTTCCCCACGGACGAGGTCGCGGCCGGGCCGAGCGTCGGGTCGTTCGTCAACAAGGTGCTCTACGCCCTGAAGTTCGGGTCCGAGCAGATCCTGTTCTCCGACCGCGTGACGGACGAGTCGCAGATCCTCTACGACCGCAGCCCGCGCGACCGCGTCGCGAAGGTCGCGCCGTACCTCACGCTCGACGGGCGCGTGTACCCGGCGGTCGTCGACGGCCGCGTGAAGTGGATCGTGGACGGCTACACCACGTCGAACGCCTACCCGTACTCCACGTCGGAGTCGCTCGAGGACTCGACGCGCGACTCGCTCGTCGCGGCCAACTCGGTCGAGGCGCTCGCCCCGCAGCAGGTGAACTACATCCGCAACTCGGTGAAGGCGACGGTCGACGCGTACGACGGCTCCGTCGACCTCTACGCGTGGGACACGGAGGACCCGGTCCTCCAGGCGTGGTCGAACGTCTTCCCGAGCTCCGTGCAGCCCCTGTCCGAGATCTCGGGCGACCTCATGAGCCACCTGCGCTACCCCGAGGACCTGTTCAAGGTGCAGCGCACGCTCCTCGCGAGCTACCACGTGGACGACGCGAACGAGTTCTTCTCGGGCCAGGACTTCTGGCGCAGCCCCGAGGACCCGACGGCGAGCGGGAACGTCAAGCCGCTCCAGCCGCCGTACTACCTCACGCTGCAGATGCCGAGCCAGGAGGCGCCGACCTTCTCGCTCATGTCGACGTACATCCCGGGCGGTGGCTCGGACCGCAACATCCTCACCGGCTTCCTCGCGGTCGACGCGGAACCGGGCAGCGAGGCGGGCGTGCGGTCGGAGGACTACGGCACGCTGCGGCTCCTCGAGCTGCCGCGCAACGCGACGGTGCCCGGACCGGGTCAGGTGCAGAACAACTTCAACACCGACCCGACGGCGGCCGACGGCCTGCTGGCGCTGCGCCGCGGTGACTCGACCGTCATCAACGGCAACCTGCTGACGCTGCCGGTCGGTGGCGGCCTGCTCTACGTCCAGCCGGTGTACGTGCAGTCGACCGAGGGCACGCGGTTCCCGCTGCTGCGCAAGGTGCTCGTCTCCTTCGGTGACGAGATCGGCTTCGCGGACACGCTCGACGAGGCGCTGGACCAGGTGTTCGGCGGCGACTCGGGCGCGAACGCCGGTGACGCGGACGGCGGCGTCGAGACCGAGGTCCCGGACCAGCCGGCCGACGGCGAGTCGCCGGACGCGGGCACGACCGACCCGGGCACGACCGACCCCGGCACCGAGCCGCAGGCCACCGAGGAGCCGGCACCGCCGGCCGACGGCGGCACGGTCGACGGCGGCGCGCGCGCCGAGCTCGACCAGGCGCTGCGCCAGGCGCAGCAGGCCATCGAGGACGGCCAGGCGGCGCTCGCCGAGGGCGACTTCGCGGCCTACGGCGAGGCGCAGGACCGCCTGCAGCAGGCGCTCGAGTCGGCCCTCGCGGCCGAGCAGGCGCTCGACACCGAGTCGTCGGCAGGCTGACGCACGGGTCGCGCGAGCGACGCAGCGCCACGGACGGGCGGGGACACCAGCGGGTGTCCCCGCCCGTCCGTCGTCTGCGGCCGTCCGGGACGGAGTTGTCATTTCCCGCCCCGGGCGGGAGGATCGCTCCTCGTGACTTCTGCAACGGTTTGCAGCAACGCTTTCAGCGCGGCGGGCGACGACACCACGACCGTGCCGGCGGTGCGGCTGCACCACACGTCGGGCGCCGAGCTCGTGGTCGCGCTGCGTGGCGCGGCCGTCCTCGCGTGGCGCGCCCCCTGGCGCGGCGCCGACGGCGTCGAGCGCGTCGAGGACCTCGTCGACGGGTATGCCGACGAGGCGGAGGTCGCCGCGCACGACGCCGCGCGGTCGGCGCTCATGGCGCCGTTCGTCAACCGCCTCGCGGGCGGCGAGTACGTGTTCGACGGCGTCCGGCACCGCGTGCCCCCGGTGCTGCCCTGGGAGCCGCTCACCATGCACGGGTTCGCGCGCACGCTCGACTGGACGGTCGTCGAGGGCGCGGGGGAGGACGGGGTCGCCGCGCGCGACACGGTGGCCGTCGACGGGGCGGAGCGAGAGTCCGTGACGCTCCGGACGGTCGTCCACCCCGACGCGCACGCCGGCTACCCGTTCGCGCTCGTCCTGGAGGTCCGGTACGTCCTCGGCGCCGGATGCCTCGACGTCACGCTGCGCGCCCGCAACGTCGGGACGACCGCGGCCCCCGTCTCGCTCGGCTGGCACCCCTACCTCCGGGTCCCCGGGCACGGCACGGTCGACGCGCTGGAGCTCACCGTGCCCGCTCGTCGCGCCGTCGTCACCGACGCCGGGATGCTCCCGCTCGCGGGCGAGGCCGCGTTCGGGGCGATCGACGGCGTCGGCCCGCTGCCGCTCGCGGGCGTGCGCCTGGACCACGCGTTCGCCGGCCTCCGGGTCGACGCCGACGGCCGCGCGCGCACGGTCGTGCGCGACCCCGCCACGGGGCAGGGGCTCGCCGTCTGGCAGGAGCGCGGCCTCGTGCACGTCTACACGGGCGACGGGCTGGCACGGCGTGGCCGCGCGGCGATCGCGGTCGAGCCGGTGGAGACGCTGACCGACGCGTTCAACCGTCCCGACTGCGCCGCCGACGTGCGGCTCGAGCCGGGGGCCGTCCGGGAGTTCGCCTTCGGGGTCGAGGTCCTGGCGTGACCCACGTCTCGTCCACCCGATTTGGCCTGGTCCGGAACCTCACGTAGAGTAGTGATCACCGACGCGGGGTGGAGCAGCTCGGTAGCTCGCTGGGCTCATAACCCAGAGGTCGCAGGTTCAAATCCTGCCCCCGCTACTCCTGAGAGGCCCTCGGTCAGCAGACATGCTGACCGAGGGCCTTTCGCTTTCCCCCGTGCACGGTCGGCGTCCTCGTGCTGTGACGCGCCCCACCCGGCCGAGGCGCGGGCGGGGGAAGCCACGGCCCACGGCCCGGCGTTATCGTCAGTGGCCGGCGCCCACCACTCCCGCGGGCGCCCGACACCCGGAAGGTCACCATGCGCCGTCTGCGTCCCCGTCCCGCCGTCCTGACCGCCGTCACGGCGGTCGCCGCGCTCACGCTGGCGGCCTGTTCGTCGGGTGCCGACGACGGCGGCGACGCCGCGAGCCCGAGCGAGAGCGCGTCGGGCGACGCGCAGTGCGAGCCCGGTGCGCTCCCGACGCTCACCGCCGGTGTGCTGACCGTCGGTGCGGGCGAGCCGTACTCCCCGTGGTACGTGGGGGAGCAGGACTCGGGCGAGGGCTTCGAGTCGGCCCTGATCTACGCCGTCGCGGACCGCCTGGGCTACGCGGCGGACGACGTGGTGTGGGAGACCGTGACGTTCGAGCAGATCATCAGCCCGGCCGTGAAGCCGTTCGACGTGGCGGCGTACCAGACGTCGATCACGGACGAGCGGAAGCAGGCCGTCGACTTCTCGAGCCCGTACCTCACGACGCGCCAGGGCGTCATCGTCATGGAGGACGGCCCGTACGCGGGCGCGACGACGCTGGCCGAGCTCGACGGCGCGCGCATCGGGGTCACCGCCGCCCAGACGAGCCTCACGCTCGCGGAGGCCGCGTGGGGCGAGGACGCCGACATCTCGCCGTACAGCGCCGCGGGCGACGGCATGCAGGCGCTCCAGTCCGGCACGATCGACGCGATGGTCATGGACGTCGACCAGGGCGTCGCCGCCTCGACCGAGTACTTCCCGGACTCCGTCGTCATCGGCACCCTGCCCGACGAGGGCGTCGTCGAGCAGTACGGCCTCGTGCTGGACCTCGGCTCGGAGCTCACGGACTGCGTGTCGCAGGCCGTCGACGACCTGGAGGCGGACGGCACGCTCGCCGAGCTGCGCACGACGTGGCTCAAGTCGGCCGACATCCCCGTCCTCCAGTGACCCGGCCATGACCGTGCCCGACGACGCGCGCCCGCCCGGGCGCGTCGGGTCGCCCGACGCCGTCCCGGCCGCCGCGTGGTCGCCGTCGCCGCTCGCGCTCGACCGGGCGGCGTTCCGGCGTGCGCAGCGGCGGCGCTCGCTCCTCGTCGCGCTCGTGAGCACGGTGCTCGTCGTCGCGGCGGTCGTGCTCGTCGTCGTCAACGCGCCGGGCTGGGAGCGGGCGCGGACCGCGTTCTTCGACCCGGCGATGGCGTGGGAGTCGCTGCCCGCGATCCTCGAGGGCCTGTGGCTCAACCTGCGCGTGTGGGTCGTCGCGGGCGTCGTCGGCACGGTGCTCGGGCTCGGCCTCGCGGTCGCGCGCACGAGCCGTATCCCGGCGCTGTTCCCGATGCGGGCGTTCGCGACGGTGTACGTCGACCTGTTCCGCGGCGTGCCGCTCCTGCTCGTGCTGCTGCTCGTCGGGTTCGGGCTGCCGGCGCTGCGGCTGGAGTGGCTCCCGACGTCGGGCGCGTTCCTCGGCGCGCTCGCGATCGTCCTGACGTACACCGCGTACCTCGCGGAGGTGTTCCGCGCGGGCATCGAGTCGGTGCACCCGTCGCAGGTCGCGGCGGCGCGCTCGCTCGGCCTCACGCGCGCGCAGACGACGCGGCGCGTCGTGCTGCCGCAGGCGGTGCGCAACGTCACCGCGCCGCTCGCGAACAACCTCGTGTCGCTGCAGAAGGACTCGGGCCTCATCTCCGTCCTCGGCGCCGTCGACGCGATCCGCGCCGCGCAGATCGCGACGACGGGCAGCTACAACTTCACGCCCTACGTCGTCGCGGGGATCCTGTTCTTCCTCGTGTCGTTCCCGCTGACGCGCGCGGTCGACGCGTACCAGGCGCGCCGCGGCTGGGGCCGGTCGCTCGCGACGGTGAGCGGGGCGGGGGACATCCGATGAGCGCGTCCGCCACGTCCGGCGCGAGCCCCCAGGACGCGCGTCACCTGCTGTCCCTGCGGGGCGTGCGCAAGACGTACCCGGCCCCGGGCGCCCCGGGCGGGCGGCGGGTCGTGCTCGACGGCATCGACCTCGACGTCGACGCGCACCGGTGCGTCGTGCTCGTCGGATCGTCCGGCTCGGGCAAGTCGACGCTGCTGCGCGTCGTCAACCTGCTCGACGAGGTCGACGACGGCCAGATCCTGCTCGACGGCGAGGACGTCGCCGACCCGCGCCTCGACGCGAACCGCGTGCGGGCGCGCATGGGCATGGTCTTCCAGGCGTACAACCTCTTCCCGCACCTCACGGTGCTCGACAACGTGACCCTCGCGCCCCGGCTCGTGCACCGGCGCTCGCGCGAGGAGGCCGAGGCGGCGGCGGTCGAGATGCTGGGCCGCGTCGGGCTCGGGCACAAGGTGACGTCCTATCCCGACCAGCTCTCGGGCGGCGAGCAGCAGCGCGCGGCGATCGCGCGTGCCCTCGTCAACGGTCCCGAGCTGCTCCTGCTCGACGAGGTGACGTCCGCGCTCGACCCCGAGCTCGTGGGCGAGGTGCTCGACCTGCTCGCCGAGCTGCGCGCGGAGGGCCGCACGATGCTCGTCGCGACGCACGAGATGGGGTTCGCTCGCCGCGTCGCCGACGAGGTGTGCTTCCTCCACGAGGGCCGCGTCCACGAGCGCGGCACGCCCGAGCAGGTGCTCGGCGACCCGCAGCGCGAGCGGACCCGCGCGTTCCTCCGCCGTCTGCACGCCTGACCCCGCCCTCGGGACCGCGCACTCGGGACCGCGCCGAGCACGAGGTTGCCGTCGTCCTGACGCCCGGGACGACAGCGACGTCGTGCTCGACGGCGCGCGACGTTGTTCTCGTCCGACGGTGCGCGCGCTCGGGGGCGTCCTCGCGCCGCCCGACCCGGCCCGAACCCCGGTCAGCCTCGCAGCACGAGCACGACCGTCGCAACGACCGACGCGCAGGCGACGAGGACGTACGTCCACGTCCACGTGCGCTGCCCGGCGACACGCAGCACCACGGCCACCGCGAGCGCGGCCAGGGCGAGCACGGGACCGTCGACGAGCGGGGCCAGGTCGACCGAGACGCGCAGGGTCTCCAGGAGCTGTGGCGGCAGGGGGACGAACGGCTGGCTCTGGCGGGCCGCGCCGTCGGGCACGAGCCACAGCGTGCGCAGCACCGCCAGGACCGCGAGGACGCGCGGCAGGGCCCGCAGGAGCGTGCCCCCGACCCGGGACCGGTCCCAGGACGACGACGCGGCAGGTCGGACGGGACGTGCGGACCGTGCGGCGGACGCCGGGGCCGCCTCCTGGCGCGGCGCCGTCGTGGCCGCGGGCGTGCCGGCGGCGCGCGGGGCCGGGGTGCTCGCGACCGCCGCACCGGTGATGCGCGGCCGGACGGACTCCGGACGCACGGCGGGCGACGGCGGCGTCGAGCCCAGGTGCCGGACGGGGCTCCGGCGCGGCGGGACCGACGGCGGGACCGGCCGGCCGACCTGCGTGGCGACGAGGTCGGGGGAGTCCATGACGCGGGTCCGTGCGGCCGCAGGGGGGACCGGCTCCGGCCGGGGCAGCGTTGACGGACCGCGGCCCAGCGTGGAGACGCGCTGCACGGGCACCGGCCAGGGACGCGGGTCCGGGGAGCCGGACGCCGGCACCGGGACGGGGCCGTCCGTCCGCGACGGCGCGGCCCGGGCCACGGGCTCGGCGCCGGAGCCCGGCACGGCGAGCATCGGGTGCGTCGGGCGACGGTACTCGCGCCACCCGCGGAGGGTGTCGGCGTGCCCCGCGGGCGGTGCCGCGGCCTGCCACCGCATCGCCTGCCAGAGCCAGTCCTTGAGCTCCGCCGGGGTCCGGCCGTCGGCCACGTGCGCGCCGATGCTCGCGACGTGGTCCGCGATGACCTCGGCGGCCGCGCCGTCGAACCCGTCGCCGTGCACCTCGGCCAGCACGCTCATCAGCGTCGCGTCGTAGACCAGGGCGTGCCACGGCTCCCGCACGCGGGCCGCGTCGGCCGCCCTGCCGACCGGCGTGACCTCCGCCGCCCGCTCGGCCCGGACGGGTGCGCCGGTGGCGGCGGCCAGCCCGGCGACGGGGCCCAGCGCGCGCTCGGCCGCGGTGGCGCCGTCGGCCACGATCCGTGACGTGAGGAGCAGGGTGTCGTCGGGGGCCTCCCCGGCGAGCCGGGCGCGCAGCACCGCGACGACGCTCTCGAGCGCGGGGCGGTGGTTCGGCTGGTAGCGGGTCGCCGACAGGATCAGGTCCTGCAGGTGGGGGTCGATCTCCGGCAGCTCGGCCGGGGACGGGGCCGGCTCCGTCCCGGCCGGCACCCCGACCAGGTCGTCCGGGACCTCCCGCACGAGGTCGTCGGCCTCGAGGTCACGGCCGAGGAAGTTGAGGTCCGCCGGCACGACCCCCGTGGTGGCGAAGATCAGGAGCAGGCCGAGCGCGTACACGTCAGAGCGGGGGTGCACGCGGCGGGCGAACAGCTCCGGCGCCATGTACGCGAGCGTCCCGACGGGCTGGGTGGACGTCGCCGTGTCGAACAGCTTGGCGATGCCGAGGTCGATGAGGACCGCCCGGTCGCCGTCGACCATGATGTTGGCGGGCTTCAGGTCGCGGTGCACGCAGTGCTGCTCCTGCAGCACGAGCAGGGCCTCCGCGACGTGCGACGCCAGCCGCAGCGCCTGCCGTCCGTCCAGCGGGCCCGACGCGCGGACCTGCTCGCGCAGCGTGGTGCCGGGGACCAGCTCCATGGCGAACCACGGCTGGTCGTCGTCCAGGCCCGAGCGCACGAACGCGGGGAAGCCGCGCCCGCCCACGGCCTCCAGCAGCCTCGCCTCCTGCGCGAAGCGCTCGCGGGAACCCTCCTGGAGACCCGTGAGCACCTTCACGGCGACCTCCGCGCCGTCCGCGTCCGTCGCGCGGTAGACGTGCGCGAACCCGCCGTGCCCGAGCACGTCGGCGAGGGTGAACGGGCCCTTGCGGTCACCGCTCGCCGGCACCTGGCGGACGGGCCGGCGGGGCAGCGGCGCGGGGCCCGGCCCGGCGTCCGGAGCAGCGTCCGGAGCGACAGCAGGTCGGACGGAGACGTCGGTCGCCACCGCGAGGGCGGGCTGCTCGGGGCCGGGCATGGGCGCAACGTTACAAGCGCGCCGCTCCGGGACGGAGCAGACAACTCCGACGGTCCGGGCCGCGAGCGGCGCGTCGACCTGGGAGGCTGGACGTCATGGTCAACCGTCTCGCCGCCGCCGTGAGCCCGTACTTGCGCCAGCACGCCGGCAACCCGGTCGACTGGTACCCGTGGGGCGCAGAGGCGTTCGCGGAGGCGCGGCGCCGGGACGTGCCGGTCATGGTCTCGGTCGGGTACGCCACGTGCCACTGGTGCCACGTCATGGCGCGCGAGAGCTTCTCCGACCCGGACATCGGTGCGCTGCTCGCGCGCGGGTTCGTCGCGGTGAAGGTCGACCGCGAGGAGCACCCCGACGTCGACGCGAGCCTCCTCGCCGCGGCGAGCGCGTTCACCCCGGACCTGGGGTGGCCGCTCACGGTGTTCACGACGCCCGACGGCGCCCCGTTCTACGCGGGCACGTACTGGCCGCCCGTCCCCGTGGCCGGGCGGCCCGCGTTCCGGGACGTGCTCGACGCCGTCGCGCAGGCCTGGGAGCAGCGGCGCGACCAGGCGGTCGAGACGGGGGACGCGATCCGCGCGGCGCTGCGCGACGCGGCGGCGGGCCGGAGGACGGGCGTGCCGCGCGCGGCCGCGACGGCGGTCGACGGCTCGGGGGCGTCCGTCGGCGCGGACGCCGGGCCGGTCGCGGACCTGGCCGAGCACGCCCGCCGGGTCGTCGAGCGGCTGGAGGCGGCGGAGGACCGCGTGCACGGCGGCTTCGGGGGCGCCCCCAAGTTCCCCGTCGCCCCGACGCTCGAGCTCCTGCTCGACGTCGCGGCGTCGTCCGTCGTCGACCCGGAGGTCGCGCGACGCGCGCTCGTCCTGGCGGGACGCACGGTCGACGCGATGGCGGCGAGCCCGCTGCGCGACGTCGACGGCGGCTTCTTCCGGTACGCGACCCGGCCGGACTGGTCGGAGCCGCACTACGAGCGGATGCTCTACGACAACGCGCAGCTGCTCTCGGCCGCGACGACGCTCGCCGTGCTGCGCCGGACGGGGCCCCTGGACGGACCGCTGCGCACGCCCGCCGAGGCGCCCGGCACGCCCGACCCCGCCGAGGCCACTGCCGAGGTGGCGGGCGACGTCGGGCGCTTCCTCCTGCGCGTGCTGCGCCTGGCCGACGGCGCGTTCGCGAGCGCGCAGGACTCGGAGTCCGTCGTCGACGGCGAGCGCGTCGAGGGCGGGTACTACCTCCTCCCGCGGGGCGAGCGCGCGCACCACGAGCCGCCGCCGCTGGACACGAAGGTGCTCACGGGGTGGAACGGGCTCGCGATCGAGGCTCTCGCGCGCGCCGGGCACCACCTGGCGCTGCCCGACCTCACCGACGCCGCGCGCGCGGCCGCCGACCTGCTGCTCGCGACCCACGTCCGGGCCGACGGGTCGCTCGTGCGCGCGTCGGAGGGCGGGGTCGCCTCGGACGCCGTCGCGACGCTGGAGGACCACGGCGCGCTCGCGACGGCGCTCCTCGTGCTCGGGGGCCTGACCGGGGAGGCGCGGTACGTGCGCGAGGGTCTGCGCCTCGTCGACGCGACGGTCGGCCCGGACGGCGACCTCACGCCCCCTCAGGGCACGGACCCGGTGCTCACCGACCTGGGGCTGGCCGCCGGGGCGGCGGCCGACCCGTCGGAGGGCGCGGTGCCGTCGGGCACGACGGCGGCCGCCCGGGCCGCGCTGCTCGCCCACCTCGCGACGGGCGAGCCGCGGTACCGGGACGCGGCCCTCGCGCACGCCGCCGCGTCCGCCGCGGCGAGCGAGCACCCGCTCGGCGCGGCGGGGGTGCTGCGCCTCGCCGTCGGGCTCGCGGAGCCGCCCCACCAGCTCGTGGTCGTCGCCGACGCCGACCGGCGCGAGGGGTTCCTCGCCGCCGCGCGCGACTGGTACCACCCGGGCGCGCTGCTGCTCGCGGCGACGCCCGACGACGCCGCGACCCTCGCCGCCGACGGCGTCGCCCTGCTCGCCGACCACGGGCCGGGCGCCTACCTCTGCGCCGACTTCGTGTGCCGGCTCCCGGTGCACGACCCCGCGGCGCTGCGGGACCAGCTCGGCGCCCGGACTCCCTGAGACCGGGGGTGCAGCGCGCTCCCTGCGGTCGCATGATGGAAGGACGGTGCGGCACGAGGAGGAGCCATGAGGGCATCGGTCGGGGACAGGATCGTGACCGCCTCGGGCGTCGTCGGCGGGGCGGTGCGCGACGGGGTCGTGGTCGAGCTGCGGCACGAGGACGGCTCGCCGCCGTACCTCGTCGAGTGGGCCGACACGGGCGAGCGGACGCTCGTCTACCCGGGGTCGGACAGCTACGTCGAGCACGTCCCGGGAGCGGAGACGGGCGACGGCACGGACACCACGAAGGTGTGGCGCGTGCAGGTGAGCGTCGTCGAGTCGGAGGGCCGGACGACGGCGGAGGCGGTCCTCGTCGCGGAGACGCCCGAGCACGTGCGGGCCGTCGGGCGGGCGCGGCGCGACCCGCACGACCGCGACGTCCCGCTCATCGGCGACGAGATCGCCGTCGGGCGGGCGCTGCGCCGGCTCGCGGACCGGCTGCTGGACGACGCCGAGTCGGACATCGCGTCGTCGACGGGCGCCCCGGCGCACGTGCACCAGTGACGCGGCCGGGCGAGGGCGTGGCGCGCGGTGCCGCGGACGCCGCCGTGCGGGCGCTCGTGCACGGGCGCGTGCAGGGCGTCGGCTTCCGCTGGGCGACGCGCGAGCGGCTCGCCGCGCTCGGCCTCGACGGCACCGCGACCAACCGGCCCGACGGCACCGTCGAGGTCGTCGCGTCCGGGGCGCCGGACGCCGTCGACCGCCTCGTCGCCTGGCTGCGCGGTGGCCCCACGCCGGGCGACGTCACGCGCGTCGACGTCGAGCGGGCGCACGCCTCCTGAGGACCCGCCCCGGCGCTCCCGGGGTCCCCGGCGCGACCGGCGGCGCGCTCAGCCGTCCGCGCGGGCCAGCACGGACTCCCAGTGCCACGGCTCGGGCACGCGCCCGTCGGGCTCGGCGAAGTCGGGGTGCGTCCAGCCGTAGGTCTCGGCGTGCTGCTTGAGCCACTCGTACTGCGGGGTGCCGAACGCCTGGACGCCGCCGCCCAGGTCGACGGCGAACCCCAGCCCGTGGTTCGAGCACCCGGGCGGCGCCGCGATGGGCGACGACGGGTCGTACAGGCCCTGCTGCTCCTCGAAGGTCCGGTAGGAGGAGTTGATCGTCAGGTGCACGCCGAACCGCTCGACGTACGCGGCGTCGAGGGCGACGAGCCCGTCCAGCACGTCCGCGCGCACGCGGTCGGTGGGGGACCACGGGATCGGCGCGAGAGCGGCGTCGGGCACGCGGCCGCTGTCGGGGTCCCACACCTGGTCCGGTGCGGGGCACGAGACGGCGTCCTGCGCGACCGACGTCTCCTCCGTCGACGTGCTCACGACCCCGAGGCCCGCGCCCAGGTCGAGCACCGCCTGCTCGAGCGTCGCGAGGTCGTCGCCCGCGAGCCCCGCGTCGGCGGCGGCGTCGGCCGCGGCCGCGGTGTCCAGCGCGTCGCGCAGCCGGGCGCGGACCGCCTCGTCGGCGCCGAGCCCCTCCGTCGCGGCGTAGATCTTCTCGCCCAGCTCGCTGGCGGTCGCGAGGCTCGCGCGCGCCGCAGTCACCTCGCTCCGCGCGTGGTCGAGCATCGAGGCGTGCACGGCGTCCGAGGCCGACACGAGCGAACGGTCCGCCGCGTCCGTCCCGGTCGTCATCCGGTCGAGGAACGGCGCGGCGAGCAGGGCGCGGGCGTCGTCCACCTCGGTCGTCAGCGCGGTCCGCACCGCCGGGTCCGCGACCTTCCCGTCCGACGCCGCGAGCAGGTCCTCGGCGGTCGCGGCCCGGTCGGCCAGCGCGTCGTACTCGGTGTCCCGGTACCAGGCGAACGCCCCGCCGCCCCCGCCCAGCACGAGCACGAGCGCCACGACGGCCGCGATCCACGCGGCCCGGTGCCGGCGCGGCTCGCGCGCGTGCCGCCGCTCCCGGCCGCCCGGCGGGTGGTCCGCGGGGCCGGCGGGCGGGGCGGTGCTCGTGGCGGTCACACCGCCAGAACCTACGGCACGACGGCGACCCTCCCGGACGGATCCGGGGGTGCGCACGGACACGCTCACGGCTTGCTCACGAACCCCGACCGGTCCGTGCGTCGGCGGGCGCCGTCGTGCATCAGCCGGGGCGCGGCGACCCTCCCCAGATGGTGTCCCCGACGCGCCGCCGGGGGCGGATCGAGGAGGGACCATGAAGCGGCTGGTGCTGTGCTGCGACGGCACGTGGAACTCGCCGGTGAACGCGAGCGTGTCGAACATCGAGAAGATCGCGCGCTCCGTCCGCACCGGGATCGGACCGGACGGCGTCCAGCAGATGGTGTTCTCCGTCGAGGGCGTCGGGGCGCAGGGCTACCTCGTCGACCGGCTCCTCGGCGGGGCGTTCGGCTACGGCCTGACGCGCAACGTCGTCGCCGGGTACCGCCACCTCGCGCTCAACTACGAGCCCGGGGACGAGATCTACGTGTTCGGGTTCAGCCGCGGGGCGTACACCGCGCGCAGCGTGGTCGGGATGGTCGCGACCGTCGGCCTGCTCACCCAGGACGCGCTCGCGCGCGACCATTTGTGCGAGGCGGAGGAGGTCTACCGCGACCGCGACCCCGCCCGCCGCGCCGAGCGTGCCCGCACGTTCCGCGCCGCGTACTGCCACGACCACGTGCCGGTCGCGTTCCTCGGGGTGTTCGACACGGTCGGCGCGCTCGGCGTGCCCGGCCTGTCGCGCCGCCGCAGCCGGTTCCACGACCTGCGCCTGTCGACCGACGTGCGGTGCGCCCGCCAGGCGCTCGCCATCGACGACCGCCGCATCACCTTCGAGCCGTGCCTGTGGGACGTGCCCGTGGCCATGGCGCCCCGGGTCAAGCAGGTCTGGTTCCCCGGCGGGCACAGCGACGTCGGCGGCGGCGCGCGGGCGCGCGCCCTGTCGGACACCGCGCTGCTGTGGATGCTCGGCGAGGCCGTCGCGCGCGGTCTCGTCGTCGACGAGGAGCGCCTGCGTGCGCAGCTCCACCGGGACGACGAGCTCGTCTGCCGCGTCCGCCCCGGGCTGCTGTTCGGCGCGCTCAACCTCGTCAAGCGCCTGCACCACCGCCCGCGCTTCCGCGGCGCGCTGCGCGTCCTCGCGGGCGTGCCCACCCCGCCCGAGACCGTCGACGCCGTCTACCTCGCCGAGACGGCGGTGACGCTCAGCGCCGACCCCGCGTCGGTCTACGCGCGCCACGCGCGGAACCTCGCCTGGTGGCGCGACAGCGCGGGCCCGGACCTCGCGCGCCTCGTGGAGCCCGTGCCGGGCGCGGCCCAGGAGACCCGGCCGCTCGCGCTCGCCTGACCACGGGCACCGCGCCCGTGCCATGCTGGGCAGCGTGAGCGAGCAGACCCCCGACCGCGTCCCGGCCGAGCAGCTCGTCCCCGCCGACGCGCACGTCCTCGGGGACCCGGCCGCGCCCGTCACCATCGTCGAGTTCGGCGACCTCGAGTGCCCGTACTGCGCCGCCGCCGCCCCGGTGCTGCGGCAGGTCGTCGAGTCCTCCGGCGGCCGGGTGCGTCTCGTGTTCCGCCACTTCCCGCTGTTCGAGATCCACCCGCACGCGCTGTCGGCCGCGCTCGCCGTCGAGGCGGCCGCCGCGCAGGGCCGGTTCTGGGAGATGCAGGCCGCGCTGTTCGCGCACCAGGACCAGCTCGGCGAGGCCGGGCTCGCCGAGCGTGCCGAGGAGCTCGGGCTCGACGGCGCGTCGGTCGTCGGGGACGCGGCCCAGCGGTACGCCGCCCCGGTGCAGCGCGACTACGCCGACGCGCTCGCGGTCGGCGTGCAGGGCACGCCGACGCTCTTCGTCGACGGCGTCCGCTACCGCGGGCGCGTCACCGCGGAAGGCTTGCGGGCCGCGATCACCGCCGCCGCGCGGCCGTAGGGCGCGCGCGAGGCCGGGGCGCCCGGGCGGCGACCACGATCCCTGCTGGACCTCGCGGTCACGTGGTCGCGGGCGGGTGCCAGGGGAGCGGCGGGAGCTCGGGCGGCGGGCCGTTCGCGCCGGGCGAGCACAGGGGCCAGCGCTCGCCGAAGAGCCGGAGCGCCACGGAGCCGAGCACGGCAGCGACGAGCGAGCCCGCCAGGATGCCGATCTTGGCCTGCTCGATGAGCGCCTCGTCGTCGAACGCGAGCTCGGCGATGAAGAGCGAGATGGTGAACCCGATGCCGGCGAGGATCGCCCCGCCGAGCAGGTGCGAGTACCGCACCCGCCCCGGGAGGTCGCCGAGGCCGAGGCGCAGGGCCAGGGTCGCGGCCCCGAAGATGCCGACGGCGTTGCCCACGACGAGCGCGACCGCGACGCCGATCGTCACGGGCGACGTGGCCGCCGCGCGCAGCGACTCGCCGTCGAGCTGCACGCCCGCGTTCGCGAGACCGAAGACGGGCACGACCACGTACGCGCTCCACGGGTGCAGCACGCGCTGGAGGCGCTCGCTCGTGGGCACGGCCGCGCGCGCGGCGAGCTCGGTGAGGTGCTCGCGCTCCGCCGTCGTCTCCTGCGCGAGCCGCTTGGCGTACTTCGGCACGACGGCGACGTCCACGGGCCGCGACGAGCGCGACGGCACGAGCAGGCCTACGAGCACCCCCGCGAGCGTCGCGTGCACGCCCGACGCGTAGACCGCGCCCCACAGCGCGATCCCGGCGAGCGCGTACGGCGCGAGGCGCCAGACGCCGAGCCAGCGCAGCACGAGGATCACGACGACGAGCACGGCGGCGACGAGGAGGCCCGGGAGCCAGAGGTCGTCGGTGTAGAAGAGCGCCATGACGGTGATGGCGCCGATGTCGTCGACGACGGCGAGCGTGAGGAGGAAGAGCCGGAGCTGGTCGGGGCAGCGCGGCCCGAACAGGGCGAGGATGCCCACGAGGAACGCGGTGTCCGTCGACATGACGATGCCCCACCCGTGCTCCGCGGGAGACCCGGCGTTGAACGCGACGTAGATGAGCGCGGGGATCGCGAGGCCGCCCAGCGCGCCCAGCGCGGGGACGGCGACGGTGCGGCGGTTGCGGAGCTCGCCGCTCGTGACCTCGCGGTTGATCTCCAGGCCGATGACGAGGAAGAACACGGCCATCGCGGCGTCGTTGACCCAGTGGTGCAGGTCCATCTCGAACGCCCACGGCCCGACGCGCCAGCCCGCCTCCGTGGACCAGAGCGCGTCGTAGGCGCCCGACCACGCGGAGTTCGCCCACACGAGCGCGACGACCGTCGCGGCGAGGAGCAGGACGGCGCCGCCCGCCTCGGTCGCGAGGAACGAGCGCAGCGACGGCGCCACGGGACGGAGCTGGAAGCGCAGCGGCGGGCCCGGCCGGGCGGGGACGCGGACGACGGGGAGGGACGACGGCGGAGCGGGCTCGGTCACTGGGCCTCCGGGTGGGTCGGGACGGGGCGACGCCCCGGGCGTCGGACCTGCGCTGGGACAACTCTTCCGGGCGGCAGATCCTTCCGCAACAGGCCTCGCAGGAGCGCCGTGGGCGCGAAGCCGCGAGCAGCCCCGTCCATATGGTGGAAAAGTTCTTCCGAAACCCTTGTGGCCTCCGTCACGCGCTGCTAGCGTCGAGCGTGCCAACGGCGGGCCCGGGCCGAGCGACACGCTCGGTGGTCGACACGTTCGATCCGACACCGGCAGCTACCTACCAGGCGGACGTGACAACTCGCCTGCAGCGGCCCGCCGGCCGCCTCCTCCCGGCTCACCGACGAGCCCGGACGCCGGAGGCGGAGCACCCGGCGTCGCTGCCCGAACCGTGGAGACTCACCATGGACACTCTTGTCGTGGACACCGCACACCTGGACCGAGCTGTCGCCCTCGCGGTCGACAGCGTCGCGCACGCCGGAGGACCCTTCGGCGCCGTCGTCGTCACCGCCGACGGGCAGGTGTTCGAGGGCAACAACCGGGTCACGCAGGACAACGACCCGACCGCGCACGCCGAGGTCACCGCGATCCGGCGCGCGTGCGCCGCGCTCGGCACCTTCGACCTCACGGGCGCGACGCTCTACTCGAGCTGCGAGCCGTGCCCCATGTGCCTCGCGTCCGCCCTCTGGGCGCGCGTGCACGCCGTGCACTACGCCGCCGACCGGTACGACGCCGCGCGCGCCGGCTTCGACGACGCCGCCTTCTACGACTTCTTCGACGCCGACCCGGCCGACCGGGTCATGCAGGTCGTGCACGAGCGCACGGCCACCGCCACCGCGCCGTTCGAGGCCTGGCGCGCCCTCGAGTCCCGGGTCGAGTACTGACCGGCCGGGCGGCCGGTCAGTACCTCAGGAAAGGGCACAAGGACGTGACTCTCCTCGGCATGCGGCGGGAGACCGCCGGGAACGACGACGCACGCGGCACCGGACCGGCCACCGGCCGGCTCGACCGCTTCTTCAGGATCACCGAGCGCGGCTCGACCACCGGGCGCGAGCTCCGCGGCGGGCTGGTGACCTTCTTCGCGATGGCGTACATCGTCATCCTCAACCCCCTCATCCTCGGCGGGACGAGCGCCGAGAACGCGCCCGTCGACGTCGCGGGCGGGTGGCTCCAGACGGCGCAGGTCGGCGCGATGACCGGCCTCGCCGCCGGTGGTCTGACCATCCTGTTCGGGCTCGTCGCGAACCTCCCGTTCGCGCTCGCGGCCGGGCTGGGCATCAACTCGTTCCTCGCCGTCGCCGTCATCGGCGACGTCACGTGGCCCGAGGCGATGGGGCTCGTGCTCGTCAACGGCCTGCTCATCGTGCTGCTCGCCGTGACGGGCGCGCGGTCGGCGATCTTCAACGCCGTCCCGCGCCAGCTCAAGGCCGCGATCACGGTCGGCATCGGCCTGTTCATCGCGTTCATCGGGTTCGTCGACGCCGGGTTCGTCACGCGCACCCCGGGTGGGCCGCCGGTCCAGCTCGGCGACGGCGGGTCGATCACCTCGGTCCCGACGCTCGTGTTCGTCGTCGGGCTGCTCACCATGGGCGTCCTCGTGGCGCGCAAGGTCAAGGGCGGGCTGCTCATCGGGCTCGTCGCGACGACCGTCGTGGCGATCGTCGCCGAGTCCGTGCTGCACCTCGGCCCGGCGTCGGAGACGAACCCCGGCGGCTGGCACCTCACCGTGCCCGCCCTGCCGAGCTCGCTCGTCTCGGTGCCCGACCTCAGCCTGTTCGGGCAGCTCTCGTTCGGCGCGTTCGACCGGATCGGGGCGCTCGCGGCGACGATGCTCGTGTTCACGCTGTTCTTCACGAACTTCTTCGACGCGATGGGCACGATGACGGGGCTCGCCAAGCAGGGCGGCCTCGCCGACGCGGACGGCAACTTCCCGCGCATCAAGTCGGCGCTCGTCGTCGAGGGTGTGGGGGCGGTCGTGGGCGGCGCGACGTCGTCGTCGTCGAACACGGTGTTCGTCGACTCCGCGGCGGGCGTGGGCGAGGGGGCGCGGACGGGCCTCGCCTCGGTCGTCACGGGCGGGCTCTTCCTCGTCGCGATGTTCCTCACGCCGCTCACGGCGGTGGTGCCGATCGAGGTCGCGAGCGCGGTGCTCGTCGTCGTGGGCGCGATGATGATGGGCCAGATCAAGGAGATCGACCTCACCGACTTCACGGTGACGCTGCCGGTGTTCCTCACGATCGTGACGATGCCGCTCACGTACTCGATCGCGAACGGCATCGGCATCGGGTTCGTCACGTGGGTCCTGCTGCGGACCGCGTGCGGGAGGGCGCGCGACGTCCACCCGCTGCTGTGGGTGGTCGCGGCCGGGTTCGTCGTGTACTTCGTGCGCGGTCCGCTCACCGCGGCCGTGGGAGGCTGAGCCTCGACATCGACCGCACGGCCGACGGGTCGCCCGCTCCTGGGGGTGGCCCGTCGGCGTGCGGGGAGCGGGAAGGGCGAGGCATGGCAAGAACAGCACGGGTGAGCGTCGACGAGCACCGCGCGGACGTCGCGGCCCTCCTCGCACCCCTCGTGGACGCGGCCCGACGCCGCGCCCGCACCCAGGACGTCGACCTCGCCGACGCGCTGGGCCGGGTCCTCGCTGGCGACCTCGTCGCGCCCGTCGCCGTCCCGCTGTTCCGCAACGCGCAGATGGACGGGTACGCCGTCCGCGCCGCGGACGTCGCCGACGCACGGGCGGACGCGCCCGTCCGGCTGGCCGTGGTCGCCGAGATCGCGGCGGCGCCGGGCGTCCCGCCCCGGCTCGCGCCGGGCACGGCTGCCCGCATCATGACGGGCGCGCCCGTGCCCGAGGGGGCGGACGCCGTCGTGCCCGTCGAGGACACCGCGACCGGGACGTTCGCCCGCACGCCTGCGGGCCGTGCGCCGGAGGGCGTCACCGACCCGGCGGCCGGACAGGCCTCCACGACGCCGGCCGACCCGGAGCCCGTCGAGGTCCGGGTGCCGCGGGCGGCGGGCGACTTCGTGCGCGAGGCGGGCTCCGACGTCCGCCCGGGCGACGTCCTGCTGACCGACGGGACCGTCCTCGCGCCGCACCACCTCGCGGCCGCCGCGGCGTGCGGGGTCGGGCGCGTCCGGGTCGTCGCACGCCCGCGGGTCGCGGTCCTGTCGACGGGGTCGGAGCTCGTCGGCCCGGGGGAGACTCCGGGGCCCGGGCAGGTCTTCGACGCGAACGCCGACGCGCTCGGCGCCGCCGTGCGGCGCGCGGGCGGCGACGTGGTGCTCACGGCCCGGTGCGGCGACGACGCCGAGCGGTTCGCCGCCGTGCTCGCCGAGGCCGCGGCGGTCGCGGACCTCGTCGTGACGTCGGGAGGCGTGTCGCAGGGCGCGTACGAGGTGGTCAAGGACGTCCTCGGCGGCGGTGCATCGTCGGACGTGACGTTCCGCTCCGTCGCGATGCAGCCGGGCGGGCCGCAGGGGTTCGGCACCGTGGACGGGACGCCCGTGCTCACGTTCCCGGGCAACCCGGTGAGCGCGCAGGTGTCGTTCGCGATGTTCCTGCGCGAGCCGCTCGAGCGGGCCGCGGGGCTGCCCGGCGCCGGGCGCGTGCGCCCGGCGGTGCTCGCCGAGCCGCTGACGTCGCCCGCGGGCAAGCGGCAGCTCCTGCGTGGCGCGACCGGTCCCGGGGGCACGGTGCGCGTCGTCGGGGGAGCGGGCTCCCACCTCGTCGCGTCGATGGCGCGCGCGGACGTGCTCGTGGACGTCCCGGCCGACGTGACAGAGTGGGCCGCCGGGACCGAGGTGGAGGTGCGGGAGCTGTGACGCAGACGACGGACGGCGGCGCGCCGCCCACAGACCCGAGCCGTGTGACGACGGACGTCCTCGACGACGCCGTGTCGCGCGCCGTCGAGGACGCCGTCGGGGGCCCCGAGTGCGGGGCCGTCGTGACGTTCCGCGGCGTGGTCCGGGACGTCGACGGCGGCCGGGGCGTGACGCGGCTCGACTACGAGGCGCACCCCGACGCCACGGCCGTGATCCGGCGCTGCGTCGCGGACGTGGCGGCCGAGACGGGGCTGCGGGTCGCCGCGGTCCACCGGTACGGCAGCCTGGAGATCGGCGACGTCGCGCTCGTCGCGGCGGCCGCCGCGGGCCACCGCCGGGAGGCGTTCGAGGCCTGCTCGCTGCTCGTCGAGCGCATCAAGGCCGAGGTACCGATCTGGAAGCGTCAGCACTTCGACGACGGCGTCTCGGAGTGGGTCGGTCTGTAGGACGCGTCCGTGAACCGCCTGCGAGACGACGAGAGGCGAGAAGTGGCCCCCGGCCAGAGCCGGGGAGGGGCCACTTCTCGCCTCTCGTGAGTTCCTTCTGATCCGCCGGGCGACGACGATGTCGGGCGGAGACCCGGCCGTGCGGGCCGGGAGGGTCGGGTCAGCGCTCGGCGGGGCGGTTGTCGAGCAGCATGCCGATGCCGAGGCCGACGGCGGTGCCGAGGACGAGGCCGAACCAGCTGAGCACGACGACCCCGACGACGGCGCCGACGGCCGCGCCCAGGACGCTCTTGGTGCCGGCCTTCCAGGCGGCGGACCGCTCGTCGGTGCGGTAGATCGGGAGCGCGGACGCGCTGTTGTCCGGGGTCGAGGACGCGCCGGAGATCGAGGAGGAGGGGCGGTTGGTGGGTGCAGGAGAGATCGTCGTCACGACATCCATGGTAGGAAGAGACGGCCGCTCTGACCTGGGCTGATGCCCTGAGGTGACCGGCTTCACCCTATGATCTGCGCCACCGCCGGGCGCCCGCCTCAGCCGCCGATCGCGCCCATGCTGCGGGTCGTCGCCGCGAAGGCGTCGGCGGCGAGCGTCGGGGCGTCGCTGCCGTGCGCGAGCGGCTTGCGCCACATCGCGCCCTGCCACGCGCGGGCGAGGGCGTCGTCGCGCTCGTCCTCGTCGAGCTCCGCCGAGCGCAGGATCGCGCGCAGGTCGGTCTCGTCGTCGCCGAACAGGCACGAGCGCACGGTGCCCTCGGCGGTGAGCCGGGTGCGGTCGCACGCGCCGCAGAACGAGCGCGTGACGGAGGCGATGACGCCGACCGTCTGCGGCCCGCCGTCCACGAGCCACTCCTCGGCGGGTGCCGACGGGTCGTCGCGCCCGACCTCGTGCAGGTCGAAGCGGGTGCCGAGCACGGCCAGGAGGTCCGTCGCCGACACGAGGTCGTCGCGCGTCCAGCGCCCGTCGGCGTCGAGCGGCATCTGCTCGATGAACCGCAGGTGGCAGCCGTGCTCGACGGCCCACGCGAGGAGGTCGGCCGCGCCCGCCAGCGTCTCGGGCATGAGGACGGCGTTGAGCTTCACCGGGGCGAGGCCGGCGTCGAGCGCGGCGCGGATCCCGGCGAGCACGTCGGGGAGGCGGTCGCGCCGGGTGAGGCGCGCGAAGTGCGCGCGGTCGACCGAGTCGAGGGAGATGTTCACGCGGTCGAGCCCGGCGTCGACGAGCCCGCGGACGCGCTTGTCGAGGCCGATCGCGTTGGTCGTCAGCGAGAGGGACACGCCCGGCGCGGCGGCGCGCGCGGCGCGCAGGATGTCGGCGAGGTCGTTCCGCAGGAGCGGCTCGCCGCCGGTGAACCGGACGTCGGTGATGCCGAGCCGCTCCACCGCGACCCGTACGACCCGGCCGATCTCGTCGGGCGTGAGCAGGTCCTCGCGGGGGATCGCGGGCAGCCCTTCGGCGGGCATGCAGTACGTGCACCGCAGCGAGCACTTCTCGGTGATGGAGATGCGCAGGTCGCGTGCCACGCGGCCGTACCGGTCGACGAGCGCGTCGGTCGCCGGGCGGGCCGGGTCCAGGTCGTCCGGAGCGCCGGAGGGCACAGTGGACCGCACCCTGGGCATCCCGAGCGAGACGGCGGTCATGGGCCGATCGTAGTCGTCCGTCCCGCCGGGACGGTGACCTGCGCCTCACCGCGTGCTAGCGTGGAGTCCGTCGCGTGGAACTGTAATTCCATCAGACGGAACTTCTCTCCGTGATTCGGAGGGGGTCCACAGCGGATTCAAGCCCTGTGTTTCGGGCGCGTCACAGCGGACGCGGGCCAGGACACGCAGGGGACTCACCGCAAGGGTTCACTGGAAGGACGCCGGTACGCCGGCACCCTGCGGAAGCGAGGCCACGATGCTCCACATCGTCGACCGGCTCGCCCCCTGGCTCGGTCCGGGGCAGCCGCCCTTCGCCGTGGCGACGGTGGTCGCCGCGTCGGGGTCCGTGCCGCGCCCGGTCGGCACCGCGATGGCGGTCCGCGCCGACGGCGCCGTGCTCGGCAGCCTGTCCGGCGGGTGCGTCGAGGGCGCCGTCCACGCCGCGGCGCTCGACGCGATCGCGTCCGGCACGAGCCACCGCGAGACGTTCGGGTACAGCGACGACGACGCGTTCGCCGTCGGGCTGAGCTGCGGCGGGACGCTCGACGTCCACGTCCAGCCCGTGCTCCCGGACGACGACGCGACGCGCGCCCTGCACGCGCTCGCGGCGCGAGCCGAGCCCGCCCCGCCCGTTGCGCTCGTCCGCCGCATCGACGGCGGCGCGCGCACGGCCGTCGTCGTGGACGACCCGGGCGCCACCGACGAGGCAGCGGTCGCCCGGGCGCTGCGCGGCCTCGTCGGGCCCGACAGCCTGGCCGCCGCCGCGGCGCAGGTCGTGGCGGTGCTGCGCGCGGGCGGCACGGCGACCGTGCACGCGGCGCACGGCGGCCCGGGCACGTCGCCGTCGGCGGGGCGGGCCGCCGCACCGGCCCCGGCAGGAGCAGCCGTCGGCGACGCGTGCGACGCGGCCGAACCCGTCACGCTGCTCGTCGAGACGCGGCTGCCCGCGCCGCGCTTCCTCGTGTGCGGGGCGAACGACTTCGCGGGCGCGCTCGTGCGGCACGTCCGGCTCCTCGGCTACCGCGTGACGCTCGTCGACGCGCGCGAGGTGTTCGCCGACCCGCGCCGCTTCCCCGAGGCGGAGGTCGTCGTCGAGTGGCCCGACCGCTACCTCGCCGCCGAGGCCGCCGCGGGCCGGCTCGACGCACGGACCGCCGTCGCCGTCCTCACGCACGACGCGAAGTTCGACGTGCCGCTCCTGCGGCTCGCGCTGGACCTCCCGCTCGCGTACGTCGGCGCGATGGGCTCGCGCCGCTCGCACGCCCAGCGCGTCGCCGCGCTGCGCGCCGAGGGCATGGGCGAGGCCGCTCTCGCGCGCCTGCGGTCGCCCATCGGGCTCGACCTCGGCGCCGTCACGCCCGAGGAGGTCGCCGTCTCCATCACCGCGGAGCTCGTCGCCGCCCGGCACGGGCGCTCCGCCGTCGTCCCGCTCAGCAGCAGCTCGGGCCCGCTCCACGCGGAGCCCGCAGCACGACCGGACGGTGCACCGACGCACCGCCCCCACCCCGAGGAGGCCCCCTGATGGACCTGGGTACCGTCACCGACCTCGTCCCGACCGCCGACCCCGCCGACTGGCGCGAGGGCGACGCGTGGCTCGCGGGCGGGACCGTCCTGTTCTCCTACGGCAGCGAGACGCTCCGGCGCCTGCTCGACCTGACGAGCGCGGGGTGGCCCGCGCTCACCGTCACCGACGAGGGCCTCGAGATCGCCGCGACGTGCACCGTCGCCGAGCTGTGGGCGTTCGAGGAGAGCGCGCAGGCCGCGCCCGTGCGCGACCGGTGGCGCGCGCTGGACCTCGTGCGGCCGTGCTGCGACAGCTTCGTCGCGTCGTTCAAGATCTGGAACACGTCGACCGTCGGGGGCAACGTCTGCACGTCCCTGCCGGCCGGGCCGATGATCTCGCTCACCGCGGCGCTCGACGGCGTCGCGGAGGTCTGGGGGCCGGGCGGCACCCGGCGGGAGCAGCCCGTCGTCGACCTCGTCACGGGCGAGCTGCGCAACACGCTCGCGCCCGGGGAGCTCCTGCGCGCGATCCGTCTGCCGGACCACGCGCTGCGCTCGCGCACGGCGTTCCGCCGCCTGTCGCTGTCGAACCTCGGGCGCTCCGGCGTGCTGCTCGTGGGCCGGGTCGACCCGCCCGACGCCGGGGGCGCCTTCGTCCTCACGGTCACCGCCTCGACGCGCCGGCCCGTGCAGCTCCGCTTCGCGGCGGACGCGCTGCCCACCGCCGCCGAACTCGTCGCCACGCTCGACGCCGCGATCCCCGCCGACCTCTACCACGACGACATCCACGGGCTGCCCGAGTGGCGCCGGGACATGACCTACCGCCTCGGCGAGCAGATCCGCGCGGAGCTCGTCGACGGCACGACCTCGGACGGAGGCCTCCGATGACGACGACGCCCGCCCCGCACCCGGTCCCGCCGGTGACGATCGACGGCCGCACCGCTCGCACCGAGCCCCGCGCGGGCCAGTGCCTGCGCACCTACCTGCGCGAGCAGGGCGCGCTCGGCGTGAAGAAGGGGTGCGACGGCGGCGACTGCGGCGCGTGCACCGTGCACGTCGACGGCGTCCCGGTGCACTCGTGCGTCTACCCCGCGCGGCGCGCGGCGGGCCACGAGGTGACGACGATCCAGGGGCTCGCGGCGACGTCGTGCCCGGGCGGTGCCGCCGGGGACGAGCCGGCGGGCGCGTGCGACCACGACCCCCACGGCCCGCAGGACGCGCTGCACCCGGTGCAGCAGCAGTTCCTCGACGCGCAGGGCTTCCAGTGCGGGTTCTGCACCGCCGGGATGATCATGACCGCCGCGACGTTCGACGACGCGCAGCGCGAGAACCTGCCGCGCAACCTCAAGGGCAACCTGTGCCGCTGCACGGGGTACCGCGCGATCGAGGACGCGGTCCTGGGGCGCGGCGACACGACCGGGACCGCGCCGGGCACGGGCGAGCGTGCGCCGTCGGGCGGCGACCGGGCCTCTACCTCGCCGGACCGGGCCTCTACCTCGCCGGACCACGGCTCTACCTCGCCGGACCAGGGCTCTACCTCGGCGGAGCAGGGCTCTGGCGAGGCGGGCCGGGCGTTCGGGCGCGACGTGCCCGCGCCCGCGGGCCGGGGGGTCGTCACCGGGGCGGTGCGGTACACGCTCGACGTGGACCCGGCCGACTACCCGGGCCTGCTCCACCTCAAGCTCGTGCGGTCGCCGCACGCGCACGCGCGCGTCGTCGCGATCGACACGACGGACGCGCTCGCGGTGCCCGGCGTGCACGCCGTGCTCACGCACGAGGACGCGCCCGCGACGCGGTTCTCGACCGCGCAGCACGAGCTGTTCACCGACGACCCCGACGACACGCGGATCCTCGACGACGTCGTGCGGCACGTCGGCCAGCGGGTCGCGGCCGTCGTCGCCGAGACCGTCGCCGCCGCCGAGGAGGGGGTGCGCCGGGTCCGCGTCGAGTACGCGCCGCTGCCCGCCGTCGTCGACCCGGAGGAGGCCATGGCCCCGGGGGCGCCGCTCGTGCACCCCGAGCTCGACGCCGCCGCCGCGCGCGTCTCGCGGCCGGAGGCGAACGTCGTCGCCGAGGTGCACAGCGAGCTCGGCGACGTCGAGCGCGGGCTCGCGGAGGCCGACGTCGTGCACGAGGCCACGTACCGCACGCACCGCGTGCAGCACGCCGCGCTCGAGACGCACTGCGCCGTCGCGTCCCTCGACGACGACGGGCGGCTCGTCGTGCGGTCGTCCACGCAGGTCCCGTTCCTCGCGCGCCGCCACCTGGCGCGCGTCCTCGACCTCGACCCGGAGCGCGTGCGCGTGCACTGCGAGCGCGTGGGCGGCGGGTTCGGCGGCAAGCAGGAGGTGCTCACGGAGGACGTCGTCGCGCTCGCGACGCTGCGGCTCGGCCGGCCCGTGCAGCTCGAGCTCACGCGCCGCGAGCAGTTCGTCGGTACGACGACGCGCCACCCGTTCCGCATCCGCGTGCGCGCGGGCGCGCGGCGCGACGGCACCCTCACCGCGCTGCACCTCGACGTCCTCAGCAACACCGGGGCGTACGGGAACCACGGCCCGGGCGTCATGTTCCACGGGTGCGGCGAGTCCCTCGCCGTCTACCGGTGCGACAACAAGAAGGTCGACGCCCACTGCGTCTACACGAACACGGTGCCCGCGGGCGCGTTCCGCGGGTACGGGCTGTCGCAGATGATCTTCGCGGTCGAGTCCGCGGTCGACGAGCTCGCGCGGCAGCTCGGGATGGACCCGGTCGAGCTGCGGCGCCGCAGCGTCGTGCGCGACGGCGACCCCATGCTCTCCACGCACCCGACGCCCGAGGAGGACGTGCTCTACGGCAGCTACGGGCTCGACCAGTGCCTCGACCTGGCCGCCGACGCGCTCGCGCGCGGCCGGGCGCGTGACGTCGCCGCGTACGGCGCGGGCGCCGGGTCGGGGCCGGACGCGCTCCCGGACCTCGGCCCGGAGTGGGGCGTCGGGGAGGGGACGGCGCTGTCCATGATCGACACCGTCCCGCCCCGGGGGCACTACTCCCACGCGCGCGTGCGGCTGCGGCCGGACGGGGTCGTGGAGGCCGAGGTCGGGACGGCCGAGTTCGGCAACGGCACGACGACCGTCCACGCGCAGCTCGTCGCGAGCGCGCTCGGGCAGGACGCCGCCGACGTCGTCGTGCGGCAGTCCGACACCGACCTCGTCGAGCACGACACCGGGGCGTTCGGGTCCACCGGCACGGTCGTCGCGGGCAAGGCGTCGCTCGCCGCCGCGCAGGACCTCGCCGAGGCGGTGCTCAAGGTCGCGGCCGGGGTCGCGGGCGCCGCGCCCGGCGACTGCCGGCTCGTGCCCGGCGGCGCCGACTGCGCCGGGACGGTGCTGCCGCTGGCCGACGTCGCGCGCGCCGCCGACGACGCCGGGATCGCGCTCGTCGCCGAGGGCCGCTGGGGCGGCACCCCGCGCTCGGTCGCGTTCAACGTCCACGGCTTCCGCGTCGCGGTGCACCGCGGGACGGGGGAGATCCGCATCCTCCAGTCCGTCCAGGCCGCCGACGCCGGGGAGGTCGTCAACCCGCGCCAGTGCCGCGGCCAGGTCGAGGGCGGCATCGCGCAGGCCCTCGGCGCGGCGCTCTACGAGAACGTGGTGGTCGACGAGACGGGCCGCGTGACGACGGACATCTTCCGCCAGTACCACCTGCCCACGTTCGCGGACACCCCGCGCAGCGAGGTGTACTTCGCGCGGACGTCGGACACCGTGGGCCCGATGGGCGCGAAGTCGATGAGCGAGAGCCCGTTCAACCCCGTCGCGCCCGCGCTCGCCAACGCGATCCGCGCCGCGACGGGCGTGCGGTTCACCGAGCTCCCGCTCGCGCGCGACCGCGTCTATCTGGGCATCAAGGCCGCCACCTCCGCCCGCTGAGCGCGGGAAGCAGTCCCGTCCGACGCCGGTCGGCGCGACTGTTCTCCCGCACTCAGCGGGGGGCGGGACCGTCCAGGAGGTCGAGGTCGGCCGCGGTGTCGAGGTCGCGGCCGTCGCCGAGGTGGTCGACGACGTCGACCAGGTCGGCGTGGGCGCGCAGGAAGTCGCGTGCTCCGTGGTCGCCGCGGGCGCTCGCGGCGGCGGGCGCCGCGAGCGCGGCGTCGAGGACGAGCGGGTGCGCCCACCGAGGGCGGCCCGTCCCCGCAGCGTCCTCCGCCGCGTTCTCCGCGGCGCCCCCGGCGAGCCACCGCGACGCGGTCACGCGCCCGGGGCGGTGCGCGGTGAGGAGGCGCGCGACGTCGTCGGGCCCGACGCCGGGCTGGTCCACGTGCGCGACGACGACCCGGGCGGGGCCGAGACCGAGAGCGGCGGCGACGCCGACCCGCAGGGACGACGCCATCCCGGTGGCCCAGTCGGGGTTGTCGACGACGCGCACCCCGGGCCCGTCGAGCGACGACCCGGCCCGCACGCGCGCGGCCTCGGCGCCGAGCACCACGACGACGGCGTCGCACCCGCCCGCGAGCAGGGTCGCCGTCGCGTGCTCGACGAGCGTGCCGCCGCGGTGGGGGAGCAGCGCCTTGGGCCCGCGCCCGAGGCGCGTCCCGGCCCCGGCCGCGAGGAGGACGGCGACGGTGGGCGTCGCGGGCGCGGTCGTCGGCGGGGTCGGCACCCGGCCAGGATAGGTGCCGCCGAGCCCGGGGCCGCTCCTCGGGCGGCCTCGTCCGTGGGGAGCCACCGCGCTCCGTCGGGCTGTGCGCGACCGCGCGGCGACCAGTCGGTTTTACCAACCCTTGGCGGTTTCATCGGCAGGCTGGGATGCCGCTATGCTCGGCGCGCCGGGGGCGACCGCGGCGGGCCGCGCGCCCGTCGACCAGGTTGCCCGCGGCCGTCCCGCACGACGAGCGAAGGAGTCCGGATGAGCTTCATGGAGAAGCTGCGCGGCCAGCTGATCGACATCGTCGAGTTCCTCGACGAGAGCCGGGACACGATCGTCTGGCGCTTCCCGCGCCAGGGCAACGAGATCAAGAACCAGGCGAAGCTCGTCGTGCGGGAAGGGCAGAGCGCCGTCTTCGTCAGCGAGGGCCGGCTCGCCGACGTGTTCGGGCCGGGCACGTACACGCTCGAGACCAAGAACCTGCCGATCCTGTCGACGCTGCAGGGCTGGAAGCACGGGTTCAGCTCGCCGTTCAAGGCGGAGGTCTACTTCGTCACGACGCGCCAGCTCACCGACCTCACGTGGGGCACGCAGAACCCGGTGATCCTGCGCGACCCGGAGCTCGGCGCGGTCCGGCTGCGCGCGTTCGGCACGTACGCCCTGCAGGTCGTCGACCCGGCGGCGCTCCTGCGCCAGCTCGTGGGCACCGACCCGCAGTTCCGCACCGACGAGATCGGCGACTACTTCCGCCGCCTCGTGGTCGGCCAGCTCGGGCCGGCGCTCGCGGAGGCCGGCGTCGCGGCGGTCGACCTCGCCGCGAACCAGGGCCAGATCGCCACGCGCCTCGCGGGTCAGCTCTCGGAGGACCTGTCGGAGTACGGCATCGCCGTCCGGCGCTTCGTCCTCGAGAACGTCTCCTTCCCGCCCGAGGTCGAGGCGGCGCTCGACAAGCGCACCCAGATGGCGGTCGTCGGGAACCTCGACCAGTACACGAGGTTCCAGGCGGCGAACGCGATCGAGACCGCGGCGGGGAACCCCGGCGGGGCGGGCGACGGCCTGGGCCTCGGTGCGGGCATGGGCCTCGGGGGCGCCATGGGGCAGCAGCTCGCGCAGTCCCTCGGGACGCCGTCGGCCCCGCAGGCCCCGGCGGCGCCCGCCGGCCCGCCGCCGCTGCCCGCCGCGGAGTCACCCTGGTACTGGGCCGTGGACGGCGCGCAGGCAGGTCCCGGCACGACGGCGGACCTCGCGGGCCACGTCCGGTCCGGGGCCCTGACGCGCGGGTCGCTCGTCTGGCAGCAGGGCATGGACGCGTGGACGCCCGCCGGGCAGGTCCCGGCGCTCGCGGCGCTGTTCGCCGCGACCCCGCCGCCGCTGCCCCCGACGGGCACCTCCGGCGACCCGGTGGCGGGCTGACGGTGAGCGACATCCCGGGCGAGCTGGTCCGCACGCGCTGCGACGCGTGCGGGTCGCAGCTCGCGTACGCGCCGGGCACGCAGCACCTGCGCTGCGTCGCGTGCGGGGGCACGGTCGACATCGTGCACGCCGTGGGCGACGCCGTCGACGAGCACTCGTTCGACGCGTGGGCCGCGGCCCAGGGCGGCGTGCGCGCCGGTCTGCTCGACGCGCGCTCGCTCGTGTGCGACGGCTGCGGCGCGACGACGCAGGGCACGGACCTGTCCGTCGCGTGCCGCTTCTGCGGGGGCCACCTCGTCGTCGCGGCGGAGGCCGACGGGCTCGTGCAGCCGGAGGCGGTCGTGCCGTTTGGCGTCGAGCAGGCGCAGGCGCGCGAGGCGTTCCGGCGGTGGGTGCGCTCGCGCTGGTTCGCGCCGGGCGAGCTGAAGAAGGTGGGCGACACCGAGTCGCTGCACGGCTCGTACGTGCCGCACTGGACGTTCGACGCGCGCACGTCGTCCGCGTACACGGGCCAGCGCGGCGACGCGTACTACGTCACCGTGAAGCAGGGGGACCAGGAGCGCCAGGAGCGGCGCGTGAGCTGGACGTACGTCGCGGGGCACGTCGAGCGCGACTTCGACGACGTGCTCGTGCCCGCGTCGTCCCAGGTCGCCGAGCGCGACCTCGCCCGGCTCGGGCCGTGGCCGCTCGCGCAGGCCGTGCCCTTCCGCGCCGAGTACCTCGCGGGGTTCGCGGCGGCTCGCTACGAGGTCGAGCCGCCCGTCGGGCTCGAGCGGGCGCAGCAGCAGATGGCGCCCGTGATCCGGCGGGACGTCGAGCGCGACATCGGCGGCGACGAGCAGCGGGTGGCGTCGGTCCGCACCGCGTACGCCGACGTGATGTTCAAGCTCGTGCTCCTGCCGCTGTGGGTCGCGACGTACGTCTACGCGGGCAGGCAGTGGCAGGTGATGGTCAACGCGAACACGGGACAGGTGGTCGGGCGGCGCCCCTACAGCGTCGGCAAGATCGTGCTCGCGGTCGTCTCGGGCCTGCTCGTGGTCGCCGCGCTCGTCTGGTGGTACCTGCGCTCGCAGACGTGAGCCGGTCAGTCCCGGCGCGCGTCGTACGCGCGCTGGGACGCCGACACCTCGTCGACCGCGCCCTCGAGGACGTCGATGAGCCCCGAGAGGCTGTCCGCGACGCGGCGCCCGAGGTCGGTGAGGGAGTACTCGACGTGGGGCGGGATGCTCGCCCGCACCTCGCGCACGACGATGCCGTCGCGCTCGAGGGACTGGAGGGTCTGCGCGAGCATCTTCTCGCTGACCCCGTCGATGCGGCGGCGGAGCGCGTTGAAGCGCACCGCGCCGTCGCGCAGGCCCGCGACCGTGAGCACGCCCCAGCGTCCGGTCACGGCCTCGAGCACGTGGCGCGAGGTGCAGCCGCGCTGGAAGACGTCGGCCACCATCGCGTCGGTGGGTCCGGTGTCCTCCGCGGGGCGGGCGTCGGTCGTCATCGCCCCAGGATACGGCGCGCTCGCGCGGAGAGTGCTGTGAGATAGAACGCACTCTCTACTGGTTTGCACTTACGAAAAGTAAGCGCATGCTGGTGGTCGTGCGGCCGACCGGCCGCGCACCCCGCACTTGAAGGAGCCCGCGCATGTCCATCGCCGTCACCGGAGCCAGCGGCCACCTCGGCCGCCTCGTCGTCGAGTCCCTCCTCGCCCGCGGGGCCGACGCGTCCCAGGTCGTCGCGCTCGCGCGCACGACCGCCAAGGTCGCGGACCTCGCCGACCGCGGCGTCGAGGTCCGCGAGGCCGACTACGCACGGCCCGAGACGCTCGGCCCGGCGCTCGCCGGGGTGGACGTCCTCGTGCTCGTCTCCGGCTCCGAGGTGGGGCAGCGCGTCGAGCAGCACCGCAACGTCGTCGACGCCGCGCGGGCCGCCGGGGTCGCGCGCGTCGTCTACACGAGCGCCCCGCACGCGACGACGTCCGCGCTCGTGCTCGCGCCCGAGCACAAGGCGACCGAGGAGCTCCTCGCCGCCTCGGGCCTCGCCACGACGGTCCTGCGCAACAACTGGTACACCGAGAACTACGTCGGCGACGTGCTCGGCGCGCGCGAGTCCGGCGAGATCGTCGCGAGCGTGGGCGACGGCCGCGTCGCGAGCGCGAGCCGCGCGGACTTCGCCGAGGCGGCGGCCGTCGTCGCGCTCGCCGCGCACGAGGACGCGTCCGCGCACGCGGGCGCCGTGTACGAGCTGAGCGGCGACGTCGCGTGGACGTACGGCGACCTGGCCGCCGCGGCCGCCGAGGTGCTCGGGCGCCCCGTCGTCTACCGGCGCGTGTCGCCCGACGAGCACCGCGCGCTCCTGCTCGGCGCCGGCCTGGACGAGGGGACGGCGGGGTTCGTCGTCGCGCTGGACGGCAACATCCGCGACGGCCTCCTCGCCGAGGTCACCGAGGACCTGCGCCGGCTCCTGGGCCGCCCGACGACGCCGCTCGTCGACGGGCTGCGGGCCGCCGTCGCGCAGGGCTGAGCCGGGCAGCGCGGCCGTCCGGGCGACCGGGCGGCCGCGCGACGGTGTCCGTCAGTGGGACGCCTTGACGACGAGCACGGGGACGGGCGAGTCCAGCAGGACGCGCTGCGTCGTGCTGCCGAGCAGGAACTTGCCGACGGGAGAACGCTTGCGCGCCCCCACGACGACGAGGTCGGGGGTCGTGCGCTCGGCCTCGTCGATGATCGCCTCGGCCGGGTCGCGGTGCTCGGGGCGGTACGACACCTCGGGGCGCGCGACCTGGGCGGGGAGCGTGTCGAGCAGGTGCGCGAGGCTGGCGGGCACGCCCGCGTCGGCGTCCTGCGGCGTGAGCACGAGGACCGCGAGCGCGGTCGAGCGGTGGACCGCCTCGGCGACGGCCGCCCGGAATGCGGTCTCGCCCTGCGGGGAGTCGTTGTACGCCACGAGGACGGTCATCGCGCGGGCCCTTCCGTCATTCCGTCGTGCTGCGGTTGAACTCTCTCACAGCGCGGCGTCCGTCGCCGGTCGGCGGGTCGCCCCGTCGCCGGAGCCGCGGAGCACGGCGTCGGGCACCGCCAGGGTCGGGGGCAGCAGGGGCGGCACGACCTCCCGCAGGACCGCCTCGATCTCCTGCCATCGTCGCGGGCCGAGCCGCTCGGCGGGCGCCGTGACGCTCACGGCGGCGACCGGCTGCCCGGCGCGCAGGACCGGGACGGCGACGCAGCTGATGCCCGGCTCGTTCTCCTCCGTCTCCGTGGCGAACCCCGTCGCGCGCGTGGCCTCGCACGTCGCCCGCAGCGCGGCGGGCGTGACGGGGTGGTCCTCGGGCGCGGCGGCGGCGTACCAGGCGAGCGCGCCGTCGTCGAGGGCCCGCTGGGAGAGCAGCGCGCGCCCGAGCGCGGTGGTCGCCGCCGGGCGGCGGCGCCCGACGGCCGACCAGACGCGGACGGCGCGCGCCGGCTCGACCTTGTCGAGGTAGACGATCTCGGTCCCGGCGAGGGCGCCGAGGTGCACGAGCTCGTCGGTCGCCCGGCACACCGCGGCGAGCACCGGGTGCAGGAGCGCGGGGAGGTTCTCCTCGCCGAGGTAGACCGTCGCGAGCGCCGTCGCCGCGGGGCCGAGGCGGTAGTCGCCGGTCGTCGCGTCCTGCTCGGCGTACCCGCGGAACCGCAGGGCCGCGAGCGTGCGGTGCAGCGACGCCTTGTGCAGCCCGAGCGAGCGCGCGAGGTCCCCGAGCGCGACGCCGTCGGGGCCGGCCGCGGCGAGCGCCTCGAGCGCGACGAGGGCCTTGTCGACGCTGCCGAGCGGGCTCTCGGCCGACCCCGGGGTGCCCGACGGCGCACGGCCGGCTTCCGCCATGGTGACTCCTTCGCCTAGAGTGCGTTCCGTAGTGAACAACAGGTGTTCACCATAGCGAAACGGAGCCTGGATGTCACCCCTGGGACCCCTGGAGGGGATCGCCCGTGCCCGCGTCGTGCCGGTCGTCGTGGTCGACGACGCGGCGCAGGGCGTCCTCGTCGCGAGCGCGCTGCGCGACGGCGGCCTGCCCGTCGCCGAGGTCACGTTCCGGACCGCCGGGGCGCGCGCGGCGATCGAGGCGATCGCGCGCGAGGTGCCCGACGTGCTGGTCGGGGCGGGCACCGTCGTCACGGCCGCCCAGGTCGACGAGGCCGTCGACGCCGGGGCGCGGTTCCTCGTCTCGCCCGGCCTCTCCGCAGCGGTCGTGCGTCGCGCCCAGGAGCTCGGCGTGCCCGTCGTCCCGGGCGTCGCGACGCCGTCGGACGTCATCGCCGCGCTCGACCTCGGCCTCGACGTCGTCAAGCTGTTCCCCGCGAACGTCGTCGGCGGGCCGGCCGCGGTCAAGGCGTTCTCCGCGCCGTTCCCCGGCCTGCGGTTCGTGCCGACCGGCGGCGTGGGCGCCGCCAACCTGCTCGACTACCTCGCCCTGCCCGCCGTGCTCGCCGCCGGCGGCTCCTGGATGGTCGACGCCGCGCTCGTGCGCGCGGGCGACACCGCCGAGATCGCCCGCCGCACGCGCGAGGCCGTCGCGCTCGCCGCGACCGCCCCCCACCCCGCCGAAGGAGCCTGACCC
This sequence comes from Cellulosimicrobium sp. KWT-B, assembly GCF_002127155.1. Taxonomy (NCBI): domain Bacteria; kingdom Bacillati; phylum Actinomycetota; class Actinomycetes; order Micrococcales; family Promicromonosporaceae; genus Cellulosimicrobium; species Cellulosimicrobium sp. KWT-B. Next base: position 54,458 of record NZ_NEDO01000001.1, on the reverse strand, counting down.
ATGACCGACACGACCACCGCCCGCGCCCCGCTCGCCGTCCGCCCCGCGGCCGACTGCGCCTACGACGTCGTCGCGCTCGGCGAGGTCATGCTGCGCCTCGACCCGGGGGAGCGCCGCATCAAGACGGCCCGCCGCTTCGACGTGTGGGAGGGTGGCGGCGAGTACAACGTCGCGCGCGGCCTGCGCCGCGCGTTCGGCCTGCGCGGCGCGATCGTCACCGCGCTCGCGGACAACGAGGTCGGGCGCCTCGTCGAGGACCTCATGCTCACGGGCGGCCTCGACACGCGCTGGGTCCGGTGGCGCGAGGACGACGGCATCGGCCGCACGGTGCGCAACGGGCTCAACTTCACCGAGCGCGGCTTCGGGGTGCGCGGCGCGGTCGGCGTCTCCGACCGCGGCAACACCGCGATCGCCCAGCTCCGGCCCGACGACGTCGACTGGGACGCCGTGTTCGGCAGCGGCGTCCGGTGGTTCCACACCGGGGGGATCTTCGCCGCGCTGTCGGAGTCGTCCGCCGACGTCGCGGAGGCGGCGATGGCCGCCGCCCGCCGTCACGGCACGGTCGTCTCCTACGACCTCAACTACCGCCCCTCGCTGTGGAAGGGCATCGGCGGCGTCGAGCGCGCGCAGGAGGTGAACCGCCGCCTGGCGCGGTACGTCGACGTGATGATCGGCAACGAGGAGGACTTCACCGCGTCGCTCGGGTTCGAGGTCGAGGGCGTCGACGAGAACCTCACCGACCTCGACACGTCCGCGTTCCGCGCGATGATCACGCGCGCGGCCGAGGAGTACCCCAACTTCCAGGTCGTCGCGACGACGCTGCGCGGGGTGCGGACCGCGACGGTCAACGACTGGGGTGCGATCGCGTGGTCGCGCGTGCAGGGCTTCGCGGAGGCGACGCACCGCCCCGGTCTGGAGATCCTCGACCGCGTGGGCGGCGGCGACTCGTTCGCGTCGGGCCTCGCGTACGGGCTCATGGAGCTCGGCTCGATCCAGGAGGCCGTCGAGTACGGCGCGGCGCACGGGGCGCTCGCGATGACGACCCCCGGCGACACGTCGACGGCGTCTCTCTCCGAGGTCCGCAAGCTCGCGTCGGGCGGCAGCGCGCGCGTGCAGCGCTGAACCGTCGACCTCCCGTCTCCCGCCGTGCCGGGCCGCACGTCCAGGGTTAGTGTGGGCGCGCTGTCGGCGGGAGGCGGGAGGTACGGCGTGGCTGGTGGGGCCTTCGTGCCCGGGCTGCCCCGCCGCGGCGCCGAGGAACCGCCGGACCTGGGCCGAGCCCTGGAGCACGCGCGCATCCTCCGCGCGGCGGGAGACCCGGCCGGTGCCGCCCAGGTCCTGGACCGGGCCTTCGCCGCCGAGGGCGTGCGGACCCGCACCGTCGCCGAGCGCGTCCGGTTTCGCGCCCTGGTGCTCCGTGCCGACCTCGCGCTCGCCCTGCACGACGACGCGGCCGCCGCACGCTTCCTCGAGGGCGTGGAGTGGTTCCGCGCCGGGGCCGACTTCCTCCCGCGCGTGGCCGACGCGCTCGCCGCCCTCGACGACGAGGTGCACCTCGCCGACGAGCTGCGCGACCGCCTCGCGAGCGAGCGCCGCACGGGCTGAGCCGCACCGGCAGCCTGCCAGGCCGGGAACCGCTCGCGCGGGAGCCGCGTTGGACTGCGCAGTACCGGTGCGGGCGCCGACCGCGCCCGGCCCATCTCGCGAGGAGGCAGACATGCTGTGCCCCACCGACCAGACCGTGCTCGTCATGACCGAGCGCAAGGGCGTGGAGATCGACTACTGCCCCACGTGCCGCGGCGTGTGGCTCGACCGCGGCGAGCTCGACAAGATCATCGACCGCTCGGTGGAGAGCGAGATCGCCGCCGAGGCCGCGGGCCCGGCCGCCGCCGCGCCGCCCGCCCCTGCCGCGCCCGCCCCGACGTCGTACCCGCCGGCCGCCGCCGCGGACTACGGCAGCCCCGCCCCGCGCTCCGGGGAGCGGTACGGCGACCGCCGCGACGACGACCGCGACCGCTACCGCGACGACCGCTACCGCGACGACCGCTACGACGAGCGCTCCCGCGACGACCGGTACCGCGACGACCGGGACCGCCGGTACGACGGCCGCGACGGCTACGACCCCCGCTACCGCAAGCGCAAGAAGAAGGAGTCCTGGCTCGAGGACCTCTTCGACTTCTGACGCGCCCCGTGGTCGACTGTCTCGCGTGACCGTCCTCGACTCGTTCTCGCTCGTCGGCCGTACGGCCCTGCTCACCGGTGGCAGCCGCGGCATCGGGCGCGCCGTCGCCCGCGCGCTCGGCGAGGCGGGGGCCCGCGTCGCGGTCACGGCGACCACCGCGGCGGCGGCCGACGAGGCCGCCGCCGCGCTCCGGGACGCCGGCACCGACGCCCGCGGCTACGTGCTCGACGTCACCGACTGCGAGCAGGTGGACGACGTCGTCGCGCGCGCCGCCGCCGACCTCGGCACGGTCGACCTGCTCGTCAACAACGCGGGCGTGTCGATCGGCGGCGCGGCCCTCGAGATCGGCGACGACGTGTGGCACCGCACGCTCGCCACCAACCTCGACGGCGTCTGGTACTGCTCGCGCGCCGTCGCCCGGGAGCTCGTCGCGCAGGGCCGGCCGGGGACGATCGTCAACGTCGGCTCCATGTCCGCGTCGATCGTCAACCGGCCCCGCTGGCAGCCCGCGTACCTCGCGTCCAAGGCGGCGGTGCACCAGCTCACCAAGGGCCTCGCCGCCGAGTGGGCGCCGCACGGCATCCGCGTGAACGCGGTGGCGCCCGGGTACGTGCGCACCGAGGCGTCGCCGGTGGACCGGCCGGAGTACCGCGACGACTGCGTCGCGCCCGCCGCGATGCAGCGCTGGGCGGAGCCGGAGGAGATCGGGCCGCCCGTCGTCTTCCTCGCGAGCGCGGCGTCGAGCTTCATGACGGGCGCCGTCGTCACGGTCGACGGCGGCTACACGCTGTTCTGACCGGACGGGGGGCCCGGTCCGGCGCTCCGGGCCGGGGCGGCGGGCGCCTGCCGGGCGGGTGCCGTCCCGGGTCGTGCGCCGGGCTAGGCTCGGTCCCCGTGCGTGCAGTCCTGAGCAGGTGGGTCGACCCCTTCGTCGTGACGCTGCTCGTGGTGCTCGTGCTCGGTCTCGTCGTGCCCGTGGGGCCGGGCGCGCAGCGCGTGGTCGACGCCGCGGCGGACGTCGCGGTCACCGTCCTCTTCCTCGTCTACGGCATGCGCCTGTCCACGCGAGAGGTCTGGGCCGGGCTGCGCAACTGGCGCCTGCAGGGCGGGATCCTCGCCGCGACGTACGTCGTCTTCCCGGTGCTCGGGCTCGTGACGGCGTGGGCGATCGAGCCGCTCGTCGGGGCGCCGCTCGCGGCCGGCATGCTCTACCTGTCCCTGCTGCCGTCGACCGTGCAGTCGTCCGTGGCGTTCACGTCCGTCGCGCGCGGCAACGTCGCCGGGGCGATCTGCGGCGCGACGGTGTCGAACGTCGCGGGCATGGTGATCACCCCGCTGCTCGTGCTGTGGCTCATGACGGGGACGGGCGGGGGAGCCGACGGGCCCACGGGCGGGCTCGGCGGCCTGCGCACCGTGCTGCTCCAGCTCCTGCTGCCGTTCGTCGTCGGGCAGCTCCTCCAGCCCTGGGCGGGGGACTGGGTCCGGGCGCGGCGCTGGCTGACGCTCGGCGTCGACCGCGGCACGATCCTCGTCGTGGTGTTCGGCGCGGTCGCGGCGGCGTCGTCGGCGGGCGTGTGGTCGAGCGTGTCCGGGTGGTCGATCGTCGCGCTGCTCGTCGTGAGCGCGATCGTCCTCGCCGTGATGCTCGCGGCCACGTGGTGGGGCGGCGCGGCGCTGGGGCTCTCGACCGAGGACCGGGTCGCGCTGCTCATGTGCGGGTCGAAGAAGTCGCTCGCGACGGGCCTGCCCATGGCGAGCGTGCTGTTCCCCGTCGCGGTCGCCGGCGTCGTGGCGGTGCCGGTGATCGTCTTCCACCAGCTCCAGCTCGTCGTCTGCGCCGTCCTGGCGCGACGCCTGGCCCTCCGAGACTGACGCCCCTGACCCGACCGACGCCGACCATGCGGAGGTGTCCCGTCGTGGCGGCCGGGCGGGCGACGACCGCATGTTCGGCGGCTCCGGGTGGCCTTCCGTCAGCCGCGGGCCGCTACCTGCTCGCGGACCTGGCGCTTGGCGCGCGTGAGCATGCCGTTCATGCCGCCGATGCGCAGCGGGCTCACCGCGCGCGTCAGGCCGATCGACATCGGGAAGTCGTCGGGCACGTCGAGCACCTCCTGCACCGTCAGGCCCGAGAGGCCCTGCGCGAGGATCGACGCGAAGCCGCGCGTCGTCGGGGCCTCGGCCGGGGCGGTCGCGTAGAAGTGCACGACGCCCGCGTCGTCGACCTCCGCGAAGGCCCGCACCGGCGACTGGCACTCCTCGATCCGCTCCAGCAGACCGGGCGCGCTCGCGTAGCGCTCGGGGAGGTCGGGCAGCTCGTTCGCGAACTCGAGCAGCAGCTGGAGGCGCTCGCGCTCCGGCATCGCGAGGAAGTCCTCACGGATCTCCGCGAGCGTCGCGGGCAGGTCGGGCGAAGCGTCGGAGGGGGAGCTCATGGAGGCGATCCTCGCATCGGGGCCGGGGCGGCGGGACGGCAGTCCCACCGTGCGGAACGCTCCGCGGACGCGTCGTATGCCCGCGGCACGCCGACGGCGCGCGGGCCGTCGTGGAGGACGGGCCGCGCGCCGTCGGGCACGCTCGCGCGGGGACGCGGGTCAGTTGAGCGACGCCGGGGCCTCGCCGGGCTCCTCGCCCTTGACGATCGGCACGCGCACGGCGTTGCCCCACTCGGTCCACGAGCCGTCGTAGTTGCGGACCTTGTCGAAGCCGAGCAGGTACGTGAGCGCGAACCACGTGTGGCTCGACCGCTCGCCGATGCGGCAGTACGTGACGACCTCGTCGTCCGTCGCGAGGCCGAGGCCGCCCTCCTGGTAGATCGCCTCGAGCTGCTCGCGCGACTTGTAGGTGCCGTCCTCCGCGACCGCCGTCGCCCACGGCACGTTGCGCGCCGTCGGGATGTGGCCGCCGCGCAGCACGCCCTCCTCCGGGTAGTCCGGGATGTGCAGGCGCTCGCCCGTGTACTCCTGCGGGGAGCGGATGTCGACGAGCGGCCCGTTGCCGATGTGGGCGAGGACGTCCTCCTTGAACGCGCGGATCGTCACGTCGTCGCGCTCGACGACCGGGTACTCGACCGCGACCGGCTCGGGGACGTCCGTCGTGACCTCGCGGCCCTCGGCGATCCACTTGCCGCGGCCGCCGTCGAGCAGGCGCACGTCCTCGTGGCCGAACAGCGTGAAGACCCACGCCGCGTAGGCCGCCCACCAGTTGTTCTTGTCGCCGTAGACGACGATCGTCGTGTCGCGCGCGATGCCCTTGCTGCCGAGGAGCTGGGCGAAGCCCTTGCCGTCGATGTAGTCGCGCGTGTCGGGGTCGTTGAGGTCGGTGTGCCAGTCGATCTTCACCGCGCCGGGGATGTGCCCGGTCTCGTAGAGCAGCACGTCCTCGTCGGACTCGACGACGACGACGCCCGGCTCGCCCAGGTGCTCGGCGAGCCAGTCGGTGCTCACGAGGCGGTCGGGGTGGGCGTACTGCGTGATCTTCTCGCTGGTGTCGAGCGGTGCGGGCATGGTGTCCTCCGGGCGCGTGGTGGGCGTTCGCTCGTCAGGCTAGGTCGGCCGTCCGCATCACGGAAGGCGGACGACGCATGCTGAGACGGTGTAAACGCACGCTGCGGACGCTCGCTCCGGGAGCCACACTGGAGGCGTGACCGCGACCGTCCCGGAGCGCGTGCGGCGCGCCGTCGAGCTGCTCGACCTCCGCGGCGACGAGGCTGTGCTCGAGATCGGACCCGGCCCGGGGGCCGCCGCCGAGCTCGTGCTCGCCACCCACCCCGGCGTGCGGTACGTCGCGCTCGACCGGTCCGCCACGGCGGTCGCCCGCACGACGGCGCGCAACCGGGTCGCTGTCGACAACGGCCGCCTCGTCGTGCGGCGCGGGGAGCTCGCGGCGACCGGCGGTCCGGACGTCCCCGGCGGCCCGTTCGACATCGCGTTCGCGGTGGACGTCAACGTCTTCTGGACGCGCGTGGCCCACGCCGAGGCGAGCGCCCTCGCCGCGCTGCTCGTACCGGGCGGAGCGCTCTGGCTCGTCCATCAGACGCCCGACGGCGCCGACGACCGGGTCCTCGACGGCGTGCGCGCGTCGCTCGACGTCCGCGAGCTGGGCCCGGTGACGGTCGTGCGCGACGGGGTGCTCGCCGTCGGCACGCGACGGGTGGCCGACCCGCCCAGGTGACCTGCGGTCAGCCCAGGAGCTCGCGCGCCGCGTCGCCGAGCGCCTGGTCGAGCAGCTCGAGACCGAGATCGAGCTCGTCCTCGCTCACCGTCAGCGGCGGGGCGATGCGGAACACGCCACCCATGCCGCGGAGCTGCACGACGTTCATGTGGAGCCCGAGCTCGAGCGCCCGTCGGGTGACGAGCGCGCCGAGGGCGTCGGCGCCCTCCTTCGTCTCGCGGTCGAGCACGAGCTCGATGCCCTGGAGCAGCCCGCGTCCGCGGACGTCGCCGATCGTCGCGTGGCGGTCCTGGAGGTCGAGCAGCCCGGCGCGCAGCCGGTCGCCGAGCACCCGGACGCGCGCGTCCATCCGCTCGGCCTGGAGCACGTCGAGCACGGTGGTGCCGACCGCCGCGACGAGCGGGTCGGAGACGTGCGTCGTGAAGAAGAGGAAGCCGCGCTCGTGCGCGCGGGCCTCGATCTCGGCGCTCGTGACGACGGCGGCGAGCGGGAGCCCGGCGCCGAGGGTCTTGGAGAGGGTGAGGATGTCCGGCACCACGGGCTCCTCGCCGTCGCGCCGCTCGAACGCGTACCAGGAACCGGTGCGGCACAGCGCCGTCTGCGCCTCGTCGAGGATCAGGAGCATCCCGCGCTCGTGGCACTTGTCGCGCAGCGCCGCGAGGTAGCCCGGTGGGAGCTCGACGATCCCGCCCGAGCTGAGGATCGGCTCGACGAGGCACGCCGCGAGGCTGCCCGTCGACTGCACGTCGACGAGGTCGAACGCGAGGTCGAGCTGGCGGCGCCAGTCGTGCGTGCCGTCGGGCGCGACGTGGTCGGGCCGGTACGCGTTGGGGACGGGGATGACGAGGTTGCCGGGCGCCGTCGGGCCGTAGCCGCGGCGGCCCGCGCTGTACGTCGCGGCGGCCGCCGCGTGCGTCATGCCGTGCCACGACCCGGCGAGCGAGACGACCTCGTGCCGTCCCGTGACGAGCTTCGCCATCCGGATCGCGGCCTCGTTCGACTCGGCACCGGTGGTCAGCAGGAGCACCTTCTCGAGCGGGTCGGGCAGCGTGTCCGCGAGCCGGCGCGCGAGATCGACGACCGGACGCGACAGCATCCCGGAGAACAGGTGGTCGAGCGTCCCGACCTGGCGGCGCACCGTCTCGACGATCGCGGGGTGGCTGTGCCCGAGGATCGCGCTCATCTGCCCGGACGTGAAGTCGAGGACCCGGCGCCCGTCCGCCGTCGTGACGAAGCTGCCCGCCGCGCTCTCGACGATCTCGGGCGTGAACGGCCCGCCGTACCGCACGAGGTGGCGGTCGGCGTCGGCCCAGAACCGCGCGGCATCGTCCGCGGCGGCCCGGCCCCCACCGGGGGACGGGGCGGACGGCGGTGCGGGCGCGGGGGAGGGCGGGAACGTCATGCTCGGAGCGTAGGGACGCGCCGCTGTGCGCGTACAGCGCGACTCTGCGTACAGTCTGTGCGGAGAAGCCGCACAGAAAGGAGTGCGCACGTGCTTAACGCGGCCCGGCTGCAGATCCTCGCGCGGCTCGAGAGCCTCGGGACCGTGCGCGCCGTCGGGGCCTCGCTCCACCTGAGCCCGTCCGCCGTCTCCGCGCAGCTCGCCGCGCTCGAGGCCGAGACCGGCGCACGCCTCCTGGAGCGCACGGGCCGACGTGTCCGCCTCACGCCCGCGGGCCGCACGCTCGCCCGGCACGCGCGCGTCATCCTCGACCAGATGGCGCTCGCCGAGGCCGAGCTCGCCCACCCCGACGGCGAGCCCGCCGGGGTCGTGCGCGTCGCCGCGTTCTCGAGCGCTGTGCGCGCGCTCGTCATCCCGCTCGCGGCGCGGCTCGCCGTCGAGCACCCGCGCGTGGAGGTCGAGGTCGACGAGCTGGACCCGCGCGAGAGCGGGCCCGCGCTCCGGCGGGCGGACGTCGACGTCGCGGTGACCGCCGACCTGCTCGACGGCGCGCTGCTCGCGGGGCCCGACGTCGCGACCGTCCCGCTGCTCGAGGACCCCGTCGTGCTCGTCACGCCGCGTGGTGACCGGGCCCCCGGTGAGCCGGCCGACCTCGCGCACCTCGCCGACGCGCGGTGGGCCGCCGACCTGCCCGGGCGCTACCTGTCCACGCTCGTCGAGAGCGCGTGCCGCGAGGCCGGCTTCGAGCCGCGCGTCGTCGCCCGGCTGCCCAGCTACGAGCTGCTGCTCGCGCACGTCGAGGCCGGGCTGTCCGTCGCGCTGCTGCCGGGCCTCGCCGTCGACCCGCGGTACGCCGTCGACGCCCGCCCGCTCCGCGTGCCCCGCACGCGCCCGGTGTACGCGGCCGTGCGGCGCGGGGCGGCGCCCACCGCCGCGACCACCGCCGTCCTCGGCGCGCTGCGCCGCGTCGCGCGCGAGGTCGCCGGTCACACGCCGCCCGGGACCGGCTGACGCCCGCTCGCGCGGCCCCCCGTGCGACCTACACTGGCCCCAGCACCGCACGACGACGTGGAGGTCCCGTGCCGCGCACTCCCGCACCGCCGCCCCGCTCCGAGGAGCACCCGCGCCGCTTCGACGCGCGCCGCGACCCGCGCTCCGTCCGCGCCGCCTACCGCTCGTTCCTCGACCACGGCATCCTCCCGCGCGGTGTCCACCCGCTCGTTGCCGACTCGTGGCGCCGGTCCGTGCACAGCGGCGTCGACCCGGAGGCGCCCCGCACCGACTCGGGCCTCGCCCACGACGACCTCGTCGCGTACCGCGAGGCGCACCCGCTCGCCGGCGTCATGCCCGTCGTGCGCGAGCTCGTCGTCGACGCCGCCGCCGACGACGGCCTCGTCGTCGCCGTGTCCGACGACGCGGGCCGCCTCCTGTGGGTCGAGGGCGACCGGGCGCTGCGCGACGCCGTCGACCGCGTCGGGTTCGTCGAGGGGTCGGTGTGGCGCGAGGAACGCGTCGGCACGAACGCGCCCGGCACCGCGCTCGCGACGCGCAGCCCCGTCCAGGTCCTCGGCGCCGAGCACTTCTCCCGCCCCGTGCAGGCGTTCAGCTGCACGGCCGTGCCCGTCCACGACCCCGCGAGCGGGCGCGTCCTCGGGGTCCTCGACGTCACCGGGCGCCAGTCCGCCGCGTCGGGCGTCGTGCTCTCGCTCGTGCGCGCGACGGTGCTGAGCCTCGAGCGCGAGCTCGCCCAGCGCGCCGCGGCGACGGGTCCCGACGACGGCCCGGGCCGGGTCCCGGGACCGCCCCGCGACGGCGCGCCCGAGCTGCTCGTGCTCGGGACGGCGCCCGTGCTGCGCTCGCCGGACGGCCTCGACCACCGCCTGTCGCTGCGGCACGCCGAGGTCCTCGTGCTCCTCGCGACGCACCCCCGCGGGCTGTCCGCCGACGAGCTCGCCGTCCTGCTGCACCCGGGCGAGCTCTCCGACGTGACCGTCCGCGCGGAGGTGTCGCGCCTGCGGCGCGTCGCGGGCGCGCTCCTCGCGGGGTCGCGCCCGTACCGGCTCGCACGACCCCTGCGGACCGACGCCGACGTCGTGCGGGACCACCTCGCGGTGGGCGACGTCCGCGGCGCCGTCGCCGCCTACCGCGCGCCGCTCCTGCCGCGCTCGGGCGCGCCCGCCGTCGAGCAGCTGCGCGCCGAGCTCGCGGCCGAGCTGCGCACCGCCGTCGTGGCCGCGGGCGGGGCGGACGTACTCGACGCGTGGACGCGCACCGACGACGGCGCCGAGGACCACGCCGCGTGGACGCGGCTGCAGCGCGTCGCGGACCACGGCAGCCCGCTGTGGCTGCGCGCCCGCGCCCACCTCGACCTGCTCGACGACGAGCTCGCCTGAGGTCCGGCAGGGGCCGCCCGCTGCAACGGTCCTGCAACCCTGCGCCGCCTACCGTCGGCCGCACGGCGCGACGAGGCGCCGGGTCGCGCACCGCCGTCGGACGCTCCCCGCCCGACGGCGACCTCCCCAGGGCGCGGCGAGGACCAGCACTGCGAGTCAGCACTGCGAGGAGGCAGACGATGACGGTCTACGCAGCCCCCGGCACGGACGGGGCGATCGCCGAGTACAAGGCCCGGTACGACCACTGGATCGGCGGCGAGTACGTCGCGCCGGCCGGCGGGCAGTACTTCGAGAACCCGAGCCCCGTGACGGGCCGGACCTTCACCGAGGTCGCGCGCGGCACCGCCGACGACATCGAGCGCGCGCTCGACGCCGCGCACGGCGCCGCCCGGTCGTGGGGCCGCACGAGCGCGACCGAGCGCGCCAACGTCCTCAACAAGATCGCCGACCGCATGGAGGAGAACCTCGAGCGGATCGCCGTCGCCGAGTCGTGGGAGAACGGCAAGCCCGTCCGCGAGACGCTCGCCGCCGACATCCCGCTCGCGATCGACCACTTCCGCTACTTCGCGGGCGCGATCCGCGCGCAGGAGGGGTCGATCTCCGAGATCGACGAGGACACCATCGCGTACCACTTCCACGAGCCGCTCGGCGTCGTCGGCCAGATCATCCCGTGGAACTTCCCGATCCTCATGGCCGTGTGGAAGCTCGCCCCGGCGCTCGCGGCGGGCAACTGCGTCGTGCTCAAGCCCGCCGAGCAGACGCCCGCGTCGATCCTCTTCCTCATGGACATCGTCGGGGACCTGCTGCCGCCCGGGGTGGTGAACGTCGTGAACGGGTTCGGCGTCGAGGCGGGCAAGCCGCTCGCGTCCAGCCCGCGCATCCGCAAGATCGCGTTCACCGGCGAGACGACGACCGGCCGCCTGATCATGCAGTACGCGAGCCAGAACATCATCCCGGTCACGCTCGAGCTCGGCGGCAAGTCGCCGAACATCTTCTTCTCCGACGTCGCCGACGCGCGCGACGACTTCTACGACAAGGCCCTCGAGGGGTTCACGATGTTCGCCCTCAACCAGGGCGAGGTGTGCACGTGCCCGTCGCGCGCCCTCATCCAGTCGTCGATCTACGACACGTTCCTCGGCGACGCGATCGAGCGCACGAAGGCCGTGCGGCAGGGCAACCCGCTCGACACCGAGACGATGATCGGCGCGCAGGCGTCGAACGACCAGCTCGAGAAGATCCTGTCGTACATCGAGATCGGCAAGGCCGAGGGCGCGAAGGTCCTCACGGGCGGGTCGCGCGCCGAGCTCGGCGGCGACCTCGCGGGCGGGTACTACGTGACGCCCACGATCTTCGAGGGCAAGAACTCGATGCGGATCTTCCAGGAGGAGATCTTCGGGCCCGTCGTCGCGGTGACCGACTTCTCCGACTTCGACGACGCCATGACGATCGCCAACGACACCCTGTACGGGCTCGGGGCCGGCGTCTGGTCGCGGTCGGGCAACACCGCCTACCGCGCGGGCCGCACCATCGAGGCCGGACGCGTGTGGACGAACTGCTACCACGCGTACCCCGCCGCCGCCGCGTTCGGCGGGTACAAGGGCTCCGGCGTCGGGCGCGAGAACCACAAGATGATGCTCGACCACTACCAGCAGACGAAGAACCTCCTCGTCTCCTACTCGGCCCAGAAGCTGGGCTTCTTCTAGGCCAACACCACCCGCCCTGCCCGCCCTACCGACCACGGGCTGGGCTCCCCCCCCGGCCCCACCCCGGCCGCCGAGCAGGTGGTCTTGGCTCGTCCGGCCGTCCGGACGGACCAGGACCACCTGCTCGCGGCGCCGGGATCGCCTGGCCGGCCGAAATGTGGAGAGTTTCGTGGTCGACGACGTTCCCTCGGTCCGTCCGGTTGGCGCGACAACCGCGCGCGTCGCGCTCACCGACGACGCCGCGGCGCTGCTCGCGCGGCTGCGGACGGTCCACGGCGAGCTCATGTTCCACCAGTCCGGCGGGTGCTGCGACGGGTCGTCGCCCATGTGCTACCCGCAGGGCGACTTCCTGCTCGGCGACGCCGACGTGCACCTCGGCGACCTCGTCGTCGACGCGCCCGGTCCCACGGACGGCGCCGGCGCGGACGGCTCCGCCCGGGCGGACGGCGCGGCGGGCCGGTTCGTCGTGCCCGTCTGGATGAGCCGCGCACAGTTCGAGTACTGGAAGCACACCCACCTGACGATCGACGTCGTGCCCGGCCGCGGCGCGGGGTTCAGCGTCGAGGCGCCCGAGGGTGTGCGCTTCATCATCCGGTCGCGCCTGCTCACCGACGACGAGTGGGCGGCGCTCGACGTGGCCTAGGCTGACCTCACCGACGGGCTCCACGACGGGCCCGACGGCGGGCCCTGCGGGGCCCCGACGGCCCGGAGAGGAGGCAGCGCGATGAACGACCTGCTCGTCGTGGCGCGCGACCTCGCCTCCGCGCTCACGCTCCTGCTCGGCACGTCGACCCTCACGGCCACGCTCTTCCTCCTCGGCGCCACCGCCCTCGTCGCGGCCGTGGCCGCCGTCGCCGCGCGCTGGGGCGCACCCCTCGCGCTCGGTGTGGCGGCTCGCCCAGCGGGCCGCCTGCGCGACACGGTCGACGTCGGTCCCGCCGTCACGCAGAGCGACCCGGACGCCCCGGGTCGTGCCCGGCCCCGGGCTCCCGGCCGACTCCTCGGCTGATCACCCGGCCGAGGGACCCCACCGCACCCGCGTCGCTGCGCGGCGTGCTGCTGCCTGCCCACCGCAGGGTGATCGGCGAACGCGTACCCCGCACGTTCGACCGAGGACACCACCATGAACCTGCTCGACCTCCCGCTCGTCTCCACCGTGCTCGACGCCGCGTACCGCGCGCTGATGGGCCTGTCCGACCTGCTCGAACCCCTCGCGGGCGGCGCCGCGGCCGCGGCGGCCGTCGTCGTGCTGACGCTCGCCGTGCGCGCCCTGCTCGTCCCCGTCGGCGTGTCGCAGGCGAAGGCGGAGCGCGACCGCGCGCGCCTCGCACCGCGGCTCGCCGAGCTCCAGCGTCGCCACCGGAACGACCCCGAGCGGCTGCGGCGCGCGACCGTGGAGCTCTACACCCGCGAGGGCACGACGCCGCTCGCGGGGTGCCTCCCGATGCTGGCCCAGGCGCCCGTGGTCGGGGTGGTCTACGCGCTGTTCCTGCACGCGGAGATCGCCGGCCACGGCAACGCGCTGCTCGACCACACCCTGTTCGGCGCGCCCCTGGGCTCGAGCCTCGTCGGCGGGCTCGGGGCGGGTGGCGTGCCGACCGTCGTCGTGGCGGGGGTGGTCGTGCTCGCGATCGCCCTCGTCGGCGAGCTCACGCGCCGCGCCTCCCTGCCCGGCGGTCGGCTCGCGCTGCCCCGGACGACGCCCGGCGCCGACACCGGGCCGAGCATGTCCGGTGCGGCGGTGCTCTCCGGCCCGGGCCTGCAGAACGCGCTCGGTGCCCTGCAGTTCGTCACCGCCGTGATCGCCTGCTTCGTGCCCCTCGCCGCGGGCCTGTACCTGCTGGTGACGGTGACGTGGACCCTCGGGCAGCGCCTCGTCCTGCGCCGCCGGTACCCGCTCGTCGCGACGGCGTAGCGGAGGCCGCGGGGCTGTCCAGCGGACCGCCGGCCGCGCGAGAGTGTCGGGTAGGGCCGATCTGTCGCCCTGTCGCGAGGCCGTCCGCGCGGTCCCCGCAGCCCCGCGGCGGCCTGGGGGCGGGCCGCAGCCCGCCCGCGGGTCACAGCGCCGCGAACCGGCCGACGGCGACGAGCACCGCGAGGGCGAGCAGCACCACGTTCGCCGGGACGGCCTTCGCCTCGCCGAGGCGCAGGTGCAGGGGGATCGCGCCGACCTGCGTGAGCGCGAGCCCGACCGCGGCGACGGGGGTGAGCACCGGCGCGACGCCGAGCGCCCAGGGCAGGATCACGCCGACGGCGCCGGCCACCTCGAGCCACCCGATGGCCCGCACGCCCGCCGCGCGCTCGGGGGTCACCCACCGCATCTGCTCCTGGAGCACCGGGATCGGGCGCAGGGCCTTCATGAGCCCCGCGCCGAGGAAGGCGAGGGCGAGCAGACCGGAGGCGATCCACAGGGCGACGTTCATGCGTGAGTCCTTCGAGAGGAGGCGGCGACGGCCCAGGATGGCCGGTCACTCTTTGTGCCTGGGCACATGATGGGTAACCATGAGCACCGGTACAAAAGGCACACCGGTGTGCGTGAGGCACACGGAGCAGCACCCGGAGAAGACGGAGACCCCCATGACGACGACGCCCAGCACGGACGTGCCGGTGGTGCGCGAGCTCGCCGAGCGCCACGGCATCCCGGTCGACCGCGGCTGCGCCGCGGCGGAGGCGACGAGCGAGGTGCGCTCGGTCCTCGACCGGGTGGGCGACAAGTGGAGCGTCCTCATCCTGGGGATGCTCTCCGCCGGCCCGCAGCGCTTCACCGAGCTGCTCCACGGGATCGACGGCATCTCGCAGCGCATGCTCACGCTCAACCTGCGCCAGCTCGAGCGGGACGGCCTCGTGAGCCGCACCGTGCACGCCGTCGTGCCGCCGCGCGTCGACTACGCGCTCACGGGGCTCGGCGAGACGCTGCTGCCGCCCGTGCTCGCGCTCGTCGAGTGGGCGCTCGCCCACACGCGCACCATCCGCGAGAACCGCGACGTGTTCGACGCCCGGCGCCCCGCGGGCTGACGGGGCCGTCCGACCCGCGGGGGACCGAGCGGGTCGGACGCAGGGCGGTCAGCCCGCGAGCGGGTCGGCCGCGCGCAGGTACCACGGCTCGTACCGTTCCAGCGACAGCGTCCAGAGGCCGGGGGCGCCCGCAGGCACCGCGAGGCACACGTTGCCGGTCACGGTGTCGCCCGAGCCGATGAGGCCCGTGCTCACGAGCGCGTGCGGCACCGCGCCGCACCCGTCCTCGGCGTGGACGCCGTCGTCGCCGACGAACCCGACGTCGACCGCGCCCCACGCGGTCACCTGCGAGCTGGACCCGGTGTAGGTGGCGGTGACGGGCACGATCCAATACTCGACCCCGTCCGGCGGCGAGGCGTTGACGTCGTCGTGCGCGAGCACGTCCGCGGTCGCCTCGTACGGCTCCTCGAGGAGGACCTCCCACTCCTCGCCGCCGATCGTGTACCCGTCGAACAGCCACGGGTCGTCGCGCGTGCCCGTGCCCTCCCAGTCGCCCTCGGACCAGTCCTCGTCCGACCAGCCGTCGCCCGACCACTCGTCGTCGTACGCGTCGTCGGTCGGAGCCGTGACCCACGCGGCGATCTGGGCGCCCGCGTCCGTCGCGACGCCCGCGGCGAACCCCGTCCCGCCGCCGACGACGAGGCACACGACCCCGACGAGGAGCCCGACGGCCGTCCGAGACAGACCGCCACGCCCCGGTGCCGCGCGCGGCGGGGCCGGCGTCGGGGCGTGGGGGTGCGGCGGTCCCGGGTGCGGTGCGAGGGGCTGCGGGGCGCCCGCGTGCGGAGGGCCGGGCTGCGCCGCGGACGGCGGCGCCGCGTACGGGTTCGGGTGCGCGGCCGGGCCGGGGGAGGAGGGCGGCGGGCCGGGAGGGGGCGTCGGCGAGGACGGCGGCGTCACAGGGGTGCTCATGGTGCTCCGGTGTCGTGCGGGCGGGCGCCCGGACGACAGGTGCCACCGTGCGTGGCCGGATGCTCCCACACTGCGGTCCCCGCCGTCGAGGGCGTTGGCACGCGCCCGTGAGCACGGCCTCGGTGCCGCCGCCGGGTGGGGCGACGGCACCGAGGCCGTGGAGGGCGGGAGACCGCGCTACGGCTGGTCCACCTCGGAGCCCACGAGGAACTGCGAGTACGCCCCGATGGTGAGGAACGTCGGGAAGTCCTCGGCGAGCGCGACGGCGCGGAACACGTGCGCGGCGTCGTCGATCCGGTTCCCCGGGGTGCGCGGCAGGTCGTCGACGATCTCCGCGAGCAGCGCCTCGACGCGCTCGCGCGTGATCGGCACGCCGTTCTCGGTGCGCGTGCCGGACGCGATCCACTGCCACACCTGCGACCGCGAGATCTCGGCCGTCGCGGCGTCCTCCATGAGGTGGTCGATCGCGGCGGCCCCGACGCCGCGCAGCCACGACTCGAGGTACCGCACCCCGACGGAGACGTTCGAGCGCAGCCCCGCCGCGGTGACGGTCGCCCCGGCCCGGCGGGCCGACCCGATGTCGAGCAGCTCGTGCTGGCCCACCCGGACGTCGTCGCGCTGCCGCGAGACCTGGTTCGGCGCGTCCCCCAGCACCGCGTCGAACTCGGTGCGCGCGACCTCGATGAGGTCGGGGTGCGCGACCCACGTGCCGTCGAACCCGTCCGTCGCCTCCCGGCGCTTGTCCGCGCGCACCTGCTCGAACGCGCGCTCGGTGACGTCCGGCCGACGGCGGTCCGGGATGAACGCGCTCATGCCGCCGATCGCGTGCGCGCCACGCCGGTGGCACGTCTGCACGAGCAGCTCGGTGTACGCGCGCATGAACGGCGCGGTCATGGTGACCTGCGCGCGGTCGGGCAGCACGTACGAGTCGCCGCGCGTGCGGAACGCCTTGATCACGGAGAACAGGTAGTCCCAGCGCCCGGCGTTCAGCCCGGCGCAGTGGTCGCGCAGCTCGTGGAGGATCTCCTCCATCTCGAACGCGGCGGGCAGCGTCTCGATGAGCACCGTGGCGCGGATCGTGCCCTGCGGCAGGCCGAGGTACTCCTGGGCGAGCACGAACACGTCGTTCCACAGCCGGGCCTCGCGGTGCCCCTCGAGCTTGGGCAGGTAGAAGTACGGCCCCCGCCCGCGCGCCACGAGCTCGTGCGCGTTGTGGAACAGGTACAGCCCGAAGTCGACGAGCGACGCCGACGCCGAGACGCTCACGCCCGCCCGGTCGACGTACCGCATGTGCTTCTCGATGAGGTGCCACCCGCGCGGGCGGAACACGATCGTCGGGAGGTCGGTCAGCGTGGTCGAGCGCAGGCGGTACTCCTTGCGGTGGTCGCCCGAGCCGGCCGTGTGGGTCAGCGTCCCGCGGATCGCGTCGTGCAGCGCGAGCTGGCCCTCGATCACGTTGCGCCACGTCGGGCTGGAGGCGTCCTCGGCGTCCGCGAGCCAGACCTTGGCGCCGGAGTTGAGGGCGTTGATCGTCATCTTCGGGTCGGTCGGGCCGGTGATCTCGACGCGGCGGTCCTCGAGGCCCGGCGCGCCGGCCGAGCCCGCGACGCGCCACGACGGGTCGTCGCGCACGGGCCGCGTCGACGGACGGAAGTCGGGGTCGATGCCGTCCGCGACGTCCTGCCGGCGCTGCTGGCGGTCCATGAGGAGCTCGTGGCGGCGTGCGACGAACCGGTCGTGCAGCAGCGTGAGGAAGGCGAGCGCCTCGGGCGTGAGGATCTCGCGGTAGCGCTCGCCGAGCGTGCCGGTGACGCGCAGGGTCCCGGTGACGCGCGCACTGCTCGTGGGGGCAGGGGACGGGGGAGAGGTGGTCGTGGTCAGCGTGGTCATGGCGTGCTCCGAAGGTCGTGCTCCCGCGAGATAGAACCGCGAGCCTCGAGGTAGAACGTTGCGAGCTCTATCTCGGGCGCGCGGGTTCTATCTCGCGGGAGGGGGAGGGCTTAGTGGAACTGGGCGGTCTCGGTGGACCCGGCGAGCGCGAGGGTGGCGGCGTCGGGGTTGAGAGCCGTGGCGACCCGGTCGAAGTAGCCGGTGCCGACCTCCCGCTGGTGGCGGGTGGCGGTGTAGCCGTCGGCCTCGGAGGCGAACTCGGCCTCCTGCAGCTCGACGTAGGCGGACATCGCGCGCTCGTTGTAGCCGCGCGCGAGCTCGAACATGGAGTGCGAGACGGCGTGGAAGCCGGCCAGCGTGATGAACTGGAACGCGTAGCCCATCGCGGCGAGCTCCTTCTGGAAGCTCGCGATCTGGGCGTCGTCGAGGTGCTTCTTCCAGTTGAACGACGGCGAGCAGTTGTAGGCGAGCTTCTTGCCCGGGTGCTGCGCGTGGATCGCCTCGGCGAACGTCCGCGCGAGCTCGAGGTCGGGCTCGCCCGTCTCGACCCAGATGAGGTCGGAGTACGGCGCGTACGCGAGGCCGCGCGCGACGACCGCGTCGAAGCCGGGGCGCACCCGGTAGAAGCCCTCGGACGTGCGCTCGCCGGTGAGGAACGGCTGGTCGCGCTCGTCGACGTCGGACGTGAGGAGGTCCGCGGCGAGCGCGTCCGTGCGGGCGATGACGATGGACGGCACGCCCGCGACGTCGGCCGCGAGACGCGCGGCGTTGAGCGTGCGGATGTGCTGGCTCGTGGGCACGAGCACCTTGCCGCCGAGGTGCCCGCACTTCTTCTCGGACGCGAGCTGGTCCTCCCAGTGCACGCCCGCCGCGCCCGCGGCGATCATCGAGTGCATGAGCTCGTAGGCGTTGAGCGGGCCGCCGAACCCGGCCTCGGCGTCGGCGACGATCGGCGCGAGCCAGTCGCGGTCGGGTCGCTGGCCGTCCGACCCCGCGCGCTCGGCCGCCTCGATCTGGTCCGCGCGCAGGAGCGCGTTGTTGATGCGGCGCACGACGGCGGGCACGGAGTTGGCGGGGTAGAGCGACTGGTCGGGGTACGTCTGGCCGGACAGGTTGGCGTCGGCCGCGACCTGCCACCCGGACAGGTAGATCGCCTTGAGGCCCGCCCGCACCTGCTGCACGGCCTGGTTGCCGGTGAACGCGCCGAGCGCGGCGACCCACTCCTCGGTGTGGATGAGGTCCCACAGCGTCTCGGCGCCGCGGCGGGCGAGCGTGTGCTCCTCGCGCACGGAGCCGCGCAGCGCGACCACGTCCTCGGCGGTGTAGTCGCGCTGCAGGCCGGCCCAGCGCGGGTCGGTCGCCCACTGCTCGGCGAGGTCGGCGGCGCTCTGCGTCTGGTCGCCCGGACGGGCGGACGGGCGCGGGGCGTCGCCCGGGGTCGGGGCGGAGCCGGGGCCGGTGACCGTCGCCGTCGTCGCGACGGCGCCGAGCGGGCGGGCGCCGCCCGCGTACTCGGACGGGGAGCGGCGGCTGACGATGGTGGGCCTGTTCACGGGTGCCTCCTGGTGGTGCGCCGGCCCGCGTGGCGCGGGCCGGCCGGGCCGGTCGGTGGACCTCGGCGAGGTCCGTGCTTCGACCTTCCTCCCGCGTGCAAGCCCTTCTCAAGCCAGATCGGACGAAAGAAACGCGGTTCTTCTCTTGTGCGCAAGGAGTGGCGCGTGTCACTCTCAGTCATGGCTATTCCGACGACGCGACCGGCCGGAATCGCGGAACATGCGGAAATCCCGCTCGAGAGCGAGCCCGACGCCCTGACGATCGGCCGCAGGATCCGGCACCTGCGCACCGCGCGCGGCATGACGCTCGACGAGCTCGGCGCCGCGATCGGCCGCGCGCCGTCGCAGGTGTCGCTCCTCGAGAACGGCAAGCGCGAGCCCAAGTTCGGCCAGCTCCAGGCGGTGGCGCGTGCGCTCGGCGCGAGCCTCGACGACCTGCTCTCGCCGGAGGCGCCGTCGCGCCGGGACGCGCTCGAGATCGAGCTGGAGCGCGCCCAGCGCGGCCCGCTCTTCGACGCGCTCGGGCTGCGGCCCGTGCGGGTGGGCAAGTCGCTGCCCACCGATGCGCTCGAGACCATCGTCGCCCTCGAGCGCGAGCTCCAGCGCCTGCACACCGAGCGCGCCGCGACGCCCGAGGAGGCGCGCCGCGCGAACGCGGAGCTGCGCGCGACCATGCGCGCGCAGGACAACTACTTCCCCGAGCTGGAGGACGCGGCGGCCGGGCTGCTCGACGGCGTCGGGCACGCGGGCGGGCCGATGCCCCAGCGCGTCGCGGCCGACCTCGCCGCCCACCTCGGCTTCACGCTGCACTACGTCGGCGACCTGCCGCACTCCACCCGGTCCGTGCTCGACCTGCGCCACCGCCGCGTGTACCTGCCGAGCAACGGGATGCGCGGGCGGTCCAACGCGACGTCGGCGCTGCTCCAGGCGCTCGCGCCGCACGTGCTCGGGCACGCGGAGCCGCGCGACTACCGCGAGTTCCTCCGCCAGCGCGTCGAGGCCAACTACCTCGCCGCGGCGCTCCTGCTCCCGGAGCGGCACGCGGTCAAGGCCCTGCGCGCCGCGAAGGACGCGCGCGAGATCTCCATCGAGGACCTCCGGGACGCGTTCGCGGTGTCGTACGAGACCGCCGCGCACCGGTTCACCAACCTCGCGACGAAGCACCTCGGCATCCCGGTGCACTTCATGAAGGTGCACGAGTCCGGGGTGATCCACAAGGCCTACGAGAACGACGGCGTGCGCTTCCCCGCCGACCCGCTCGGCGCGGTCGAGGGGCAGTACGTGTGCCGGAGCTGGACCGCGCGCACCGTCTTCGCGGTCGAGGACCGGCTCAGCCCGTTCAGCCAGTACACGGACACCCCGAGCGGCACCTACTGGTGCACGTCGCGCGTGCAGGCGTCGGCCGACGGCGAGTTCTCCGTGAGCGTCGGCGTCCCGTTCGCGCACGTCAAGTGGTTCCTCGGGCGCGACACGACCGAGCGGCTCGTGTCCCGCTGCCCCGACGGCGCGTGTTGCCGCCGCCCGCCCGACGACCTCGCCGACCGTTGGGCCGGCCACGCGTGGCCGAGCGCCCGTCCGCACGCGTCCATGCTCGCGGCGATGCCGACCGGCGCGTTCCCGGGCGTCGACCAGACCGAGGTCTTCTCGTTCCTCGAGGCCCACGCGCCGGGCTAGCCGGCCCGTGCCTGCCCGCGCTCCGGGTGCTCCGCCCGGTCCGCGCGAGCCGGGTCGGCGGACGCCGGTCGGAGGTCACCCGATCGAGCCGCCCTCGACGGGTGCGACCATCGCGTCCTTGAGGCGGGCGGTGTCTGCGTCGGTCCAGCCGTCGGGCGCGTGCAGCGCGGCGAATCCGTCGGCGTACTCGAGCTGGTAGACGTGCCCGTGGCCGGGCGGGATGTCGGACGCGGCTGCGACGAACAGGTCGCCCGTGAGCTGCCAGAACGTGACGAACGGGTACCAGCGCACGTCGCCGAGCACGTCAGGCCCGCGCGGCTCGCGGAGCCAGTCGGGCTCGGACCACAGCGTCTCGGGACCCCACCAGGTGACGCCGTCGGACGCGTGCTGGAGGTACACGACGCGCGGCTCGTCCCAGCGCGGGCCGGGACCCCAGAGGTCCGCCACGCCGGTCGCGACCGGGTCGCCCCAGCGGACCTGGCGGCCGTCGTCGACCACGGGTGCGTACTCGAGCGACCCGGGGTCGCGCGCGTCGGTGAGCTCGCGCCACATCGGCGTGAACCCGGGCGTCCCGGTGAACATCGCGCCGTCGGAGCGCGCCTCGACGTCCTGCACGCCGCTGAACGCGCCCTGCATCCCGAACGACCCGAGCGAGATGCCGAACGCGAGCAGGCGCGGGCGGTCGTCCTCGGGCAGGTCCGACCACCGCGCCCACACCGCCTCGAACAGCGCCTTGCCCGCGGCGGGCGGGGTCGAGCGGTCGCCGACGAAGCTGATCCAGCTCGGCAGGTAGGAGTACTGCATGCTCGCGATCGCGGTGTCGCCGCCGTGCATGAGCTCGAGCGCCTCGACCATGGCGGGGTCCACCCAGCCGGTCCCGGTCGTGGTCGCGACGACGAGGACGGACCGGTCCCACGCGTCCGTCCGGTCGAGCTCGTCGACGACGCGGGCCGCCGTGGCGTCGAGGTCGCCCTCGGGGTCGAGGCCCGCGTACGCGTGGATCGGCTCGCGCACGTCCGCGGGGTCGACGACGTCGCCCGCCGCGGCGAACGCGCGCAGCTCGTCGAGGGTGGGGCCGGAGACGACGAACTTGCGCCCCTCCGCGCCGAGCGAGTCCCAGGACTCGAGGGAGTCGGGGGAGCCGGACCGCTCGGGGAGCTTCGGGGGCGTGAGCCGAGGGCTGATCTCGGCGTTCGCCGCCGCGTAGACCGAGTTCAGCGCGCTGAGCGTGCCCGACCAGATGACGCCGTTGAACAGCAGGACCACCACGACGGCGACCGCGACGCCGCTGACGAACCGCGCCACGGGGGCAGGCACGACCTTGCCGACGAGGACGCTCAGCCATCGGGCGACGCGGCGCAGGCCGCGGCCCGCCTGGAGCACGATCAGCGCGACGGCGAGCGCCGCGAGCAGCGTGACGACCTCGCGTCCGGGGACGTCCTCCGACATGCCGAACAGGTGCCGCAGCTCGATCTGGCGCCGTGCCCCGAGGATGAGCGCCAGCGGCACGAGCACGACGGTCGCCCCGGCCAGCACCCACCACGCGATCCGGCTCGCGCGCGCGGTCCACCGGATCCGCAGCCCGACCTTCACGGCGAACCACTCGACGAGCGCGCCGACGGCGTACCCGCCGACGGCGCTCACGCCCGAGATCACGGCCTGGTAGTACCAGGCGCGCGGGATGAGCGACGGCGTGAACGACAGGCAGAACCAGGCGAGCGCGACCACGAGCCCGGTCGCGGAGAACCGCCGGAGCCACCGCCCCCACGCGCCGTGCCGGGGGCGCTCCTCGTCGACGGGCTCGGGGGCGCGGGTCTCCGTCGCGGTGGGCTGCACCCCGCGATCGTAGGCGCGGCGCCCCGAGCCGTCCCCTCGAACGGCCGGGGCGCCGTCGGCCCACCGGACCCGGGCGAGCCCTACGCCTCGAGCAGCAGCGCCTCGCCCTGGCCCCCGCCGCCGCACAGCCCGACGGCGACGCGCCCGCCCCCGCGGCGTGCGAGCTCGTGCGCCGCGTGCACGGCGAGGCGGGCGCCGGACGCGCCGATCGGGTGCCCGAGCGAGATGCCGCCGCCGTGCACGTTGACGACGTCGGGCGAGACGCCGAGCACGCGCGTGGAGACCGCGACGACGGTCGCGAAGGCCTCGTTGATCTCGACGAGGTCGAGGTCGTCGACCGTCCACCCGGCCCGGTCGAGGGCCTGCCGGATCGCGCGCGCGGGCTGGGAGTGCAGCGAGGTGTCGGGACCGGCGACCTGGCCCCACGTCCGCACGGTCGCGAGCACCGGCGTGCCCGCGGACTCGGCGCGGGCGCGGGTCGTGAGCACGAGCGCGGCGGCGCCGTCGGAGATCTGCGACGCGTTGCCCGCGGTGATGGTGCCCTCGGGGTCGAACGCGGGCCGCAGGCGCGCGAGGCCCTCGACGGTCGTGTCGGGGCGCACGCCCTCGTCGTCGCGCACCTCGACCGGCTCGCCCCGGCGCTGCGGGACGCTCACGGGGGCGAGCTCGGCGTCGAACAGGCCGTCCTTCGCCGCGGCAGCGGCGCGCTGGTGCGAGGCCGCCGCGACGGCGTCCTGCTCCTCGCGGGAGACGAACACGTCGCCCACGTTGGTGCGCTCGGTCGAGACGCCCATGGAGGCGTGGTCGAACGCGTCGGTGAGCCCGTCGCGCGCGACGGCGTCGACGAGCGTCGCGTCCCCGAACGCGAACCCGGCGCGCGACCCGGGGAGCAGGTGCGGCGCGTTGGTCATGGACTCCTGGCCGCCGACGAGCACGACCTCCGCCTCGCCGGAGCGGATCATCCGCGTGCCGTCGATGACGGCGGTGAGCCCCGAGAGGCACACCTTGTTCACCGTCACGGCGGGCACGTCCCAGCCCACGCCCGCGGCGGCGGCCGTCTGGCGCGCGGGGTTCTGGCCCGCCCCGGCCTGGAGCACCTGGCCGAGCACGACGGCGTCGACGGCGTCCGCGCCGAGGCCCGAGCGCTCGATCGCGGCGCGCGCGGCGACGGCGCCGAGCTCGACCGCCGTCAGCGCGGCGAGGGAGCCCTTGAGGCGGCCCTGGGGCGTGCGGGCGGCGGCGACGACCACGACGTCGTCGGGGGAGTGCGGGGTGGTGGTGCTCACGGCTGGACCTCCAGGGGTGCGGACGGCGGTGTCTGCGCGGGCGCCGGGGGTGTGGCGCCCGCTCGTGCGGCGGCGGCGTCGACGTCGGCAACGGCAGTGTCGACCAGCCCGAGCAGGAGCCCGAGGAACACGTCCGGCTCCTCGAGGTGGGGGCTGTGCCCGACGCCGGGCCGCACCTCCTCACGGTACCGCCCGCCCGCGGCCGCGTAGGCGTCGAGGACGGCCCGGGTCTGGGCGACCATCGGCTGCGGCGGGTGCGTCTCGGCCCCGGGCCAGCCGGGGACGGCGCCGAGCGCGCCGAGCTGCGCGAGGTCGAACAGCGACGTGTCCGAGACGATCGCGTCGGCGTCGCCGCGCACCCACAGCACGGGCGCGGTGGCGCCGGACGTCGCGAAGCCGGACAGGTCGCAGTACTTCGCGCTGATCGCGTTGTTCATGCCGCGCGTCCCGGGCGCCACGCCGGGCCACGTGCCCGACGCCGTCCGGTCGCCCGGGTAGCTGTCGTCGCCCGTGCGCGTGGAGAGCACGGAGTCGAGCAGGAGCTCCTCCAGCGCGCCGAGCGGCTCGCCGAGCGCGGCCGGGTCGGCGACGTAGAACCGGCGCAGCACGTCGCGGGGCGACCCGGCGTCCTCGCTGCGGTCGCGTGCGGCGAGCGCCGCGACGAACGCGGGGTTCGCCGTCCCGCCGCCCGATCCCGCGAAGTCCGGGGAGAGCGGCGTCCCGTCGACGTCGCGCGAGCCGCCGAACCCGTACGGCGACATGGGCGCCTCGAGCAGGATGCCGTCGAACAGGTCGGGCCGGTCGGTCGCGAGCTGCAGCACGACGCCCGCCCCCGCCGAGTGCGCGACGGCGACGAGCGGGCGCTCGAGGTCGAGCGCGTCGAGGACGCCCGCGACGTCGTCGGCGAAGTCCCGCACGCCCCGGGTCGCGTCGACGGGCCGGGGCTCGGCGTCGCCGTACCCCCGCAGGTCGGCGGCGACGCCGCGCACGTCGCCCGGCAGCGCGCGCAGCAGCGGGTCGAAGAACGCCGACGACGAGCAGTTGCCGTGCACGAGCAGGACCGTGGCCCGCACGTCGCCGTCGGCCACGACCTCGCGCACGTGCTCGCGACCGCGCGGGGTCGGGACGTCGCGGCGCAGCACGTCCCGCGTCACGACGGCGTCCCCGCGGCCTGCGTGGACGGTCCCGGGCCGGCGTCGGCGACGTCGAGCGGGGCGTCGTCGAGCGCGACGGCGAGGTCGGGCTCGGTCGCGGCCCGCACGTCGTCGACGCTCACGCCGGGCGCGGTCTCGCGCAGCACGAGCCCGTCGGGCGTCACGTCGATCACCGCGAGGTCGGTGATGACCCGGTGCACGACCCCGCGCCCCGTGAGGGGCAGCGAGCACGAGCGCAGGATCTTGGGCGACCCGTCGCGCGCCACGTGCTCCATGAGCACGATCACGCGGCCCGCCCCGTGCACGAGGTCCATCGCGCCGCCGGGGCCCTTGACCATCTTGCCGGGGATCATCCAGTTGGCGAGGTCGCCCGTCTCGGAGACCTGCATGCCGCCGAGGATCGCGGCGTCGATCTTGCCGCCGCGGATCATGCCGAAGCTCAGCGCGGAGTCGAAGAACGCGGCGCCCGGCAGGACGGTGACGGTCTCCTTGCCGGCGTTGATGAGGTCGGGGTCGACGGCGTCCTCGGTCGGGTACGGCCCGACGCCGAGGATCCCGTTCTCGGACTGGAGCACGAGGTGCTTGTCCGCGGGCACGTAGTTGGGCACGAGGGTCGGCAGGCCGATGCCGAGGTTGACGTACCAGCCGTCCTGGAGCTCGCGCGCGGCGCGCGCGGCCATCTCGTCGCGGGTGAGCGGCACGGCTCAGCCCTCCTTCACGGTGGTCGCGGTGCCCGACGGCGCGGGCGCGGGCTGGTCGGTCGGGGCGGCCGAGCGCACGGTGCGGCGCTCGATGCGCTTGGGGACGTCGGGTCCGACCTCGACGACGCGGTGCACGAACACGCCGGGCAGGTGCACGGCGTCGGGGTCGATCTCGCCGGGCTCGACGAGCTCCTCGACCTGCGCGACGCACACGCGGCCCGCCATCGCGGCCAGCGGTGAGAAGTTGCGGGCCGACCGGTGGAACACGAGGTTGCCGTGCCGGTCACCGCGCAGCGCGTGCACGAGCGCGAAGTCCGTGGTGATCGCGTCCTCGAGCACGAACTCCGCCTCGTCGGCGAACGCGCCGTCGCGACCGCGCGGCCCGACGCCGAACGTGCGCACCTCCTTGGGCGCGCTCGCCTGCGCGACGCCGCCCGCGCCGTCGTACCGCTGGGGGAGGCCGCCCTCGGCGACCTGCGTGCCGACGCCGGTGCGCGTCCAGAACCCGGCGATGCCCGCCCCGCCGGCGCGCAGCTTCTCGGCGAGCGTGCCCTGCGGGGTGAGCTCGAGCTCGAGCTCGCCCGAGAGGAACTGCCGCTCGAACTCCTTGTTCTCCCCGACGTACGAGCTCGTCATCTTCCGGATGCGGCCCGCGCCGAGCAGGACGCCCAGGCCCCAGTCGTCGACGCCGCAGTTGTTGCTTACGACCCACAGGTCGCGCGTGCCCTGGGCGAGCAGCGCCTCGATGAGCGCGATCGGGTTGCCGCACAGGCCGAACCCGCCGACGGCGAGCGACGCGCCGTCGGGCACGTCCGCGACGGCCTCGGCCGCGGACGCGACCACCTTGTCCAGCCCGGTCCCTCGTGGGGACGCGATCGTGGGGCTCATGCCGTGACCTCCTCGTCACTCGCCGGTCCGGGTCCGTCGCTCGTGACGGCGGCCAGGGCCCGCAGGGTCTCGCCCGCGACGGCCTCGACGCCGGGCGGGCTCATGATGATCGTGTAGTGATTGATACCCGCTACGTCGCGGGTGCGCAGCCCCGGCAGCCGCGCGCGCCACGCGGCGAGGTGCTCGGGGGAGTAGAGGGCCTCGGGCTCGTCGAGCAGGCCGCGCGGCGCGCGCAGCAGCACGAGGGGCACGTCGAGCGGGTGGTCGCCCGCGAGCGCGTCCGCGAGCGGCCCGCCCTCGTAGAGCTCGAGCGAGTCGGCGGAGACCGCCGCGCCCGACGACGCTGGCCGCAGCGCGAGCGCCTCCCCGACGAGGTCGTAGTCGACGTACCCCGCGACGACGTCGGCCCACGGCTCGTCCCACGCGCTCGCGAAGGCGGGGTGCGC
The DNA here is from genome assembly GCF_002127155.1 of Cellulosimicrobium sp. KWT-B. Classification (NCBI taxonomy): domain Bacteria; kingdom Bacillati; phylum Actinomycetota; class Actinomycetes; order Micrococcales; family Promicromonosporaceae; genus Cellulosimicrobium; species Cellulosimicrobium sp. KWT-B. Next base: position 27,253 of record NZ_NEDO01000001.1, on the reverse strand, counting down.
GCGCCAGAACCCGCGGTACTCCTCGTGGTCGGCGAACGTGCGCTCGAGGCGCTCGACGGCCGGGCCGAGCAGGGCGCGCAGGACCTCGTCGTGCGTCGCGTCGGGCGCGAGCCCGGTCGGCGGCGGGAGCGGGAGGCCGCCGTCGACGAGCACGAGCCGGGAGACGCGGCCGGGGTGGCGGTGCGCGAGCACGACGGACACGAACGCGCCCATGGAGTGGCCGAGGGCGACGACGCGGTCGATCCCCAGCGCGTCGAGGACCGTCGCGAGGTCGTCCGCGTGCGCGCCCATGCCGTACGGGCCGGGCAGGGCGTTGCTGCGCCCGCGCCCCCGCAGGTCGGGCGCGACGACGCGCACGCCCGGCAGCGCCGCGACGACGGCCGGCCACGCGCGGTGCGACGCCGTGATGCCGTGCACGGCGAGGACGGTCGGGACGGCGTCGTGCGCGGGGGTCGCGCCGCCGTCGGGCCGGGCGCCGGGCTCGGGTGCGTGCGGGGCGACCGGGTCCCACACGCCGACACGCAGCCGCCCGCCCGCGACGGGGACGTCGAGCGTCGCGTAGGTGTGGGTCGCGGCGGTGACGTCGTCCGGCGCGGTCGTGGCCGCGGTCACCGGGCGCTCCAGCCGCCGTCGATCGTCCACGACGCGCCCGAGACCATCGACGCGTCCGGGCCGGTGAGCCAGCCGACGAGCGACGCGACCTCCTCCGGCTCCACGAGCCGCTTCACCGCGGACTCCGCGAGGAGCACGGTCGCGAGCACCTCGGACTCGGGGACGCCGTGCACGCGCGCCTGGTCCGCGATCTGCTTCTCGACGAGCGGCGTGCGGACGTAGCCGGGGTTGACGCACACGCTCGTCACGCCGTGCGGACCGCCCTCGAGCGCGGTCACCTTGGACAGGCCCTCCAGACCGTGCTTCGCGGACACGTACGCCGACTTGAACGGCGACGCCACGAGGCCGTGCACGGACGACACGTTGACGACGCGCCCGAACCCGCGCGCGTACATCCCGGGGAGCGCGGCCCGGACCAGCAGGAACGGCGCCTCGAGCATGATCGCGTGCAGCAGGCGGAAGTCGTCGGGGCGGAAGTCCTCGATGGGGCTCACGCGCTGCACGCCCGCGTTGTTGACGAGCACGTCGACGTCGAGCGAGAGGTCGTCGAGCGCGCGCGTGTCGGCGAGGTCGACGACCCACGCCTCGCCGCCGAGCTCGTCCGCGAGGCGCTGCGCGCCGTCGGGGTCGACGTCGGCGACGGTCACGTGCGCGCCGCGCGCGGCGAGCTCGCGCGCGCACGCGGCGCCGATGCCGCTCGCGCCGCCCGTGACGAGCGCGCGCCGCCCGGCAAGGGTCGGGGCGGTGCCGGGGACGGTCATCGCGCGTCTCCTTCGGTGTCGGTCGAGATGGCGGGCCCGGTCGCGGTCGGCGGAGCGGTCCGCGGCGCGGCGAGCGCGCGCTCGATGAACTGCATGGTCTGCTCGAACACGTGCGGGGGGACCTCGGCGGCCGCGGTGTCGTACGACGGCGGCTCTGCGCCCTCGTCCCAGCGCCCGCCCCACAGGACCCAGCGCATCCCGACGATCTCGCCGATGCCCATGAGCGCCCACGCGGCGACCTCCGGGTCGACGTCGTGGCCGACCTCGCCGTTCGCGCGCGCCTTGTCGAGCCCGGTCATGTAGCCCTCGACGATGCGCGCGTAGTGGCGGCGCAGCGCCCCGGGCGAGACGAACTCGGCCTGCCGCACGATGCGGTAGAGCGCCGGGTGCTCGGCGGTGAAGCGGAAGAACGCCTCGAAGCCCGCGCGCTCGGCGGCCAGGCGCGTCGTCGCCTGCGAGCTCGCCTCGATCATCGCGTGCCGCACGCGGCGGTTGAGGTCGTCGACGAGCTCGTCGAACACGTCGATCTTCGACTCGAAGTACAGGTAGAACGTGCCCTGCCCGACGCCCGCGGACTCGGTGATCTTCACGATCGACGCGTCGTGGTACCCGACCTCGGCGAACACCTGCTCGGCCGCGGCGAGGATCTTCGCCCGGGTGCGGTTGCCGCGGGCGGTGCGGGGCTGGGTGCTCATGAGTCCTCCGGGACGGTCACGCGCTCGGCGAGCGAGCGGCGCGACACCTTGTGCAACGACGTGCGGGGCAGGGACGGGACGAGGTCGAAGCGGCGCGGGACCTTGAAGTGCGCGAGCTCGCGGCGGCAGAACGCCTCCAGCTCCTCGGCGTCGGTGGGGTGGCCGGCGCGCGGGACGACGAACGCGGCCCCGACCTCGCCCCACCGGTCGTCGGGGACGCCCACCACCGCCACGTCCGCCACCGCGGGGTGGCGGCGGAGCACGGCCTCCACCTCGGACGGCGTGACGTTCTCGCCGCCGACGATGAAGACGTCCTTGAGGCGGTCGACCACGCGGTAGCACCCGTCGGCGTCGCGCTCGACGAGGTCGCCGGTGCGCAGCCAGCCGTCGCGCAGGACGGCGGCCGTGGCGGCCTCGTCGCGGAAGTAGCCCGCGAACACCCCCGGCCCGCGGACCAGCAGCTCGCCCGCCGCGGGCCCGTCGAGGTGGCGGCCGGTCACCGGGTCGGCGACGGCGACCTCGACGTGCGGGTACGGCGTGCCGGCCGAGCCGCTGCGCTCGCGGGCCTGGTCGTCGGGCAGGCACAGCACGTTGGGGCCCGCCTCCGTGAGCCCGTAGCCCTGCGAGAGCGCGACGCCGCGGCGGTGCCACGTGCGCAGCAGGGGCTCCGGCATGGGCGCACCGCCCACGACGGCGTGCCGCAGTGACGACAGGTCGGCGTCCGCGAAGCCGGGGTGCTCCGCGAGGAGCAGGTAGTTCGTCGGGACGCCCATCATCGTCGTGACGCGGCGCTCGGCGACGAGCTGGAGCACGCGCTCGGGCTCGAACGTGCGCTCCAGGACGACCGTCGCGCCGGTCCACCACGCGAGCAGCGGCTGGATGTTCCACCCGCCCGCGTGGAACTGCGGCAGCACGCTCAGCACGACGTCGTGGCTCGTCAGCTCGACCGTGCGCGAGAGCGACAGGTTCGTCCAGAAGCAGTTCGCGTGCGTGAGCAGCGCGCCCTTGGGCGTGCCCTGCGTGCCGGACGTGAACACGAGGAGGAGCGGGTCGTCGTCGCGCACGGGCCGGCGCTCCGGCGCGGGGCCCCGCCGTGACGGCGCCGGGACGTGCGCCTCGACGCCGCTGCGCCCGAGCTCGGCCCGCCGGGGCGGGCGGCCGGGCCGCTCCCCGTCGAGCCGGCGCAGCGGGTCGAGCCGGTCGAACGCCGAGTCCGCGAGGCCGGAGAACTCCTGCTCCACGAGCACCAGCGCGGGGTCGGCCTGCTCGACCTGGGCGGCGAGCTCGCCGGGCGACAGCCGCCACGACAGCGGCGCGAGCACGAGCCCGGCCTGCGCGCACGCGAAGAACAGCACGACCTGGTCGGCGCTGTTGCCCGTGACGGTCGCGACGCGGTCCCCGACGCCGTAGCCCGCCTCCCGGAACGCCTCCGCCAGGGCGCTCGCGCGCTCGTGCAGGTCGCGGTAGCGCAGGGTCACGCCGCGGTCGTCGACGGCGACGCGGTCGGGCGTCGCGAGCGCCCGGTCGCGCGTCCAGCGCCCGAGGGTGTGCAGGCCGTCCTGGGCGTCCTGGTGCTGCGTCGTCATGCCACCTCCTCCAGGCGCTCGCGGGCCTCCTCCCGATCCTCCCGCGGGCGGCGGCGCGCGGCGAGGCGCGACGCAGCCCCGGCGATGCCGCCGGGCAGGAACATCACGACGAGGATGAAGAGGGTCCCGAGCAGGAACAGCGGCTCGCTGAGCGGCACGCGCAGCACGGCCGGCAGGTCCGCGACGGCCGCGGAGCTCGCGAGCGTCCCGAGCCGCTGGTCGAGGATCGTGTAGAGCACGCCGCCGACGATCGCGCCCCACCGGGACCCGACGCCGCCGAGCACGACCATGACGAGCAGCGTGAGCGTGAAGTCGGCGGACGTCGCGCGCGGCACGGCGCCGGACTGGAGCAGCAGGTACGCCATGCCGACGACGGTCGCGAGCGTCGCCGCGAGGACGAACACGAGGAGCTTGACGAGGTAGGGGCGCCCGCCGATGACGCGCACGCGCATCTCGTTCTCGCGCGTCGCCGCCGCGACGTGCCCCGCGCGCGACCGCTCGACCCACAGCACCACGAGATAGACGACGACGAGCACGGCGAGGGCGAGCCAGTAGAGGTTACGCGTGTTGAGCACGCCCACGAACGCGTCGGGGACGTTCCGGGTCGCGAGCGCGAGGCCCTCCTCGCCGCCGGTCGTGCCGCCGGGGTTGCGGCGCACCAGGACGTTGCCCGCCTGGGCGAACGCGAGGGTGACCATGGCGAACGAGATGCCCGTGACCCGCAGCGAGACGGCCCCGACGACGTGCGCGAGGACGATCCCGCCGACGAGCACGAGCGCCGCGGCGGGCAGGAGCGGGATCTCGGTCGTGTCGAGCACGATCGCGAGCCCGTACAGCCCCGCCGCGAAGTACAGCGCGTGGCCGAAGCTCAGCAGCCCGGCAACCCCGAACAGCAGGTGGTAGCTCAGCGCGAGGGCGCCGATGAGCCAGCACATCGCCATCATCTGGAGCGCGCCGGGCGTGTACGTCGGGCCGGGCAGGACGCCCGGCACGTGGAGCGCGAGCAGCGGGAGGCACGCGAGCACCGCGACGAGCACGACGCCCGCGAGCGTGCGGACCAGCGTGCCCGACGGCGCCCGGCGGGCGGGTCGGTCGGCGCGCGGCGCGTCGTCGGCGGGGGCGGCCGGGGCCGGGGGAGCGGTCTGGGTGGTCATGCGGCTGCCCTCCCGAGGAGGCCGGTGGGACGGACGAGGAGCACGAGCGCGAGGAGGAGCACGACGAGCAGGTCGCCGTAGCCGAGGTAGTAGTTCGCGAACTGCTGGAGGACCGCGACGAGCACGGACGCGACCGCCGCGCCGGTCAGGGAGCCGAGCCCGCCGATGACGGTGACGATGAACGCGAAGATGAGCAGCGACCCGCCGAGGTGCGGGGAGACGTACCCGAAGTACTGCGAGGCGAGGACCCCGCCGAGCCCTGCGGCGGCGCCGCCGACCGCGAAGACGAGCGTGAACGCCTTGCGCACGTCGATGCCGAGCGCGGTGACCATGGACCGGTTCTCGACGCCCGCGCGGATGATGAGCCCGTAGCGCGTGCGCTGGAGGAACAGCACGATCGCGCCGAGCACGAGCGCCGCGGCGCCGATCGCGACGAACCGGTCGTTGGGCACCGGCGCGCCCGCCAGGTCGGTCGTGCCCTTGAGCCACGCCGGGCCGGAGATGAACTCGGGGTCCGACCCCCACATGCCCTCGAACAGCGCGACGGACGCGAGCGAGAGCCCGACGGTGACGAGCACCTGCTCGATGTGCCGCTCGTAGAGCGGGCGGATGAGGAGGAGCTCGGTGAGCGCCGCAGCCCCGGCCCCGACGACGGCACCGGCGAGCAGCGAGAGCGCGAAGACGCCCCACGAGTCCGCGCCGAGCGAGCGCGCGACGAACCAGCCGCCGAACGCGCCGAGCGTGAGGAACGACCCGTGCGCGAAGTTGAGGACGCCCATGAGCCCGTAGATGAGCGACAGGCCCGACGCGACGAGGAAGTACAGCGCCCCGAGGCCGAGCCCCGTGACGAGGAGGAGGACGATCGTGCTCACCGGGCCACCGCCCCTTCGGTTCCGTGGTGGTCGACCTCGGCGTGCACGCCGAGGAGCTGCTGGACGCGGTCGGGGTCGTCGAGGAGCTCGCGCGCGGGACCGGTGTGCACGACGCGGCCCGCGTCGATCACGACGACGCGCTCGGCGAGCCGCTCGATGACCTCGAGGTTCTGCTCGACGAGCAGGATCGGGACCGTGCGGGCCGCCTCCGCGAGCGCGTCCGACACCTCGCCGACGATCCGGGGCGCGAGGCCCTTGGTGGGCTCGTCGACGAGGAGCAGGCGGTTGGCGTTGAGCAGGGCGCGCGCGAGCGACACCATCTGCTGCTGACCGCCCGAGAGGGTGCCCGCGCGCTGGGCGGCGCGCTGCACGAGGTCCGGGAAGAGCTCCGCGACGAGCTCGCGCCGCGGGTGGGCGTCGCGCTCGGCGAGGCGCAGGTTCTCCGCGACCGTGAGCCCGGCGAACACCTCCCGGTCCTCGGGCACGTACCCGACGCCGCGTCGCACGATCCGGTCCGTGCGCTCGCCGTCGACGCGCTCGCCCGCGAGCAGCACCTCGCCCCGGCGCTCGATCAGGCCGAGCACGGCTTTGAGGGTCGACGTCTTGCCGACGCCGTTGCGGCCCAGCACCGCCGTGACCCCGGTGGCCGGGACGGAGAACGTCACGTCCTCGACGACCTGCTGGCCCGCGATGCGCGCGGACAGCCCGCGCACCTCGAGGACGGGCACGTCGCTCCCGACCGCGGGCTGGGCGGTGCTCCTGCTGCTCCCGCTCATGCTGCCTCTCCTGCCGTGACGCCGAGGTAGGCGCTCTGCACCGTCGGGTCCGCCATGACGGCGTCGGGGGTGTCGCACGCGAGCAGCTCGCCGTGGTGCATGACGGCGACGCGGTCCACGAGCCCCAGCACGACGTCCATGTGGTGCTCGACCATGAGCACCGTGCAGCCGGTCGCGTGCAGGTCGCGGACGACCTCGACGAGGCCGGGCACGTCGGCCGACGACACGCCCGCCATGGGCTCGTCGAGCAGCACGACGCGCGGCTCGGTCGCGAGGAGCACCGCGATCTCCAGCTTGCGCTTGTCGCCGTGCGACAGGTCGCCCGCGGCGACCTCGGCGCGGCGCACGAGCCCGACGGTCTCCAGGTGCCGGTCCGCCTCCCGCGTCGCGGCGTCGCCGCGACGCGGGAAGCGCAGCACCGACAGGGCGCCGCCGAGGCGCCCCTGCGCGGCGAGCCGCACGTTCTCCCGGACGCTCAGGCGCGGGTACAGGCTCGACGTCTGGAACGTGCGGCCCAGGCCCGCGCGGGCGCGCGCGGCCACCGAGGTGGTCGTCACGTCCGCGCCCTCGAGGAGAACCGCCCCGCTCGTCGGGCGGTGGATCCCCGAGACCAGGTTGAAGAGCGTCGTCTTGCCCGCGCCGTTCGGCCCGATCACCCCGAGCATCTCGCCCTGCCCGACGGCGAGGCTCACGCCCCGCAGGATCCGCGCGCCGCCGATCTGGAGCCCGAGGTCGCGGACCTCGAGCGCGGGGAGGGTGTGCGGCTCGCCCACGTCAGCCCGCCTCGGCCGGCGCGACGTCGTCGCCCGGCACCTCGGCGACGAGCTCGGGGACCCAGCCGTCGCCCTCGGCCACGAGCTTCACCTGGTACATCGGCTGGACGAGCGCGTGGTCGGACGCGCGGACCGTCGTCGTGCCCTTGGGGCCGTCGAAGCTCCAGCCCTCGAGCGCGTCGACCATGGCGTCGACGTCGTCGCCGCCCTCGGCGATCGCGTGGACGATCATCTGCGCGGCGACGAAGCCGTCGGGCGTGAAGAGGTCGGCCTGCTTCCCCGCCTCCTCGACGGACGCGAGCATCGCGGCCTCGACGTCGGTGCCCGCGGCGCCGGGGAAGTAGTGGTTGAGGAAGTCGACCTTGCTCGCCGCGGCGCCGTACGCGCCGTAGGTCGCGACGTCGCCGAGCCCGGTGACGACCGTGGTCGCGTCGAGGACGCCCTGCTGGTCGAGGCCCTGCCACATCGCGCCCGACGTCGCCCCGGCCCACGCGACGAACACGAGGTCGGGCGCGGCGTCGACGATCTGGTGCGCGAACGGCGTGAACTCCGTCGCGTCCTCCGGGACGAGCACGCTCGTCACCTCGGCGCCCTGCGCCCCGAGGACGGCCTCGACCGCGGCGAGGTTGCCCTGGCCGAACGCGTTGTCCTGGGCGAACACGACGACCTTCGCACCGTCCGGGTCGACGAACGTGCCGGCGGTCGCGACGTCCTGGAGCGACTGGCGCCCCGAGCGGAACGTGTAGTCGTTGATGCCCGTGAGCGCGTCGACCGCGGCGGGCCCGGAGATGTAGAGCACCTTGTTCTGCTCGGCCTGCTCGGCGAGCTTGAGCGCCACGCCGGACACGACCGTGCCGCCGAGGATCTGGTAGCCCTTGCCGATGAGGTCCTTGGCCTGCCCGACCGCCTTGTCGGGGTCGCCGCCGTCGTCGTGGAACGTCACGTTGACGGGGCGGCCGTCGACCTCGCCCGTGCCGTCGGTCGCGTAGTCGAGACCGGCCTGGAAGCCCTCGTAGTAGGCCTCGCCGTAGGCCGCGAGCGGCCCGGTCTTGGAGTAGATGATGCCGACGTCGACCGGGTCGGCGCTCGTGCTGGTCTCGCCTCCGGCGCTGCCGCCGCCGCTCGCGTCGGTCGGCGCGCAGGCGGCGAGCGCGAGGCTCGCGGCCGCGAGCGCGGCGACGGCGAGCGCCGCCCGCTGGGACTTCTTCGTCCGCATGACTTCGCCCTTCGTTGGGTGGTCCTGAGGGGGAGCGCCGCTCGAACATGAGAGGCGATTCAGGTTGCGGGAATCATGGATCCCCGGGCGGCGCGGTGTCAACCCGCGTCGGGCGGGACCGTCGCTCGCGGTCCTGCGAGCCTGTCGGGCGGGGTGGCTCTGATGTTGACAGGTGATTCAGGTCACACGTAACGTCCGGCTCGCCCGGGTCCGGCGCGCGACGGTGCGCGCCACGGCGCGCGAAGCGCCGACGGCGACCCGACCTCGACGTGGAGGTTCAGATGGTCAGGCACTCCCTCAGACAGCGCGCCCGCGCCCGCCGGAGCGCCGTCGCGCTCGCCCTCGGCGCGGCGCTCGCGGTCGTGCTCGCCCCGCTCGTCACGGCACCGGCCACGGCCGCCGGGTCGTGGTCCCAGCGCGCCGCCGGCGGCATGACGGTCGAGCTCTACCGGCCGACGACGGCGCCCGCGCTCCCCGGCGGTCGGGCGCTCATGGTCTCCCTGCACGGGTGCGTCCAGACGTCGCAGGTGCTCAAGAACGGCGGCAACTGGACCGCGACCGCCGACGAGCACGGCATGGTCGTCGCGGTCCCCGCCGCGCCGAACGGCGGCGTCCTGCTCGGCTGCTGGGACTACTACGACACGAACCACAGCCGCACGAACCCCGCGCGGCACGACGACAACCTGCTCGACCTCGTCTCGACCCTGCTGGCGGACACGTCGCTCGGCATCGACCCCGACCAGGTCTACGTCAGCGGCCTGTCGTCCGGCGGCGGCCAGGCGATGGTCATGGGCTGCCTCGCGCCCGACGTGTTCGCGGGCGTGGGGATCGCGGCGGGGCCGACGGTCGGGACGACGTCGGGCCAGATCGGGAGCGTCGCGACGACGCTCGCGCAGGCGCGCTCCACGTGCCGGAGCTTCGCGGGGACGCACGCGGCGGACTTCGGCTCGCAGGTGACGTCCGTCGTCTTCGGCAGCGCCGACACGACGGTCGCGACCGGGTACGGGACGCTCAACGCCCAGGTCATGGCCGACCTCTACGGGGCCGGGACCACGTCGTCGTTCTCGCTCGCCGGGCTCGCGGGCACGAACCGCGCGGGCACCGGGTCGCTCTGGTCCGACGCCGCCGGCCCGCGCGTCTCGCTGGTCCAGAACACCGGGCTCGCGCACGCGTGGCCCGCGGGCGGCGGGCCCGGCGGGTCCTACGTGTCGACGAACAGCATCGACTACCCGGCCTACCTCACCGACTTCCTGTTCGCGAACAACCGGCGCGTCGACCGCGACCCGGGCCCAGACCCGGACGTCACGGCGCCGACGGTCGCGATCACCGCGCCCGGCGCGGGCGCCGCCGTCTCGGGGACGGTCCGCGTGGAGGTCGCGGCGTCCGACGACCGCGCGGTCGACCGCGTCGAGCTGAGCGTCGACGGCGCGACGCTCGCGACCCTGCGCACCGCGCCGTACGGGTTCGACTGGGACACGACGGCGCTCGCGCCCGGCTCCCACGTGCTCACGGCCCGCGCGGTCGACGCGGCGGGGAACGCGTCGACCGCGCAGGTCACGGTGACGGTGCAGGCGCCGGCCGGGCCGTGGTGCGGCACCGCGACGAACGCGCAGCACCGGGCCGCGGGGCGCGCGATCTCCTACGGCGTGAACCCCTACAACCCGTACTACGCGGTCGGCTCGCTCGCGTACCTCGGGCAGGGCGACGCGACGGTCACGACGCTGCGCGAGGCCGCGCCCGGCCGGTTCGAGGTCGCCGCCGCCTGCTGAGCAGGGCGGGCCCGCTCGGGCTAGTGCTCCAGGCGGTCCTTCGGGTCACCGATGAAGTCGGTGACGTCGTCCGGGAGGTCGTCACGGTTCATGTCGTTCGAGCGGGCCCGGCGGGCGTCCCAGCGCAGCGCGAGCGCGGCCAGCACCGCCGCGATCGTGGATGCCGCGAGGATCGCGATCTTCGCGCCGTCGGTGTGCTCGGCGTCGGGGAACGACAGCTCCGCGATGAGGAGCGAGACGGTGAAGCCGATGCCCGCGAGGAACCCGACGGGCAGGAGGTCGCGCACCCCGATGCCGGCCGCGAGCCGCAGCGGCGTGAAGCGCGTGACGAGCGCCGTGACCCCGAGCACGCCCACGAGCTTGCCGACGACGAGGCCGAGGACGATGGCGAGCACGACGGGCTGCGTCAGCACCTCCCCGACGGGCGTCTCGCCGCCCACGATCGAGACGCCGGCCGCGAAGAACGCGAACACCGGCAGCGCGACACCCTGCGAGAGCGGGCGCACCGTGTGCTCGAAGCGCTGCGTGCGCGACTCGCGCTCCCCGTGCACCGCGAGCGCGGGGACGGTGAAGCCGAGCAGGACGCCGGCGATCGTGGCGTGGACGCCCGACTCGTGCATGAACGCCCAGGCGACCACCGCGACGGGCAGCAGGAGCCACCAGCGGGTGCGGCGAGCGCGCACGAGGACGGCGTAGAGCGTGACGGCGAGCAGTGCGAGGCCGAGGTACCCCCATCGCAGCTCCGCCGTGTAGAAGATCGCGATGACGACGATCGCGAGCAGGTCGTCGACGACCGCGAGCGTGAGCAGGAACGTGCGGATCGCGACGGGGAGCCCACGGCCGAAGACGGCGAGCACGCCGAGCGCGAACGCGATGTCCGTCGCCGTGGGGATCGCCCACCCGTGCAGGGCGCCCGGGTCGCCCGTGGTCAGCAGGACGGCGACGAAGATCAGGGCCGGCACCGCCATGCCTCCCATCGCCGCGAGCACCGGGACGCCCGCCTGCCTCGGGTTGCGCAGGCTGCCCGCGACGAACTCCTGCTTGAGCTCGACACCGACCACGAAGAAGAAGATCGCGAGCAGGCCGTCGGCCGCCCACGTCGACAGCGTCAGGTCGAGGTGCAGCGGGGAGGACGGGCCGACGACGGTGCTCGACAGGGTGAGGTAGGACTCGCGCCAGGGCGAGTTGGCCCAGACCAGCGCGAGCAGCGCCGCGCCGATGAGCAGGGCGCCGCCCGTCGTCTCGCGCCCGACCCAGCGGCGCAGGCGTGCACCGGGGGAGGGGCGGTCGGTCGGCGGGGTGGCCGAGGGGCCGGAGGGCAGGGCGGCGTGGGTCATCGTGCTCCCGGGGTCGCTGTCGTGTCGCACGGCCGCGTCGCGGACCGTGGCCGACCAGACTTCCCGGCACACCGCCCCCGATCCTACGGGGCGGCGCACCCCTCGCGGTCGACGTGTCCGGCTCGCGGTCCAGTCTCCTGGCGCTCGTCCCGCCGCGCGCGTCAGGGCGGGGTGTCCTCGGCGAGCGCGAGGAGGCGCGTCGTCGTGTTCCAGTTCCGGCCGGTCACCGGGGTCCCGGCCGCCTTCGCGAGGACCGCCGCCGTCAGCCTCGACCGACCGACGCCGTCGGGGTAGGCGACGTAGAGGACGCCGTTCGCGACGACGGCGCGCTCGGTCGTCAGGCGCGGCCCGAGCGCGGCGGCGGCGTCCGGGTCGACGGGCTCCTCGCCCACGTGGACAAGCAGCCCGGCCGGGCGGTCGGCGGCGTCGCCGGGCAGCGGGTTCCCGCGCACGATCTCCCGGAGCCGCTCGGTCGTGAGCACCGCGACCGCGGCGTCGACGCCGAAGCGCTCGGCGACGCCGTCGTGCAGGAGGCGCGCGACGTCCGCGGGCGACGACGCACCGGACGACCCCGGCCCGACGACGAGGTTCCCGCTGTTCACGACCGTGCGGGCGTGCGCGAGCCCCAGCTCGCCCGCGAGGTCCCGCAGCGCGGTCGACGGGACCTTCCGCCCGCCCACGTTCACGGCGAACAGCAGGCAGGCGTACGCCGTCACGACGACGTCCCCGGGCGACGGTGGGACCACGGCGCGGCCTCCTCGAGGCGCGCCGCGAGGGTCAGCAGCAGGGCGTCGTCGCCGTGGTCCGCGCCGAGCATGACCCCGACGGGGACGGTCGAGGACGACCCGTCGGGGTCGGCGACGCGCGCCGCGCCGAGCGGGAGGGAGACCGCGGGCCGCCCCGTGAGGTTCCAGACGCTCGTCCAGGGCGTGAACGCCGTCTGCGCGGCGAAGTCGGCGGCCGGGTCGTCGTCGACGCGCTGGCTGCCGACGAGCGCGGGCGGCTGCGCGAGCGTGGGGGAGAGCACGACGTCGACGCCCGACCACGCGGCGGCGACCTCGCGGGTAAGCTGCTGCACGCCCGCGAGCGCCGTCGCGTACGCGAGCCCGCTCACCGCGCGCCCGCGCTCGCGCAGCCACCGCGTGAGCGGCACGAGCAGGTGCTCGCGCTCCGGCGGGACGGGCGCCTGGAGCGCCCCGACGGACCACAGCGCCGCGAACGCGTCCCAGCGCTCGGCCCCGAACGGGGGCGGGATCTCGACGACGTCGTGCCCGAGCCGGACGAGGAGCTCCGCCGCCGCGCGGGCCGCGTCGGCGCACGCCGGGTGCACGGGGGCGTCGGCGGCGATCACGGGCTCCAGCAGCAGCCCGACGCGGAGCCGCCGCCCGTCCGGCGCGGCGCCGAGCCGCGCGGTGAAGGTGTCGCCGGGCCAGGGGCGCGCGAGCACGTCGAGGAACGCGGCGGTGTCGCGGACCGACCGGGTGAGCACGCCGTGCGTCGCGAGCCCCGCGCCGTCGACCCCGTGCGGGCCCGGGCTCACGAGCCCGCGCGACGGCTTGAGGCCGACGAGCCCGCACGCGCTCGCGGGGATGCGCAGCGAGCCGCCGCCGTCGCTCCCGTGCGCGACGGGGACGACGCGCGCCGCGACCGCGGCGGCAGCGCCCCCGCTCGACCCGCCCGCGGACCGCGCGAGGTCCCACGGGGTGCGGGCGGTCGGGCCGACGTCGGGCTCCGTGTAGCAGGGGAGGCCGAGCTCCGGGGTCGAGGTCTTGCCGACCATCACCGTGCCGGCGCGCCGCAGGAGCGTCACGACGCCGTCGTCGTACGGGGAGGGGAACGGGTCGATCGCGGCCGAGCCCGCGCGCATCGGCACGCCCTCGACCATCGTGAGGTCCTTGACGGGGCAGGGGACGCCGAGGAACGGCGGGAGGCCGTCGTGGGGACCGGCCCGGCCGTCCCGCCGCGCCGCCGCGAGCGCGTCCTGCGCGGCGAGGGCCTGCGTGCGCGCGAGCTCCGGGGTGAGCACGGTGAAGGCTCCGACGGCGGCACCGACCCCGGCGGCGGCGTCGAGCGTCGCGTCGAGGACCTCGACGGGGGAGACGTCGCCGGCGCGCAGGGCGCCGGCGAGCGCGGTCGCGTCGAGGTCGAGGAGCTCGGGGGCGCTCATGGCTCGCGAACCTACGCGCGCCGTCGCGCCCGCGCGACCCCGCCACGCGACCCCGCCACGCGACCCGCCCGCGCGACCCCGCGGGCGTGACCTCGACGACGCCGCGCGCACCGCGGCCTCGGCGGTCGACACCGGCCGGGGCACGGGCGTATATTCCAACCGGAATATTCCAGCCGGGCCCGAGCTCCCCACCCGCCGGCCGGCCACCCCTCCACCCCGTCCCGGAGACTGCCGTGACCTCCCCGCGCCTCAGCCCCACCGCGACCCTCGTGCTCGCCGTGCTGCTCGAGCAGCCCATGCACCCGTACGAGATGCTCGTGCGCCTGCGCAAGCGGCGCGACGACCGCCTCGTGCGGCTCAACCCGGGTGCCGTCTACCACGCGGTGGACCGCCTCGAGCGCGACGGCCTCGTCGAGCGCGCGGGCGTCGACCGGGACGGCAACCGCCCCGAGCGCACGCTCTACGCCATCACCCCGGCCGGCGTGGCCGCGCACGACGCCCGCACGCGCGACCTCGTCCGCGAGACGCCGCGCGAGTACCCCGCCTTCCCCGTCGGGCTCGCGCTCGTGCACGACCTCCCGCGCGAGGACGCCCTCGCGCTGCTCCGCGAGCGCCGCGCGGCGCTCGCGGCCGCGATCGACGGGGTGCGCGAGCGCCTCGACGACGTGGTCGCGCGCGGCCTGCCCCGCCGCTACCTGCTCGACGCCCACTTCGAGCTCCACCAGACCCAGGCCGAGATCGCCTGGCTCGACGCGACCGTCGCGGACGTCACGTCCGGCGCGCTGAGCTGGACCGAGGAGCCCGGGCCCGCGTTCCGTCACTCCCGCACGACCTCACCTCAGGAGTCCTCGTGACCACTCCCGCCCCGGGCACCGGCCCGGCCCCGGCACCGGCCGAGGCCGGCGCGCGCGTCGTGCCCCTCGTCGACCTCCACGGCCGCAGCGCCTGGAGCATCCTGCCGCCGCTCATCCTCGGCTTCTTCATGATCATGGTGGACACCACGATCGTGAACATCGCGGTCCCCACGCTCCAGCGCGAGCTCGACGCGTCGCTGGTCGCGGTCGGCTGGGTCAACAGCGCCTACCTGCTCTCGTACGCGGTGCTGCTCCTGCTCGCGGGTCGCCTGGGCGACCGGTACGGGCCCAAGCCGGTGTTCGTCGTCGGCCTGGCGGTGTTCACGCTCGCGTCCGCGTGGTGCGGGCTGTCGGGCTCGATCGGGATGCTCATCGCCGCGCGCGTCGTCCAGGGCATCGGCGCGGCGCTCATGACGCCGCAGACCATGGCCATGATCACGCGCGTGTTCCCGCCGCGGCAGCGCGGGGCGGCCATGGGGCTGTGGGGCGCGACGGCGGGCGTCGCGACGATCGCCGGCCCGCTGCTCGGCGGGCTGTTCGTCGAGTCGTGGGGCTGGGAGTGGATCTTCTTCGTCAACGTCCCGGTCGGGGTCGTCGCGCTCTGGCTCGCCCTGGTGCGGCTGCCGCGCCTCGCGACGAACAAGCGCTCGTTCGACGTGGTCGGCGTCGTGCTGTCCGTCGTCGGGCTCTTCGCCGTCGTCTTCGGGCTCCAGGAGGGCCAGACGTACGACTGGGGCACGATCACCGGGCCGGTCACGGTGTGGGGCGTGATCGGCGTCGGCCTGCTCGTGCTGGTCGCGTTCGTGCTGTGGCAGCGCCGGCTCGGCGACGACGCGCTGCTGCCGCTGCGGCTCTTCCGCTCGCGCAACTTCTCGCTCGCGAACGTCGCGGGCATGTCCGTGTCGTTCGCGATGATCGGCATCTTCTTCCCGCTGACGATCTTCCTCCAGTCGATCCTCGGCCTGTCGCCGCTGCACGCCGCGCTGGTCAACCTGCCGGGCTCGCTCGTGTCGGGGATCGTCGCGCCGCTCGCCGGGCGCCTGTCCGACCGCGTGCCCGCGAAGTGGGTCGTCGCGACGGGGTTCGGCGTCCTCGCGGTCGCGATCGGCTGGCTCGCGGCGGTCGTCGGGCCGGGCGTGTCGGTCGTGACGATCGTGCTCCCCATGACGCTGTTCGGCATCGGCACCGGGTGCGTCTTCTCGCCGCTCGCGAACCTCGCGACGTCGGGCCTCGACCACCGCACCGCCGGGGCGGGCGCGGGCGCCTTCAACACGACGCGCCAGGTGGGCGGCGTGATCGGGTCGGCGGCGATCGTCGCGACGCTCACCGCGCGCCTCGCGGTGACCCTACCCGCGGCCGCGCGGGACGCTGCCGCGTCCCTGCCCGAGCAGTTCCGTCAGCCGTTCGTCGACGGGTTCGCGAACGCGGGGTCGCTCCAGGGCGGCCAGGGCGGGTCGTTCGACCTCCCGCCGGGCGTGCCCGACGACGTCGCGCGCCAGGTCACGGACGCCGCGACCACCGCGTTCCACCAGGGCTTCGCGACCGCCGTCGGGCAGACGCTCGCGGTCACGGCCGTGGTGCTCGTGCTCGGGTTCGTCGCCGCGATCGCGATGGCGCCGAAGCACGTCGAGCACTGACCCGTCCGAGATCGACCCGACCGTCACGACGCCGACCCCCGGAGGGCCGGTCTCGGAGGCTCGGGTCGATCTCGCGCGCCCCGCGGGTGCGGCCTCCGCGTGAACGGGGGGTTAAACCTCGCGCGGAGGCGTGTCGGGGGTGGTGACCCGAATCACACGGGCGTAGTTTCGAGGAGACGGACGGCACCTTCGCCGTCCTCCGGGAGGCCAGCCGATGGGGTTCACGCTCCGCTCAGGAGGGCCGGCACCGGCGCTGCTGAGCCGTGGCACCCACGGCCCGACGGCCGGTCGCCCGCCTCGCCCAGAGAGAGAACGGCGCGCGTGCGCCGGAGGGGAGCCCTCGTGGTCCATTCCTCACCCACCCCCGGTACCTCACCCACACCGCAGGACGACGCACCGGACGGCGCGCGCCGCACGTTCGTCGTCGACACGTCGGTCCTGCTGAGCGACCCGCGCGCCATCGGGCGGTTCGCCGAGCACGACGTGGTCCTCCCGGTCGTCGTCATCACCGAGCTGGAGGCCAAGCGCCACCACGCCGAGCTCGGGTACTTCGCGCGCAGCGCGCTGCGCATGCTCGACGACCTGCGCGTCAAGCACGGCCGGCTCGACGCCCCGATCCCCGTCGGCGAGGTCGGCGGGACGCTGCGCGTGGAGCTCAACCACACCGACCCGGGCGTGCTGCCGGCCGGGTTCCGGCTGGGGGACAACGACACCCGGATCCTCTCCGTCGCGGCGAACCTCGCGGCCGAGGGCCACGACGTCACGGTCGTGTCGAAGGACCTGCCGATGCGGGTCAAGGCGTCGGCCGTGGGCCTGCGGGCCGAGGAGTACCGGCACGAGCTCGCCGTCGACTCGGGCTGGACCGGCATGGGCGAGATCTCGTTCACCGACGCGGAGGCGGCGGCGCTGTGGGAGCACGAGTCGGTCGAGCTCACGAGCCTGGACCCGGCGGTCGTCGAGGCGGCCGGCCCGCTGCACTGCCACACGGGTCTCGTCGTGCACTCGCCGCGCGGGTCCGCCCTCGGGCGCGTCACCGCGGACAAGCACGTGCAGCTCGTGCGCGGCGACCGCGAGGTGTTCGGGCTGCACGGGCGCTCCGCGGAGCAGCGCGTCGCGATCGACCTGCTGCTCGACGAGAGCGTGGGGATCGTCTCGCTCGGCGGGCGTGCCGGGACCGGCAAGTCGGCCCTCGCGCTGTGCGCCGGGCTGGAGGCCGTCATGGAGCGCCGGCAGCACCGCAAGGTCATGGTGTTCCGGCCGCTCTACGCCGTCGGGGGCCAGGAGCTCGGCTACCTGCCCGGCTCCGAGGCCGAGAAGATGAACCCGTGGGCGCAGGCCGTCTACGACACCCTCGGGGCGCTCGTCTCGCCGCAGGTGCTCGACGAGGTCATCGACCGCGAGATGCTCGAGGTGCTCCCGCTCACGCACATCCGCGGGCGCTCGCTGCACGACGCGTTCGTCATCGTCGACGAGGCCCAGTCGCTCGAGCGCAACGTCCTGCTCACGGTGCTGTCCCGCATCGGGCAGTCGTCGCGCGTCGTCCTCACGCACGACGTCGCGCAGCGCGACAACCTGCGCGTGGGCCGGCACGACGGCGTCGCCGCGGTCATCGAGGCGCTCAAGGGCCACCCGCTGTTCGCGCACGTCACGCTCACGCGCTCCGAGCGGTCGCCCGTGGCGGCGCTCGTCACGGAGATGCTGGAGTCGATCGAGGTCTGACCTGCCGCCGAGGTAGAGGCCTGGTCATGACCAGGCCTCTACCTCGCGGCGCCAGGCCTCTACCTCGGCGGACCGGGGGTCGCCTCTACCTCGGCGGACCGGGGGTCTCGCTCGCGCGGAGGCGGGTCCGCGGGTGGACGAGGACCACCGCGAGGACGCCGACGACGGCGCCCAGGACCGTGTCGAGCGCGCGGTCGAGCGCGAGCGCCGACGGGTCGGCGGGGTGCGCGAGCGAGGTCATGAGCAGCGCCATGGGCGTGATGGTGAGCATCGCGAGCCCGTAGTGGCGCCCCACGATCGTCTCGGTGACGGTCTGGAGCACGACGACGACGGCGGCCGTCCCCCAGAACCCGAGCGGCGCGGCGAGCAGCGGCCAGGCGAGGAGCGCGCCCGCGACCGTGCCGGCCCCGCGCTGCAGCGCCCGTACGACGGCGTGGCGCGCCGACTCGCCCTGGAGCACCGCGGTCGAGCCCATGGT
Source organism: Cellulosimicrobium sp. KWT-B (assembly GCF_002127155.1). NCBI lineage: Bacteria > Bacillati > Actinomycetota > Actinomycetes > Micrococcales > Promicromonosporaceae > Cellulosimicrobium > Cellulosimicrobium sp. KWT-B. The sequence goes on along the minus strand of NZ_NEDO01000001.1, from coordinate 8,847 downwards.
CGCCCACGCCGCGTGCCCGAGGCCGGCGACGGCGGCGACCGCACCGGCGACGAGCCCGGCGACGCCGACGCGCACGGTCGGGAGCCGCCAGGGTCCTGCGACCCGGGACCGTGCCTGGGCGCGCAGGGTCGTGCGGACCGCCGGGCCGGTGTCATCGCGCGGCACGCCGGTCGCGTCGAGCGCCTCCTCGACGGCGTCGAGCTCCGCGGCGAGCGCGGGGACCGCGTCCCGGGTCCGCCACCAGGAGGCGTCGTCCGCGAGGACGTCGCGCGCCCGGGCGACGGCACCGCGGGCAGCATGCGCGGCGTGCCGCGCGGCCCCGGGTCGTTCGGCGGCGCGCACGGCGTCGGCGGCACGGCGGACGGCGAGGCGCGCGGGCGCCGTCGGGCGGACGAGCACGCCGGCCGTGCACACGAGCCCCGCGAGGAGCGCGCCGGACGCGGCCGCGAGCGCGCGCGGCCCGACGTCGGCGAGCGTCGGTGCGCCCGCGAGGCCCGCGCCCGCGGCGAAGACGACGATCGTCGCGCCGGGCGGGCCCGTGCGGACGAGGAGGCAGAAGGCCGTGGCCCCGGCGGCGAGGAGCGCGACGGCGGCGGTCGTGACGAGCGCGGGCGCGCCCGCCGCGGCGAGGAGCGTGAAGGCCGCGATCGTGCCGGTCATGAGCGTGCCGACGGTCGCGAGGAGCGCGGCCCGACGCCGGTACGGGTCGTACCGGCCGTAGAGCGACGTGAGCGCGCCGAGCGACGCGAACGCCGCGAGGTCGGGGCGCCCGAGCAGGCCCGGGACGGCGATCGCGATCGCGACCGCGGCGCCGCAGCGCAGCGCGGCGGCGACCGTCGCGTCGGCACGGCTCACGCGCAGGGCGGCGCGGAGGTGGGCGGGGTCGAGGACGTCCTGGGCGGCGGCGCGCACGGGCGCGAGCGCCGGGCGGGCGGGGGAGGAGAGGGGCATCGACGGACCACCCTAGCGGTGATTCCCAGATGTTTCACCAGTGAAAGAGTGTGAGACGCGCCCTATCCTGGCTCCGTGGACTACGTCGACCGCGTGCGCGCGGAGTGGGCTGAGCAGCGGCCGGACCTCGACACCGCGACGTCGGCGGTCGGGGCGCGGCTGCGTCGCGTCGCGGCGCTGCTCGAGGCGGCGCTGGAGCGTTCCGCGGCGCGGCACGACGTCTCGCGCGCGGAGTTCGACGTGCTCGCGGCGCTGCGCCGCGCCGGGCGGCCGCTGCGCGCGGGCGAGGTCACGACGATGACCGGCGCCCCCGGCGCGTCGATCACCAAGCGCCTCGACCGGCTCGAGCGCGCCGGTCTGGTCGAGCGCACCGTCGCGGAGCGCGACCGGCGCGGCGTCCTCGTCGCGCTCACCGACGCCGGGACGGCGCTCGTCGACGAGGTCTTCCCGCAGCAGCTCGACCGGGAGCGCGCCGCGCTCGTCGACCTCGACGAGGCCGAGCGCGCCGAGCTCGCGCGCCTGCTCGCCGTCGTGCTGCGCCGCCTCGACCCCGTCGACTACTGACAGCCTGAGAGGCGACCCGGGGACGACGAAGGCCGGGCGGAGCGGGTCGTCCCGCTCCGCCCGGCCTCCGTGGACCCGGGTCGCGGACGCTCAGGCCTGCGGGGGGCGCGTCATCGACAGGACGTCGAGCGCCTCGTCGAGCTGCGCCTCGGTGACCTCGCCGCGCTCGACGAAGCCCAGGTCGATCACGGCCTGGCGGACCGTGAGGCCCTCCTTGACGGAGTGCTTCGCGACCTTCGCCGCCGCCTCGTAGCCGATGACGCGGTTGAGCGGCGTGACGATCGACGGCGACGACTCGGCCAGCGCGAGGGCGCGCTCGACGTTCGCCGTGATGCCCGCGACGGTCTTGTCCGCGAGGACGCGCGACGCGTTCGCGAGGAGGCGGATCGACTCGAGGACGCCCTGCGCGATCACGGGGATCTGCACGTTGAGCTCGAACGAGCCCGACGCGCCGGCCCACGCGACGGTCGCGTCGTTGCCGATCACGCGCGCGGCGACCATGAGCACGGCCTCGGGCACGACGGGGTTGACCTTGCCCGGCATGATCGAGCTGCCCGGCTGCAGGTCCGGGATGAAGATCTCGCCGAGACCCGTGTTCGGGCCCGAGCCCATCCAGCGCAGGTCGTTGCAGATCTTGGTGAGCGAGACGGCGATCGTGCGCAGCGCGCCCGAGAGCTCGACGAGGCCGTCGCGCGAGGACTGCGCCTCGAAGTGGTCGCGCGCCTCCGTGAGGGGCAGACCCGTGTCCTCGACCAGCAGCGCGATGACGCGCTGGGGGAACCCGGCGGGCGTGTTGATGCCGGTGCCGACGGCGGTGCCGCCGAGCGGGACCTCCGCGGCGCGGGGGAGCGCCGACTCCAGGCGCTCGACGCCGTAGCGGATCGCGGCGGCGTACCCGCCGAACTCCTGGCCGAGCGTCACGGGCGTGGCGTCCATGAGGTGCGTGCGGCCCGACTTCACGACCGTCGCGAACTCGGCGGACTTCGCCTCGAGCGCCTCGGCGAGGTGGCCCAGCGCGGGGACCAGGTCGCGCACGACCCCGGCCGTCGCGGCGACGTGCACCGACGTGGGGAACACGTCGTTCGACGACTGCGACGCGTTGACGTGGTCGTTCGGGTGCACGTCGCGTCCGAGCGAGCGCGTCGCGAGCGTCGCGAGGACCTCGTTCGTGTTCATGTTCGACGACGTCCCGGACCCCGTCTGGTAGACGTCCACCGGGAAGTGCGCGTCGTGCGCGCCCGACGCGACCTCGTCGGCCGCGGCGACGATGGCGGCCGCGACGTCCTCGTCGAGCACGCCGAGCTCCGCGTTCGCGCGGGCCGCGGCCTTCTTCACGCGGGCGAGCGCCTCGATGTGGCCGCGCTCGAGCGGGGTGCCCGAGATGGGGAAGTTCTCCACCGCGCGCTGCGTCTGCGCGCGGTAGAGGGCCTGCGCGGGCACGCGCACCTCGCCCATGGTGTCGTGCTCGATGCGGTACTCGGTCGTCGGTGCGGCCGCGCCGGCGGCGGCGCCGGGAGCCTCGGGAGATGCAGTCATGGGGCCATCCTGCCGCACCGCGCGCCGGCCCCCGCAACCCGCGTGAGCGAGGTCACGCGGGCTGCGGGGAGGGTCGCGCGCGGGTCGGCGGGCGCCGCCCCGGGACGAGCGCGCCGGGACCGCCGGGCCAGCCCTGGCCGTGGGGTCAGGCGTCGGCGCGGGGCTGCTCGCCGACGTCGCCCACGACGTCGACCAGGTGCGCGCGCCCCTCGGCGAAGTCGTACTCGACGCCGACGATCGCGCAGCGGCCCTCGGCGACGGCGGCCGCGAGGCCCGCCGAGTAGGAGTGCAGCATGTCGACCGTGTTGCGCACGTGCTCGCGGCGCAGCACGGCGGGGTCGAGGTTCTCCAGCGTGCCGTTCCCGGCGCCGGTGATCTTCGCCACGGAGGGGATGACGCGGTCGACGACGGCCCGGACGAACCCGTTCGCCTGGGCGCCCGTCCGCAAGGTCTCGACCGCCGCGCCCACGGCGCCGCACGAGTCATGCCCGAGCACCACGACGAGCGGCGCGGACAGTACCTCGACGCCGTACTCGATCGAGCCGAGCACCGTGGTGTCCACGACGTGCCCCGCCGTGCGGACGACGAACATGTCGCCCAGGCCCTGGTCGAAGATGATCTCCGCCGCGACGCGGGAGTCGGAGCAGCCGAACAGGACCGTGTGCGGGTGCTGCGCGGCCGACGTCTCGCGCCGTCGGTCCGCGCCCTGCGACGGGTGCAGCGGGGCGTCGGCGACGAAGCGGTCGTTCCCGGTCCGCAGCGTCGCCCACGCCTCGGCGGGGGTGAGCGAACGGACCGGCTGTGCGGGGGCGGGAGAGGTCATGGCTCCCATCATCGCGCAGGTCGGGGCGTGCCCCGCGAGCCCGTTCGCATGGCGGGCCGCGCCGGGGGGCGGTATCCATGGAGGGTGACACCCCCGGTACTCGGGGAAGCGCGACCGAGGGGAGCTGACGTGCGCCGACGCACCCGAGCGCTCGCCGTCCTGGTCGCCGCGGGGCTCGTGGCGCCGCTCGCCGCGTGCGGCCCGGGCGACGACGGGACGCCGGAGCTCACGTGGTACATCAACCCGGACAACGGGGGCCAGGCCGACATCGCGGCGGCCTGCACCGAGGCCGCCGGGGGCGCGTACCGCATCACGACCGAGCTGCTGCCGCGCGACGCCGCGTCGCAGCGCGAGCAGCTCGCCCGCCGCCTCGCGGCAAAGGACTCGTCGATCGACATCATGAGCCTCGACCCGGTGTTCATCGCCGAGTTCGCCGAGGCCGACTTCCTGGCCCCCGTGCCCGACGACGTCGCGCAGGCGACGACGCAGGACGTGGTGCAGGGCGCGATCGACGCCTCGACGTGGAAGGACGAGCTGGTCGCCATCCCGTTCTGGGCGAACACGCAGCTCCTCTGGTACCGCAAGTCCGTGGCCGAGGCCGCCGGCCTCGACATGTCGCAGCCCGTCACGTGGGAGCAGATCATGCAGGCGGCCCAGGACCAGGACAAGCTCCTGGCCGTCCAGGGCGCCAAGGCCGAGTCGCTCACGGTGTGGATCAACGCGCTCGTCGAGGGCGCGGGCGGCCACATCATCGACAACCCCGAGGCCCCGGCCGACGAGGTGAAGCTCGGTCTGGACACGGACGCGGGCAAGGCTGCCGCGGAGATCATCGGGGGCATCGGCACCTCGGGCGTCGGCGGGCCGGGCCTGCCGAGCGAGGACGAGCCGGCGTCGCTCACCAAGTTCCAGGGTGACCGCGGGTCGTTCATGGTGAACTGGCCGTTCGTCTGGTCGTCCACCCAGAGCGCCGTCGAGGCCGGGTCGCTCGACCAGGCGCTCCTCGACGACATCGGCTGGGCGCTGTACCCCCGCACGACGGAGGGCGAGGACGCCCGGCCGCCCTACGGCGGCATCTCGCTCGGCATCGGCGCGTTCGGCAAGCACACCGACCTCGCCTACGAGGCGGCCCAGTGCATCGTGAGCCCCGAGAACCAGGCCGAGTACTTCGTCACCAACGGCAACCCGGCCGCGAGCATCAAGGCCTACGACGACCCCGACGTCCAGAAGGCGTTCCCCATGTACGACGTCATCCGCGACTCGCTCGACCAGGCGGCGCCGCGGCCCCAGACGCCGTTCTACAACGAGGTCTCCACGGGCCTCCAGCAGACGTGGTACCCGCCCGCGTCGGTCGATGCCGACACGACGCCGCAGGAGTCCACCGAGTTCATCACCGCCGTCCTGCGAGGGGAGCGACTCCTGTGAACGCCGGACCTCCGACCGAGCCCGCACCCCGCGGCCGGCACGCCACCACGCCGTCGACGGCGACCGACGACGCCCCGCCGCGCGGCGGGGCCGCTCCCCGGTCGGGGTCGCGCGGCGCGCCGGACGCCGCCGCCAAGGCCGCGCGCAGCGACCGCTCCCGGGCCGAGGCCCGCCTCGGCTGGTACCTCGCCGGGCCGGCGTTCGTCGTCATGCTCGCCGTGACGCTGTACCCCATCCTCCAGGCCGTCTACGACTCGCTCTTCAACTACAAGCTCACCGCGCCGGACGACCGGTCGTTCGTCGGCCTCAACAACTACGTCGTGATCCTCACGGACTCCGTGTGGTGGCGGGACCTCGGGGTCACGCTCTTCATCACGGTCGTCACGGTCGTCATCGAGCTGATCCTGGGCTTCGCCCTCGCGCTCGTCATGCACCGCGCGATCAAGCGCCTGCGCGGGCTCCTGCGCACCGCGATCCTCGTGCCCTACGGCATCATCACGGTCGTCTCGGCGTTCGCGTGGTTCTACGCGTTCGACATCACGTCCGGGTACGTCAACCACTGGTTCGACTGGGTGCCGGGCGTCGGGCCCGACCTCAACTGGTTCGCGCAGCAGGGCACGAGCCTGTTCGTCATCATCGCGTCCGAGGTCTGGAAGACGACGCCGTTCATCTCGCTCCTGCTCCTCGCGGGCCTCGCGCAGGTGCCGGGCGACCTGGAGGAGGCCGCGAAGGTCGACGGCGCGACCGCGTGGCAGCGGTTCACCCGCGTCATCGTGCCGAACATGAAGGCCGCGATCATGGTGGCCGTCCTGTTCCGCGCGCTCGACGCGTTCCGCATCTTCGACAACGTCTTCATCATGACGAACGGCGCGAACGGCACCGAGGTGCTGTCGCTGCTGGCCTACCGCACGTCGATCGGCCAGCTCCAGATCGGCATGGGCTCGGCGATCTCGGTGCTGCTCTTCCTGTGCGTCGTGCTCATCTGCTTCGTCGCGATCAAGCTCTTCAAGGTGGATCTCGCCGGCGCGAGGGGGGAGAAGTGATGGGCAGCGTCCTGAGCACCAAGGCCAAGATCTGGTGGGCCGTCATCACGGTCGTCGTGCTCGTCGGCGCGCTGTTCCCCGTGCTGTCGATCTTCATGACGAGCTTCAAGGGGCCCAGCGACATCAACTCCGGGACGTTCCTGCCGCCGCAGTGGAGCACCGCCAACTACGAGCAGATCCTCGCGTCCGGCGGGTCCGCGCAGGAGCTGTTCCTGTCCGCGCTGCGCAACTCGATCGGCATCTCGCTCATCGCGACGGTCATCGCCGTCGTGCTCGCCACGCTGTGCGCGTACGCGATCGCGCGCCTGAACTTCCCGGGCAAGCGCCTCATCCTCACCACGGCGCTCGGCGTCTCGATCTTCCCCGTCGTGTCGATCGTCACGCCGCTGTTCAACCTCTGGCGCAACATCGGCCTCTACGACACCTGGCTCGGCCTGATCATCCCGTACCTGTCGCTCACCCTCCCGATCTCCATCTGGACGCTCGCGGCGTTCTTCCGCCAGATCCCGTGGGAGCTCGAGCAGGCCGCGCAGGTCGACGGCGCGACGCCGTGGCAGGCGTTCCGCAAGGCGATCGTCCCGCTCGCCGCGCCGGGCGTGTTCACCACCGCGCTCATCGCGTTCTTCATCGCGTGGAACGACTTCGTCTACGGCATCTCGCTCACGTCGACGAGCGCGGCCCGACCGGTCCCGGCGGCGCTCGCGTTCTTCACCGGCGCGTCGTACTTCGAGGAGCCGACGGGCGCGATCTCCGCGGCCGCGGTCGTCGTGACCATCCCCGTGGTCATCCTCGTCGTGCTGTTCCAGCGCCAGATCGTCTCGGGCCTGACCCAGGGGGCGGTGAAGGGATGAGCACCGCGTCCCCGGCCCGCCCCGTCCACCACCGCACGCCCTCCCGGTCCGCCGGGCACCGTGCCGCACGCCGAACCCGAGGAGAGAGCTGATGGCGTCGATCACCCTCAAGGACATCGTCAAGCGCTACGGCGACGGCTTCCTCGCCGTGGACAACGTCAACCTCGACATCGCGGACGGCGAGTTCGTCATCCTCGTCGGGCCGTCCGGCTCGGGGAAGTCGACGGTCCTGCGCATGATCGTCGGGCTCGAGGACATCACGGCGGGCGAGCTCGAGATCGACGGCGTGCGCGTCAACGAGAAGGCGCCGCGCGAGCGCGACCTCGCGATGGTGTTCCAGAACTACGCGCTCTACCCGCACCTCACGGTCGCGGAGAACATCGCGTTCCCGCTGCGCCTCGCGAAGGGCAAGCACAGCGAGGAGGAGATCCGGGAGAAGGTCGAGCGCGCGGCCGACATGCTCGACCTGCGCGAGCACCTCGACCGCAAGCCGGCGAACCTCTCGGGCGGTCAGCGCCAGCGCGTCGCGATGGGCCGGGCGATCGTGCGCGACGCGAAGGCGTTCCTCTTCGACGAGCCGCTGTCGAACCTCGACGCCAAGCTGCGCGGGCAGACCCGCACCGAGATCGCGCGCCTCCAGCGCCGGCTCGGCACGACGACCGTCTACGTCACCCACGACCAGACCGAGGCCATGACCCTCGGCGACCGCGTCGCCGTCCTGCGCCGCGGCGTGCTCCAGCAGGTCGCGAGCCCGCGCGGCCTCTACGAGCAGCCGGTCAACCTGTTCGTCGCGGGCTTCATCGGCACGCCGCCCATGAACTTCCTGCCCGGCGAGGTCTCGGGCGGGAAGATCACGCTGCCGTTCGGCGAGTTCGACATGCCGGAGAGCATCGCGACGGCCGTCGGCGACCGGGGCCTCGTGATCGTCGGCCTGCGGCCCGAGCACTTCGAGGACGCGCGGCTCGTCGACCCGGCGAAGAAGGACCGGGGCCACACGTTCGAGGCGCAGATCGACGTCACCGAGTGGCTCGGCGCGGAGCTCTACGCCTACGTCCCGTTCGAGATGCACGAGTCCGTGAAGGGGCAGCTCGACGAGCTGGACCGCGAGCTCGACGGCGAGGGCGTGCGCACGCAGTTCGTCGTGGCGCTCGACTCGGCGTCGCGCGCGCGGGACGGCGACGTGACCGACCTGTGGTTCGACCCGACGAAGATGATGATCTTCGACCCGGAGACGAGCGAGAACCTCACGCGCGACACCGCCGAGGCCGAGCGCATCGAGCAGGAGAACGTCGAGGACCGCAAGCGCTCCCTGGAGCGGGCGCAGAAGCAGGACGCGCAGGTCTGACGCAGGTCTCGGCCGCCCGGGCTCGTACCCGGGCGGCCGTGCTGTGCTCGTGCCCGGGCTGGCGCTTGGGCCTCGGAGCCGTGACCTGGCTCAGGCGGGGGCGAGCTCCGCGCGTCGCGGCGGGTTGGCCCCGGCGCGCGAGACGGTGACGGCGGCGACCGCGACGCAGCGGCGCAGCACGTCGGCGAGCACGGTGGCGTCGATCGCGCGCAGCGCCTCGCGCCGGTCCGAGCCGAGCAGGCCGGCCTCCCACAGGCCGTCGAGGAGCGCGCCCATGAACGAGTCGCCCGCGCCGACGGTGTCGACGACCTC